>JAEUWC010000026.1 GCA_016786465.1 Bdellovibrionales bacterium | reverse complement strand
GCCTGTAGGTAGTGTTTTCAGCATATCCGGTGACGCACGAAACTGATGTGCCTCACGAAGCGAACCTTCACCTGCCAGTTCCAGGTCGTCTAAGTCTTCAGCACGAGTTAGTTTCTGGGTGACCTTCTGATATAATCGTGTCCCAAAAGATCGCGCAAAAAATTCTGCCGAATCTGGATCGCTAATTCGGAGTACAATTTTAGTGCCAGCGTTGTCAGTGATGCGACTCAAAAAACCTTCCGATACTTCGGCAACATCACCAACACTTTGATGTGAAAAATGAAGCGCTAAACCCGCTGATCTGGCCTTCGAAATCAAATCAGCAAACTCAGGACACGCAAATGATGCAAATTCATCCAAATATGTAGGAATAAATGGGCTAGTCCGATTTTCAGTCGTCCCGTCTCGATGCGAGACTCCAGCAAGATAACTCAAATGATTGATCACTAGTTTTCCGACAATGCCTACTAGCTGTGGGGACATGAGGCTTTGAAGTCTAAAGTAAATTACCGCACCGTCTTTCGCCGCACTCAGATCAAGATCGCCAGTATCAGTCGGAGAAAGCGTATTTTCTAAATGACCCGTACAAAGCGTTCGAATCTGATCTCGAAGTCCAGAGAGTTCCTTGAAATCCTGCAACGCCATTTTACTTGGATAAACTTCACTTTTAACCATATCTGAAAATAAATTAGGGTCGTCGAGATAGAAGCTTAAATTCTTGAGCGTCGGGTTTCGCTTTGCTTTCTGAATATGAGATTGAAACAATCTTTGAATCGTAGAAAGAGCTTTTGATTTATAATACTCTTCACTCCAAGTAAGCGATGAAAAGAGCCGCTGAGCAGATTCAAGCCCTGTCCCTGCTGCTAGAGGGTCATAAGTTGCACTTAGTTCAGACCCTAGATCAAAAATTTTCAGCCGCTCTTTGGGCACAAAGCTTTGAAGAGCTTCAACAAAAGAATGATCTCCTTTGGCATCAAGAATGATTCCACCAAAACCACGTCTCACGTCTTGTTTAAGAAAATTTAAAATAACGCTTTCGGTTTTTCCTGAACCTGTTGCCCCTAAAACATGAACGTGACGTCTGCGAATAGAATCAGGTAGATAAAGTTTCGATTTCAGATAATCGTCTTGTCCTAAAAATACAGACTGATCAGATGCAATAGTAAGTATTTTTGGAATTTCTGCCCAAAGCTTTCGGCGTTTTTGCCACTCCTTAGCTGATTTTGATTTGAACTCCCAAAGTAAACCTAAGATAATAACAAAGCTCGAAGCGCAAATAGATCCAATCAAGATAGATTCGAGATAAGTCAGACTTGAAAAATAATCTTTTAATGCAGATCCAATGAGTACAATCAAAAGACTGACCAAAATAAATCCTTCAGAAATCATTTTGAACCGCCCGGGAAAAAGTCAGTTAATTCTGCAAAAAACTCATTACTGGGTTGAAGAGTTAAAACTTGTGAACGATTTTGTTCTACTTGGGATGTCTTGCCAAATTCTTGAACGAGTCCTGATGTCAAAGCACGAAACAAAACCTCTTTTAAATCTACATTTGATCCGCCGCCGCTAGCATTCTGAGCCATCCCGTTAGCTGAACCATACGCAGAACGAGCAAAGAAACCTTCTTTCTTAGCTGCAATAAGGCCAAGAGTTCCGTCTAAGCTCAATGCCCTCGCTGTAATGGGAATTGCTACGTTGTCGCGTTTAGGATCTCGAGCAAACCGAAAAGATATATTGATTCGTTCAAACGCTGGGTCTGGATTAGCATCTCCTATTAAAACGCCTCCCATGAGCGAGTTTCCAAGCCCACGATCAACAATTTGGGCGTGAACAGGCGCAGTAGAATAAGTTTCAACGACGTTCATGAGTTTAATCCGAACCAATGACCCTGGTGATTTTCTCAATACGCCATACTGTGCAGATATTTCGCGCCCGACAGCACGAGTGCCAGACTCAAAATCGATAATTTGCGATTTATTATGATCTCCCATATACAGATCGCGCCTAGCAGTAGTTTGTGGTTTTCGGCCTGCTGGGTTAACTCCGCTGAACGATTTAGCAGCTAAAGAAACAATCAACGGCAGCATCACAAAAACCGCAACGTCTTTGATAAAAAGTATGATTTGAAAGCGGGGTTCTGCACCCGGATAGTCCTCACTCGACCATCTTTCTTTGAGATTGCGTTTAATCCGATTCATCGGTGAATTGGGATTATTCAAGAGCGACCCCCTTTAAGTGGCAGAGAGATCGTTCGCGTATCGTTTGCAAGTGGTATGACTAAAAATGCCCCCTCAAGGCTGCGCGTGACATTTGGTTTTGCAAACACAAATCGTGATTTGACTGATGAGTCTTTTTGAATGTCCTTACGTTCTGACCAAAGCTTAACAGGCGTAGTGATTTTTGATCCCTGCTTGAGCCTAACCAATGCCCAGTTCGGCCTTATGATCTCATTTGCATCAGCCATGATTTCGGCTTCGATAGTGAGATAATCTTTTTTGGTATCGAACTGCACGAGTCGCACTCGACTAGAACGAGTGAATCGTTTGGGCTGCACGCCTTCAGATGTGCTTTCTGGCATTTTAAGCTGAGTTTCAAATTTTTTGTAATAAGTAGGTTGAGCGTCCTCAGATGCCGTCAACACGAAAAGTTTTGTTTCCCCAGACCTGAAGTAAACAAACATATTGGTTGAAGCATACGGAGTAAGTGTTTTGATAATAATGGAGCGTTCGAGTCGTTCGACCTGAAAGGCTTGGCCATCACCTAAAACCACGCGACTTGGCATCTCCTCAAACTCCAAAACGGTGCTATAACCTGATTTTAGAAATATCGGAAACGGCGCAGATGGAACTTGAGTAGCAGCAGAAGCATTCAGTGAAAATAAAGTAAGAAGAAAAAAGGATTTCATTATCTACCTCCCGGATAGTGTGGTGGTTTAGCAAATCTTTGACTTGCCATTTGGACGCCTTTTTGTGTGACCGAACTTGCTCGATTTACGGCGTTTATGGCTGCCATTTTTGGATTTGCGTAAGCAACAGCTCTCATAGCGCCATTTTTAAGAGTTTCACCAACACTAAGGCTTACGCCTTCACATAACTGCGAAACTAAAAAGGGACTAAGTAGAAGAGCAGTAGCAATAATCAAATTAAGAGTGATGATTGTCACAAATCCTCCAAGACCCTGGTAAGCCGCTGCGAAAGGCATTGCTTTTAGAAATGCCGAAAGTATCGACCAGACAATTGGCCATGAAGAGATTTGAATCATGTTTTTGAAAAGATTTTTTGTTACGCCAGCAGACGATTCAAACAAGCACGCTAAAATCAAGAACGGACCCAGTGCAATCAGTAAAAACCAATAGAAATGTTGAAACGCTATCAATAGAAAGCGCGCTACGACTAAGATCAGAAAACTGAAGATAACTAGCGCCCCCATAATGAGATCAGCTCCTAGATTTAATAGTCCCTGAAGATCAAACGAGTAGGCTTCAGCTCGCTTTGATGCAGCCTCAAGAACCATGTCGATCCCACTCATGTTATCGATTGATTTAGCGATCTCAACACCGAGTATTTGTAAAAATTCTGCAATAGTTGGAAAAGCTACAAGCAGAAGTGCAACGAGAAAAAGACGTTTTAGTCGTACTAGAATCGACCCAGTAATACCAAGATCGCTTGTGTAGCCGATTGCAACTGACACCAAGAAAAGGGGGAGTAGCATCTGCCAACCCAGTTGACTGGTCTGAAGATAGATTTGCTTTGCGACTGGGAGAAGTTTTTCGTATTCCTCTATCGCAGGTAGTGCGTATTTCGTCACGGCATCACCTTTAATCCGAGTGCAAGTGAAGAAAACAAGTTTTCCTCAGCCTTAAGACTACTTGATACAGAATTAAACGACTGACCCCTGTTTGTAATAGAACGTGTTTCTTTTTCGCTCGAATCTGCCAACTGTTGTGCCAATAAACTTACAATGTGACTTTGAATCACTTGAGTTTGAGCTTCCATCGCGACGAGCGAACCTACACCAGACGCTGTCAGTTTTTGCGCAACACCAGGAGACGCGTCTGCACCACGACGCTCTAGCTCTTTGCCCGAATGAAAACTCGAGTTTGCGCCAGCACTCACTTTTGAAATCATATTCATGGCTTTTGAAATCTCTTCTTCGATTTGATCGGATTTTTCGCTTCGATACTCTTTCGGAATGTTATGGTAAATGACCTTAATTCGCCTCATAGCCTCGGCAGGATCTTTCCATCTATCCCATTGAGAAGGTTGCACGACTTCAGCAATAGTTTGGATGCGATGGATTCGGTCTTTAATTCCTGCCATTTCATCATTCAGCAGCTGCGATTGCCGTTGAAGCTCGTACATCGTGTGCAAGGTATTGAACACGATTTGTGTGAGCAGTGGCAGGTCGCCACCCCAGAGGTCTGCATAAGTTGGCTTCAACGGCACAAATGTACACAAACAGATAATGACAATATACTTTTTCAATTGGCCTCCATATTTTGGTTAAAAGAAATGTTTTCAGTATTTGCTAATGCGTAGAATTCTTGGGTTGGATGCAATCTAAAAACCTGACTCATTACAGGAGTGAGCGCAAAAAATTCTGAGAAATAAGGCTTTTTTGAAGTCACCGACAATGCCCGCTGAATATCGCTCTCTGGCAAGTCGAACGTATTTTTAAGAAACTCAGCAGTTGCACCATTTTGAAGAAATATTTTAGTGAAGCTGTTTGTAAAAAGCATTTTGGCAAATGCCTCATCTCCGTAGTCAGCAAGATTTTGAGTAATAGATACGATTCCTGCCTTGTACTTGCGGAGAGTTCGATACATCTCCTCCAGAAATCCCTTACTATGAGCAAAGAAGCGCCATACCTCATCGAACACCACAAGTGTACGCGAATGGCGGCCATCCACGAGATCGCGCCAGAGTAGTTCAGTAAGAAGTAGAATTGTCGTTTTTTGAAGTACAGGATCAGAGTCTAATTCTTTGAAATCAAACGCTGACACCGACGAGCGTATGAGCGAAATCAAATCGGGTCTTGGATCGATTTCATCAAACCCCAAATGAGGTTTTAACCAATGAGCAATATCCTGATAAAACCGCTCACTACGTGTTGATGCGTTTTTGATTAGCTTTGCAATAGAAAGGGTCTGGTCTTCGAGTTCTTTCAGAAGATCATCCATCGCAACCAAATGTGAGTGTGTGATGTGTGAACCAGATCCACAAAGTGTTTCGATAAATGCTCTAAAGAACCCTTGTGAATTGACAGGATACATACCTAAAAATGTCGCAATGAGTGCTCTTGCTTCATTGAAGCTTAAAGACGTGCTTTTGCCTCCTTGCGATTCAACAATCTTTCGGTATGACCCTCCAACATCAAAAATACAAAGCCTTGTTCGCGAATCGTCTTTTAGTGTAGAAAGCAAAATCGCATTCATTAAAAAACTTTTTCCAGATCCCGAAGCGCCACAAATAAACGAGTTGTAATTGAGATTCTCTTTTGAAAACAAATTCAAATTTGACTTTTCATCACTGCGAGAGCGTAGCTGTAGAGTCGATGAATCGTTCTGCCTCGAATAGTCGTGAAAGATCGGTAGCATGTGAGCCAAGTTTTCTGACAAAACGGGCAATTTTCGAATACCAAGAACCTTATTGCCTGGAATATGGCTTTGAAACACGGGCAGGGTTCCAATACCTTCCATAAAGATTCCAGCATTTCCAATTCCAGACACCACACGTTCCATGTCGCGTGCGGTTGATAAGGTATGCTCTTTATCGCCCGATAAAATCACTCCTACTGAAATTTCAAATAGAGTTTCTTTTCCTACCAAAATTCTTTCGAGAGTTTCCTCCGATGAACTTAAAACCGAGTTCGACTCGATATTTCGAACTTCGAGTGAACTTGAAATCGATAGAGCGTGGCTTACTCGTCTTTTTGTCTCAAGTTGGCGTTTAATTTTTGTACGATCTGGCAAATTAAAGCGTACAGATAAAATAAACTCGTTAGGATTTTCAAAGATTGGCTGAAGACAGCCTTTCCATGTAATTTGAGGTAGCTCAGTTACGGACAGTGCTCGTACGATACGGTCACCAATTGTTATGCTGTCTTTGTCCCAAGTTATATCGGGTAGCTTCGATACAAAAACACCATCACCAAAGAAGCCACTCATTAGCTCTAGCCATCCTGCTTGAGTGAGTGGCGCTTGGTTTAGTTTTAGTTCGTTCAAAAGAGCATTCAAATGTGAATAGCTCTCAGCTTTTTGAACCTTCTCAAAAGCGTAGAGTTTCGTAATAAAGCCTTTACTGTCATCTCGAATACTTCTTCGAGATACGAGAATCTGCGCATCAATCATATTGGGGAGTTTCGTCAAAAGATCAGATAGCTTTGCGAAAAAGGCATCTGAAGTTTGTCCTTCAAACGCTTCTTCTAGTAGTCCACTTGGTAACGGCTCTAGTTCGTAGGCTTTTGAGAATGAGCCATCGGCATGTGAAATAACCCCATTCTGAATAAAATAAGCACCCAGTACTGCTTTAGTCAGAGAATATTTTTTCATTTTCGATCCACCATAGTTTTGGAGTAACGATCGAAGTGCCCCAAAAAAATGTGCGGCTGACTTACAAATCGTCCGAGTAATTCAAGATGTCCATTCTTTTGCCCTTGAGAGATGACACGAAGTACTACAAGAGTAGTGATCCCAAAAACCCACGAAAAGATCAGCGGACCACCCATGATGTTGAGGAGCACGTTTGTCCCTGCTAAAACAAAAAACGCAGTAACAATCTGACTCACCTCAAATCCCCACATTTTGGATTTGTTCATATTTGCTGTTGGGCAGTTTTTCATCGTACTACCCGCTCAATCAGATCTACGATGCTCTGGGCACCAAATAAAATAACAGCTCCGCTAACCGCATAAATCAAATGCTGTTTGGCGTTTGGATTACCTGTAAAAAAACTAAATGCAGCAAAACCAAGTGCAATCACAGCAAAAATCGGTAGTACCGACCCAAGCAATGCAGATTTTAGTCCCAAGAGTGACGACTCAACCGACGCATGCGCCAGAGGGGTCATGACAAGTAATGTAAACGAAAGAAAAGTATGTTTTTTCATGTATGCTCCTTAAATTATTTGTTGGTTAAAACGGAACTTCATCGAAGCGTGGTACTGTCTGCTCTGCTCGATCTTTACTGAAGAGCAAATAGCGAATCCCCGGAATATGAAACAACTCGAAATTGTATGCGCCTTGGCTTTTTGTCTCCCAAGCGCGGCCGACTTTATTCCATGCTGTTTTGCGTTCGATTTTGCCTTCGACTTCAATTTCGTAATCTTTGGCCACAACGACATCAAAATATTTAATACTCATAGACACTCCTTTGGTAATCGATCATTGGAATCCACTGGGGAATCAGGTGCATTGGAAATGAACTGAGTCCGGATGTTAAAAGATAAAAATCGTAACAGTCGATCATCACATCAGCCCTCGCACAAACACGAGGCTACGAAACATCAGTTCCTCTTTAAGGCGGCTGCGTTCTAGTCTACGTTCTCGTTCAAATTCGCTTCTTGGTTTGTTCCGCAGATCTTCGGGGACGAAGCTGCATTCCCAGCAATGAGAGTGGGATTCTAAATGTTCGTAAGTCCATGTTCCACAGCGCGGACACTGGCCGTAACCAATCATGTTTATTTCCTCCAGGGTTATGAGACTTCAGTGTCTCTGCTGGAGGTATGTAGCAATGGCGTGCCAGATTGATTTTTTAGCTAAGTGATTGAAACTATGACGACGCAGTTGCTAAATCGAGTCTCAAACATGAGACTCAGTCTCACGCGAGTCTCAGAGGAGTCTCAAAGTTAGTTTCTGTAGGCACCGAGAGCTCTAACCATTAAGGTCGACTAAGAGGTTGAGTAGCTTCAAGCCTAGGAAGCTGCCACAAGAGTGCTCCTGAAATTTTGAAGTGGAATCCCCGAATCTTCATAGCGCTCCGTAGAACTGCTCAAATAAAATAGAGGCTCGCTCCACACGGACGTGATCCTCTTTCTCAATTTTGATAATTCCTTGGAGGAGCTTCTTGATGCCTTCGGCTTCAGGATGCTGATACTTCTGATCCTCGATATCGAGATCGTGAATAATTTCAGATATTTTTTTCAACCTCGAATCTTTTATTCCAAACCTCTTCAAAAGAACCTCAAAAGTACAAAGATCTCCTTCGTGGGTAAACTCTCCGCCGAACACATCAAAGCGCAACTCGCCACTCTTATGACGATAGTGATCCATATTTATAAATTTAAAATTTGCTTTTGGGTCAATTTCACGATGAATGAGCCATGCAGAAGCAAGGCGATCTACTTTGGCTCCTTGACGGGTTACCCATGTTTTTGCCAAAAAATCCTTCTGACGAAGTTCTTTTGAATTGTGATGCTCAGAGTTCTTAATAGGTGCAGGCGAAAGAGCTTTTAGTTTCGCCTTGATCTCACTCAGTAGAGATACTGCGATGGTTTCGCCTTCAGAGTCGAAGTGATTACGAAGGCCCAGCGCCTGAAGGCTACTTTCAATACGACCTAACTCATGCACAAGCTCCATCGAAGTCTCATTTTTTAAAGCCCTCTTTTGGGTGAGCTTGTCTTCGATTTTTTTCATTTCTTTTATCCATGCGCGATACTCTGTATCGATTGCCTGATTGTACCTGCGAATAGCATGCTCCGAATCAAACCCTTCGATAATAACGCCGCTTGTAATCATGGCTTCGCCACCACCCTCGCGTATCTGAGCAGCTAAAGATGTCATCACTTTATGGGAGCGGTCATTCTCGGGTAACGCGTAGACTGAGTTTTTAATTGAAAGAGCACCCGCTTTTTGAATTGCGCGCCATACCTTAACCCGAAAGGAGTCGGGCTTGGGCGGAATTTGATGGATTAGAAAAAGCCAGGTTTGTGATTTCACAGTTCGATCACGTCGAGATTTCATTTTACCTCTTGTTACAGCTGTAACGTTATGGGAACTTATTTGCAACAGTTGAACTATATGTGTATGAATTGAGAGTTTACCAAGAAGGAGTTTTAAAATGAGGCTGCGAACGAAACTTTTAGTGGGCGCATTGATCGCCGTAAGTTCATCGCAAGTACAAGGATCGGATGCAAAACTTCTGCCTGATGCAATCGAAAAGTTAACCGGCCTCAGTGGGAAGTTAAACGAAAAAGAAAACGTCTTCAAAGTAAGTCAACCGAGAGCTGACGTAAAAGTAGCAGTAGATCAATGGACGATGCCTCCCTTTATGGGACTGACGAGCTGGGCTGCTTTCACGCCGGGGCGTAAGCAAGATCTGATGGTCATGGGTGATCTTGTGCTCTTTCAAGACGAAGTGAATTCCGTCATGAGTGCAGTCCTAAATAACGGACTTGAAGTCACGGCTCTGCACAATCATTTTTTCTATGATGAGCCAAAAGTTTATTTTATGCACATCGCTGGCGAAGGAAAGCTTGAAACACTGGCCTCAGGAGTCCGTAAGGCGCTTGAAAAGGTGAAAGAGGTTCGAGGCAAGAATCCCGTTCCAACAAAATCTTTCCTAGCGCAAGGCCTCCCCTCGAAAAACTCCGTAACACCTAAACCAATCGAAGATGTAATTGGAAGTTCTGGGCAAGCCCAAGACGGCATGTACAAAATCATTATTGGCAAAAAAGCCAAGATGGATTGCGGCTGTGCCGTTGGAAAGGAAATGGGCGTAAACACCTGGGCCGCCTTTGCTGGAAGCGACGAAAACTCTATCGTGGATGGCGATTTTGCGGTCCGAGAGCATGAACTTCAGCCGGTACTAAAATCACTTCGCAGCTCTGGCGTTAACATCGTAGCCATTCATCACCACATGACAGGTGAGAGCCCAAGGATTTTATTTTTGCACTACTGGGGGCGGGGCAAAGCCATCGAACTTGCCCGCGCAGTAAAGGCAGCTCTTATCGCACAAGAAAATTCGAAAGAAGAATAGGGAGAACGTAATGATGAAAAAGCAGATGATATTCCTAGCCGTTTTTTTAGCAGACACGACGGCTCTAGGTGCCACCACCAGGACCACGTTTGATAAGGAAAAGCTAGGCTCAGTACCCAAAGGGTGGACAACCGGAAATACAGGAAAAGGCGAATTTAAGTGGACGATCGAGAAAGACGAATCTGCTCCTAGTAAGGCCCAGGTACTTAAACAGTCTGCAACCGGTGATTACCCTTGGGCAGTAAAGGAAGGAACGTCACTTAAAGATGGATTTGTTGAAGTGACGTTTAAGCCGATTTCCGGCGAGGAAGATCAAGCTGGGGGGCTTGTCTGGCGATTTAAGGATGGACACAATTACTACGTTGCTCGCGCCAACGCGCTCGAGAACAACGTTTCCATCTATTATACAGAGGACGGAAAGAGAAAGACCATCAAGTACGTTAATGCGGATGACTTTGGTGGAAATGTCAAGGTGGGCACCTGGCACGCTCTGCGCGTGGAATTTCAAGGACAAAAAACTGTCGTCTTGCTTGATGGCAAAAAGGCCATTGAGATTGAAGATGATCATATCTCGACCCCTGGTCGAGTGGGACTTTGGACAAAGGCAGATAGTGTTACGGCGTTCGATAATTTTTCTCATGGAGAAATCAAAGCCGGAGTCATCAAGTAGAAAAGGGAATTCCTGTTGGATAGCGAAATAGAACAAGTCAACTCAGAGAGTCAGCTAAGGCCTAATCTTTTGGAGCTAACACTCTACTTTCTAAAGCTTGGAGCGACAGGCTTTGGTGGTCCAGTCGCACTCTCTAATTACATGCAGCGCGATCTTGTGATGAAACGGGGTTGGATCTCGCAAGAGGAGTACGTTGAAGGATTTGCGCTAGCGCAACTTGCTCCTGGTCCGCTTGCGGCTCAGCTTGCGATCTATTTGGGCTGGGTCAGATACCGCGTCCTCGGTGCAACACTAGTTGGAATCGCTTTTGTACTTCCCTCGTTTCTCATGTGCGTGGCCTTGGCCGTAGCCTACATCAAATTTGGCAGGCTCCAGTGGCTCCAAAGTCTTTTTTACAGCATCGGAGCAGCTGTCATCGGAATTATCGTCAATAGCGCGTATAAACTCGTTCGAAGGACAGTGGGAAAAGACTACGTGCTTTTTAGCGTTTGGGCGATGAGCGCTCTTGTGACCGCATGGCTTGAAACCGAAGTGTTGTGGCTATTTCTTGCAGCAGGTATTTTTGTCTTGATCCTCAAGGGGGCGTTCAAGTGGCGCGCGGGAAATGCAGCTTTCTTTTTGCTTTTTCCTGCTTGGACTTTTTCAGGCGCTACAGGTGTGGCATCTACTACCGGTACGCTATGGAATATCGGAGTCTACTTTACGAAGGCGGGAGCCTTTGTCTTCGGAAGCGGTCTAGCGATTGTCCCATTTCTACACAGTGGAGTTGTTCAGCAATATCAGTGGCTCAATGAAAAGCAATTTATCGATGCTGTGGCCGTAGCGATGATCACGCCAGGGCCAGTTGTGATTACAGTGGCGTTCATAGGTTATCTGGTCGCAGGGCTTGCCGGTGCCACTACTGCTGCGCTTGGTACGTTTCTACCTTGTTATCTTCTCACAGTTATCCCCGCTCCGTATTACAGCAGGATCGCAAGATACCCTTCAGTCAAGATTTTCGTCGAAGGAGTCACCGCGGCAGCGATCGGAACCATTGCGGGTGCCACGTGGGTGCTTGGTAAGCGCGCCATCATCGACGCTCCAACAGCGGTTATTGCGTTTGTTACCTTGTTACTCGTTTTAAAAACAAAAATTCCAGAGCCCCTACTGATTCTCGCCGCTGGCGGTGTTGGGTTCTTACTGAAAGGAGTATGAAAGATGGCCATAATCTTTAGCAGGCGAAATGCAACACGATGTCTTCTACTGATATTTTTCTTATTCGGAGCACAGACCAGCTTCGTCGAAGCTGCTCAGAACTCGGATCAAAGACTTCGTGCCTTCGTCACCAACTTTGGAGGAGATGAGATTTCGGTCATTGATCTTATCGAAAAGAAGGATGTAGCAAAAATCCGAACGGGTAAAATGCCTCACGGTATAGCGATTGCGTCTGATGGATCGCAGGTCTTTGTTTCTAATGAAGGGGACGGAACTGTTTCTTTCATTGATCCAACGACAAATCAGGTGATCGAGACTCTCGTGGTAGGAGGCAGGCCACACCAGCTTGCAGTATCTCAGGATAATTCCACTCTTTACGTTCCGCTAAACGCCGACCACGCCGTAGCGATCGTGGATATAAAGACGCGAAAGACAATCTCAAAGGTTCCTGTTGGCAGGAATCCGCATATTATTGTTCAGGCACCGGATTTAGAGCGGGTCTACGTGACAAGCGAAGGCGACAACAAGATCGTCGTTTTAGACTCCACTACGAATCAAGTCATCAGTGAGATTCCCATTTGGGCGTGGCCTAGAGTTCCCGTCATTACTCCTGACGGCAAGACTTTGTTTCAGACGATTCGCTGGATGAACGGTGTTCTTGCGATTGATCTGAATAAGAACGAAGTCGTAAACCGCCTAACCCTCAAGGAATCTGAAAAGTTCCCAAAGGCAGGTATGGTTGCACACGGAGTGGGAATCACTCCTGACGGATCGGAGCTTTGGCTTACCAACCAGACCACCAATCAAATTACTGTCATTAATTCCAGAACATTAAAACCAATTACGACTTTTGCCTCCAGAGGCAACCCAAACTGGATCGAATTCACACCCGACGGAAAAACTGCGCTCGTCAGCAATACTGCCTCAAATGACGTAAGTCTTATCGATGTGAAAAAGCGCTCCGAGCTAAAGAGATTTCCCGTCGTAAACGCGCCTAAAAGACTGGCCGTAGGATTTGTCAGAGTGAAATAAACACCAAGGAGAATTAACCATGAAATGGATTACTCGAGAACGCCCAAAAATTGACCGCATCGCTTGCCCGTGGCTCATCTCACGCTTTATCGACAGAGACGCTGAGTTTCTCTACGTCCCTAAAGAACGCGTACTTTCAGTAGCATCCGAAACGGATGCTACTCCTTACGATGTCCCGGACGTAGAGCTCACGCACGAGGGCGAGCTCTGCTCTTTTGATGCATTTCTCAAAAAATATAAGTTAAACGATCCCGCTCTTCATAAACTCGCGGTGATTGTTCGCGGAGCAGATACTGCGAGGCTTGATCTAGCACCGCAAGCAGCGGGGCTTCTTGCGGTCACTCTAGGACTTTCTAAAAACCTCCAAGATGACCACGAAATGCTCAAGCACGGCATCGTCATTTATGATGCGCTCTACACGTGGTGCGAATCACTTGAACACGAAACCCACGACTGGAAACCACAAAAATGATGAAAGGAAGAATGATGAAAACACGCATACTCATCTTACTGTTCGCGGTCTACATGATTCAGCCTCAAAACTCGACGCTAGCTGCCCCCACTAAGGACACCCAAGTCATTGTCTACACCTCAGTAGATGATGTCTTCGCAAGACCCGTTGTTTCAAAATTTCAGGAGAAAACAGGCATTCAGGTGAAGCTTGTGCCCGATACTGAGGAGACAAAAAGCACAGGGCTGTTGAATCGCTTAATGACCGAAAAGATTCGTCCCCAAGCGGATGTTTTTTGGAGTGGCGATCCTGTGAGAGCGGCAATTCTAAAACAAAAAGGTGTATCCGCTCCCTATCACCCATCAGCTACTAAGGGACTACCTCAGCTCTATAGCGACCCTGAAGGTTACTGGACGGGTTTCTCGGCAAGAGCCAGAGTTCTTTTGGTGAACAAGACCGCCTTTCCAAAAGGGGAAGCACCTACATCAGTGATGGATTTGGTAAACCAGAAATACAAAGGGAAAGGCTGTATTGCAAACCCTCTATTTGGAACAACTTCGATGCATGCGGCAGCACTTTTTCAGGTTCTTGGCGCAGAGAAGGCACGTCAGTTTTTCAATTCAATGACAGAAAATGGCGTAAAGATGGTTTCCTCTAACGGCGAAGTAAGAAGACGTGTTTCTGGCGGGGATTGTGCTTTCGGCGTCACGGACACAGATGATGCGCAACAAGCGATTCGTGAAAAAAAACCTGTTGAAATCATTTATCCCGATCGCGGTAGCATGGGAACGCTGATTGTTCCCAATGCAGCCGTGTTGATTAAGAACGGCCCCAACCCAAAAACAGGAAAAGCATTCATCGACTATCTGCTGAGTGCCGAAATCGAAACCATGCTTGCTGAGAGTGAGGCCGCGCAAATGCCCGTACGCGCCGGTGTAAAGGCGCCGATTCATGTGCGCTCGCTTGATTCCATTCAGCCCATGCAAGTTAACTATGGAAAGCTCGCTCAAGAGCTTGATGAGCTTTCAAGAGGATTTCTAAAAGAATGGGCTTCATGGCAGAAATAATACGATGATTTCAGCTTTTGCTCTTGAGCGCCCTGGATATTGGAGATCGTTAGTCCTAGCTGCACTCCTCCTTCTTGCAGTTTTGCCTGCTACTCCTTTGTTGTGGCAAGTCTTAGTGGAGCCTTCGTCAGCCATTTCGCTGGGAGCCGGACTTTGGCGAAGCCTTATTGTTGCAGGCTGGGTGAGTCTGATTTCCGTTATCATTGGATGTCCTACCGGCGTTATTGCCGGAACCTACGACTTTCCCACGAGGCGACTCCTCCTGGGACTCTTAGCTGTGCCGCTTCTGATCCCATCATTCTTATGGGCCATTGGGCTTTCAACACTAAGGATGCAGCTAGGCTTAGGAAGTGACAGTATCCTTTCAGGCTTAAGCGGATCAATCATTGCGTTTTCATCTCTAGCGATCCCGCTTGTTGTCTACGCATCTTTTGTATCGGCAAGAGGACTTTCTCAGGGACAAGTCGATGCCGCGTATCTTTCTGGTGGCGATAAAGTACTTCTTCGCTACGCGATGAGATCGGCGTTTCCGCTCTCGCTTGTGACTGGATGCTTGGGTGGAATTCTTACGCTTTCCGATCCAGGACCTGGGCAAATTCTTGGATTCTCAGGAGTTGCAGCGGAAATCCTGGTGAGCTTTTCGGCGCTTTATGATTTCTCGCTAGCAGCAAAGCAATCCTTTGCTCTTGCTGCGGTTGTGCTGATCCCACTCATTCCACTCGCGATCTGGATAGCCCCGCGCCTCGTATCGGGCCTCATGGCAAAAGACGTAAAACCTGCGCGACTTCAACGCCGTCCTTGGGCTTCAATTGTCGGTCCCGTTTTTTTGCTTACCATTGCAAGCACGACACTTTTCTTGCCGATCGCTGGATTCATTCCGCCTTTACTCGTGGAATTTCCTTTAGAAAGAGCTTTTCAGGAAGTTACCCGAACCTTTGGAAATACGATTTTTTATGCGTTTGCCGCGGGTTTGATTGCGAGCATCCTTGCATTTGTTCTCGCACTAACCGTGGGAAGGTCGCGGGCGCTTCGTCAATTTAGTCTTGGCGCACTTCTCGTCATTCTTTGTCTTCCACCATCGCTGGGCGCACTGGGAATGATCCAGATGGGTTCAGTTGCACCTGCGAGTTTGGATTTTCTTCTTAGAAGTCGATTTACGGTAGCTGTGCTTCTTGCTCTTCGATTCCTTCCTGTTGCAACGTTTCTGGCGATTCGTGGAATTGGACTATCTTCTCCGACATGGGCTTCTGCTGCTGCCATTCACGGTGTAAGCCTACCTCGCTATCTCTGGAAAGTGCTTCTTCCCTGGTATCTTCCAACTGCTTTTCTTTCTTGCCTGCTGGTCGCTCTTCTTGCCACGGCTGAGCTCAATATTGTGCTCTTACTACGGCCACCGGGCGAGGATTCGTTACCCATTGCAATCTTTACCGTGATGGCTAATGCGCCCGAGGCATTGGTCTCAATGTTAAGCCTGCTTTACGTCACAGGAGCGCTTGGCGTGCTTCTCATCGGCTGGAGTCTAGCTAAAAAGGAGTCTTCTTCATGAAGCAGCAACTTGAATTCATCAGTGTCTCCAAAAAGTATGGGAGTCACCTTGCCTTGTCCAAAGTTTCCTTCTCGATTCGCGCCGGAGAGCATCTAGCAATCGTGGGCTCCTCAGGCTCTGGAAAATCCACCGCTTTACGGTTGCTCGCTGGATTTGAAATCCCGGATGAAGGCACGATTCGCTTTGATGAAAAGCTCACATCAGAACCAGGAGTAATTCGCATTGCTCCACACGAAAGAGGCATCGCCATGGTGTTTCAGGATCTTGGCCTCTGGCCGAATCTCAGTGTGATTGAGAACGTGATCTTGGGACTTGCCAGTATACCTCAGTCAAAATCCGAAAAGGCAAAACTTGCTCACCAAGCGCTTTCTATTTGTCAAATAGATGAGCTTTCAGCCCGCAAACCTTACCAACTTTCAGGCGGTCAGCAGCAACGAGTAGCGCTTGCCCGAGCCCTTGCAGCAGAGCCCCGTTGGCTGCTTTTAGATGAGCCGTTTTCTGGCCTTGACCTCATCACGAAAGCGCGACTGTTAAGAGACATTTCTGAAATCGCATCAATCAAAAAGATCACGGTTATATTAGTGACTCACGATCCGATGGAAGCCTCGTCTTTGTGTAATCGTCTAATCGTTCTAAATGATGGACACTTACAAGAAAGCGGTACTTTTAAGGAGCTTCTTGAGCACCCAACTTCGGAAATTCTCAGGGTGTTTCGAAATCAACTTTATGGGGTGGGGCGTGTGTGACTACTAATCAAACCTATTTAAACGGAGAAATAACGTTGTCGTTATCATCGAAAAGATCCAAAGAACGCCCCGTCGCAATACGATAAGCCTCATCTACCAATCGAGATCGCTCGATGCCACGAGCCTCAGAGTCTAAGAGTTTATGAATTTCAATAAAACGAACGACGTCGTCTTGAATGGACTTCGACCGCCATTCACTTCTGATCCACTCAAGCTCACTAGCATCGAAAAGAGAGAATATCTCTTCACAGGGTCCATCGGTAATATAAGAGAGATACTCCCAGTTTGATGAATGTCGAAACGAGTGCTGTTGAGTTGGCTCTTTCAGCAACAAAGGTACACTGTAAAGATTTGAAAAGACAAGTTCACGGAACTTTGTTTTTGCCTGGTTTTCTTTTTCAGTTCTTAGCAACGTCAAAACCCAACAGAGATGATTAAAGGCTTCGGGCATATCGTCTGGGAATTTACGTTTATACCAAGCGTACGATTTCTCAGCTCCTTCGGCGTCACCGACCAACAAATATAAAGGCCCCAATAAAAACCGAAGGCCAGAGCCATCACGATGATTACGTGATTTTAAAGTCTTCTCATACCGTGTGATGCGATCTCGTATTTTCTTTGGATCTTTCGGTAAGGTCATCTCAGTCTCTCATTCACGAGCCCCAGTTCCTTAGCTCTCCTAAAAAACGTCGCTCTAGAAACATTCAATAGCTTGGCAGCCTCACTTCGGTCACCACGAGCTTGTTCAAGTGCGTTCTGAAATCGTTTTTTCTCTGCCAAAACAAGAGCTGATCCCTGTCGTCCTAAAAAAGATCGTTTGAGTATGATCCCATTCATCTGAGAAAGCTCAGGCAAGGCAGTAAACACATCACGCTCACGGATAATGCCACTCTTACATCGCGAAGTAAGCAACTCAACAACTGACTGGAGCTGGCGCACATTACCCGGCCATGGATAAGACGATAGTAAGTCCATAGCCTCTTGAGTAACCGTGATCTCATGTTTTTCTTTCGCCAAGAAATAGCTCACTAATTCGGGTATAT
Organism: Bdellovibrionales bacterium; assembly: GCA_016786465.1. Classification (GTDB taxonomy): domain Bacteria; phylum Bdellovibrionota; class UBA1018; order UBA1018; family UBA1018; genus JAEUWC01. The sequence continues at coordinate 195,143 of JAEUWC010000026.1, read as the reverse complement.
CACCTGCACGTTTTCTGAGTGGTGGTAGCTCGATGGTAAATTTGGCAATACGGTAAAACAAATCTTCTCGAAACTTCTTTTCTTGAATCGACTTTGGCAAATCAAGATTTGTTGCCGATATGCATCTAAAATGTGCTGGGCGTTCTTCGATAGAACCCACTCGCTGAACTTTTCGCTCTTGTAATACACGCAGTAGTTTTGCCTGCTGATGAAGTGGCATTTCGCCAATCTCATCCAAAAACACATATCCACCACCAGCCGCCTCAAAAGCACTGGCGCGGTCTTTGTCGGCACCAGTGAAAGCACCCTTAACATGGCCAAAGAGCTCGGACTCAGCAAGCCCGTCACTAATTGCACCGCAATGAATAGGAATCAGTCTTTTTGCAGGATCAGCACGGCTTGCGATTGTTCTAGCGACCACTTCTTTGCCTGTTCCTGTTTCACCCAGTAGTAAAATATCTTTTGCTCCACTCGAAACCGCAACCTCAATGTCTTCTCTGAGTTTTTGCATTAAGTGTGAGCTGCCGACCAAGAGCGCAGAGCTACCATCGCCTGATTCAGCTAAATTCACCGCTCTCAATTTTGTTTCTCTAGCCGCTATGGTTTCTCGCACAGCTTGCCTGATCTCTTTTGGGCTCGATGGCTTAGGAATAAAACGAGTTACTCCAGCGTTAATGATTTGAATCAACCGATCTGGGCGCGTTTCACCAGAAAGCACAATCACATCGATAGTCGAGTCAAGAGAGGCAATCCGTTTAAAAACATCAAATCCTGTTCGGTTGTCTCCTGTGAAATTAAGATCCAGCAGTACAACATCGAAATAAGACATTTCTAGTTCGACTAATCCATCATCAATCGAGGATTTTGTAACGACATCTAATTCATCATCAAATATTTCTGGAATTTGACTGAGCCAAGCTTGGTCATCATCAATCGCTAAAAGTTTCGGGATGCGCTCGCTAGTCATGTCGCACCTCCTGCGTCTTTAGCAGGTAGATTCACCGTAAAGTGAGCACCACCAAAATCAGCAGATCGACTAAAATCAATCGTTCCTCCGTGAGCTTCGATGATTTTACGAGTAACAATGAGTCCAAGCCCAGAACCGTGAGGTTTTGTACTCTTTAATGGACGAAACAATCGGCTAGGAGCTATTTTTAATCCAGGCCCTGAGTCTTCGATATGAATTTTGATTGACTGTTCTGCGGCCTCAGCACGAACTCGAACAACACGTTTACCAGAGAGTGTCTCTTGAGAGGCTTCGATCGCATTTTTTGCAAGATTAGTTATTGCTCTTTCTACCTGAACCGCATCATGAGCAAATACAAAGTCTCTTGTCGCGTCGGACACAATTAGTTCAGCGTTTGATTGCTTAGCTAGACTCTCCAGTGTCTTAGAAACCCCAATCAATGTATTTGAGATGTTGCCACCACTGGCACGAATAGAGACATCACGACTACCATCGAGCGTGTGGTCAATAATCTCACGCATTTTCGGGAGCTGCTGAGCACAGATTGTTTTTAGACTTTCCAAACGACGTAGTCGTTTTTCCGGATTGTTCTCAACCTCATCGACAAGGTCGACCGATGCCAGAGGTGCGTGAATCAAAGTCCTTAAATCATGGATTACACCGCGAGCAATTTGAGCAAAGACTTCTTGGTCGCGCACCTGAAACGAACTCGCAAGCTGCTTTGATATATTTTGAATTTCCTCAGGCCAATAGTCACGAGCATCGCGATCTCCTTTTGAGGTTTCGATCAAAGCCTGAACAGGCTGAAGAAAATACCGACGTAAAATATAACGTTGAAAGAAAACCCCAACCAAAAACATAAGTACAATCGGCAGAGTTGCCCACACAAGAGTACCAATCGAAAAAAGATTGCTCCATGCAGGAGCAGGCAAATCTACAGAAAGGTATGTTGCCTCTGGCAAAGCGGGAATCTTGCGATGAATTGAGATTATATTTTCTCGGTTTGTAAAACAGTATTCAGCACCCGCACAGATCGGTTCGGAGTCGAGCTGGATACCAGAAACATTCAACTCACCCAAAAGCAGCCGAATGATAGCATTTGGATTTCCACGATCTCCTAAAAGTAATTCGGCTGACACTCGACGAGCTGCTAGAGTAGATTTTTCGATGAGTAGAGTCTCAATGCGTTTTTGTTCGGCGTGAAGGCTATAGCTCGTAAATCCTACAAAGATCAAACCGCACGCAACAATGGCAATAACTCCTGGAACAACCCAGGACAGCAGTCCGTAGTACTTCAGCGATTTACCTTGTGGGATGAGGAGTTTCATTTCGAGACACTTCTCCCGAATGAGATGTCACCGCTTTTCATCTCGTAGATGCTCACTCCCCATGGGGATTTAAAAGCCGATCTACCTTTTTTCGAAATGGCCTTGGTAAATTCGTCTTTATTTTTTGGTTTGGATTCGCAAAGGAGAGATACGGTCGAATCCAGTATTTTCAAAAGTGACAAAGCTGAAGCACTTCCCGGTTGTTGTACGGACGCATCTTTAGACTTAAGCAAATCTTTTCCAAGAGGGAAGGCTTTGAGTCCTTCTTCAGTAGTGGGGAATCCGCGAACAGTAAACCCGTGCGTTCCATCCAAGTCTGCAGCATTTTGAACAAATCCAAAACGTGAATCACCCCATCCGTCACCACCAACATAGAAGGCGTCTGGCACGGATTTATGAATTGCCGCAATCGCCTGTGCAGTAACCTTCGAGTAATTGGGCAGAAGAACAAATGAAGGTTTTAGATTTTTAATATCTAAAACGATGTCTGAAAGATTTGGGGTTTCACCAGCGACCTTAAAAGTCTTTGTATTTTTGATTCCAAGTTTTTGCGCTTCAGCTGCGAACGACTCAGCAAAATCGACGCAAGCCACACAATCCTCGCTCACGAGAGAAACAAAAGTTTTGTTCTTTGCCGCTCGTTTCTTCGCTTCTGTGGCAGCAACACGCGCCATTTGAGCATTAGAAGGCGCCATCGTATTGTGAGTAGAGCCCAGCTCAAATACTTCTTTAGAAGAAGCCATAGTACTCACAGTGGGAGTATTTTCTGCACCTTTCACAAGAAGAACGTAGTGATTACTGCGGCGTGGACCAACAATCAGCCAAGCATTCTGGTTTGCCGAAGCTTTACCTCGCTCCATCGCTTCAAGAGCATCGCTTGCATTGTAAAACACTGTACTGGTTTCGAGTTGATATCCGCATTTTTTAAGACGTGGGCCAACGAGAATCTTGGCCGTCGAAATTGCGCCATCGTACTCTTTTTGAAATCGCTCAGACGACGTAGTGTCTTTCGGAGCAAGAGCTTCAAAAAAGTGGATTTTGACCGGAATAGTTGCCGCGTTTGCGGTTACTGAAAAAAAAACTGCAAAAGTTAGATACTGCTTCATGGCTTAAACCTTTCGCCATGTCAGAATCGCGCGTCCGAAAGATTCCTTTGGAGTAGTAAGTACGACCAAATCTTTTTCAAATTCCGCATAACGAATCATATCGCGGCCAATGCGATCAGGATTAGATGCCTCAGTCACTTTGTGAGTGATGGTGTTTCCTTCTACGGAGTAAGTGCCAGAGTAAAACAGAGTTGAATCGAAACGATTCTCTGCTTCGCTTTGTTCAGGATCATTTTCGATGTCTTTATTGATTGAAACACTCATATGGCCAGTGGGTGCATAGATGAGAAGCCCGTGTGCGTTCTTGCCCCAATCGCGACGCTTACCTTCAGTGTCTTCAATTTGAAATCCGGCGAGCGTCCAAGTGCCGACAATTTGCTTTTCTGTGTTCATTGATACTCCCCCTAATACTGAGTCGAGTTGGAATTATCGTGAGACTAAATATTAGTCAACTTACTATTACTATTGAGTAATTCTAAAATGTATTTGAGACCCAATAAAAAGACTCTTTAAGAAATCTTTAGCCCTGCCTTATGCAACGTATTAAAATTATTAGATAAATCTAATTTCCCTGTCTTTACTTGTCTGTGGTTGTCACACATAATTTTTTCATGACCAATTTATTGGAACAAAGCACACAGCCAATCGAGCCATGGTTTTCTGTCGAGGAAATCGCCAAGCACTTAGGCGTCTCAAAGGAAACGATTTATCGATGGCTTGAGCGCAAGACGATTCCCGCCCACCGCATGGGAAAGCTTTGGAAGTTTAAACCGTCCGAGGTGGATGCATGGGTTTTGAACGGTGGCGCAAGCGCAACTTCATCAACACCACCTAGCGATAGGGGGCTTCGTGGCTAAGAAAGAAACCAATACCCCACGTGTTTCAGAAAAATATATCGACGCCTTAAGAGCTATAAATGGTTGGACGACCGTTTCAGACTGGGCAATTAAAGTCGGAGAAATTTATCCGGAACTATTAGAGAAGGCCAATCAAGAAGCAAAGGGCCACAAGCGCCCAACTACAGGAATACGAGAAATCGCCGCTCGAATTAGCTCTTGGGTTTCAACTGATGGTTTTGCAGGAAAAATAGAGATTGATGAATCCGAGCGTCCGAAACGCGTTCGAATACTTTCAGAAGAAGAAGCATCAAATTACCAGGAAAGTTCACTCGAAGCAGATCTGGAACCGCTGACACGTGCTCAAAAAATAAAAACAGATGAAGCCGCCTTAGGAACAAAAGAGAAATACAGAATTAATGAACTTCAGGCGATTATAGAGCAGCTCAAAAGTTTCTTTAATTTGGATTTCGAATTTGAACATGCAAAGGCGATCTTAAACTATAAAGATCCCGGAAAACACCACCCCGATAATATTCAGCTACTTTTGAAAACTCACAATCGGATTAAAAGTAATGACAATTGGATGAGATTTAGCCTGGATGAACAAATTGAATACATCCGCGCTGTAGTGAAAGTTCAGAAATTGATTGCCTCTAGAATGGGCATTGATCTTCACGAAGACGTCATCAATTCAATTATTGAAAGGCTGAAGTTGGTGTACTGATATGGCAAAGGTAGTTAAGACTGACGAAGATAAAAAACATTTCAGAGAGGCGCTTTCGCGCCTGCTTCAATCGGGAAACATCAACTTCATTCTCGGCTCTGGGGCTTCATATCCCGCAATTGCGGTTGCTGGAAATGTTGAAAGTGAAATCCAGACAGCCCTAGAGGAAGGCGAAATTAATGAGGCAGAAGGGAAAATCTACGACCTCATTAAAGGTGTTAAAGCTCCATTCACGGGCGCCGAAAATGACAACACCAAAGCCACAACGAAAAACTATCAAGACTTTATTGGCAAAGTTGAAAGCATCCTCATTGAGCGAAAAAGTAGTCTAATTCCCAAACAGGCCAATATCTTTACAACCAACTACGACCTGTTTTTGGAAAAAGCCTCTGAGTTTTACCCCGCTATTATTTTTAGTGACGGATTTGTCAGAACCCCAAACATTAGGACCGAGTATGAATTTTCGTCACGGAGTTTTTTTAATGCCACTTACAACAAGGGCAACCTCTACAACTACAAAGTTGAGGTTCCAACAATAAACTTCATTAAAATTCATGGCTCGCTTTCGTGGAAGAAAGTGGAGGATATTTTCGGAACGGAAGAAGATAAAATTTTATTTAATCCCATCTCGAACTTTCCTAAAGCCAATGCGACAACCGCAGAACAGAAGCAAGAGTTTAATGAACAATTCGCAGTAGTTCTTCCCCGTAAGGACAAGTTCAGAGAAACGATAATGGATCGTACCTATTACGACCTACTTCGCATCTATGCCAATGAGCTTGATAAAGAGAACACTTTGTTAGTGGCCTTCGGTTTTTCGTTTCAAGACGAGCACATTAGAGACATAACAATTAGGGCCTTAAAGAATCCAACTCTAAGACTTGTAGTTTTCGCCTACGACAATTCGGCTGAGAAATCTCTAACCAAACTTTTTAATGGCTATTCAAATGTTGATATTTACTCCGCCGAAGGCAATGGAGCAAAGATTGATTACGCAGCCTTCATCAACGTACTGGAGGAGACTCTGAATCCTCCGGAGGAAGAAAGTGAAGACGAAGATGAAGATCTATAATTCACTCGTCGCCGATTCTGTCCTTAGAATTGGTGAAGTTTGCGAAGTTGATGGACGGAAGGTTTTTATTCAAGTTGATAAGAACAAAAACCTTTCTGATATATTCTTTGATGGAGATATTTTAAAAAATATTTCCGTCAATAGTTATATTGAAATTAGAAAAGGTTTTCTTTCAATTATTGGCAAGGTGGACGGTGAAAAAATTGATGAAGATTATGTTCCTAGTCGCCGTTATTCAAACTACGACCACACTAATAAAAACAAAAGAATCCTAAGTATCTCGTTGTCTGGCTACCTTACTAGAAGCGGTCATTTTTTCGGTGGAACAAAAGAACTTCCGCTTATTGGCAACGAAGCATTTATTCTGACAAAAGAAAAGCTCCACCAAATTCATAATCTTTTAAAACACAAAGATGATTTAGCTATCACCATTGCGACAAGTGATGCAGACGGTTTTGATGTCAATTTCCCTATTGATGGCCTGTTCAATAGCCATATTGCGGTTTTTGGGAACACTGGAAGCGGCAAATCAAATACACTAGCTTCTTTGTACCAAGAACTTTGTACCGTTCTTAAGAATCACAATGCCGAAGCATTTAGGGAGAACTCGAAGTTTTTACTTTTAGATTTCAATGGTGAGTATATTGATCCGTCATGCATCACTGATCACAAAAAAGTTTATAACCTTTCAACTAGGTCAAGGAGTGGCGATAAAATTCCACTGGATCAAGATAGCCTATTGAATTTAGAAATTCTTGCGACACTTTCTGACGCGACCGAAAAAACTCAGAAGCCTTTTCTTAAAAGAACGCTTCGTCTCATTGACGAGGTTAAAAAAGACACTAATCCACTTGATTGCCTTCAAAGAATACTTCGTGACCAAGTAACTAGAGCCTTACAAGTTACAGATAAGCAGCTAGCTTCACTACTCATGGACTATTTCAGAGAGATAATTCCACAAAGTAGAAATCAAAATAGTGTTTTTGTGGACATAGCGAACGACATTGAATGGAATAATAAGCTAAGCTATTTTTTTAGTAAAAGTGCTGGTCTAAACAGCCCATTTGAAAACAATCAGAATTTAATTCCAAATACGTTAATTTACGGAAATATTGCAAACATCACATTTAAAAATAACATTTTATCCTATGTGATTGATTTCCTCTATGTTCAGTTGATTAACGATTTGCTCACCAATCGCGCACAGAACGAACATATTTCACCAGCAATCAATAAGCTCAAAAGCAAGCGAGACGACATTGAAAAAATATTTGACACGAATGGTGGAATGTTTTGGGAGAAAAACTTTGTTGTAGTCAATCTCAACGACGTGAATCTTGAGATGAAAAAGACAGTTCCGCTACTGCTCGCTAAACGAGTCTACGCGGAACAAAAACTAGATGCTGATGGAAAATCGTTGTCTATCATCATTGACGAGGCTCACAACATTCTTTCAAGGGAATCCTTCCGCGAGGAAGAGGCATGGAAGGATTACCGCCTAGAGACATTTGAAGAAATCATTAAAGAAGGCCGTAAGTTTGGAGTGTTCGTTACGATTTCCAGCCAAAGGCCAAACGATATTTCCCCAACGATCACTTCCCAAGCTCACAATTACTTTATTCATAGGCTTATCAATCAAAGGGACTTGGAGACCATTTCAAGTGCCGTTTCGTACATTGACAAAATCACTGAAGAGTCCATTCCAACATTGCCAACGGGAACTTGTATTTTTAGCGGAGTGGCTAGCCAAATGCCTTTGAAGATCAATGTTAATGAGCTTGCTCACGCAGCTAAACCAAAAAGCCACACAAGGCGATTTAAGGATTTGGTGCCAAAGCAAAGTTTAGAAGATTTACTTTGAGGGTTAAGGGTTGCCTGAATGAGACCACTTCCAAATCTTTTAAATAAGACAAAAATCATGAGAAGTAGCTGTTTCAACAGATATGAAGTGATAAGTTTGCAATGATAATCAAAATTAACGACAACATCAGTATCTGGCAGGAATATAATCCATTTGATTTATCATTTGATCGAACCGATTCCTACGATTCAAGACGTACATCTGCCAGATTTGGTTTTAATAAAGAGCGAGTTTTAATTCAAGACCGCTGGTTTGACGTTCTGTCGCCAAGTGAATTAGTTCGTAAACGCAATTTGAAAGATGGCTATTACCGAGTACTTTACATTCAGCTCAATTGGGGCACTGGTGAGTATTATATCGGGAAGGCAAATCGTCCTAAGTGGTCCGAACTGAAACGCTATCAGGGATCAGGCTTAAAATTCAAAAGTAAGTTCAACAAGCACAAGGATGAGTTTGTTCGGTATTTTATCGCGGTTTGTGAAACGGCAGAGGAAACGGAAAAACTAGAAGCATCCATAGTTACTGTTAGCCTATTGTCTGATGACAAATGCCTTAATCTTGTTGCTGGTGGCGGTGGAACTAGTAAACGTCCTACAATAGCTGAAACAAGTGAAAAAAAGCGTGAATACATGAAGAAACACCCTGAGCAATTTAAAGCTATGCTTACAGCAGCTAAAGAAGCTTTCTCATCAGGAGATACCCCGGCTCTTCGTGCGCGTTCACAAAAAATTAAGGAAGTAATGAGCGATGATAAATATCGAAAAATGTCGCAAGTACGAATAATCAATTGGAAAAATAATAATCCTGAAGAATATGCAGAAGCCAGAAGAAAGAGTCGCGAAAAGATTAAGTCGTCAGAAGTTCAGGAAAAACGTCAGGCTAGCTTAAAAAGATACGCAGAACAAAACCCTGATGAATATAAAATATGGCAGGAAAAGTTGATCAAGTCTCGAACAAGTCCGAAGGCGAACGAAAAGCGCAAATTATCTTTAAAAAAATTTAAAGACAATAATCCAGAACTTGCTCACTCAAATGCAAAAAAAAGAGCGAAGGCTGCGGCTGCAAAAACTAGCAAGGCCGTTTCAATGATTGATTTAAATACTGGTAAGGTATTAAAAGAATTCTCAAGCATCCATGAGGCTGCGCGATGGTTGGTTGAAACAGGTATTGCTAAGAATACGAATTGTGCCTCCTCGATAAGTAGCGTCTGCCTTCGTAAGCCATGCACAACTGGCTACGGGAACCGCAAAAAGGCATATGGTTATGACTGGCGATTTACCGACGACTTAAAGTAAGAATTCTGGTTTTAGAACCTTATCGAAATCGCCTCGCTTCCTCGGGGAAAATTGAAATCGGCCGCACACTCGAACTAAAATTAATGGCCGAACACTTCTTTTGATCACGCCTACATTTAGGACTCGCGATATCCATCCCAATTTGAAGTAGCGAGGTTAGCATTAAAAACTTGATGAAGGTTTTAAGCATAATCATCCTCACTTTCTCACCGCAAGCGACGCCAAAACCGGATGAACCGTCTTGAGTTGTTCAGGGCTCATCCCACGAATGATTTCAATACAATCAGTTCGTAGATCTTGAGGAAGGGTCACAGCCCCAGACACAAACATTTCGTAAGTCTGCTGTGTGGTGCCATAAGCTTTCAAAAGCTGATCTAAGTGCTTTTGATGGATTTGCGCGCGCCCATGCTCTAGGTGATTGATCATTCCGTCACCCATACCAGACACCCTCGCAGCCGCTCTAAAACTCAATTTGGCTTGCTGTCGCAGAAACTTCAGTGTGCGAGCACCCTGTGTGATTCTTCTTTCATTACTTCTTTTAGACATAAACGGTCCTTTCTATGTGTGTAGTTGCAACTCACATAGACGTGGATTCGTTAAGTTCTTGAAAACTGACTTGGTGAACGATCTACACACATAGACTCCGCTACATCTGTAGCGTCGACCCATCATGGGTCCAAACTGTGTGCAAAAGTGTGCGGGGTGTGTGCATAACTCCCGAAACATCGGGTAACTTCCAGAAACGCACATCGAACCAGACTAACTACTTTCGTCCTCGGGTTTTTATTGATTTCGCTTATTTATGAACGCCCCCGGATGGGGGCGTTCTCCTGTTGGGTAAAATGGTGGACCCACCTGGAAGAGTTTCTAACTGCCTGCTTGCCAATGTCAGCCTGAAACCTATTGAAAAGACAGAGTTCTACCCTGGCGGAGTCTCTAACCAGACCAGCCTAGCGGAACTCTCTCTAACCCGCAATTCCGAATCTTGCGGGAAAAATGGGGAGAAACATGGCCAAGCGCATGACGGATTCGGAAAAATGGGGCAAACAGTGGTTTAGACTTCTAAAGCCAAAAAACAAATGCATGTGGGAGTACCTGCGAGACAACTGTGATCTCGCGGGCATCTGGAGCGAGGACTACGGACTCGCGTCATTTCAAATCGGCGACGAAATTACCTGGGCAGAGGTCCAGGAAGCCTTCGGGGATCGCGTCGTCCGAATCGCCAAGGATAAGATTTTCCTTCCTGGCTTCATCGAATTTCAATACGGCACCCTGTCGGAAGACTGCAAACCGCACATTGCTGCCATCAAGACCCTGCGCAAGCACGGCATCGACCCTGTAACTTTAACCCTATCCCAAGAAAAACAATCTCTCGTTCCTGAAACCCCGACTGATCCAAAGGGTTCCGTAACCCTTACCGAAGGGTTTGCTAAGGGTTCCGATACCCTTAAAGACAAAGACAAGGATCAAGATAAAGAAAAAGATCAGGATCAAGATTTTGAAAAAGAGGGTTTGGGAGAAAAAACTTTAACGCAGCCCAGCGAGGATGCGGACCCTCCACCTCCGAAGAAATCCAAGCCGCCGAAAGAATCCAATCTGCCGGAACTCGCCGCGCTTTGGAACGAGCTTGCGGATGAGCGCCTGCCAAAAGTTCGGGAGATGGCCAACAACAGCGCACGCCGAACTTCGTGCGAGAAGCGCTGGGAGGAGCGGCCCGATCGCGCCTACTGGACTTCGGTCATCGAGAAAATCAACGCCACGCCGTTTTGCCTGGGCACGAACAACCGTGGCTGGAAAGCCGACATCGAGTTCCTGACCCGGCCCGATAACCACGCCAAGATTCTCGAAGGCAAATACGATTGGGGCACGCCGAAACCGAACGGAATCGCAGGACGCTCGAAAACTGCCCACGAACGAACTGAAAGCCTGGATGCCGAAATGGCAGCCATGATGTCGGAGGTGCAGCAATGAGCGCTCCAATCAATCCCCCCGTTGCTCCTGAACAACTCTGCGAAGCGTGCAATAAACCGCGCACACCACGGCTCAAGCCCGGCTGGGAATCGAATTATCGTCCCGGCAGTCTCGTGCCCGCCGCGTTTGCCGTCGTGCTTTGCTACGACTACGACGAACACCCTGAGTGCGCCGCCGCGGTCGCTCGGATTCGCGTGGACGAGGAACGCCGGCGCAAGGCCGAGGAAATTCAAAAACAGCGGCACGATCGCCTTGAACACTGGAAGCAGCGCCCGAACTTTCCACGGGATCTCGACAGAAAAACCTTCCAGACGTTCAAAGTGATTCCCGAAAACGAGCGTGTCGTGCGCCTGCTTCAAAGCTGGCGGACGAACGACGACTTTGGATTTCTTCTCATGGGGCCGGCTGGCTGCGGAAAAAGCCATCTCGTGCTCGCATTCGCTCAAGCTGTCGCACACCAGATTCTTGCTCGCAGCACGCAGGCTCCGCTTCCGGCTTACTATCCGGTCACGGAACTACTGGCTGAGATCAAGCGTGGAGACTTCGACCTTCCGGATCGAGTGCGCACTTCGGCTCCCGTGATCCTCGACGATCTGGGCACGGAGCACATTACCGAATGGAGCCGCGAAGTTTTCTATCGTGTTTTCGACTATCGGCTGAGCCAACGCTTTCCAACACTCGTCACGACAAACTTGACGATGGACGAACTCAAGGAACGGCTGCATGAGCGCATCGTTTCTCGAATCGTCGGTCAATGCATCCCTCTCACGATGAAAGGCAAAGATCATCGGAACGAGGAAATCATGGCCAGGTTCCGAATGATTTCTGCCCGAGCTGGAATGCCCCCGAAAAAGGAGGGCACATGATCTCTCCCCACAACCACGCATTTGCGCGAGCTGGTGTTTGTTCCCCATTCACCAGTTCCGCGCAGGACGGCGAGCGCCCTGAATTCATGCTGCCGCATGCTCAGGAAGCCGGGGGCCTCACGGCTCCCGGTGAGCTCGCCGTCTTCTTTTTTTCAGCACGGAGGAAAAAATGAATCACGCCAAGGAAGCCAATGAAAAAACTCTCGCCCGAGCAAGCACTGCATGTCGTGTTTGCAAACGAATTCTACGCCATCCACGTTCTATCGCTATTGGCATGGGAAAGACTTGTGGCCGCAAATTTCCCGGCACGTATGAACGCCTGGCTAACGAGGCGGACGGTCAGCAAACCTTCGTGTCCGACGACGGAAGCATGATCGACCAGGAGTCAGGAGGATCAAAGTGAGGTCTCTCAAGATCGTTGATTACTTCGATACGCCTGAAGTGCTGGATGCCTCGATCACCACGATTCCTGGAAACGCGAGCTCGCCGCTTCAGGTGATCGCATCACTCGCGAAGACTTCCTATCAGCTCGTGATCGCGGACTCAGCTCAGCAAATGGTCGGCGTCTACAAGGGCCTTCCGGGACAAGAACAGCTTGAATGCATCATCGGCCCCGGCGTGCGTGAGGTAGACGTTTCGCTTCACCGCGGAACACGAATCAGCCTGCGCTCGATGACGCCCGACCCGGTGAATTACGGCCAGCTCTGCGTGCAGTTCTTGGGGGACACCTGAATGGTCAAAGGCATCTTCGAGATCCTGAACAAGATTTTCAATCCCGGAACTAACTCGCTCAAGGTGGAAGGAACGCTCTCGACCGCGGATGCCGTCTACGCCACGCGAGTCGATGAGGTTTCGTCAGCACTCACTTACGTCGGCAAAGCGCTTGCCGGCACGACTGACTCCGATCCGCTTTGGCAGGTTCAGCGCATTCAGGTTTCCGGTGCAGTAACAACCGTTCAGTTTGCCGACGGCAATACGAACTTCGACAACATTTGGGCTGACCGCGCAAGCCTAGCTTACTCGTAAAGGGGGAATCATGAGCAAATCCAACGCGACAGAAAACGACGTAGTAAAAAAACTCTTCAACAACACGGCCATTCCTTGGGACGCGAACACGAATTTGTACGTGGCCCTTCACACCGCTGATCCCGGCGAAGGCGGAGACCAGAGCACGAGCGAGGCGACCTACACGAGCTATGCGCGCGTGGCGGTTTCGCGAGATGCGCTCGGGTGGACGATCGCCGGAAACCAGTCATCGAATACGGGCGTGATCGCTTTCCCCCAATGTACGGGCGGATCAAACACGATCACTCACGTTTCGATCGGTACGCTCCCAAGCGGTGCAGGTCAGATTCTTTATTCGGGCGCGCTCAATTCACCGCTCGCCGTTTCCAATCTCATCACGCCGCAGTTTCCAGTCGCGGCCCTACAGGTTCAGGAGGACTAAGCAATGGGGTTTTCATCTATCGACGCGCTTGTAAACGCGATCACAGTTAGCGGGAAGTTCAACAAAACGCAGTGGAACAAAGTCACCGGAGCCGCGGCCTACACCGCTGGCCGCTGGTACAACACGTTCTTGCTGAACGGCACGCCGATCGCCGGGAACTACACCGGCACCGCACTGAATGCGCAGCAGCTCAGTGACGCTTCTCAAGGAGCCATGTGGCATGGCGGGAACGTGAGTCCCGACACGAAGCACTTGCTCAACGTGGGGGCGGTCACAGCGGTCGCAACGGGCGTACCTTCAACGCTCATGCTGGTGGATTTGCTCATGTACTACCCCGGCATCAACATGAACATCAACACGCTCCAAACGCTCACGAACGGTGTTGGTCTTCCGAGATACGCTAGTGGTGAGGGCGTGCGAGCATTCCTTGAAATCACGGCGACAACGGGCGCGACGGCGCACAACTTGGCTTACAACTACACCGATGAAGGTGGCGTTGCAGGCTCGGTCAATCCCGTCACCGTTGCTTGCACTGCGTCGGCGATTGTTCCGCATCTTACGCATTCTGGAACCGCGGCCAATAACTACGGGCCGTTTCTTCCGCTTGCAAATGGAGATCGAGGAATGCGGTCGGTGCAGTCGGTTCAGCTATCCGCATCTTCTGGTGCGGCTGGAACGGCGGCGCTAGTTCTTTGCAAGCCATTGACTACGATTCCGCTCACGACATTGGGCGTACAATCCGAACGCGATCTTCTGTTCCAAATGCCATCGCTTCCAAAAATCGAAGACGGCGCGTGCTTGGCGTGGCTCATGTTCACTGGAGCTGCGACGGTTGCGAATACCAACTTCAACGGATACCTCGACCAGGGCTGGAACTAATGCTGAGACCCAATACTGACATCAACACTCAGTATCCGATGAGTTTCCGAGGGGCAAACTTCGGGGTCGCCGTGCGCTCGGTGCAGGACGGCCCCGGAGCTCTTTCAGCGAGGCGATTCAATTCCGATTACATCGACGCAATTCCTGTGGGCTACCGACCAAATAACTCCTTTGCTCCAGCAATCAAAGACGGCGGCATGGGTGTGACCTTCGGTAATCGCTCTGTGGGTGTGGTGAACGCAGCTCCGCTCGAAGGCACTGGAAGTATCGCGACGACGATCTCGGCGATTGGGATTGTGGCGAATGCCGCGCTCACGGGACTCAAGTTCATGGACGCGCTCATCACTGCCTTTGGTGGCTTCTCAAACGTCGGGCTGATCGGGCCGGCCAATCTCTTCGCTCTCATTCGCATTGGCTTTCAACCGTCCGCTGACGAGATCGCAGCCGCAGTTTGGTCACGTCCGATGATTCTGCATTCGGGTGAAACGGGAACATTCGGAAAAGCAGTATCAGAAAATATCGACGGAAAAATTTCGGCAACGCTCAAAAAATCAACGTGGCTTGCCCTCAAGTAAGGAAAACTAAATGAACTGGAAAGAAAAAATAACCCGCCTTCTAAACCTCATCTACGCGCGATGCCTTGGATATTTCTGGACGCCATGTCCTCGGTGCGGAACGAAGTTCGGTGGCCATGAGCTCAGAGGCATCGCTCCAATTGCGGCGTTTGAGGTCGAAGAGAAACAAGCAAAGTTTTACCGATTCGTTTGCCCGCATTGCAAGCGACTCGAAATCCCAAGCGATCAGCTTGGTAAGTACGTGATTATTTAAAAAGGGGAACACTATGGCAGAAGCAAAATTTCTTGCAGTCGCAATCGACGCAGACACCGGACAGTCGGTGAAAATCGAAAACAGTCCCGCCGGTGAAGGGGCAATCCGCATTCGAACCAAGAATCGCGAGACGATCGACCTTTGGTTGTGCGATCTCAAGACCATTCTTCGCGAGCTGGAAAACTGGCAGCAGAGCTAGGCATGTCTCTACGTCGGTTCGCCGCTCATTACGCACGAAAGATGGGACTATCGCAGAAGAGCGAGTCCTATGTGAAGGCTCAACCTACCGTGGTTGACGGCTACCATTTTCCCTCAAAGTTTCACGCGGCAGTCTACTGCGAGCTCAAGCTCTGGCTTCTCTCTGGCGAGTACGAAAACCTCCGCATCGAGCAACGCCTCCATGTTTGCGGAAATCTCTACTGGAAATCCGACTTCGTGATTTTCAACAAAGCACGCGAAGCCGACGAGGCGCATGAGGCCAAAGGTTTTGAGAATATGCGCTTTCGCACGATTTGCCAGGCGTGGAAGGGCCAAGGTTCGATGGATCTTTTTATTTGGAAAGGCGATCACCGCAAGCCGCAGATCGCAAAAATCATTCGAGGAAAACCCTATGCCGTTCAGGAGTGATGCGCAGGTCGAGAAGTTCCGCCAGCTTTTGAAAGACGGAAAGATCAGCCAAGAAACCTTCGATGAATGGATGAGGGCAACCCCCAAGGGACGTTTGCCGAAACGAATCCACCCCAAGAAACAAAACTTTTCTCAGCAAAAACCACAAAGGAACCGCAATGGAAAAAGCTAAAGCAACTGGCATTGAAGTGAAGTATTCGGATCTCTCGAACTTCCATATCGACTCGACCCTCGCTCGGATGGCCGAAGTCGTGACCGACGGGCACACCGCCTACAAGATCAAAAAAATGTGTCGAGCCGTGAACGAGGCAAAAAAGAAAATCGCGGCAGAATACGACGAAGAAATCGTGAAAAAATTCTCAAAGAAAGATGAAAGCGGCAACGTCATCCGTGTTCAGCCCGAAAAAGATCCGCTGGGCTTCGTGCCTGAAGATTCTCAAAAGGATGCACTGAAAGAGGCGTTCAAAGCCTTCGGCGAAAAGACGGTTTGGATTGATCGCCCGGCGCTCACGTTGCACGACCTGCGCGATATGCCGATGTCGGCCCTCGACCAAGACAGCCTCAAGAATCTGATCGACGACACGGAGGCCGAGCGCGGTCACTCGATGCTTGCGCGCGTGAAGTAAGGAGCAGGGCTTTCGGGGGTCTAAGCTCTCGAAAGCCCTCTACTTGAAGAATTCGGTAATATCGACCTTGAAGGCCCTGGCCAACTTATCCAGGGTAGGAAGCGTGAGGATGTGTTTGCCGGACTCAAAGCGTTGATACCAACGCGGGCCGAATCCGTGGTTCTCCATGTCTTCCTGCGTTAGCTTCCGCTCTTCACGAACACGCCGAATATTTCGAGCGATCTTTCTGACAAGTCGCCAGGTCTTTTTGTCAATTTCCTGCTTTCTTTTCATCCTCTTATTGTCGGAGGACGACCTAAGCAGGACCACGACCTCTGGCGGTCGGGTTATTTATAAGCTATGAGAAATACGGTCGTTTTTCACCAAATCTTCGCCTTGCGATCCAGGACAAAAAGGATTTTGAGAAGCATCGGAAGGCTTGGGGCACGCTGACCTTGTTCAATTGCTCGGATAGTGGACGTGCTGGCCGAGACAAGCTCGGCAAGTCTTTCCTGCGAAATCTTTTGCTCTTTTCGGGCGGCATGCACTTTCCGGGCAATCCGCTCGACGTGAGCTTTCACGTACTCTATTTCCGCGGCACCGGAGAACTCCAGGTTTGCGAAATCCAAGCCCCCGCGTCGATAGCCGGGTCTTGTTATTTTCTTCATACCCCATTGTCGAACTAATACCTACGGTATTACACACACCGACGGTGGTAGTTTAGACGAAGGTATGCTATAGGCTCATGGACGACCTCCAGAGGTCGTTATATGGGTGGGTAGAAAGGCAGTTTTTATGAATTTGAAATCCATGCTGGAACTAAAAATTCCGCAAGTAGTAGCGCTGGGAGAGCGCCGAGACGAAAAGAATTCTTGCAGCTATAGGCTCGAAAGCGATTGGTGCTTGGAGCTCAAAACCAAAGGCAAAGACTTCGACGGTCCATTTACGCTCTTCTATCCGAACGGTAAGCCTGCGATCCGTGGCATTTTCGATACCGGAAACCGAAGCGGCGATTGGGATTACTTCTTGCCCTCGGGAGAAAAAATCGACGACCGAATCGAGAACCTGATTCTCGATTTTCTGGATGTCTTTCGGCAGTGCAGATTCGATATGCCTCACGCTTCAATGCCACCAGGGGCTTTGCATTAATGTGCTCTCAGCTTGGAGTCCGAAAAGTCCTAGTCGTTGACGACGAAGCACAAAACCGCTGGATCGTTGAAACGAGCCTGAAGGATCGAAACGACATTCAGGTTTTCTCAGCCGACTGTGGAGAAAAGGCACTTGAGCTAATCAATGAGCACGAGTTCTCTCTAGTGATCTCGGACTTCAACATGCCCAATGGAAATGGCGAATGGCTCCTCTCCCGAATCAAGGACAAGAGTAACGCACGTGCTATGATCGTTTCCGGACAGAGAATTCCTATGTGCAAGCTCCGTGAGATGGGGGCCGTCGGGGGTATGCCCAAACCGCACACGAAACAGGATTTCCTCGCGGTTGTTGACTTTCTTTTGGGCGAGCAGTGCTGAAACCGATCTTTCGTTTTACTTTCCACTTTGCTTTGCTAGACTAATCATACTCAGCACGAAACTCCCTATGGACGTTTCATGCCTGAGCCTTCCAAAAAATCACTCTCCGAAAAGCTAAAAAAACAGGAAGAACGTCTTCGTCTTCGCGAGGAGCGCATGGCTTACATGCGTGGCCTTCCGCATTTGCATGGCTGGAAGTGGTACAAGTGGGCGCGGGAATTCTTTGAAAGTACGAACCGCCAAAACTTTCTCTGTGCCGCAAACCAAATCTCGAAATCCTCCACGCAGATCCGAAAGTGCATCCATTGGGCAACGGCAAAAGACCTGTGGCCCGAGCTCTGGAATCACCAGCCCACGCAGTTTTGGTATCTCTATCCATCGCAAGAAGTCGTCAATATCGAGTTCGAGCTCAAGTGGAAACAGTTTCTCCCGAAAGACGAATACAAAAGTCACGCGGTCTACGGCTGGAAAGAGATCAAAGACCGCGGCGACATCAAGGGCATCCGCTTCAATAGCGGCGTCTTCGTTTTCTTCCGCACCTATACGAAAGACACCCAACACCTTCAGACCGGAACGGTCGATGCGATTTTCTGCGATGAGGAACTTCCAGAGGAGCACTACGACGAGCTCATCATGCGCTTGTCGGCTACCGACGGCTACTTCCACATGGTCTTCACCGCGACACTTGGCCAAGAAATTTGGCGGCTCACGATGGAGCCCGGAAAAGGCGAAGAAGAAAAATTTCCGCAGGCAGCGAAATGGACCGTCTCGCTCTACGAATGCAAAAACTACGAAGACGGTACGCTCACGCATTGGACGGAAGAGAAGATCGCCCAGGTCCGCGCGCGCTGTAAGTCGCACGCCGCAGTTCTTCGCCGCGTTTACGGAAGATTCGTCGTCGAGAAAGGCCGGAAGTTCCCCACCTTCGATGCCACGAAACACGTCAAACCCAGGCACCCGCTTCCAGGTAATTGGCTGGTGTTCGCCGGCGTTGATCCGGGATCGGGTGGACAGAAAGGACACCCGGCGGCGATCTGCTTCGTAGCGGTTCGTCCAGATTTCAGGGCGGGCCGAGTTTTTCTAGGCTGGCGCGGCGACGGCATCACGACCACAACCGGCGACGTGGTGGAAAAATTCATGGAGATGAAAAACGCGCACTCACTTGCGCCGATCGCGCAGTCCTACGATTGGGCGAGCAAGGATTTCTTGGAGATCGCAAGCCGCATGGGCGAATCTTTTGCGCCCGCCAATAAATCCCACGAAAAAGGCGAAGAAGTCCTGAACACCCTTTTCAAATTCGAGATGCTTGCCATCTACGAAGACGCCGAACTCTCGAAACTCGCAAGCGAGCTTTCGACCCTCCGGGCGGAAACACCGAAGAACCATGCGAAGGACGACTTCATTGACGCGCTACGCTACGCGCTCATGGCCGTGCCTTGGGATTTCTCGGCACTCACAATCCCCGAGGCCCAACGAGAGGCACTTCCCGAGAAGGAGCTCACCCCTGAAGAACTCGAAATCAAAGAAAGGAAAGCCAGGTTTGAACAAGAAGAAAACCAAAAGGTCGAAGACGAATTCGATGAGTGGAACCACGCCTACGGAAGCGGATAAAAGAACTCCCTGGTCTACAACGGAAATTTGCCGTATTCTTGAAGTAGGTGCAAAGGTAGGAGTCCAGGAACTTCGCTTCCACGGTCTCCACGTCCGGTTCGGCAGGCCCGCCGAATCCCTGTCGCCCGGCCCGGCACTCGCAAGACCTTCAATCCCTTCATCCGCACCTCCTGAGAAGGCCATCTCAGAGGAACAGCACAACAAACAAACCCAAGACGCTCTTGAAGCCGACGAACTTCGGCTCAAAGAGGATCGCCTTGCGCAATTGTTCATCGAAAACCCGCTCGAAGCCGAGCGCATGCTGATGAACGGAGAGTTGGGGGATGCCGAAGAATCGGATGAGTCAGAAGCACTCGATTGAAGACTTAAACAGTCTTTATAGAGATGCCGAGACCGTAGACCAAGAAATTTTTGCTGAGCAGAGATCAAATCTACTGCTTGTTTCCGGGGAGCACTACAACCGCCGGATGAGCTCCTTTTATCGTCGAATCCGCGAGGCGAAGGATCTCAGCAACGAGCAAAAACTCCGGCTCACCAAAAACCATATTCAGCGCATCTGCAAAATTTACTCAAACAACATCATCTCCGCGAACCCCGGTGTGGGCTTCTCGCCTAAGAACGAAAAAGAAGTCCACGACCAGAAAGTTTCAAAACTCCACCACGCCGTTTGGCGTGATGCCGTTGAAAAGTACAGTATCGACGAGCTCATTGACGATTGGGCTGACAACTACGTGCAGATCGGTGAAACGATCGTAAAACTTTTCTGGGACGCAAGCGCCGGCAAAATCAAAGGCTACGAGCAGAAGCTCAACAAACAAGGCCAGCCTCTTTTTCTCGATCCAAATGGCCAGGAAACAACCGACGACGGCTCGATGATGGGCATGCAGTTCCAGCCCGCGCCCGATCAAAGCCGCCCGGTTCATGAAGGAGAGTTCGTTTTCGAGGAAGTCTTCGGCTTCAACTGCCTGCGTCCTCCGGAAGCGAAAGACATCCGCAAAGCGCCCTGGCTCTGCGTCCGAAAGATGATTGATCGCGAAGAGCTGATCGCGCGTTTCCGTGACATACCTGGAATTGAAAAACTTGCGCAATCAAGCCAGGACGAGACCTTCCTTGTTTTCGATAGCGGCAAAGGCGGCTACAGCCACGCCAAAGACCAAGTTCTACTCCGCGAGTTTTATTTCCGTCCATGCACGCTCTATCCAAACGGATATTTCTACTTCTCCACAAAAGAAGGAATCGTTGCCGAAGGTGAACTTCCTGGTGGCGTGTTCCCAATTATTTTCCGCGGATTCGATCGCGTACAGACGACTCCGCGCGGTCGTGCCGTCGTCAAGACGCTCAGGCCCTATCAAGCCGAGATCAATCGCGCAGCTTCCAAAATGGCCGAGCACCAGATCACGCTCGGCGACGACAAGCTTCTCATTCAAAACGGTACGAAGGTATCCGCCGGCGTCTCGCTCCCAGGCGTGCGCACTGTGAACTACACGGGCATGGAGCCCAAGATTCTCCAGGGCCGCGACGGCTCGCAGTACCTCAACTACATGACCACGCAGATTGCAGAAATGTATCAGGTCGCAATGGTTCAAGAGGAAACCGCCGAGCTCCCAGCGCAGCTTGATCCCTACGTCATGCTTTTCCGCTCCGCGCGCCAGAAAAAACAGTTCCAGCGTTACATCAAGGGCTTTGAGCGTTTCTTGATCGACCTCGTGAAAACTTACCTCAAGCTCGCGAAGATCCACTTGCCGGACGATGCCGTGATCTACGCGATCGGCACGAACGAAGCCGTCAACATTGCCGAATTCCGCTCCAGCTCCGATCTCTGCTACGAAGTGAAAGTTGAGGCTCAAAGCGACGACATCGAAACGAAGCTCGGCAAGCAAATCGTCATCAATCATGCGCTTCAGTACGTGGGTACGCAGCTCAAGCCCGAAGACATCGGCAAGCTCATGCGCCAGATGCCTTACGCGAACTTCGATCAGAGCTTCGATGACCTCACGCTCGATTACGACAACGTGACGAACGACGTACTTGCGCTCGATCGCGGCGAGACGCCGCCGGTTCATCCTTATGATCCACACCCGTACTTCATCAAGCGCCTGACCGCGCGCATGCGCCAGGCCGACTTCAAATTCCTGCCTCCGCAGGTGCAGATGAACTACCAGCAAAAAGTCGCGCTCCATGAGAAGATGGAAGCCTTCAATCAGCTCCAGATTCAGCGCGCGAAGCAAGGCTATATCCCCACCGGCGGATACCTTGTGGTTTGCGACCTTTACATGCCGGACCCCAAAAACCCGAACAAGACCCAACGCGCGCGACTCCCTTACGAATCGCTCGTGTGGCTCATCAAGCAGCTCGAAGCCCAAGGCAGTGGGCTTGCAGAGCTCCAGACGATGAACTCAGGAGTCTTGGCAGAAATTTCTCAGCACGCCACCCAATCCTCGCCACCGGGGCTCCCAGCTCCCCAGGGCGGAGGTATGAGCAATGGCGCTTCTCCGTGGAGTGCCGTCGCATGAAATAGGAGATCACGATGACGACTGAGGAATTGACCCAGGGAGCGGAAGGCGCAAGCACCGAAACCGAAAGCCAGGTTACGGAAACAGCCACTACCGAAAACGATGGAGGAGAACATACTCCTGCCGCCACCGGCGTAACCCAAGCGCCAAGCCAAATCGAAGGCGAAAACTCGCGGCTTACGCCCGAGAAGATCGCAAGCAAAGCCAAAGCGCGAAAGACCGCTGCTGAAGCTCAGCCAAAAACTCCCGAATCCGAAGCTGCTCCCGCGGCCACCACTCAGCCTCCCGTTGTCACGTCGCCGGCGTTTACGCCCAATTTCAAGTTCAAGGTCATGGACCAGGAGCACGAGATCCCGGAGAAATTCCGCGAGCTCATGAAGGACGCCACGACCGAAAAAGAAGTCCGAGAAATTTTCGAGAAGGCTTACGGCCTCGATCACCAAAAACCCAAGTACGAACAACTCAAGACCAAGCACACTGAAGTAGAACGAAACTTCAACGACGTGCTCGGCGCAGTTCAAGACCTGAGAAGCGTGTACCAGCAAGCCGTGAGCACTGGAAACCTGCTACTGCTCGATGATTTTTTCGACCGACTGAAAATTCCGGATCAGGTCATCTTGCAATACGCTTTGGCTAAGGTACAATATGGAGAGTTGGACCCCGAAGCCCGCAAGGCTTACGACCAACAAGTTTTTGCTCAGAAACGGCTGCTAGACCTCGAAAAGCAAAATCAAGGTTACTCTCAGCAAGCCATGAGCGCAGCCACCCACGCAAAGGGTGCGCTTCTCGACTCCTGCCTGGCCAGGCCGGACATCCAAGCCATCGCACAAGCATTTGAATCAACTCCGGGCCGAAAGCCTGGGGATTTTAGAAAATCGGTGTGCGAGCACGGCGAGTACGTTTGGTTTAAGACGAACGGACAAATGGATCTGTCTCCTGAAGAGGCAATCCAGCAGGTCATGCAAAGATTTGGAGTTATCGTGCCGCCGCCTGGAGGCCAGCAAGCCATCCCCAACACCGCGGCCAACCCCACAACTACAGCTCCCCAGCAAGGGAACCCAGCGGCCACCACAGCCGCGCCTCGACCTGCCGCTCCTGTCATACCGAATGTCGCCTCACGTGCTGCCTCACCGATGAAACCAAGGCCGAAGTCCATTGCGGAACTTCGGAAACTGGGCCAGGCGGCAAGCACGTAATTCAGCAGACGAATGCCGTCGCACTGGCTCTTAAAAGGAGCAAGAAATGGCGACCAATCGTGAATTTCAAGACATGCTGAATGAATATCTGAACGAAGATTTGCTTCGTGAAGAGTTCATTCCGCGAACCTACGTCCTCAAGAACATTGAGAAGGACGATGGGTGGAAAGGTGGAAAGTACGTCGTACCCTTCCGCGGCGCTTACGCGTCGAGCGTAGAGTACGGCCAGCTCACGGCGTCTAACGACGTTGCGTCGAGCAAGTACGTCCGCGGTAGCGTCGATGCGCAAATCGAAATCTGGGGAACGATGAAGTTCAATTCCCGAGATTTGATGGAGCACGACAAAATCTCGGAGCAAAACTTCCTCCGCCTTTTGCCCGACGAGATCGAAGACTTCATGGACTACATGAAGAACGTGGTCTCGGTGAACCTTCTCGTTGGCGATCACTTCGCCAAGCTCACGGCAGACTCCACGGCCAACGACGGTATCATCACCGTCGATCGTCCGGATCGCTTCACCGTGGGCCAAAAGGTTCTCGTGGACGATGACAACTCGTCCCCGGCCACGGGCTATGTTTCGGCCATCGACATCAACAACTTCCGGGTGACTCTCGTCACCACGCGAGGCGGCGCTACGCCGGTTGACTTCTCGGCCAACAACATGACCACGGCGCAGAACGCTCGGACTTATCACCCTGGCGCGCAAACCAGCGCGTTCAACTCGGTTCGGAAGGCTCTGCTTTCCGCGGCGAACGGTGGCAGTGCGGCGCTCTACGGGCAGACGAAGCTCGCGTACCCGTACCTCCAGGCCATCAACATTCCCGGAAACGACATCACCGGAGCGAACATCCTGCTCAAAGTGTTCGATGCACTCACTCGCTACAGGCTTCTCAGCAAAGGGAACGCCACCGAGATTTGGTGCTCGTACAAAAACTTTGGCGCGATCGTCAAAGCGGTTGAATCGTCCAAGGGTTCGTTCAACGTCGTGCCGGATTCGAGAAAGACTTCCGTCTACAACTGGCAGGAAGTCACGATCGGTTCCGTCACCGGCGGCGTGATTAAGTTCGTCGGTATCCAAGAGGCTGATGACGACATCATCATCTTCATGGATTGGAGAGCGCTGAAATTCGCCTCCAACGGCTTCTTCCGCAAGCAGCGTTCTCCGGATGGGCTCGAATACTTCGTGATTCGTAACCAAACTGGCTACGAATATCTCGTCGATATTTGCCTCTTCGGGGAGTTGATCGTGGTGCGGCCTTCGTACTGCGGAATCATCTTCGGCATCAACTTCTAATCCCTGAGTTCCGCGGGCTGACCCCGCAAGGTTGGCCCGCGGACTCTCTCTGAAAGGAAAACCCATGAAAAAATATTGTGAAGGTCTCTATCTCGCGTTTGTGGCCCTGGCTCTTTGCGCAAGCAATGTCTGGGCACTCTCGGCATC
Organism: Bdellovibrionales bacterium; assembly: GCA_016786465.1. Lineage (GTDB taxonomy): Bacteria > Bdellovibrionota > UBA1018 > UBA1018 > UBA1018 > JAEUWC01. Next base: position 170,441 of record JAEUWC010000026.1, on the reverse strand, counting down.
CGATCTCGGAAGTGCCGAGCACAAACTCAATCAAGCTTCAACGCAAGCAATGGCAGAAACGCAGCTTGGAACTCTGCTCTTTCGCGAACAAGTTCACACGCTGAAAGCAACCTATGACTTTGCCAAACAAGGTGGAGTTCAAGGTGCAATCCAGCTTCTTGGTCCAGATGGTAAAGCGGCGAAGCTCCCGAAAGGGGCAGTCGTTCGCGACTGCTTGATCGACGTGCTGACGACTCCGGTAGGTGGCTCAGCAACGATTGCACTCGGAACGGGTCAAACCGCGACGGACTTAAAAGCAGCGACAGCGATCGCTTCCTACACAGGGCTCGTCACATGCGTTCCGGTCGGAACGGCGGCCACCGCGATCAAACTGACGGCGGATCGGACACCGATAGCGACGGTGGCGACATCGGATCTGACGACCGGAAAATTCAACGTGCTCATTCACTATGAGCTCAGCGACTAAGGGGGGGATTCATGAGCAATCAAGGAATTCTTGCGCCAGTTCTCGCTCTCACGATTCCAGGAAGTACGCCGATCGCAACGGCTGCTTGGACGCAGGTGACGGCGAACTTGGCGAAATCAGCGGCGGCTTTTCAGGTCATCAACACGACAAACCGAATTCTCCGGATCGGCGTAGGCGGCTCCGGACAAGAGCAAGAGATCCCGTTCTATGTGGGTCCGGGCGTTACCAGTCCGGTGATCTCGCAGGACTTCACTCGTGGCTCGCGAATTTCGGCTCGCGCATTGGGGGCGGATACAAGCTCAGGCGATCTTGTCATCAACTTTTTGGGGTAACTCACTATGAAGGTTTATGGACCACTTGAGGTAGCCCAATTCGAGAATATCGCAAGCGCCAACCCAACACCGGGCGCTCGGGGCCGCATTTATGCCGATACGTCCGGCGGAACGACTGCGGTGCCGAAGTTCCACAACGGCTTGGGTTGGCAGCCTTTCAAGCTCGGTCAGACCGATCCTCTCTACAACGCCGGTAACTCCGGAAAAGCGGCCACGATTAATTGGGCCAACGGTCTTTCGCAAAAACTCACGCTCACCGACAACTGCATCATCTCCTTTTCCAATCCAGTGCCCGGAGAAGCGCACACGCTTGTCGTCCTTCAAAACGCGACAGAAATTCCCGGTGCAAAGCCTTTCGTCTACAAGTTCAACCTGACCGATCAGGCAAGCCGGCGCACGCCGTACCAGCCGAGCGGTCTCCTTCAGAGCTCCGCGATCGGTATGCACAAGTGGTATTACGCCGCGGGAACAGTCCCAGCGTATGCGACAATCCCTGGCGCTTTCGGAAATCCGAACTCGCTGCTCTCCACGGCGGCTTTCGGGATCTGCTATTCGCCCGATGGAAAAACTCTCTACCAGGGCAACGGTACGAGCCCCTTTGTTCATTTTTACCAACTCCTCGACGACGGCCCGAAAGTCTATGCCATCGGCGTAAACCCCACGTCGGTAACGGCTGGGCCTGGCCAAGTGAACTCGGTCGCAGTCGCGCCCAACGGAAAATTTCTTTTCTTCGCGTCCAGCACGTCACCTTTCATCGGAATGAGGGCCATCGACCCGAACGGGAACCCGAGCCTTCTTTCGTACTCGAACCCCGGCACGCTCCCGACGGCTGCGCGCATCTGCATCGACGTTCATCCCGCCGGATCGCACGTAATTGTGGGCGGCGGTACAAGCCCATTCATGGAAGCGTACCCGATCAACAACGGATTCGGGACGAAGCTCTCGAATCCTGGCTCTCTTCCTACGGCCCAGGTCAACGGTGTGGCTTTTTCTCCGCAAGGCGATTACGTCGCCATCGCGGTCAACTCGTCGCCCTTCATCGAGGTTTACCCATTCGACTATTTCACGGGATTCGGAACGAAAGTCTCGGCTCCCGCATCGCTCCCTACGAACGCAGCGCCCACACTTGGCGGAAAAGTGATTGCTTGGCGGCCTCAAGGTGACTGGATTGCGATGGGCATGACGGGTGGAAACTTCATCTACCTCGTTCCTTTTGACCGTGGTGCAGGCACGTTTGGATTTCCCCCGTTTCTCGGCCCCCCGTTTTTTCTGCCGGCGGGCAACATCAATGGCCTTGCGTGGAGTCCCGATGGGCAGTTCCTCGCAGCGGCATCGTCGGCTTCTCCGCAATTGACAATTTGGGCCTACAACGCCTCGGGCGGGATCACGCTTCCGCCGCTTCCCTTTGATGGCGGACCTCCGGGTGTGCAAGCCAACGACGTGGTTTGGCATCCGAGTGGTGAGCTCGTTTCTCTTTCACTGAACTCGTCGCCATTCGTGATGACGTACACCGTCCCGCGAGTCGCGAAAAACTACCTGAAACTTCTGGAGTGAGCATGGAGGCTGACATGGAGCGACCCGAAAGAAGAATGGGATACTTGAGCGAGCGGACTTTGGTTCCGATCGGCTCTCTCGTCATTTTGATCGCGGGCATCGCCTGGATCGTCAACATCAGCTTTCAAGCCAACGCTGCTTCAAAAACCGTCGATACAGTCGTGCAAAGGCTCAACGAAATTTCGGAGCGCCTGGCGCGGATCGAAGGAAAGCTCAACATCGAGCAAGGGAGCAAGCGATGAGCGAAGCAAGACGCGCCAAGTTCCGCCGCGGACTCCATCACTTGTACATCCCGATTTACGACGCTCTTTGCGAGCAGCTTCCCGAAGACTGGCAGCCGTTTTGGGGCGTGCGCACGTTTGAAGAGCAGGAGCAAATCTACGCTCAGGGGCGAACCCTTCCTGGCGCGATCGTGACCGACGCTGAGCCCGGCGAGTCGCCGCACAATTATGGCTGCGCTTCGGACTGGACTTTGTTTGCCGATCGGAAACCTCTTTGGCTTCCGCTCAACGACTCGCGCTGGAACGTCTATCAGCGCGCTTGCGAATCCGTCGGCGCGCGCTGGGGCGGAATTTTTAAGCACCAAGATCGCTACCACAACGAACTCAAGATCAACGTCCGCTGGGCCGCCATCGGTGAAGCCTACAAAACGCAAGGACTCAGTGCCGCGCTCACGATGATCGAAAGGAGCGCGCAGGCATGAATTGCCAAGACGTTGAGTGGTGGAAGTTTGGGCTGACTCTCTTGGGCTACGCAGCCCTGGAATATTGGCTCGGAAAAACGAGCAAGGTCCGGCAGGCCAGCCTGATCGAGCTGATTATTTGCGGCGTAGTTCTCTTCGGAGCCTACGTCTTAACCAAAGTGAGGAAAACAAATGGAACAAAAGGGAACGAAGGAAATTAAGGAACTGCTGGATCTTGCTCTGACTGGAGTGGAGGTTGGTGTCGCTGCTCAAAAAGACGGCCATATTGGCGTCGAAGACCTCGGGCTTCTCTTGAAGCTCGTACCTACGATTCAACCCGCGCTTGACGGAATTGGTGAGATTCCCGCCGAGCTCGCTGACCTGAGCACTGAAGAGGCCGCCGATGTCGTGGCGCACGTGATGGCGAAACTCGTCATCGACGATGCCAAGGCACGGTTGGTTATCGAAAAGGCTCTCAAAGCGATCGTCGCCAACTACGAACTCATCAAGGCGGTTAAGGCGGCATGAAATGGCACTCCTTCGGTTCAGGGATGATAGTTGGCGTGCTGTTCACGGCGGCATGCTCCAGTCTCGTTGTAGACCGGAGCATGCCTGCCGTTGCTGCCGGCGATTACACGCTGGCGATCAGTGCGTGCGAGAACGTACCCGGTGGCGGCATGGACATTTGCCGCGTCCGAGAGAACACCGCGATCGAAAGTTCGTGGAAACTTATCGTCCCGCAAGGAAAGAACATCGTCCAAGGTGGCGAGATCGACGTTTACTATCGAGACGTTCATCGACAGTACGGCGTCACTGGAAGCGTCGTCGAAATCCCGTGGCGCGATTTCTTTTCTCAAGACCGATGGACAAGCGACCTCGATGGCGAAGCTCTGGCCTTGGTCCTCGTTCGGTGGAAGACGCCGGAGGGGATCGAGGAAGTAGTGAAATTCCGGGGCATCGCCAAGCTCGTCGTCACCAAAGAAGGCTACGACCGCCTCCCGATCGACTCTGGTTTTGCGGCCTGGAAAACAAGCTGCAAGGTTCAGTATTCGACCGCGGGCCGAGGAGCCGTCCAATGCAAGTGAGGGCGAGCTCATGAGCACGGTTCTTCAAATCATCGCCACGATTCTGGGCGTCTTCGCTACTTGGTGGATCGGCAAGCAAGTCACGAAATGGATTCAAGCCTATCGAACTGCTCGCCAGAAAACCGAAGTCGAAGACGCCCGGAAGCAATCCCAATCCGACAACCAGAAAGCAAACGAGGAGTCCGATCGACTGAAAAAGATTGATGGGAGGTAAACATGCCAATTTCAACACTCTCGAAGGGCTATAAAAAGCCCACGAATCCGACGACCGGCGACGCTTGGTTTCCTGCGATGGAAGAAAACATCCAGCGCATGAACGACCACACCCATAACGGGACCGACGGCGCGCTGATCGCGGTGACGACTCAAGATATTCTCTCGGCTAATTGGGGCTCGGATCTGGGCGGCGGCTTCTATCGCCAGCTCATGACCATGCCCGCGGGATTTCAGTTCGATCAGACCCGCATCGAGGTTCGCTCTTCGGGCGGCGAGGTCATCTATCCCAAGGTCGAGCGCGTGAGTGCGACCACGTACTACGTCTACTCGAACGACAACACGATTTCGATGAAGGCGCTCTATGGATAGTCCGGTCGTTCAGCCCTATGAAGTGCGCGACTTCTCCGGGGGAATGACCGATTACTTCCTTCAGGGCGGTCCTACGCGCTATCAGCGGGCGGACAACCTCATCATCAACATCGACCGAAAGCTAGAGAGCCGCTACGGCTCCGCTCCTTTCGATTCGGTGAACTACCGCATTCCAGGGCAGCCGAGAAGAATCGACGGCTTCGTTCACTTCAACAACGAAAAAGAGCTCTTCGCGCAGGCCGGGCGCGATATCCATTACCTCAACCCGAACTGGACAAGGCTTCTTGGGCCAACAGGAAACGAGGCTCTGGGCTCGGGTGGATCGTACACGCAAGTTACTGCATCGGATTGGAACGGGCATTCGTTTCTCGTGCCGAATACGGGTGCAATCCCCAGCAAAATCTATCGCGATAAACTCAGCGTGCTCCAAGTGCGCACGGCTGGACTGCCTAAGCCTAAATGCGTGCCGGCGTACACCAATGCTTCGCTTTTAAATGCGTGCATTGCTCTCGCCAACGATCTGCGCACGAGCATGGTCGCTCACATCAAGGATATCTCGAACACGAACCCATTTGGCGGGGCGGTGGCGGGATTTCTTCACGGCCTTCTCGACAAGTGGAGCCTAAGTTACTTCGAGCCGCAAACGTGGTTCATCTTCGATACCGAGTATCCTGGCCCAACACCCACACCCACGCCTCGGCCCCTGGCGACCGATCAAGCATCGCTCTTTAATCTCATCGAAGCGCTTTGCTTGGCATTCGAGCACCACGGGGCCGATGCTTTCAATAGCTTCTATCACTTCGAGGTTTTGCTCGATACAGGCGGAGGCGGTAGCACTGTTCCACCCAAGGGACCGTACCAACGGCTGAACGATAACACCAAACCGATAACTCTTGAGCAAGCCGCTCGTCAGCTCGATGAGCTTCGCACCAAATGGTACTGGCACCAGTTCAACGTCTATACGCACGCGGCTTTCAACGACTACAGCGGCATGAACAAGTACCGCGTGACCAAGCCCGCGATCGGCACGATTGATCTTGATGGCGTTCCGAAGCTCACGCCGAACTACCAGCCGTTTTTCAATTACGTGAACAGGCTCAAACAAGTCTTCAACGCGCACGTCACCAACGGCGTCGTCGATTACTTTTTCGTCATCGACTACTGGCACTATCAGCTTGAAAACTCCCTTTTCTATCATCACGTCACGCTTCCGGACGCGACGGATCTCGATACGGCCTACCTCATTCTTTATTGGGTCCGGGTCATGTACGGGAACCTTCACGTCTTCGATTCTAATTGGCCGCAGCACACGAATTTCACGATGGACACTACGTCGGGATCGGCCAACGTCGCGGACGTAAAAATTGGCGGGTCTCCGATCACGCTCCCCACCGATGCATGGGTGATTTCGACCAGCGCGATTTTCAACGATCCGAATCCCGACAACCAAAAAGCCGCGCGCGTGGTGAGTTCGGCTTCCGGAACGGCAACGCTCTCGAAGACTCTGCAAAACACCGTGGGCGACCAGGCCGTGCAGCACTCGCTTTCGTTTTATCACGGCGCAACTCAATTCGGTTCCCTCATCACGACGACAAACCAAAGAGCGGGATCAGACGAATTTCTTGAAGGCAGTGTTGGCGAGGATTGGGTCATGCCCCCGACGCTTGAAGCGTGGATTGAAGACGGCGCTGAGCTCTTCAACGCCATCGCTGCCCACATCGGAAACGGTGCCACCCACATTCAGGGCGAAGCGATAATAAACTTCTTGCAAGGCGGCGCGTTTTACAAGCCCGAGGTTTCATCCTACGCCTATGCGTTCACTTACAAATACAAGTACACGACGGAAAACGGCGTTGAATTCCTGAATCTCTCGACGCCCATTTTTGCAGGCCCCGTTGAGACCTGCAAAATCTATCCGAAGTTCACCGGGCTTCCATCCGGGATTGAATCCGATTTCGTGGATGATGGCATAGTCAGCGAAGTCGCGACCGTCGCGGTCTCGAATCTCCCGACGCTCACCAACGATCCAAGTACCAACTACGACACCGCAGAAATCGACGTGCAAATTTACCGCACGATCGACTCCGGAAACACTTACTACCTAGAGGGCGAAGTCGATAACGGCACGGTCTCTTTCACCGATGGAATCGCGGACTCTCTCGACGGGCCGGGCGTGGATCGTCTCGACACCCGAGAAGTGCTCTACACGACGGGCGGAATCGTGGCCAACGAGTCACCGCCGCTTTGCCGCTACCTGCACATTTTGAACGACATCGCTTACTACGGCGACATTACGGACGCCGGCCAGCGATTTCCCAACCGGATTTTGCAGTCGATTCCCGGATCTCCAGACGCAGTTTCACTTACGTTCTTTGACGACATCGAAGATTTCCTCATGGGGATCAGCTCGACGAGAAATAACGTCGTGGCTCTTGGGCGGACGAGCGTTTACCGTCTGAGCGGCGCTTTCAATAACCTGGGCCAAGGCGCGATCACCCACGAGAGAATTTCAGATGAAATTGGCTGCATCTCCACGCGCTCGATCGTCCGAACGGAGATCGGTATTTTCTTTGCCGGCAACGACGGTTTTTATTTCACCGACGGATTCCAGCTCATCAAAATCTCGATCGACCTCGATGAGACTTACGCCAGGCTCACTCGAACCGAAGAACAAAGAACGCGGATCACGGGAAGCTACGATAGGCTCACGCGCCGGATTTGGTGGACAGTGCAAGAGGAGCAAACCGATACCGATTGCAACGCCTGCTTTATTTTTTACCTCAACTACGGCGTGAAGCCTTCGGGCGTTTTCACGACGGCTTCTAACGGTTCGCACTTTCGCCCGTCCGCGGTCACGTTTCAGCAAGGCTACCTCATCCGCGGCGACGAGCGTGGGCTGCTCTTCCGCCACGATCCAAACTACAAGACCGATCCCAAGGTGCCATCCGACGTTTCGACGCCGCTTTCTGAGTGGGGCACCGTTCATCTCCCTTACGACTATCGCTCATGCGCACTCGATTTCGGCAATACCGCCACCGGCCAGTGGGTCACGAAAATCCACGTACTCGGGAAGAACGCCGGCAACGCTGCCTTCCACGTCAATAGCATCAAGGAGAACAACCTGCTCACGAAGCGGGCGACGGCTCCCGTGCGCTACACGCGAAACCCCACTTGGGGAGACGCTACGATTGATTGGGGAGATCCGGAGTTCGCCTGGCGTTACGACGGCAAGCTCGATGAAAAGCGGCGCTTTCCTGCGGGAAGCCTGCGCTCGCAGTTCCGCCAGCTTCAGATCACGCCAGCCGACGACGTGGGCGTGTACAGATACGAGGATTTCCCGGAAGGCTCAACCGCCGATGTCGATGCCACGGCCAAGACGGCGACGATCGCGACCCCTTCGGGCTACACCGAGATCCTTTGGCCGCTTGATGTCGATGACATGCGAATCGCGTTTTCCACTGACAACTACGAGCAAGAGTTCACAATCGAGTCCGTGCTCGACGACGAGATCACGTTCCTTGATCCGGACAGCAAGGCCGTGGACGATCCCGCCGCCACCTGGGTCATTCGCGGCGTGATGAAAGAGCAGCGCATTTCGATTCTTTCGTATCTGCTTCAGTTTAGCACTTTTGGTGAGCCTGGAGCAGCCTATGCGGGCCTTGAGAGCCGCGGGGAGAATGCGCAATGATAAATCAATCCAAAGGAAACCGCGCAAGTCCACCTCTCGCAGTCAAAGAGATCACCGACGTTTACATTAGGGAGAACTTCAACGCGCTTGCGCGCTATTTCGCCGAGCAAAATCAGCTTCTCAATTTCAAGTTCTTGGAGTTCACCTTCGACGGGTCCGTGACGGAGCAGAAGGTTCCGCACGGCTTGGGTTTTACGCCCAAGGATATTATACGATCGAAAGTCACTGGCCCTGGCGTCTGCACTTTCAATCATAGGCTTTTCGATGACGAATTCATCAACGTCTCTACAACCAACTCCGTGCGCGTGCGCTGCTACGTGGGCACTTACTTTCGAGACGCAAGCCAGATCAACCCCGGCGAAACCGACACCGAGGATTTCTTTGCGAAGATCCCGACGATCCCAGGAAAAAACGGAAACATCACCTCAGTCATCCGTGCGTACCTCGTTCAAGATTCCGACGACCTGATCCTGATCGGAACACCAAACGATTCGGACTCTACCGCGGTTACGCTCCCCGATGCGACGCTCTACAAGGGCCGGAGCATCCAGTTTCAGAAAAACGACGACAATTTCATCCAACATCAAGTGCTGCCATTCAAAAGCACGCAGACGATCGACGGCCAAACGAACACGACTCTTTGCACGTATCGCGAGCGCATCACGCTTCAGTCCGACGGAACGAACTGGCGAATTCTTCTTAGGGACTACCCGAAAGAATGGCGATCGACATTCTACGCGAACCCATCGGCGATCACGAACTTCGGAACCGTTTCTCTCACGCACTACCAATGGCGGCGAGACGGAGACCGAATTATTTTCAAGTGGACCTTTCGTGCGGGGACAACTGCCGCGGCGATTGCCGACGTGCGCTTTCCGACCAATATCCGGGTCGATACGACGAAGCTCTCGATCAATGCCCGTGGCTACAATCTCGGCTTGGCATTCCATGTGACAAACGGGGCATCGAGTGCCTTCTGGTCGGCCAACAACACTTACGTCCTTTTCTACGACAATACGAGCACGGACAGGCTTTTCTTTGCAAACGCAGGAGCAAGCAACGCTTTTCAAAAGCTCAACGGAAACAGCGTCGCCGTCACGAGCGGAGATATGTTTCTTGAAATTTCGATGGCCGTCCAAGGATGGCGGGGGTGAACAATGAGCGATGAACAAAAACTATGGACCTTCAAAGAGCACGCCGACAAGGTGAAGCTCGATCTCGTTTTGAACGAGGAAGATCCCGAAGAGAAATTCGTGACCTACGAAGAGCTGATCGGCTACTTCAACGACGGCATCGACGACGCCGAAGCGGAGATCACGAACCTGCACGAGGATTACTTTCTCACCTCGGACTACGTGCCGCTCCAAGTGGGTGTTTCGGAGTACGCGATGCCCAGGAATATCTACGCCAACAAATTGCGCGGGATCGTCTACGCCAATGGCTCGATCATCTATCCAGTCAAAAAGTTCCGAACTCGAAACAAGTTCGAGTCGATCGCCGTTTCCAAGCAATTCTCTCAAAGCGACTATTATCGGTACTTCCTGACCAATGATGCGCCAGGACAAAGGCGCTTTGTTCTCGATCCGCCCTCGCGCGAAACGGCGGTGCTTCCGCCGTTGCCTGTGACCTTTACGCCCATGCAGCGCTGGTACATCCGCCAGGCTAACCGAATCCCTCTCCCTGGTGAGTACACGAATCCGGAAGACGTGCTGCCGGCTGCGGTGAACATCGGAACCGACGTGATCTCGGTCGCGCCACTCGTGCCCTATGTGACCGGCGACAAGGTGAAGCTCAAAGCCAATAGCGGCGGCCTTCCGGCTCCGCTTTCCCAAAACACGGTTTACTACGCGATCCGAGTATCAGATAATGAGGTCAAGCTGGCTTCTTCGTTGGCCAACGCGAAAGCCGGCACTTCAATCGACCTCACCACGCAAGGAACTGGATTTCACACTCTGCGGGTGGCGGCCACGACAGCGATCATCGACGCAACAATCATCGACATCCCTGAGTTCGCCGCCTTCCTCCAACAGTACGTCAAGGTCCAGATCCTCGACAAAGACGTTGGCGATCCACGGCTCGCAAAAGCGGCAGCCCAACTCAAGCAGCAGCGCGAGCAGATGATCGACACACTCACCAACATGGAACCGGACAACGACGATGAGGTTGAGCCGGATTTAAGCCATTACGAAGAGATGAGCTGAAAGGAGGAATCATGGCGACTACAGCCTGGGCTCCGGACACAAACAATCCCTGGTCGCCGTACTACGGGATGCCAGGTCAGCCCGGATACGGAACAGTTTACGACCAAAACACGATGGCCTTTGCGCCTGAAGTTCAGCAAAGGCTCAATGCGCTCGCGCTCGATACGCGCGGGCTTGAGGCGTTTCGCCGAGAGGCGCTTCGCAAAGGTCCGTCCTCCTGGGCGAAGCTCTCGACGAAAAAGCAGTTTGCAGAAGAGGCCGACTCAAGAGAGCGCGCCAAGCAAGAGGCCCGTTCTTCTCAAGCGCAAGCCGAGGCTGATCTCGCCATGCGCGGCGGTCTTTCGGGCGGAGCTCGTGAAAGGCTAACCGCCGGCGGCGCAAAGAACCTGCTTGCCATGTCCCAGGACGTGGGCCGCCAGGGAAACTTGAACCGTATGCAGATCGGGATCAACGACGAGCAGAATCGAATCTCGCAGCTCGGCATGCTTCCCGGCATGGAGAACGCGAACCTCCAAGCAGGACTTCAAAAGGAACAACTTTGGGAGAATGCAAGAAACGCTGATCTTCAGCGCGTTCAGCAGGAAAACGAGCGGAGAAATCAATGGAACCAAATGCTCTACCAGCAGCAGATGCAAGCCTGGGCGTCGAACCGCCAAGCGCAAGCGACGGAAAATGCTGGCAAGAAATGATCGAGGTCGTTGTGATTGATTCGGAAGACTGGAAAAAAAATTACTCCGAGCAAGCGCACCTAATCGCGTTCGGCAAAGACAAGCCCGCGAGCTGGGATCGGATCGACTACGCTATGCTCATGGTGGACAAACGCACGAATGCTCCTGGTGGCTACATCACGTGCCGAGAGTTCGATCACGAAACGGTGTACTGGCAATTCGGCGGAGCGATGCCGGGTACGAAAGGAACGCTCTGGAGTCTCGCATGCTTTGATGCCGCACTTGATTGGGCAAGACGCGCGTATCGCCGAATCACGTTCGTCGTCGAGAACACGAATTTCGCCATGCTGAAACTTGCCATGAAACGAGGCTTTCAGATCGTGGGCGTTCGCAATTTTCATGGGGCCGTGCTGCTTGAGCACATGAAGGAGTTCGCATGAAATTTTCAATATTTAAGTACGAGCCTGAGAAACACTTCGATCTTTTGAAATCCTGGTTTGATCTTCGCCAGTTTCCGGCTCCAAACCCGAGATTCCTTCCGCCGATTGGTGCCGTTGTCTTCTACGGCGAGATGCCGATCTGCGCAGGTTTCCTTTTTCGCTCCGACGCGGGAGCTGCGATCATCGGGCACCTTGTCTCGAATCCGGATGCGCCCGGCGAAATCCGCCACGCAGGTCTGGACTCTTTGATCGAAAGCCTTACTCACGTCGCCGCTGGCGAAGGTTTTGAAATGGTTTGCTGCTCTACGAACCTTCCGAGGCTCATGGAGCGATTCGAGCGGCACGGCTTCACTAAAACGGATGAAGGTGTCGCAAACTTTGGGAGGGTAATATGCCATTAATCGCACTCGCAATTGGTGCCGGCGTCGGGATCTTGAAGTCGGAGCTCGTGGATAGACCACGCGAGCAACGGCAACGGAAAACACGAGCCGCGGAGATTCGTTACTCTCCGTGGACGGGACTCACGCCGAGCCAGCAAGTCCAAGAAGCTGATCCGCTTGGGTCCGCGATGCAGTTCGGCTCGACGGGCGCGATGCTCGGTCAGTCGATCGAAACGCGCGACTTCAACAAAAACTTCAACGAGAAGCTGCTCTCTAACATGGACAAGCAATACGCGACGCCGACGAGCGTTCAGGTCGTGACCGCACCCACGCAGTCGCCGATGATGGCGGCTCCGCCCAGGTACTCGGTCATGCCGGAGCTCTATCAGCAGAATCGAAACCCGTGGAGCTTAGGCGGATACAGCTACTAAGGAGGCAGACCGTGCGCGCGAAGAAAAACCCTGATACCTGGCAGCTCCTAGCGATGATGCAAAACCCGATGGAGGACACGCAACGCCTCGCTTCGGTGGGCCAGCAAGCTATCGCGATGGGGATCATCTCGCCCGAAGAAGCGATGAAAGAAGTCCAGACGATCAGCCGCGACGTGAGCCCAGCGCTCAAGCAATTGCAGATTGGCGCTGATCCGGAATCAAAAATGCTCGCCATGAATTCGGATGAGGCCACGGCGCTTATGAATCAACGGCGCGCAGAAATGCAGGGCCAGGCGGTCGGCGCTCCTTCGGTTCCAAGCTCAACCCCTGGCGTGTTCAGTAAGATTCAAATGCCGATGCTTCCCGAGCCGCAGGTGAAGGCGATCCCGAAGGGCTCCGGACTTGAGCAAAGTGACGAGGCGACTGGAAAAGCCGGCGGGCGCACGAACGTCCAGCGCATGCTTACCATGAGCCCTGACGAATGGCAGTCCTCTTACGAATCGGCGATGCAAACGCCCGCGATCCAAGAGCAGATGAAAGGCATCAATGATATTCGCGATCTTCTTGCGATGGAATCCCAGGCTCCCTCGCAGCTCAATCTCGCGCCGCTTGCGGCACTCACGGATTCTTTGACCGGATCGAAACTTCTCGCCGGCTACACTCCGCCTGAGAATCGCCAGAAGCGCTTGGCCGACTACATGCTCAAGATCCAAGACGACCGCAAGGATCTCGCGAAAACGATCATCGACGCGATCGGAAAACAAAAAGCCGGCACGATGCAAGAGATGCTTTACCAGGATCTCATCAATAAAAAATCTTCCGAGGCGAAAGATCCAAACGCAATGGTCAAGCCGCTCTCGCCAAACGCGATCATGTCCGATCTTCGAATCAAGGAGAAGGACGTGCGCGACTCCGTGAATAAAACGATGGAGCCTTTGGAGACGGGCTACAACCAGCTCTTGAACGCAAAAGAATCGCTCGATCGAAACGACTATCAGTCGGCGGTCGGCATGCTTTCTGTTCTCGCCAAAAACGTCGGTGCGGACTCCGGCGCTCTCTCGAACCAAGACTTAAATCGCTGGCTCCCGCGCACGTTTGAAGGCGATCTTGCAAAAGTCGAAGCCTACTTCACGAGCAATCCCAACACGGAAGTTCCGCCCGATCTCACGCGCGGACTCAAGCAGCTAATCGGGATTGCCGCGCGAAACATGGTCGATCGCTACTCCAAGCAGCTTGATCGAAAAGTCGGCCAGTACAAAGGCTCGTCGAGCTATAAGAACGTCCCGTTGGGCGAGATCGTCAGCCCTGCCCAGCAAATGATTTCGGATCTCAGAAAATACGGCGGCTACGACAAGAAAGAAGGTCCGCTCAAAAACGTCACAGCTCCGAGAAAAGCAAATAGCTCCTACGACGGATCAACAGCGCTCCCAGCCGACGCAAGCACGGAGATGAAAAAGATGCGCGCCGATTTCCTGCGTAAGAAGAAAGGCGGTGGATAATGGCTCTTTCCAAAGAAGAAGAAGCCGAACTCGCTTCGCTTGAATCGCAGGGCTTGACCTCGGAAGAGGACGCTGAGCTCGCGGCCCTTGAGTCTGAGCTCGGAAAGCCAAAAGAATCCTATTTGCAAAAGGGCCTCCGCGGTCTTGACTACGATCGCGCGCTTACTGGCGGACCCGTGCTCGCCAAGCTCCTTGAAAAAGTGAGCGGCAAAGACGTTTACCGCGAAGACGAAGTAGAGAAAGCGCGGCGCTTTGAATCCGACTATCCGTCGAGCTCAGAGCTTCTTGAGCGCGCGGGTTACGCGCCCGATAGCAAGACGGCGAAATTTCTCTTGGGCATGGGTCTCGATGTCGCCACCGCCCCAAGCACCTATGCTTCCGGCGGGCTCTCGGCACTTTCAAAGCTCAGCAAACTTGGGAAAGCCGGCGAAGTCGCCAAGGCCGCAGTCAATCCGATTCAGGCTCTCTCGAAGGCTGCCGGAAAAAGTACGTGGAAATCCGCTTTCAAATCACTCGATGTCGAAGCGCTCAAGCAGGGCAAAAAGATCATGCCCTCGCAGGTACTCATGGAGGGCGGCGTCTCCGGGCTCACGTCTCGCGGGATCAACAAAGAAATGGGAAACCTCGCCGAAGGTCTCCTCAACGCCAGAAACTCGATTCTCGAAGCCGCGACCGACGCCGGCGGAAAGATCGACGTGGACAAGGCCACGCGCTACGGCCAAGAGCTCATCGACCATTACCGCGGCCTCGGGGTGGATCAGGCCGATCAGGTAGCCGACGCCATCGCCACCGAACTCAAATCGTTTGAGCGCCTACGGCCCAAGCCCGCGGTCCCGGCCTCAACAATTGTTGAGGAATTACCAAGTTCGCTCGTGGATGAAGCCGGCAAGCCAATGATGCGTCAAGTCGAGAAAGTAATTCCAGGGCAGCCGGCTCGTCCCGGCACCAGCCCTTCCAAAGCGAGCGACATCAAATCGTTCTTCTATGAGGGTGTGCCGTCGGCGGGCTGGGCTCCCTATGCTCAAACCTCCGCCGGAACGAAGCTCAACAAGGCGCTGGCCAAAGGGCTCAAGGAAGCCACCGAAGAGTCTACGGAGCGCGCGCTGGGGCCAGGGGCCGGAGCAACGCTTGCGAACCTGAATGAGCGCCTGGGAACGCTTCTGGGCACGAGGAAAAAGGAGCTCGGCGAGGTCGGCAAAGAGGAGATGAAAAACCTCTTCACCTCGGTCGATGCTTTGACGCTGGGCGCATTGGGCGCTTCCGAAGCGAGCCCGAAATGGTGGCTTCTGAAAAAGGCCGCCGACATCGCCAAGCTTCAGGGACCGCGCTCGACGGCGGGCAAACTCATGTACCGATTCGGCGATAGCGTCGTGGCTCCAAAAGCCGTGGAGCGATCAGCCTGGTCACTACTCAACAAAGAGGAGAGATGAAGATGGCAAAGAAAAGCGATGGAGCCCTGGCTGCTCCCAAATCCGAAAACGATTACGAGGCGGATTCCGCGCTCGAAACGCTTACGCGAGCAGAAGAGATCAAGCAGGACCAAAAACTCATGAAGCGTGTGGCGAGCAAAGCCGGTCGCAAGATGAAAGCCATCACCGGACTTTCTGACGTGATTGCCAAGCACGCCGAGAAAAGGCCGCGCTCGCTCAGCCAACTCAGGGAGCTCCGCAATTCGATGGGCCGCTCGGACGACATGGGAGACTAAGCGATGGCTTATCAAGCTGGCTACGGCGACACTTCCTACGATTCAAACGGCTACCTGAATTTTCTTCCGACGCCTGACTACGGCTCGAATCCCTGGTCGTCTTTCGTGCAATCGCAGCAAGGAAACGTGAACGCTGCTCAAGGCGCTGCCGCGGGAATTCCCGGTATGCAGAATCAACTTCAAAGTCAGATGCAAGCCTACCAGCAGGCGATCAACGCGAATGCCTATCCGAGCTTTCCAAATGCAGGCGGGCTTGGCACCCAAAATGGGTACGCATCCGCACCGCCTGCGCAGCAGAATTTGGATAAACAGAGTGAAGGCCCGGCTCCGCGCGGCTTGAATCCCTGGTCACTTCAAGGCGAAGCCCTTTCGCGGTACTGAGACTATTCCTTTTCAACAAGAGTGCCTTCACCGAGCTGAACACTTGCAGGCAATCTCACAGTTGAATAGTGCTCATTCAGAACTTGAACCACTTCGCCGCTGCCGACTTTAACTTTATTGCATACGTTTCTCGTTCCTCGCGCACTCTCCCTGGAGCGACATTCATTCTGAAAAAATGCCAATTTATCACCCTTTTTTAGATCCTCGGTGTGCAAATATACGTCGGCTTCAGTGTCGGAATGTTTCAATGCAAGTGTTCCCAACGCAGGCCCACCGTGGGCGCAACCTGCGAGCGTGCCAATGGACCCTGCCAAAACCAGTGTTAATATCGTTCTATTCATCATTTTTGATCTCCTCATTCGTGTTTGTTAAAAAAGGTGCCCCGATTCCCGCGTCGCTCGGGGCCACACGACTGAAATATGCACGGCCTTTGCGACCAATGCATTTGCAGGAACCATCGAGGAAATAAACGTCACTTCCCCAAAATTGAGAGCAGTTCAGCTTTCGAAAAAACATAGTTTTTTCTTATTTCTGCGTAACGTCTTCGAAACTGATTCTGGCGAAGGATTGCACCCAAAACGTCGGGAGAATTCTTCACTCCGCGGTCGTATTCCGACAAAGTTTTTGAAAGATACAGCTTGCCTTGCTCAATTCTTTTCTCCGCTTGATGAATCAACTCATGCATGTGCTGCATTTCCTCTTTTGCGAGAGTGAAATCGGCCTCGGTGTCTCGGCGCTTTTGAATGGCCTGGTTCTCGTATGCTTGAGCTTGAATTGAGTAAGAGGACGCGATGCTTTTTGCCTGAAATCCATCGAAGAGCTGAAAAGTGAGCCGAATCCCAGCAACGCGATCATCGCGTTGACCAATGGATAAATAATCGCGGTCCCTCAGAGTGTAGAGATAGTAACCAGCGTATAAATCTAGTGTAGGTGTCCACCAGCGGTTCTCACGTGCGCTCTGATTCTCTGAGACTTCGCCACTGGCCTTTACTGTTTCAACGTGAAAGTTTCCTTCGCCCTGAAACTTGGTTTTTAGCAACTCTTCGTCATGGTCGTGAGGAATGACGGCTAAGGTTTTGATCTCTACGTCTTCAGACAATGCGAGAAGAGCGCGCAATTTGATCTGCGTAAGCTCTGCCTCGTGTTCTAAGCTCTTTATGTCTTCCTTGAGTTGATCGCGGTTGATTTCAAAGTCCAAACGATCGGTGTCGCTCGTAAGACCCCGTTGAATTCTGCGATTAGCAGCAT
Organism: Bdellovibrionales bacterium; assembly: GCA_016786465.1. Taxonomy (GTDB): domain Bacteria; phylum Bdellovibrionota; class UBA1018; order UBA1018; family UBA1018; genus JAEUWC01. Next base: position 153,096 of record JAEUWC010000026.1, on the reverse strand, counting down.
TTAGATTTTTTTCGTTCTGCTCCAACGCATCTTTCAGGATTAAAATTTCTTCCCGTTGAAAAACCAAGGTCCAATAAAGTTTTCTAGTGTTTACAAGCTCAGCACTTGTGACTTGCTTCGACTGAGCATCTGCCAATCGCACTTGAGCACGGTTAATTCGCTCTTCTAACAAGTCCTTTCCACCACGAAAAAGGTTAAGCTTTGCTTCAAGTAGTCCATAAGGCTCGGTTTTCGTGGGATAGGAGCCAGTTTGAAAGGTTTCTCCGCCCACCTCGAAGTTCAGCGTGGGAAGATAGGAACGCGCAAGGTGTCCAGTTTTGGCTTCGGCTGCATCGACCATCAGTGCAGAGCCCCGCACGTTTTGGTTTCTGTCTGAGAGCAGCTTCGGCAAATCATCTGGCTTTACTTCAAGAGACGAAGCCCCGAGAGCCGAAGTCGCTGTGAAAAACAACAATAGTATTGCTAATCGGAAATTCTTCTCTTTCATAATCCACCTTGCGCGATCCATTTACGATTCAGTCTAGGTTTTCAAACGCAGTAAGAAGCTCTTTGCTGCCTTCTTTAACGCGAACTTCAATATTGAAAGGTTTGCTGGCTGCCTTGGGGGCTTTGCCGAAAAAACTTCCGTCTTCTTGATTCAACGAGAAGGTTTCCTTCGCCATTTTTTTGCTTTTCTTGGAAAGAAGGGTTCCTTGCGCAGTTTTTCCGAATTTACTGAGGTCCGCAGGATTCATGCTCTTATCGTAGAGAAAAAGACGAATAGATCCGTCATCGGACCTCACCAATTCAGATTTGAAAACGGCCTGTGCTCCGGCTCCTTTTGCGGCGTCCTTCGCATCCACTACTGGTGCGACGATTCCGCCTTGGCGTCCCGTATCCGTGAGCTTAGGACCGTGACCTTCATCATGCGCAAACGCGCTAAACGAAACGAACATACTGACTGCAATGGCAAGCTTCCTCATGATTGTTCTCCTTTATTGTTGAGGGTTGGTTGCTTCTGAGAAGCGATCAGTTTTTCGACTGATCGTCTCCCAAAACGGTAGAAAACTGCGGGTGTTACAAAAATGTCCAAAAGCGTCGATGAGAGAAGGCCACCTACGATGACGACTGCGACTGGATAAAGAATTTCTTTTCCCGGCTCACCCTTCGAGAGCAAAAGTGGAACGAGGGCGAGCGCAGCAGAGAATGCGGTCATCAACACCGGGACCAAGCGTTCGAGAGATCCGCGAATAATCATATTTTCGTCGAACTTTTCTCCCTCTTCCTTCACTAGGTGGATGTAGTGACTAATCATCATGATTCCGTTGCGGCTTGCGATACCGCAAAGAGTGATGAAGGCGATGAGAGTGGCAACAGAAAGAACTCTCTCGGTCATGTAGATCGCAATTATGCTTCCGATTAAAGCCAACGGTACGTTGAGCATGACCTGAAGCGTGAGAGCGATCGACTTAAAGTGAATGTAGAGGACAACGAAAATTCCGATCAGGGAAAGGATGCCTAAAAACAGGAGTAGTCTTGATGCTTGTTGCTGACTTTCAAATTGGCCGCCATAGACGATGAAATAACCTGTCGGCAGCTTCACTTTTTCCTGAATTTTAGATTGGATTTCTTGGATCAAACTCCCCAAGTCTCTGCCTTGAGAGTTTGCCGATACGACGATTCGCCGCTGCATATCTTCGCGGTTCACCATATTGGGGCCAGTACCCTGATAGACTTCAGCGACATCGGAAACGCGAATAGTTTGCCCATTTGGAAGCGTTTTCATAAGCGTTGCTTTGATGGCATCCGGAGAAACGCGCGACTGATCGTCGAGGCGCATGAAAATATCGTAGATTCGTTGGCTTTGTAGAAAGCTTGCGACCTGCTCGCCGTTCAAAGCCATTTCGAGATCTTCAGCAAGGGAGCCTGGACGAACAGCGAAACGAGCGGCTTCTTCTCGATTGATGGCAATCTTTAGCTGCGGAATCAGCACCAATGGCTCAAGCTGAAGATCGACTATTCCTGGAATTTCTTTTAAAACTCCTTCGATTTGCGCTCCGATGCGGCGCAATTCCGGAAGCTCTGGCCCGAAAAGCTTCACGGCGATTTGCGCACGGACGCCAGACAAAAGATGATCGAGACGGTGGCTGATGGGCTGACCAATATTGAGGTAAATGTCGCCGACTTTTTCTACTTTTTCACGAAGCTCTTGGAGCACGACTCCCTTGGGCCTTTCGCTTTCTTTGAAATCTACGTCGATTTCGCTCCAGTGAACGCCTTCGGCATGCTCATCCATTTCCGCGCGCCCAGTTCGTCGGATCGTGGATTTGACTTCGGGAATTGTAAGAAGCGCTTCTTCGACTTTCGTTCCCAAATTGTCAGACGCCGAAAGTGAAATTCCGGGCGCGGCGGCAACACCTAAAGTTGCGGTGCCCTCATTGAACGCCGGCAGGAAATTGCTCCCCATAAACGGCAGTAGCGCAAGAGAGCCAAGCAGAAGTACGCCGCAAAATCCCAAAACAAGATACGGACGACCGATGACCTTTTTGAGAATTTTTTCATCAACCGACTTGAGGTAGCGCACCAGGAAGCCATCTTCTTTGTGCGCAATCGTTTTCATGTTCGGAAGCAGGTAAGAACAAAGCACAGGCGTCACGGTCAATGAAACAAGGAGCGATGCCGCAAGCGACACGATGTAGGCCACACCGAGAGGGGCAAACAAGCGTCCTTCGATTCCACCCAGGGCAAAGAGCGGAATGAAAACTAAAATTACGATGATTGTCGAGAAGACGATCGAATTTCTAACCTCACTTGAAGCCTCGTAGACTACTTCAAGAGTGGGTTTGGGAGAAGAAAGAGCCCGATTCTCGCGGAGTCTCCGAAAGACGTTTTCAACATCCACAATCGCGTCGTCCACGAGCTCGCCGATCGCCACTGCCAATCCGCCGAGAGTCATCGTGTTAATGCTCATTCCAAGGAAGCGGAAAACGATTGCACTTATCAGGAGTGAAAGAGGGATTGTGATGAGCGTGATGCCGGTCGTGCGCACGTTCATGAGGAAAAGGAAGAGAATAATCGCGACCATGATCGCGCCATCGCGTAGTGCCTCTTCAACATTGGAAATGGATGATTGGATAAAGTGGGATTGCTTGAAAAGATCGCTTTCGATCTTCACCCCTTTAGGCAGCGTTTTTTGAAGGTCCGCGAGCATAGCGTCGATCTTTTTTGTAAGGTCGATCGTGCTTGCGCCCGGTTGTTTCTGAACGGTCATGATGACCGAGTGTTTGCCGTTGATGCTGGCTTCGCCACGTTTTGTCTTTGGACCGATTTTTACTTCGGCCACGTCTTTCACCAAAACCGGGCGTCCGAGATGAAGACCAATGGATGAATTCTCGATTTGTTCAATCGAATCGACCCGTCCGATTGGGCGGATCAATAGCTCTTTCTCGCCTACGTCGATAAATCCGCCCGTCGTGTTTTCGCTCATCTCAGCAAGAGCGTGTTTCAGGTCTTCAAGCGAGATTCCCTTGCGCTGAAGCTTGTCGCTCGAAACGAGGATTTGGTACTGCTTAACCTGTCCGCCCATGACGACTACTTGGCTGATTCCGGGAATCGTCATGAGCCGAGGGCGTACTGTCCAGTCGGCAAGCGTGCGCAAATCCATTGGATCGACACTTGCGTCTGGACTGGTTAAACCGACGAACTGAATCTCTCCCATGATCGAAGTCACTGGACCCATCATTGGAGTCATGCCTGGGGGGAGTCGATCTCGAACGAGCTGAAGACGTTCGGACACAAACTGTCGGTTCTTGAAAATCTCCGTTCCCCAATCGAACTCCACATAAACAATGGAGATGCCGATGCCGCTTGATGATCTCACGCGAATTACCCCAGGCGTGCCGTTCAGCACAGACTCGACGGGCAGCGTGACCAGGGTTTCCACTTCCTCGGGCGCAAGACCATGAGCCTCGGTCAGAATAGAGACCGTGGGGCGATTGAGGTCTGGAAAAACGTCAATCGGAAGGTTCTTTGCGATCCATCCGCCGTAGATGAGTGCGGATGCCGCGAGAAACAGGATTGTAAGTCTAAATTTTAAAGCAAAACGAATGACCGCATTCAACATACCCAAAGCCCCAAGCCAAGTGGTTAATAAGACTAAAACTGTCAGATTTAAGAAGAAGCCGAGAAAGGCTTAGGCGATGGGTGGACGAAGGGTGAGCTTGAGAAAGAAATTAGGAGGGAGAGTCTGATCGAATAAAGGATACGAGTGATGATTGGGAGCCAATCGAAATAACTGCTCAGACAAGCGCGGAGCCACCCGAGCGACATCCGTATTCACTAACGCCGAATCGGAATGGCTGTGCTCGTGGACTGGCTCATCGGGCGAATGCTGATGTTTGTGGGAGTGCTTGCCATCGCGTTGGTCAGCCTGACTATGGCTATGGCCGTGCTGAGCTTCCACCGCTGCCAAGTGAGCAAGCGTATTCATTTCTTGAAGCTGCAACAGCGCTCGCTCATTCGTGATGAGCGGCAAAGCGACTAATGCAGCGAGTAAAATGAGATACAGTTTTCTCAACATAAGCAGTTCTTACTATTCTACTTGAGTTTCTGGAAAAACCTCAAGTCTATTGAGCGATCCTTTCTTCTATTACTAGGTGTGTAGCGCCAAGTTTGCCGGCGAGCTTTTGCCGAAAATACTCCGCTCCTCGCAAAGTTTTCGATTCGACGATCAACTGACAAGAAAAATTTCCAGGTCCAACTTTCCACAAGTGCAGATCGAGCACTTTATGGCCAGCGTCTTCGACGTTTTTACGAATTTCAGGAATAGAGATTCCTTTCGCGTGGCCATCGAGCAGTTCCCATGCAGCATCCTTGCAGAGCACATAAGCCCACCGCAAGATAACTGCCGAACCGACCACGCCCATTGCAGGATCAAGCCAGACCGCAGAATAGTATTTGCCGATAATTAGCGCGACGATGGCAGTAACCGAAGTCAGCGCGTCGGCCAAAACATGCATGAGTGCGCTTCGGTGATTGCTATCGTGAACGTGATCATGGTCATGGTGATCGTGATCTCCATGGTCGTGATGATGATGTCCCGATGAAGAGCCCAAGACTAAGGCGCTCAATAAGTTCACTACGAGGCCGACAACGGCAATAAAGATAGCTTCGTTAAACTCGATGGAAACCGGATTGAAAATCCGATGAATGGATTCAACCGACATCCAAACCGCAATAATTCCCAGTCCGATTGCGCTCGAATATCCCCCCAACGGGAGAAGTTTTCCGCTGCCAAAAGTCAGATGTTCCTTAATTTTTGTAGAACGTGCCAGGCGGTAGACCAAGTAAGCAATTCCCAATGCTCCAGCATGAGAGGCCATGTGATAGCCATCCGCAAGCAGAGCCATCGAGCCCGTCATGTAGCCCGCTATAATTTCAACGACCATCATCGCAGCCGTAAGGAGCACGACAATCAAAGTGCGGCGCTCATTTTTTGCAATCTCTTCGAACTCAACGGCGAGCTCACCAAGCTGGTTACAGTACAATTCTGAGGTCGTGGCAGTTTTTTCCATTTTTACTTCCAAAAGCTTTTCATGATCTCGATCAACTCTTCTCCAGAGCTGGCCGCAATTTTTTTGTTTTCAGCCTCTACAATGTGCTCTCGAACGTGTCCTTCAATCACATCGCCCATCAGCCCATTCAGTGCTCCACGACAAGACGCAAGAAGTTGCATGACCTTGTAGCAGTCGTCGTGAGCCTCAATAGCCTTTGCAAAGGCATCTAGCTGCCCTTTAATACGATTTACGCGAGCAATGATTTTCTCTTTCTCTCGAACCGTATGCATAAGACTATAGTATAGGGGGGTATATTACTTGTCAAGCTTCCCCCTTTTATTAAATTTTCGCGGACGGTGGGGACGATCCGGATAGAAACCGAGACGACCCCCATCCCCCCATGCAACGGCTTACCTCGGCCCCAGGAATTGCCCAGGCTGCGCGACCTATCCCTAATGCTCAAGACAATGCCTTGCTCTCCTGCGTGCGTATAGCGGCCTTGTGCGCGCTATGCTTCGGTTCCGAGCTAGGCTCGTGAGTCCGAATCGAAGCTAGGTTCGAACTTGGGCTGGTTAGAGAGTTGGCCGATGGTCTACCACGCTGGAATTGATGCGCTGTTTTTCGGCATTGATCGAAGAGAAATCAGTGACTTGCTGGTTAGAGAGTAACGGTTCGCAAAGGGTTAGCTAAGGGTATGCAAAGGGTTTGGTAACGGTAAGCGAACGGTTCGCTAACTCTATCTCGTGCGCGCTTCGCGGAATTTCCCCCGTCTCCATTTCCCCACCACAAATCATTTCGTCGAAACACCTTGGAAATTGCGGGGTTTTCACGCTTCGGATAAACTGAATTTGAGATGGGCCGAAAAAAGCTAAATGCCTTCACTGTCGATGCACTAAATCCGTCAACTGAACCGACGCCGCCTGCGCTCGTTTCGGAGAATCGGAATGGATTCGTGCGCCTCGTGGATAGCGAAGCCTTTGCTCGTGCCGTAGAAGGCGTGCCGGCTGACTATTGGGAGCGTCCCGACGGTGAGCTGCAAGCTATGGCCGAGCCCAGCCGCACGGATTACGCGCTCAAGTGCGCTCTCTGGAACGAGATCAGGAGAGCGTCGAACGACCCAACGTCCGAGAAACGGATCGCGCCCCGTGAGGTCTTCGGAGGTATCTGCTCAGAAGCGTTGTTTTACGGTCATGTGCTGGGCAATCCTGCCAAGGTAGCTTGGCTCCTGTCGCCGATCCGCGACTACGAGAAAATGATCTATCCGCTCTTGTATTGTTGGATCGAGAGGCAATGGGAAATCCTGAACCTTCCGCTAACCGATAAGAAAGGCCGCATTGTGCCTTCGATCGGCAAGCTCGTCGTCCAGGTTGGCAAACAAATCGAGGACCGCGCACTCGGAATGCCCGTGGACCGCAAAGCTCACCTGCATGCGGGGCTCGGCGCGGGCAATACACCCGCAGCGCTCGGAGCGCCGGACTCAGGAGACACCGAGACTCAGCTAAAGCGCATGGCGCAGATAGAACAGAGGCTCAAGGAATTGGAGTCTGAGGAGCGGGACGCGCAGCATTTGCCCCCCGCTGAAAAGGTCACTTAATTCGTTCGCCGTTTTTCCGGATAATCAATTCAACGTCGAGACCGAGTTTTTCAGCCATTGGAATGAGCTTTTGGAGTGCCACTGTTTTCAGGCTCTTTTCATTCATGTTTCGAAGCGCCGAAAGGAATGGCTGATAGACGCCGGCCTTTTTGGCAATCGCAGTCTGAGTCATGGTTTTTTCCAAGACTTCTATTTCTGCTCGAATGGCAGCGATGAGCTGTTTTTTGATGGATTCGGCCTTGTCTCTCATTAATTCAATCATGCCCGTTTTACGAAAATTCGTAAATATCTAATTTCACAGATCAATGCAGTGCGTACTTTTTTGTTGCAATTATACGAATATTCGTATAATCTGTCTTTGTCTTGATAACGAAGGAGTACCAAATGAAAGCAAGTGCAATTCGATACAATGAAAAAAACGGCGGCGGAAAACCTACCGAGCGATTCCTGGATGACCTCTGCGAAATCATCTTGGAAAAGGCTGCGAAAGCGGGATTCATCACGGGCAGTCACCGGCTCACCGGATCGGCCATCAAAATCGGCATGCACATGAGTAGCTTTCGGATCAACACCACGAAGCTTGGGTACAACGCCCGCGTGGGTCGCACGAATGCCTACGGTTGGCACGGCATTCAATCCCCGAAAGGATACAAGCGCACCAATGTCCCCACCTGGGAACAGCGCGAGGACTTCAATCATTTGGTGAACGATATTTTCGACAAGTTCGGCTTGGTCGCTACGATCACCTCCGGAAACTACACGGTACGCACTCGCTCGGGCCGAGTGAATGATTGGAACTACGGCGGCGATCGTGGCAAAGGCTGGTCAGGCGATGCATGTCGGGACATCGTGACTGAAAAGGAAGCACGCGAAGACCTCGACTCCGATCGTCTTGAGGCTGAGCACCGCGAACGCATGCGCGTGATTCGTTTGGAGCGAGCACGCGAAAAGCGCGTGAGACCCGGACTTACTTTCAAAACCCCGCAATTCTCAGTCATCCAAGGCGGTGTCGCATGAAACGCCAACTCCCAGATAGTTTAGTGTTCACCTTGGGCCGAGTTTACGCATTACTCGTCAACGGCGAGGAAGGATGCGAGGACGATCGCGAGTGCATCATTCGAAGCTTTCGGCACGAGCTGAATACCGTGGGTGTTGGCGAATTCGCGGACGCTGAAACAACATGCCCAGCCGATTGTGCAGGTGCAATTCACGGGAGCGATGTTGCGTGAAGTCCCTGCAAATGAAGTCGTGCTGCTCAAAGTTTCAAGGCTACGCGATCGAGTTCCAGGATCTTTCCGCGGACAACGATCGAACCTTGCGCATGCTCTCGAACGTGCTTCTTGCAGCCGGCATTCAAGATATGTTCGACATCCAGACAATCCGAGAAATCGGCTACTACCTCGAAGTTTTTCTCAATCGAAAGCTGGTACAGGAGCACGTTTTTTTTGGTCGCAGCATAAAGGGCTGCACATTCTCCGATTCAGACTTGAGCGCTGAAATCCAGCGCGTCTATGCAAAGGTTCCGAAATCGAAAGGCGGTGTCGCGTGAGTTTCCGAAATTTTTACCAGTGCCCAACGTGCAAGACCGAGTGGGACGATGTTTGGGATTGTCAGGTTGACGAGGAGTGCCCAGGGTGCGGCGAGCGCGCAATTTCGCCCGCGCACTCTGAAAGCTTGATCGAATCATCGAAAGCGAAGCGTGATTTTTTCTCCGCGCAGGCTGAGACGGATGGAACGTGGTATGTGAACTCCTACCGAGTGAATGAAGCTGGAGAAATTCGGAGAGAGACTTTGATCGAAAGAATTTCTGAAGAGTCCGCGGCAAAGATTGTCGAGCGCGGCAACGCATTCATCGCTGCAATTCGCGAAGCACGAGAAAAATAGCTAAAAACAGCCTCTTTTCACTCAACAATGGAGCGTATATATAAACTTTTGTGAATCGCTTGAGTTTGCAAATTGCACTGTGGAACTACGATGCGACAAGTCGGCTTCGATGAAATAATAAATGTTTGTGAATTTGCCGGTAAATATGCGGTTAAGAATATTTTAACTTGTCTTATGAGATTTTCGCATTTAAGTGTTTTTCCCCAAGACGTGGTGGGGAGTTAGAATGCCAAACGTATCTCAAAAGTGGACCGTTGCCGAATCGTGTGCCCAGCTCGAAGAGTTGGCGGCTGAGTTTTTAGCTCAGGCCGTAGACTGTAGAGAGAATTTGAAACGGTGTCAAGAACTCGATGCCGTCAAGCGAAGAGCTGCTTTCAAGCTCATTACGCCGAAATGTATGTCTCAGGTTCGCCCTGCGATTCGAATGGGACAAGAAACGGCGTTTTTCGAGTTGGTTGAGCAACAGCAAAAAGAGATGAGCGAGCTTTATCCCGCTTGATTCGACTTCTTCGCAGACGAGCCTTTGGTGGCTGACCGTTTTTCTTTCATCATTCGAAGAGTGTTTGCGATCGACTGAATTTCTTCCGGGCTCATCGAGCAAAGCTCACAGATGAGTTTCACGAGCATCGTGTCTCGCGGCGGCGTCGCTACCATGTGCGGGCCTGCTTTCCGCGCGTGACTTTCAATGGCGCGTTTATAAAGCTCGTTCAAAGGAATGTTCAGCGCTTCGCTGATTTCCGCGATCTTATCTAAGCCTGGCTCTTGAGCGTCTTCACCTAAATAGCGAGTGACGTGCGGCGGCGGCCATTTTAGCCGACGCGCGAGGTCCGCTTTGGTTACACCTTGGGCGTCCATCTCCGCGTTGATTTGATTTTTAAGTAGTGACCACTGGTTTCCCATTATCTATCGTATTACCTATTTTGGTATTGACTGTGTTACCTAAACTGGTAATATCACCCCCTATGAAGTATGTCATCCACATTCCAACGCTAAACGCATGGCTCAGCAAAACAAATCGCCGTGCCGTCGATCTCGTTAGTCTTTCAGGACTCGGAATTGGAACTGTGTATCGGGCGCTTAACGGTGAGCCCATTTCAAAAGGCACACTATCAGCTCTTTCCCTAGCCACAGGACTACCAGAATCCACGCTTTTAGGAAAGCGAAACGATCCCGCCCCGCAGCCCCCCGCACAAAAGCAAAGCCCTGTCAGGGAGAAAGAGTAACGGCATGGAAGAGAAAAGTCGAATTCAACAAGCAATGAATCACATCGGAGAGGCGCAAAGTTCTTTAGAGCGGGCCGTCATGGAACTCGCTGGAGTGCGTGGAATGAATGCCGATTGCGACAGAATTTCTACTTTGCGCGACCACGTAGAGTCGAGCTGGCACTTACTGAAAAATACTCTTCAACGCGCCCAAAATGGCGTCGCACCGGAAGTTTAAGGGGGAATGATGAAAAAATTGGAACCAAAAATTATCAAAAGCTTTCACCAGCTCGCGGAAGCAAACAAGCTCGCCGGACTCTTCGGAGACATCGACGGAGACCAGTATCACCGTGAACTTCCCGGCGTCTCTAAAACCGATATTGAATATGCTTCGTGGAGCTTGGCGAACATGATGGCGCGGAAAAACCGCGAAGAGTTCGACAACGATGCTCTACTTATCGGCAAACTCTTGCATTCGCGCATCGAGTTTCGTTTGAATCTCGAAGAGTACAAAAACCTTTTCGCCGTAAAACCAAAATTCACTGGCACCGGCGCACGTGTCGCCGGCGAAGAATGGGAGCTTGCTCATAAAGGCGCGACCATTCTCACCGAGAGCCAAGCCGAAGACATCGAATCCATGTACGCGGGCCTCATGGCTAATCCTCAGTCGCGCTCGATTGTTGAATCGAACGGGCTCTACGAGGAAACTGTTTTCTGGACCGATCCGGATTCGGGAGTGCTCTGCAAGTGCCGTCCCGATAAGCGCATGACCGAGTATTTGGGGCAGCCGACAGTCATCGACTGGAAAACGATCGGCCAATTTTCAAAGCGCCATATTCAAGACGCGATCACCGATCATCATTACTACGTGTCCGCGGCTTTCACGATCGACGGACTCAAGACCGTCGGTGTCGAGCCCGGTCCCTACGTTTTTGTTTTCATCGAGAAGTCGCAGCCGAATCGAATTCTCTGCGTACCAGCGAATGAAATCGACATCGAAATCGGACGCCGCAAGTACAAACGTCTGCTTAAGCAAATCGCCGAAGCTCAAAAGACTGGCATCTGGCCGGGGTTTGCCGACATCGGCATGCACGATTGGGCACGGCAACGCGAGATGGAAGCCCTAGCTTAACCCAAAGGAGAAACGAAGATGGAACTAGAACAAGTTGAGTCCGGACTTCCGGCAGTACAACAGGAAAAGAGTTTGATGGACGTGGAAACGGCGAAAGCCGTTGCACAGATTCAAGGCGCAATGGCCGTAGCCAAACGCTTTCCGCGCGACGAAGTGCAGGCGATCAATCGAATCAAGCAGGCCGCCCAGCGCCGCAAGCTCGCGGAGGCCGCGGAGTACGAATACAAACGTGGAGGCTCTCTCGTGAGCGGCCCTTCGATCCGCGCCGCCGAAACTCTTCAGCAATGTTGGGGCAACATCATGTCCGGCATTACCGAAGTGAAACGCGATCCGCTCAAGCGTGAGTCGATCATGATGGCTTACGCCGGCGACTTGGAAACGAATACCTGGAAATTTCTGGAATTCACCGTTCCTCACGTGCGCGACAAGTCGGATGGAGCCGTGGCTTTGAATTCGAGCCGCGACGTTTACGAACGCACGATGAACGATGGCTCGCGAAGACTCCGAAACTGTATCCTAGCCGTCATTCCCGGCGACGTGACCGATTCTTTCCTCGAAGAGTGCGACAAGACTCTCTCGAAATCGGATACGCCTTTGAAGGATCGAATCGCTTCCATGCTCAAGGCAATGGAGGAAGTCGCAGTCACTCGCGCGATGATCGAAAATACTTTCGGCTGCAAGGCCGATGCGATCACCGAGCGCCAGCTCTCGCAGCTTCGCCGAATTTATCAGTCTCTCAAAGACGGATTCGGCAACGTCGGCGACTACTTCAAGCTTCCGCAAGATCACGGTGGCAAAGCAAGCGACCTCAATAGTCGCGTGAAAGCTGCGACACCGGCGAAGAAAGCGGAGCCTGAACCTACTGTCGAAAAGCAAACATTACGTGAGCCGGAGAAGCAAGATACCTTCGACAACTTCCAAGGAGGTCCGGTCAATCCGCACTCGATCAAATAATTTTTAAAATTTCTCTCGTAAATAACGTGCTGAGAAACGCGGGGGAATACGGGGGCTGCGAGTCGGGATGGTCCTGGCTCGCAGCTCTCAACTAAGCGCGGAAAGGAGGGTGACGATGGCGATAGCAGTACGTGAGGGCGCGCTGACTGAAGAGGAATTCGAGCTTGTAGTCGATGTATTTAAAATTTTGAAACAATGGCGTGATGAGGCTGCGGCAGCAAAGCACCTCACGCTAGTACCTGGAGAAGTAAAACATGAATCAAGAATGGGGAACCACGAACAAGAAAGCATTCGCCGTATTGCGTGTCAGTAGCAAGCGGCAAAAAGACGGCGTTTCACACGAGACGCAGGAAGCAGACATCAAGCGCTATTGCGAAGAGCACGGGCTTGAACTCTCCAAAGACGACATCATTCCAATCGTCGAATCAGCCTTCAAGGAAGACCGAAAGAAATACGCAGCGGCGATGGATCGCGCGATTAGGCAGAAGGCTCAACACATTCTTTTTTATATGTTCGACCGCGAGACACGGAATCTCACGGATAACGAACGCAACGAACGCCTCATCAAAGAAGGCGTCATCATTCTCCACTACGTCCACGATAGAAAAGTTTTTCACAAGAAAAGCCCTGGGTCCGATTTTTTCATGCGTGACATCCAGGCCGTCACCAACAAACACCAAAGCCGAAACATGGGAGAGAAAATCTCCGATGCGTGCCGTGTGAAGGCCGAAAAGGGCTGGTTTCCTGGGAATCACGTCTATCTAGGCTACAAGCATATTCGCCCGAAGGACGAGAAAGGGAACGACCTTCGGAAGGCTCAAACCACGATCGTCATTGACGATGAGACCGCGCCTCTCGTGCGTAAGGAATACGAGCTTCGAGCAAAGGGAATGACCTACGAAGAAATTCGTGCCGAAATTGTCGGCGACGGGTTGGCTCAAAAGTGCGGAATCCCGATCAAGAAATACTACGTTTCGACGATTGAATGGCGACTCAAAAATAAATTTTACTCCGGATTTTTCGACTGGAAAGGCATTGAATACGAGGGAAAACACCCGCTTTTCATTCCTAAGCCGATTCGCGATAAGGTCGCCGCTACTTTCGGAAAAAAGAAAGTGAAGCGCATCTTGGGCGACTACGGTGCGCTCACGGGTGGCTGGCTTGTTTGCGCGGATTGCGGCTGCAACATCGTTTACGATCCGCACACGAAGCGCATTAAGGCGACCGGCGAGATTCGAACCTATCACTTGTACCACTGCACAAACGGCAGGACCGACGCGGACGGAGCCCCTTGGCACAAATCGCGCAAAGGCATGTACGTGTCCGAAGAATCGCTATGGGAGCAGTTTTCCACGGTGATTGATGAGATCACTTTGCCCGAAGAACTCGTGGAAAAAATCACGGAAAGATTGAACGACAGTTTTGTAAACGCGGAAGCAAAAATGAAAGAGAGCTTGCGAAAGTACGAAGGTGCGCTCGCAGGCATTGACGGAAGGAAAGATCAAGCATACGATTTATTTGCTACTGGTACGTTGGATTCGGAAATGTATCAGCGGCAGATTCAACGGCTGAGAACAGAGAGAGAGCAGATGATCGCCGAAATGGAAGGGATCAAACGCTCCACTGTGGGGTCGGTGAGAGAGACCGCAATATCTACTCTCCAACTGGCTACTTCAGTGAAATCTTTGTGGAATACTCGTAGCCCCTGGGAACGAAGAGAGTTCTTGGAAAAGCTACTCTCTAACCAGAGACTACGAGGATCAACCGTTGAATATGATTTGAGAAAACCGTTTCAGGTTGTCTCGCAAATGCAACGAAATTCAAAATGGTGGAGACGGTGGGAGTCGAACCCACGTCCGAAAGCCGTCCATCGCCAACGTCTACATGCGTAGTCCCTGTTTAGGTTGAATGAACTGTTTCCAAGGACAAACCCAGTTCATTCCCCATCAATCTTTATTTCGCCGCATGCCCGCTGATGAGGAGCACGAAGCTAGCCTGCTAAATGACGTTCATCCCAACAACACAGGCGATTCCCAGGTGAACGAAGCTGACTTAATTAAGCAGCTAGAGCGTAATTGTTATTTGCAATTACAAGTTGCCATTTTTTAGCGAGGCCTATGGCACCTCGGCACGCAGTCAGGACTTTCATGCTCCCGTCGAAGCCGGATCGTCCCCATAAAAACATGATAGCACAGCGCAAGGTGTCAAATCGATGCCTAATCTTTGGACACTCGGGCCGGAATGCTTCATCATAGTCGATATAACCCATGGAGGGGTTTTCGATGCTGACCGTCCTAGCGCTTTCGCTGGTTTTTCCCGCCCAAAGCTTCGCCAAGACTTATCCCACCGGATTGATTCGAACCCCACAAACCAAAGCGGCGCTGAAATCGGTTCCGACAAAAGAATTCACCGATGCCGATGGGCTGGTGCCGGGCAAGGCAACGCTTCGAGGGCTAACCGGTGCGGTTGAAGATCAGGGAAATTGCGGAAGCTGCTGGGATTTTGCTTTAACGGCAACTTTGCGCGGAAGCCTGATGACGGCGGGAAAAGATCCCGGGCGGCTTTCGTATAATTATCTTTTGAACTGCGCGACGGATCAGCTGGGTTGTCAGGGCGGATACTTCGACGCGGCCGCGTGGCTTTTGACCCCAAAAGGCGCGCCGATTTACGGCGCCGATGGCGTTTACCGCGCACGCCAAAGTAAGTGTCAGGCAAAACCGGTGGCGGGTTCGGCAGTTGAATACCGAATGCTGGGACCGGGTGGAACGACTCCAAGCTTTCGCGACATCGCGTACGTCGTGGGCGTTTTGAAAAGGCCGGTGGCCGTCGTCGTGGCGGCGGATGATTCTTGGCAACAGCAGTACTGGGGTGGAAAAAAACCTTGGTCGGGCTGCACCGATCAAACCGAAGACGGAATCAATCACATGGTCATGATCGAAGGATACGACTGCGAAAGTTCAGTCGATTCAAACGGCAACTGCGTTTTTGACCAAGCCGGAAACCTTCCGCCAACAGTGGGCACTTGGGTCATTCGAAATTCCTGGGGAACCGCCTGGGGCGACAAAGGTTACATGTGGTCGAAAGCGACCAATAAAAAAGGCGAACGCTGCAACATGATTGGGTACGATGCGGCTTACTTCGATTTTTAGGATTTCGAAGGTTCGTCTAGACTGAGCTGCAAAAGCAAACTGGCTTCTGGATCGTCTTGCAGAGTTGCACCCGGCGGCGGGGGCAGAGGCTGCGGAAGTTCGCTAGGTGGCGCAACCGAGAGCGCAGCGTCGCCTTCTAGCGTATTCAGCATCGGATCATAAACATCCAGCGACGCCTGATCCACCGCGCTTTGAACGGACGGATCCAAAGGGGTAGGGCGCGGAAATTCCGCATCCGTGGGATCTGGAACCGCTGGCGTCCAAGAAGGGGAAGATGCCCCGATCTTGGCTTGCGTCAGATCAACGGCCGCACGCTGGGTCGGCTGGTTTGGAAAATTTTCGGGGTGCGGCGGATCAAAAATTTTTGTGGCTTTGATTTCTTTCGCCCGTGGCTTTGCAATTCGGGTATCCCGTGAACTGGACGGAAGATCCAAAGCTTTTGGAATCCGGGGTTCGGCGCCCGAACGAATCGCAGACCCTGCAGCCAAAAGACGAAAGACGGTAGGATCCGTCAGCGGCACGATTTGAATCGAAAAATGGATGATCCCGTTTGCGCCTTTTCGATACGCTTTGAATTGAAGTTCTACTTTCAGTTTTTCGGATAAGTCGCGGTATTCCGGAGAAAACTCGATTCGTCCATGCGGGATGCGAACACTGGCGGTCGCCGTGACGGCATCCACCACATGATAGGCACCAAAGCCGGGCAGGGCTTCGGCCGAAGTCACCGGAATGATTTCAGCAGGGTGAATGGATTCGTCTTTGCCACCTGCACCCGTGACCATGGAAAGCATCGGGTGGATTTCAACACCGCCCGAGGTTTGTGGAACCGGCGCGTCGGTTTCCTTTTCTGACTTTTTCCCCATGACCTGATCCATGACTTCACTGGGGCTGATTCGCATTCGCCCCTTCATCGAACGAAGCGCAGATACAATCAGAATCGCGGCGTATTCACTGACCCTTGGAATCAAAACGCGATTTGCTGCGAACTGGGGTTCAAGGTCAAGTTCAGTGACGCCCAATTTTTCTCGATTCACGATATCGACCAGTCGCGCCCGTTCGTCGTCTTCCAGTTTTCCTTCGATCAAAACCGTAAAGGGAAGGTTGGCTGCCGCAGTGACGTTTGAAAAATTTCGGGCTTCTTCTGAATACTTTCGTACCGTGTCCAGACTAGGCGCAGGTGCCGCGGGGACTTTCGGAATCGAAAAGTCATCTTTCGGTTCGGGTGCGGCATCTGTCATCAAGTGCGCAACATCAGGCGATTCCGGAAGTGCAGGCGGCGGAACCAGGATTCCAGATCCTGATTCGCCCAATGGAACGTGTCCGATGATTCCGGTTTGCGCCGCCGAAAGGTCGGAAAAATCATGGGGTGGTGCCACGCCCCGTTCTTGTTCCAAGGCGACGACATCGGCAGTGGCCGACGTATCACCCAGGGACATGAAGCCTTGGGTGTGATCGGTTTGTGGGGGCAAAGGCGCTTGCAAATCAAGTGGCGGAACCTGTCCCGTTGGATCACCCATTCCAGAAAGGCCTGAAAGCGGGGCGCCTGGGTCTTGGGGTGTCACGGCAAACGGGTCGGTGCCGACTTCGGTCAGCGTGCCGTCAGCCGGTAAACTTGGAGGAGCAAAATCAGGTGCAGGCGGTGGGGCAAGTGCCATTTCAGGTGGGGGCAGATCCAACGGCTGTTCCTTGGCCATTTCGTCCGGATGCGACTTCGTATAGTCGTCCAGCGATTCAAAATTTGAAATGCTTTCGATGGGCTTGGCTTCCATGAACGCTTCGCCGCCGCCCGGAAGCGGGGGAAGTTCACCTGCCGCAGCGGCCTTTTTGGTGAAGTCGTCCAGGGATTCGAATTCTGTGATTGGATCGTTATCGTTACCCATTTTCGCTATTTTTTGGCTTTCCTAAGGGCACTTGTAATCACGCTGATACAGTTTAGATTCACTGTCGCCTTGATAGCAACAACCTTGAGATTTTCCAGTCGTGCAAAGGTACGCCTTTGGCGAAAGCCGCACAGGTTTGCAGCTGCGGACTTCTTCTGCGCTGATCGAACCCGCGCAAGATTGAGCCAATCGATGATTGAACCAAGATTCGAAGTGTCCGTCCCTGAAAGGAACCATTTTGCTGTCGGCGTCGATTGAATAGGTCGTACAAACCCCGCTGTTGCCTTCGATCCTAGCAATCGGGTTTCGCTTGGGGTCCAGCATTTTCAAGGCATCCCCCATGGCGATTCCGTTTTCGCCGTTCAGCGACCAGCAGGCGGCTAGGCGAACAAACGCACCCGGTGCGAAGTTCTTTAAAAGATCTTCGGAATGATGCTTCAGAAGGTAATCGGCATCCATGGATTCAGAATTCTTCAGTTCCGAAGTACCGTCTTGTTTTTTCACCAATCGATTCGCGTGCGGGGCCGGACCATTGTGAAAATTTGTGATCAAGCGAACGACTTTCCATCCTGGGCAGGGGGGCTTGGTGAAAAGATTTTGAAAAGTGTACGCGCTTGCCGTGAAACGGTTGATGGGCCTTTCGGGGACCAATTTTCCTTTTGGGGTTAAGTATTGGACAATGTAGGAAAACCCTTTGTTGTTTTGCAAAAGTTCTGGGTACCAAAGATCGCCTTTGTATTTTGAATTCAAGGTATTCGCTTCGTCAGGGTTGATTTCAGCTGGGTCATACGGCGGCAATTCTTTTTCGCAAAAATTTTGCTGATCTTTTTTGGGCAGCGGGCAGCTGTAGTCGGTCAATTCGACTGCCAGCGGGCCCAGTGCTTGAAAAAGGTCTGCAATCGAAAGATTCGGATTGGGGATAAAGACCATGGGCGTGTTTTGATTCTTAAGTTGTGCATCGGGTATGGAAATCAATTCATAGATTTCTAAGTCGTGGGCATCCAGAAGCGAAAGTTTGACGGGGCTTTCGGTTGGTTGGGTCGAAACTTCCTTCGGGTCCCTTAGGGATAAAAAGTGTACGCTTTGGGCCATTTCGGGAGTGATGTGGTGTGAGCCTTGAAGCTTTTCTTTTTGAATGACTGCTTTTGGTTTATTTGAAGAATAAGTGTCCAAAAAAACCGGAAAAACCTTGATCAAGGGTGGCGCCTTAGGGGTGTACACTTGCTCGATCATTTGTGGCGAACCGGGTTGTATCGGTGCCTGCGAAGCAGCCTTGCGGCTTTCCCAAAGCGATTTCGAACTGACCTGAATCTTGCCTTCAAAAAGACGAGCAGGCGCATGCCCACAGTTTTTAAAAAAGTCTTCGCGCCCAATTTTTTTTGCAAAATCCACGATCGCGGCGACATTCACATCGGGGCTAGCTTTTGTGAACTTGGGCATCTTGCAGCCCTGACAACCCTGAGCGTTTTGTGCGTGCGCGCGCGGGCTGCCATCAAAAAAGGGCAGAAACGAAAGTACGGCTGTGATTAAGCCCAGACGGAACATATCCCTTACATTTCGGGATTTTGCCGCAAAAACTAGATACTTACGCGCCGTGGCACTTTTTGAATTTCTTGCCGCTGCCGCAAGGACAGGTGTCGTTGCGTCCAACTTTTGACAGATCCACGCCGTTGATCGTCTGAGGCGCAGCCGGGCTTGCCGGACCGCCCCCCGCGCTTAGGCTTTGATTCATCATTTGGCGCTTCGCCCGTTCGGCCATCATCGCATTGAAGTCGATTTGGCGGGGCTGTGCACCTCCAGCACCCCGGGGTGCGTTTCGCGCAGCCAAAAGATCATCTTCAAAGTCGATGGACTTGGCCGGAGGATTCTTCTGATTGGAAATCAGTTCTCCGTCGGCACTGACGTTGAAGTTCATCTTGGCTTCGGAATGTTCTTCTTCCAGTTCTTCTTCGTATTCTTCGATGATGTCGCTTGCGTCGTCTGACATCTGAACCGAAAAAAGTTTTCGAACCACGTCACCCGTGATCTGGCCCATCATCATTTCAAAGAAACGGAAGCCTTCTTTTTTGTAGGCAATCAGCGGATCTTTTTGGCCATAGCCCTGAAGACCGATGCCTTCACGAAGGTGGTCCATCGCCAAAAGGTGATCTTTCCAAAGGCCATCGATCGTGGTCAGAAGGACCATCTTTTCGATGTTGCGCATGTTTTCAGAGCCCATCTTGGCTTCTTTGGCCTGATAGGCTTTTTCCGCGCGGTCGTGAATCACTTTGCGAAGGCCTTCGCCGTTAAACGGGGTGATGTCTTTTTCACGAATCGGTTCGCTTAAGCTAAAGGTCGTGACGATGGCTTCGGACAGTTCTTTTTCGTTGATCGCAATCGATCCGTTCACGCGCTTGGGCTTGCCGCCTGGAAAGAAATCTTCGGCAATCGCGCCGGCTAGTTCGTCGACCATTGAAAACGCCATGTCGCGCAAATCACCGCGTGCCAGAACTTCGCGGCGCCAAGCATAGACCACTTTGCGCTGCTGGTTCATGACATCGTCGTATTCCAGAAGGTGCTTACGAATGTCGTAATTGTGGCCTTCGACTTTTCGCTGGGCGTTTTCAATCGCTTTGGTGGTCCAGCGGTGTTCGATCGGCACATCTTCTTCCATGGCCGCAACCGTTTGCTTTAACAAAGTGCTTTGACCAAAGATGCGAAGAAGATCGTCATCAAATGAAAGATAGAAGCGGGAAGTACCCGGATCGCCTTGACGGCCGGCACGACCCCGAAGCTGGTTGTCGATTCGACGGGATTCGTGGCGTTCGGTTCCTAGGATGAAAAGGCCACCCGCGGCTTTGACGATTTCACGTTCATCGTCGCAGGTTTTTTTCCACTTCATCTGCGCTTCTTCAAGCGCCTTGGCGTGCGCGACTTTTTCTTCGTCAGTTGCGTCTTTTTTCAGCGGGCCGACTTCGGCCTTGGCTAAGAATTCTGCGTTGCCGCCCAAAAGAATGTCGGTTCCGCGACCGGCCATGTTGGTGGCAATCGTCACTGCGGACTTTCGGCCCGCTTGCGCGACGATTTCAGCTTCACGTTCGTGTTGTTTGGCGTTTAGGACGTTGTGCTTCACACCCTGCTGTTTCAAAAGCTGCGAAAGAAGTTCGGATTTTTCAACCGACACGGTTCCGACCAAAACGGGTTGCCCCTTGGCCGAAAGCACTTTGATTTCTTCGGCGATGGCTTTGAATTTCGCCAGCTGCGATTTGTAAATGACGTCGGAATGATCGATCCGCTGAACCGCGCGGTGGGTGGGGATGATCGTGACGTCTAATTTATAGATCTGCTTGAATTCAGTCGCTTCGGTGTCGGCCGTACCGGTCATTCCCGAAAGCTTGTTGTACATCCTGAAAAAGTTCTGAAAGGTGATCGTCGCTAGCGTCTGGTTTTCGTTTTCAATGGTGACGCCTTCTTTAGCTTCGATGGCTTGGTGAAGGCCATCTGACCAACGCCGTCCCGGCATCAAGCGGCCCGTGAAATCGTCGACGATCATGACTTCGCCGTCCTTCACGACGTATTCGACATCGCGGTGGTAAAGGACGTGCGCACGAAGGGCCTGGTTCACATGGTGAAGAATTTCAATGTGCTTGGGATCGTAAAGGTTATCGATACCCAGGCGTTTTTCCATTTTTTCAACGCCGGCTTCCGTCAGCGCTGCGGTCTTGGATTTTTCATCAACCGTGTAATCCGTTTCTTTGGTCAACCCGCCGCCTGCGCGAATCTGTTCGTCGATTCGGTAATAAAGATCGGTGGTTTCATCAGTCGGACCGCTGATGATCAAAGGAGTGCGGGCTTCGTCGATCAAAATCGAATCGACTTCGTCAACGATCGCAAAATTTAATTCGCGCTGAACGTAATCTTCCAGCCGAAACTTCATGTTGTCGCGAAGGTAATCGAATCCAAATTCGTTGTTCGTTCCGTAAGTGATGTCGCAGCCGTAGTTTTCCTTGCGCTGCTTATCGGTTAAGCCGTGAACGATGATCCCGGTGGTTAGGCCCAAGAATCCGTAAATCTGACCCATCCACGCCGAATCCCGGCGGGCTAGGTAATCGTTGACGGTGATGACGTGAACGCCTTTTCCGGCAAGCGCGTTCAGATAGCAGGCTAGGGTTGCGACCAGGGTTTTACCTTCGCCGGTTCGCATTTCAGCGATACGACCGCGGTGAAGACTGATGCCGCCAATCAGCTGAACATCATAGTGGCGTTGACCAATCACGCGCCAAGCGGCTTCGCGAACCACTGCAAAAGCTTCGGGCAGAATCTGGTCCAAGGTTTCACCTTGGGCTAGACGGGCTTTGAATTTCGTCGTCATTTCTTTCAGTTCAGCGTCTGAAAGTTTTTTCATCGACGGTTCAAGCGCGTTGATCTTGTGGACCAACGGATAGATCGACTTCAGTTCGCGTTCGTTCTGAGTCCCAAAGACTTTCTTGGCGAAATTCGTGATGTTAGCGGTCAGTGTCATTGTTCGCCGAGACTATCAGTTCTCGAGGATGTAGGAAAGCGGATCGACCGGCGTTCCATTAATTCTGACTTCGTAATGACAGTGGGGGCCGGTGCTTCGACCGCTATTGCCAAGCTGCGCAACGGTGTCACCCCGACGAACGCGTTCCCCTTTTCGGGCTACCAATTTCTTGTTGTGCGCGTACCAGGTTTCTAGCCCGTACCCGTGATCGATGATCAAGGTCTGGCCGTAGCCGGCCTTGACGTCAGAAAACACAACCGTTCCGTCAGCCGTGGCCTTGATCGGTGTTCCGATGTGATTCGCGATGTCCATTCCTTCATGCATTTTGACGCGGTCACCCGTCGGTGAGCGGCGAACGCCAAATCCAGACGTCAGGTACCCGACCGCGGGGCGGCGGGTGGGAAGGGCAGCCAAGAAGGCTTTCTTGTCGGCTAAAAGTTCGTACTGATCTTGAAGAACGTGTTCGATCAAAAGCGATTCGTGGTTCAGTTCGCTAAAGCGGCTGTCCAGTTCTTGATATTCTTTCCACAAATGGGCTTCTTCGGGACTTCGGTCAGCAAAAATCGTTGAAGGATCCAGCTGTTTTGGCGTCAGGCCCGCACCGCCCGTGGCATCGGCTTTCAACTGCGCCACCTGCGCCGCTTGCGCGACTTGTTGCGCAGTCGACGGTTCTTCTTTTGAATCCGTGGTTTCGGTCTGCGCGTATTTTCCGATGTTCGTGTTCGCGTCCGGAAGTTTTCCGTCGTTCAAGCTTTGCAGAAGTCCGCCGCGGTCTTCGATGTTGGTGATGACTTTTAACCGAGTCGCAAAAGTCTTGATGCGATCCATGGTCGCATCGATCGTTTGCATTTTGTTTTTGAAGATTTGAACTTGCTGGCGAAGACGGCGGTTTTCGATTTTCAACTGCTTGTTTTCGCCGATCTGGCTCATGACGTACCAGTAGTCCAAAATCATGATCGAACCCAAAATCATCGCAAAAAGCACCCCGACCATTCCGCCGCGAACCAGCCAAGCGGGAATGACGATCCTTCGAACCTGAGAAGTTTTTTCGGGAACAATCAAGATGGTGAAAAAACGATTTGAACCTTTAATCATGCTTATGCTCGCTTCACTAGTGAAGTGACCAAGACCGCGGTCACATTGTCTTCTCCGCCATTTTCGTTTGCCCGCTGAATCAACTGATCCACCGCCGCAAGAACGTCCTGGCCCGATTTCCAGCTTTCGTGAATGGTTTTCAAAATGGCAGGATCATCCAGCATTCCGGAAAGCCCGTCGCTGCACATCAGAATGGAATCACCCACGTCTAAAGGCATTTCGTAAAGGTCCACATCGACCGTGCTTTCAAATCCCACTGAACGTGTGATCACGTTCTTCATGCGATCGCTTTTCAATTGTTCGCGAGTGATCAAGCCCGCGCGAAGTTTTTCCTGAACCAGCGAATGGTCACGGGTCATTTGCCAAATTCCGTTTTTTGCAACCAGGTACGCGCGGGAATCACCCACGTGCGCGATGTACGCAGTCGCGTTTTTGATCAGGCAAACCACCGCGGTGGTTCCCATTCCGTCCAGTTGAGGGTTCTTTTTCGCGGTTTCAAAAATCTTGGCGTTCGCCTGTTTAATTGAACTGACGGCTAGGCTTCTTGGATCCCAATAGGGTTGGGCCTGGCCGGCCTTGATGTGGGCTGAAATCGTTTCAACGGCCAGGGTGCTGGCTGTTTCTCCGCCGCGGTGTCCGCCTAGTCCGTCTGCGACCATGAAAAGTCCCAGTTCAGGAAAAATTCCGCCGTTGTCTTGGTTCTGAGCCCGCTTCTTACCCACGTCCGTGCGAATCGCGCACCGGTACATCTTGTCTTCGAATTGCTTACTGAAATTCAGGTTCGACTTCGTTTGCGGTTCAGCTGTGTTCTGATCCAATTCTTTACCTTTAGGTACCTATTGGCCGCCGACCGAAAGCTCGGCGATTCGAATCGATGGGCACCAGACGCTCCCAAAAGATCTTTGATCACTTCCAATATCCGTGATTTTTGCGAAAAGATCCAACACATTGCCCGCAACCGCGAATCCGCGAACAGGCCGCGTTAACTTTCCTGATTCAATCAGAATCCCGCTTGCTCCTAAGGAAAAATCACCCGTCACTGGATTGGCGGTGTGAACGCCCATCAAATCCACAATCAGGATTCCGCGATCAATCGATCCGATCATTTGGTCAAAGGGGGTCTTGCCCGCGGGCATCACTAGGTTGGTCGTCGAAATCGAAGGCTGGGCCTTGATGCTTCGCGAAGCATTTCCGGTGGCCGGGATTCCCAGTTTTTTTGAATGGTACAAATCGGAAATCCAGTTTTTCATCACGCCATTTTGAACTAGCGGGGTGGTTTGGGCGGGAACGCCTTCGCCATCAAAAACCCCGGTTCCTAGGCCGCCTGGAAGCCTTCCGTCGTCAATCAAGTTCACGCATTCGGCAAAAATTTTCTGACCCATTTTCCCTGCAAGCAGGCTTCGGCCCTTGTCGAATTCTTCGGCTGAAAAACTTCCCGACAAAAATCCCAGAAGGTCTGACACAACGCTGTTTCGAATCACGGCTGGACACTTCATGGTTTCAGTCGACCCAGCCCCAAGAAGTTCCGTCGCCGTTCGCGCCGCTTCGTTTGCGATTTCAGGCAGCTTTAAATCGCTGATTTGGTAACCAAATCCGTAATCGCCGCCCATTTGGCCTTCGCCGTTTTCTTCCGCTTTGCAGCTGACTGAAGCCGATACGATGCAGCCGGATTCATCAATGATGTTTCCAGACGGATCCATCATCGCCGATACGTATTCGGTTTCGGAAACCGTTGCTTGACGAACGCGTTGAATTCGCGGATCCGCTTTCAAGCAAAGCTTTTCAAGCCAAAGCGCAGCTTCAACCTTGGCTTCCGTCGATGACGGTTTTGCCGCCGGTTTTTCGCTGAAATACTGGTGCTTTTTGAAGTTTGCAAAGCCGATGTTTTCGTCTTTGGGCATCAGTTCCGCGACTTCGATTGCCGAAAGGACCGCGCGTTCAACCTGGGTGTCTTCGATCGAAGTCGTGAAGCTAAACCCCAATTTCTGGTCCCGAATCACCCGGACGGCCAGCCCCACGTCTTCGGCACGGGTCAATGAATCGATTTTACCTTCTTTGGCTTCAACCTTAGTCACCGATCGCCCGCTGTAGAATAGTTCGAAATCCTTGATGTTTTTGGATTGAAGGACTTTTTGGGCCTGTTTTAAAACGGGGTGAGCCGAAATGCGCTCTCCCGACTGGCTATGTAGATTTTTCATGGCTCGACCTTTTCGAAAGGGTAGCTTGCGTAATTGAAAATCGACAAGCAAAATTGAAGTCAAGTCGGCAAGAATTGCCGGCGGCAGTTGAAGTCTTCAAAAGTTCAAGATCAAGTCCCAAGTCCAAGACCAAGTCCAAGAAAGGACGAACCCATGGCTGGCTCAGATAAAAATCAAAACAATCAGACTCATTCCGATCGAGGCCAAAAGTCGCCAAGCGCCGGAAACTGGAATTCGATCCTGGGGGACGGAAAATCCGTTCAGGATTTTAAGAACATTCACTGGGAAGGTTCGCTTTTCGAATACTTGGACATCGTGAAGGGCAATCCGGCCGTCGCACGAAACGCTTTTCAGCGCATGTACGACATGATCCTGACCTGGGGCACGCAAAGTTACGTCGAATATAAAAAGAATATCGTGCGCTACAAGTTCTTCGACGATCCGATCGATCACGGTAAAGATGCCGTTTTCGGTTTGGACGTTTCTTTGATGAAGCTGGTTCACTTTTTCAAATCCGCGGCCTTTGGGTACGGAACGGAAAAGCGGGTGCTTCTTCTTCACGGTCCGGTCGGATCGGCTAAATCGACCATCGCGCGACTTTTGAAAAAGGGTATTGAAGCTTATTCGCGAACCGACGACGGCGCGATGTACACGTTTCGCTGGGTGGATCCCGAAGGAAAATTCGCAGACGTTTTGGGCAACGTGAAAGAACTTCGAAGCCCCATGAACGAAGAACCCTTGAAGCTGATTCCCGACGAACTTCGGCCCAAGATTTTGGAAGAACTGAATCGTGGAAACAAAACGCAGTACAAGGTTCAGATCGTCGGTGACCTAGATCCTGCATCGCGCTTCATTTACCGTGAATTCCTTCGCCACTATCAGGGCGACTGGATGAAGGTCATGAACCACATTCGCGTTCACCGCATGGTTCTGTCTGAAAAGGACCGCATCGGCATCGGCACCTTTCAGCCAAAGGACGAAAAGAACCAGGATTCAACCGAACTGACGGGCGATATCAATTATCGCAAGATCGCTGAATACGGATCGGATTCCGATCCTAGGGCGTTTAACTTCGATGGCGAATTCAACGTCGCCAACCGCGGTGTGGTGGAATTTATCGAAGTTTTGAAGCTGGACGTCGCGTTCTTGTACGATCTTTTGACCGCTTCGCAAGAACACAAGATCAAACCCAAGAAGTTCGCTCAAACGGACATCGATGAAGTGATCATCGGTCACACCAACGAACCTGAATTCAAGAAACTTCAGAACAACGAATTCATGGAAGCGCTTCGCGACCGTACAGTGAAGATCGACGTTCCGTACATCACCAAGCTGAAGCAGGAAGTGAAGATCTACGAAAAAGACTTCAATGCCGCCAAGATCAAGGGCAAGCACATCGCCCCGCACACGGTCGAAGTCGCCGCAATGTGGGCAATTCTGACCCGCTTGGAACAGCCAAAGAAAGCGAACCTTTCTTTGATGCAAAAGCTGAAGCTTTACGACGGAAAGACGTTAACGGGTTACACCGAAGACAACGTCAAAGAACTTCGTAAAGAAGCGATTCGCGAAGGTTTGGAAGGGATCAGCCCGCGTTACGTTCAAGACAAGATTTCAAACGCCTTGGTCAATGACAAGAACGGAGAAATCGGTTGCGTGAATCCGTTCATGGTTTTGAACGAACTGGAAGGCGGATTGAAGCACCATGCTTTGATTGCGTCGGATGAAAAGCGCCGCGAGTACCGCGAAATGCTGGCTTTGGTGAAGCAGGAATACGAAGACATCGTGAAAAACGAAGTCCAACGCGCGATTTCTGCTGACGAAGACGCGATCGCGAAGCTTTGCTCGAACTATATCGACAACGTCAAGGCCTACACCCAGCGCGAGCGGGTGAAGAACAAGTACACCGGCCAGGACGAGGAACCCGATGAAAGGCTGATGCGTTCGATCGAAGAAAAGATCGACATCCCAGAAAGCCGCAAAGATGATTTCCGGCGCGAAATCATGAATTACATCGGTGCGCTTGCGATCGAAGGACGCACCTTTGATTACAAGACCAATGAACGCTTGCACAAGGCATTGGAACTGAAGTTGTTTGAAGATCAGAAGGACACCATCAAGCTGACTTCGTTGGTTTCAAACGTCGTGGATCGTTCCACCCAGGAAAAGATCGACGTCGTGAAGTCCAGACTGATCAAGAATTACGGATACTGCGAAGTGTGTTCAACGGACGTGTTGAATTTCGTCGCCAGCATCTTTGCTCGCGGCGATGTGAAGAAACGGAGCTGATCAGTGGGGTTTTGGCAATCCATGAAAAACTCGATGCCCGACGGCAAGCGAAGCCGGCCTAGGTTGCAATGATCTACAATATCCACCGCGATCATGCCCGCTTCCGCAACATCGTGAAGGGCAAGATCAAGCAGGATCTGAAAAAGTACATCACCCACGGCGAAATGATCGGCCGCAAGGGAAAGGACATGGTGTCCATTCCGCTTCCTCAGATCGAAATCCCGCATTTTAAGTACGGGGATAAAGAAGCCGGTGGGGTGGGGCAAGGGGATGGCCAGCCCGGTGATCCGGTCGGGGGTTCGGGTGATCCGCAAGAAGGTGAAGGCGGAGAAGGTCAGGCCGGAAACCAGTCAGGCGAACACGGATTAGAAGTCGATCTGACTTTGCAGGAATTGGCCGAAATCATGGGCGAACAGTTGGAACTGCCCAAGATTGAACCGCGAGGTCACAACACGGTTCGCGCAAAAACGGAAAAATACACCGGGATTGCGAACCAAGGGCCGAACAGCCTTCGTCATTTCAAGCGCACTTTCAAAGAAACTTTGCGTCGCCAGATCGCATCGGGAACCTATAACCCCGATAAGCCCGTGATCGTGCCGATCAAAAGCGACATGCGGTACCGGTCTTGGAAAACCGACGTTCGTCATGAAAACAATGCGGTCATCATTTACATGATGGACGTGTCGGGTTCGATGGGCGACGAGCAAAAAGAAATTGTTCGGACCGAAGCCTTCTGGATCGATACCTGGCTTCGTTCACAGTACAAAGGCATTGAAACCCGTTACATCATTCACGACGCGACCGCGCGCGAAGTCGACGAACAGACTTTTTTCAAAACCCGCGAAAGCGGCGGAACCTTGATTTCTTCGGCTTATAAGCTTTGCCAAAAGATCATCGATAATGATTATCCGCCGCAAGACTGGAACATTTATCCGTTTCATTTTTCAGACGGCGACAACTGGTCAGGCGAAGACACGAAACTTTGCTTGGATCTTTTGAAGCAGGAACTTTTGCCGTTGGTGAACACGTTTTGCTACGGCCAGGTCGAAAGCCGCTATGGATCAGGTCAGTTCTATAAAGATCTGAAAGAATTCTTTGGGACCGAACATGATTCCGTCATTCTTTCGAAGATCGAAAACAAGGACGGAATTTTACAGTCGATCAAAGATTTCTTGGGGAAGGGCAAATGATGCCCCTAAATGCCGCAGGCGGGAAAAGACAATAGCATGGCAGCCATGGGATCCGACACCAACCTGACCCCGGAACTGGCGAAGCTTCGCGACGAAATCCAAGGATACGCGCGCGGCTTTGGATTGGATTTTTTCGAAACCGTCTTTGAAATGGTCGACTATGACCAGATCAATTCGTTGGCTTCCTTGGGCGGGTTTCCCGTTCGTTACCCGCACTGGCGCTTTGGAATGGATTACGACCAGATGTCCAAGGGCTATGAATGGGGTCTTCAAAAAATTTATGAAATGGTGATCAACACCGACCCTTCGTACGCCTACTTGATGAAAAGCAATAGTTATGTCGATCAGAAGATCGTCATGGCGCACGTTTACGGGCACGTGGACTTTTTTAAGAACAATTATTGGTTTTCAAAAACCAACCGCAAAATGCTGGACCAGATGGCAAACCACGCCGTCCGTATCCGCGATTACATGGACCAGTATGGTCAAGACCGCGTGGAAACTTTCATTGACCGCTGCTTGACCCTGGAAAACCTGATTGATCCGTACTTGCCCTTTACCCAAGGAAAGTCGGTCACCGACAAAGATCCTGATCCGGCCAGTTCGCAGGAAACGGGAAAGCTTCGTTCAGACCGTTCGTACATGGACAAGTTTATTAATCCGCCCGATTTTGTCGAAGAACAAAAGAAGAAGGCCGAAGAAATGGCGAAAAGGGCCAAGCGCCATCCTTCAGAACCGCAAAAAGACGTTTTGGCTTTCTTGCTTCAAAATGCGCCCTTGGAAACCTGGGAACAGGACGTGCTTTCGATTGTGCGCGACGAAGCCTATTATTTTGCACCACAGATTCAGACCAAGATCATGAACGAAGGGTGGGCTAGCTACTGGCACTCGAAAATCATGACCGAAAAAGCGTTGAAAGATTCTGAAATCATCGATTTTGCAGATAGCCACGCAGGAACGCTGGTCATGCAGCCCGGGCGCGTGAATCCATACAAGATCGGGATCGAACTTTTTCGAGACATCGAAGACCG
This sequence comes from Bdellovibrionales bacterium, assembly GCA_016786465.1. Taxonomy (GTDB): domain Bacteria; phylum Bdellovibrionota; class UBA1018; order UBA1018; family UBA1018; genus JAEUWC01. The sequence continues at coordinate 123,466 of JAEUWC010000026.1, read as the reverse complement.
GTGGAACCGTGGCAAGTTTGGAAAAGAATACGACGAATGCGACGACATGGTGGCCAAGGCACGGTGGGATACCAAGCTTGGGCAGGGCCGCCAGAAAATTTTTGAAGTCCGCCGCGTTTGCAATGACGTGACTTTTATTGACGAATATTTGACCGAAGAATTCGTTGAACGATTCAAGCTTTACACCTATGCATTCAACCGCCGCACGAATCAGTATGAAATCGCGGATCGCGATTTTAAAAAGGTCAAAGAAAAGCTTTTATTTTCGATGACCAATCGTGGGCAGCCCATGATTTACGTGATGGACGGAAATTTCCAGAACAAGGGCGAACTTCTTCTTTGGCACAAACATCAAGGCCTGGATTTGGATGTCAAGTACGCGCGTGAAAGTATGCGTGCGCTTTCAGATATCTGGCGCAGACCCGTGAATGTCGAAACCGACGTCGACGGACAGAAAAAAGTCTATACGTACGCCGGCGGAGAATTCACGGAAAGATTTGTTTAGGCGATTCTTACTTCCAAGTAAACCCGTCGTCGTGAACGACCCAAGCACTTTGAGTTTCGTAAGAGTAGAGCTTCAATTGTGCCGACACCATTCGTCTTTCCGTGAACCCTGGGCGCATATAGGACTGTTGGAAACTGTGTGCGACCCAGAGATCGTCCCGAGTTGTCGGATCACTTCTTCCACCGGTGCAGGCGACGTAAACCTGGTCATATCCGAAACATTCTCCGCGCCGAAGCAGGCTAAAACTGAGAATCTGTCCTGGAGTAATTTCTTTGCCTTCTAGGGCGATAAACCCGCCCCGATCGACGAAGTGAAGGTCGTATTCCGGGCCGTCTGGCCCTTGGGGGCGTGACAGGGATGAAATCGTACGAATTCGCGGAAGCGAATAGGAAGGCAACAAATCCAGAACCGTTTGCGCAGTCGTCGCAACGGGCTTTTGGCTAGTGGGGTCAATCACGAACTGCTGGATGTGAAGGTCGTAATAGCCCTGTAACCGCTGACTGGGCATGATTTCGATTTGAATCGGATCACCTAGGTACGCTGAACCGACGCGTGAACAGGTCCAACCTAAACTAGGGTCACCCTTGCACTTGATGTGCGGGGCAACGAAAGCCGACGGATTTTCGCCGGTTTCGACCAAAAGGTAGGTGCTGAAAGTGAAATGCCACGGATAGACGGGAGTGATTCTAGCTTCCAAGACTTTGCCCGATGGCAAAATTGCCTGAAAAATTTCCATCTGATCGGGCGAAGCAGGCGCGGTCTGCGCCATCGCGGAACAAGAAAGTGCGAGGATTAGCCAAAGACTGCGAGCATTTTTTCCCATGAGGTGACCTTAAGGGACTTGGGGTGCAGGTTCAAGGGGCAACAGGCGCCGTGACCCACGGCAGCATTGCTTCGACGTCGATGCGAAGCCCCTGGGATTCGGGATGGGGAAGGCTTAAGCGCCAGGCATGCAGAAAAAGACGGGAAGCTGGCTGATTTCCATAGACCCGGTCGCCCAGGATCGGAAGCCCGATGGACGCCAAGTGGCAGCGGATTTGGTGCATGACCCCGGTTTGAATTTCAATTTCAAGGTCGTAGTCAAAGAAAGGTCCAGTTCGTTTAGGGATGGGTCGGACTTGATGAATCAGGGTGACCGCGGGCAATGGTTTGCCACGAATTTTCAGATCTTCAGAAGTCAGTGCCAGCATCTTTTTTTTTGATTTTGGGTCATGACCTAGGTCGAATCGGATTTCGCGCGGGACCTGATCCAAATCCAGTTCCGTTTCTAGCCGAACCAGTGCGCGGTATTTCTTTCGAACATCGCCCGCTTTCCAAGCCTGTCGAAGGGTGGAAAACGCAGGATTGTTTTTTGCGAAAACCAAAAGCCCGCTGGTGCCGGTGTCTAGCCGGTGAAGGACGCCGGATTCAAGTGCGGTTCGACCAGGTCCGTCTTCGGTTCCGACTTTAAAGATTCCAGGTGTTCGGGCCAGGGCAAAACCCACGGCCGTTTCTGATTCGTCAGGGGCCTGAGGAACGCTGGGAACCCCGCTGCGTTTGTGAACAATCAAAAGGCTTGGGTCTTCAAAGATCACGGGAAGTTCGATTTTTTTTGCGATCAATCCTTCTGCGCGAATTTCCAGTTCGTCTTTGCGGTAAAGAATTTCCAGTCGAACCGATTGTCCCGTTCCTAGCGAATCACTGGCTTGCGCCGTTCGTCGATGAGGAGCCGTTTGCCGAATTCTTTTTTCGTGAAACCACGACTTAAGCTGCGCGCGTGACAGGCTTGTGAAAATTCCTTCTTGAGCCTTGAGCGCGCTAAGCAACGCGACGTCCAGTCGGTCCAAGGGTCCTTCCAAAGTCAGCTCAAGCGTTTCGCTTAATACTGGGGAATGAGGCACTGTTGATCCGGCTCGAGGTGTGCAGTGGTGTTCGCACGGTTGATATTCGGAGCTGCCGAACTGTCAAACCCCGTCCAAACTTGGACCGCTGTTCCGCAGCAACCTTGGTTGGGGGTTACCTTTCCCATTTTTCCAAGGCCGTTGTCATAGGTGACGGTGCAATTGTAAGTCGTATCCGACATGATTGCCTGTTCCACCCGTTCGGGGCGGGCCAAAAGCGGGAAGAACGGCCAAGCGGCACTGCTTGGCGCTGAAACGGTGCGATCGCAAGTCTGATGTGCGCAATAGTAGCAGGTGTTGGATAGCGCATCATAATTTCCGCCGTTGCTGCAAACGTTTCCAGCGCGCGGAGTATTCGAATCCACCAGGTAATTGTTTGGGTGCCAGGCGGGCCCAACCGTCGCTTGCGTTCCTGGGGCGCAGAAAGTCGAAGATCCCAGCGATGGATTCGGCGGATACTTCGAAACGATCGAACTTAAATCTAGGCTTGAATTGGTGCAGCTGGCACTGGCCGAATTTTTCACCACGTGTGAAGTGTAGGGTGAAACATAGCCTGGAATGTTCATGCTTGGCGCTTGTGGCGTATCGACTTTTGACACAAACGGATTTTGGGTCGGATACGCTTCTGCGCAATAGCTGACGTTTCCTGTAGCAGGATCTTTTGCGAAATGGATCGGAGGGTCCTTGGGCACGTCAGGCGCCGGCGCGCAGGCTTCAAAAGCGGTGTCTTCTTCGTAATGAGGGGCCCACGCTTGCTGAGGGCGAACGAAGAGGCGTTTGTAAACGGGGTTCTTTCGATTGATCGTGGTCAGTGACCAGACGGATTTGGAATCGTTCAAAAGCGGAATCGCTGCGGAACAGGAATTCGCATTCCGATCTTGTGAAGGAACCATCGATTTACGATCCATGAACGGAAATTCCATTCCATCCACGTTCGTACCGTTCCAACCCGGAAAATTGGTCGCGGCATATCCAGGCATTCCGCCCGCATAGTTCGGATCCATTGGATCACCCAAGACCCCCATTTCGTCATAGAACGCAAAAGGGCAGGGCTTCGGACCGCGCATCGTGTAGGGACGCGTCGGATCCATACCGGGGGCAGAAACTGGACGATCCAAGACGTAAACATAATCGCGCGGCTGTGAATCATCCCGAACCGTTCCATCGGTGTGGTAACGAAGCGGGTAAAGTGTAATGAAGCGACGAAGGCGATAAGTCGGCTTCAGCGTTCCGTTGGCTAAGCGAATCGTCGGACATGCGCCTGCTGGGCTGGGTTTAGCTGCAAATCCGATACACGATTTGGTCAATAGCTTATCGCCCTTGTTTTCGCCGCCGCCGGCTGCGCCAGCGCCCGCACCTGCGTCTGCGGATTCATTGCAGGAAGTGTCTTGGCTTCCAAAGTCGTTTTCGATCTTCAATTTGCTAAAGGCTTCCACACCGACGCGAAACTGGGCGGTGCGGGTCACCGAAAGTGCAAAAGACGTATCTAAAGGATAGAAGTCCGGCGACTGCGCCCAAAGCACTTCTTTCACTTTTGGGCAGACCATTCCGGTTCCTGCTTCATCGATGATGGTCGATGCGTTGATCTGACCGCGATCCGTGTTGCGGATGTACATATTGTACCAATACGACTGGGTCGAAAAATCAAGTGTTGCCGGAGCTAACTTGCATCCGGCCGTGCTTTTGGTCCCCGAGCAAAATGCAGAAGCCATCAAGACGTTCGTGGTTGATGAATTGTCGTCTTGCCCTTCGATCTGTTGAACTTCGTTCCAAATCTTTCGAACGGTTCTTCGGGTTTCGTAGCAAGAATAGCGATGGATATTGGCAAAGCTGGCGCCGACCGCATCCTGGAAATCACCTAAGCTGCCCATTCCCGTTCCTGACGTTCGGCGGTACTGATAGGTGTTGGATGTAAAGGTCGTTGAATTGTTTTCAGCTGACTTGACCGTGACGTTTACGATCGTGCCCACGTCAATTTCGTTGGCATAGTTCTGTGGCCCATCGCAAACGACCATGTACGGTAGAACTTGATCGATGGGGCTAAAATCTTCGCGGTCGTAACTGACGGCTTGGCCGTTGCTGAATCCGGTTTCGGTCCAGCGGTAATAGCAATAACAGCTTTTGTCGCCACTTTTGCAAGGCGTGGTCAGTGGGGTCGCCGAACGGGCCTGGTCAAAGAAAATCGTAAATGAAACGGGATCTGAAGTTGCCCCAGGACTTGGGCTGACGACAGGTTCTGGATCATCGACGTTGATCGAAGAAATCGTATATGTGGACGAAGTCAGCCCCAGGGTGGTGGGGTTGGTTCTAGAACGATTGGATTTGATTCCGCCAATATTGGTGCACGCAGCAACGGTGATGGCCATTGCGGCTGCGATTCCCAAGTTTTTGAACAGATCATTCTTCGTTTTCATAGTTCCTTAAATCGGTTGAAGCGCGCAGACCGGAAAGACCGGCGGACGCCCGGTGCTACCTGGGGTACTGTCCCCGTTTTGTCCCACATCGTGAATTTTGATCCCGTATGAAATTTTCTGGTCAGCAGAACAATCACCGGCAAACGCAGGATTGTTCGGATCGCCTGAAACACATCCGCCTGGATAAAACCGATACGGGACGTAAGGCAGTGAAATCGTGCTTCCCGGATTCAGCATTTCGTTCAAGTTCACCGTGGTCGGCGAAACCGTGTAAACAAAATCATAGCGCTGTTGGCCCGCAGGGTCCAATGGCGCGAAGTTCACTTCGGTACTAAAAGGGATTGCTTGGTTGAACGTCGGGTATCCAGCTGCAGGGGACGCCGAACAAAGATTCATATTGTCTAGGTTTCCGCCGCCGCCGCAGATTCCGTTGGATCCCGTGGATCCGCCGGCGCTTGGGCTAGCTCCAGTCGGAGGCGCTTGAAGAAAATACCAAATGTCAGAAGCCAGAGCCAATCCCATGGAAGCATAGGCAGGTTTCTGAGTTCCGGTATTGGTTGCCGTGCAACCAGCACCCGAACCTGGGCCACCGTTTGACGGGTCATTACAAGGCGTCTGCCAGGTGGCAAAGTTCGGGTGATTCAGTTCCAAGCAAGCGTTCTGGGTAACCGGATTTTGGCTGTCTGTACTTGATGGGATGTACGCCCGTGAAGCAAAGCGTGAATCATCCACGGGAAGTTCAGTACCGCCTTCGCAGTTTCCAAAAACAAATCCAGGTGTTCCGCTAGCAGTAGGACTAGGGATCGCATTCCCAGGGTTGCACATGATCGCGCTTCGGGCGAAGCGTCCGTTTGGATCCGGTTGTTGCCTTGGGCTTAAAGATGCGCGGAATTGCCAGACTTTGACCCAGCGGAAACCTGCAGGAATCGGGACGCTGGTGTCTGGGCAAGTTTCCGTGCCGTTGGTTTGCACAATCGGCGGAACGCCATAGCCCAGGGATCCCAGATCGGTTTCAACCTGTGGCCCTAGATTTCCTAAATCACTGGTTGGAATTCCAGGTGCGCCATAGGCGTTCACTGGAAGCGTGAAGATTCCCGATTTTTTTCTAGCTAAGAAAAAAGTCGATCGGTCAAAGACGCTGCCCGTGGGCGGGAAGATCCGAATGCTTCCGCCACTGTCAGGTGAAACACTGAAAAGACCCAGTTGCATTCCAACGTTGGGATCATTTGGGACGGTCGGACAAATCCAGGGGTTGGTATTGCCGCCCCCGCCATCGCCGCCTTCTTCACCTGAACCGCCACTAGCGGAATTCAACGCGATGAAAGCCTGCATCGATTGAAAATAGTTCGTATAGTAAAAGTTCAATGGGTAACTGAGCTTTGGGTCTTCACTTAGAATCGGATTGTACGGCGCCCATTCGGCTCCGTCGCCGACTTGTTGAAACCCAAGCCCCAGACGAACGCGGTCGCGGCACTGGTAGCGATTGACCTGGACAAAAGAATTGGGGCTGGTCGGATCCAGGAATTCCCCGCCCGTTAGATTATAGCGAATGGGATTACTGAAAATATTGTCTTTGATTTTCCGAACCTGAATATCGACGTAAGGAATTCCCGCCAAGATCGAAGTGGAAGGAAACGAACAGCGTACGATGTTGCTTTCGGCATAGGTCGCCTGCTGGCTAAACTGTTCATCCGACGCGCCAGTGGTGCCGTTGCGAATGTAGCGGTAAGTGCAGCTGCAAAGTTCACCAGGGGTTTTCGTTTCCGTGCTTTCTTCGCCGTCTTCACCGATTTCAGCAGGCTGAAGCCTTGGGTCGCAAGCCGCGCCCAGGTCACCGGGGTTTGTGCCGACGATGGTGATTGTGCCAGAAGATGCATCCAGGGGTGAAAGTAGGACCTGCGAAATCGAAAGGCCATAGGAACTTCCGTCGGTGGTCGTGACTGTTGAAGTTCCTGAACGTGCGCGCGCATTGCTGCCAAGGTTTGTGCAACCGGTAGCAAATACGCCAAGTGCGATTAAAGCGAAGGCTTGGTTCAAAAGGGCTTTCATACCCGATGTCTTTTCGGCAGTTTTTGCCCAGAAACTGAAAATCATTGCGAACCTCCCATCCGATACAGGCTAGCGTCGATCAGGATCGCGCTGCCGCTTTGGCGGTTGATTCGGATGCGGTCAATGTCTGGACTTTGCGTCAAAGGAATGACGATTTGTTCCTGACGAATTTCGCCGGTAGGCGGCGACATGACCGCAAGACGGTTCACGACTTGAGGGTAAGACGATTGCGTTTCCGCGTACTGCACGTACCTTGGTTGAAGCGTATTGATCAAAGTCGACTGCGATTCGCCGGTGCGAACCAGATGGACTTCCATGACGGCAGATTCTTTCTGCGTGATTCTTGCGCCGTCTGGGCGAAGGTTACGGGTTCCTAGCGGAATAAAGGTCAGGTGCAGAAGCAGATTTTCGCTTGCTCCCAGTTTGGATCGGTCGATGTCAAAGTAAACGCCGCCGGCGTTTTCACGGCTTAAAAGCGGATCGCCAGTGATGACTGGGTTTGCGTTGGTGCAGCGGTCATCAAAGAAAGAATAGTAACCCGTGTTGTATCCGGAAGCTGGAAGCGAAACGGCGGCCGCGTGTGCAACGCCGGTCAAAGGCGGCTGAGTCGTTGTCGCATCAATCGAATTTCCAAAGACTGTCTTTTTGACCCAAACGTAGCAGCCCGCTGCCGGCGGCGTAAAAGTCACAGTCGAAGGCGCCGTGTTTTGATCACCCACTGTAATCGAATAGCCACCGACCAAAAACGGATAATACTTCGCGGTCCAAACTTCAGGGCTTAGGTACTGACGTCCTGGTTGAATGGCGTAATCCAAGGTCGAAGCCAAAAGCGCGCCGGATTGGTCGTAACCGCCGGTCATAACCAGTTGGTTAGAAGCACCATCATAGGTCAACGTGTGTCCGTAACGGCCTGTCGGAACCGAAAGACTTCCGGTCGTCGGCGTGCAGTTGCCAATCGCTGTCCACGCGCCATTTCGTTCAGCCGCTGTGGCCGCGGTCGAAGTTCGCGAAGGCGGTGTGTATTCCAAAACCTGAACTGAACCAGCACCAAAGCCCGTGGTTTCAAGCCCAGTGGTGTGCGTGACGGCAGCATTCGAAGACCGTCCGCCCACCAGAATGATTCGGTCACGAGTCGGGTCGTAAGTACCCGCGCCTTGAAAGCTTTGCGATGCCGTCGAAAGTCCGGTGACGGCAGGTGATTTCAAAAGCCAGCGTCCGACATAATCCGTGGTGGGGTACGGTGAATTTGGGTTGTCGGTTGCATCATAGTGATCGCAGGACGCGTCGTCCGTTCCACTTGAAGAAATAGGTGCGTTGACGTCGTTTTCGCCGCCCGTTCCCATGCAGAATTTGTAAACCGAAGTCAAAGGCAGATAGCTTCCGTCTTTCTTGCGCCCGCCAAACAAGAAGACTTCGGGAACTTTCAGCGGTTCAAGCGGTGTCGCGGCCGATGCGGTGGCCCCTGGGAAAGTTCGTGTCACCATGACCCCGCCCGCCAGCGCTGGCGGCGTCAAAGCTGAAAGTTCGTTAAAGCGAGCAGCGGCGGCCACGTTGGTCGGATCCGTAATATAGCTTTGGCGAAGTTCCGCTTCGCTGGAAGCTGAAACGCTGGTGGTGTAGCCCTGACCCAAAAGCCTGACACGATGCCATTGATTGGTTTCAAGATCATAGATCCAGGTGTCGCCCAAAGTTTGCGGAACAAAGAATTCTCCGCTGACGGTGTAAAAAGGATCTTGAAGTCCCATTTCGCCGCCAAAGACCAATGCGCGTTTGTAACGGCGATCTGAACTTGGAACATAAAGATCGACCGTCGCCATATGCGACGAGTGACGCGCGGGAATCGCCATCGCGCGCTGCCAATGGCCATTTCCGTTGGCGGCTGTCGGATCAAACATCCAGCGATCATCCAAAAGTTGGAAACCGTCTGGCGATCCTCCCATCATGAAAATACCAAAAGAACACGGATTCGCCGAATCGCTGCAATCCGGCTTATGCGTCGCGGGGTCGACGTTCAAGCCGACTTTCATCGCATAGTTCACTTCGACCATCTTGTGAGACCGACGTTTGCCCGGGCAGTTAGGAAAACAGGTCGGTGAAAGTTTTCGCCAGGTCGGAACGCAAACGGGGGCGGATGATGTGCAGGTTCCTGAAAGGGTCAGTTCCCAGGTTTCATCCATCGTGGCTAATCCGCTGGTCGTGGCCAGGCCGCCAAAAAGGTAGAATTTCCCAGTCGTGTGGCTAAAGACCATCGCCGCGTTCGTCAGCGCAGCAGGTTTCGGGTTTGGAGCATCCAAGTTCAGCCAAGTCGGAACGGGAACGGCCAAAGTTCCAGCATTATAAAGGACGTGCACCTGGTCCCGCGCCGGCGCACTTCCCACATCAGTCGCAGCCGACATTCCACCCCAGTAAACATTGATGACGTTGCCATTGGAATCCTGTCCGCGGGCCGACGCCATTCCTGCGCGCTTCGGTGGTGTTCCGGCCATGCCCAAATTTGCGGGAAGTTGATAATTCGGAACACCCGCAACGTGCGGAAGCGAACTTTTGGTCAAAGGCAAGCTGCCCAATCGAAAGTAACGATGCGAATCCACCGTCAAGCGCGGAGTCGTCGTGTTCATATCGTCGTCGTAACCCGATTCACCAAAAAGGCAGACCGGGGTCTGAACTGAAGCATCATTAATATAGTCGCGGCAAGTGCTTCCACCGACGATCACGATATCGTTGGCCAAAAGGTTAAAACCTGGAAGAACAGAAGCGCCGCCGACTTCGGGAATGATTTGGTTGGGGTTAACGGGGGCGACTGTATCTTCGGTCGCTTGACGCCAATCCAGTGGGTACTGGTCCATTCCGGTTAAAGTGTCGGGATGCAAAAGCATCTGTCCGATCGTGTATCGGGGTGCTGCAACCGGAGTCGGAGTCGGTGACGCGCCCGGCGTGTCGGTGCGAGTTCCGATTCGAAGTCCGACAGGGCTAGGTGAAGCCGAAGGTGACGCCATGGTGTTTGGAAAATTGAAATTGAATCCAGTGGCCACAACAAACTGCCCCGACGCGATTTGGTTGGTCGCAGAAACACGACGAGCAGGCGCAGCACCGATGTTGGTCCATTCTTCCGTGATCAGTTCGGGGCCCAGCTGTGAACTGAGGTTTGAATTGGACATCCATTGGGTGTGAAAACTTTCAACGTATTGAGCCACACCTGAAATCGCGTTTTCAGGATCTTGAAGATCGATCAATTCGGGGCCGAAAGTGGGATTGAATTTCATCGATCCCACTGAAACTCGCGAAGGCAGATTGCCGCCCACCACAACGATGCGTTCAGTCGTGTCGATGGTATTTAAGTTGGTGTAAGCCGGAATTCCTGAAACAGCCAACAAGCCACCGCTAGCATCGCCAGGGGTCATCGTTTGAAGGCCCAAGCCCGGAACCGAAATGAATCCAAAGTTTGCGCGAGCACCCAAAGTACGCGGATAAAAATCGTAGCCGCCTGGGACTTGATCGATCATGTTGTAGACTTCAACGCTTAAGTTCGCAGGCGGAGTCTGCCGAGTCCACGCCTGAGTCGCTAGATCATAGGTCCAGACGTCCGCTGAATCGGATCCCGTTGTTGCAGTGCCTGCGCCCAAGCTGGATACGGTCGACATCCCACCAAACAAAATCAATTTTCCCATTTCGGAAGAATACGCCAAATTCGCTGATGACAATTGCGGCGGAACCGTTGCAGACGAACCTGCAAGCTGGGTCAGATTCACCCAGTTTGAAATCGAATCATTTTGCGTCGAGGTCCCCAATAGTCCCGGCGTCAACGGATTTGAATTTCCCGAAGTCGTCAGCGAAGTGGATGCGGAAAGAGTATCGATTCCTAAAGCATGCATCGTCGACGAACAGAAGTTTTCGGCACCTAGCGCCTGAACCATTCCGCAGCTTTGCGAAGGACTGACGCTGTTGACGTCGGTTTGGCCGCCAAAAAGAATCACGGCGCCCGAAAGCGTTGCGGGAATTCCGTTCACGGACCCGTAATCAAAAGTGGCGCAAGTTGAAACTGGCGGAAGCGTGCTTGAAACGCCAAGGGAACAGGATTTTGAAAGGTTGGCAGGAATCTGGGCCGCCGAATCCGTTAAATCGACTGCGACGTTTTTGATCCAGCTGGGCTTTTGCGTTTGGGTCACGTCGTAGCTTGAAGAAGGGAAGGTCGTAGTCGTCGGTGGTGTGCCGCCTGCGGACGCAGGATGGTTCCAAGCCTTATAGAAAGTGCGAGCATCCCCGGCGCAACTGGTTCCGCTTTGCGGTTCCACCAGTGAATAAAAAGATTCGTGCTGAAAGACGACCTTCATTCCCAGTTCGTATTCTGAAGCAACGGTCGTGGTCGAAGTCGTCGAACGGTTGGTCTTCTTGGCGTCGTAGCAACCGGTCAGGCTTCCTGAAATCAAGACGCAAAAAACGGCGGTGTTCCAGGCACTTTTGCCAGGAACCTTTCTTCCGCTATTTGTCTGAATCCTAATTCTGTTTAGTTTCATTACATCCTATAGAAAGTCATCGAGTGAAAAACCATGCCCACACAAAGCGCCGAGTTTGCCGGGGTTGCGGCACCGTTGCAGACGGCTTGAAAAGTTGCGCCTGTCGCCAGTGCTTTGATTCGGCTGATCTGCAAAGTGGTCAAAGACGAATCCGCCGCCAAAGGCAGGAAGAATTGCTTGGTGACGATTCCCATCCCGCTGCTGTTTGCGGCTTGCGAAATATGCGCAAAATGGGGCGGAACCAAAAGCAAGTAGGGCTGAACCACGTCGTTTCCGTCGCGTTTCAAAAAAGCCTGCCAAACTTGGTCAGCGCAACCGGTGTTGGTGGGCGTAAACAAACTTCCTGTGAAGCAGGTGGTCGGATTTGCCGGTGCTGGATTCAACGCCGAAGCCGCGTATTCTAAAACCACCATGATGTTTTCGCCCGAACCCAAGTAGCTGGTGTTTCGGCTGAAACTTGCGCGAATGTACACGGCGTCGTTTGGGCCGCCGTTTCCATTGGCCAAAGTATAACCCGTGTTTGCGCAATCCATTTCGGATACGCGGTAAAGACCAGGTGCTGCGCCACACGGTTCCGCCGTACCCGCAACGGGTGGCGAAAGGGCTTGGCCCCAATCGCAAGTGGTTGCGGTGTCTTCGCCCGCTGCTGAAAAGCGTGCGCAATCGGGATTGGTTCCCTGTGCGTTTGCGCTTCCGGTGATTCCAATTTCAACGTTGGCCAACCACTTGGGCCAGTTTGAATTCGTCGGTCCACCTGTGGCCATCAAAGATCCGTCTGCGTTGAAAACGCGCATGGCGCGCGCACCGCTGCCCACGGCGGCGGGTGTTCCAATTGCAGGAGGAGGGTCGAAGCTTCCTTGTGGGAAAGCTTGGCGAAAAACAATCTTTGCAGCCTTTGCTCCTGATGGGATCGAACCCGTAAGAGCCTGGCTTGAAGAAGCGACAGCGCCGGAAGCTGTATTCTGTGCCGAAGAGCTTTTGGAAGCTTCGGTCGAAAAACATCCGGAAGCGGCGATCGATAGCGCGAGAAGCGCGAGCCCTAAGGCGCGCAGACGATGCGTGCAACCCATCCTGACCTCCCCAACCGAATTGAATGCTGCAAAGTTCATGCGTTCACTTGGGTCAAATCGATTCGCAGATTGACCAGAATTTGGTCAAAGTGATGAGCCTTTAATCAGGCCAGACTCACCGACTGGGGAACCGAAAATGACACTCCTCTCGAGGACTTATCGGTCGGAATGTCAAAAGAACTTACGCGATATCCGTGCTTTGAAAGTTTCCGGTCAAAAGCAAATGACGCGATTTTTGGGCCAAAAATCAGGGCCTTTTTTCGGCAGGGGTGTTTTTCGGCCAAAGCAGGCGTAAAACCTTGAATTCAGGAACTAATAACAATTGTGGCCCGTTTGATGCCGCAAGCGCCAATTTCAGGCACCGTCAGAAAACTGACGATCAAGCCCAACGGGAAGTCGCTTGGGGGTCACTTGGCGATGGACTGGTACAGATCACCCAATCGCTGGGATCTAGGATCTTGGGGCGCAATGTCCATTGCGTAGCGCCAAGCGGCAAAGAGGTTGGGTTTTGCAATCGCTGAAACCGCGAAATTCTTTTCTTGAATCGATCGTGCTGCAAGGACGTGGGAAAGCCCCCCGAAATGGAAGATCGGTTCAAAGCCTCGGGGATCCACGCTGATTCGAGAAAGCAGTAGGCCCTGAATTTCAGCGATTTTCTGATAAAAAATTCGAGAATCCTGAACGCGGTCCAGCTTCGAAAATTGAGTTTCCGAAAGCGCTCGATCGGTCCAGGTGCGGCCCGCATCCAGGCTTCCAAAGACTCGCGAACTTTGCACGGCTTGAAGCAAAGTTCGATACGCCGGTGCGGAATCATCCAGTTCTGAACGCAAATTTTCATGATTTTCCGGAAACTGGCGAATCAGAATCATCGCTTGATGATGTCCTTTCGGAGTGATCCAGATAAAGCGGTCTTCGACGAAGTCATCGGTTCGCTTGGACAGATGAATTCCTTTGGGGCGTTCGGCTTCTGTCAAAGCGGGGTTTTCGACTTCAAACCAACGAAGCCGGTCTTGGGCGAATATCGAACTTCCCAGATGGCGCTCCAGTGCGGCTTCTCGGACTCTCCAGCATTCGGAAATTCCGATTTCACGAGGCAGTCCCGTCGACTTGGGCTTGGACCAGGGATCAGAACTTAAACAGATTTTCAGAAGTGCAGGGTCGCTTGCGCCGGCTGGGGTCTTGGGTCCTTCAAAGATCAGTCGGACGTTGGGTTGTTTCCAACGTGCGATGATGGATCCGTAAAACTGATGCGGAGGTCCCTTGGCGTAGGGCAGTTGATGAAAAATCTGTTCGCCATCGACTTGAACTGGAAATCGATTCGGCCAAGCACCCAGGACATAGAAATAAGGGCGAAGCGACCAGTTGCCGTTTTTGAACTGCGTTTCGTCCGGAATCGAAGCGGGAAGTGGATACGGTTCGGCGATCGCCCAAAGTGCCTTTTTCTGGAATGCGGTCTTAGCGGCAAAAAGAAGAAGAAAAAGCGTCAAAGCACCAACGGTTTTCGTGATGTTTTTACGAGCGTGCCCGTTTCTGACGAATCGGTACGTAACCAGAAACACGACCATGAACAGGGCCGCGATTCCGGCCCAACTTGCCCGCGGAAAAATGGATTGATGCAGCAGTACCCCGATCGAAATTCCCATTCCGACGGCTGAAAGAATCAGTCCCGCGACATTCATCGATTTGACTCCATCTTTCAAAAGGTTACACTAAAAACATGAGTTGACCAGGGCAGGCGTAAGTCGGCCCGAGATTTTAGGCGAGGACCGGTTTACCGGGACGAGACGAATGATCGAGCTGAGTCGTCTGAATGGAAAAAAGTTTTTTCTGAATGCGGATCTGATCAAGAGCGTCGAAGCGACGCCGGATACCGTCATCACGCTTTGGGGAAACCAAGCGGGCGAAAAATTGATGGTGAAAGAAACCTGCGAAGAAGTGATCCAGAAGGCAACGGAGTATTGGAAGCGCATTCATCAAGAACCACCGAGTGCGACAATCGAGACCACTGAAAGGTAAGCGACTATGGATTTAGCATCACTGATAGGGACGTTGCTGGGCATTTCATCGATCTTGGGCGGCCAAATTCTAGAAGGCGGCCACATTTCTTCGATCATGCAAGGAACGGCGGCACTGATTGTGGTCGGCGGCACATTGGGCGCTATGCTTCTGTCTTATCCGCAAAGTGACGTGAAAAAGGCCTTCAGCCTGATCGGGGTGATCTACAAGAACGTCAACATGGATGTTCGTCCGCTGATTGATGAAATCATTCGAATCGCGACGATTGCTCGTAAAGAAGGGGTTTTGGCCGTTGAAGGGCAGCGTGAATCCATTTTGGATCCGCTTTTCAAAAAGACGATCAAGTACGTCATTGACGGATTTGAACCCAACACCGTCAAAGAAATCATCGACACGGAAATTTTTCTGGCGTTTGAAGAAGAAGAAGCAGCCGGAAAAGTATTTGAAGGCGCGGGCGGTTACGCGCCCACCATCGGGATTATCGGCGCCGTTTTGGGCTTGATTCACGTCATGGAAAACTTGGGTGGGGGCATGGACAAACTAGGCGCCGGTATCGCCGTCGCGTTCGTCGCAACCGTCTACGGGGTCGGCATTGCCAACTTGCTACTGATTCCATGGGGCACCAAGATCAAGCGCAAAGCCACCCAGCGGATGGTGGCCAAGGAAGTCGTCAAGCTGGGCGTGGTTGGCATTCAAGAAGGTTTGAACCCGCACTTTTTGCAAGAAAAACTGGAAGTCTTCGTCGAAGAACACCTGCGCAGAACCGAAGACAGCGCAAAAGAATAGGGAATCCGATCTAGATGAAAAAAAAGCATCCCGAGCATGTGAACTTAGAGCGATGGCTAGTTTCGTACGCCGACTTCGTCACGCTTTTGTTTGCAACTTTCGTGATGCTTTTTGCCATGAGTAAACAAGACGCCGAAAAAATGAAGGCCGTCGCTGCCAGTATCCGCGCTGCATTTGCAGGGGGTACGATTGACCTTCAGGGCGCAGGCGGTGGCGAAACCGTCAACCAATTTGAACAACCCGAACCGCCGGGTGGGCGTGTGATTTCGCTGCCGGCAGGAAAATCCAATACGTCGCAAGACCCTGATCCCGCGATGCAAGAAATTCGTGATCAGCTGGAAGAATCGATCAATTTAGAAGCGTCGACTACCGAACCTGGGGCGAAGCCCGACATGAAGTACGATTCGCGCGGTTTAGTGATCAGCCTGAACGCGCGCGACTTTTACGATCCCGGCGAAGTCGAAGTTCGCGCAGACCTTCGACCTGTCCTGGATCGAATTGCACGCGTCGTTCGCGCAACCCGCCGCCTGGTCCGCGTCGAAGGACATGCCGACGAAGGCGAAGCTTCAAAAACGCAGTTCCCCAGTTCCTGGGAACTGTCGGCAGCGCGCGCCACTTGGGTGGTTCGCTATTGGGTGAAGCGCTTTGATCTTGATCCTGCTCGAATCGGTGCTGCGGGCTATGGACATTATCGACCCATAGCGAAACCTAAAACGGCCGGTTCGATTCAAGACACGTATTCACGCGGTGCGAATCGTCGAATCGAAGTGATCATCCTGAATAACCTGTACGAAAATCCATAATTCCTCAATAAAAGCGTAACGCTCGGTCTTAAAGTCCTGAAGCGCCGCTGTGAGCGCTCCGAGAAGCTCCATGTAAGAAGCTGGGAAGTTCAGCTTTTCGCCAAACGATTGGCGAAGCATCGGAGCGTTTATGAATTTTAAGAAATCAAGTTTACTGACCTGGGTCGTGGCGGCTTTGCTGGGAATCGGGCCTGCCGAAGGCGCCGGAGGTAAGCGCCCCGGAAATTCGACGCCGCCGCCAGCGGAAACGCCCAAAACTGCGCGGCCCGTTCGCCCCGTGATCCTCAAGCCGGTAGCCACACTTCCGTTTACTTTACCCGGCGGAAACCGAATTGATCTTTCAAACGACCTGAATCAGTACCTGGAAACTGCGGTCACTGAAACGGGGTTTTTTGCGCCCTTCAGTCGTGCGCAAGGGTTTGATGTCGGAAGCTGCGATGAATGGATTGAAATTCGGGCGGCTCTTTCCACGGTTGAATTAAATCTGACTCAGATTGGGGTTCGCGTGGGGTATTCGCTGGCCCAAGGAGAAACGTCGGTCGTTCAAAGCGTTTCGGGATCTGTGAAGGCCACGTTGGGGCTTTTAGGAATGGATTTTGGGGTTTATCAATGCAATCGATCCGGCTGCATGGCGATTGCCCGAACTTCAAAAGACCAACGCACTTATTCCGGAGAACTTTCTTTTGATATCGACTTTGGTCAGATTTCTACGGGCCCATCGCTGGTGATCAATACTCCGTTCGGAAAAGTCCTTCGCGCGGCCATGAAAGCAGGAACCGAGGCCCTTGCGCAATCGGCAGAATCAGCACGTCTGGGTTGGTCGGCCACCGTTCGTGAATGGAACGCCGAACAGGGTACCTTGATTTTCGATCAGGGGCTTCAGGCCAAACTGAACGAAGGCGAAAAGTTTGAAGTCTACGCCAAGCGTGAAGACACGGATTCAAGTTGTTCGGTGTTCAAAGCCGTCGCGCTGGTACGTGCTTCAAGGGTTTTCCGGGTTTCGACTGAAGCCCAAGTCGATCAAATCTTGGATTCACGCGGAATCCAAGTCGGCGATCGCGTGATGATCCATACGGCAAAATGAAGAAGAAGGTTTTTTGCTTTGCATTTTTGGGGCTGACGGCGATCTTGGGCGAAAGTGCCCTTGCAGCCGGAAAAAAGCGCCCCGCGGATCCTGTGGCGCCAGCCCCCGTCTTTGAAGGGAAGCGGGTGGTGACTTGGAAAGAAACGCCGCTGGTTCAGGTGGAACTTCCCAACGGCGAAAACCGCGCATTTGGCGATGATTTTGTCGAAAAGCTAAAAACCAAATTTCAGAATTCTGGAAAGTTCATCGTCGCAGATCCCGTAGGGACTTTGCCACGACCTGTTTTGGCTAAGGAAAGCCATAAGATTTCATCGATGCAACAGGCCTTAGTCGAACGCTATGTTTGGCCAGGATCCTACACGCCGGTGGCGCAATTGAAATTAAAAGTACACGAACTGTCGCTGCGTACAGGCGAAAGGGGCGAAAAGACTTTCTATGGGTTTGATCGGCAGTTCACGACGCCTTTCAACGACGGGATTGGAAAGAACAAAAACGATTTTCCGCTGAAAAAGATTTCGTTTGAACCCAACTGGTTTGAACGAACCTTTGATGAAAGCGGGAAATGGCCCTTTGATAGCCACACCGGTTTGGATCTAGGCAGCGGTTTTCGTCTAGAAGCTTTCTTTGCTTGGCTTTCAGTCAAGCACGCCAGTTATCGGGTCGGTCTTGAAGTGGAATGGTCGGTTGAAGACCTTTGGGGGAATCCGATTGGAAACCATCCGATTGCGGTCGAAGGCAAAGGCTACTTTTTTGATGTGGCGGGCGCATATGCCGGTTACAGCGTAGGGATTCAGGTAGCTAGGTCGGATGCATTCTTGAAAGCGTCCACACGTGCCATCGAACGCAGTTTAGACGAACTGATTCCTAGTTTGGGGCAGCTTCCACTTTTGGCCAAGGTGGACGGAACTTTGATTGAAAACCCAGGGACCCCGCAGGAAGAAAGAATCTATTTTCTAGGTACGGGACTTCGTTCGCAGATCGCCGCCGGAATGGTCTATGAATGGATCGACGACCCCAGGTACCGCCTGACGATTGCGCAAAGTTTTGAATCAGGATCGATTGCAAAGGCGGATCCAAAATTTCCAATCCCAGTGGGCGCAATTCTTCGCCAGATTCAGTCTTCTTCGCCTACGGTTTTGGCATCACTGAATGCTCCGGCCATGATGAAACAGGCGCAGTCAGCGCCTGAAACCAAAAACATCGTCCTTCCGGATGAAAATTTACCTAGGCCGCAGTTCAAAGACGGAGATATCCCGAAGGAAAATTTCTTTAAGGTCCTGGGTCGGTCTTTGGTTGAAACGATTTTCCTGCCTTACCGTTGGTACCGTTACGCGCAGTACGATCGGGCTTACAAAGTGGAAGCAGACGAACCTGATCAAACGGCAGTGAATGAAAATGGCGAAGAAGAAGTCGCAGAATCGCGGCTAGAAGAATTTGTAAACGCCGCACGCAAGCAGGGATGGGCACGCCAGATCGGACTTTCAAAACGGGCACCATCGCCCGTCAGTTTCGCAAACCCCGAAGAACGTCCCGTCGTGGCCGTTTTGGATACGGGAATGGATTACAATCACCCGGTTTTGAAATCGATGCTTCGTTTGGACCTAAACCCGGGCGTAGCTGACCGCTATGGATGGGACTTTGTTTCGCATGATTCACGCCCCGCCGATGATGCTGAAAATGGCACAGTCATGTCCGGGGTCATTACTGCTTTAATGCCCGAAGCACGGATTCTGCCCATCAAAGTTTTTAATCCCTATGGAATCACAACCAGCGCATCATTATACGCGGGTGTTCGCTACGCGATTTCAAAGCAAGCGAAAATCGTGCTTTTGGGGTGGGGAACCCGGGTGCAAGCAGAAGTGTTCCGAAACATCTTGGATCTAGTCGATCAGTCGGATGTTCTTTTGGTGGTCCCAGCGGGCGATCGCGGCGACCGACTTGAAGATGCGCCGATTTTTCCAGCCGCCTTGGCCGGCAATCATCCCGGTCTATTGGCAGTGGCGTCTGTGGATTCCAACGATCATCTTTTGGAAATTTCCGGTCACTATTCCAATTACAGTGACCGCCTCGTTGAAATCGCAGCGCCTGGAAGCGGCGTGACGACGCTTCTTCCGCGCGGACGCAAGACCTCCAAGCGCAAAGGGACTTCTATTGCGGCAGCCGCGGTTGCGGGTGCTTTAGCCCGACTTCAGGCGCGCTTTCCTGGCGATTCAGCGGCAAGCTTGAAACATCGAATTCTATCCGAAGCCGATACGGTCGCGCCGCTCAATGGCAAAGTCCGATCCAGCAAACGTCTGCACATTGCCGAATAGACCTTTCGGGTCTAGACTTCGCGTATGCGCAGTCTTCCAGCCAGTGGCATCAATCTTTTTCAGCTGATCTACATTCTGATTCGCGAATACGAACAGAAATCGGGACAAAAGGCTTTGAATCTTTCATTGGGCAATCCCGATACGATCCCTCCTAAGGAACTTCGCGACTTGAAATCCAGGTTTCAGCTTTCTACCGAATTTGACCTTCACACCTATGCCGAAGACAAGAACCTAAACCGCTTCAGCGAAGGGTTGGTTTCCGCTTTTGCTGATTTTGACCTAGATGCGCACCCGGAACTCAAGGCCGTCCCGATTGCAGGGATTAAAACCGCAGGCGCGTTGATGCCTTTGGCTTGTGGTTTACATTTAAAAGATCGTTCGCAGTTCAAGGTGGTTTCTAACCTTCCGGCTTATGACGTCATCGGAACCTGGTCGCAGGCCTATTTTGCGGCAAAGCGCTTGGTTTGGCCTTTATCCAGTGAAGACGGAATGGTCTTGAATACCGGCGCATTGGAAGCTGCGCTTTCTGGATCGCGTGCGGATTTGATTTTTGTGATTCGCCCCGGAAATCCAGCCGCGCGTGGAGCTTCGCGGGATGAATGGGTGAAGCTGATTCAGCATTGCATTCAAAACAAGACCCGGTTGGTCAATGACGGTGCGTACACGACTTTAGGTGGAAAAAATCACATTCCGCTTTGCCAAGTCGCCAAAGATTTTCCGGAACTGGAATGGATTGAACTTTTTTCGGTTTCAAAAGCTTTTAGCGATCCTGGAGCCCGCCTGGGTGTAGCACTGGGATCCAAGGACTTCATCGAAGACTTTATTTTGGTCAAGGGAAACACGGATTCGGGCCCGGTTCCTTCGTTGATGGCGGCATACGGTGAACTTTTCAAGGACCGCGCGGGCACGAAAAAGCTTTTGAACGATCTTTACGAAATGTATCAGGGGCGATTGAATTGGCTGGTTCCAACATTAAAAGAAGCCGGTTTAGAACCTGCGTGTGAAACCAATGCTGGGTTCTTCACGCTTTGGAAAGTTCCAAACCGCGCGTTTGGCGTGGATCTGATCGAAGAAGCAAAGATGAAGGGGATTTCGCAAGCCGAAGCCTTCAATCGAAGGGTGATTGACCAAACCGGAATCGTGGGCGTTCATTTCACCGGACCAAGCGGCGAACCCCTGATCCGGTACGCTGTTTGTAGCGACGTTTTGGATTCAAAATTCCAGGCCCGAATGCAAGAAGGCCTGAAAATGTGGAAAGTAGGACAGACATGAAAAAACTGACTTGGGTGGTGTGGGTTTTGGTTGCCGGGGTCGTGGGATCCCTGACCATGGCAATTGTCACGGCAGTTCGCGAAAAATCATCGAGCAGCGCCGAATCCACCAAGATCGCTTTGCCGGCGACGATTTCTAACCCTTAAAGGGCGAAGGGATCCTTAGCTTCCTTTGCGAGGTTCAGGATAGGCCTTGTTCGCATCGACGGCTTCAGTGAACGGCGCGTTCCAAAGGACGTCGAAAACCTGGCTCGCTTCGTCGGCCATCGCTTGCCGATCAAATAAGAAATCCGTATTTCTTGTCGCGTAGAAATAGCCCCGTGACCAGTTGCTGGTTCCCATCCAAAGACGGGTTGAATCGATCACCATGTACTTGCTGTGAATCACTCGAGCATAGGAAATAAATCCCTTCGAGTGTTCCGGAAGGGTGCAGATCCGCACTTCGATTCCGTTCTTACCCTGAAGAGCCTTGATGGCGCCAATGGCGTGCGACGTCGTGTTCCAGTGCGAAACCAAAAGTTGGACTTTCACACCGCGTTTCGCGGCGTCGACCAAGGCGTCGTCAATTTCAGTCCAGGCTGATCCCGTGCTGGATGAAGAAGTGTTGTAATCCATGACTTGAATCTGAAGGGATTTCTTAGCGGACTTGATCTGACCCAAAATCACATCGATCGTTGCAGGCATCCCCTGAGGGTTCAGAACTGCAGGACTGGATGACATATCGATCGTCGGATCGCTTAAGATCGTTTGAGCCGAAAGAAAGGTCTTAGGCTGTTTACCTGTTTTGGCCATTTCCCAGTCGGTAGCGAAAATCGTGTCCAGGCGCTGAGTCGTGGTTGGGTCTTCGACGACTACGCCCAATTCGTGAATCTGGCTTAAGGCTTTCCAGTCAAAATTCTGAGACCCGACGAAAATCTTCGAATGGTCAAAGATCCAGAATTTCGCGTGCTGAATTCCGCCGGTCATGGCCTTTAGGTCCAATACGCCGATCTCAATATTTTTGATCGTTTTCATCTGGGCCAGGCCCGCTGGGTCTGACGTGATCATGTTCTTGGAAAGGATCATTCGAATCTTCACCCCACGATTGGCAGCGGCTTGCAGGGCGGTAAAGACAGGATCCAGGGCTTCACCGGTTTGCATCGAAACGTACATCTGTTCGATGTCGATGGAAGATTTCGAAGCGCTGATCAGCTTGATCCAGGTGTCTTGAGCGAGCGCTAGATTTGGAAGCGCAACCGTCAATTCTTCGGGAACCGATTGAACCAAGTAGGCGGGCGAAGGTTTCGCTGCTTTTGCCTTTGCTTGCTCGGATTCAAGATGAACCAGATCCAGATTCTCCTTCTTTCCGGCACAACCGAAGACCATCAGGGCCAAAAACGCAGACAACAAGACGTTGTTCTTCATGCAAGCTCCTTGGATGGAATTAATGGCTAGCACGGCGTATTTAAAAAAAAAGGCCTTTGTCTGAAAAACTTTAATTCCCCAAGGCCCCAGGCAGTGCGTCAAGTTGAAATGCAAGCTAGTTCACTGTTTTTGCGGATGATTGGGTTCAAAGAAAAAGCGAGTATAGTTTTGGATCAGTGCGATTCCGTTCAAAATAAAGATTCCAGTGAACGCGACAGCCAAAGATGGACGGACGTTAGTGATCTCACGAAGCAGAAGATCTTCTCCGAAAAAGACGGTTGAAATCGGAAATCCACTGAGCCCAAGAACTGAAATAAATGCCGCGAACGACCGGCGGGGATAAACCACCCAGGGGGGGCCGTAGACTTCATTCCTGTTGAATCCTAAAAGAGCGACGCGGGCGACAACCCACCAAAAGATGATCCCGGCGCTAAAGGGAAGCAGTTCAAGTACACCGAGTTTCCATCCCAAAGGATAGGCCATCGAAACTGAAATCGAAAACGTGAAGCTGGATAACGAAGTTTTGTCGAAAGTGCGTCGGCAAGAAGCGGTATCTTGAAATCCATTTCCTTGGGTCGCATCCCAAAGCGCGTCCATTGCCAGCGCCAGTGAAAGCCCCACAGCAGCGCCGATTTTGAAATCCCATTTCGCGTAGGCCAATACGAATACGCAAATTCCAATCAGATAACTTCCATAGGGGCGGCGAATCGACCATCCAGAAAGCCTTTGTGGAAGTGTAAGGAAGATCAGGCGTGCCAAATCTTGAAGGTAGGCTTCTGACATCAGAAAGGCGTACGACGTCGAATGAAAGGCACTATTTTTACGCGGCTTGGGTTCGCGAGCTTTTGCTTCTTGGGTTCCTTGAACCCGCAGCAGATGGGCGACGACGGACGGGGAAGCCAAAAGCTGATAGCATCGCAAGAAGGCGTTACTGACGATGTGGACTAAAGCCAGGTCTTTCCAGCCCATTGCGATTTCAATGAAGATGATTCCGACCTGGGTAATGGAAGAATAGGCGATTTGGGCTTTGATATTGGATACGGTTCGGCCGATGCCAGAAGCCAATAATGCGCTGACCGCACCTCCGACGAGGATCAAATTCGTCGCCCATTGGGAAGCGCTCCAAATCGGATAAGTTCTCAAAAGCAGAAGTGCGCCAGCGTGGATGGAAAGTGCACCATAGAATATGGCGCTTGAAGGGGTTGGGCCCTCCATGGCTCGCGGAAGCCAGGAACTAAAGGGTACTTGAGCCGATTTTCCAAACGACGCAAAAATCAGAAGGACTGAAATGAAAAACAGATTTCCATCCGAAAGCGCCGCTAGACCTTGGGCGCCCAAGGGGCCCATCAGTTCGGTGAACCCCATTCCGCGAAGTTCGCTATGTTCGAGATAAGCACCCGCAAGTAGACCCACATCACAAAGCCGGTAAATGGAATAGACCATGGCGGCATTCTGTACCGGCTGCGCGCGGTGCCGGTAAAATCCGATCAAAAGAAAAGACGCAATTCCCAAAATTTCCCAACCAATCAGGAATGTGTCCAAATTTCCGGCTGCCGCAAGAATCCAAACCCCGCCAAGGAAAGTAAAGAGCGTCGAAAAAAAGCGTGAATAGCCGGGCTCGCGATGCATGTAAATCAAACTGAAGCGCACGACGATCCCTCCTAGAAGGGTTGCAAGCGCCCAGAAGATTTTTGCGGTCAGGTCCAATTCGAGCAAAACTTCGAAATGGTAGTCATGCCAGACGAAAAGATGGGTCTGAAATTTTTGGGGAAAAGCGAGTGACAAAAAAACCCAGGCGGTTTGAATCAGCATGACGGATTTCGCCGTCCTGTAGATTGTTTTTTCCGGAAAGGCTCGCAAGAATTGAAGCAGTATGGCTCCGAAAAAGGGGAAAAGAAGGGCCAGTAAGAAAAACGGGGTTCCGGCGATCATGTCCATTTTTCCATTCGATCTTGCCGAAATTCAAAGATTTTGCCGGTTTCAGGGTGAATCGAAAGGTATCGTACCCAACCATTTTGAATCCATTCAAATACCGATGGATTGCGCTTTGCTGCTAGCAGTGCGACTTCGTCAGATTGTTCAACAAAAATCGCCAATCGAAGCGGCGGATGAATTTCAGTCATCTGAGTGGGTAGCCCGGTCAAGAGATCGCCCGTAGTTCCGTTCAAAACCCCGATCAGTCCAGAAACATTGTGCGGAAGTTTGGTACCCGCCCCGTAGATTTGGGGATCGGTTCGCGAAAAAAAGTATTCTAAGTTAATTCCCCCGCAGACCGGTACGACTGCCGAAAGAATCCCGGTAAGAATGATGCCTTCAGGGTCGATTGTTGGATCATATGAATTCAAGAATGCGCGGCGATCCAAAAAGATTCCGCGGGTCAGTTCGCGCCGACCGACAATCGCGGATGCGTTGGTCGCGTGATTCATTTCTGGACGGGGTTCAAAAAGCGAAGTTGAACGGTGCCGAACTTCGGTCAGGGCCTTTAACGGATTCAGTTTCGGGGGTAACTGGGCAAACTTCAAACAGCGTTCTTTTGCGTTCATCAAAAGGGCTTGATTCACGTCTTCTTTAAGATTCTCGAAATTTTTTTGAAAGTGACCTGGAATCGCCTGGGCATCAAAATACTGAACTTCGTCTCGAGTGGTGTCGTGTAGGGCACCCACAAACCATTGACCATCCAGATCCAGCCCGCGCGTTTTGAGAATCTCGCGGACCCGGGAATCGTTTGCCATCTTTGCAAAAGCCCGTGAATTGGGTGATCCGGGCTTGCCCGAGCAGGCACCACAATCGTAAGCGGCAAAGTAGGGGTTATTGGCACTTGTGGATCCGTGACCGAAGATCACCGTCAACCCTTGACGGGGCTTACTTAAGAACCCCATGTTTTTCAGCATCCCGAAAACTCGGTCCGCCATTTCTTCTAGGGTGTAGCCTTTTTCTTTGTCCAAAATCAGTTCAGAACCGGGAAGCATTCGACCTAAGGCGCCCAAGGTTGCGGCGTCTTCGCCTGGACCCACGAATATTTCTAGACCCATTCGAACGGCAGTCACCCATCCCAAAGCATGGGTCAGCAGCCATCCACGGATCAGTCCGTTGGGATGGCTGCTTAAGTGAAATGAACGAAGCCATCTTGAAACGGCTTGGGCGCGCGAGCGTTTCGAAGGCAAAATTTCTTGAATCACGTGTCGGGGCTTCATGGGTTGGGGACAGTGCTTATGAAGGATCGTGTCGTGCGCGCCTTGAAAAAGGCAGTCGATCGAAAAAAATCCGGCCCAAGCAAAAGTTTCACACCGGGGCTGGATGAATTCGATGTGTCGCCGAAAAGAGCATTCACGATCATCGATGCAATGAATCGTTTGGTAGGCGGCGGTTTCTGAAGTTTCTTTTTTCTGGGAATCCTTTTTCTGGCTTAGAACCAAGGCCAAGCTGTCTAGGTAGGTTCGTTCGTAGGCTTCCTGCCAGATTTCTAATCGGCGTTCCAGCCCAGTCGGCCGATTGACTGGGTGATCGTTCGCAGCTTCTGCCGGAATGGTCAGATCGATTTCAGGATCGGGAAGCAAAAGCGCTTTTGATTTCCCCTTTTTTGAAAGCGTTTCGAAGAAAAGTGAATATTCAGCGATCAGTTCCAAGGCCAAAGCATCAATCAGTCTTCCGGGGCGAGGAATCACGATCGAATGAGGTTCAAGTTCCAACTGGCGAATCATTCCCGACCAGCCAGGATGCCCAAGCGCCGTTTCTAATAAATAGCGTTTGTAGTACTTGTGATCCCCAAGCCAGGCGTCCAGTACTTCAGAAAGCGCTTTTTCAGCGGGTAATCGAAGCAAGCGTTTCGCCACTGAAGTGTGAAAAGGTCGAACGGGAATCCATGAGGCTTCAACCAAGGATGCGACCGCGTTGTAAAGTCCTTCGGAAGAATTTGGAAACGGCCAGGTCGCAATCCCTTGATCGTAATACTGACCGAAGATTCGAAAAATCGCCGGGTAGGTCTGTCCTTCTGGAGCTAGACCAGCCGCGCCCCAGCCCTTTTTTCGTAAGCCGTTTCGCATAAGCCAGCTGGAAACTTCTTCAGTTTCAACACAGGGTTCAAGTAGCTCTTTTGTCAGTTGCGCGGAATCCAGGCTGTCGTGTGCGACATTCGCAACGGCCCATTTCAAAGCACGGTCGCTGATTTCGCCGTGCCGATACAGATCTTGATATTCGTGAAGTTTCAGATTTCCGCGGCCACCGGTCATTCGCCTGGAAACACGAACGCCCACGTGAAATGGGCGATCTTGGTAAGCGTGCAGTGTATTGTGATGAATGAATTCCTTGATGGGACCTTGGGTGGGCAGCCAGTGCGAAAGGTCATCGATGATTTCTTGGAAAAAGGTTTCTTGCACGGCTACAGCAGCGGAAACTAGCATGAAGTTTGGACGAACTGAAAACGACAAATCCACAATGCGGGGCCACGTTGGGCTAGTCGGAATGAAAAGCTCAATGACTTCATGTGTTAACCGGGTTGAAGTCGATCCAACACTGGGCTTGACGAGCTTGCACCCCCGAGGATTAGATAACGGACAATTCTGGTGGCCTAGGGGGGGAACCAGTCCGAATGATTTCTCGATTAAAGCCTTCCAAGCCCATCTTGCGTTCGGCGAATTGGATCAGTTCCAAAGCGTTGGCACAGATCGGTTTTGAATGGGATCAGCACTATGTGGATGAACACCCCGAAAGCGGTTTGGGGGTTTGGCGGCTGAAGACTTCCAAAAGTCGATCCCGCAAGAAGGCCCGCGGCCCAGTCGCTTCGTCAACACGCCCCGGTCGAAAAACCGAACGTCTGGTTTTCGTTCCAGGATTTGGCGATTCGTCATTGACTTGGTTTCCGGTATTTTCGCTTCTGTCACCTTTACTGTCCCGAAAGTTTGATGAAATCATCCTGGTCGATTATCCGGGCTGGCACGGGTTTTTGCACGATGAAGCCTGTTTTTCTTCACTTGAAAAGCTTTTCAAAGCATCCGCCAAAACCTTGGACCGCCTGGAACCCACAGTCCTGATGGGCCATAGCCTAGGGGGTTGGGTCTGCGCCGCTTACGCCGTAAAGAAATCCAAACAGGCCCGCCCCAGCGGTGTCAGCCGAAATTACATGGGGCCAGAAAAGTTGATCTTGGCGGCGCCCGCAGGTCTTTACCGATCGAATCAGGAAATTCACCAGTGGAAGGAAAACTTTCGCGACGCGATCGAAGGAGGCTTTGAACAGATGCGAAGCCGAATGTTTGCCAAGGAACCATTCTTGTTCCGTTTTATTTCTCAGGAATTTAAAGGCTTCTTTACGCGCCCTGATGTGCTGCAACTGCTTCGATCATTTGATGCAAAAAAACTGATGCTCAAGGGGCAAGCGCATTCGATTGCGGTCCCCACTTGGATTCTTTGGGGGGATGCCGACCAAGTGAACCCTTTTCGATGGCATCGGGTTTGGCTGGACGAAATGGGGCAGAAGCTTCGCGTGGTCCAAATTCCGAAAACGGGGCACAGCCTTCAGGTGGAATCTCCGGCCGTGGTTGCGGCAGTATTGGCGCAGATCCTTTTTGACAAGGTGCCCCATCGATTCGGAAGTCTCTTTTGGAAGGTCAAGGGCGGGAATCACGCTCAAGGCGCATCAGTCCTAACAAATTCCTAACCTAAGACGTTCGTCTGGCTCGGTAAGCTGGCCGAATGAAAAACGTCATGTTCAAGCTTCCTACTTTGGCCCTTGCCGCAGTGCTTTGGGTCGCAGCAGCAAATGCTGCTGATTTGATCAACGGCGCAGGCGCAACCTTCCCGTACCCGTTGTATTCGAAATGGTTTTCAGATTATCAAAAAATCGATCGCAGTATTCAGATCAATTACCAATCCATCGGAAGCGGTGGTGGGATCCGTCAGCTGATCGACCGAACGGTCGATTTCGGTGCCAGCGACGCGCCGATGACCGATGAACAGATTCAAAAAGCAAAGGACCCAGTGGTCCACGTCCCCATGGTTTTGGGTGCGGTGGTTGTGACTTATAACGTACCTGGCGTGAAGGCTCAGTTGAAGATGACGCCCGATATTGTCGCGGATCTTTTTTTAGGAAAAATTCAAAAGTGGGATGACGCTCGAATCACGAAACTGAATCCCGGTGTCGCAATTCCGAAAGATCACCCCGTGATGGTGGTTCATCGTTCGGATGGAAGTGGAACGACGGCGATTTTTTCAGACTACCTTTCCAAGGTCAGTGCGGAATGGAAAGAAAAAGTCGGAACAGGTACGGCATTGAAATGGCCAACCGGTCTTGGCGCGAAAGGAAACGAAGGCGTCACAGGAACTGTGAAAAGCACACCCGGCACCGTGGGTTATGTGGAATACCTTTTTGCCGAAACTAATCAGCTTTCAATGGCGGAATTGAAGAACGCGTCAGGCAATTTCGTGAAGCCTAACGTGAAATCCGTTTCGCAATCTGCCAAGGGTAGCTTGAAACAGATTCCCGAAGATTTTCGCGTTTCCATCACCAACGCGCAGGGCAAGGAAAGTTACCCCATTTCAGGCTTCACCTATATTTTGGTCTATAAAACTTTGTCCGCTGACAAGGGCAAGAAACTGGTTTCCTTCTTGAAATGGGCCGTTCAAGATGGACAAAAGACGGCAGAAACTTTGTTCTACGCACCATTACCGACGGAACTTGTGAAGAAAATTGAAAAGAAAATCGCCGACATCCAATTCAAGTAATTCGCAGACCCACACTATGTCCAAAGCAGTCGCTCTTGAAGTTTCACAGACGGTCGAAGCCGGTCCTGTAAAAAAGCGGGACCTGCATTTGGGCGACCGAGTGTTTTTCTGGATCCTTCGCGGTGTGGCGACCAGTGTGATTCTGCTTTTGGCAGCGCTGACGCTTTATCTTTTTCGTCTTTCAATCCCCGCGTTTCAAACCTTTGGCGCAAAATTTCTGATTTCTTTGGAATGGAACCCCGTTTCAGAAGTTTTTGGTGCAGGTCCCTTTATCTACGGGACTGTGGTTTCTTCGCTTTTGGCGCTTTGCATTTCGGTTCCCGTCAGCCTGGGGGTTTCTCTTTTCCTAAACGAATTGGCGCCAAAAAAGCTGGCCGACACCATGGGATTCTTGGTGGAAATGTTGGCAGCCATCCCGTCCGTGGTTTACGGCCTTTGGGGAATTTTTGTGTTGGCACCTTGGCTTCGAACCACCGTGCAACCGCTATTGGGAAAAACGTTTGGGTTCATTCCACTTTTTCAGGGCCCGCCATTTGGGGTGGGAATGCTGGCCGCGGGTTTGGTTTTGGCGATCATGATCACGCCAACGATTTCTGCCATCTGCAAAGAAGTTTTTCGTGCGATTCCCGATCACCAGCGTGAAGCGTCCTTGGCTTTAGGGGCGACCCGCTGGGAAATGATCCACATGTCGGTGATTCAAACGGCCCGAAGCGGAATCTTAGGTGCTGTGATTTTGGGTCTAGGGCGCGCCATGGGCGAAACCATGGCTGTAACCATGGTGATTGGCAATCGTGCCGAAATCGACATTTCACTTTTCGCACCAGCGCAGACCATGGCGTCGGTGATTGCCAACGAATACGCCGAAGCTTCTAGCCAAATTCATCTTTCATCACTGGCAGCGGTGGGGCTTTCGCTTTTCGTCGTTTCGCTTTTGATTAATGCGATGGCTAGGTTTGTGGTCCACCGCGTGGATTCAAGATCAGCAAAGGCGGCGCATTGATGGAAGTATCCCTGCAGCCGGCAGCGCACACCACCGGACGTCTTCGAGATCGTCTTTCTTTCCGGGATTTCGGCCGTAAATGGAAGAATCGTGGGATGCGGCTTTTGCTTTTGGTCATGGCGATTGCCGCGATTGCGCCGCTACTTTCGGTTTTTATTTATGTTTTTCAGCAAGGCGGCAGTTCACTGAACTGGAGCTTCTTTTCTGAAGTCCCCGTACCCGTTGGCGAAACGGGTGGGGGAATGCTGAACGCCTGGGTTGGTACGGTCACGATCGTTTTGATGGCATCGGTCGTGGGGATTCCTTGGGGGATCGCCGCAGGGATTTATCTTTCGGAATACGGCAAAGGAAAGCTGGGGAATGTTCTTCGTTTTGCGACGGATATTCTAACTAGCGTTCCGTCCATTATTATCGGCCTTTTTGCCTACGCGATTATCGTCGTGCCCTTAAAGCGATTTTCAGCGCACGCGGGTGCAGCTGCGCTTGCAGTGATCATGGTTCCCTTTGTGACCCGGACGACGGAAGAACTTCTTAAGCTGGTTCCAAACCATGTTCGCGAAGCCGGTCTTGCGTTGGGACTGCCTCGCTGGAAAGTTGTTCTATGGATTGTGCTTCGCGGAAGTGCAGGTGGAATCATGACCGGCGTCATGCTGGCGGTCGCGCGGGTAGCGGGTGAAACCGCGCCGCTACTTTTCACTGCGTTCGGAAACCGATTTCTGTCATTAAGTTTGGATCAGCCGATGGCGACGCTTCCGGTACAGATCTATACCTATGCCATCAGTCCTTACGAAGAATGGCATCGCCAGGCATGGGCGGGGGCTTTCGTTCTAGTGATCTTTGTCTTTACTTTAAACCTGTTTACGCGTTTGATCATGGCTCGAAGGCGTTAGAATTTATGGCAAATCCGATTTTAGAAACCAAAGAAGTCAGTGCATGGTTTGGAAAGCACCAAGCCGTTCGCGGGATTTCGTTTTCGGCTGAACCCAACACGATTAACGCCATGATTGGTCCGTCGGGTTGCGGAAAGTCGACGTTTCTTCGCTGCCTGAATCGCCTTCACGAAGAAGTGGAAGGAGCACGCGTGGAAGGTTCCGTGCTTCTTTCTAAAGAAGACATTTATGGCCAGGGGGTTGACCCTGTGGCTGTTCGCCGCCGGATTGGAATGGTTTTTCAAAAACCCAATCCTTTTCCTTCCATGAGCGTCTTTGACAATGTCGCCGCCGGCCTGCGTTTGGCGGGAATTCACAAGCGCAGTGTTCTGGCCGAAGTCGTCGAACGTTCATTGGTTCAGGCCGCACTTTGGGAAGAAGTGAAGGACAAGTTAAAACAGCCCGGAACTTCGCTTTCTGGGGGGCAACAGCAGCGCCTTTGCATAGCACGCGCCTTGGCGGTGAATCCGCCCGTATTGCTGATGGATGAACCGACCAGTGCTTTGGATCCGATTTCAACAGCAAAGATTGAAGAACTTTTAGTGAACTTGAAGAACGACGTCACGATCGTGATCGTGACTCATAATATGCAGCAGGCTGCCAGAATTTCGGATCAGACCTGCTTCTTCTTGACTGGCGAATTGGTTGAAGCGGGTGAAACATCGCGAATCTTTACCAACCCACAGGACACTCGCACAGAACAATACATCACAGGCCGATTTGGATGATCGGATAAGGGCCAAAAATGGAAAGAAGCGTCGATTCAGAACTGAGGCAGCTTAAAGAAAAAATCCTGACCATGGGCGGTTACGTCGAAAAAGCCCTGGATGATTCCTTGAAAGCCTTGATTCAGCGCAAGCCGGAACTTTTTGACAACGTTTACGAAGTCGAAAAGGAAGTGAATCAAAAACACATCGAAGTCGACGAAGCTTGTCTTCGGATTTTGGCGCGTCAGGCGCCCATGGCGGCGGATCTTCGTTTGGTTGTGGCTGTCATTAAAATCAATACGGATTTGGAACGAATGGGCGACCAGGCGGTGAATATTTCTCACAATGCCAAGCGCTACATCACTGAACCGCCGCTGAAACCATTGATCGATCTTCCGCGGATGGCTGAAGAAGTTCGCGCCATGGTTCGGTTCAGTCTGGATGCTTTTGTTCGTGGCGACGTCGCGCTGGCTGAAAAAGTTTTGGCGATGGATGACTTGGTCGATGGCCTAAAGAATCAGATTTACCGCGAATTGATCACTTACATCGTGGGTGACCCAAAAGTCACCGAACGCGCCCTGAACTTGATTTTGATTGCGAGAAATCTGGAACGCCTAGGCGATCACGCCACCAACATCGCCGAAGACGTGATCTTTGCGATTTCCGGAAAAGATATTCGCCACGGTGGTGGCGCGGGCGCGCAAGCCGGGAGCACCCAAAAGTGAAACCCAGCGCCGGAACCCGAATTTTAGTCGTCGAAGATGAACAAGACATTCAGGAATTGATCACTCTTCACTTAAGGCGCGAAGGGTACCAAGTCGAAGCGGTAGCCGATGGAGAAGAAGCCTTAAAGCGGCTTCGTCGGCCTTTGCCCGGAGAAGCGCTTCCCTATGACGTGATTCTTTTGGATTGGATGCTTCCGGGAATGAGTGGCCTTGAAATCACGCGAGCGCTTCGAGCATCGGAAAGCGGAAAGATCATTCCGATTCTGATGGTCACTGCCCGGATGGAAGCCGCCGATATTGTGCTTGGGCTAGAAGCAGGTGCCGATGACTATGTCACCAAGCCCTTTGAAATTCCCGTTTTGCTGGCCCGTGTGCGGGCTTTGATTCGCCGCGCCACTATTACCCACGCGCTTTCGCAGGGCGAAACTTTGGGGGCTGGCCTGGGAACCAAGGCGGGCGAAGCGGGATTGAAAACCATCCAGCTTGGGGACTTGGTCATTGACCCGAACGCCTATGAAGTTCGTTGCGGAAAAGAACCCCTTTCTTTGACCCCATCTGAATTTAAACTTCTTTTGGCCTTGGCCCAGAACCAGGGGCGGGTTCTGACCCGCGATCAGCTGATTGACGCAGTCCAAGGCATCGGTGTGACGGTCGTGGATCGCGCCATCGACACCCATATTTTTGGGCTAAGAAAAAAGCTTTCGAACTGTTCAGATTGGATCGAAACCGTTCGCGGAATTGGCTACCGCATTAAACTGGCTCCCTAGGCTTTCATCAGTCTATACTGACGGCCATGTCCCAGTTCCCGTGGAAGCTTTTCAACCGATTCATCGGCGGTCAGTTTCTGATTATTGTTTTGCTTCTTTGCGGAGCCGGCTTGTCCTCGCGCTGGGTTTTCAAAGACTGGTTTGTTCGTCAGGCGGCCCAGCAATCGCAGGCGACCCTGGTCAGTTTAAGCAGTGATGTCGAAGGCGACCTTTCCAGCTGGTGCGCCGCTCATAGCGGCGAATCGCTTTTCTTTTCAATCGTTGAATACGCGCCCGAAGCATTGCATGAATCCAAGGCCCTTTGCTCGACATTTCCCGAGCGACCTTTGAAATACGCGGGCACCGAATGGGCCAGGCAAGACCCCGATCTGGTTCGTGCCATTTTCAACAAAGGCTTTGGATACGGTTTGATCAAGGATCCTGCCGACGGGTATCCGGTTCTTTTAGCCAGCTTGGTTTTGCCCAAGTCCCAGGTCTTAAGGACTTGGGTTCCGCTTCGACAGTTGAAAGAAGCGCTGACTTTCTTTGACCGAACTTTGATCGGGATTTTTCTGGCCATTGCGGTCTGTTTCTTTGTCTTTTCAATTTTGGCGGGTCGTCGATTGGTGAATCCGCTGGGACGCCTGTTGTGGAAAGCCAAGTTGGTTTTGCCCCAGGGCAAATTGCGATCCGTGGAAGTGAATACCACCGAACTGACGGATGAAGACCTTTCAGATCGGCAAGACGGGGAATGGGCAGATCTTGAAGAAGCTTTGGATCAGATCCGCTGGGATTTGAAGAACAAGAACGAAACGATCGAACGAGAAAGAAACGAACTTTCGACTTTGATGAGCGGTATCAGCGAAGCGATTTTGGCCGTCGATTTGGAAGGAAATCCACTTTTCTTCAATTCGCGTTTTGCTTTGATGTTCGGTGGCCGGGATATCGGAAAGCGTCGTCCCAGGATTCGAGAAATTTTTCGCGCACCGGAAATTCTGGATGCGTTTCACACGGCCCTGACCGATGGAGTCGGAAAAACCGTTGAAACGAAACTTTTAAGCCATGCCGAAGGTCTTTTGAAGAATTACAGCATTTCGGTGGCGCCATTGAAGCGAGACGACGGCCCGACCTACGGCGCGGTGGGTGTTTTCCACGATGTGACGGAACTGAAACGCGCTGAACAGATCCGAATTGATTTTGTCGCTAACGTTTCGCACGAGCTTCGAACGCCGTTGACATCGATCAAGGGGTATACGGATACGCTTTTGGGCGACTTTGAAGCGTCGGGTAAGAAGCCGATGACTGCTTCGCAACGCGAAGACGCAATCGATTTTTTGAATAAAATTCAAAAGAACTGCGATCGCCTGATGAATCTGATTAGCGATCTTTTGGATCTGTCATCCCTGGAAAACGTTCCTGGGAATCAGGAAACGGCGAAGGCGCCGATATCGACCCGTGAAATCACGGAACGGGTCATGGCCAACCTAGAAAGAATTCGCACCAGTAAGGAACATGAACTTCAGGCTAAATATGAAGCCGAACAGGTTTTGGCCCAGCCGGGTCGCCTGGAACAGGTCATGACGAATCTTTTGGAAAACGCAATCAAGTACGTCCCGCAAGGGGGAACGATCCGAATTCTTTGGGAAGCCGCACCGGGGGGCGGGGCACTTCTTCGAATCGCGGATAACGGGCCGGGTATTCCCTTAGAGCATCAAGCCCGGCTATTTGAACGATTCTACCGAATTGACAAAGCAAGATCGCGCGAGCTTGGGGGAACCGGCTTGGGTCTTGCGATCGTAAAACACATCATGCAGGTCCACGGCGGAAACGTCTTTGTGACCAGCGAACCAGGCAAGGGAGCTGAATTCGTATGTCGTTTTCCAGGAAATTCGTAGGGCTTTGGGTCGCACTAGTATTGATGGCGCCGGCGGCTGTCGCTTCTTCCGGGTGTGAAACGTTTGAAGACGCAAACGGTGTCATTCATTTTCGTGCGACGGACGAATTAGAAACCTTTCGCTGCTTTGGTTGGGTTCATGGACGCAATCGCGGCTGGCAAATGGATTTTTTACGAAGAACCTATCAAGGTCGCGCAGCCGAAATCGTTGGGTTTAGCGGTGTAAAGACGGATTTCTTCATGCGCATCATGAATTTTCAGGGGCGTGCCGAAGTCATTTGGCAAACTTTGCCCGAAGATTTCAAAGTCAAGTGGCAAGCTTACGCCGACGGGGTCAACTTAGGGTTTCAGGCTTTGAAAGCTTCTGGGAATTCGTACGAACTGAAGAAGACGGGCCAGGCATTGGATCCCTGGGAACCGACGCATTCGGTGGGGATGCTTCTACTTCAGGCTTTCGATCAAACCCGTCGCGGGTTTGAAATCGAAGTCGAAGAATCCCGAAAGCAGAAAAATTTTCCAAACTTCGCGCCGCTGAACATCGAAGATCATTCGGTGCCTTGGGCCGCCACCATTCTGAAGGACGGCGAATACAAAAAATCCCAAACAGCGGCAGTTCAGTCAGCGGTCGTGACGCGTCCTTCGGCAGAAGTCATGGCTCAGGTATCCGATTGGATGGGGCGATCTGAAAATCTGGGCGGCAGCAATAACTGGGTGGTTTCAGGCGCTAGGACCAAGAATGGAAAGCCGCTTTTAGCCAATGATCCTCATTTAAGCCTAAAGCATCCCCCGTTTTGGCATTGGGTGCATCCTGAATTCGCGCCACCGGCTTCAGCAAAAGTGGCGGGGTGGGAAGCCATCGGAGCGACTTTGCCAGGTGTGCCGTTGGTCGTCAGTGGTGCCAATCGAAGCCTGGCGTGGGGTTTAACCAATTCTTACTTGGATGCGGGTGAATTGGGTTCGGTTTCGGATTCAGATATTGATCCAAGTCGCCTGGTGAAGATTCGCCCTGTGGTTTGGTTCAAATGGGGTTTTGTAAAGATTCCGATTTTTTGGAAAAGCTTTTACCGAATCCGAATGGAAGATGGTCCGACGGGTCTGACTGAAATGCCTGTGCTTCCGATTGACGAAGAAAAGGGACGAAAACTGGTGCTTCGTTGGACAGGACTGGAATTGAAAGGAAGCGACATTCAAAGCTTCACGTCCGTTATGTCGTCCAAAAATTCTGCCGAAGTTCAGAAGATCTTTCGGCAGGTCGGCATGCCCTCGTTCAATTTTGTTTTCGGTGATACTTCAGGCGGGATCGGTTACCAACTGGTAGGCCGCGTTTTTGGAAAACAGTCGCCACCCGGACCCGGGATTGCTCAACGAACACTTCAAGATTTGATCCAGATTCCCGTTCTTTCGCCCGAAGATCGCCCTTCGGTCTTAAATCCAAAGCGTGGATTTGTGGCGACGGCCAACAACCGCCACTGGCCTAAAGATGCGCTTTTTCACGGTGGGCGGGGTTATTCCCGTCCATTTCGTGCGCATCGAATCGAAGAACTGCTTCAGGCGACACCCAAGCACGATGTCGAAAGCTTTCGAAAGCTTCAGTGCGACTATCAGGCGCAGGACGCTCGTTATCTAGCGCCTTTGATTCAAGAAAGCTTTGCAAAGTCTGCCTTTCGCGACCGCGTGATTCGGCAGGGCAAGGTTTCAGATGATCGTTACCAAAAATTTATTGCGTTGCTGGCCGAATGGAAGACCAAAGGGTATCAGACCGACCCTTCGTGCCGGATCTGTGCTTGGTACCGTCGGCTTTCGGATCGCGTCGGAATGAAGTCAGGCTTGATTGAAGCTTCGGTCTATCAGATCTACACGGCAAAAAAGGAATACCTGGAATCCTTTGAATCGGTTCTGGCGGATGCGTTTTCGGAAGTGGCTGAAGATTTCGATCAAGACATGAAGACGCTGGGGCGGGAAGAATTTCCGCTTTGGGCGGTTTACCACCGCGCCAGTTTTGAACACTTGGGAACCCAAAAGCTATTTCCATCTGGAAGTATGGCGACACCCGGAGACGCTCAAACCGTCAGCCCGGGGTCTTCGGAATACCGGGAAAATGAAAATCGTTACGAGCATGTCTGGGGGGCATCGCACCGTTTAATTGTGGAATTGACCCAACCGGTAACAGTTCGAGTCCAACTGGCTGGACCTAATGCGGATACTGAAAACAAGAATTTAGAATCGCAAGGAAGCCCTTGGATGAAGTGGAATGAATGCAGTATTCAGTCGCAGATTTTTCCGATGAACTGGGAAAAAAGGCCCGAAATGGGACAGTACCAAAAATTGGATTGGAAAAGTTTGGCAGCGCATTTGGGGAAATAGGGGATGAATATGAATAGAACCGTTTTAGCATTCTTGACCTTAGTGATTTCAACGTCCGCTTCAGCGCAGGCCCAGGTTTTTGATCCGGCGGTAATTGCGGCATTGAAGGCGCAGATGGGAAAACTTCGGGCGATTCATCGGGTTGTCGATCAGTTTGTGAAGCCCGGCGAAGGTTGGCGCTTGAACGGAGAATTTAAAGTGTCGCGTGTTTTGGGACGGATCGTAAAGAACCAAGCGGTTTCCGTTTACATTCGACTGCCCGGAAAAACGGCCTGGACGTTTCGCGGGCAGTCGCGAACGAATACGCAGGGAATCGCGACTTGGCTTGAACCTTCCCACGGTCTTTTGGCCGGGCAGACGGCTGAATTCAAGATGATTTTGGAACGTGACGGGACTGGATCCGAAGGGATCGTTCGGGTGGTTGCGCCGGGATCACGAGCCATCGTTTTTGACATCGATGCAACTTTGACCACCGCCGATTCAGAATTCACGCGGCAAATGTTGAATCCCAAATACGACCCCAAGTTTTACATCGGTTCGCAGGCCGTGGTTCAATATTATGTGAAGCGTGGAGCAGAAGTGACGTACATCACTGGACGAAATGATCGCTACCGCCGGGAAACTTTGGCATGGCTATCAAAACATGGTTTTCCACGGGCAGTGACGACCCTGGCCCCCACTTTTTCGGATATTTTGCCCACAGCAGTCGGGGTCCAAGAATACAAGTACCTAGCCTTGCGTGATTTGATGGAACGAGTCGGCCTGACGTTTCCGCGTGCTTATGGAAATTCATCCACTGATATCTGCGCCTATGCGATGGCTGGAATTCCCACGGATTGGACGTTCATCATCGGTAAACATTCGGGTGACGCTTGCAAGGGATACGGGTCAACCCAGTCCGTTGGACCTGACTATTCAGGTCATGCGCTGGCTTTGATGATGGATCCCAAGCTTCAGTTTTAAAGCACCTGGTTCCAGCCGGGACTGACGTCAAAAGCAGCGTTGATCATACCGACGTGAGAATAGGTCTGAGGGAAATTTCCCAGCTGAAGTTTTTCTGCGGGGTCAAAATGCTCGGAAAAAAGTCCTAACGGGCTTGCGGCTTGTGCAGCGTCGGCCAGGATTTCTTGAGCTTCATTTATTCTTCCCGAGCGCGCTAAGGCCTGTGCCATCCAAAACGAACAAATTAAAAATGCCGAACCCGGCTGTCCGAAATCATCTTGGCGACGGTAACGGTAAAAAAAGGACGAAAAAGGCCGCTGCGTGCCCAAGGCTAAATTCTTTCGAATTTCAGTCAAGGTGTGTGTTGCAGCCTTCTGATTTGGAAAACGAAGAATGCTGGCCAAAGCCAAAGACGCGTCCAAAGTAGAATCTTTTGGTCCGTTTCGGATCGAACCTTCGCTTTCGGATAGCATGACAGCTTCTGCGGCTCGGTCCATCTGGGTTTTCACAAATGCGGCGTCAACCGACAGACAGTCTTTACCTAAAGAATTCTGAATTCGATGGATTCGTTCAAGTCCTGCCCAGCTCATCAGATTGGTGAAGCTATGGTTTCGCCAACCGTTTCTAATTTCCCACAATCCCGCATCTTCCGTTCCGATCGCGGCGGCGCAACGAACGGCCAATGTGGAAAGCAGTTTTTCATGTTCGGGTGTTCGCAGATGAAAGAAGCGGTGGTCAAAATAGATGGGTACCAGGGTCAGCACCATTTCCCCATAGACATCGTTCTGTATGTGTTCTGCTGCCTGGTTCCGGGTTCTAACCGGAGCAGATGACCGGTAACCGCGCCATTTTGTTTGCACGGTTTCGGGTAACGGAAGTTCTCCGCCCAAAGAATAGACCGGTGCCAGGCGATTTTCTCCGGATTCACCCAGCTGTGCTGCGACTTCTAAAAGAAATCTAAGGAATCCCTCCATTTCTTCGAAGTGTCCTAAATTATGAAGGGCAGAAAGAACAAAGTGGGCGTCTCGAAGCCAACAATAGCGATAATCCCAGTTTCGATTCTTTCCGATTTCTTCGGGAAGGCTGGTGCTTAATGCCGCTAGAATGGCGCCCGTGTCTTCGTAACAATGAAGTTTCAGCGCTAGGGCAGAACGAATGGTTTCTTTCTGAAACAAAGTCGGTATCGTGCAGTGCTTGACCCAGGTTCGCCAATATTGAACCGTCTGGTTAAAGAAACGTTCGGAAACCTGGATTAAGTCGTCTTCGATTCCCGCACCGTAAGTCAAAGCAAAAGTATGTTTCGAGTTAAGCCGATAAACCAGTCCTTCAGTCAAGTGGGTCAGGGGCATATCGGTAGTCACGCGGAACTGATCACCGGCAAGGTCGTATCGGACGTGGCTGTTTCCCCGAGTCGCTTGGGCCGGTTCGCGGTCCCAACCATTCACCGGCTGAACCAGAACCTGAATTGCGGGCGTACCTTTCAAGGGTTCAACCCAGCGAAAAATGGAAGCAGGGCGGTACATTCGACCAAACTGTTCAAATCGAGGACAAAAGTCGGTGATTCGAATTCGGGCTTGGTCCGTATTCTGAATTTCCGTAACCAGAATATTGGTGTTTTCCAGATAATACTGAGTGCATTGCGCTGGATCGATCTGGCCTTGAAGCAGAATCGAGAACGCCCCGCCACTTGGATCCAGAATTTCGCCAAAAACGGGCGGGCTATCGGGTCTTGGAACGCAAAACCATGAAATCGAGCCAAGGTTTGAGATCAGGGCCGAAACCTGACAATTCCCGATTAATCCATAAGGGTACATCCTGAAAACATAGTTTAATTTGATATCAAAGTAAAATGTGATTAGTCTGTTTCAACGATGAGAATTTCGTTACGCTTCATCTTGCCGTTAGGCCTTGTTTTGGGATTGGTCGCCTATGGGGTTGTCCCTTTGGTCGATGTCCTGGCCTTTCGCTGGTTCGGCCGAGATTTGGACATCCGGGCTAGGTTGATTGCCAATACCATACAAGACGGAGTGGTAGACTCGCTGCATAGCGGTAAGAGCGAATCCGTAAAACGAATCTTCGATCGGGCCATCCAAGATGAAAGACTTTTTGCGGTGGGTTTCTGTAATCTGAAAAACCATTTGGTTTACGGAACACAGACCTTTCCCAAAGAAATTCGATGCCAAGATGTTTTAGTCCAAGAAGGGGATTCGCCAGGAACAGTTCTTCGGTTAGAAACCGGCGCATTGCACATTCTTGCTGTGGATGTTCAAAAGCGCGGAAAAATCGTCCTTCTTCACGACATGAGTTTCATTACAAAAAGAAGCACGTACACCAAAAAGTACATTTTTGGATTCTTTGCTCTTTTGGCCGCCGTGATTTCATTGATCACGGTGGTGATCGCTCAAATTTCTATGAGAGGCTTGGTTTCCGGAATGCGGGCATTGCTTCGGGGCGAAAGCCTGGTGCGACCGCTTTCCAGAATTCGTTCGCCTGAATTGCTTCCTTTGGCGAAAGATCTCAGGGCTTTGGTTCGAGATCTAGAACGTGAAAGACGCGTTAAGGACGAGGCTCAGATCACCTGGGTGCCCAAGACTCTGAAAAAGATTCTGAATGAAGACTTAATCGGGGACGAAGTCCTGATTGTTTCAAATCGCGAACCCTACATTCACGTAAAAAAGGGGGATCAGATTGAAATTCAAGTGCCTGCCAGCGGGCTAGTGACGGCCTTAGAACCTGTGATGCGTGCTTGTTCAGGGACGTGGATTGCTCACGGCAGCGGGAGCGCGGATCGGGAAGCCGTCGACGCCAAAGATCACGTGCAGGTTCCACCGGATGAACCTTCGTATCAGATCCGACGCGTGTGGCTCACACCGGAAGAAGAAGCCGGCTATTATTATGGTTTTGCAAACGAGGGTCTTTGGCCACTTTGCCATATCGCTCATACCCGACCCACTTTCAGAAGTTCAGACTGGAACCACTATGTGGCGGTCAATCGAAAGTTCGCCGAAGCAGTCTTTCAAGAAGCAAAAACCGATGACCCGGTCGTTTTAGTGCAGGATTATCATTTTGCGCTTTTGCCCAAAATGATTCGTGAAAAGCTGCCAAATGCGACGATTATTTCATTCTGGCACATCCCTTGGCCGAATCACGAAGCCTTTGGCATTTGTCCGTGGCGGGAAGAAATCCTTGAAGGTCTGTTGGGAAGCAGTGTGGTTGGTTTCCATACGGCTTATCACTGCAATCACTTTATCGAATCGGTGGATCGCTTTTTGGAAGCTCGAATTGACCGGGAAAGTTCGACGGTCAGTTTCGGCGGCAAGCCCACCGTCATTCAAAGCTACCCGATTTCGATCGAATGGCCGCCTCGATGGATCAAGACGCAAAAGTCGATTTCAGAATGCAGGTATAAAGTTCGCGAGATGAACGGTTTGCCTCAGAACCTGTACGTAGGTGTGGGTGTTGATCGCTTGGACTATACCAAGGGCATCGTTGAAAGGTTTTTGGCCGTTGAAAGACTCATGGAA
The DNA here is from genome assembly GCA_016786465.1 of Bdellovibrionales bacterium. GTDB lineage: Bacteria > Bdellovibrionota > UBA1018 > UBA1018 > UBA1018 > JAEUWC01. The sequence goes on along the minus strand of JAEUWC010000026.1, from coordinate 81,810 downwards.
ATGAATCCAGAATGGGTCGGGCGTTTCAGCTTCATTCAGATTGCGGCGCCCAGCCGTTCCAGTATTGAACAGTATCAGAACTTTGATCAGCAAGTTCGAGCTTTGGCAGAAAGAATCAATCAGCGTTTTGCTCGACCAGGTTACAAGCCGATTATACTTAAAGTAGAACACCACGAACCCGATCAGGTCTTTGAATACTATCGAGGATCAGATCTTTGCATGGTGACTAGCTTGCATGACGGAATGAACTTAGTGGCCAAGGAATTCATCGGGGCACGCGACGACGACCGAGGCGTCTTGATTCTAAGCCAGTTTACCGGCGCTGCGCGTGAACTGCCAGAAGCGCTGGTCGTGAATCCCTACAATATTGATCAATGTGCGGTGGCGCTTCAGGTCGCTCTTTTGATGCCGCTTTCCGAGCAAACGGAAAGGATGAGAGCCATGCGTGGCCTAGTGCAGGAGTTCAACGTCTTTCGATGGGCGGGGCGAATGTTGATTGATGCCGGACGGATTCGAAGTCGCCAAAGGTTGATGGGGCGGATCAGCCTGACGGATGCGGCATTGCACGGAAAAACGTCGCGATGAAACCTTTACTGCAAAAATCAGGGCTTCAGGTGCTGGAATCTCTTTCCTTCACCGATACTTTGTACGCGTTCGATTTTGACGGAACGCTGGCACCCATCGTCAATTCCCCAACTTCGGCGCGTGCTCCGGAAAAGATTGAATCCTTGTTGTCCAAGCTTGCCCAGCAAGTTCCAGTGGTCGTGATCTCGGGGCGTTCAATCTTGGATTTGAAAACTCGTATTCGAGCTTCTTCGATCCGTTTGATCGGTAATCATGGCCTTGAAGGCCTGACCACGCGAAAGGGCGCGCTGGATCGTGCGCGCAAGGTCTGCGTTCAATGGAAAGCGCAGTTACAAAAGGGTTGGAAACCCTTGCGGGCAGATCCCGGGGTCTTCATCGAAGACAAGGAATTTTCTCTTGCGCTTCACTACAGGAAATCCAGAAACAAGAAAGAAGCGCGGGCTGCGCTCTTTTCTTTGATTTCGACGCTGGAACATCCACCTCGAGTCATTCTAGGCAAATGTGTGATGAATCTTGTGCCGGCCGGGGGGCCCCACAAAGGCGTGGCGCTTTTGGAAGCCATGGTTAAGCTGGGAACGAAATGCGCGTTTTACATCGGAGACGACGATACGGACGAAGACGTGTTTACTTTGCCTGATACGCGGATTATCGCGGCTCGGGTGGGACGAAAGAAAAACTCGCAGGCGCAGTATTTTCTTCAGCGCCAGTCTGAAATGACGGCATTATTGAAAAAACTGGTTCAATTGACAGCAGACAGTCGAAGCAAATGAATTCTAAAGTAAAAAGATGGGTGGATTTGAATCTCGCGTTTCACGCACTGAACAAGGCAGCAGAGCAGCGCTTAGGTCTTAGTTTGGTGCAGTATCGGTTGCTCGAAACTTTACGGGACATGCCCGGTTGTGCTCCAAATCGCTTAGCCGAAACAGTTGGAATGCACCCCAGTAGCTTGACCCAAAGTTTAAAGCGCTTGAATCGAAAACAGGCTCTTTTTGTCGATGAAGACCCCAGGGATAGCCGAAAAAAAATTCTGAGTCTGACCCGTCTGGGGCGCGACCTTATGATTCGATTTGATCAGGGCCTGGATGGAGTACTCACAGAACTAAAGAAACCAGAATGAAGCAGCCGCGATCAATGTCGGCGGCAAAGCGTATGCAAAAAGCTTTGCAGGATTAATCCCGTCCTTGCCAAACGACGCATTTAAGATTCCAAAGCCTGCGGGATTGGGTGCGTTTGCAATCACAGTCAGCCCGCCACCCGTGACGGCGCCTGCCACCAGCGCGTACTTCGACGCGTCTGAAAGTCCAGGCACCTGAGCGCCCAGGTAAGTTAAGGCCGCGTTGTCGGTGACACCAGTGAGCCCAGTCGCCCCCAGGAACAAAGCAAGGGAATCCAGTCGAGTCAGTAAGGGCTCAAGCCACCAGCGTTGAGGTCCGCCGAGGACGACCAGCCCTCCTAAGAAAAAAGAAACCAAAAGCCCTTCACGAAGCTTCAGTTGTCCGTCCTGGCCTTTTGCTTGATATTCTTGGGTCACCGAAACCAGACCCAGGAAAAACAAGAAAACCGCGATAAACACAACCATATGATGGGAAAATGCGACCGTAGCCGCCAAAAAAGCCAAATAGGAAAGCTTGACCCAAACCGGGCATGTTCCTTTTTTGGAATCGGCATTCCGAATTGAAAGTCCCGAAAGTTCATTTCGCATCCAATAAGTCGCGATTCCCGTTTGTATCAGAATCGCGCACGCTGCTTTCCATCCGAAGTGCGTCAGCATGAAAGGAATGTCCCAGCCCCATTTTTGGGCCACCATTAGAACTGGGGGCGCTGCAAAAGGCATCAAGGTTCCGCCAATGGAAACATTTACAAAAAGCAATGCAAGGGTCACGTACTTCAGACGATCGGAAATGGATTGCGAATAAATTCGATCTCGAAGAATCAAGGCGGTTACCGCCATCGCAGCAGGTTCGGTAATGAAACTTCCTAAGATGGGACCGACCGAAAGCGCGGTGAAGTAGAACGCCGAAGACCGACCTAGGATTTTCGAAGGAATCATTGCGGCGACGGACTCGATCACTTGCTGAGCGACTTCCAGAACGGGCCGCGTGGCGCACATGACCAAAATGACGAAAACAAAGGCCGGCTCGGTAAAATTTCGAGTTTCTAGGTACTGAATCGCGTAGCCGGTGCCGCCGGAAAACATTAAAAAGCCCACGAATACAAATGCCCAAAGCCCGAAAACGACTTCGACTTCACCCAGCAGGTGGAATAAATTTTCGGCAACAGATCCCGACCGATACCTTCGAGCCACGCTTTGAAAATAGGAAACACTAAAAGTGTGGATGATCGCGGTCAGAAAACAAATCGACGCAACGGCGTCGGTCGTGCGTAGGCTTTGAAACATGATCCCAGCATAAAGGAATTTTAGACTTTTTGTTGTGCTTTTCGATACGACTTTAAAAGCTTTTTGATTCTTCTGTCCCGAGTCAGCTTAAGGCTCGAAGTGACGTCAAATCCTGGATAGGTCAGTAGCGCCTGAACCAGGTCGCTTTTGCCCTGGGAAACCGCCTTTTCTAACGCACGGTCTGCCGAAATGATTTTTTCGACTAAAATTCCGGATGTGCCCAAAATCAAATGAATCCAATCGGCGCGACTGTTTTCTACGGCAAAATCCAAGATCGTTCCGGAAGAACCCCACGAATGAATCGCAGCCCTAGGATGCTTCAAAAGAAGAATCGCCAAGTCTTGGTGATCTGATTTCAACGCCGTGTAGAATGCCTGCCCTTGTTGCAAGTTTGGATCGGTTGCCGGGTGTTGGGCCAGGGCTCGAGCAATTGCCCAATTTTTTAGAAAAATAGCTTCCAGTAACGGTGCTAGGTGCGAGCCTGTTGAAACGATGCTGGATCCGCGCGCGCGATTGGGATCAATCAACGGGGATGCCAAAAGAAGCTGAACCAACCGAAGATCTCCGACCGTGATGGCGTAGGGAAGCGGTCGATCATAGCCTAACGGACCTCCTAAAACTTGCGGATTGACGCCGGCCTGAAGGGTCTTTTCAAGCGTCCCATAGTCTAGGTTTTGTAAGGATGCCCAAAGCAGATTTTCTAAATGGAAACGGGAAGTCAGAAAGATTCGGACGTCGATTCCTGCGGAAACCAGGCCTTTCAATTTTACAACATCCGATGCGCTTCCAATTCCCATCTGAAAAAGGCCATAGGTCTTTTCAATGATTGAAAAAAGTTGGTGGCCAGAAATTGCAAATTCCAGTGGCGTCGCGCGAATATCGTAATGACGCTGAAGAAGCGACTTCAGGGTTGCAAGTGGGCGAAGGTCGGCCGCGATTTCAAAATCGTTTTTCTGCATCTGATCCAGGAAGGTGACCGAATCAAGATTCCCAAGTTCGGCTTGATGGATCAAGGCGACAGCATTGCGGTGCTTTGCCGGTCTAGCCAATACGGACATGGGTAGGTAGCTATGTAAAGTTTCATGCAAGACGACCCACGCGCGCGAACGGTCCGAAATCTGATTTTCAAAAAGGTCTTGGTCCAAAAAGACTGAGTTTCCCATTCGATACGCAACGCGAATGGCACCTAATTGATCATCGTTGAATAGGTCGTCAGGTGATCCTCGCAGTTTCAGCTTCGCTATGCAGTAGGACAGTCGAGCTGCTTCTTTTTTCACGCTCAGTGCAAAAAACCAGTGAAGTCGGTCCAAGGCACTGAGGATGCTTTGGAATTCAACTGATTTTTCCACAAAGTCTTTTCCGGAAACCCAATTACAAGTGGATGGGTCCACCAGGTCCCGAAGTTCGTAGCCGCCCACGGGTTTGGGGTTCGGGATCAGGTCGCCACCGCCGCCAATCGTGCTGGATCCGCCTTCGGCTGGAATCTGAGCCCAGCTATTTGAAATCATCAGTAAAAGCGCGAAAGCGCCCAGGATCAAGTTTTTCATTCGCGTGACTCCGATACGGTAAGGGGAAAAAGCTGGACGTTCAGTTGATAAACTTCGTGGCAATCATCTGGCGTCAAAAGTTCAGCCATTTCTTTTTGAAATTTCATGATTTTCTTTTTCGCTGCCGAAAGGCGCGTGGGCGAAATCGCCAAAGTGGTTCCTGAAATCTGCCTTAGCGAATAGTCGTTCGCAGATTCCTTCTTGAGTTCGTCTTGTGCTTTGCCGATCATCTCGCGGTGAAAGGCTCGGACTGCTTTCAGGGATTGGCGAGGATCCAGCTGAATATGTTGCGATGTTTTGATGTATTGACCTTTTTCCAGTCGCAGGAAATCCACGCGAACCAAGCGGTCCAGTGCGTCCTGGACCTGCTTTATTTCAAGCCCTAATCGTCGAGCAATCCACGCTGGATCCGAACGAAAAGTAACCGTCGTGGAAAGATCGAGAATCGCAAGGTGGTACCATTGGCTGATCATTTGGAAACGGTCGGGGTCGATTTCTTCAATTTGAACCGGTTTTGGAATAATCGGTAGCGCCGCTTTTTTCAGAACGTCTTTTGACTTTGAAGTTGAATCTTGGTCTAGGATCGCTGCGACGATCAGCGCCTGTGTTTCTTCAGACGAAAGTCCCAAGACGACACTGAACTGCGCAGCTTGGCGCACGTTGATGCTTCGTTTTCCAGTGAGCAGCAAACTGACGTAGCCTTGGCTGATGCCCAGGTCGCGAGCCAGCGCGTGGGTAGAATAGCGGGGATTCTTCTTTTTCCGCTGGGCAAAGATCCGAGTCAGAAATTCACGTGGGGATTCCATTTGATTATAAAGGAGAGAGCTACAAGAGCCCGCCACCCTGCGCAAGAGTTGATTATCCTTTGATTTCAAAGGGCTTTTTTAATTGATTACAAAAATCATCGATTCCTGGGGATGTCCGTTTTGACGCATCTTCTGACCCTAAGACCAAAAGGCGATACTGAATCTATCCAAGCAGTGGGGCGGATTCGGGGGAATCTCAACATGTTTAAGCTGAAATCCTTTTGTCGTGCAGGGGCTTATGGTGCGTCCATTTGGGTCGCTTTTTCCTTGGCGGCTCAGGTCGCACAGGCGGCTCGTCAAACTCAGCACCCTCATAAAATTGGAAACATCGTGGGCTATCTGCTTTATAAGCCTACTGGGTACGATTCGAACACCAACTTGTATCCGACCATTATCTACCTTCACGGATTAGGCGAACGCGCGGAAGGAAACGGGAACAACGGAGAACAGCTTCACAAGGTCGACAATACCGGCCTTCCGCAGGTTCTTGAACAGGGGCTTGAAATCCCATTTCTAGTGATTTCGCCTCAGCAAATGTGGTCTTGGAATGGCGCAGGCGAATCGATCAAGACCTACATCGACTATTTGAAGACTCAGTACCGTGTGGATCCCAATCGTTTGTACGTCACTGGAATTAGTGACGGGGGCAAAGGGACTTGGAGCTATGCCGGATTGTATCCAAACGAAGTTGCGGCCATTGTTCCGGTGTCAACCTGGCAAGACGGAGCCTTTAGTGAATCGCATTGGGTGACTCATGCCATGCCGATTTGGGCCGCTATGGGTAACGGCGACACCTATGGTGGAATGAGAAACTATGTTCTGGCGATTGCCAATCTAGGCGGCGATGCCCGACACACACTTTTGACTAACGCCACGGATGGATGTGGAACTTGCGGTCATAGCGCCTCGGTGTGGAACAAAGTTTACCAGGGCGTCAGTTACAATATTTATTCGTGGTTTTTGACCAAGACTCGGGGCGGGGCACCACAACCTCCGGCCAACGTGGCGCCGGTTGCAAATGCGGGTTCGGATACATCGATTCAACTTCCAACAAATTCTGCACCTTTGGCGGGTTCAGCAACGGATAGCGACGGTACCATTTCTACTTATGCGTGGACGAAAGTAAGCGGACCCTCGGCGACGATTCAAAACCCAGGATTGGCTTCCACGCTGGCGACTGGCCTTCTGGAAGGAACGTACGTCTTCCGATTGACCGTGACAGACGACGATGGCGCGACTCATTCAGATGACAAGACGGTAACCGTTGCAGCGGCCACGCCTGAACCTTCTCCGTCACCGTCAACACCGGCTTCCGGAACGGTAGCAAAGCTGGCGCTGAACCCTGCGATGGTGACCAACGAATCGGGCAAGGGTGATGCTGGATTGTTAGTCGATGAACAGGCTATTTCGGGTGATCCATTGGCTGGCAGCGGTGGGGCGCCAATCACTTACTGGCATGTCAGCTACAATGCCGCGGATTTTCCTGCCAGTGCGTACCTGGATTTGGGACGCGAAATGGTGATCACCGAAGTGTATCTTCGTGACTATCAAGGCGAAGGAGCAATCTTGGTTTCGTCCGGGACACCAGGAAATTGGACCCAGATCATCTCAGATCCTTTAAGCCTGTACAATCAGTGGCGCCGTCACACGCAGCCTCCGATTACGACCCGTTACATTCGGGTGACTCGACTGGTGAACAGTGGACGAATGTCGGAACTGGTTCTTTATGGATACCCGGTCAATGTCGCTCCGGTGGCAAATGCCGGAATCGATCAGCAAATCACCTTGCCCACAAATGGTCTGACGCTTTCGGGGCTTGCGACCGACAGTGATGGAACGATCGCGTCTTATGCCTGGGAAAAAGTCAGCGGCGGGGCAGCGACCTTGTCCGGAACAAATAGTCAGAATCTTGCGCTTTCTGGTTTGGTTGAAGGAAGCTATGTCTTTCGCTTGACTGCGACGGACAACCTGGGTGCTAGCCACAGCGACGAAGTGGCGGTGACGGTCCTTCCTGCACCAGCACCGCAGGTGCCGGTGAAAGTCGTATTGACCCCTTCCATGGTGACCAATGAATCAGGAAAAGGGGACGCAGGCATGTTGGTCGACGAACAGACCCTTTCAGGCGATCCTTTAGCGGGTACCGGAGGGGCACCGATCACTTACTGGCACGTCAGCTACAATGCCGCCGACTTTCCAGCCAGCGCGTACATTGACTTAGGGCGCGAAATGACAATCACGGACATCTACCTTCGCGACTATCAAGGCGAAGGAGCGATTCTGGTTTCTGCGGGTACACCTGGAAGTTGGACCCAAATCATTTCTGATCCAATGTCTCTATACAACCAATGGCGTCGTCACACCCAGCCCCCTTTGACGACTCGGTACATCCGAGTGACTCGTTTGCAAAACAGTGGGCGAATGTCGGAGATCGTAATCTATGGATACTAGATTTTTGGCATTCACAATTCTATCTGCGCTGTCGGCAGGGATTGCCGGCTGCAATCCAAAGGCATCGGTGACGGCGAAAACCGCGACCAGCGTAAAAACCGTCACGACGACGGATCCTTCGTGGCCCGCTGATTTTCCGTTGCCAGCTGAAATTTTGGCGGCACGGACAAACGTGTCTTGCCGATTGATGACTGAAACGGATCCGATGACCGGACAGCCTGGAACCTGCCATCGGATCATCACGCCGGGTACCGGTTCACCTGCTTCTTTGGCCATGACTAAGTTCATAGGTACTTCTCAAGGGGTTCAACCTGGACATCGAATTTGCCTGCGCGGCGGTGACTATCCTTATTCTCGCCTTTGGATCGAAGCGACGGTTGGGACCGAAGCCCAACCTGTTGAAGTGATCAACTGTGAGGGTCGGTTTGTCATTGGCAACGCAGTCGACGCAGATTCAAACGGTCAGGTCGACAATTCACGGGGAATCGAGTTTCACGGGGTTTCTTACCTGAAACTGACAGGTTCTGGATCGAAAGATCATTATTACGGGATTCGAATTGATGGAACGTCCAACGGTCAAAGTGCCGTGGTTTTTTCTGATCTTTCGACGGACTTTGAAGGTGAATTTATCGAAGTGGCGCAATCGGGTTTTGCCGGCTTCATGGCCAAAACGGATGGAAACTGCGGCGACACGGATCCCAACAACTTTCGCGGAGGATTCGTTCAGCGAAACACGGTCTTTCACGACAACTACATTCACGACGTAGAAGGGGAAGGCTTCTATATCGGAAACTCGTTTTTTCAAGGCCGAACCAGCGTATCCGGTTGTCCCGGCGTGCCAGTTTTTAGTCATCCTTTGGTGGGCACCAAGGTTTACCGAAATCGCCTTGAACGAATCGGATGCGAAGCCATTCAGGTGGGGTATTCATCCTTGACGGAAGTTTACGACAATTACATTCGGGGTTTTGGGCGTTCACCTTTTGCCGATTACCAGAACAACGGAATTCAGATCGGTGGTGGGACATCCGGGCGTTTTTTCAATAATTATGTCATTAACCCGGATCCAAGTTTTGAAGTCAGCGCTGGGATTACCATCATCGGTTATCGTGATACTTGGGTGTACAGTAACGTCGTGGTGAATGCCGGAACAGGGATCTATGTCAACCAGGCGATGGGACAAGGGCAGGACGGACAGTATGGTCCATACAGTCTGACGCTAGCAAATAACACGATTGTGAATCCAATCGGGGTCCCAGGCGTTGGCGGCGGAAAGGGGATTCACACTTTCAACACCGCTATCCCCATTCGCATCTTGAACAACTTGATTCTTTTGGGCGTACCTGAATCGTCGACGTCCTTATCCAATCATTTATTGGTCAATACGATTTATGATCATAAATCAGGCTTCACATTCTGGGGGTCGGGACTTCAAGGTCCCAACCACACCGTATCTGGAAATCTTCGCGGACATTATGCAGCTGAAAAATCCGCTTATTTTGTCGATCCAGACCAGGAAAATTTTTCGCTTTTGGCATCTTCGGCTGCGGTTGATGCAGGAATTGACGTTTCGTCGCACGGTCTTTCGACATCGATCAAACCGGATCACCCTAATTTTAGAACACTGAATCGCCCCAGAATCCGGGGTACAGCGATTGATGTGGGGGCCTACGAGGCAGATCCATAAGATGACGTACTTGAACACGCGTCTGATTCTGGTCTTTTTGGGATCGCTGGCAATGGCTGCCTGCACGCTTAGTTTTCGTTCGCGTGGAATTCGAAGTTCAACCGTTCCGGCCGGACCGCCGTCGGCAGTGGGTATTGTTCCCGATCGCTGGTGGGAGCGTCCTTCAACTTGTTCCCAACCTGTTCGCGTACAGATTTGGGATTCAAACGAAAACGTGACTTCGGCTACAGGTGCGGTCTTGGTCAGTTTGGACGACCGGGTTTTGCCGACTGCAGGAAGTTCAAGTGCCACTGGAAGCTTTCACTTGGCCTCGAACTGTTTGGATGCCGCAATTACTTCCGTAGGGTTTTCGGCAGGCGAATCCGAAAAAGTGATCTATTACCGCGACACCGCTTCTGAAACGGTTCGTTTTGACGTTACTGCAACGGGCTTAAATTCAGGAAGTGATCGAATGACCATCGGTTCGTCGATGGCATTTTCATCGCCCATGGACCAAGTCGGACCCAATTCTGGCGGTGCTGATGGCCCCCTTGGGCTTGCAGTGGGTGACTTCAATGAAGATGGGCGCGACGACGTGGTGTTCGCGACCTACGGAACCGATCAACTGACTTTCTATTTTCAGCAGTCGGATGGAACGTTGGCAGGACGTGTAGATCTTCCCACGGGTGCGGACGGCCCCCAGACCCTAGTCGCTGCCTATTTGCAAGGGCCCGGTGATTTGCACCTGGATTTGGTCGTCAGTCACTTGATTGATGACGACATCACGATTCTGTACGGTAACGGTGACGGAACATTTTCTGCACCCGTGGTTTTGTCGAATACGACCTTAGACCGCGGTTTGGTCGTAGGCGATGTGAATGGTGATAGTTATGCGGACATTTTGGTTGGGCGAACGTCCAGCAACGGTTTTGATGTCTACTTGAACAATGGATCAGGATCCTTTGTTGCGGGTCCGGTCAATTACGCGGCCGGGCAAAACAGTCCGTGGTTGGCGCTTGGGGACTACGATCAAGACGGAGACCTGGATGTTGCGTCAACCACTTGGAGCGCCAATCAGGTACGGACGTTTTTAAATAATGGTGCGGGTGTTTTTGGGGCTGGAAATTCAATGTTTAACGGCACGACTCGGCCGACGGGAATGACGGATCTTTACGGATTGATCAGCGCCCAACTGAATGGGGATTCGTTTCCGGACCTGGTCTACACGGCCGGTTCAGGTGGCCAGACTTTGGGTGTGATTCTTGGAGCAGCTACTGGAGCAGACACCATCGCCGGTACGGTCGATGATTTTGGGGTCGAATCCAGTCAGTTTACGGGGAACACTCCCCACAGACCCATTGCTTTTGACATGGATGGGGATGGGGATCTGGACCTGGCAGTGCCGGCCAACGGATCAGCTCGGGTCTACGTTCTGCAGAACAATGGCGCAGGTGCTTTCACGCAGGTTGCGCAGTACACCGGTGTCGATTTACCGCGAGCCATCGCGCAAGGTGACATGAATGGCGACGGAGAACCTGACCTAGTCGTTGCAAACACGGGAAATGACACGATTTCCATACTTTGGGGTGTTCCCTAATCAATTTTTGGCAAAGAGCTTTTCAATTGGCCCATCCTGCGTTTGACTGGGCCCATGAAATTGACCTTTCGGCGTGAATCGACTTTGGCTTGGATCACCCTTGTGACCGCGGCTTCACAGAACTTGAGCTACGGGGCAGGATTACCGGCTGGGGTTTTAAACCTAGAATCCAAATCAGCCGCGGGGCGTTTTTCGGCGGAAGCATTTCTTCAGTGGAAAGCATCTGAAATTCAAGCGGCCGAAGGGGTGGCTATCGGTGAAAGCGTTCACGGGTCCGAAGTCTATGAACAGATCGAACGGACCTTGACTGAAAAACTGATCCAAGATTTTGGATACCGAATTGTCTTTTTTGAAACGGGCTGGAATCGGTCTCAAATCCTTTCACGGTACATCGACGCGTGCACAAGTGGGACCGAAGGTGTTCTGACCGCAGACGTTTTGAACGGGTTTTATTACGCCAGCACAGAATTGAAATCCCTGGTTGAATTCATGTGCCAGTGGAATCGCGATCACGCTTCTGATCCAGTTTATTTTCGCGGGGTCGACGTTTGGGACCGCACTTGGGAACTTCAAGATCTGATAGAAAAGGCGAACGCGGCTTCGTCGCTGGGCCTAGAAACATCACTCAAAGCGATACGGCAAAATTGTTGGGGCGCCGATGTGCAAAACTGGGGAGAATGGAAGGTTCTGGCTCGGATTTCCGATCGTCTAAAGGGCGTTCCAGATGAATTCAGGATTCCGTGCGAAAAAGCGCTTTCGGAAGTGGAAAAGGGGCTTGCTTCAGCTGGTGGAATTTCTTCATCCGATCCCCAAGTGTTGATCGCGGGGCGCGCTTATCGAAACCTTTTGGCGCGTTGGATCCATATGGATCAGTACATCGGGCGTGATGCTCCGCTGTCGGCTCACTGGAATGTACGAGATCAGGCCCAGGCCGCAAATCTAGTCAGTTTTGTGAATGAATTGGGGAAAAAGAAGTATGTCTGGATCACCCATACTTCGCATGTATCCAAAAAAGGAAGTGCGGCCAGCTGGTGGGGATTTCCCAAAGACTTGTATTCAGCAGGTCAGTACCTTCGGGATCACCATGGTTTAAGACCCTTCACAATCGGAACGACTTCCTTTAAGGCGGAAGGATCGCAGGGTTCATTTTTGTCTCCGACCGATTCGCGTTCATTGGACCTGCTTCTTCATCAAACGGGAATGTCGATCCTGGGTGTGGATGTTTTGCAAGGGTTGGTGGCTGGTCAAACCGATTGGTATTTAGAATGCGAAAACGACGCCGCGGGTGATCCAAATGGGATTTTGATGAATCCATCCGAGCACTATGACGTACTGATCTACGTTGATCACACAACGCCGACCCCTGCCGCCGCGACGCCTGTTTCGCCTTACTATCCTTAAAGGATCTTATTTCGAGTAGTCCAGCCTGAAGACCTGCGCGACTTTTTGTCCATCAGGACGTGTGTGTGTCACTTCCACCGTGTATTTTCCTGGCAGGACGTCAATTCCCGTTCGGGTCTTAAACTTGCTGATCACCTGGCCCTTACAATCGTGTCGGCTAATTGTTCCAGCTCTGTCCTCATAGACCGTGAATTCGCCTGGGATGTCCTGGGTTCCGGTCGACCCCGAAAAACGGATGTGATCGACTTCAATCCGACGAATTCTCATTCCAACTTTAGGATCAAAATAAGTCATCGCCATGCAATCCATGTTGGTGCAAAGGTAGTCGCGGCTCCAATTATAGCCGTAATATAGGGTTTCGTTCTTACCTGCAGGAAACTGGATTTGCTTCAAGTCTGAATATCGAGAGCGAACCCACTTGTTCTTTACCCAATCGATGGATTTCGAAATCATTCCAGGGACCACGGCACTGATGGCAGTCGAGTCGGAAGTCGTGCTGAGGAAGTTTAAGTCCAGTTCCTTACCGGGCGAGCAGTCCTGTAGAGGAAAGTTTACCGGATCACGCACGATCTTTAAACCTACGCGAAAGTCCTGAACTTGAAATAGGTAAGGGACCAGTTGTCCACGAACCGGGGTCACCGTCGCTTGCAGCAGGCGTGAACCGCTGCCGTAAAGATTGATGACTTGAGGGTTTAAGCGAGTCAAACCGAGGTTTCCGGTCGGTGCGCTAATTTCCATGCGTCCCGTTTCGCCTGCAGGAAGCTGGCCTGTGACGTGGATGTTGGGTTCGGGCAAGAAGTCGACGTCGAAAGCCGTGCTAGGGACCTGAAAATCAATGGCGCCCAAATCCAAGTTCACTAGGTTCAAAATTCCCGGAGTCACCGCAATTCCGCATTGTGTGAACCGTTCGAAAGGAAGTTGTATTTCAATGCAAACTTCGGGTGCGTTCACCTGGACGCCGATCGTGCTGTTGTAGTTCATCGACTGCGACACCCGACTGCCCGTGGCGTCGTCCTTGTAATAGACGGTTACGGGTGTCGAAATCTTTTCAGTGCCTGGAATCATCTTGATCGCAACGCTGCTGGGTCGATTGACGGGCTTGATTTGGCCAAACGCTAGGGCGCTGGAAAGCAAAGCCGGAAGTAGGAAAAGTCGGTTCATAAAATCCCCCTCTGAAATAGAGACAGTAGTTATTCGAAACCGCCGGGGTATCCCGGACCGAGCAAAGGGACAAGGTCCGATCGGGGCTAATGCAATGCGTTAGCGTTCGAACTGTTTGCTTACTGCAATCAACTGGCTGCGGCGGTTGAATATCCTAGAATCCCATAGAAAAATGAAATCATGCAAATAGCCACGGTGTCATGGGTTCTTGGTTGGTTTCTTGTCTGTGCGCACGCCCAGCGCGGCGCTTTACCTACGGTTACGCAGTGGCAACAGCAAGGAGGCGTCGCACCGTCTCCCTTGAAAGTCGAAAATGCTCCGGCAATTTCGGCGATCAGGCCCATGACCCTATATGTTCAGACTCGTGGGTGGGTGCCGATGCATGTGGCTCCAGACGATGCAGCCAAGGTGGTCGGGGAATTTGGATTTGCCGCCCAGTTACCGGTGGTCGAAGAAAAACCGGATTGGGTCGGCATTCAACTGAATCCGCATGAATGGGCAGGGACGGGAGCGAAAGAAAAGGCCCCGATGGTTTACGTGCGAAGACTTTTCTTGCAGGCTGAAAAGCCAATTCTGAACGCGGGTGAAAAACCCCATGAATATCTTCGAAGATGGGTCGAACCTCGCTTGATGAAAAGCGATGAACTGGAAATTTTGAATGGGCCTTCGCTTGTTTCCAAGCTCAAAATGGAAGTAATCGCTCGTGAAAAATATGAAGCTGCACGGAAGCTTGCTCAACCGGCCACAAGTCCGCGCGACATCGGTACTGTCATCGAAGGTTTTCCGATTTTTTCTGGGGATGGAAAATCCTTAATTACGATTGGGAAAAGTGGATTTGAAGTTTATCAAATTTCAGGCGCGGGCAAGTTTAAGCCGGTATTCAAGGCCAACTTCAAAAATTGGCACCCGCAGGAACAAGAAAAGGGATTCTGGTACGAAGGTGCCTTTTACTTTCGGATTTCGCGCACACCGTTTCAGGGTTCTTTACGGGTTAGCATGTAACCGGCGCCATAAATTCCCTTGATGGTATATTCCGATTCCTTAAGTGCTTTTCGTATCGCAACCAAGTGTGCGTCCACGGTTCGAGCGATCACCTTGGTTTCCGGCCAAATTTTTTCCAAAAGTTCTTCTCGAGGAATGACTCGCTCGGGATGATCTAGAAAATAACCCAGCAGCTTAAATTCCAGAACCGACAAGCGCTTTGAATTTCCATTGACGATGATTTCGTAACGGCTGGGGTCCGTTTCGATTCCGGTTACAGGTTGAATTTTTCTAGTGGGGCTAGCTTGCTGATCAGGGTTAATTCCCCATCCTTTTTCCATGCGGTGCAACTTGGATTCGATTCGTGCGACCAGTTCCGCAGGTAAAAAGGGCTTTGCGATAAAATCATCTGCACCGCCTAAAAAAGCGGCAACGCGCGCGTCCGCTTCTGTGTTTCCGCTAAAAATCAAAATGGGCAAAGATTCAGTGCTGGGTGTTTCGCGAAGGGCTTTGCAAATTTCTAGCCCATCCGCTTGTGGCAGTCGGATGTCTAACAAGATCAGGTGAACTCGGTGTTCGGAAGCCTGTTCAGCAACATTTGCACCGGTTTCATTGGTGATGATTTCATACTGTCCTTGAAGAAGCCATTTCACCATGCTCAATACGGAAGGATCATCTTCAACAAGAAGTATTCTTTTTTTCGAAATGGGCCGTTTTTCTAGCATGGATTGAGTTGGATGATTTTGCATCATTTGACTTTCTGGATCTATTTAATTTCCCAAAACTTGTGTAATCGCTGTCGCGATTTTTTCGAGATCAAGCTCGATGTGCGTTGCGTTGACTTCGCGTGCGGCCTTCGGCATTCCATAAACTACGCAAGTTGATTCACTTTGGCCGATCGTTAAACAGCCCTGATTTCTCATTTTCAAAAGGCCTTCTGCCCCATCTCGCCCCATTCCTGTCAGGATGATCCCCATCGCGCGCTTGGGAAAAAGGCTAGCAACGGAATCAAATCCGTAATCGACGGCAGGGCGTACGCCGTGAATTCTTTCACTTTGGTTTAATCGAACAAATACTTTTTGAATCTTGGGGTCTCGTTCCAGCGTTAAATGATAATCACCCGGCGCTACATAGGCGCGATTGGGTTCGATCACTTGACCTTCGTGGGCCTCGCAAACGGGAACAGGCGCTTTCGTGCTTAAAAATTCGGCAAAAGCCTTGGTAAAGACCGGGGGCATATGTTGCAGAATCAAAATCGGCGGATAATTTCGGTTTTTTGGAAGCTGAGCCAGCAGACGGTGAATGGCTTCCGTTCCCCCGGTGCTTGCCCCAATCGTGATCAGGTCCATGGAAGTCATTTTGGCTAAGGCGTCCTGCCAAACTGCGATTCCTGTTTGTGTATCGGTGGATGTTCGAGCCTCGGTAGCGTTTCTGGCTTGGCCCCCGGCAACTGCCCGAAGTTTGGTCGTCAATTCCTTTGAAAAGTTCACGTAGTCGGCATCACTTTTCAGCACAGGCTTTTGTAAGACATCGGCCGCGCCGGCGCCCAGGGCCTGAATGGCTTCTTTTGATCCTTCTGGCGTGAACGCGCTGAGAATCAAGGACCGAAGCCCGACCGGGGCTAAGACATTCTGGATGACTTCGATGCCCGTGCAATCCAAAAGGTTCATGTCTAAAAGCACGACATCAATAGGGAACTGCTGGCAGGCATTGCGAATGGACTCCATATCCACGGCTTCAGCCACGATTTCAAACCCTGGGGATTCGGAAAGAATCGTCCGTACAAACTGACGGGCCATTCTCGAATCGTCGGCGATTAGGATTCGGATCACTTTTTCCATAAGCGGGTCTAGGACTTCTTTCGGTAAAGAATGGCTCCGTTATGCTCGACCTGTACAATTTCGGCGGAAATTCCAACCAAGCTTTCACCTGCCCCCATTGCCAAGTAGCCACCTGGTTCCAGGGCATCGACCAGGCGTCGCATGATTTGGCGCCGATTTTCGATGCTTTGATAGATCAAAACGTTACGGCACAGAATCAAATGAAACTTCTTCTTGTGCGGCCAGGCTTCTAGAAGGTTGATACGGGCAAAACGTAAACTGTCTTTCAGCGAAGAAACGACTTCCCAAGAAGAATCGACGGTGGATTTTCTGAAGTAACGAATCAGGTCCGGCGTTGAAAGTCCGCGTTGGACTTCAAGTTGGGAATACTTTCCAGTGCGTGCGCGTTCCAAGATGGCTTCGTTGATGTCACTGCAAAGATAATCAAATCCCGCGGCAGGTATTCCCAGTTTCTGCAAAAGAATGCTGATCGAGTAGCTTTCTTGTCCCGACGAACAAGCTGTGCTCCAAATTCTAATCGGAGCCCCAAATTTTTCTTTCAGTTCTGGAATGAACCGGGTTTCAAGAGCGTTAAAAAGCTTTGGGTCTCGAAAAAAGTAGGTTTCGTTGTTCGTCGCTTTTTCGAAGATCAGCTTCTTCAATGCGGGGTCTTGGTTGTCCAGGATCGTGTGGTAAAGTTCCTCGATTCCCGCTTTGTATCCAAATTTCGATGCTAATTCTTCCAGGCGGGCTTCCAGTTGGTAATAGGTCCCGTCCGAAAATCGAATTCCTGTTTCTTTTTCAATCATGCCGGCGAAGTAGTCCAGTTGGACGGCTGCTTTTAGGCTGGGCATAAACCTATCCTTTCAAAGTCCGCTCAATTTTTTCGAAAAGGATTTCCTTCGAAAATGGCTTCATCATGTACTCGCGCGCTCCCTTTTTGAGCATCGCCTCGATGTCCGAATATTCGTTCTTTGTGGTCATCATGATGACGGGCGTATCGTTGCCCCATTGGTTCAGCTGGTCCAAAAGTTCAGGCCCTGTCATTTCGGGCATTTCCCAGTCCAGAAGAATCAAGTCGTAGCGATCTCCCGGGTCGGGCAGGGACCGAATCTTTTCGCAAGCGATCTTCCCGTTTTCTGCAAAGGTCAGCTTCGAGGGTTCCCCCTCGAAGCATTCCTTGACGAACTGACGAATGGTTCGTGAATCGTCCACCACCAATACACGGTAGGAATGGCTATTCATCGTTAGCTCCTTTTCACCTGTTTCAGAATCGTGTTCAGCTTTTCAGCAAGTTGGTTCAGTCCGCGGGACGCTTCCAAAGTCTGAGCCGAAGCTGCAGTGCTTTCGGAAGAAACCGTGGAAACGACTCGGATCGTAGCGGCGATGTGCTCGACCCCTTTTTTCGATTCCGCAACGACTCGGGACACTTCGTTGGTTGAAGCCGTTTGTTCTTCAACCGCTGAAGCGATCGATGTGGCAATCGAATTCAACTTGTCCATGCTTTCCGAAATTCCGGAAATCGCGCCCACCGCAGTATGGGTATCCTTTTGGATCGCCCCAATCTTGTTGGTGATTTCCTCGGTCGCTTTTGCGGTTTGCTTGGCCAGTTCTTTGACTTCGTTGGCGACGACCGCGAAGCCTTTACCGGCTTCGCCGGCACGGGCAGCTTCGATCGTAGCGTTCAGGGCCAAAAGATTCGTTTGCTGTGCAATCGAACTGATGACCTTGATCACGTCGCCGATTTCTTGGCTGCTTTTTCCAAGTTGCGAAATCACCGCATTGGTTTCATTCGCTTTAGCCAAGGTTACTTTCGACATTTGCGCTGATTCCGAAGAATTTCGCGCAATTTCTCGAATGGATGCCGAAAGTTCTTCCGCGTTTGCAGCAACCGCTTGGACGCCAGCGGTGACTTCTTCCGAAGACTGCGCTGCGGAATTCGCTTGCTCGCTGGTCTTTTGTGCTGCCGAACTGAGCTGGGTGGCCGTAGCTGTCAGTTCGCTTGCGGCTCCGGCCAGGGTCGTGGACGTTTCCTGGACGGAAATAATCATCTTCTGTTGATCAGTGACGTCGGTCGCCAATTTAATGATTTTGATCACTCGGCCCGTTTCGTCAGTAACCGGTGAATAGACGGCTTGAAGCCAGACTTCTTTTCCGCTTCGAGTCATGCGCTTAAAGATCCCTGATTTGCTTTGGCCGTTCTTTAAATCGGGCCAGAACTGCGCGTATTCGTTTGTTGCGACATAGGCGGGCTCGCAGAACATCCGGTGGTGTTTCCCCCGGATTTCATCTTGGGAAAAGCCCATCGTGTCTTGAAAGTTCTTATTGCAGGTTTGAACGTTTCCGTTGGTATCGAATTCGATATAGGCGAAAGACGAATCAATCGCGCGAAGAATTCCGCGCATATTCTGTCTTTCGGTTTCATAAACGGTGATGTCGTAACGAACGCCCAAGTACTTTTTAGGCTTTCCGTTTTCACCCAATATCGGCGCAATGACTGCGTCGACATAGTACGGCGTGCCATCCTTGGCGCGGTTCTTGACGACCCCGCGGAACATCTTGCCGCGACCGATGGTGGCCCACATTTCTTTAAAGACTTCCTTGGGCATGTCCGGGTGACGGGTCGTGTTGTGACCCTTTCCGATCAATTCTTCTCGGGTGTACTTTGAAACTTCGATGAACTTGTCGTTCGCATTCAGGATGTCGCCTCGAAGGTTGGCTTCTGAAACGATACTGGTCAGGTTCATGATGTCGGTTCTGACTTTCAGTTCCGCTTTTGCGGCCGTGACGTCAGTGGCGAACTTGATCACGCGAACCAAGCGACCGGTTTCGTCGGTGACAGGGTTGTATGAAGCGACAATCCAAACTTCCTTGCCGTTTTTGCCGACTCGCTTGTATTCACCCGAATCGAACTCGCCCCGGTTTAATTTCTCCCAAAAGCTTTTGTATTCGGCGCTTTCGGCATACTCGGGATCGCAAAACATTCGGTGGTGGCGGCCCTGAATTTCCGAAAGGCTATAGCCCACGGTCTTTAGAAAGTTTTCGTTTGCGGAAAGAATCGTTCCATTTAGGTCAAATTCAATGACCGCCATGGATCGATTCAACGCCTTGATCTTTTGTTCGCTGTCACTTTCGGTGGTAGGCAATACACTTGGAATCTTTAAAGCTTCTGACATAGTTCCCTCCAGACATGATTAAAGTTTAAGACACTGATTAAACGGTCTTCGGTTTTGATGACTTCAGTCACCAGCGCGCTCTTGGATTTTCCAATCGATTCAGGCGGCGGGACGATTTGTTCGGGTTGAACCTCGATGACATCACCGATTCGGTCCACGACCAGGCTGACCAGACTTTCTTCCCGGCGACAAACGATAGACATCCAATCAGGCGTTGCTTCGGACTTGTCTTGAACCAAGGTTCTGACGTCGACGGCCACCGAAAGCTGTCCGCGCAGATTGACTAACCCCTTGATGTAGGGTGGGGAAAGACGAACTGGGGTAACGTTGAATGAACGAGTGATTTCCTGAACGTGGCCGACTTCAATAGCGTACTGGTCATGGCCGATACTAAAGGTGGTGTATTGAAGTGCTTTGCTCATGATGCAAGCTCCTGGGAACGAATGAATTTTTCGTTAAGGACCTTGATGACCTTTTGTTCGTCTAAAATCACAATCACACCGTTACCTGTGATGACATTGCCCCGAATTGACGGGTGATCGATGACGTTGGATTGAAGTCTTGTGTCGATACTGATGACATCTTCAATTCGCTGGACTTCAAGGCCGATTCGTCGACTGGAAACTTCCAAGACAATCATGGGAAGGCGCTTGTTCAGATCCTGATCGCCGTTCATTTCAGGACGTTGGCCTCCGAAGATCTCGTGCGCATGAAAAATGGGAAGAATTTCTCCGCGATAGTTCAAGACTCGGGTGTTTCTTGAATATTCAAGTTGTCCGTCTTGAATTTCTTCAAGGCGGTGAACGTTCAAAAGTGGAAGAGCAAATCGCCCTTTCAGTCCGGTCGTAAAGACCAGATAGTCTTTTGACGTTTGAGACGCGGTCTGAAGTCCGGCTTCAGCCAATGGATCGCGCGCTTTGTTCAGATTGGATTCGGCCAAGTTTGCGTGATTGGCTAGCCCGTTGGTATCCAAAATCAGCGCAGCCTGACCATCACCCAGGATCGTTGCCCCTGAATAAAGGTTTAAGGACTTCAGAATTCGGCCTAAGGGTTTGACCACGATATCGGTCGTGTCCAGGATTTCATCCACCACGATGGCGTAGGCAGCACAGTCGGCATTGACGATCGCAACATACTGGGCACCCGAAAGCGCAAGTTCGTGGCCCGTCGCCTGGTCGCTTAAGTCGGAAGTTTTCATGATTTCGTTTAGACGAACTAAAGACAAAAGTTTGTCGCGAATCCGCAGGACTTCTTTGCCTTGAATTGAATCCAAACGAATTTCGCCCTGACCGTCGGTCCTAGCTAACGCCAGTTCAATTAGGCGCGCCTGAGGAATGGCGAAGCGGTCTTTGCCGGCACGTACAGTTAAGGCCGGAACAATGGCCAAAGTCAGTGGGATCTTCAAAGAAACTTTGGTGTATTTTCCGGAAACCGAATCCAGGTCCACGCTTCCGCCGATTTTCTCGATATTGCTTTTCACCACATCCATTCCAACGCCGCGTCCTGAAATATTGGAAACAGCCTTGGCGGTCGAAAAGCCTGGGTGAAAAATCAGGCGGCAAACTTCTTTTTCTGACATGGACTTCGCTTGTTCAGAACGAATGATTCCTTTTTCTATCGCTTTTTCAATCAATCGGTCACGGTTTAAGCCGCGTCCGTCGTCCAAAACTTCGATGAAGAATTGACCGCCTTCGTGAAAGGCTTTGATCGTCAAAGTGCCTTTCCTGGGTTTTCCGGCGGCAGCACGTTCTTCTGGGGTTTCAATTCCATGATCGCAGCTATTGCGCACGATGTGATTCAAAGGGTCTTTGATCAGCTCTAGAAGCGATCGGTCCAGTTCGGTTTCGCTTCCGATCAGGTTCAAATGGATTTCCTTTTTCAGGCTTTGTTCCAGATCGCGCACCACGCGATGAAATTTACCGATGATGCTTCCAATGGGTTGCATGCGGGTTTTCATCATTTCGTTTTGCAATGACGCGGTGATGACGTCCAAGCGTTGGCTTAAGTTTAGGAAATTGATGTCGTCGCTGCTATGCGAATATTGAAGAACTTGGTTTCGGATCAAGACCATTTCGCTCATCAGGCTC
Organism: Bdellovibrionales bacterium; assembly: GCA_016786465.1. Lineage (GTDB taxonomy): Bacteria > Bdellovibrionota > UBA1018 > UBA1018 > UBA1018 > JAEUWC01. Next base: position 60,140 of record JAEUWC010000026.1, on the reverse strand, counting down.
ATCAAGCGGTCCAAAAGTGGAATAGCGACCCGAATCGTGCCGCTTGGCTCGCCGGCTTGTTCTGGGCTGCTGCTTGGCTCGTCCGAAGAAGGTACTGCAGGAGCGGGCGATGCCGTTCCTGCAGTCATGCGGTTTGGGGCCGGAGTGGGGGGGATGGGATCCGGCGCGCCGCTTGAACGTGAAGGGTTTCTGGATTGTTGAAATTCCTTAAGTTCGAAAACGATCAAGTCCATAGTCGACAGAATTTCGTCGATGTGGGCTTGTTGAATTTTTAGGTCAGTCGTTTTCTTCAAAGATTCAAGGCGCTCTTCCAGTTGATGGGCGCGTTCACCAACGCGACTGGCCCCGACCAACTGTGCAGCGCCTTTTTGGGTATGAATGTCGCGATAGATATTTCGGATCAGTTCAGAATCGGATTTCTTTCTAGGGCTTTCGGTCAGGGAAAGAACCACGCGTTCGACGATTTCTTCGGATTCCGCAATGAACTCGCTGATCGCAGCGTCGCTGATTTTGGTGATCATTTGCGACTCCTTGTCATGTATTCAGGACGAAGTTCTTTTTTGGACTCGACTAACGAAAGAACATCGGTTCGCAGGGATTCTTGAAGGTCCGGATGCCCCTGGCTTTGTAAAAGGGTTTGAAGATCCGAAAAATGATGCAGAATCAGGCCCAGTGATTTTCGAAAGCCTTGGACCAAAACGGTACGTTGTCGGGCCGCGCCACAAAGGTAGATCAAGTCATCAAAGTTGACGGGCTTTTCAATTGCGGAAAAAAGACCATCCCTTAGGGCGCGCAGTAAAATGGCCGTATCAAAATAAGCACTGACAAAAATGACAGGCAGGTCAGGGCAAGATTTCCGGATTTCGGTCAAAAGTTCGGCCCCGTTCATTCTTGGCATACGGTAGTCGGACAAGACCAAATCAGGTTCGCATTCGCGAATTGCATTCAGTGCGTCACTGGCGTTCAAGTAAGTAGAAACCAGGAATCCGGCGTCTTCCAAGGCGGTGCGATAGGTTTCCAAGATTTCTGGTTCGTCATCGACGATGGCAATTCGAATCTGATGCGTTTCTTCGGAAACAGATTCGGAAGCCGGTTGGGAAACCGGGGCAGTGGCGGTTTGGGTTTCTTCCGTGGCTTTAGCCGGGGAATCTGTGGGTGCTGCAGACGGGGCTTTTCCCGTCGATGCCAAAAGAACCTTAGCTCGGTCGCAGCCCTTAAGAAGATAGTCTAATTCGGCCTCCGGAATCGAGGCTGCGCCCTTGAATCGCGCCAACCGAGTTTCCAGGTCATGTAAACAGGCCTGGGTTTCGGTCTCATTCATCATTCCGGAGGCACCCTTGACGCTATGAAGGCTGCGAAACGCGAGGTCGTAGTTCTTGAGAAAGTCATTGCCGTTTCGCAGCGCCAGCAGGGCCTTTTCCGATTCATCGAGCAACTCGCCGCATTCGGCTTGGTACTCCTTGATTTCTTCGGCAGTGAACTCTGCTGTGTCCATATCAGCAAGCATAAGATCGCTTCGTCGCTTTGCCTTTCCAAAATGACTGTTCTTAACAGGTCGAACGGTAGAACTTTGGTTCACGAACATTTTCCCAACATTCTTTGAGTGGATCTTCCCGGGCCAACAAATGCATAATCTTTCACATGGATTGGCTCGTTCTTTTAGGTAGTGCGGTTGCCGGAGCGATTGCAGGCGGGTGGATCTGCTCGGCGAAGTTGATTCGATCCCGACGCGGACGCGAAAGCGAGTTGATGGACTTGCAACGACTGGCTTTAAGGGAAACCAAATCAGGCTTTTTTCAAATCAAGTTCTCAATCGGCAAAGTACTTTGGGACGAAAATGCCCGAAATCTTTTCGAATTGGATGATTTTCAAGGCGATATCGACTTGGAAATCAAAAATAGGTTCTTAGAAAACCCGCAGGAATCTTGGGTCGAGGAATTGCGCCAGGCATCGAAAGTTTCGAATCGACACCACTGCCAGTTTCTTTTCCGTTCAGGAAAGAACAATGAACAGCGAGTCTTTGTCACTTCGGCCCGATTCTTGGAACTAGACGGCAAGCCTGATTCTGCGGTTGGAATCTATCGAGACGTGACCCAGGTCTGGGTGCTTCAAAAGCGAATCGAGCAGGAAACGAAAGCTGCCAAGATTCGGTCAAAACGGGAAGTCCTAGGAGGAATCGCCGCAAATATCGCGCACGAAATCAATAACCCATTGGCTGTGGTGATCGGAAATTCAAAGCACCTAGAAATGCTGGCCCAAGATCAAGAAGTGACTCTTCCTGAAGTCGAAAAGATCGCTCATTCGATTTCAGAAGCAGGTTGTCGCATTTCGGAAGTCGTCCGACGCCTAAGCAGCTTCATTGTTTTGGATCAGCAGTCAACGCCGCGTGAAACGGGTCTAAACGAAATGGTCAAACTGGCGTCCGAACTTTTCTCAGACCGCTTAAAGCAGGCTAAGATTCAGTTTGAAGTCCCGCCACTTGAAATGGGCAAGGCCGATCCAAAAATTCTTTGCCGTGTGGGTGAAGTGATTCACGGCATCTTGCACCTTTTCTTTTATGCGACTGATCTTTTGGGTTCGGCAACGTCTCCCAAGATTTCGATCAAGACTTCACAAAACTGGCCTTTGTCCCTGATTCAGTTTGAATTCATCGGCGCCGAAATTCCAAAGCACTTTCAGGATCGGGTCTTTGAACCCTTTTTTCATCCCAAAGGCGTCGTCGGATCGGAAAGCTCAGGGTTGACCGCCGCCCAGCATCTTTTTGAAGCCAACGGCGGCGTACTTAGCCTGAAATCTTCTGGATCAGGCAGGACCGTTTTCGAAGTGTCTTTTACACACTAAGCGTGCACACTAAGCAGCCGTTTTGCCCTGGTGCTTGGCATAGGCCGCTTGAAGTTGCTTCTTGAGCGTATCTGGAGTGAACGGCTTGACGATATAAGAACTGACACCCGCAGTCACGGCTTCTGCCACGTTGTCTTTTGAACTTTCAGCCGTCAAAAGCAGAAACGGCGTAGCACGGGTTCTGGGGTCTAGGCGAACCCGCTTTAGAAAATCAATTCCAGTAAGGTCCGGCATCATCCAATCCGAAATCACCAAGCCAAATGGGATTTCTGCAGAAGTCAGTTTTTCCCAGGCTTCGTTTCCGTTTTTCGCATCGGTGATGTTTGTGAAACCAATTCCCCTTAGGGCTTTTGCGACCAGCTTACGCATGGTCAGCATGTCGTCGACAATCAGGATGGGTGTATCGAAATTAAACATAATGCATTCTCCCTTGGATTCATTTTCAACTTTCACTTGGAAGCCCAAGATAGAAAGTGATCTTTTTGATGACCTCAGGATCATAGTATCCCGAATTAAACATCTTCTTGAAAGCCTGCTGAGGGTTAAGCTTTTGTTGCCCGCGGATCGCGCGAGTTAAGTAGTCGAATTCATCGGCAATTGCGATCAGTTGCGCTTCGATTGCAATTCGCGATCCAGGAAGGTTCTTAGGGAATCCAGTACCGTTAAAACGTTCGTGGTGTTGCGCAATCCAAGTATGGATCTGTTCTGACACTACGATTCGTTTTTCTTTGATGATCTGTAAAGACCTTTCGACGTGTCCTTCATAAAGGGTATTTTCTTCGAAAGTCAGTTCCGACTTTGCTTTTTCTAGAATTTCCGAAGGGACGCTTTCTTCGCCTAAGTCATGTAAAAGCGCCGCAGTCGCCAAGTCGGCTACGCTTTTGATTTCCAGTGCCGGCGCGAACAGGCTGACAAAAATGGCCACATTCGAAGCGTGCGAATAATTGCTGGTGTCTGCACCGATCTGCAGACAGACCTTTTTGAAGGTGTCACCGTCTTTTGATCCGGCGATGTAATTGTCGACAATCGTCGCAGCTTCTTTGACCAGGGATTTTCCATCGGCAAAGTGTTGCGTTTCATCAGCTGTGGAAAAAAGATTAGTAAAAATTCCGCGAACCATCGACTGAAGTTGCGCTTGTCTTTCGGTGCTGTTTAATTCACCCGATGCAAGCTGTGCGATCTTTCTGGCCTTCGCGGCATTAAATTCCTGAAGCTCGGACTTTCGGATGAAAAGTCGTGAAGTCCCCGATCGAAGAAGTTTGTCGGTCGCAACGTTCCCAAATTCGCCTCCTTTTACGCCTATTTTGACGTATTTTCTATTCAGTGGAAGCATCAGATGCACGTCGCAGGGAAGGGGTTCCGTTTCGCTGAAATCGGTTAGCACCACCGACTTATAGACTTTCTCGGGGGGTAGGACGGAATCATTCAAATATTCTAGGAATTCGGATTTTTCGAAGGGTAGCAAGTAAGCATCCGAAAAGCCGTGCTTCACGTATTCAGCGCGGTTGTAGTTTTCCTTGCTTTGGGTCACGAAAACAATCGGCGTTTTTTGAAAACGCATCCGAAGCCCTTGCGCCAGTTCATTTGAAGGCATCGACTTCATGGCCTGCGTGTGATGGCTGGCCAAGATCAAATCGAAGGTCTTGGTTTCGTCGTCCAGTATGTTCTGAAATTGTTGCGAATCTGCAATGACTTCCGCAACGCAGTCTTCAAGAATCGACTGGATCCAATTTATAAACGAGCTTTCTACACCAACGTACAACAACTTCATTCGACGTAGTTTAACCCTAGTTTTGCAGAATGTTGAGAAAGAAGAGCGTAAAATCTTTTTATGGGACTTTTTAATTATCGTGAACACGAAGGCGTTGTTACTGTCTACTGTCCGGAAGATTTGAATCAGGCGGCGGCTCGCGAGCTTCTTTACCTTTCTCATCTTTGGATTCAGTCCCCGGCGAAGGGGTATGTTTTTGAATTCACAAAAACACTTCATATGGGAACCAGTGTAATCAAGCCGTTTGTTCTTTTGATTCGAGCCATGCGAAAAAAGGGCAGTCACTTTTTTTCCGTCGGGATTTCTAAAGATCTAGAAAAGTTATTGGTTCGAGAAGGCCTGGTTGAAACGTTTGCGGTAAAGCGAAACGTCGACGAGGCTTTGCGGCTAGCCGGAGTCCGAACCAAGCCTTCTCAGGTGAAAGCGACTTTTTTAAGTCCGTTTATCGATGCAACGTTGAAGACATTTGGGGTTCAGGCCGAAGTCCAGGTGACGACCGGAAAGATCCGCGTGAAGCAAAAGACGGAAAAACTAACCGTAGATCTAGCCGGAGTCATGAACATCAGTTCGGAAGCGTTTCGAGGGGCTATCGCCATTTGTTTTCCTGCGATGACGTTCGTAAAGATCTACGCCAAAATGATGGGCGAAGAACGCTATTCAATCGGGGACGAAGAATTTGATGCTGCTTCAGAACTGATGAATATCATTTTTGGGCAAGCGAAGGCGGATTTGGAAAACAATCAAGGGATCATTTTGGGGCAGGCCCTGCCGACTTTGATCCGTGGTTTTCAACTTGAATTGATGCAGAAGTCGTCTGCTGCGACCATGATTATTCCGTTTTCCACTGAACTAGGAGACTTCCACATCCAGATTAACGTCGAACCTTTAAGCGAAGCAGGTGCCGGTCAATTAAAGACCTTTGAAGTGCCTGCGGACGTGCCGGATCCGACGGTGGTGACTGCGGGTTTGAAACTGGCGTAAAAGCTTGGTAAAAATAGTGGATGAAAAGCAACGACTTCCACCTTTTTTGGACCACCTTTGTCACCATCTTCTTGGCTGAACTGGGAGACAAAACTCAGTTTGCTGCGCTTGCGGCTTCGGCCAAGACCAAGAATACGGCCGTGGTTTGGGCTGCGGTTGTTTTGGGTTTGGGATTAGCTGGGACTTTAGGCGTAGTTTTTGGTCGAATCTTAGGAAACTTCATTGACCCATCGATTCTGACGAAAGTCGCCGGCGTGATGTTTATCGCCGTAGGTGTCTGGGTCTTGGTTGCTGACTAAGTGTTAGGCTGCTGATTCCTTAATCCGTAACTTTTCCTGCTGATAGGGCATCCAATAGTCCCGAAGGAAATCGGCTTTGTTGTCTTTCACGCCGTTCACGGCTCCGATCTTTTCAAGAAAACGGATGCAGTACCAAGGCAAGTCAATTTGATAAGGTAAAAAACCCGTTCTGGCGCTATTGCCGTAAAGATGATGGTTGTTGTGCCATTCGCCTGCGACGTAACCTGGCCAAACCTGATTTACGGACAAGTCATCACGACCGAAATCAATCCCATCCTGGCGTTTGTCTTTCCCTGCGCCGTGACCTTCGAAATTGAAGGTGCGAACCCCAAATCCCCAGACTCCGGCAGATCCCATGAGTGCGCAGGCCAGTCCGTGCCCACCTAAAAAGTAAAAGGCTGCGTACCAAAAGCCCCAATTCGCAAAATAATGAAGCACAGTCGTCACAGGGTGAACCAGGGTTCCCCATTTTTGGTACTGCGCGTAGCTGTTGATTCGAATGCCGGTGTGACGAACCAGTTTGCAAAGAACTTCGTAATCCTTTTCGTTCAGATTGCGAGCGATGTTCTGGTGGATGGCGTCGGCAAAGAAGCAGTAAAAGAAACCGCCTTTAACGTTGTACGGGTCTCCTGCTTTTTCTGGAAACTGGTGATGCACGTGATGTGAAATCACATACGTTTCTTCCGCAATGATTCGAAAAGTCAGATTTCGACAAAGCAATTTGAACCATGAATTCTTGATTCGAAAAGCGCGGTGCGTTCCAAAACGATGCAGCCAAAAGGTACCGTGGCTACCCATAAAGACCATGCTGTAAAAGAATCCGGCTATAAAAAGTGGCCAGCTAAAGTATTTGATGAAGAAAGTAAAAAAGGGAATCGAAAGACTGGCTGTCATCATCCAGCCAAAGCAAGGTAGCCAGTTTTTTCGATCCTTGAATACGTTCATCCGTATGCCGAATTCACGAAAGATTTCTGAAGTCGTGGGCTTGTAAAACTGTCCGTTTTTTTCAAAGCCGTAACTGGGTAGGTCAAGCACACGGTCCAAAATGGTCATCCCAATAGCTTGGACTAGTTTCATAAGAAGACCTAGGACCGAATCATTAGGTTTCCGTTTGTCACCGATTTGACGCCATGGTTTCCTGATGTTTCCAAAGTTTCAAAAGAAGCTTTTATTTTTGGCCTCGATCTTTCCGAAAAGCGATTGTGAACCCGCGTGCGCTGCTACTGATCATGTCCGCGTTTTCGTTTGCTTTCTTAGGTGGGTTATCTGCCTGGGCTAAGAACCCTTTTGATCCGGCAACCCTGAAATCCAGTTTCGAGCTTCTAAAGCCCGTTGAGAAACCCTGTGAAGGCGATCCAAAGGGCAAAAAGAAAAGCAATGATCTGGTCGAAGGACTTTTTGACAAGACTGATCTTCTTACAGTCGAACTGACCAGCGATTTCATGGGAAAACTGGCCAACCCAACCCGAGACGATCTTGAACAAGAAAAGACCCGTTCCAAAGCGACGTTAAAGATTCTGGGTCCGGTCCAACAAACGATTTCAATGGACGTTCAGCGACGCGGGTATGGTAGGGGTACTTGCGCAGTTCCGCTTTTGAAAATGGATTGGAAGAAAGACGATCCAAGCGTGAAGAACACGCTTTTCGATCCGCTCAAGGGAAGTTCACTGAAGTGGGTTTCTGAATGCGAAACTTCGGGAAACACCGAACGTCTGATGTTGGAATACCTTTCGCAGCGTTGGGTGGTCGTCAGTGGATTTCCGCACATTCGTGTTCGTCTGGCCAAGGTGAAGTACATCGACAAAGATTCAGGCAAACTTCTTTCCGAAGGCTACGGCTTTTTTATGGAACCGAAGAAAGACATCGAAGAACGTTACGGCGTCACGATACTACCTGCCGAACGCAATCATTTCGATATGCCCTATGATCTTCGAAAGCACCCGGAAGCCGATCTAACCAAAGCAATTCCTTCCATGTTGATTCAAGCGCTGATGTTGAATCACGATTATCGTCCCATTTTTAACAAGAACACTTTCGTGTTGCTGAAGCCGTTAGCAAAAGATGATGAAAAAAAATTCGAAACCCTGGGAATCTACCAAGGGTTTCTGCCCTATGACATGGCCTATATTGACCGCCACGTGCTCAGTTACCCCGATTACGGAATCGATTCAGTTCACGCAAACCAAGGGCGTAGCCATTTACAGAATCTAAAGAAAGTTCTGTCTGGGCTTGCAGGTTACCAACCCGACATGGATCGCTTGATCACGGAAAAGAACAAGGGCATCTGGGCTTCCGAAGTCGTTCGGTATTCCAAAGAACTACTGCCGAAAAAAGACGACTTTCACAAAGAACTGAAAGCGCTTCCGGTTCCGCTTTTGCCCAACGTCGAAAACCTTGTGAACGATTTTTTCAAAGCTTTACAAACGGTTGTCGATCAAAACGGGGTTGTACCTTAAGCATCCGCAAATGGCCTGCGAAGGCTAGCTTGACAGTGCGCCGCATCATCTATAACTAGGTCGCATACCGAGGTTCTTATGACGACTAGAATTCTATTGGGCACTGTTTTGGCTCTATTCGGCTTAAACGCAGCTAGGGCAGAAATTTTCGACGAAAATCGCTGTGGCACGATGTACCCCAAGATGCCGACGGATACCCGGTATGTACCAACCACCGTCTTTAAGTCGACTGACATGTACGGCATTACTTCGGATTTTCATCCGCTGGTTTGTAAGGGCGGAAGTTCTTTGCGCATTGAACGAGAAATCACTTTTCCGATGCAACCTAGCCAAGTAATCTGGCCAGTCATTAGCTTGTATTTCAATCCTTCAACCAAGGCCGGTGGCGTCGATGGGGCAAACTTGAATCCCGGCGAATGCGCTTGGATTTTGGGGCCCATCAAGGCGCGCAGCTCGTACGTGCTGACAGACAACACTTACTATCCCGGAACGAAAATGAAGTCGGTGACGGCGAAAGATGCAACTGGCCGAATGACGACTGAAATGTCGTTTGAACCCAAGATTTTCGAAGTCTTGCAGCAGACCAACAGTGTGGTCGCATTTTACGTCAGTCCGTTGACTTGGACGACGCTTCCTTTTTGCGAACAGCGCCCACTTGGAATTCACGCGACCCCTTACATGCGCGTTCGGTAAATTTTTGCGTTAGCGTATCGACCTTATTCAACCGCAGCATTAAGTCGATCAATCGTCGGCGGAAGCTGAAGGTCTAATTCTTTTCGCAGTCGATCTGGGCCACCTGCGAATCCCGGCGGCACGTTATGGATGAAGCTTAGGCTGTACGCGATCACTAAGGTGCGACCGTCGGGTTGAGCGTAATAGTTCTTGATGACGGCGCCATCTTTCACGGTTCGGATTCCCAGAACGCGCGTGAACTTTTCATTGTACTGGATTTCCGTTTTATCCGGCATGCCCAACGACGGATCCAGGCTTAGAAATTTCTGATCTGCAGGTTTCTTTGAATGATTGTCAAAGCGCTGAACCGTAAATTCGACCCCGGGTGCAAGCCCATCTGGCTTTAAAAGAAAACGACACGTAGAAACTTCTGAAATATCCAAAGTCGGCGCCAGCATTTTGATGAACTTAAGGCTGCAGGCTTGTTTCAAAGTGAAGTAGCTGATGTCCTTTTCAACCACATAGGCGGACTTTCCCATTCCCACGTAGTATTCGTCGGAACCGCGCTTCGCCCAAGTGCCATTTAGATCGAAATCCAGAAACTTTTTCAGCGCAATCGTCTGACCTTTTGAACCGTTAAATCGATCGTCATCAGAAAAAGGTTTTCCGTCGTCCATTTGCAGTTCGAAGAATGTCTGGATCTTTTTCTGCAAAAGAGCTTGAACGTCTGGAATGAAGTTGGGTGTTTTCAGGCGAATGATTTCCCAATCCGTTACGGGGTCTGGAACTGATCCGGTTCCATAAATGGCTCCTGGAAAGGCCGTGAAGCCCACGCCAACCCCGGCGGTGATCAGGGCTACCAACAGATTGACGCTGTTTCTAACGAATTTTTTCAATGGCATTCCTGCTTCATGGGGACAGGGCGGCTCGATTTCCCACTTCGACTTTTCGGCCAAAGGCTTCGGTAGATTTAGAAGAATTCGGTCAGTTCGGCCCCAAAATGGTTGATTTCTTGACGCTTAGGTTTCGGCGGCTTTTAGTCGAAAAAGTAGGGTGGTTCTTTCATTTTTTGCACCACTTTTGGCGTTTGTTTCGCTGCATTCGGTCTGGGCAGTCGATCCGTTCATTCGGCTGAAGGAAGTTGATCTGACGCCGACTCGGGAACTGGTTCAGCTGGATGAATATTTGGTCGCAAACGAACGCTTTCCAGAAGACGCGCTAAAGGCTTATCAGGCTGCGCCCGAAGGCGTTTACATTTCAGTGGGGACCGAACGCGGTTTTATCGGGGCCGCAAATGGCGGGCGAGTTTCACACCTTCTTTTGGTCGACATCAACCCAAACGTCACGATCTACAATCGCGTCAATATCAGCCTATTGAAAATGGCCAGTGACCGTGAAGACTACCTTCGTCTTCGACAAGAACGGGATCCGGAAGTTTGGTTGCAACGTGCTAGGCAGGTGGGGCTTTCGGAAGATGAAACGGCTCGATTGGGATCCTTTCATCAGCGGTGGAAAAGCTTGTCGTACCAAAATAGTTCGACCGAATCGCACGAACCTGGAATTGAAGTCGCCAACCCCGTGAAGAACCGGGGTTTCAACGGCGTGAATTATCTTTTCGAGGATGCTCTTTTCATGCGCCTAAAGAAAATGGCGGATGAAGGAAAAATTGTCGCTGCTCAGGGCGATTGGGGTGACGATTCGCGAATGGAAGAAATCGTCGTTGCGCTAAAAGATGCCGGCGTGAAGATCAGTGTGGTCGATATCAGTAATGCTTGGTGGGGGCGATACATCCCGGAACAGCGATTGGCGAGAACCCTAAAAACTTTGGATTACATGGCCCAGGCCAAAAGCTTAGTGATCGCAACCGAAGGTTACCCGATGCTGAACCACTTTTTAGGGGATCGGTTGATGTGGACCTATTCGGCGTACACTTACGAAAGAATTCGCCAGAACCAAGACTGGCGCGATTTTGTTCGCAGCATGTACAACAGTCGAATTGCTCCGTTTTACTGGAAGCTTCGAATCTTCGGGTGGCAGCTTCCGGGCGCGGGTTGTTCGACGTTGCTGAAGTGATTCATCAAGGTCACGAGCCGCCTCATCCCGAAACCTCAAACGCTTCGCGAATCCAATCCGTAAGCGGTTCTTCGACTTGATCCGAATGCTTCAACTGCAGGACGTGAACCCATTTCGTTTTTGAAACCGGCGTTACCTTTTTTATGAACTCGGACTGAAGCGATCTCGGCAAGAAGAAGTTCAATTCGATGAATGCTTTCTTTGGGCGCACAAAAACGTAACAGGTCTTTCGGGCGAACATGATCGAACGGTGCGAGGTACGGACTTCTTGGTTGCCCAAGGACATCAAAAACCTTCTAAGGGTTCGCCACGCGTCTTGAAGGTCTTCGTTAAGTCCTTCAAGCTGTTCGTGTTCAGAACGTTTTGGAAGGTGGTATCCTTCACGGCCGATTCGTTCCTGGGCCTTGCTTTTCTTTTTCGGCGGTTTCTTGGTTTTCATAGAGCTTTTCTGGGTAAATGGATCCTTGCAACGAACCGTCTTTTTATCAATTCGAGTGGCAGATATTCTTAAACATTGCGATGTACTCTGCCATCGAGCCTAAGCCCACATCGGCACGGCGCTGGTCAACTTTTGAGGGTTCTTCCATAGGAATTGGCGCCCATTTGCCAGGGCCCGTGCATTGGCCTTGAGTGCCGTAGCGTTGTAACTTTCGGTTGCCAATATCAGAAAATGAAGCCGCCACTCGATCAAATAGATAGGCGTAGTTTTTTGGACTGGTTTCTTTTGTTTTGTACAAACCAGTTAAAATAGCCAATACCTGTTTTTGAAACTCTGGCTGCTCGTCAGCATGCTGGACAAGTGTCCATGCATGGTTGTCAGCCTCTGCACCAAACTTGCTCGTCACGAACCAACGGTAAATTTTTAGAAGTCCCTTGAGGTCCTCGGTGTTCTTGTTGTCCACTTGTTTGAACCGCTTGCTGTATTCCTTCGAGAAATATTCCTTTTCAGCTTCGTTGTAAGAATGTTCAAACGGCAAGTTCATTTGCTTGCGCATGTACTGATCAACATCAAACATGTGCTTCAGTTTTTTCTTAACCCAACCCATGTCTTTTGGGTTGGCTTTTGGCGCCGCAACTGTGGCCTCCATATTCGCAACTGTGCTGTCGTAAGCTCTTAGATCAGCATCAACTTTAGAAATTGAAACGCTCTGCAAAGTTTGACTAGACCGAGCCTGAGCCGGCAGGTGACTGCAAGCTAGAAGCATGAACAAACTTGGAAGCAAAATTGCGCGCATGAGTACCTTAAAAGCTTATGTGAATCATTTAGGTTACCCGTGGTGTCAACACTGAAGAAATTGAGTTCCCGGGCGGCCCTGCCATGGTTTCTTCCTTTTGCAGGAGTCCCGTGATATGCAGCCGCGACACTTTCTAACGGAGTACCTCCTTAAAACGCAGCCGAGATCGACGATACGATCACGCCGTCTGTAGTTTTAAATCCGTTGTCTGAAGGAAAAATCGCCTGGTCCGAGAAATACCCACGGACTTCATTCCTCCACCAAATATTAGAGTCAAGATTTGCATCTAAACCTAAGGACGCGCCCCAGGATTGAAATGCATGCCCGTAACTGGAGGCGATCAAAACCTGTTTAGGATCAGTGTATCTTTCAACGCGTGAAGTAATGGCGAACATCTGAGAAATTGAACGCTTTGCCATTACCGAAAAGCCATTCCAGCTGGCGTTCTGACCTCCGGGGGCTTCATCTTGAAAACCAATGTCGGCCTGAGCAGCAAAACTCCAAGCCTCGTCAGGTGTGAATTTCAAAATCAAATCGTGAAAATGACGAAAAGAAGATTCTCTGCCGAAAAAAGTATTGTAGATCAACGTGAGCTTTGGATTGAACGAATACGAGAGTTGAGTGCCCAATGCTTTGTTTTGGTTATTCTCTGAAATGATTTGCCAGCCGTTCAAAACTAAAAGCTGTGCCGAAAGCTGGTCGTTGAATGAGTGGCTTAGTCTGACCCCAGTTTCGTAGTAGGGCGAAAAGTCCGCAACCAATGATCGTGTGTAAAGCAGGTTATCTTTTGAAATGAAACTTTCAACGCCGATATGGGAAAGCATGATCCCTGCGTCGATCCAAGTAGCATCTCCTAAGCGATAACCCACGAACGCTTCTTGAAGATGACGTGAAAGGTTTGGGCCACTGACAGAACCAACTGTTGGTTCCGAGGCGTAATTACTTTGCACTGATGTTCCGGCTTGAAGAGCCAGCCTGCCATGAACTTTCTCTCGCTCAAGTTTTGCCTCTAGATAGGCGAGGTTAATGTTAAATTCGTTATGGCGTGCGGGTTGGGTTGTAAAAGAACGATCTAAATTGGATGGATTATTCACGTCATACGCAATGTACGCGTCAATGAAGCCACCCAGTGAGATTCCGTGTGGCTTTGCAGCGTATGCGGCGTCCGTGATGGAAGCCACTGCTATGGCCACTGGTGTCAGAATAGGTATAGGTTTATTCTTCATTATAAAGGTCCTCTTTTGCCGATGGGGTCAGTGTTTCGGATTGCGTATAAAAAATAAAGGCCTGCTTGGGCTTTCGCTCCAACAGGCCTTCAAATTGATAGGGTGACCGAGGGGACTTGCCTTCCGGTTCTCGCGCTTTCGCGCTCGACCTACAGGCTGGGCTCCTTCGCGATCCGCAAGCAGGAACCCCGCTCAGTCCGCCTTTCAACCCCTCGAAAGGTACAAAACGCTCGCGCGTTTTTTCACTGCATAACCCCATAAATAAAAAAGCCGCCGCACCCTGACGGGCACGCCGACTTTTTTATTTATGGGGTGACCGAGGGGACTTGAACCCCCGACCCTCGGAATCACAATCCGATGCTCTAACCAACTGAGCTACGGCCACCACAACACGCCCTGAAGAATGACGTAAGCCCTGGTTTTTATGCGGGGAACCACCGCCTGTCAATGGCCGAGCGAAAGGTTTTTTTGAAGGGCGCTTGCACGTTGCGGCGTTCAGCCTGTAAGCTCGGGTCCATGAAAACAAAGGCAATTTCCGTCGTAGGGGCACTGGCCCTTTCATGGGTGACGTTGCCCCAGACCGCCGTTGCAGGCGTCGGGGTTTCCAACACCGTTCATTACACTCAACCCACTAAAATGAGCATCGGGCTAGAACCCGTCATCACTTTCAATAAAGGCGCGGGATTGTCGGGAAACCTTCGCTTCAATTACGGGTTATCGGATCTTTCAAACCTGAATCTTTTGATTGGAAGCGGCGGCGGTTCCAAGAACTTTCGATTCGGCGGAAACCTGACCTTTGATTTCTTCCCCGACATTCAGGGCCAGCCCGGAATCGGAATGGCCGTGCAGGGGATCTATTACCGAACACCGGCACCCACCCAAGCCGACGCATCTGCCACGATCGGACTTTTGGATCTGGTCGGAATTCCTTACATCCACAAAACGTTCAAAATGTCGGGATCGGATGAAATCGAACCTTTCTTTGCCGTGCCATTGGGCCTGCAACTTTCCGATGGCCGTTACACGGGGCAGGGGTCCTTGGTTTTCGGAACCTTGTTCACCAACCACCCGAAATTCCGCTATTCGATGGAACTGGGAATTGGCGTTTCTTCCAATACGCAGTCTTACTTTTCGGCAGCTTTGATCTATGTCCCCTAAGGGGCCGCTATCCATTTCAAAAGCTAAACCCAAAGATCTTTCCCAGATTCGCGCGGTCGCTTTTGATATCGACGACACTTTTTCAAGCGAAGGCAAGATCACATCCGAAGCGTTTCAGGCCCTTTGGAAGCTTCACAAAAAGGGCTACATCTTAGTACCAGTCACCGGGCGTCCGGCCGGCTGGTGCGATCACATCGCGCGCTTTTGGCCCGTTCACGCAGTGGTGGGCGAAAACGGAGCATTCTGTCTTTTTCAGACGCCGACGAAAAAGAAAGGCGAAATCGGAAAACTTCGGCGCATAGAAACGCCAGGCGCGATCACCGACGAAGCGCTTCGTAAAAAGAAACTTCGCGAACTGGCTGACCAGATCATCTTTCGTTTTCCGGATGCGAAATTCGCAAGCGATCAGAATTACCGTGACCACGATCTGGCGATCGATTTCTGCGAAGACGTCCCGGCTTGGCCCGAAGCAGATGTGAATGCGTTACTGGAACTTTGTCACAAGCAGGGAGCCCACGCAAAACTGTCCAGCATCCACGTGAACACCTGGTTTGGCGATTACGATAAGTGGGCGGGCTTTACGAACCTTTTGAATCACACCCAGGCATGGGCACCCGCAAAGACCTTGAAATGGATTGGAAACCTAGATCACTGGATTTTCTTGGGCGATAGCCCAAATGACGAACCCATGTTTGCAAAGTTCAAGACATCCGCTGCGATGGCGAATCTAAAGCCTTGGCTTTCGCGCCTAAAAAACTATCCGACGTATTTAGCTACCAAGAAAAGCGGTGCCGGCTTTGTCGAGGTGACGGGCAAACTGAAGTAAGGATGCCGTGTCGCGTTATGCGGCAGAGCTGTTGCAGAAACCCGCCTAATTTCCCTTAAAATCTAAAGTTTTCAAAAGATTTGACCGACAAGTCAGTGAAGAACTTCACCGTCTGAATGATTTTGGGTGTGTCGAAAATGACCCATCTTAACTTCACTTAGAAATACTGCGTTAATAGTAGCTGTACAGTTGAACGTTTCCAGGGGGAAGAAATGAAGAAGCCAGTCGTTAGTCTTTTTGTCGGGGTATCGCTTGCCGTATCGCAGCTAGCACTTGCGCAGGTCGAAAAGAAGGTCGCTGATCAAACCTTTCGCGCGGAAGGTAAGACCGAAGAAGAAGTGGTTGCTTCTTTGAAGAACCAAGTCGATCAGTTCGTGGGTCAATATAAAGATCCCAAGTATTCAATCAGCGTTTCGTATCAAGACGCTGCAAACGATCCCACCACCACGACAGTGAATGGAAAACAGATTGGCGAAAAGAAGGTCGGCGGAAACCGCAAGCTGAAGCTTTTTGCGCGTCCAGTGGTGATCATCGACAAGTGCCGCGGCAACAAATGGCAGTTTCCTTTGGCCGCTAGACTTCAGGGCGTGAAAAGGCACCGCGTACCGATTTACGAAAAAGTCAAGAAAACGACCGATCATTGGTCAGCAGAAGCGCATGTCTTGGTGGGTGAAATTGAACAACCCAAGCAGCAAGATATCGTTCAGTTCCGTAAGGTAGTCATCGACGAAAAAGCCAAGGGCGGCGGCGTTTATCGCAAGCCGGCTTCAGGTGGTTCATCCAAAAAGCCTGGTGCCAGCGCGCATAAGCCAAGCGGGGGTGGTAAGGGTGCCAGCGGTGGAACTCATACCGAATACTACGAACTGATCGTCAATGGTCAGGTGAAGCGTGTGTCTAAAGATCAGATCCCAGCTAACGCTGTTGAAATCAAGTAGTTGAAATTTGTGGAACGTAGTCGAATCAAAAGGAGAGTCTCATGAAAGTGTTCTTAGTCGCGATTGTGTCATTGATGGGGATTCAGCAGGCCAGTGCTGATGTGGGATGCGTGTTGAACAAAAACCAATTCAACTGGCAATCTCGGTCGAATTGTATCAGTGCCTTTTATCTTCCCTGTCATGCGATGGGTTGTATGACTCCGCTGAATACGAAACTGTACGACGCAACGATCGCGCAATTGGGATGCAATACGGGCGATGCTGCGAAAGACGATCAGTGCATCAGTCAAAAGTTTGATCCTGTGCTTGAAGCTTCGGAAAAACACTGCAAGGAAATCGCTAATTCAGTGTTGAATGACCCTGCTATCGACATTGAAAAACTAGGCGACAAGGGCTTCAACGACGCCTGGAACCAAAAGATGGCCGCTGTTTGTAAATAATTTCGAAGACAAGAATCGATTGAATTTGGAACGAGGAAAAAAGTTATGATGAAGACATTCGTTTTGACGTTAGCGTTGATTGTAGGAGCAGCATCCCTCGAGAATGTTGCGATGGCAAAGAAACCATCTAAGGCTGAATTGGGGCAGCAAATTGAACAGTCTTTCCGAAAAAGAAAAGGTGAACGACGCGGA
Source organism: Bdellovibrionales bacterium (assembly GCA_016786465.1). Lineage (GTDB taxonomy): Bacteria > Bdellovibrionota > UBA1018 > UBA1018 > UBA1018 > JAEUWC01. The sequence goes on along the minus strand of JAEUWC010000026.1, from coordinate 43,035 downwards.
CTTTTGGCGCGCCTATTCAAAGGACGGAAGGCCAAAGGCCAGCTAAAAGGCGGCGATGTTCATGCTCAGAAAAACGTAAAGGGCGGCGACATCCATGCGCAAAAGAAACAAAGAGGCGGCCTATTTCGTAAAAAAGCGAAGTAAGCGCTAGACCCAGTCACGACAAAAGCCCTCGCTGACGAAAGTCAGTGGGGGCTTTGTGCTTTTAAGGGGTGAGCAAACCGAAAGTCCACGCGGCCCGCCTTGGCGTCGCGAATGAATTCCATCAGGTCTTCTGGCAAGCCGGATTTAAATTCCATCGGGCGTTTTGTGGTGGGGTTCGTAAAGCGAATTCCCGCCGAATGAAGCGCATGACGTGGGTGCAAAAGCCTAGCTTCGTCTTCGGGGGTTAGGCGCGCGCGATCATAAAATTTCAGCGCTTCTTTTTCAGGTAGCCCGTAAAGCTTATCGCCCAGAATCGGGTGGCCCGCGTGTTCCAGATGCAAGCGAATCTGATGTTGACGCCCGGTCTTGGGATAGCATTCTACAATCGACAAGTAATTCGGTTCTGCGCCCGGGGTCGACGGCGCGCATTCGATCATTTCCAAGCGCTTAAACCGGGTCTTGGCCGAAAGTCCTCCGGAATCTTCAGGCAGAATCGCCATCTTTAGACCAATCGCCGAATGGGGATCCCGGTTCATGGGCGCGTCGACTTCGAATTCATCCGGTGTTTTTCCGCGGGCGATGGCCAGATAAGTTTTTTCAGTTTTTCGATCCGCAAATTGCTTCACCAAATCCGCAGCTACCGTGCGTTCTTTGGCTAAAACCAAGATGCCACTGGTTTCCTTATCGATCCGGTGAACCAAGAAAAATTCCCGTTCGGCCTTCATCGGGTTCTTGTGACCTTCCGTCTTCAGATGAACCAAAAGCGTGTTGAAAAAATACCGGCCAGCCGGATGAACGGGAAGGTTCGCTGGCTTTTCAATCACAAAAAGATCATCGTCTTCGTGTAAAACTTTGTAATTAAAGTTCACCGGCGGTTCAGGTTTTCTTTCCGAAAGCACCAAAACCGAATCACCTGGGATCAGCTGCGTGCTGGGTTTCAGTCGCCCCACGACCAATCCCGTCGCCAGGTCCCTTTCAACGGTGATCGATCCACTTTCAATGGCTCGTTTCAGCGCTTCGCGCGAACGCTTGCGATAGCGTTCCTTTAAAAAATGATCCAAGCGGATTCCTTCTTGGTTAGGCCCGACCTGGTGGGTGACCAGGTACGAATCCGCTTGCAGGTCATGCGTGATGTTCAGAAAAATCTACTCCCGATACCGGCTTTTCATCAGGAACATGATGACTTCCTTGGCGGATTCATCGTTGTATCCCAGACGCTTCTTCATGTTTTCGATGGTTTTTAGGGCCAAGGTTTTACCCTCGTCCATGGCGTCTTCCTTACCATAAAGAAGCAGTGCGTTGTGCATTTTCGTCAGCGTTTCCTTCTGGGATTCGTAATAATGCGATTCCAGTCGGTGCCAGTATTCTGGGAAAACCCGTGCATAAATCACGGTTTGGCCCGGGTGGTCCAGCGACCAGGCGCCCACCTGGGTAATCATGTTCTGGCGAAAGCTGTCGCGTTCGGCACCTTCTTTAGGGGCCTGAACGATCTTTTCAAATTCATCAATTAACGCGTAATCCGGGTCTTCCATCTTTCCGGTAATCGGGTTTTTGATCTTTTCTTTTTTGATCGCAAGCGCCACGTGCTGAACGTATTTTTTGATGAAATCTTCCCATTGGTTGCGATCGTAAAGGCCCATGCAGTCGCGAACTTCGCGATCAATCACGTTCAAGTATTCGTTTCGAACCACGGAAATGAATTCTGCAGCGTCGTGGTAACCATCCTTCACGTCTTGTTTCAAAAATTCGTATTCAGTCACGCGCTTAACGAATTCTTCCAGTTCTCGCATCACCGCCAAAGGAGTTAAGCACGAAAATTCAGAATTCTGCGCAGCCGCATGAAGAATGGACTTCATTTCACGCGGGGATGCTCCCATACGGCCTTCGTAATAGGGGATCGCACCGTATTCTTCTTTCAGTTTTCGAATCGCTGCGCGCAAGACTTTGCGGTCTTCGGCGTTCAGGTTTTCTGGAACTTCGCCGTCGCTGTACAAAGACGACTTTTGAAGCGGTGTCATGCTGGAAACAATCGAACTGATGTTCGGAGGATAGTTGATGCTATTGGGTTTTTTCAGGCGGGTCAGAACCGCCCAAAGCGCCAGTGCCCAATCGGTATGGGGCGCGACGTGTTTTTCCTGATTCACCTGTTCAAGATCAGGCTGGTAGATTTCTTTTTCTTCAGTGACCGAAAGCAGGTAGGGCACCTTGATCAATTCGATCCGGGCCTTGAACGACATGAAATCTGGAAATTCTTTGAACGCATCCAACTGAAGTTCGTTGGTCGAACCCATCAAAAGTGTGTCCAGGTGCGCGATTGAATTTCCGACGTTGACCGATCCCGTTTCGCAGGCAATCAGCAGGTATTTGAAAGAATCGATCGGGCGTTTCAGTAGATCGCTGTATTCGACCAAGCCCCGATTTCCGTCGATCAAATCACCCGATAGCGAAAAAAGGTTCAGGCTTTGAAGCGAAGGCGGAAGGCTTCCCAGGCTTCGATTCATGGTCAGCATCTGGTACTGGGCATCAACATGCATTTGCGGTTCGATTGTGACCAAACCTTCGCGATAGCGCCTAGACAGGTAGAAACGTTCCACCTGAATGTGCATCAGCACTTTTTTCAAATCGCCATTATTGGCCGTCATCAGCGCATCAAAGATCAGCTTGTTGCGATGGCTTAGGTCACCCCGGGTCAGGTAATGCGGCATTTGTGCCCAAAGTTCTTCGACCTTGGCGTCGCCGATGAACTTCGCCAGTGCCGATTTTCTTTGGCTAGCCGGGATCAGAAGAAATGGGTGATCGCGAAGTTCGCAGGGAATTCGCGCCAGCACTTCTTCGTCAGGAAGTTTTGCATAAGTCGTTAGCGTCGATTCTTTGGTTGAACCCCCAGAATATCCGCCCAAGCCAATTCCGCCTTTGACGGCCTTTTCAACGGGAAACACCCAGCTAAACGAATAAAGCGCGCCGGTGTTTTCATGGCTGTAGCGTTCAAGGCCCGCCATTAATGATTGAATCAGCGAACTTTTCGCTGAACCGTTTGGGCCATGAAGAAGAAGCATTTTATTGTTCACGCCTTGGCGGGCAAAAGACTTCAGCGAATTGTAGATTTGGGTTTGAACCGATTCTTGCCCAACGACTTTTCGATTCAGTCCGTCGGACCAGGCGTCGAAGATCTTGAATCGATAGATTTGTCCGCCGCTGCCCGCGTAAAGGGATGGATCCTTGACCGCAGTCTTGCCATAGAAATCCATCATTTCGACCGCGTATCGAGACGACCCGCGAAGGTGAAGGGTGGGGCTTTCGGCAACTAGGCTGAGGTATTCTTCAAACGACAAGACCCTTCGATTGGATTCGAAGTCCTTCTTGCTCCATTGATCCAACTGGCCAACCACTGCCTTAGCGCTTTTGGAGTCCATTTGCTTTCCCCCATCGCCATTATCCATGGGGTTTTTCAGGAAAGACAGACCTTACTTTCGTTTTTTTCCCTTGGCGCGACCGCGTGCTGCCGGGGCCTGAGGTGGCAATAAACGGATTCTTGGGCTTGCCGAACTGACCAGGGGCTTCCCGGTTGAATTAATTGGGTTGTTCTTCTTTAAGTATTCGATGACCACGTCCCGAATGAACCCCGAATGGTTCATCGTGACCTTGTCTTTTGGGACCTGATTAAAAGCCCAGCCCATATTGTCGCCGCCCTGAACCAGGAAATCGATGGTCGCTAGTTTGTAGCGTTTTTGGTCCTTGATCGGATTGCCGGATCGGTCCTTGATTCGAATCAATCGATCGACTTCCCAGGGTTCGACCTTTCCGTTTTTGTCCAAGTCCTTGCCGGCGACTTCATGCTTTAAATCAACTAAGTCGACCTGCATTCCCGCAATGGGAAAAAGCCCGCGCGCGCCGCTTTCGGCAACTTGAAGAATCCGGTTCAATTCTTTGCCGCTGACATCCAGTAAGCTTACGGAATTTTCAAAAGGCAGGGTTTGAAAGACATCTCCGTACGTAATGTCGCCCGAACCAATCGGTGCACGTAGACCGCCTGGGTTCACCAGCGCCACATCAGCCTGGGTCGCACTGAGCATTGCATCGGTGACTAGATTTCCAAGTGCGGCTTCAGTCGTGCGTGAATGTTCAATGGCCCGATCGGCATGACCCACCACCGTTTTCTTCAAAGCTTCAGCATCCGCAAAATGGGGCGCCAAGAGCTGATCTGCGGCCAGATCGGCTTCGATCGAAACGCCGCGGAATACGGATTTCACCAGCCCGCCGCGACCCGCTTTGGGTGCTGGACGATCGCCCTGGCAATCGCGTTGGTTTTTAAAAATTTCAGGACAGACCGGAATCGGCCCTTCAATCTGCGTTTGATCCGAAAGCAGTTTTCCGGCCTTCAGGTCGTAAAACAAGTACATCAAGTGAAACTGACCTGCGCGTGATCCTGACTGAATCACGGGTGTTCCGTTCAGGTAGTGGTGAACGATCGTGTGGCTATGGCCTGCGACGACTCCGTCCACGGTTCCTTTCGGAACGGTTTTTAAAAGTTCATAGACTTCGTCTTGTGGATCGCATTCCGTCTGTGGGTCGCTGGGTTTACGAATCAAGTTTCTAGGAAATGGTCCGGTGTCGCAGCGAACGCCGGCGTGGGTAACGACCAAAACCACTTGCGCGCCTTGGTCACGAAGTTTCTTGGCTTCACGCTTGGTCGTGTCGGCTAGGCTTAAAAATTCCAAATTCTTCACGTTGGTGGGGACGGTCGCAACCGGAGTATCCCGAGTCGTCAACCCAATCAATCCCACCTTCAGGCGTCCGGCCTGAACAATCGTGCTGGGCTTTAGATTCGGAAAGTTCGGAAGTTTTCCCGTGCTTTTTTCCCGAATATTGGCCGCTAAATACGGAAACTGCGCTTCTTTCATTCTTTCTTGAAGCGCTTCTTGGCCAAAATCAAATTCGTGGTTTCCAATGGATGCTGCCGTGTATCCCGAAAGATTCATCCACGCGGTAATGGGTGCACCTTTTTTGGAATTGCTTTCAATCGATCCCTGAAACTGATCGCCGCCATCCAAAAGCAAGAGACGGTTTCCGTGTTCCTGGCGCAAAATTTTGATGTGCGAAGAAAGATAGGAAAGTCCGCCACGGCTATACGAAGTTCCAGACGACCCGTCGGCTTCTTTGGTTTTCAGATTCTGCGGTCCTAATGCCCCGTGAATATCGTTGGTGCCGAAGATGACCAGCATTTCGACATTCGGATCCGTTGATCCGGGATGCGATGCCGATTCAGATTTTGGAATGGGGTTTTCTTGGGTTCCCGGGCCAGCGCATGCAGCTAAAAAAAGCGTCGTCAAAAGGGCGGCGGCCCGAATCACACGTTTGGAATTTTGCATGGGCTGATCCTAATGTTCCCAAGTCATTCTGTCTATTCTTGGCGGCGGATTCTTGACGGCTGGCTGCCCGCGCCGATCTTCACGCTTTACATTCCGTTTCCAGCACTTAGACTGATTCTTAGGGGGAACAGGACCGAATGGCTTCATCCAATTTCTTGAACCCGAATCGGTGGGAAGGGCGACTTTTTTTAGGCCTAGTGTCGGTTGGCGTCATCGGAACGCTGGTCGTGACCGGAACCGATTCCGGAAAGCTTTGGTTTTTGAAAACCAAAAGCACCTTATCGAAAGTTTTCCAAAAGAAGGCAGCATCCACCGATGACGGCGAAAATTACGCCGCGGAAGAAGGATCAGCGGCAGGTCGGCAGGGCGCTGGGAACGATGACGATCTAAAAGGCTGGGGAGGCGATGCGGGCAAGGCCGGCGCCCTGGCCGAAGCCCAAGGTTTGATGAAAAGTTCGGGTGACCGCGAAAACGGGTCCCGAAAAATGAATTCGTCTGAATTAAATAGCGGCGGAATCACTTCGGCCGCTTTGTTGAATTACGGAAAAGACGCCGCCGGTCGTTGCGTGGCCGTTGAAATGCCCGGGCGCGGAATCGCGTCCGAAGGCTGGTCGGATGTCGAATGGGTGAAAGTTCAGGCCGCGTTTGCTGAAACCCAGCGTAAAATCTTGGATTGGTTCAAAGGCGAAGGAATCAAGGCAGAAGGCAAATTGGACGAAGCCATCGTTAACGTGATTTCGCGCCAGATCCGGGGGCTGAAGATTGAACGCCCATCCAAAGATGAACCTGACTTGGGGTTTCGTGGAATTGTGACCTACGCGCTGGATTCAGGCGGCGATTCCGTTATTCGCGTCGGGGGTGGTTTTTCAGACATCATCGCGAAAAATCCAAAGCGTGCTCAGTTTGAAATGGCCCGCGTGATTCTTCACAGCGTGAATCCTTGCGAATTGAAGCGCTTGGGAAGCGCGCAGCCTTGGAACCAGATTCTCAGCTGCTTAAAGATCCCAGTCCAGGAAAGCTGTGGCGCTGGACAGTATTCTGAAGCCGGTTGGGCTATTAGCAGCGTTTTTGCTCAGAAGATCGCTGATCCCGGATGTGCAATTCGCGCATTGGCTGCGCCCAAGGCAAAAGAGTGCATCGCCAAGTTCCAGTGGACGTCCGATGCCCAGATGGCCAGCGGGATTCAGCCGGAAATTTTTGGAACCGTTGATTCTGTTTCGTCGTCTTCGTCCGCTTCCGTGGATTCAGAATCCGCTGGCAATACGGATGAAGGCACGACTGAAGGTCCATCCCCTTATTTTGAAGCAGCAGAAGGCCCTCCGCCCAGTTACCCGATGTCGGAAACCGGCGAAACCGGGGGAAGTGGTGGCGGTCGCGCCCCGGCCTATGATTCCAATTACGGCACTGACGGAGACAATCCATGAAACGGCAAACGATGAAACCGCTGATGCTTTCCGCATTCGCCGCACTAGCCGCCCTGACAGCAATCGGTTTTTCAGGATGCATGGGTAATCAACGCCAGGGGGTTGCTGCGGGATTGGTCACGGAACAGCCTTTTACGGAAGCGTACGTTGAATTTACGGGTCCTGGCGAACGCTGGGGTGGTCCAACGACTTTCGCAATTCAAGTTTACGCAAAAGACGAAAAGGCGCTTCGGGTTCAGATTCTGCCCAAAGGGATCTTTAAAAAGAAAATTTCCGCACCTGAAATCAAGAATCGAGGATTGGCTTCGGTTCCAGCAAATGTCGCTGAACTGAAGCCGCTGAATCTTGCGCAAATGCGCGATCGATTGGCGGGGCTTTCTGAAATCATCGACGAAGGGTCCGGGAATTTTTCGGGCTGCCTTTATCCGGTGAAGGTTCGAATGGTCCGCACCGACGGTGGGGTCAAAGACTGGCAGGGATGCCGTGGCGGAAAAGGTTCGTCCAAAGGTGTTTCGGAATTTGCGGCGGATCTGCTTGCGATCTATGCCGCGCGATAGGGCGTCTGGATGACCAGGGCAGGCGAAGCCGGCCCGAGACTTGAGGGCCGACGGCCCGGGAAAAAAAACCCATCCTTGGGTTCCCAGCCTCCGTCCGTGGTAACAACGAGTCTGAGGCGAACCCCTTCATCTGTCAAAAGTTTTATAAGGGAATATAAGAAATGCGCTACGCGCAATCAGTTCCACTGAACGGGAACTTGGGTGACGTTTTCTTCGCTTCGCTGAATTTTCACAAAGCCATTCTGACGTCCAAATTGGAAGACGTCGCGGGTGACCTTCACGTCTTGTAGACAGTAATCGATGATCTTCTGAATTTCGCCGCGCTTGTACCATTCAACAGCCATCAGGCCGTCTGCCGATTTCCCAGCCCCAAGCGTTCCACGCGCCACGGCTTCCAGTTTCAAAAAGCGTTGGCGGGTCAGTGCTTCTAAATCGTACATCAGATCAAATACGTCTAATTTTGAAGGATTCAGGCCGTAAGGAACCATGACGGGCAAGTCGAAGCCGCGAATGTTGTAGCCGACGACCAAGCGCTCTTCGCAAAGGTCGATCAGCTTTGAAAGTTCGTTTTCTTTGTACGACAGGAACTGATCCGTTTTGCTGTCATAAGCACAGGCCACCGAAATTCCCAGCTTGTCGATGTGATCCCAGCCGCCGACGTCTTGCACCAGTTTCTGGGTTTCGACGTCGATGACCAAGAAGTGTCGGTGTTTCAAAAAAAGGCTAGAAGGGGTGACGTCTTCAGAAAAGGGAACGCAGAATCCGTGGCGCCAAAATGACGCGTTTAGCTTAATCCGGACCGATGATCCGGCAGTTCTGGTTTCGACTTCGGCCATTCAGATTTCATGATAGCCCAGGGATTTTCGTTGTCAAGTCAGACGGGTCGGCCCTACATAAGTGGGATGTCTATTGCTGCAGCGCTTTCCCATCTTGAAAAGACTTTCCCCGAACACTTGGAAGATTTGAAGAAACTGGTTCGAATTCCAAGCGTTAGCTTCGATGGCTTTGATCCTAAACACGTTCGCGCCAGCGCCGAAGCCGTCGCCGCGCTTTTAAAAAAACGCGGGTTTGAAGACGTAAAACTTTTAGAGGTCCCGGGCGCGCACCCCTATGTCTTTGGCCAATGGCTGCATGCAGGCCCGAATGCACCGACCGTGCTTTTGTATGCGCACCACGATGTGCAGCCGCCAGGGCGCGAAGATGTTTGGAAGACCCAGCCCTTTGAACCGGTTGAAATCGATGGTCCAGGTGGATTGCGATTGTATGGCCGTGGCGCCGCTGACGACAAAGCCGGGGTGATTGTTCACACCGCGGCCCTTTCAGCATTTCTAAACGGCGGTGGCCAGTGCCCCGTGAATTTGAAAATCGTTGTCGAAGGCGAAGAAGAATGTGGCAGTGATCACCTTCCGCTTTTTCTAAAAACCTACCGTAAGCTTTTGGACGCGGACGTTTTGGTTCTGACCGATACTTCAAATTACGACTGCGGAATTCCCGCGTTGACGGTGGCACTGCGCGGTCTGGTGGGTGTTGAAGTCGAAGTCCGCGCGCTTTCAAAAACCGTGCATTCGGGAATGTGGGGAGGGCCACTTCCTGATCCCGCCATGGCCCTTTCAAAAATGCTGGCTACCTTGGTGGACACCGAAGGCAAGATTGCGATTCCCGGGCTGCGTGAAGCGGTGAAGCCGGTGACAGCAGCAGAAGAAGCCGAAATGCGAAAGCTTCCTTACGAGGAATCGGAATTTCGAAAACAATCCGGGCTTCTGGGGTCGGCGAAAATTTTAAAGGAAGGTCCAAACCCGGTTGCGCAGATTTGGCGCTACCCCAGTCTGACAGTAAACGCGATTCAAGCTTCTTCACGCGCGCAAGCGGGAAACATCATCTGCGACGCCGCATGGGCCAAGGTCACAATCCGGGTTGTTCAAGGGATGGATCCTGTTGCGACGATGGCCGCTTTGCAAAAGGCGCTTAAAGACGCTTGCCCTTGGGGTCTTGAAGTTCGCTTCAAAGAAGATGGTTGCAGTGGTGCATGGGCAGCGGATTCCAGTGGCCCTGCTTTTGAAATTGCTCGCGAAGCGCTTTCCAAAGGTTACGGGCGTGATCCGTACTTCATTGGCTGTGGCGGATCGATTCCGTTTGTGACTCCGTTTGCGGAAGCGCTGGGTGGAGCCCCGGCACTTTTGATCGGCGTTGAAGATCCGTACACCAATGCGCATGGTGAAAACGAAAGCCTTTTGATTTCTGATCTAAAAAAATCCTGTGCCGCCCAAATTCATTTGTTTGCGGGCTTGGCTGAAAAATTCAAAAAATAGGTGATCCATGAGCGATTCTGAAACTACGTCTCAAACCATTGTAGAAACCGCACTTCGCAGCCAGCGCGAATACTGGAAATCCATTCCAGAAAAGGTGTTGGCCATCCCCGGCCAGGAATTTCCGCACGAAGGACCTAGACGGGTCATTTTGCTTGGGGTCGGAAGTTCCTATTTCGCGGCCAAGTTGACGGCCTACACTTTGATTCGCGATCGCTCGCGAATTCGCATCCCGGTTCTGGTCTGCAAAAGCACCGGCTTTGGGGTCGAAGTTCTTCCAAGCCGCGGGGACTGGGTGATTGGTTTCACGCATCGTGGACGAACGGAATCCACTTTGAAGGCATTGGATATGGCAAGCCAGCTGGGTTGTTTTACGATCCAGGTTTCGGCTCAAGACGTGATTCAAGCCCCAGGGGCGAAGTTTCTTTTGGAAACGACACCCGTTGAAAAGGCCGAACCGCACACGATGGCGGTGACCGGTTCAATTTGCGCGGTGACGACTTTGCTTTCTGGAATCAAACTGGCTGAAGAATGGGAAGCCCTTCGCAGCTTGGGGGATCCGGATTTGGATTTGATGAAAAAACGCGCAGGCAAGGGTGCGAATATTCTTTTGGGCGAATGGGAAGGAGAATGGATTGCACGCGAAGGAGCGCTGAAGCTTCTTGAAATGGCGGGCTTGCCGGCTAGGGCGTATTCCAGCGAAGAATTCTTCCACGGACCGCGCTTTGAATATTCGCGTGAAAAAGATGTGATCTGGCATGTGTCTTTGCCAAAAGATCCACGTGAATCGATGATTCGCGCTGCCCATTCGATTGGCGTTTATGGATCGTCGCCGTTGGCTTGGGTTCCGGCGCTGGTTGAAATGCAATGGCTTGCTTTGGCGACGGCCTTGAATCTAGGGGTGAACCCAGATCGTCCGGCGCTTGCGGATCCTTCGACCTAAGGGTGGCTAAACGACCTGCGTAGAACTGCTACGGGACTGCAGGGCTGCGGAGCGTGCTGGGTATCGACTTTCGCCGGGTGGTGATCAGGCGCTTCAGCTGCTTCAGCCGTTTCAGCTGTTTTTCTTAAAGATCTTTTTAAGGAAGCCCTTTTTCTTTTTTGGTCCAGGCGCGCCGTGCATTCCGGGCGCTGCGCCGGGTTGTGGATCCGGCGATTTTGAACATTCTTTTTCGTCTTTGAACCACGGCTGGGTCAGTTTGTTGCCCAAGATCACGCAATAAGTCGCGGTGGCCTTTGGCGCGTTGGTGTTGACGATGTCTTTGTTCATCGCTTGGGACGGTAGGCCCTGTTGCGCGACCAGGGTTTGAACGGTTCCGGATGCGCATTTGAATCCCTTTTTCATGACGGCATTTCTTTCGCCAAAGTTCTTGCTGACTTTTTTCCAGCAGGCTTCGCCTTCGGCGTGGGCAGTTGGGGCGGTCGGTCCAAGGGTCACTAGCGAAAGGGCGATCAATCCGCAAAAGGTTTTCATACCTATAATTCTAGGCCGATTTTTGAAAAATGCCAGTGGGCCAGTGGGCCTCGGCCTCAGCTCAGTTGTCGGAAGTCTGTCGGAAACCGTTTTACGTAGGCCACGCGAACGCCTCTGTGCAGTTGTCGGAAGTCTGTCGGGTTTGGATCCCAGGGTCACTTTCGACACAGTTCCGACACAGTTCCGACACAGTTCCGACAGCTGCACAGCGACCAAAAATTAGGTCGAAGCCGGACCGCCGGTGTTTCCGGTTGAACGACCCCCACCTGAAGGGCCGCCTCCGCCGCTGCCACCACGCCCACCGCGACGAGGCCTGCGTCCACCACCACCACCACCACCGCCGCCGCCAGGGCCGCCGCTGCTGCTGCCACCACTAGGACGTCCGCCGTGCGATCGATGTGAACGACCGCCTCCGCCGCTGCCACCACCACCGCGGCCGCCATAGCTCGAGCCGCGATCGGAATCACCGGATCCTCCGGCCAAAGTTTTCGACTTTGGGTAGCCGTCGGTCAGCTTTTCGGGGATTTCCCTTTTGACCAGCGCCAGAATTTCTTTCAGTTTTCCGCGATCCATCGGGGTTACAAAACTTGTGGCTTTGCCCGACATTTCAGCGCGACCCGTGCGTCCAATTCGGTGAACGTAGTCTTCGGGTTCCATCGGTAAATCAAAATTGATGACATGAGCCACGCCATCGACATGAATTCCGCGACCGGCAACGTCCGTTGCAATCAGAATTCGGTACTTTCCTTCGCGAAATTCATTCAGCGCCTGTTCCCGGTGCGATTGCAATCGGTCGGAATGAATATAGGTCGCGTCGTAATAACCATTGCTATGAAGCGAACGCCAGATCCGGGTGGCCTTGTCCTTGGACCTAGCAAATACGATGATGCTTCCTGTTTCATTTCGAATCAGTCGACGAAGTTCGCGGTTCTTATCTTCTTCCATGACCCAAAGAACGGACTGTTCCACAGTCGACGCCGTCGCGGTCGGGCGTCCAATGGCGATCCGTTCGGGTTCATACATGATTTTCCGAGCCAACTTTTCCACTGGCGCGCTAAAAGTTGCCGAAAAAAGAAGCGTCTGCCGGCGATCCGGGACTTCGCTCATGATTCGGTTCAGCTGATCTGAAAACCCCATGTCCAGCATTCGGTCCGCTTCGTCCAAGACGACCATCTGGATGAATTCCAGCCAAACATTGCCTCGGTCCAGGTGATCGCAAAGACGTCCTGGGGTTGCGACAATGATTTGCGGATAAGCGTTCAGTGCGGCTGCATCAATCTTGTAGTCCACGCCGCCGATCAAGACACAGGATCGGATCCCCAACGGGCCCCCGAATATTTTGATCGTGTCTTGAATCTGAAGCGCGATTTCGCGCGTGGGCGCCAAGATCAGCCCGTAGGTTCCTTCTTTGCCGGCAAAGCGATCGATCATCGGAAGGACGAAACTTGCGGTCTTGCCAGTTCCAGTCTGCGCTGACGCGATCAAGTCATAACGATCCAGCGCCAGAGGAATCGATTTTGCCTGAATCGGCGTAGGCGCGGTGTAGCCGGCCTTAGATACGATTTCTAAAACATCTTTGCTCAGGCCTAAATCTTCCCAAGTAGCAGGAGCTTGAGGCGCTTCAGGACCAGGGGGCGTAGCCGGAGCGGCTGTGGGTTCGGTGTTCTGCGACATGATTTGTGACCACGGTAAACTAAATCTGATCGGAATGCACGCCTTTGCGTCGGCAAATCCAATTCTGACATTCGTTGACCGGACTTCTTTCATCTGTTTCAATCCATGGATATGGCGAAGAAATCCCAACCCAAGAAATCCGCTCCAGCCACCAAAGCAAAAGCGTCGGACAAGAAGGCGGCTGCTCCAAAGGCCACAAAAACCAAGGAATCGGCCGAAGAATCAGCCGCGATTCAGCAGGCAAAGTCGTCCAGTTCCTCGAAAAAGGGAATCACGACATCCAGCACCGCCGAATATTTTTCCAAAAACCTGCAGCAAGTCGGCTTTTCGTCCCAAGTCAAAGCAGTCCTGACGACTTTGAAAGAAGCCGTCGATAACAGCCTAGACGCCTGCGAAGAAAACGGAATTTTGCCTGAAGTCACTGTAACGGTCGAAAAAGTGGGCCCGGGTTCATTGAAGAATTCAGATCAGGTCCGCATTCGTGTCGAAGACAACGGTCCGGGAATTGACCCTGAAGACGTACCGAAAGTTTTCGGAGAATACCTGGCGTCTTCCAAGTTCGGTCGCGGCCGATGTTCTCGCGGTCAGCAGGGGATTGGGATTTCGGCCGCAACCACATGGGCACAATTGACTTCGGCCGTGGGCGCCCGCGTGGTCACCAAGACTGAAAAGATGCGCAAGGCTGTGCGTTGCATCGTTGAAGTCGACATCAAGAACAACACAGGGGTCTTGAAAGAAAAAGATTCCGTCGATTGGGAAAAACCGCACGGGACTTCAGTCGAATTTCTGATCGACGGCCGCATTCAATTGAACGGCGAAGCAGGCTTGATCAGTTATTTGAACGGCACGACCCTGGTGAACCCGCATTTAACTTTGCATTATAAGCTTCCCGAAATGGAACTTCACACGGTTGAAAGGGTTTCCAACACCGTTCCTGAAATTCCATCTGCAGTCGAACCCCATCCGCACACGATGAAGCTTGGAGAATTCATTGCGCATTCCCATCTTTTCGGACGCGTCAAAGTCGGAGCCTGGCTAAAAAAAGGGTTTTCGCGGGTCCATGAAGGCACGCTTAAGGAACTGAACGCAGCCGGGATCAAAAACGGCATTTTTGAAAAGCTGGTGGATTCCCTTCATGAAAGTGAATTCAAAGAACTTTTCATGGCCATTCAAAACATTCCTTTGATGGCGCCATCGACCAAGTCGGTTTTGTCGATTGGTGAAGATGCGATGGCAAAAAGCATCAAGCGCTTGGGAGCAATCGACTTTTTTTCAGTCGTTTCAAGAAAGCCCACGATCTGTGATTTCAAGCCCGTTCAAATTGAAGTCGCAGTAGCGCGCTTAGAAGACCGAAGCATTGAAGCCGATGCTCCGGTTCAAGTCCTTCGTTTTGCGAACCGAGTGCCGTTGCAGTTTGATAAATCCGCTTGCGCCATTGTTCACGCCATTCAGTCGGTGAACTGGCGCGCGTACGGGCTTGGACAACCGAAAGAATCGCTTCCGCAAGGTCCTTACATCATCGCCGTTTCGGTGGTTTCGCCGTTTATTCGGTTCAAAAACGCGTCCAAAGAAACCATCGATGGATCAGACGAATTGGTTGAAGAAATTCGCCGCGCATTGATTCAGTCGGGTCAGCGTCTTTCCAAGCATATTCGCAAAGAAGTGAAGGCGAACGAACTGGAAGAAAAGCTTCGCCATATTGAGCAATTCTGCCCCATTTTGGTCGCAGGTTTGGCGCGAATCACCAAGGCCAGCGATTCACGTCGCAAGAAAGCCGAAGACGGCATTGCCAAGCTTTTGGGACGCGATGCTCGTGACACGGAAAAAGAATTGAAAGCTGCGCATGATGTTCTAGAAGAACAGACCGCAAAAGCATCCCAGAAGAATTCAAAGAAGGCCGCAGAAGCCGAGGTCGAGGCGTAATATGTCAAAAAATCTGATGTCCAGCAGTGATGAAATCCCAAAATTAAGCAAAGACCTTTGCAATCGCTTGCTTCAGGATCTGGAACGCGCCAAGCGCCCCGTTTTGTACGCAACCAAGTGTTCTTTGGATAACGCCATCTATAACCACAAGGTGGGGTTTTTCACGCCTGGATCCAAGAAAGTCGCAACTGAATTGAACGTCAGTTCGGTGAAGAAAATGTCTCGAGCGATTTTCATGTTGGAAATCTTGCTTCGAAACCTGGACACCGGTGCAGTGAACACGAAAAGGGAATTGTACTATATTTCCAAAGGTGAAATTAAGCACAACCCCGACTTGAAGCCATTGGACTTTGCCGACCAAGATGAATCCGATGAAATCATCGATTTTATCTGTGAACTTTTGGAATGCTACCGCGAAGAACTGAATTGCTATGCGAACGATCGCGGCGGGCAGACCTATTCGCAGCAGTTGGTCGTTACTGAAACACTTCCCGATGGGGATAAAGCCGTTGTCGATTTGTCTAAACTTGGGACTTCGCCGTTTCAGCCCAAGAACCGGCCGCAAAATTTAAAGCTGTCGGCGAAAAAGAAAATCGACTTTTGCCTGATCGTGGAATCCGAAGGTACCGCAAATACCCTGGTCGCCAACGGTTTTACCAAGCGACACAATTCGATTTTGATGGGCGCCGGCGGTGTTCCGTCCAACGCCGTTCGCGGATGGTGCAAGTTGATCCAGGATCAGCTGCGCGTGCCCCTGTATTTTTACGGCGATCTGGACGCGTACACGATGCAAAACATTTTTCGTACGCTGAAGGCCGGTTCGGCTTCGTCTTTGATTCGAAACGAAGATTTTTCCGCCCCGGAAGTTCGATTTTTGGGGGTTTTGCCTGAAGACATCAAAAAATACGACCTGAACGATTACCCGGTTAAGGAAAATGACGCCCAAGAAGTTCGTGCCCTTAAAAAAGCTTCTGATGCGATGAAGAACGATCCGTTTTTCTTGGACAAGAAGAACAAGGGTCTGACCCAGATTCTAAAATGGCTTTTGGAACACAAGCGTCGTTGCGAACAGCAGGCGTATTTCACTGTCGATCCACGTGATCCAACGATGCCGGAAAAGATCATCGTCGAAAAAATCAAGCGCGGCGATTACGTCTAAGGCGACGACGCGTCAAGCGGCACTGAAAGCTTTGTGCGTCGACTGACTTTTCCATGAAAAACGACCTTGCCGTCCACCGTGACGGTGACGGGTTGGTTCATTCGAATCAGCCGGGAATTCAGATCCAAAAGCGCCACTGCGGGCTTCAAGGTGTCTTCCCGTCGGGTTAGGCGAATTTCCTGGCCTTGCACTTCGACTAAAAGAAGAAGCCTTTCACTGCTTGGGGGCGCGGGTGGTGTTTCGTTCTTAAAATTTTTGACCTGAATCCAAAAGGTTTCATCCACCTGAGCTTCAACCTTGGGGACGATTGCGGTCTTGGTCACTGTGGTCTTCACGCCAGCTGCGTCGGTTTCCGTTTTTGAAAGCTGTGCGGTCGTTGCCACCCGATTCACGCGATCCAAGCGGGAAAGAAAAAACTTGGGGAAACGATTCTTAGGAACTTGAAAAAGCCGGTCCAGTTGGGTTTCGACCTTTTCCATATGGGGCGCAAAATTATGTCCGCCTTCACGAAAAACCAATTCAAAAGTTGCTGTACGCCCGTACTTGGTTTCGACGGCTTCCAGTTCGGTTTTGAATTTTCGCATCAGATCGTCAAAGTCCGCGAAGTGTTCGTCGTCCTTGGGATTCATTTGAATGTAAGGAGTTCCGTTTAAGTAAGGCAAAAGCAGGTTTTCCTTCACCATCGACGGCTGCGTTCCAGAAGACATTCCTAGAAATCCTGAAAACAGGTCGGTCAGCCAAGGGTACTCGCGAGAAATTCCCATTCCCCCCATGGATTGTCCGGCCAAGACCATGTGGTCATCGTCAATCGCCAACTGGGCTTGGCAGTCACGAACCAGGTGACGAAGAAAATAAGACGTGTGAGCGTTCCATCCGTAAGCGCTGGTGGGAAAGATCAGGATGACTTTGTTTTCTTCGGCATACGGAATGAAGCTTTCAATTCGGCTTATGCCTTGTGCGGTGGCGGAAGCATCATCGGCGGTGTCGAATCCGCCGCCGTGTAAAAAGAATAAAGTCTTGCGCGGCTTTGCGCCCGCGCGGACGTTGCGAACGGATTTTGGAAAGTAATAAACCACCGTACGATCGGCATCGTCGCTTGGGGCTTTGTAAAAACGTGTCAAAACTTGGCCATGAAGATCGGTGGCAAAGATTTCACCCGTGTGGGTCACAGCCTGGGCGGATGGGGTCAGGGCAGGGGCGACCCAGGCCAACATCGACAATGCAAACAAGGTCTTCATGCTTAGACCTAAAGCAGGGGATGTGCCAGAAAACCGCGTCTTTTCGTATCCTTAGATCGTCTTTAAAGGGGTCTTAAGGGGGTCTAGAAGGCCCGCCATGCCTAGGTTTTAGGCAGGGGGCTGGGATACGATCACTTCGCGAAAAGAAGCCTCGAAACCCACCCAAATTCGGATATCCTTATCCGCCATTCCATGGCGCTTTAGAACTTCGGCCAGCAGGACCAGACGCCGATCAAAGTGTCCTGACAGGATCGGGGGCAGATCGGTGTGGGCTTTTGCGGGGACCTTTCCTTGGAATGTGGGGGTCACCCCCATGGCCTTCATCAAAAAAGACTTTTGGTGGGTTGCAATCGTGACTAAATCCCGACCCGTGAAAAAGAATCCAATCAAAACATCGCGTGCCTGGGTTTCGTAAAAGTCGACTAGGATTTCTTGAAGGCGTACTTCGGCTTCGGTGGGAGTATTTCCCAGTGAAGCCCAAATCGTGCGAAGTTTTTTTTGGTTCGGAGTTTCGAAGTGCATAAAAAAAGGGGCGCCCCGATTGAACGGGACGCCCCTTGAAGTTCAGACTTTTAGCCGAAGTCGCGATCCATGACGGTTTTGCGTCCGTCTTTTTTCGCGTTCTCAATGGCTTGGTCGCAAAGTGCGCGAATCTTGCCAGAAAGAGCAGGCATCACCGCAGCTGAAGTGTTCATGCCGCTTTTGTCGCGGATGTAGCCTTTCAACTTTGATGCAACGACTAGAATTTCACCGCCAGCGCCTTGATCCTGATTGTCCATCTTGTTTGGTCCTTTCGTTCTTTCGTTATTCCACGCCAAGCAATTCAACATCGAAGACCAGCGTTGCGTTTGGAGGAATGACTCCGCCAGCGCCGCGCTCGCCATAACCCAAGGCAGGAGGAATCGTCAGCTTGCGCTTGCCGCCGACTTTCATTCCTGCAACGCCTTTGTCCCAGCCCTGGATGACTTGTCCAGCGCCCAGTGTAAATTTGAAAGGAGAACCGCGGTCGACAGAAGAATCGAACTTCTTTCCATCGGTCAGGGTGCCTGTGTAATGAACGACCACAACTTTTCCAGCCACGGCTTCTGCGCCGTCACCGGTCTTCACGTCGTCGATCTTTAGGTCCGCCATTGCAGCTGCGGCAGGATTCGATGCCGTGTCAGCGGTGCCGCTGCCCGAGTTTCCGCAGCCTTTGGTGCACGACGCAAAAGCAAGCGCGCAGACCGCGGTGAAGGTAGCAGCCGTAAACTTAGATTTCATAAACATGTTCGCGAACATGGTGTCTCCTTGATGATGAAATTCGATACTGGAAATCATCTATCGGATCCGGCTACAGTCAATAAAATAATGAATATTTGGGAATCAATTCTCTTTGGTGTGGTCCAGGGGATCACGGAATACCTGCCTGTATCATCATCGGCGCACCTGATTTTGCTGCCCCGGTTTTTAGGAACTCAGGATCCGGGACTGGCCTTTGACGTCTTTCTTCATGCGGGGACGTTGGCTTCGACGCTTTGGTTTTTCAAGAAAGACTGGGTCGCTCTTTTTTCTGAAGGAATGTCGGTTTTAGCGAAAAAACCCGGCAATTTCTTTGCAACCAAGCTGGGTTGGGTTGCAGCCGCAACGGTTCCGGCTTTGGCCTTTGGTGCGGTCTTTCGAAAGGTTATTGCTTCGGAACTTCGGGCGAATTCGATCTTGGTGGTGACCTTGGCGCTGGGCGGGCTTCTTCTATGGGCGGTGGACCTTTACCGGGAAAGATTTCTGAAGTCTTCATCCCAGAAAAAGACGGCGGATCTGGGCGTTCGTGGCGCAATTGCCATAGGTTTCTTTCAATGTTTGGCGCTGGTCCCTGGGATGTCTCGTTCAGGAAGCACATTGATCGGTGGAAGAACTTTGGGACTTTCACGTCAAGAAGCGGCACGCTTTTCGTTCTGGCTTTCTGCACCCATCACGGCTGCTGCCTTGGTTTTTGAAATGCGGCATTTTGATGAACTACTTCAAAGCCAAGTCGGGGCTGCGGTCTTGATCGCGGGTTTTGCAAGTTCGTTTCTGGCGGGCTGGGCAGCGATCGGGTTTCTTTTAAAGTTTGTGTCGCGAATGGGTTTTTTAGGTTTCGCGATTTATCGAATCGCTTTGGCTTTTGCGATCTTTAAGGTTTTGGGCGTTTAAGCGGAAGGGCCAGCGCCTTTGCGACTTCGCAAACTTTTTGGATGGCTTCTTCGGGGTCATCGACGATCGTCAGATAATCTAAGTCAGATTCCTTGATCGTTCCTTCTTTTAGAAGGGTTTCTTTTAGCCAGTCTAAAAAACCTTTCCAATAATCGCTACCCACCAAGATCACGGGAAAATCATACAATTTTCCGGTTTGGATCAACGTCAGCGCTTCACTCATTTCGTCCAAGGTTCCAAATCCACCTGGAAGAATAATGTACGCATACGAATATTTGATCAGCATGACCTTGCGGATGAAAAAATAATAAAAAGTGACGACCGTGTCGCAGAAGCGGTTGGCCGATTGTTCGTGGGGAAGCACGATGTTCAGCCCAATGGATCGGCCACCGGCTTCGTGTGCTCCGCGATTGGCGGCTTCCATGACGCCGGGGCCACCACCCGTGATCACGCAAAAGCCCTGTTCTGCCAGGCGGCGTCCGATGGTCACGCCCTGCGCGTAAACAGGGTGGGTTTCTTTGAAACGGGCAGATCCAAAAACCGTGATCCCCGGTGGCGTGAAGTGCATCACGCGAAAGCCACGGATGAATTCCAGGGCGATCCGAACGACCCGAAAGAATTCATAGGTTCGTGAATGCCGGCCGGCTAGAAAATTGGCTTCGCCCTGGATCTGCGAAAGTCGCCGAACGCGGGCGTCTGGGTGAAAGAATTCGAACATGGATAGGGTCTACAGTACCTGTAACTTCATGAAAAGATAAGATCTTTTGTTGATTGCCGAATTGACGCAATGCGTATAAAACCCGGCTGTGAAGGTTCTGCTCTTAACACCCCCTATGACCCAGCTGAATACCCCGTACCCAGCGACGGCGTACCTGACGGGATTTCTGCGTTCGCAGACCGAAGTGCAGGGGTTGCAAGTGATTCAGTCCGATCCCGCGCTGGACCTGGTGCTTGCGATTTTTTCGTCCCAAGGTCTAAGCGAACTTCGGGATCAGTTAGCAAAGATTCCCGCTGACCAACTTTCTAAACCTTCCCGCCGTTTTCTATTTCATTTCAACGATTACATTCGAACCATCGATGCGACGGTTCGTTTTCTTCAAGGGCGTGATCCCAGCCTAGCGCTTCGGATCGTGGGGCGAAATTTTCTGCCTGAAGGCGATCGCTTTGCCGCAATTGATGAAACCGCCAAGGTCACTGACGATCCGATGGCTTGGGCGTTTGGGCACCTGGGCGTCCAGGACCAGGCCAAGTACTTGGCCAGTTTATACTTTGATGATCTTGCCGATGTGATTCGCAATGATGTTGATCCGCGTTTTGAATTCACTCGGTACGGAGAAAAATTAGCCGCAAGCCAGCCGACCTTTGATCCTTTGGAAAAAGCTTTGAAGGGCGAACCGACTTGGGTGGATCTGAAATTGGATCAGATTGCTGCCGACCTTTATCGCGCTCATCGACCCGACGTCGTGGGCATGACGGCACCGTTTCCGGGAAACGTCTTGGGTGCTTTTCGAATGGCGAAAGTCGCACGCGAAGTTCTGCCAGCGGTAAAGCTGCTTTTAGGCGGCGGGTACGTGAACACCGAGCTTCGTTCGCTTTCCGAACCTAAGGTCTTTGATTATTTTGATTTCATCACTTTAGACGATGGTGAAAGACCTTTTCTTTGTGTGCTGGAACACCTTCAAGGCAAGCGTAGCGGCGAAAACCTGCTTCGGACTTTCGTTCGAACACCCGCCGGCCAAGTTCGCTTGATTTCGGATCCGAAGCTTCACGATATTCCCCATCGCGCCACCGGGACTCCGACTTACGATGGTCTAAAGTTGGATCGCTACCTTTCGATTTTTGAAATGTTGAATCCCATGCATCGGATTTGGTCTGATGGCCGCTGGAACAAGCTGACGCTGGCGCATGGATGTTACTGGAAGAAATGTTCTTTCTGCGACGTCAGTTTGGACTACATCGGCCGTTACGATCCAGCTGCCGCAGATCAATTGGTTGACCGGATGGAAGCCTTGATCCGTGAAACGGGCCAAAGCGGATTTCATTTTGTGGATGAAGCCGCGCCGCCTGCGCTTTTGCGCGCTCTTTCAGAAAAGATCATTGAAAGAAAGCTTTCAGTCACCTGGTGGGGCAACGTTCGTTTTGAAAAAGCCTTTACCCAGGACCTGGCCCATTTGATGGCGCGTGCGGGATGCGTAGCTGTAAGCGGCGGTCTGGAAGTCGCTTCAGATCGACTTTTAAAAAAGATGAACAAAGGCGTCAGCATTGAACAGGTCGCACAAGTGACGACGGCACTGACCCGGGCTGGGATCATGGTTCACGCCTATTTGATGTATGGCTTTCCGACGCAAACCGAAGCCGAAACGATCGATTCATTGGAAGTCGTTCGCCAACTTTTCGAACAAGGTTGCATCCAGTCAGCTTATTGGCACCGTTTTTCGGCAACCGTCCACAGTCCGATTGGGAAGAATCCGGATGCGTTTGGGATTCGACTTCTAGAAGAACCCAAAGTGACTTTCGCGCGAAATGATTTGGAATTTGAAGATCCTTCCGGGGCCGATCACGAATGGTTGGGCCAGGGATTGCGGCGTGCCTTGTACAACTACATGCATGGTATTGGCTTAGACCAAGATGTGCGTCA
Source organism: Bdellovibrionales bacterium (assembly GCA_016786465.1). Lineage (GTDB taxonomy): Bacteria > Bdellovibrionota > UBA1018 > UBA1018 > UBA1018 > JAEUWC01. The sequence goes on along the minus strand of JAEUWC010000026.1, from coordinate 20,960 downwards.
TTGGTTCACGCCGCGTCCGGGCAAGAAAACTCCGCGCGCCAAAGCTGAAAACCAGTTTTCAATTCATTGAAATCCGTTCAGACTTAATTCTTCACTTAAAAAGAAGAGGATCCGAGTCATGAATCGAATGATTTCTTTGGGACTGGTGACGGCAATTGCTCTCACCGTTTCTGGTTTTGCTGGCAAGTCGGCGCAAGCGTCGATTTCGATGATGAACTTTCAAGCCAATGGCTACGGGGTTTTTCAAGAAGCGGGCGGCAACGTCTTTACAGGGCAAGTCGCTTGGAACCCGACGATGGAAATGGGGTCGTTCAAGTTGATGGGGAACGTCGGCGCGGGCTTGATGAAAAATGCCTTTGATAAGCTTTTTCCGGGCTTCAACGCGCAGGTTTTTTTGCAAAAAGACTTGCTGGGTCGTGTGGGTGTTCAGGTTGGCGGCGGAATTCAAACTTGGTTGACCAACGGTGGAACGCACCCGATTGCGTCGGGCAACCTGTATTGGGGTCTGACGAACAAATGGTTTGGAATGGTCGACAAGATTTTCGCCGGATATTCGCGATTCTTTATGACCAACGCCACGGATGAATTTCGTTTGGGTATCGGTATTTCAATTTAAAGGAATGACGACGATGAAAAAGAAGATGATGACGGTTTTGACGTTGATGACGATTTTAGCAGCGATGGCGATGTTGCCCAGGTGTGGTTCCGGAGTCGGCGAAGGCTTTGAAGCCAATGCAAACGGTGTGAAGTTCTAAGGGGGCGACGATGAAATCCCATTCTTTGGTTTTGTTGGCCGGTTTAGCAATTTCTACAAACGCGTGGGCGGTGGGTGCGACCACCGGATACGTGACGCCGTCAGAAATGACGATCACTTTCACCGAATTGCGTTTGATCAAGTCAGATAACAAGCAATTGACTTTGCTTTCGGGAACTTTTCCGCACACTTTCAAGAAATCGGATTCCGGTTTTGCTTCCGTGTCGCTTTCTTCGATCATCGCACCCGCCGGGCGATTTGTGGGCGTTCAGGTCTGCTACAACACCGAACGCACCGTGAAGTTGTCGGGTGACAAGTACCACGGCACAAACGGCGCGACTTGCAGCAACGGGAACAATCTTCAGACGACAGGAACCGGATCGGCCGTAGCTGCGGCTGCCGTTTCGGTTGGATCAGGCACAGGGAATACTCTTTCAGGCTTCACGGTTGGAAACGGCACGAACAACTGTTCTGCTTCTTACTTTGCAAGGCCTGTATGTGTAACCAGTGATTCATCCAGCTGCGAAAGCGGTGATTCGGTGGTCTTGACGGGGACTACGGTTCCGAACTTGAACTTGCTATTGGACATGTACAATTCCGTCGGCGTCGATTGTTCAGACGGTTCATTGGACAGTCACATCGCGGTCTATCCGTATCCCACCATTGGAAACCCCGGTGCAGCTTTCCACTTTAAGTATGCGGGTGCAACGGACACTGCGAACATGACGCTTTTGTTCAGTTCAGACCGAAAGCTTCTTTATTCTGCGGCGTGGGGGACTTCGACTTCATCGACCGCAAAGTTCTGCAGCGGTAACGGCTTTGTCACGGCAACTTCGGCTCCGGCCGGTGCGTACTTGAATGCCTATGGTCCAACAGCGGTACAAAGCTATGACAGCGGGTCGTCCTTGGTTCAGTTTGCTGCCGGCAATTGCGGAAGCGGCAGTACTTGTACATCAAACGGAATCAACCAGGTGAACGGCTTTCCGGCCAGCGTTGCCGGTACCGTCACAGTCGGCTGCGTGGCGGATTCGGCTGCAACACCGGCAAACCTAGGTTTCGGCTATACGGCTGGGGCCGGCGTGTCGGGAACGGTTAGCTGGAACGTACAAAGAATCACGGATCCTTCAAATATTTTCGGTGTCTGTGCGTCCGGAACTTGCGTGGCCGCTGGCGACACTTATTACCCGTAGTCGTTTGAAGAAGAAGTTGAATTCTTTTTTTTCGATCTGGGTCCCCGGCGTCGCGATCGGCGTCGGGGATCAGTTTTTTAAGCTGGTAGTCACTGCAGAAATTCCGCTTCTGAAGCGGGTTCCGGTTTTGGGTCAAAACTTCTTGGCATTGACCCGGGTTTACAATCGGGGGTTGATGAACGATCAACTATCCGACATGCCGTCAGGAATGATTGAAACCTACACGCGCTACCTGCCCACGGCGATTTGGCTTTTACTGACGGGGCTTGCGATTTCTCAATTCAAACTATCAGGCCGCCGAGCTCGGCAGGGCATGATTGCGCTTTTGATCGGTGGGGCTTCGAACCTTTTTGACCATTACCGAATTCAGTACACGATTGATACTTTTCAAATCTATCGAAGCGCGACTGAACACATTCCATTCAACCTGGCGGATCTAGGAATTTTGGGCGGCGGATCGATTTGGCTTTATACGATCTTGAAAGACGTCATGTGGCCTGTGGGTCGACCTATTCGTAAATAATTTCGCCGACAAAATCTTCGAATTCACCTTCGCCGACCTTTTTCTTCATCGGCATCCGGCCTTTCACGCGTTTCACGATTTTTTCTTCGTCTAAAGTGAATTCGATGGGATCGACAATCGCAGCAATCAAAAGGCTAGTGGGCTTCAGCTTGGCTTCATACAGGGTCTTTCCCTGGACCTTGGATTCAGAGACCTTAAAGAACTTAAACCCGAAGTCTTCCAGTCTTTCCAAAACCGCCAGCCTCATAGAAATGCTTTGTCCGTCCAAGAATTCCTTCCAACGGGTTTGCACGTAAATCAGAAACGAAGGGGGGAAAACAAAAGATTCACCAGCGTCTGACACGTCCGTTTTCGTTTTTCCCTGTTTCGTATAGCTGTACTGGGCTTTGCCATCCCTGACTTCGATCTTTCCTGATTCTTCAGTCTGCAAGCGCTCAAAAAAGAAGAAAGTGGGTTTTCCATTCTTGGCCTGCATGCTTTCGCGAACCACCGTTCGTCCAACTGTGTCGGTGTATAAGGATTCGGTTTGCGAAGTCGTTCCAGTATCGTCGGTTTTTTCAGTATCGATTCTCGTTTGGCGGAAAAGAAGGTCGCCGCGTCCCTTGGATGTCCATTCATAGACGTTGCCCTTCAATGTGATGGTTTTCGCGGTCTGGGCGGCTTCAGTGTTGGATGACAGAAATGTGAAAAGAATCGTTCCAAAAACGCAGGTGCTGAATTGCGTCATCTTTTTTGTCCCTTGTGTGTTCGCTAGGCTCGTGAATAAAGTTACAGCAAACATATTGGGGGAATCCTATCGTGACCACTCTATTTAGGAAAATTCATCGAATTCTTCGTAGTTTTGGCCTGATTTCTGGATTCCTGATTGTGCAAGCCATCCCGACGGATGCTTCGCCAGTTTCAAACCCGGTTTACAGCTTTGAAGCGGCCCCATCCACACTTCTTGAAAAGATGGGAAATGATCTTCAGATTCAGACTGCGACAGCAACAGGCCCAAAAACCGTAAAGTCTGTCGTTCCCTGGCCGGCTGAATCCGGTCACTTGATGCAGATTCACCTTTTGGATGACCGGGATTTGGAAAGGATTCTGCTTCCGCGCTTTTTGCGCCAGTCCGGTATTCTTTCGCAGCCGATTCCGCTTCAGGTTTTTGATCCGATGAATGCAGGCGACTACAAAGTCGAAATTCAGGTTCAATCGGGTTCTGTTTCCGCACAGCTTCCGGATTGTTCGCTTTCGGCTGGGGAAATCGATCTGCCTTCGCTTTGTCCGAATCGGGTCGAAACCCAATGGAAGAAAGACAATTGGGTTTTGTTGGGCGTGACGCTGCCGTCTTTGACCGTAAAGTCCAAGATGAAACTTCGTGCCCATAGCGACAAGTGGTACCTGCCCACCTATGAAAACGAATTTGAAGTCAACGTTTTCGGCGCCAAACTTCACACCGAAGTGCAATGGTCGACGAACGGAACCGGTTTGGAATCGGTTCAAACACAAGTTCCAGTCAGTAAAATTGACCGCGTCCAGATCAATGATCTAGGACTTTTGCGCACGATCTATAACCTGATTCTTCGTGGAAAGCTTTGCGGCACAGCTCGTTGCCCTGAAGCTGAAGTTTGGGTTCAGGGGATGTTGGAAAAGCGCTTGGCTGAATGGATTCAGTCCGATTCATTTTCACAGGTCATCAAGCAGTCTTCGGCTGGCAAACTTGCGCCGATGATTGAAAAATTTCTGGACTTCAGTCAGTTGGGATTGGCCGGAAAAATTTCTTCGTTGCACTTCGAAACTAAGCAGACGTCTCAGAAGCTGATGGACTACTTTGGTCGCTTCGGTTCGGACTTGAACTGGACGGCGTTGAATCCGACTCAGTGTGTGGACGTGCAGAAGCTAGGAAAGCTTCCTTCTCAGGACCTAAAGGACGGCTTTCAAGAAGCGGGCGAAACCAAGCAAAGCTGGGTGGGCGATGTTTCGGATCCCAACCGAATCGCGGACTTTATTTTAGGGCGTAAGCTTTTGCAGCAGGGGCTAGAATCTGCCACCCAAACCGGAATTCTTTGTGGCTCGAATTCGTTTAAATTCGGCCCAGTTCGCGGCGAAATCAAGTACCGTCCCGTGGGTTTCCCATCCTGGACTTTCCAAGACGGGGTTGGAATTCGTCTGACGATGGAATCCGACTTTGCGTTGTTGAATAAGAAAGAAAAGAAGTGGATTCAATTGAATGGTGTTCAGATGACTTTGCGAGTGAACTTTGAACCGTTGATCGACACGGTCAAAGGTCAGGCGCACCTTTTCTTGAAGATCAAGAATGCGAAAGTTGAATCGATGAAGTTCCCAAAAGGATTCAAGGGAACATTGGCAAAACTTCTGTTGAAACCGACGATCAAAAAAGAAGTGAATCGTTACCTAACTTCAAGCCCGGAACCGGTTCAGCTTTTCCCAAAATCCTTTGAAATTTTCACAGGCCCAGGAGTTGAAAAGTCAGAACTGGAACTGGTCAGCATGGGTTGGGTTCCAGGAACGGGACTATCCGTAGGATTTAAGGCAAATCACCGCTAACGCTTTTTCTTAGGGCGGCTAGGGCCTGAATCTTCTTCTTCAGCGTCGTCAGCGGGAAGTCCTTCGTATCCGCCGGCGCTTTTGGGGCCTTTTTCTTTTGCGGATTCCTTGATGACCCCGTTTTTCAGAAGACTGACTTTTTTCTCGGCGACGTTTTTGTTGCGAGAATCTGCGAGAATTTCTTCAATCGCTTTCAGTTCATCTTCGAATTCCCACTTCGATAGAAACATTACAGCCATTTCTTCGTGGGTTTCCGGTTGCTTCATGCTGTCATGAACTTTCAGTTTGTGACGGAGCCCCAGCGAGCGCTGCACCAATTCGAGCTTGAGTTTTCGATCCATTGTTTCAGGGTATCGTAACGCGGCGGGTCTTGCCAACGAAAGAAACGAAATCAAAAATAGTAGGGGAAAAGGAACTTCAGGATGAAGACCCCATTTATTTTGTTTGTGTTAGGGCTTTCGATTTCACCGGCCGTGTTTGGCCAAACATCAAGCGCAGGACTACGAACTCCTTGGGAAGAAATTTCGAACGAAGACGGAATTCGAGTTTTTCGGCGCGAAATGGAAGGAAGTCCTTTCAAGGGCCTGAAGGGGATCGGGGTCGTCGATGCTCCGATTGCAAAAGTTTCCGCAGTTTTGGATGATACAACGCGCCGCATGGAATGGGTTGCGAATTCCCGCGACTGCCGCACGCTGAAGCGAATCAATGATTACGAACGAATTGAATACAACCATGCAGCGGTACCTTGGCCGTTTCAGGATCGCGATTTTGTTTTCCATGCTTCCGTGGCGGTGAATCCCGAAGCGAAGGAAATTCGTATTTTGATGAAATCGGTAGAAGATCCACTGATGCCCAAACGCTCGGGAATCGTGCGTGGCTTGATTCATCAGTCCAATTACCTGCTACGCGAAGTCGACGGTGGGAAAAGGACTTTGATATCAGTCGAAGTTGAAGCCGATCCGGCAGGTGAAATCCCTTCTTGGTTGGTGAACACTTTTCAAAAGGGCTGGGCTCGCCAAATGATTTCCGGAATTCGAGAACAAGTCGCTAAGCCGGGGATCACGGAAATGGCGATGGTTCGCGATGCGCTCGACGGCAAGATCCAGGCGCCAAGAATCCATTTTGCTGACTACGATTCTAAAGACGCGTTCTTGGGATTTGCTGATCAGCTGATCGTTTCGTCATCCGGTATCCAGCGCGACGTTCAGCAATAGTCAGGGCGTTACCGATCGAAGCCAAATCGGGCAAGGCGAACTGACCTCGGGAAGTTTTGCTGGAAGGAAGTCTGCGGGTCTTGCGGCATCGCGGTTACGGTAAACCTGTCGAAAAGCTTCCCAGACGGAAAGAATCTTTAGGCGTTCTTTTTTCCATTCGGCCCGGCTTGGGGGATCATACTGGGTGGCGATACGCGGAAGATCGTTTTCGTTCGAATAAAAGGTATAGGTTGCTCCTAGCCAAAGCTGATTGGAAATTTGGTTGGGCATGACAAATTCTTCGGTATCGTCAGCGATTACGACATGTCCCAAGTTCGGGTTAATCTTCGATAGATCCTTCTTGTTTTGTTTTGAAAATTTCAAAGCCGGATTGTCGCTGACTTTCGTTAGGTCGGGTCGATTTAAAACCTTGTAGGCGATGTCCCATGCGCTTCTTCCATCTGGAAGCCGAAGCATTTTCAAAAGGGCTTCGTTTCGTTCGGTCGTGCCTCCGCTGAAAAAACTGACCCTGGCACCTGGCCAGCTTTCAATGTCTGCCAGAACTTCAGGAACAAAGTCAGCCAGGCGGTAAACTTCGTCGTCGAAGCGGAAAGTGAAACGGTCGTCGACTAAGGTGTCCTTGGGCAAGACGTAAAAAAGGGTCCAGTCTAAATCGAAAACAAAGTCGATGGGTTTGGGGGCTGGCCCCGCAAAAGAAGGGGATCCGGATAGCCCGGTTGCAGAAGACAAGAATGCAAGACCCAATATCAGTTTGCGTAAACCCAAGGTCATCCTTGGCTTATCGGTCATCCATCAGCGATGATGAAGGTATGACAGACTTCATCTGGGTTGGACTAGGGGGAATGCTGGGATCCATGGCTCGCTATGGGGTATCGGTTTGGATTCGGTCCTTTGGGATTTCATCGGGTTTTCCCGTCGCTACGTTGATTGTGAATGTGGTGGGGTGTTTTGGGATTGGGTTTCTTTCGGGGGTCGTCGAAAGGTCAGGCGGAAATCAGATTCAGGTTTTCGCAATCACAGGAATTTTGGGCGGCTTTACAACCTTTTCAGCTTTTGGGCTGGAAACCTGGTCGTTGATTCAGACGCAGCAAACCGGGTGGGCCGCCATGAACTTGGCGCTCAGTCTAGTTCTGGGCCTTGCGGCAGTCGCCGGGGGGCGATTTCTTTCGTGACTCAATTCTTAAAGTCTTGGGGCCGATAAGCAAATATGCGGTTTCTGGGGTCTTCTTTGATTTTGGTTCTTCTATCGTCGGCGGCAATCGCTGGGAAATCCCCTGAAATTTTTTGCAACTACTTCCTAAACGCCAAACGGTACACGGGCGTTTCGTTCCAAGTGCTTGAAGAATTCGCATCTTCGCCGCGGTATCAGTTGAAGGGAACCCAAGTTCAGATTCTTGATCCCGGAAAAACGAAGAAAGTTCCTTTTGAAAAAGGTGACATACTTTGGATCGTTGGCGTGAATTACCCGGCAGGCACAGCTCCCGATCTCCAGCGTGGCAAAATCTACGAAAACTTGGAACTCGCGCGGTCTCCGGGGAAAGTTGATCAGTTTGAAATCTTGGCTCCATTGGCGGAAATTCCCAAGGTTCAAAGCTTTAAAGACTGGGCTTCGCTTCATGATTTGACCCGATCTTTCATTTCGGAAGGTCACGACGAAGATATTGCAGAATACATGGGGCTAAAATTGGAATTTGACCGCCACACATCCCTGAAAGACGGAATCCCAACTCCTTACGCCAAGCTCTTTCCCGCTTTGGCTCGCGCGATTCGGCGCTCACCCCTGCCTCGGCGCACTGGAATCAGCTACGCAATTCGCGTGGTGACCCTTCCCAACGGAACGATTGTGGGCGGAGAAATGTCGGTTGAATACGAAACGAATCGCCATGAATATTCGGCGCGTTTTCTGTTTGATTGGGACGCTGAAAAGAATGAACTGATTGTTACCCAGACCCCAGAACGCTTCGAAGCCGGATAAGTTTTTGCAATTTGCCGTGTGAGCACTTGCTCGAGCCAAGTTGCAACCGAAAGATGGTGGTCCCACCAAGAATCGAACTTGGAACGGCCCTTTAGGAAAGGGCTGTTATATCCATTTAACTATGGGACCTTGCTTCATTTCTTAACCGAACTTACACTGAAAGACATGAGCGAATTTGGCCACGGTAGTTTCCTGCAGTTGGCGCAGTTCTTCTTACCTAAAATCTTCTTTTCGGTGCTTTGCGGCGGCCTGATCGGGCTGGAACGTGAACTGAAAAGCAAGCCTGCTGGAATCAAAACCAACATCCTGATCTGCCTGGGCGCGACCTTGTACAGCGCTATTTCGGGGCTGATTTCGAACCTAAACTTAGAAACCGGTCAAATCGGGGACCCTGGCCGCGTGGCCGCCCAGATCGTTTCTGGAATTGGTTTTCTAGGCGGGGGCACCATTATTCAAAGCCGGGGAACGATCTTTGGTTTAACGACTGCAGCCACGATGTGGGTCGTGGCGGCCGTAGGATTGGCCATTGGAATCGGGCGATCCGATGTGGGTGTTTTGATTTCCGTCACCGTCGTGGTGGTTCTGATCACCACCTCTTGGTTTGAAGACCGTATTTTGGGTCGCTCGCTTAAGTTCTCTTTGGAAATCCTTGCGGATGATCCGGACGGACGGGTTCGCGAAGCGATCAACCATGCCCTGGCGCGAAACGATCTGGTGATGGATGACTTTGATCTAGCGCATCAAGGTGTCCACAGCCGCATTATTTTGAAGTACAACGGCCACCGCACCAGTCACAAAAAGTTCATTTTGGATCTTTGGAGCACTCCCGGCATCCGCGAAGTGAAAAGCCGCTAGTGCGCGAGCCCATTCAGCGTCACCTATGGGTCACCGGGCGGGTCCAAGGCGTCGGTTTTCGCGCCTTTGTGGACCGCGAGGCCCAAAGGATCGGCGGGCTTAAGGGCTGGGTCAGGAACCTGGACGATGGCAGGGTGGAAGTTCTGATTTCAGGCGTCGAAGCTGCGGTCCAAGAGCTTGTGAAACAATGCGCAAAGGGGCCTGCCCTAGGGCGGGTTGATCGCCTGGAAATCCGCGAGGAAGCCGCAACAAGCGATCTTCCTTCGTTTCAGATTCAGAAATGAAAAGGGCGGCCTACTTTCGTAGGACCGCCCTTTTTCGAACCTCTTTCGAAGTTCATTGGGTCGCTGGAGTCGGGCCGAGCACATGAGGTGGCACGAGCGCATTTCTGCTCGCGCCGTTCTGCTCGGCCGATCCATTTATTTCAAAAGGTCTTTGAATTCTTTTCCAGGACGGAACCGGGGGACGATCATTTCAGGAATTTTGATTTCCATTCCGGTTTGTGGGTTGCGGCCGCTGCGGGCTTGGCGCTTGGACTTGGTGAAGGTACCGAAGCCGACTAGGGTCACGTCTTCGTCTTTTTTGACCGATGCTTTGATCAGATCAAAGGCAACGTTCAGGGTGTTTTCTACGCTGGTTTTGGTTTGTTGAGTGGCTTCTGCGATGGCTTCGACTAACTGTGCTTTATTCATGTTTGTGCTCCCTCCGAGAGATTGAAACGAGGTGGCCGGGTTTATTGCGATCAACACGTTCCGTCAAGGGTCCTTCTGCCAATTTCTTGTCAACGGATTTTCCGGCAGATTTCTCGAATTTTCGATGATGTGTGAGTCGCCCCTTGGGTTCAAAAAAAGTTTGAAAAAGCAAGCGCTTGCCCTAGGATAGAAACATGACCAAAGCTGATCTGATCAATATCGTCGCTGAAAAAGCGAAACTTCAACATAAGCAAGCGGAAACGGTTGTGAACATGGTTTTCGATATGATGTCGGATGCGCTCAAGCGCGATGATCGAATCGAAATTCGTGGCTTTGGTTCTTTTGTGAACCGCAGTTACGGAAGCTACCAAGGACGCAACCCCAAGACGGGACAAGTCGTTCAGGTTCCTCCGAAGCGCGTTCCGTTCTTCAAGGTCGGAAAAGAACTGAAGGAAATGGTCGACTCGAAGGCTTAAAGAACGCCTTTAGCCTTTAGACCGATCACAGTTCCCAGAACCACAACGAAACAAATTCGGTAAATGACCGCCGAATTCAACTTTTTATATTCCGAATTTTTCACAAAAGACGAAGTCGCAAGCGCCGCAATCGCAGTGGTGAAGAATAGCGAAAAATAAAACGACACTCGGCCTAATTCACGAATCGCGTGCTGTCCTCGAAGTTGCGTAATGCCAAAGTAAATCAGAACCGGGGTTGCTGCATAAAATTGAAACTTCACGACCACGTTGCGGTGGTAGTTTCTAGCCATGCCGGCAAAAAGGACTCCGGTAGTGCGCCCTAGGCCAGGGATCAATTCAGCTAGTTGACTGATTCCAATCAGGAAAGAATCGCCTGCGTTCCAATCAAACATTCCCCGAAGCTTTCGGTTGTAGATTTCCGTTAGCCCCATCAAGACGGCACCCAAGACCAAACCCGCGAAAAGCCAAAGCGGATCTTTGAAGAACCCCGAAGCCATTTCTTGAAGGTAGACGTGCCCCAGGATCACGGGGCCGGTCGTGATCAAAAGGAAGAAGGGAAGTCTTTCATCAAAGGTCATCGGTTTTTTGCGAAACAAGATGACCTGAATCAGGGCCGAAAAAATACTGGCCCAGTCATGCCGAAGTGCGATCAGGATTCCTAGGGCGGTACCCAAAGTGGAAACCCCAAGAAACGCCGTGCTGGGGGTGTTCCAACCCAAGATTTTTGAAACCAGTTCCACGTGAGCATTTGCGCTGACGGGAAATATTTCGCCAAGAGCGACAACCAAGCTGTAAACTAATGTTTCAAAAAGTGGCATGAGCTACGACAGCTTAGCGATTTTCCTGAGCAGATCAAGTGCTTTACGGGCGCGGCAGGCAGTCAGGGAAGTCGAATCGTTCTTTACAGCGAATTCAAAAAAAGCCGCCTTCGCAGGCGTAACCATTCAGCGCCGTAAGCGGCCCCGAAGTGGGCATGACCACCGGATTCGACTAGATCGCCGGCGATCCAAGGATTGCCACCGGCTTGGCTAAAGAAATACTGAAACTGACCCTGCGTGGGCATTGGATCGTTCTTGGCTTGAAGCCAGAAGAACGGGGTTGTCACCGCGTCGATCCAACGATTCAAGGCAAGCGATTCCAAGTAATCACCCAGGTTCTTCCAAGGCGGGACTGGTTTGCCGGACGAAACGACCACCCAAGCTTTTTCTAGGCTTCGTTTATGCGTTTCAAAGGTCCAATCCAATAGGTCTTTGAAAGTATCGCGATCGCCCAATTTTGAATCACAGGACGAATTTTTTCCCAGGCGTTTTCTTGCGGCACTGACCGAACGTTTCTTCATCATCGATCGGAATCCCTTTTTGAAAAGGGGATCGGGCACGAATGTGTCTTCCGAATGTCCTTCGCCCAACACCCAGCGGTATACGCTGGAAAGATCATTGTATCCCGATGTCAGAAAACTTCCCTTCATCGGCAACAGAAGCGGCGTCGCGATCACTGAAAAACTTGAAGATGAAGACCCAAAAAGAAACACGTCGGGGTTCTGAATTTTCTCGCCCTTTTGGATTTCTTCTAAAACCTTCGCAATCAAATAGGGTTCGTGCAGTCCGCCTAAAGAAAAAAAGCAATTTCGATACGCGAAGTCTTTGTTCGATAGTCCCTCGAAAACGACCAAGTTGGCGTCGGGAAAAGTTTCTCGGGCTTCGCTTAAAAGGTCACCACCTAAAGCGCTGTCCAGAGTCCCTGAAAATCCCGGGTGAAAAGCAACCAGGGGCAGGGACGGGTCACGAATCTTTTTTGCGTATTGAACTTTCAGCCGGATTCCAAAAAAGTCGACGATTGCGGATCGCCTGACAAAACCGATGGATTCTTGGTAGCGCAGTTCGCCTTTTTTCTTCTTCGCGGAGTGGGTCGAATATCCAATCGCGCTTCCTGCCCAGGTTCTTCCCAAAAATGTCAGCGATCCGGGTTCAAGCTTTTGGTATTCCTTGATGAAATTCTGAAAGCGCTGCTGTTGGGAAGTCTGCGCAGGCGCGACTTGTCCCCAAAGCAGGGTGCAGAAGATCAAAACGGAATAGGGCGATCGCATGTGTAGCGCACTATGTCATTTTTGTGCGATTTTCGTCAATGCTTGTACCGAACTAAAGAACAGCGTTTAGATGTGAAATCAGAAGGTTTCGGGTTTGGGTGTTGCGGACACCATGCCCCCCTGAAGACCTTAAAATCATTGCATTTTTTAGTTGTACACCCAGCTGGTGGGCAAAATCTCGGTTTCGAAAATGATCGTGTTTGGCATAGATGACGGTGGTGGGAATCCCTAGGCCATCAAGTGCGGCAACGGCTTCGCTGAAAAGCCGCTTTTCATCTTTCAGTTTAAAGTACCAGCGCGCGGCCCGATTCCAAGCCAAGTAAGGCGCGCCGTCGACGATGTCGTCAAAAAAAGGCGCCGGAGAAACCAAAATCAAACGACCCATCTGAAATTCATGAAGGTTAGCCAAAGTCAGAAAGCCACCGATTGATGTCGCGATCACCACGGTTTGATCGTCCATGGGGATATTGGAAAGCTGTTCATGGATCTGCTGTTCGTAAAACCGAAAGCGCGCATCCGCCCAGCGCAAATTCAAGATGAGAACGTCGTATCCTTTTTGGTTCAAAACCAGCGTCAGATCGTCATATCCCACGCTATTGGGGTGAGCAAAAAGGCCAGGGACCAGAATCGCAGTTTTGGCTAGGGCGCTTGCGTTGAAAAAAAGAAAAAAGACAAAAGCGCCTACCAAAAAGTTTCTGACCATCACCAGATTGTACGGGGGCTTGGCGGTTTTGAAAAACCCCGTTTTCCTAAATCGGAAAAAAGATTTTTAGGACAAAGCCGTGGCGATCGACATCGCCGGGTTCGCCTGGGTGATTTTCGGCCGTAACTGCTGCACCCAGTTTCTTCCATTCTTCGCGAACGGCATCCAGGCCGATTCCGCGTCCTGAAAGTTCGTTCGGAGAAAGCATGGTCGAAAACTGGGGCATGAAAAACACGTCCCACTTTTTTGCGCCCGAAATCGTCGCTAGATCCACACCTAGGTCGTGGGCTTTTTTCCGAACTTTTTGCCAGTCCGGCCCCGGTCCGTCGTCGCCGATTAGAATCTGAATTCCAGGTGTGACCGGATCCAAGCTGACTTGAAAAAGAAAGCTGGTTCGCGCGTCCCAGCCGCGTGATTCGCGCTCGGCGGCACGCATGTAGCCGTGCGAAACACTGTTGGAAATGCTGTGGACGAAGGTGTGCGACAAAGCTTCGAAGAAGGGCTCGGAAAGCGCGTTTTGGAACGGAGCAGTTTCAAGATCACTGGGCTCGGGAAGAATTGCGACCAAATCCCAGTGTTGTTTGGATTTTTGGGACAACGCTTCCAGATTCAGTTGAAGGCGTTCAAGCAAAAGCTGCCAAGGGTGTGTGTTCATTTGGGTCCTTGCCCAAATTATGAACTGCGCCCTTGAATCCGTCCACACCGACAGGTAGGAATAGATCTTCAGCTTTTTCGCTGAGTTCCCCGGGGTGACGTGCCGGAATGGCTAACGGGACGGTTTGCAAAACCGTATTTTGTGAGTTCGATTCTCACCGTCACCTCCAAACTTCCAGATCACAAATCTAGGCTGGCCCGTCCGAGATCCTTTCGATAGGGTGCCGGCATGAAAGTGACTTCAACTGCGACGGTCCTGGTAGCCATTGGGCTTTTTATTTTGGGCATTTCGGACGTTAGCGCGCAGACACCTGCCGCCGAAATTGTTGGAACCTGGGTGACGACTCGTTGCCTGAGAGTTCCTAATCCGCCCGGTACGACGATGTCCACCCGAAGCATGACCTATGAAATCACCTTCACCTCGTCAGGAACTTTTCACCGATCCGGAACACTTTACATCGGCGGGGTTTGCACAACATCAGGCTGGGGTGCGCAGTCATTCGATATTTCCGACGGCGGAACCTACACCGTTGGAACTGAAATCGCGACCCGCGACGGCACCGTGACTGAATTAGATCTGAAGTATCCGTCCTCGACTCAGTTCACGATTTTTCGAATCGACGCAGACCGGCTGATCCTGGGTGATCCAAAAGGTTCGCAAACCATTGGAGATTCGGCGGCAACACGGTTGGACGTCCTAGGCCGGACTCTAGTCCGAAAACCTACAGCCCCTTAATCTGCGCGATGCAGTCTTGAAGAAAAACACCCCGAGTCGTCAGCTTAAATCCCGTGTTCATGTTGACGACGATGTAATATGCATTTCGATCCAGGACGCAGACGAATCCTTTGGATGCTGTTGCTAAAGAAGCTTGGCAGTCCTTCAGATAGGCATTTCGTTCGGAAATCACCCGCCCAAGCGTCGTGCTGTAAGCTGAATAGTATCCGTCCGTTCCCAGCGCACAACCCAAACCATCCTTAAATGTTTTCAGTCCGACTGCGCAATCTTGCTTGTAGGCACCTCGCTTGTCGATTCGCGCACCTGTGTCCACATTGGTGACCCAGAAATAGCCATCCGGACCCACCAAACACGAAAGCCTAGGCTGATAGGGCGGATAAATCGCCGTTCCGCAACGCGTGTTGTATTGACTAATCACGTTTAAAAGCTGCTGATTCTGAAAGTCACATGCCGGGCTGCACTGCGTCTGACAGTTCTGTGCAAATGTTGCGTTCGAAAAAGCCAGGCCCGAAAGAATTCCCAACGCGAAAAAGATTTTTACTAGTTTCATTTTGTCCCCCAAGTGAAGTGTTGCGGGGAACTGTACAAGGTCTATGCCAGCTTTTTAGGCCAAAACGCTACCAGTGGTAAGTCAGGTCCAACGTCAGTGTTTGCACGCGCACCAGGCGCGAAGTTCCGATGCCAGCAATTTGGTAAGAAGTTTTCCATCCCCAGTTTGGGTTCAGGTAGAACCAAGAATTTAGCCCATAACTTCCGACCCATTCCCAAATTCTTTGCGATGGGGTCAATCCAAAGTCGGTGGGAACAAAAATCGATCCCGTGATGTACTGCGTGGCCAAAAATCCAGAAGTGCGGTGGTAACCCGCCCAAACGCTTAGCGCCCAATTGTCAGTGAATTGAAACATCGGTCCGACGGAACCCCCCATTTGCCCTAAGTAGGTTCCCGATGACGAACGAATGTCATCGAATGAAAGTGCTCCGTTCACTGAAAAAGAAAATTCCAAACCCAAGTCGCGCGTGAAAAAGAATCGGCCATCGAAAGCGGATTCGTGAAAGTACTTGGCCAGATCGATATCCGCTGGCGAATTGTTTTGAATGAAAGTGCGAATCCCGGCCCGCAAGTTTTTGTTTTTCGCTAGCTGTGCGCGCACGCCCACGCCGATAAATCCAAACGTCCATGTAATTGTGTCGTTTGCGGCAACTTCCCAAACCAGTGGAAACGGAATGACGCGAAAACCATCATTCGCGGTGGATTGCAGTTCAGGGCGATGATCAATTCGGTCACCCACCAAAGCACCGTGCCACGCCCAGGTTCCTTCCGGGATCGTGTACGGAGTATCAATTTCCCGCGACGGAATCAGGCTAATGCCCTTAGGGGCAGCCTGGCTTGGATTTTCCCAGCCGATCCAAGACGCGGTGATCGAAAGCATGAGCGCAAGAATGACCATTTGTTCTTTCAGGGTAACCCCTTACGTAGGGCAGTTCAACCTTGGGTTCTTGCGTGCAGGGTGGGGTATTGAGCCCCAGTTGAAGGATTGTGCGCGCCGCATCACGAATCGTTTTGCAGATCCGTTTGAGCGATATAAAGGCCGCGGCCAAAGATTCCGGCTTCGTCGAATTGAACCTGAAGCCCAGCAGCTTCGAATGCGGATTTCATTTGATCCACTGTAAATAGACCCAGCGTGTGTTCTTCCGTAAAATGCTGAACGCCCTTAGGGGTACCCACCAAGTAATGCATTTTCATGTAAGACGCGCCGTCATCGGTTGTTGTCGTGATATTCATTCGCGCGACTTTCAGAAGGGGCTCGTTCACGTTGACCATGAATGGGGCTCCTGGCTTCCAGCGGTCAGGACTAAACCAAGGTTCAACCAGAAGGATGCCGCCTGGGTTTAGGTGGGAAGCAAAATTACGGATTGTCTGCCTAAGCCTTGCTTCCGTCACGACATATCCGATTGAACTGAAAAGACAGATGATTACATCGTATCGGTCATCCAGTTTAAAATCGATCATATCGCCGTGAAAGTAGCGGCATTCGGGATTCTTCTTGATTGCGGCTTCAACAAAATTCTTGCTGATATCCAACCCATCAATCTTGTATTGGGCTTTTAAAAAGCGGGCGTGTTCTGCGGTTCCGCAGGCGACATCCAAAAGCGTTTTTGCGTCTGGCTTAAATTTTTGAATCCAGGTTTGAACCTTTTCCGCTTCTTCCCGGTAATTCTTCATTCGTGTATAGATTTCGTCGTAAAGGGCGACACCTTCGCCGGAAAAGCCGGATTCCACTAAACCCCCTTTTGATCGGCGCCCCAGATCGTCTTATGCAGCTGAATCTGCATTCGAACGGGAAGTCGATCTTCCAAAATCTTTTCAGCAAGCCATCGTTCTGTGATTCCGGGAAATGAACCGGGTTGCGCCTTTGCAACTACGGCGGGTGAAAGCAAAACTTCGCAGTGTTCGTTCAGACGCTCTTTTGAAATTAGCCCGCGCGCAAACGCGTAGTCTTCTTCAGATGCGATCACGAACTTGATTTCATCGGACGCTTTTAGAAAAGGAAGATTCTTTGCGTATCCGCCGCGATTCATCCGGCTTGAAGGCGTCTTGATGTCCATCACAATTCGGCAATCACGCGCAAACTTTTCAACTGATACTTCACCATGAGTCTCGATGCTGACGACATATCCCGCTTCGATCAGGCGCTTGGCCAGTGCTTCTGTGTTTCGTTGAAGCAGGGGTTCTCCTCCGGTCAACAAAACGTGGCGAACTTGGTAGGGGCGGATGGTTTCTAAAATCTGATCGATCGACATTTTGCGGCCGCCTTTGAACGCATAGGTCGAATCACAATAGCTACAGCGCAGATTGCAACCCGTTAGCCGAATGAACGCAAAGCGTACGCCTGATAGCGACGTTTCGCCTTGAAGGCTGTGAAAGATTTCGGTGATCAGCAAATCCTGAAAAGCCACAAACAGGGCCTACCACAAATGGTAAGGCCCGCGTCACATTCAAGCGACGCGGGCCTCGGGGAGATGAAGAGGAGGTCCCACTAGGGGACCCCCTTTGAGATTGAGTCGGTCAATCGCTCGACCGTTTGCTCTACCTTTGGCAGCTCGGCTGGCATCCGACTATCGGGGTAGTTAGTCGGGAAGCCCCGTGGCTTTGCGTACACGACCTTTCGGTCGGTTTGCCTTTTTCAAAGGGGGGTTGATGGTCAACCACCTCTTCAAACGGCCCATGTCCGTGGGCCTAAACTTTTATGCAAACTGTTAACTACCCTTCACTATTAAAGCCTAGCGCTACGCGTTATGTTTTGCAAGTGGGTGTCAAGTGTTTGAAATTATTAAATTATATCAACGTCGAGGAATGAACCGATCCTGGCCCTGATAGCGCAGACGAACGGTAATAAGGCCGTCTGCGGGGGCTCCGATTCCGGTCCATTCTAAGCCTGCCAAGGCCGACCAACTTTGGTCGTTTCCGAACTTTCTTTCTGCTCCTAACCATAAAGAACCGACTTCGGTTCTAGGAAGGTCCAAGGTCACCCACTGAAAACCTAGCTGAAGTCCCAGTCGGTCTGAATAATTGAAATAGTTCATCAGCTGAATCGACCGGGTGGGATTGCCGGCAATTCCCGAAAGTAAACCTTGGGGCCCCCAGCGGATCAGGCGGTTTGTTGGAATCTGCATCAAGGTCTGAGCGTTCGTGCTGTAGTCGCCCGAAAACGTAAAAAACTGCCAACTGGGAACGATGATCCAAAATGGCATGACTTGATAAAGCATGGCGATTTGGCCGATGCTGTTTCCAAATGCCGTTCCGCCTGAATAGTTCGAGCGCACTTCGCGTGAATCAAAATCAAAACTAAAAATGGGTGCAGTAGGAACTGCGCTTTGAGCGACAATGTCCCTTTGCCAGGCTCGTACTTCACGTTCTTCGCGGTCCAAGTCGCGCTTTTCACCGAAGCTCAGGACATCGCTGGGAATGAACCGCACGCGAAAACTTCCACCTGTTGAAAATTCTTGTGCTGGGCCAAAGCTATGCCCCATCCCTTGCCCACGAATTCCCCAGCTGATTCGGCGGTCTTCGCGCCCGATTTCGCTTCCGATCTTCATGGCGCCGTTGCCGATGACGTAATTCCCTGAACTGGTCCGTTTCAGTTCCCAATTCCAGTACCAGGGCGAATAAGGCGTGAAGCCGATCCGACTCAGGAAGCCAAATTCAACCATGCCGCCGTTTCCGGCCTGAAAATCAAAATCGGTTCGGGATGAATGGGCGAAGGCGTCGGACACCAGGCACAATACGGCACAGATTTGGAATATCCAAAGCTTGCAGTGCTTCGCAGGTTGACAGCCCATGGGGTCTATTCTCACAATGGTTTATGGTGAATGCACGAAAATTCAAGGGTGACCATTGTCTGGATCGTGTGTCCTTGCTTTCGTTGCTTCTGATTTGGGTGGGATCGATTCCCCGAACTGGTTTTGCTTTGGATGAATTCTGCGATGTTTACCTGCACAAATCGGCGTCCACCACGAAGTTTTTTGATATCAGTTCGTCGGATCCTGCATCTGGTCGCGGTGAAGAAACGCAAACCTACATGCGGACGAACCGCAGTCTTTCACTGGCCACCTATTTGCCCGATTTTTTTCGAAGTTCTGAAACCATATCTCAAAAAAAGGTGTTGGACATTGGAACCGGGGGTGGGCAAGTCGTCACCGACCTGCGCGATCTTGGGGCCGAAGCCGTTGGAGTCGACGTCTATCTGAATTCGAAACAAAAGAAATTTAGTTACTTTAAAGAAGCGACCGCCGAACGGCTGCCATTTGAAGAGAAAAGTTTTGATTACGTTATTTCCGGGGACAGTGTTTTTGATTCCAGCTACGCGACTCAGGCCTCGGACCTTTTTATGACCAACTGTTTGAAAGAATTAGCGCGGGTTCTGAAGCCCGATGGGCGAGCGTACCTGAAACTTGCTGGGTCAAAGCGGCTGATCAAGCTTCTGGAATCGATTCCAAAGCTGGAAGTGGTCCGACATGAAACGTGGGTTGAATATCTTGAACTGAAAAGGATTCCTGATTGATCAACCGGATCTACCTTCATTTTGCCGTCGTTTTGGTTTTTCTGACCCTGGGTTGGATTCCGTATGCGTTTACAGCCGAATTTCACGACGAAATCGTCCGTGACTATACGGTCAAGACGCTGGGGCAGCTTCAGATTGCCAACCTTCGCGGTGGGATTGTGGTTCAAGGTTGGGCGCTGGACCGGATTCGCGTGACCGCGAAACGTCGCGCAGTCGCGGCGTCTGCGGAAGAAGCCCGCAAGCTTTTTACTGCCCTGGATTTCCGCTACAGAAATCTGGGCGGCGGCGTGGAATTGTCCGCAGAATATGGCAAGGGGCTAGAAATTCAGGACCGCTTGCGCGAGCGCGAACAGCCGCACACCAGTATGGAAATGGTTGTCCAAGCACCTGCGCGCATGAAGCTTTCCGTTTGGGCGGTTGACGGCGTGGTCAGCGTAAAGAATTGGAATGAATCGGTGGACGTTCGAACTTCCAAAGGCAGCGTTTTGATTCAAGACGTGAAGGCGAAACTGGTTAGCTTGGTTTGCCCTGAATGTCAGGCTGTGATTCGTGAAGCCCGAGGCGGTTCGCTACGCATGATGGGCGGTACGGAATCTGTCGAAGTCGAAACTTTTGAAGGCGACCAAGTGTACATCGAAACTTCGACGGGAAATCAGACGTTATCGCACGTTTCTGGCGAACAGCTTTACGTTTCAAAATCCGGAAAAATCGCGGGTCGAAACATGAAGGGTCGGATCGAATTTCAAAGTCAAAAGGGTGGGGTTTCCTTCCTGGATTCGTCGGGCTTTGTCAGCGGACGAACTGAATCGGGTGACATCCAGGTTCGGATGCGCGAATGGCGTTTTTTCGACAAAGCTTTGATCGAATCTTCCAAAGGAACCGTGAAGTTAGCTCTGCCCGCCCAGTTTTCTGGCGAAATCGATCTGTGGAGCGTTTCGGGTAAAACCAGTAACGTTTTTTCGGTCCGTGGCAGCAAGGAAAAGGGCATCTATGGCCCCGAGCCGCTGAATCATATTCGGGGCCGAGTGGGCGACGGCGGCGAACAGCTGAAGCTATTTTCGCAAGATGGCGATGTCGCCCTAGAGCGCTATCTTTAAACCGGGGCGTCAAAACCCAGTCTGAGAGAGCTTCTTCGGCCGCAAAGTTTTTTTCGTTTTTTGTGTTGCGGCTGTTTCTGGGTTGCGTTACTAGTCTCTTCCTCCTGCACATGTAGGGATTTTTTTTCGAGTGTCGATGGGAATCGGCCTTCGGAAAAGAAGTGTTCTTTGACAATCGAGATGAATTTTTTAGAAGAGAAAGTGGGTAGTAGGCAGCCTGCTTGAGAATCTCGCGGTAGTCGTGACGAAAAGATCGATGACCAGGGAAGCCGTAAGGCGTCCCGAGATTACAAAAGTGGGTGTTGTCGAAACCTCGAATCAATTCAATGAAATTTGCTTAATAATAAAAAGCTAAGCGATAAATCGAGTTGAGCGAGGGTCATAAGGAGTTC
>JAEUWC010000006.1 GCA_016786465.1 Bdellovibrionales bacterium | reverse complement strand
GGCCCCTTGGGAAAATTGGGCAGCGAACGCGGAGTCTGCCAAGGAATGGCCGGGATCACCGGTGCTTTTTTTGAAATGGGACGCTTCGATCCTTCGCAGCCCAAACCCACCGCAAAACAAAGCCAAGAAATCGTGGATCGCTTGATTCGTCGCCATTCCGGGGGGTGCTCGACCCAAGAACTGATTCCCGGTTACGCAAACCTTCGTGAATTCTGCGCGGCGCACACGGAAATCTTTTTAAAACGTTCGATTTCATACAACGCTAGTATCGCAGCTGTCGAAATTCTTCCGACGCTTCCTCAGTTTCTGACTTTGAAATCCAAGCCAGTGACTTCTGGTTCCCTACGGCGTCAGCTGGACCGCACGGTTCAGTCGCTATCAACAAAACTGCGTGAAGGCCGAATCCCGCTGGTCATGGTTTATTCACACGTGACCAACGTGCTGTCTTTAACTGAAACCTTAACGCCGACCGGAAAGAACGTGAAACTGATCACGTATGACAGCAACGATTTTTCTAAAACCCGTTCCCTGACCATCCGCTATGGCAATGACGGACTTCCTACCGCCGATAACAGAATGATCTGGGACGTGACCCCGGATCGCCGATGGGTCAGCTGCCGATAATATGTCAAACGAAGGGCGCCTGGTCTATTCGACCGATCCAAAGCTGAATCAGAAATGTGAACGCTGCAAAGAAGTTCTTTCTGAATGCGTTTGCAAAAAGGACCAGGAAGTCGGGACCACAAAAAGTGGCGGTTATCAATTTGTGGCGGTCCTTCGAATCGAAAAGCAGGGTCGCGGCGGAAAAACAGTGACGGTCATCGATCGGCTTCCGAAGAACGAAATCTTTCTTAAGAAGCTGACCACCGACTTAAAAAAAGCTTGTGGTTCCGGTGGGACCTTTTTGATGGATGGCCGCGACGGAATGATCGAAATTCAGGGCGATAAGCGCGAACAGGTGAAGGCCTTGCTTTCCAAGCAGGGAATTCAATCGAAAGGCTAGATCTTGGGACTACTTCTTCACTCTTACCGGCGCTGTCCCTTTGCGATGCGTGTTCGAATGGTGCTTGAAGAAAAGGGTCTTCGCTATCAGGTCTTTGAAGAAAATTTTTCAAACTTTTCTGAAGACCTGTTGCGCTTACATCCCGAAGGCAAAGTTCCGCTATTGATTCATGATGGCATTCCTATTCATGAATCTTCGGTGATCACGGAATATTTAGACGAAAAATTTCCTGAACCTGCGCTGATGCCTAGAGATCCCGCGGCCCGGGCGCAAGTGCGGCTTTGGACCCATTGGGCAGACCAAATTTTGAAGCCCGACCTGGATGCATTTAAGTACGAATGGAAAGATCTAGAACCTGAAAAAAAGTCAGCGCTGCAGATTCGCCTTCAAAAGCGAGTTCAAGAATTGGCGCATGCACTGCAGAATCGCCCCTATTTGATGGGCGAAAATCTGACGCTTGCTGATATTCACGTCTTTCCTTTCTATCGCCAGCTGCAGAAAAGTCGCCCCGACTTCGAAGCGCTGATCGTCCCCGCGCCAGCGGTCAATGCTTGGCTTAACGCTTTGATTTCACGTCCGACTTTTGAAAAAGTGATGAAAAAGCGGGTTCAAGGCCTTAACCTAGAAGAATGAAGCAAATTCTGGTTGGCCTGGGGCTGGTCTTGTCTGCGAACGCATTTGCGAAACTGGATGTCGCCGCTTATGGAAAAGCGACTTCGATTCTGAAATCCAGTGGGCAAGAAAGGCTTTACCAAGAATTTCAGGCCAAAGGGTGCGCACCGTTTAAGCTCAGTGATTTGAAAAATGGCGGCGCCCAGTTGGCCAAGACCGTCGGTGCCGATCTGACCTACAACCGTCAGGGAACAAAGACGCTGGCCTGCCAAGCAATCGAAAGTGGAAAAGCGGCGCGTTCTGCAGGCCCTTCGTCGGGGAATAGCAAGCTGGGATCTTCGGCAGGTGATGTTTGGCTGAAGAAAATCATTGGGTCACACTGTTCTGCAAGTATCGACATCAGAAGCTTCGGTCCCGACTTTTTGGCCGCATGGGCTAATGCAGCTGGAAAGACCGTCACCTTTGTGGATCCAAGAACTAGAAAAGCCCATTGGACTGCGGGCGGTAAGGCGGTTGGCGGCCCTGATCCATCCGGCGAATCCCATTACACGAGCTGCGTGCCGAAGAATGCGCCGGTTGCATCGGGGACTTCCCTTTCGTATTTCACGGCCCAGTGCCGCGCAGATTCGATTTGCCGCAGTCGAATGCAGCTTTTGCCCGCTTACAAGAATTCCATGCGCGCGTTTGCAAAGCAGTGCCGTGCAAACGGCGCGAAGATTGAACTGACCGACGCCACGGGACGCCAAATGGTTGGGATGGCGGGATCAGTGGGAAAGGTGATTTGGTCAGGCTTTGAAAAAATCGGCGACGTTCTGTTGCAGGAATCCCAAAAGCAGTACGATCCATTTTCTGCATTGGACGAACCCCAAACCACCGAATCCGATTTGCACTTGGCTGAAGCGCTTGCCGTGGCCATCAGCTACAACGCTTCGAACAGCTATCGTTGCTTGATTCCGGCAGCCAAAGGTTGTCCGAAAGACGTCATCGAAGGCCGCAAGACGATGGCGAACTGGCTGCATGCTGTGAATGCGATCAAGTACAAGAAGTATGAATATTATAACGGGGGATTAGATGCTCTGCCGCCGATGTATTTTTGGTGTAGCGAAGAAAGCCTGGCCAACAAGGCTGCCGACGGTACCAAAAAAGGAATCATGGAAGTTCAGAAAAAGGGCGTAGGACGGCACGCTGTTAACGAATGCGCTAAGGCCGGCGGAATCATTGATGACAAAAATTCGGTTCCTAATCACATTCGCTGCATGATCGAAAAGCCAAAGGAAGAGCATCGATACAGCGTGAAAGACTGCAAAATCCTGGACAATCAGATCGGAACTGAAGCGACCGTTCAAATGATTGGCGGGAAAAAGTACTGCCGCGTTAATGGCTTTACATCGATCTACTTTTATTCACGAATGCCATAATAAGGGTGCAAGTTTAGTTGCGGTCGATTTCCGTCCCCATCCATCGATCCCACCAGGTGAAGTATAAGCCGTAGTTCCCGCGAAACTTTTGATGGTGCATGGCATGGCCTTTGGGCGACGTCATGAAGCGAAGGATTCCGTCTTGATGTGCTTTGCGGTTCAAATCGATTCCTAGATGCCCATAAACATTCGTGGTGATCGAGAAAAGCAAAAACGCGAATATCGCGATTCCATGAAGCGGCATCAGAAGCATTCCCAGTGGGATGATCAATGATTGAATCAGGGCTTCCGACAAATCAAACGATAAGGCCGTGAACGGCGTTGGGTTCAGTGATTCGTGGTGGATCCGGTGAACCGCTTTAAAGATTCGCGGATGGTGCATCCAGCGATGAACCCAATAAAAGAAAGTGTCGTGCATCAGAATCAGTATCACAACCGACGTCCCAAGCCAAAGCCAGCCGTGTTCTTCGATCTTCCAGTAAAACTTAAAGATCCCAGCGTGAACACCATAGTAGCCACCCGCCCCTGCGACGATGAAAACCAAAGTGGTGCGAATGGAAAATAAGATTTCGCGCAACACCTGTTTCTTTGCGGGCCATGGGTAAAGCTGACGGGCCATAAAACGTCGATGAAACTGCTTCCAAAAAAGCAGGTAAGCACCGCCGGCAAAAATCGCATATCGCGCAAAAGTCTGAATCCACTGAAACCACAACACATCGAAGATTGACGAAGTCTCGTTCATGCAGTCATTATCGTTTTGCCTAGAAGGCAGCGCTACTTACGTTCAAGCCGCCACCCGGAGGTCGGAACCATGACTGAAAAATCCAAAGCTAAGTCTGCGAAGTCAGGGAAGAAAAATCCGACACAAGCGCGTTCCGTGAAGACCGTCGACGCGATTCTTGAAGCGTCTATTCGCATTCTTCGCAAGTTTGGGCCCGATGGATTCAATACGAATCGCATTGCAGAAATTGCGGGTGTTAGCGTGGGTTCGGTTTATCAGTTCTTTGGAAACAAGAATGTCATTTTGGATGAAGTCTTTACCCGCTTCATCACGGAATCCAGTCGGCAAGTGGTCGAAACCATTTTTCGCGAAGAAGGCGGCGACCTTAAGGCGGTCATCCGCCGGGTCATCGAAGGGATCTTTGATCGATTCGAAGCGCAAAACATCTTAAGCGCTAAGGTCGTTCAGAATGTGATCCAAACCGGTGGACTAGATCGCTTCAAGAAAGAAGAAGACCGATTGTCCAAGCTGATTTTAGAAGGGCTGAACCAACACGGAATTTCCATTGGGCCCAAGAATCCAGAACAAGCACTTCGAATTTGCATTCAAGCAGTCCGGGTCATGGTCACTAGCTATTTCGTGAATCCCGATCACTATGATCGTCAGGTCGTCATCGACGAAGTCTGCGACCTTCTTTATCAGTACTTAAAACCTAGAAACTAGTTTTGTTGTTAAGTCAGTTTACGGGCTAATCCAGCGGCCGCGCGAAACAGATTCGCAAGAAGTGCGTCTTGTTCCAATATCCGCGGGACCGTAATAGGTCATGTACTGTTCAGTCGCTTGCCCTTCGAATACCAGGCATCTGCCGGTCCAAGATCCTGGGCAGCTGGATTCAACAGTTCCTGCAGACGGGCGATGATCCCGACAAACTTGCGTGTAGTTGGATTTGCGTACCGAATTCCATTCGGACCCCGTGTACTCGATGCACGCGTTGTTCGATGCAATCGTATTGCAAGCCCACCTGGTACTTGAAGAAGCGGCTCCGGTAGCACCGGTGGAACCACCATCGTCACCACCACAACCAGCCAACGATAGAACTAGAACTAACCCCAAAAATCCCTGTTTCATTGGATTACCTCGATACGTAAATGCTTACGGGTTTACCCATTTCCCGCCGTAGTTTTTGCAGGCGCCTAAAATAACCGAATCAGGGACCGACAAATAGTAGTAGGCTCGAAATTCAGAAGGGGTACCTTCTTCAACAAGACAATAGGGTTGCATAGGTTGAATTTTGCAAGTACTTGCCACCACGCCGCTCGTTGTGGCGGAACCTTTTGCGCAGCCTTCCTGAGCAGTAGCCTTTTCCGATCCCGTTTGCCATTTCGATCCCGTATACTGAAGACACACACTGTTTCTGACTGTCATGTCGCATGCCCAGCCTGCGACCTGTGAAGAACCTGCGCCCGCTGCGCCGGATCCGTCACCACCACAAGCAGCCAACGATAGAACTAGAACTAACCCCAAAAACCCCTGTTTCATTGGATTACCTCGATACGAAATTTAAAAAGAACAAGAAAAGCCCTGCAGACAACCCCATGCTGACGGGCAAAGTCAGAATCCAAGCGGCCAAAATGCTTTTCACAGTCTTCGCTTGAACGCCGGATTTGGCGGCCACCATTGTGCCCGCGATTCCCGACGACAGAACATGGGTTGTCGAAACCGGAAGTCCGGCAACCGCCGAAACACCGATGGTCGACATGGCGACCAGTTCAGCTGATGCGCCTTGCGCGTAAGTCAGATGGCTTTTGCCGATTTTTTCACCCACCGTCACTACGATGCGCTTCCAGCCGAATAGGGTTCCAATTCCCAATGAAAGAGCAACCATCAAAACGACCCAAAGCGGGGCGTATTCAGTCAGTGACTTCAATTCTTTGCGGGCTTCTTTCACTTGCTTCCACTGACGAAGGAACGTGACCGGAGCATGTTCTTCTTCAAGCTTTCCCAGCTTGCGGTCCAGTTGAAGGATCTGCGCGCGGACTTCCAAGCGATCCGTTCGGTTCAGGTCCGAAATCGAAGTCTTTCCGTCCAACCGATCGCGAATTTTCTGTGCTGCCGATGCGGCCGCAGCTAGGTCAGGTTTCAATGCGGGGTGGTCGTGAGCAGAATCAGCGTAAGCCGGGGCGATCAGCGAAAGACTTGGGTTGGGCTGGTTGGCGGCGACGCGAATTTCATCGGAATGAAGAATCGTGTTTAGTTTTTCGGATGCGGCGGCGGCGACTTTCAAATCGCCAGGGCCGTGGCTAGGGCGAAGGGCGAACTGCTGTGGAAGAATTCCGATCAAGACCAACATGATCAGTCCAATTCCCTTTTGGCCGTCATTGGATCCGTGAGCAAAGCTGACGCCTGCACTGGTTGTGACCAAAAGCGAACGAACTTTCCACGGGGGCGTCGATCCTTCTTTCGGCGCTTGATGAAATTCTGGGTTCTTCATCAAAGCTTTTGAAAGAAGAAGAAGTCCTGCAGAAAGCGCAAATCCAAAGGCCGGAGAAATCAAAAGGGCTAGTCCGATATCTGCGGCCTTGGACCAGTTCACGCCCGAAGCAATCGGTGCGCCGGAAGCGTATGCGTTGGCTAGTCCGATACCCAAGATGGCACCAATCATGGTGTGGGAACTTGAAGCCGGCAGACCCAAGTACCAGGTGCCGAAGTTCCAAATGATTGCTGCCGCCAAAAGGGCAAACACCATGGAAAGGCTGACACCCAAGCTGTTTGTGATCAAAAGTTCAACGGGAAGAAGTTTAATGATTCCCATGGCGACAGCGGTTCCGCCAATGAAGACACCTAGAAAGTTGCAGATGCCCGACAGCGAAACTGCGGTCCAGGGCTTTAGGGACTTGGTATAGATGACAGTTGCGACAGCATTGGCCGTGTCGTGAAAGCCGTTGATGAATTCGAAGCCGCAAGCGACCAAAAGGGCTAGGACCAAAAGCCAAAAGTGTCCGCCTTGGACGGCGTCTTGAGCGCCAAGCCAGGCCTGCGAAAACTCGGAAACGAAAGATTGAAAAATGCTCATCTCGGTCACTCCGACAGGGGTCGTTTTTTTAAGTGCCGAAGGTGTAACACCGAAAGACGGAATGCGTCAAAAGTGTTTTGTCAGTATTTCATTAGGGGAAATACGGGTCTAACTTATTGAATTTATTAAAGGACACAGCCCAAACCAATCCCAGGCCTTGTGCCAACTTCCGCGCCAGCCGGCGGTCACGTCTAAACCCAATTCGGGGACCTGGGTTCGAGCAGACCGCAGGAAAAGCCCGGGCATTCCTAGTTCCCGAAAATACCGATTATGAGGTCCGTCACCATAGACCGTGTCCCCAATCAGCGGGTGGGAAATGCCGGCTAGGTGCCGACGGATTTGGTGCATTCGTCCCGTGTGGGGTTGGGCTTCGATGACCGCATACCGAGCCGTTTCGAATTTTGATTTTCCAATTTTCACTGGAACTTCTTTTTTGGCTATAACCCGAATCCAGGTTTTCGAAGGATGACCATCTAGGTCTTTTTCAATGACCTGGTCTTCGGGCCAGCCGCGGACCACGGCATAATAGGTCTTTTGAACTTTTCGTTCTTTAAACTGCCCTGCAAGGGCAGATGCGGCTTCAGACGTTTTTGCGTAAAAAAGCACCCCTGTTGTCGCACCATCCAGTCGATGAACCGGGTAAATGTAATTTCCGCCCAATTGATCCCGTAAAAGGGCTAGGCAGTTTCGGTGCCTTGGGATCTTGTGACGCTGATCTTCGGGGGGATGCACGTGAAAGCCAGCCGGTTTGTCGACCGCCACGTAATCCGGGTTTTCAAAAAGAATTCTTAAATACAAGCTGGGCTGTTCTAGTACAGCGGGCTTTCCGTAAGCAAGTCTGGGCAAAGTCCCTGCTGAACTTTCGGAGCCTGGAAAAGCTTCATCTTTAGAATATAGTCTTCTACAGGCGCGGAAACCAAGCCGCTGATGGACTGGCCGGCCTGTAGGCGCTTGCGGATCACCGAACTGCTTCTTTCTGATTCCTGACCACCGATTGATGCTTTTGCGACGCCTTTGCCTATGACTACTCCGGGATGGCCGGCGACCAGTGTCTTGAGCACTTCAACCGACTGCCCGCGCGCAATCGCATATACGGTGATATTTGGGTCTCGCGTTCCGCCAAATCTTTCCAGATATCGCGTCAGTGAATCTGAACCCATCACGTGAAACCATTTTGCATTGGGATCAGATCCAACCAACTTGGCGATGGCTTTTCCTGTCGACTCGCGCAAAGCCGATTCGTAGCTTTTGTCGATGACTACCAGTCCAGACCGATTCTTAACCGCCAGCTGCGCGATTTCCATTCGGGTTTCCCAGGGCAACGGGGTTTCGTTGTGTCCCGTCGCGGGCGTTGGCATCAGGACCAGTTGGTCCAGCGCCATGTCTCGAACGGCTTGTTCCGCAGCTTCTAGGTGACCTAGGTGCATCGGGTTATAAACGCCTGTGTAGTACCCGTTTCGAGCGACCATCCAAATTTTCTGAAAATCGTTGTAATCGCCTAGGCGTCTACCAGCCAGGTTCTGGAAAACAGTTTCGCGATCTGATGGTTTTCGGAAACCCAGTAGGGCTCGCACTACAAGGCGCTCTCGCTCGCCGGACGAAAGCGTTTCACTAGAAAGGGCGCGCGCGATTCGATCTCGACATTCCTGCGACTGAAAGCAAGCTTCACTGAAGCTGCCTTCGCTCCATACATCTGCTAACGAAGGACTGATTTTTCTTATTTCTTTTGAAACTTCATAAGTGACCGCCGGCGCTTCGACCGTCGCAATATCCATCAGAAGTTTCAGTCTTTCATAGGTTGATAGACTATCCAGCAATTGAAGATACTTGCCCATGGCTTCGGGCGGCCCGCGCGGCTGATACGGAATTCGGGGCAATTTTAAGATTCGAACAAGCTCCTTTTCTCGAATTGTCTTTAGAAGAACTTCAAGTTCGGTCGACCAAGCGGAAAGGACTTCTGCTTGGGCCAAGGTTTTCAGTTCTTCGGCAGCTTCCTTGTCTTCAAGCATCTTCAGGAAGTTTCGACCCATTTGCAGTCGATGTGTCGGCCCAGCCTTTTTCATGGCCTCGCGAACAAAAGCAAGGAAACTGGGGGGCAAGTTTTTGATCCGAAGTTTATTAAATGTGCGAATCGATCGTAGCGTGGCTAGCGCCGGATCCCGCATGAAGCTTTCGGGTCCAAGAAGCTCGGCATGTCCGGAAAGCCAGTGGGTGTATCCATCTGCCAGGTCTCGGATCAGTCCAGAACGTGAAAGCTGGGCCGGCTGGACAGCTGCAACCTTTTTGGCCAGCTTTTCCAGGGTTTGTTCCCCGTCCAGCGGCAACATGATTCGATCAATTGAAAACACGCCGTTGTATTTAAGAGTTTTCTCGCTATCAAAAACAGATAGATCGAAAATTCGTCCGTCTTCCGCGATCCAAAAGAATCCCCAACCAGCGCGAAATTCGTGTGGGAAAGGTAGATTGGGGTTGTATCGGGGTCTAGGCCTAAGGTCTTCGATTGAAAAACGGCCCAAGGCCGGCCCTTCCAATGCCAAACCAATTTCTTTGCAGTATTCGTCGGTGACGGCCCGGTCCGCTACAACGAAGATGTCCAGGTCTCGCATCTCTAGTTTCTTATTGAAGTAGATGTGGTCCAGAACTGCGCGGGAACTTCCACCGCCAATCAGTAAGCCCTTGATTCCAGTTCGAGCGTTGAGCCGCGTTTGAAAATCGGCCAGTAGATTCGACAGCTCGATCAGTTCGCGAGACGGTTTGTATGGCCCGGCGGCGGAGGTCAGCGAAAAGGCAGCCGATGCCAACTGGAAGCCCAAGATCCAGATCGTAGACCTGGCAAGGTTCGTCAATTTTCTGGCGCGAAACCCCATACCTGCTTTTCGGCAAAACGGGATCTTACCCCAAGGGGGCTACTTCTTTTTCGAAAGTGCCGCTTGCAACTTGCTGCCCAAAGCGCCGCCGAAAGTGCCCAAAGACTGTGGGGACGCCTGAACGTGAGAACGCCAGTCGTCTTCGTTTGGATCACGCGGAACTTGAAGCGAAATCTTTCCGTCGGTTGGGTTGATTTCAGCAATCTGAATCGTGACTTCATCACCGACTTTTAATTTTTCGTAATGAAATTCTGGGTGGTCAAAAGTTTTGGACTTGTGAAGCAGGCCCGAAACCCCGCCATCGATCTGAACGAAAATTCCGTAAACTTCTTTGCGGTTGATTTTGCCGGTGATGATCTGTCCGATCGAAAATTTGCTGGAAGCAACCGCTTTGGCTGAACCCTTTTCGGGCGTCGCGGGGGTTTCGCGTTGCTGGGTTTGCTTGATCGATAACGAAATCTTCGCGCGACCGTTCAACGTTTCGCGCTTTAGAATCTTTACGGAAACTTCCTGACCGACCGTCAGGACTTCTGACGGATCACCGATACGCGACCATGCGATTTCTGAAATGTGAACCAGGCCATCCACACCCGGTGCCAGTTCGACAAAGGCTCCGAATTTTTCCAAACGGGCCACCTTGCCTTGCACGACTTGCCCATCTTTGTTTTCTTCCAGGAAGGAACCTTGGTTCAGTTCGCGTTCCTCTTCCAAAAGCTTGCGTCTGGAAACGACGATGTTGCGGCCGTTTTCGGTGAACTGCGTGATTCTGAATTCAAAACTTTTGCCGACGAATTCTTCAGCTGACGCGACGTGGTTGACGTCGATTTGGCTGATTGGGCAGAAAGCCAGCTTGCCCTTTAAGTTCACGCGAACGCCGCCCTTGCACACTTCGACGATTCGGCCCTGAACCGGAAGCATCATATCGAATGCGTCTTCTAGGTCTTCGGCCAGGTTCTTATCGGTGGGGTTTCTAGACAGGCGAACATCGCTTCCTTTGACCTGGGTGACGAAAACGTCGATCACGTCGTCTTGCTTAAACTGCAGTTCGCCTTTTTCATTCAAAAGTTCGCGGCGATTCAGTACGCCGTCGTTTTGGGTACCCGTCGAAACAAAGACATCTTCAGCGCCCAGCACCAAGATTTTTCCGCGGATTCGATCACCGACCTTCAGTTTTTTCTGCGAACCTTTTAGGGATTCGCTCAGCATTTTGGCGAAATCTTCTTTTTCCTGTCTGGATTGAGCGCTTGCGTCGGCGTCTTCGGATGACATCCCGCCAAATTCTGAATTCAATTGATCCACAAAGTCCGAGTTCTTCTTATTGCCCATAAGTTTTCCTGTGGGCAGGGTCATAGCAATAATTCGGATTTCCCGCTATCGTCCCAAAACCTATGATTCAAAATTACGTTTTACCCCTTTTGGTCGTGTCCCAAGCTGCGCTTGCCGCAGACCTGGGCGAATACCACCACCCGGCGCCCAAAGACCCCAAGTACTTGCAGAAAGCCCAATATGAAGGTTTCAAGAAGGCCCTGGTCCAACCGCCGGCGGCAGGAAGCGATGCCCAGAAGAAGGATGAAGCCATCCTTCATGACTGGCAGAAGAAGCGCACCACTGCGGATTGCGAGCGCGCCAAGGCCGAAGTCAAAGTCAGCCTAGACAGTTTCTTTGGACCTAAAAGTGGCGCATGTCTGAACGAAGTCCAGATCGCGAAGTGGGCAGCCTTCTTTGAAGAAATCCGAAACGATTCAGACTATTTCATTCAGCAATTGAAGAAGGACTTTCCTCGCAAAAGACCGTTTCTTTATGTCGAAGGGATAGATCCGTGTGTGCCGAAAGAAGTGACAGGCGCGTACCCCAGCGGACATGCAGCGATTTCTCAGGTCTACAGCCGAATCCTTCAAAAGTTATCCAGGGACAAGAAATCCAAGGCTTGCTTTGAAAAACAAGCTAAGCAAATCGCCGAAGACCGCGTGATTGTGGGTATGCATCATCCTACGGACATTCAAGCCGGGCGACAACTAGGCGATCAATTGGCGGAAGCTTTCATGGCTTCTTCGGAATTTCAGAAGAAACTGAACGCCCAGAAATAGCCGCATAACGGTCGATGACCGGGCGAATGTGTGCGTACTGAATCAATGCTGCGATGACCACAAGTAGATGGAAAAGTTCGTGGTAACCAAAGACGCTTGGGACAGGGTCTGGCTTTTTCAGAGCATAGACGACCGCGCCCAAAATGTAGGTCAGTCCGCCGATCAAGACTCCGATCATCAAGTCGGCGCCAACACTTTTTGAAAGTGCCGGTAAAAATGGAATGGAAGCGAAGCTCATCAGAACGAAAAGGGCTGCTGAAACAGGCTTAGGCGCCTTGATCCAGATCAAAGATTTGATCGAACCCAGCACTGCGATTCCCACGCACGTGGCGATCGCCCAAGTCCGCTGGTGACCTTCCAGCCCCAAGTAAACCAGGGGGAACAAAGAACCCCCGATCAATCCATAAATAGAACAGTGATCGATTTTTCGCCAAAGCTGGCGGCTTTTTGGGGACCAGTTCGGCCGGTGGTAAACGGCACTTGTTGAAAAAAGAAGGACCAGTGACAGGTGGTAAACCAGCGATGGGATGAAAACCAAGGGCTGGTTCCAATGCGTTTTTAGGCCCAATAAAGCCAAGATCAGAAACAGATAGGCTGCCCATTCATGGGACCTTCCGCGCATGCTGGGTTTTGCCTGGGTTTTCATAGGCTTGGATGTACGCTGTTTCAGACCGTTTTGAATAGCGAAACAATCGCTTAACTTGTTGAAATGACTGGTTGTGTCATAATTAGGATATGAAAACGATTCTAATTGCGGACGACGAGCAGGAGATTCGGGAACTTCTGATGTCAGCGTTGGCCGACCCAACCTGGAAGTTTTCTCAGGTGGGCGATGGTGAAAAGGCACTTGAGACCTTGATGTTTCAGCGAGCGGATCTTTTGATCACGGACTTGAATATGCCTAAACTGACCGGAATTGATCTGATTCGCTACCTGCAATCGATTGCGCATCCAGTCCCGATCATCGTGTTCAGTGGCCGCATTGACAAGACGATCACCAAACAGCTTCAGGTTTTCGGAGTCGTCGACGTGATCGAAAAGCCTGCTGACTTCGGCAAAATAAAAGAAATTCTTCGTAAGCGCCTGGCGGGTCCTGCAAGCGTAGCTGCCTGATCAAAAAAAAAACGCCGAACCCAACGGGTCCGGCGTTCTAAGAATTTCGCGTCCAGTATTCGGACTTAAAAAGTAGCAGGCACCTTTAGTTGCGAACGAACGAAGTCAGTTCCATCGTGAAAGCAGCGCCCGAGTTCGTGTCCGTTCCTTCTGACTTCACGATGCCGAATGAAACGTCACCCAACCAGGTGTAGCCGTTGATGTCTGCGTTTTCCAATTTGCAGGTGTCGAAGGTTCCTGCTTTGACGGTGATCTGTTCAACCGTTCCGCCTGCAGCGCCGCAAAGAGCAGCGATTTGCGAAAGAAGGTTGTCGTCCAAGATGATGGCCGATGCTGGAACGGTGCCGGTTTCTTTCTGAGTCTGGCCGCCGGTCAGGAGGTAGGTCGAATCAACGGTGTAGTCGCCCGTGGTAGCGTCGATCGCGGTGACGGTGTTCACAACGCCGTCCAGGCCCTGGTAGCCGGTGATGGCGTAAGTAGCGCTGTCGCCGACTTTCGCCGCGAATGCGGACGATCCGGCCATGATTCCCATAAGTGCGATCAAAAATAGTTTCTTCATCTGATTGTCCCCATTCCGTAAAAGGATTGTTTGTTTGGCTATGGCATATTGCATCAATGACCTGTCTGTCAACTCGGGCACGGATGCCAAGTTGACATTTTTTCAGAACTGGTGGAATTCGAAGGGACCGGAAACGGCTTTGGCGGGCCAACTTCTTCACACTGGAGACCTTAGGGTATGACTTTTTCCTCTCTTGGCCGCTTGTCTTTCACTTTCCTTTTTATTTTAGCAGCTTGTTCAGACGGTCCGAATTCGGCGAATGGATCGAAACCTTCGCAGCCAATTGTCTACCAAAATGGTCAGACTGTAGATCGAGTGATTGGCGCCGAGGGCCCAGCTGAAATGAAGGTTCGAATTGTCGATTTGGATTCGGTCTTGAACCAAATCCAAGGGGTAAACGGACCTAATTTGACCACGGCAGCGGGTCTGGCCATTGGAATGCCGCTGCAGTTGATTTCTGAGAACATGGTTTTGGGTGGCGTGGTGACGAAGATTTCGGATCACCAGACTGAAGACTTCGGAAATTTGAAGCTAGCCGACCTGCCCCCATTTCACGTTCGAGGAAAATTGACGAAAGACCCAACGGGCGCGTCGATTGTCGAACTTTACGGCTGCGAAAGTCAGTGCACGGAAACTTCCCCGACTCAGGTCTTGTTCACGATTCCTGTACTTAGCCAATCAGCACAAGAAGCCGTCTTGGATGTTTCGAGCTTGGGTTCCAAATTTGACTTCACGGTCATGTCCGGACTGAACCAAGAAGGATTTTTATCCAGAAGTTCAAAAGTGGTCTTGGCTGACTACGATTTTTCAACATTGGTTTTCGACATCGAAAACGAAATCATTGAAGCCGGAAAAGATCCTGCAGACCCATCGGTTCCGACTTTGTTCACGATGACGACCCGTTGGTACTTGCGTTTGAATTCGGCTTTCAGTTCCGCGTTTGTATCGCGTCCGGCTACAGCTGGCGTGGGATACTTCATGACGGCGCGTTCGGCTGACCCAAAAATCACGCGGTTTTCGCTGACGAAATCTGGAACAAAAGCCGCGATTAAGTACTTCATCAAGGACGTTCCGCAGGAATACCGCAAAGCATTTTTCGACGCGTTTGAAGATTGGAACGATCATTTTCGTAAAGACTTGGGCGGAGAATTCCTTGAATACGAATTCCTAGACAAGACGGACCCTCGCTACAGCACGATCGTGACTGGCGACATTCGCTACAATGTTTTGGAATGGGACTTAGTCAATCAAGCGTCGTATGGCGGCTTGGGTCCTTCGGTGGGCAACCAGTTCACCGGACAAATGCTGTCTGCGAACACCTTGATTCAAGGCCCAACTATTGTGGATCTTTACACGACTTGGTTTGGCGTGAAGACGCAGGCCGCTGTTTTGGAAGCGGTGGGAAAGACGCAGGAAGCAGAACAGCTGATTCACGATTTCGTGGTTCAGCACGAAGCCAAGAAAGCGGCCCGTGGCAAGATTCTGGGCGCAAGCTTTTCCGGGCACAGTCTTCGCGTTCATTCGCAACTGGATGAAGTTTCTGACCCGTTAGAAGCACCCGCAAAGGATTTTGAAGAAATCCCAGCAGGCTTTGACTACGACTCGTATATGTACGGTTATTTCCGTGAAATGGTCGCTCACGAATTGGGGCACAACATTGGTCTTCGCCACAATTTCCGCGGAAATTTGGGTGCAGGACAGGGACCAGGCGTTGCACCGCTTGAAGGGCAGGCTTCCTGGTCCGTTATGGAATATCTGTCACGCGGCTATCGCCATCAAAACCGCGTCAGCGACGGTTACGATTTGATGGCGCTTCAATACGGTTACCTGGGTCAGAAGCCCGCCTACTTGGATCGCTTCTGCACCGATGACCAGCAACCTAATGCAAAAGACTTCGCGAACAAAAGCGCCGAGTGTTCCAGCGGGGATGCAACCAACGATCCTTTCGGTGATCACGAACGTCGCTTGAATCGCGCAGTCGGTCTTTTGATCGGTTCGACGGTTCCCGGTGCACCGATCTGGACCGTCAAGGAACTGGAAGCACGACTGGCCCCGATGATTAACGGCATGATTGCTTACGCTGCCACGACTTCGTCTTCGACGGAATGGACGAACTTCTTCAAGGCTTCGGGTCGCCCGAAGGCCGTGGACGGGGTTAAGGCTTTCGTAGCTCGCAGACTACGTCGTGCGGTATGTGATCCTGCAATCGAAGATCTGATTTCATTAAAAGCAAGCCAGGCGGACCGCCGCGTGGCCGCTGACAATTTGATCGAACTTCGCGATTACATTTTGAAGCAAGCCAAGCCTTGGGGCGTTTTCACCGACCCAGAATTGGGTTGCGCCGGAATCGTGATCTGAAACTTTTGATGCGACTGCGCCAAAAGGAGCAGGCACCTTTAGCGGGAATCCAAAAGCAGCTTCTTGCCCATTTTGTGGGGCGGAGGATTGACGATGGATCTTCCCGCGATGGTTCTGGATGATTTTTTCAGGGATGGGCCTTTCGCTGAAGCCGTGTGGGCTTCCGAAGGGCCTTTTCCTTTTTGATCACCCACGGCTGCTGCGCCGACACCGATTGATCCGGGCTTAGCGTACTTTTGCTTAGCCAGCGCCTGACGGTACTTCATCAAGACTTCGCGGTGTTCGGGCTTGTGCGGCTGAAGAAGCGCTTGCTGGATTTTTCGGTCATCCCAGTTCTTCGCAACGAATAGGGGCTTTTTCGACATCGGGTCGATGCCGGTCCAGTACATCGCCGTGGCCAGGGTCATCGGCGTTGGAATGAAAGCCTGTACCTGCTGCAGGTTCCATCCTTTTTCTCGAAGGTAGTCGTAGACCTTTTCCATTTTGTCGTGCGTGGTGCCGGGGAATCCGCTGATGAAGTACGGAACTACGTATTGTTCTTTGCCGACTTCATCGGAAACTTCTTTGAAGTAGCTGACGAACTGGTCGAAATTTTTCAGACCAGGTTTTTTCATCAGATGCAGTACTTCGTCATCCATGTGTTCAGGCGCGACTTTCAGGTGTCCGCCAACGTGGTGACCGATCAAGTCCTTCAGATACTGCTTGCCCGATTTCTGATCGGCAAAAGCCAGGTCATATCGAAGGCCTGAAGCGATGTGGATCTTTCGAATCCCCGGAAGCTTGCGGGCCTTTTCAAGCATTTTGACCTGTGGCGTGTGATCGGTATGAAGGTGCGGGCAAACGCGCGGGTGAACGCAAGAAAGCTTGCGGCACTGACTTTGGATTTCTTTGCTTTTGCAACGAAGCGTGTACATGTTCGCGGTGGGCCCACCGATATCGCTGACGATGCCTTTGAATCCTGGAACAGTTGGC
Organism: Bdellovibrionales bacterium; assembly: GCA_016786465.1. GTDB lineage: Bacteria > Bdellovibrionota > UBA1018 > UBA1018 > UBA1018 > JAEUWC01. The sequence continues at coordinate 66,586 of JAEUWC010000006.1, read as the reverse complement.
AACTTTGCAACTTCGTTCAAGATGCTTTCTTCGCTTCGCGACTGAACGATTCGACCTTGGTGCAAGGTGATCGCGCAAAAGCTGCACCCGCCAAAGCATCCGCGGGTCGACGCAACGCTGAATCGGATCATGTCAGCCGCAGGGATGCGTTCTTTGTAACTGGGGTGCTGTTCTTTGGTGAATGGAAGTTCGTAAATGGAATCCAGTTCTTCAGTGTCCAGGGGAAGCGCGGGTGGGTTGATCACGACCGCTTTGCTGCCATGGTACTGAATCAGGCGGCGGCCGTTATAGGGACTGGCTTCGTATTCGATGAAATAGGCGGCTTTTGCGAATTTTTTCTTATCGTCGCGAACTTCTTCGTAAGAAGGAATCGTTAGGCGGCCTTCCAAGGTCCGCGCTTCTTCTTTCGACGCAACAAAGGCGATTCCGCGGTTCTTTTTGATGTTCGCGATTGCAGCTTGGGTTTCGGGTTGGCTTAAGCTTAAGGGACCCCCGACGGCAGCTTCCGCTTTTCTGAATTCTTCGACCATGATGCTGGTCGAGCGCTCTCCCATCCCAAACACCAGAAATTCTGCCGCAAGTTCAGTCAGGATCGAAGGTCGAACGCGATTCTGCCAGTAGTCGTAGTGAGCCAATCGACGCAAGCTGACTTCAACGCCGCCGACCACGACCGGAGTTTCCGGAAAAGCTTTTTTCGCTAGTTCACAGTAAACGATGCTGGCGTAGTCCGGGCGACGTTTTCCGCGGCCGCCTTCGGAATACATATCGTCCGAACGGCGCTTTTTGTTGGCCGTGTAATTGTTGATCATGCTGTCGACGGTTCCAGAAGAAACGCCGACGAAAAGCCTTGGACGGCCCATGCGCTGAACGTCTTCAACCGTCGTCCAGTGGGGTTGTGAAATGATCCCAACGCGAAGACCCATTCTTTCAAGCCAGCGACCCAGGCAGGCGATGCCAAAGGTCGGATGGTCGACGTATGCGTCACCGTTGATCAGAAGAACATCCAGTTCGTCGTAGTTCTTCCATTTCATTTCCTGACGAGTCGTCGGCAAAAACCTTTTGCAGGCTTCGCGGTAGACGATTTCGTTAGTGATGGGTGATCCGGGTTTTGCGTTCATTGTTTGCGGCAAAGGTAAGACTTAATGTTTTCGTACCATCCGTTGATCGAAAGCGTAGCCGTCGTCAAGATTCCGATCGATCCGGTTCTATTGAATTCCGTGTGATCCTGAACCGCTTGTGATGGGCGATAAAGTTCTGAAGATAGCATCGGGGTCAAGTCGTCCATCGTCCCGAAGTAGCGGCGATCGCTAGGTCTGGACAAATCCACCGTATAAGCCCCAGCGGTGGATTCCATCCCGGCGGGCGTCGCCTTACTGATCACTTCGACATAGACCGCTGTGCGACCCGTTCCGAAAGGGGCGGTATCCGTTAAAAGATCGGTGCTTTCGCACTTAAAGGTTTCGAAAACATCGGCGTGGCTCATGCCCGGCGCTAAAACGGCAACTGAAACGATGGCAGCAAAGAAAGATTTCATCATAGGGATCTCCAAAGAATTCCCGAGGGTTATCAAAGGCGGGTTATTAACGCAATGCGTTAGTTTTACCAAAAAAGGCCAATCTTATCGCAAGGATCCAAAGGGAATCGGCCAAAAGAAGGTGAATGATTTGAAGGGCAGTCGGCGCAAGCAAGGCGACGTTCACAAATCCCACGGCCCATTGGATCAGTACCCCCGCGATCAATGCGATCGCCGTTTGGGTGGTCACGTCACCTGCGCGGGCTTGTAGAATCCGTTTTCGAGCGACTGCAATCAGGGCGGTTCCACCTAGAATGGCCAAGATGGGATGAATGATTCGCAGTCGGATCAAGAAGTGGGTCGACTGGTGCGCTTCGGTAGCAGGAAAAAGCGTATCCCCCAGCGCAGTGATCGCACCTGTGATGCCCACGAACGTTGTGACGGCCAAAGAAATCCAACCCAAGCGATCAGGCCAGGGAATTTTCTTTGCGTCGGACCTTTGCCAAAAAACTTGAAGCGAAAGCGCTGCAAGAAGAAGGAAAGTGTTGGTCAGGTGAATGGCCAGTGCAAAAGCGCGAAGCGTGGACTGATCGTTTTCAACCAAACGTAAAAGGACCAAGCCAGCCCCAACGGCGGCTTCGGTCAAAATGAAAAACACGGATGCTGCTGCCGCCTTACGGGCCAACGATCCTTTGGGATTCGCGCTTCGAGTAATCCAGGCGCTGAGAAAAACCAAAATCAGATCCAGACCTGACGTCGCCCGGTGAAAGAATTCCACAAAGGTTTTGGTTCCAGGCGACTTTGGAAGGACGTTTCCGTTGCAAAGCGGCCAGTGAGCCCCGCAGCCCGCACCAGACCCGCTTGCGCGAACATAGGCCCCCCAAAGAATGACCAGCAGGGTGAAGACCAAGGTGAAGATCGCAAGTGGCGATGCCAAACGACTAGAAGTAAGCTTTTTCATTTTAAATTAGTTGACGCTGAAACCTGGAAGTCCTTCGACCGAAGATTCTTCCAGATCGTCGACTTCGCTAGGAAGCGCGTCGAAATCCGGATCGGGCAGCGGTTGAAGAAGTTGCAGAAGTTCTTGGCGTGAAAAAACTTTCAATCCGGTCGAAGATTCTTCAATCAACGCGCCTGAAAGTTCGGTCTTTGACTGAATGATGCTGGCGATGCGATCTTCGACGCTGCCTGGAACTTGAAGTTTGAAAACCTGAACGCCGCGGGTCTGGCCGAAGCGGTGCAAGCGATCGGTCGCTTGATTTTCTTTCGCTGGATTCCACCATCGGTCGTAATGAATACAAACGCTGGCCGAAGTCAGGTCGATTCCCAAACCGCCGGCCAGAAGGCTGCAGATGAAAACTTTGCAATTCGGATCGGATGCGAATTTTTCTAGGCGCGCACCACGATCTTGGGTGTCGCCCCGAAGTTCGGTGTAACCGATATCTTTGGTTTTCAAGAATTGGCCAATCAGGTCCATCATCCCCAGGTACTGCGTGAAAATAACAACTTTCAGCGACGAACCGACCGCTTCTTCTATGATTTCGTTCAGCGTATCCCACTTGCCGCTTTCAAACGGATTGACCGCGTCGATCTTGCGGATTTTTCCGCTAGTCAAATCAGCCAGGCGCGGATGGTCGCAAACCTGTTTCAGGCGGGTCAGAACTGAAAGAACGTTTGCGTAATCGACCTTTCCACCGGCGGCCAAGTTGCTTCGTGCTTTTTCGGCTTCGGCGCTGGTCAAGATCATGCGGTACGCCTTGCGTTGTGCAGGTGTCATTTCGCATTGAACGACTTCTTCTGTTTTTTCCGGCAATTCCTTCAAAACCTGGGACTTTGAACGGCGAAGCAGGAACGGAGAAATCAAGCGACGAAGCGCCTGGGTCTGAACATCCGAAGGAAGTTCGCGTCCGAATCCGTAAAGGCGTTTGAAGCGCGGGAGCGAACCCAAATAACCCGGAAGCAAGAATTCCATTAGCGACCAAAGATCCGTCGCCTGGTTTTCAACAGGCGTACCAGTCATCGCGATTCTGAACTTGCATTTCAACGCACGGGCTGCGCGCGCACTGATGGTCGTCGCATTCTTGATCGCTTGCGCTTCATCCAGCATGACCGAATGCCATTCGCGATTTCGAAGTTCGGGTTCGCGGTGAAGAATTCCGTAGGTGGTCAGGACAATGTCGACATCGTTCGGAGGCAGCTTGCGGCCAGCGCCATGATAAACGTGGTACTTCAGACCGGTTGGGTATTTCTTCAGTTTTTGCAGCCAAGCCGCGATGACCGAAGTTGGCGCGACGACCAGCGAAGAAGGTACGCCCGCGCGCTTGGCTTTTGGTACGCTGTAAATGCTGCTTAAATAGGCCAATGCTTGGTGGGTTTTGCCCAAGCCCATATCATCGGCCAAAAGTGCCGCCAGGCCTCGGTGATGCAGGCTCCATAGCCACTTCAATCCGTTGGTTTGGTATTCGCGAAGTTCGAACCCGTATTCAATTTTTGGAAGCGCGGGCAGCCGCTTCTTTTCAAAGTTTTTTCGCCATTCGTGAAATTCGGTCCAGCTGGGGTCAACCACGAATTTGTCCACACCCAATTCAAGGCTTAAGCGATAGGCCGCAATCGGGTGAAGCGGATGTTCGCGATCGTCATGAATGGTGGCGAACCCATCAACCGCAAGCGGTTTGTCCGTACCTTCTTGGGCGGCAACACCCGTGCGGTTAGCGAACTGGTGAAGGCGGGTCAAAGAAGTTTCAAACTTATAGATCTTGTCGCCCTTCCACACGTACTGCGCAGAAAGACGTCCATACTTGGCTAATTCCGAAAGTTCTTCAGAAGAAAAAGTGACTTCTTCGTTTTTAAATTCAAAGGTCAAGGCACGGGCCTTGGTCAGTTCGTCTTTTTCTCCGATTTGCATCGAAGAAAGTTTCAACGGAACCACGCGAAGTTCGACGTTCACGTTCGCATCGAAAACGATTCGGTCCCTTTCCGGGTGTTGAAGAAACTTGGCTAGGTTTTCCAGGGCCTGTTGTCCCTGATAAATGACTTTGGTCGTGTCCAATCGCGCAATGAAGCTAGTTTCGTTGTCTTTTAGTTCGGCTTCGGTTGGAACTTTCAGAAGCACGCCGTGGGTTGTTTTCCAAATTCCTGGATCCTGCTGTTTGGCCAAGTACTGAAGCGTATTGACCTGCATGGATTTTGTGACGGGATCTTTGTAGCGGATCGCGGATTCAACGCTTAGGGCAGAAAGCGCTTTCGCTTGAAAAATTCCTTTGATGAAAAGGACGGCTTCTCCATCGATCGCTTTTGAATTCGATTGGCTAGAATCTTCAGTCTGAGCGTGTTCTAAAAGGGCTCCGGCTTCTTGCATTGTCACGGGAATTGAAAAGGCACGACCCATCATGTCGCGGCCTTGAACGAATCCTGCGCGAAGGTCGCGTCGAATGCTGAACCTGGACGCCGCTAATTCAGGGTGTGAAAGAAGAAGTTTTCTAAGGCGCGTATCGTTTGCGGCCTTTTGTGCGTTTCGGATTTGAACTTCGTCCCCGCTGGCGTCGACGCCGTCTTCAAAGCTGATGATTCCAGCGCGTAGAAGGCTGCCTTTTTCGACAATCCAAATCGCGACGGCGGCTACGTGTTTGCAGTGGGTTTCGTATTCGCGGTGGGCCGGGCACGAACACTTGGAATTTTGAATCGTTCCGCGAGCCATCACGATGTGGGTTTGATAGACGTTTTCTTCGCTGCCGTGAACTTTTGCGTCCACTGAATTTCCGTCCATCTTGACGTCGCGAACACGTTCTTCGCGGAAGTAAGTTTGTCCGCGTCGCCAACTTGCAGCCGTAAATTCACGTTTGATTTGCGTATAAAAAAGCATGAGAGGCCGGGAATCTAACACAGCCGAGTGAAATTGACATCCCGAAATCCTGCAAAAATATCTTATAAATACAAATACTTACGTAATCAATGCAGAGTGCTTTTTCGGGTCCGTCAAATTTTCAACATCAACGATTTAAGTTTTCTTAGGTTGTTGAGTGCGGAGCGGCTCTTGAAGGATGATTAAGTCTTTCACCGAATCATGGAGGATTCGATGGGCACGCCTCAGACCTTTCACGATCCTTTGATTTCGTCGAACCCTTCTTCAACCGTTGGATCCAAACCTTCTTCGTCGAAATCCATGACCGAAGTCGTCTTCCAGTTTAACTGGAGCGAACTTTTTCCGATCGCGCTTCCCAACGGAGAGCGCATCGAAGTCATTTCGTATGAAGAGGCATCACAGTTTATTAGGGACAATACTGAAAGGTGCTTTTCGGGGAGGACAGTAAGCCACGATCCCGAAGCTAACCTTGCTGAGCGACGAGAAGCCTTCTATCGATTAGTGGGAGACTTTTTTGGTCTATTTTCAGAAGGCCGGTTGGTGGGCGTTTTTCTAGGAAACATCTCGGATTGGAGCAGTTACTACGTTCGGTTTGCAATGATCTTGCCTGACTTTCAATCAGGTGAAAGGTACATCTCCTTTTTTCGAGGCGTTGAAAAATTCTTAAGTTCTAAATCCGTTGCGCGGATCAACGGTCAGATTTCCCCAATGAACATTCCAAGCTTCATGTCGGTTTCCAAACTGGGCTATCGGATCACTGGGATGGAAGTGACCGATCGATGGGGTGTTCTCCTAAATTTCTCCAAGACCTTTCGCAATGACGACGCGTTTACTTCCCGACATTTTACAAATACGAAAATTCCATTCAAGGAAGCGGAAAGGGGGGCACAATGAAAAAGAAATACGCAAAAATTTGTACCTAAGCTGAATCTTTAGAAAGAATTTGAGGTAGCCGCGGATGCCTCAAATCAAAAATTGAAACTAGGAAGCAAGAACTATGTCGGCTGTATCAATTGATCTGACCCAGGCAGTAAATCGTATTAGTCAACGAGTTATTGACAATAGCGCCTTTATACAAGCGATTCGGAGCGGGCTGTTGTCTAAGGAATCGCTCAAAAGTTATTTATCGGACATTAAGTGGATTCTCGGTGAATCCATTCCACACATCAAATCCGCTCGAGAAGCGGCAAATCGTCGTGGCGATTTGCGCTTGGCAAATTTCATGGAAGAAAAAATAGCAGAGGAAATCGGCCACGACTTATGGGCTGAAAACGACCTGAAGCGGTTGAACTCTACGGGGAAAGAGCCATCGCCGGCCGCAGTGCGCCTAATGAAGTTTGCTCGAAATGCGGCATTAGAGAGACCAGAGTTTTTTGTCGGCTATATGATTTGGTCTGAGGCATTTACCGTTGTCGCAGGAGAGCAGATGTCTCCGTACTTGCCTGGGAACTCTCTTAAGACTGACGACATTTCCGCAGTTTACAATCACGTCGAGACTGACAAAAGGCATGTTCAAGAAGATATTGGCATCGCTGAATTCTATTTTTCCGAGAAGGAAAAGCGAGAGGAACTGATATCTTTCATTGAAGATGCATCCAAGTTGACCCAGGCTTTTTTGGACAGTCACGTCGTTACAGATAGGAAATAGTTCATTGGCAAACGAGCCAGATTTCTTCGTGCATGAAGAGGGGGGCGTGCATTCCGTTCTGTGCGGTCAAAGCGAAATTTTTTGCGGCAGCGAGTTGGTGGGCGTTGGGTTCTCGCGTAGTTCCGATTTGCGTTCTGCACAGGAAGAGGCGGCCCTTATTTCAAGTATTGAGATTGCAGAAAGACGGATTGTTCAGAGAAATAAACCTCTTGATAGCCATGGTCGTGGATCCACGGCACGCAGGTCATTCTCAAACGGAGTGGCCGCTGCACTGACTGCAGAAAGTGCCCGCAAACGAGCAAGATTTGAACTGATTGAACGGCACAGGGTTCTTTGGGCTTGGTACTCGGGTATCCCGCCAAGAAAGTTGAACGATGCCTACGTTGCGGTTGGTCTTCCGCAATCGTCCGAGTGGACCTGGTCGGCATATGATTTTGGGCAAGGAGTGTCTGGAGTCTTTGGGTTTCCAACCTCTGCTTCTACTCGGCGCGTTCCCGTATTTGGTTTTGCGTGCGACGAGACCACCGAGAGAAGTGTCGTGCGCGCAAAAAAAGAGGCATTTCAGCGATGGATGATGCTGAATGACCTCAATCTTGAACCCTTGCCTTCCAAAGTTTTACCAACTCCGGATTTCCAACAAGACCTGTTTCTGACTCGCGAAGGGCTTCGATTAATTTTCGATTGGTTGAATGGAAATGCCACATGGTCTTTTGATAAGACGATCAAAGAGTTCTTCAGTCATAAAATCCAAAATGGTTTTGAGTACCAGTTTCTCGGATCTGAAAAATTGGAAAAAAATTTCCGGATTGAAGTTTGGAGAGCTGAGCATCAGCGCGCAATCCCGTTAATCTTCGGGTACGATCACGAAAGTCCTTTTTTTAAGAAACTGATCTCAGAATGTCCTACGATCCCGGGTCTTAATACTGTGGGACAGTTATTATCAGTCGGGCTTCTTCACCCCATCGGATAGTGCCAATTGATATCGGCCACCCGCTATTTGAAGGATAGTTAGATTCGTGTACTCACGAAGTTTTTTTCGAAGATTGAACAGGTGAACGTCAAAAGATTTCTCGTACATTACCTGACCTGACCACGCGATACGAACAATATCTGACTTGGTGATTCCTTCGCGATTGTGCGATTGAAGTACTGCAAAAATCTGCTGTTCCTTCGGTGTCAAACCAACAACTAGGGAGCCATTCTTAGTAAGCCCATGTTTAAAATGATCTAGGCTGTAACCGAAGCTCTCAATTTTACTTTTTCCAGAATCTAAGTGCCTACTGATTTTTACTAGGGCTTCCGTCTTCCGGAATGGCTTGATCAAATAATCCAAAGCACCCTCGGCATAGGCAGTTTCAAGCATCGATTGGTCGTCTAAAGACGATACGACCAGTAGCGGACAAGATGGAAGAGAGCGGTCGTCTGACCCCGTTAAGTAGTCCAAAAAATTCCCATCAGGTAGTCGAAGGTCTGTGACAAGAAGGTCAGGCTTTTTTTTTGAGTTCTTGAGTGCCGCCTTGAATTCCAAAATCAAGCCAAAGATCTCAAGAGCGTACTTTTCACCGAGCATGTGTTTATAGATTTCTACGCACTCGGGGTCGTCTTCAAGGATCCAAATAAGGTTTCGAGAATCATTCGACATTTTAGCGGTTTTCAATCTCCAGAACCGGGTTAGTACCTTGCTTCCCCGTTGTTTGTGCTAGGGGAAGTTCTAGAATGAAAGTTGTCCCTGGGGTTGCAGAATCCGTTAGTAATCCAAATGTGCCCCCACTTTTTTCAATGAGGCGCTTGGTAAGTTTAAGGCCCAGACCACGGCCCGATTCAATTTTTTCTTCAAAGTCTCTAACGCTCAAGCCATGCCCGTCATCTGCGATGGCTAACACGACTTTTGAGTTGCTGTTTTGTTGTGCAATGCGAGTGAATACCGTGCCTGCTCCGCCGCAATCGCGAATGAAGTGAGTCACTGAGTTTCTATAGATGTTGTCGAGGACATGCAGTAGGTCGGTAGTTGCTAAACTGCAATAGACGCTCGCCAATGCTGGCTCAAACTCAAACTTGATCTTGTCTAAAGTCGATCCTCTAAACTGGGTTTCCAAAAGCGTCACAACCATTTGGTGTGCCTCGAGGACTGAAATAGATTTTTCCCCGGCAGAAGGGTTCGGATTCCGTACTCTTAGCTTTAACGCGTGGAGAAGTTCGACGGCACGGTCTGAGTTCAATCGAGCCTTAGTACTAAGATTTTTAATGACGGGATCGTCCGATTTTTCCGAAATTTCGTCAGAATAAAATCTGACGGCATGGAGTGGCCCACTTAGGTCATGCGCGACGAGAGCGGTGATTTCTCCAAGTGTTTCAAACTTGACGGCATCTGCTCTTCTAAAATTTGCTTCGGTTAGGTCAATTTCATTCTGGCTAATCCGCTTAAACAGATGGTTTATCTCGCTGGCTAAGCTATGAAAGGTATCTATTGAAGGAGTTTCAACAGGGATTCCTGTCGAGCTCAAGCCGCGAGAGCGAATTTCTGCGATAATTTCATTGAGTTGACCTTCGAACGTCGTCTGTGCCTGAAACCAAAGTCTTAGTGCTAGGATGAAGCACATCGCACCTGAATTAATTGCAAGCCAAAACGCCGATTGTTCTGAGGGCAAGACCGTTACTTGGCTGTAGGCCACCACGAGTTGCAGTCCCACCGTTGAAAGCAGCAAAGAAAGTAGAGTAATGTTGATCGACGAAAAGAAAGTCGGAGCAGTGTTTTCGACGAGGGACACGAGCGTAACTCGCCGGCTGAGTTCTTTTCGTTCGCGATTAAAGATTCGGATGCAGTTCAAATAGGTAGCGGCCGCGTAAAAAAGATGCAGTGGAAAAAGTGCCAAATGAGTAAAACCAATATTGGCGAGGGTCAACTTTTCAGGAGAAATTAGGTAGAGTCCAAAAACAACGGAAGGAAATGCCTTGCAAATGTTCAAGGCAATCATGAAGCGTAGACGCAGTTTAAGAAAGCGTTCAAATGAGCTGGAAATTTCCTCTTTCTTTTCTTCGAGTATCTGGTCTGACAATTGCCGCCAAATAGGTGTCGGGTGAATGAGTTCCGAACCAGGTTGAAAAGTTCTGAAGTACCAAAGATCCAACTTTAGGAAGATCGTGAAGAAAACCGAATCGAGCGCAAAAATAGCAAGCGTTTGAAGAAATGTCGGTCGAAGTACCAAAAGCACGATTCCAACACCGAAAACGATTGAGATAAAATAATCAATCGGCTCGACATATTTGTCGAGGCGGTATGGTTGCTTAGGGCTAAGCGAGCTACTGAGAGCTTCTTGATTCTTTTTTTCAGTTCTCAACTTCTCAAAAAACTTCTTCATCGCGTCTCGCAAACTTTTAGTAAGCCGCCGTTATTCCGTAACGCGCGGGGGTCAGGTACTTAATCTTCCTTCATCAATGAGGTCGATTGAATCCGCCCGCGTCACTGAACATAATCACGCCAGACGCAATGAGTCAAATATACAATTATTCCATTTAGAAATTTAGCAGAAGTCCAGAATTCGTAATAAAAGCCGCTGCTTGACGGTTTGAAACCGCAAGATCCACCGCATTATAATGATGGGTGGTCTTGAGATAGGCCAGTTCCAGAAACCAGGTCAGCATGGGCAAGGGTTTGTATTCATAACCCAAACGCGCCGTGAAGTTACTTTCGATTCCAGGGCCCGTCGTTCCCAGCAGGGCGTTTGCAGCTGTACCGGTATACGCCGCTGCCATCGTCGAGGGATTTGGAATCTTTGCCCAGCCCAGGCCACCGAAAACAAAGTGTTTTTCATTCAAACCGTAGCGCGTCGTCGAAAAGAAACCGACTTCAGATGCGTCATGGATGGCGTCGCCGAAAGAAAGCGAAAGCAGTCCTAAGTTGAAAAGATTTCGTCCGGCGTAAGCTTCCGTTTTCCAGTTCCAATGGCTGGTCAGATTCATTTCAAAAAACGAATTCAAGCCGAATGCGCCTTTGCGAACATTTCGGTTTCGGTCCACCAGCAGCGCCGTTCCGATCGCCGAGAATCCCGCTTGCGAAACTGCCGAACCTTTCGGAGCGACTTTCCATCGCAGCGCCAACGTCGGCCAGTTCCCAATTTCGGTGTTTGAATCAGGTGCCTTGGAATTCTGGGCCTGCAACCCAAGCGCGATTCCGAATTCGGAGACATCCACGGTGTGTAGCACCACCACTTGTTGACGCATGAATCCCAGATCACCGGATTCGAAGTAATGCCCCACGTAATTGAAAGTGTGGGGGCCCAACGGCGAAAATAGATCCCAATCTTGTCCAAACTGGATCTTCGTATTTTCCGAAGTCTTCCAATCAATCAAAGCGCGGCGAACACGCGGAAGCGCGGATGTCGTCGCCGACGCTTTTGTAAAATCAATGAAATCAAATTCCAAAAGTCCTTGAACTGCGGGGTCCGGCTGGACTTCGAAGCCGAAGCGCGATTGCGCGATTTGGAAGCTGCTTCGCGGCCTTTGGGGTGACTGCGCCAAAAGTGGATTCGCGGCAGCGGTGTAAGCGCTCAGGTTGTTCTGGCTGAACGAATCGACGGCTTGATCGGATACGATGTAGTTCGGCAATACGAAGCCGTAAAGCTTGAAATCTGCAGCGAACGACGGCGTGGAGATACTGGACCCCAATAACACGATCAAAAGTTTCTTCATGTCTAAAGACTGTACTTCAATCCGGTGTCAGACGAATGACAGAAAAATGACAATTCATTCATTTGCAAAAGCAGTTTAGAATTTCCATTATGCAAATCAAAATATCTCGATTGGCTTTCGCTTGGGTTGTCGCGCTTTCTATCTCCATTCCAAATTCATGGTCGCAAGAAACGATCATGACGATCGGAACGGTGGCTCCGGCCGATTCACCTTGGTCTGCGCTTCTTCAACAATTCAAGGAAGCCGTAGAAAAGAAAACGGCAGGCAAAGTGAAAGTCAAAATCATGCTGGGTGGCGTTTTGGGTGACGAAAATGAAATGGTCACCAAAGTCAGCCGTGGGCAGATTCAAGCGGTTGGAGCATCCACTGGTGCGCTAGCGACCAAGGTTCCTGAAGTGAACTTGGTTGAACTGCCTTTCATTTTTCGCAACACCGACGAAGCCGACAAAATCATCGACAAGGTGCTGACCAAGCCCTACGAAAAGTTTTTCAGCGACCGCGGGTTGATTCTGGGATTCTGGAGCGAGAACGGTTACCGAATGTTCGCTAGCCGGGACAAGGCCATGACTAAGCCGGATGACTTAAAGGGCCGGAAAATGCGGGCTCAGGAAAGCCCAGTTCACTTAGCGATGTACAAGGCCCTGGGCGCCAGTGCAGTACCGATTCCAACGACGGAAGTTCCGCAGGCCTTGGCGACCGGAAACGTGGACGGATTTGACCAAGCCCTTCTTTACATGATCGCAGCCGGTTGGCAGAAATCCGTGAAACACGTCACGATTTCAGAACACATTTATCAACCTGCGGCCATCGTCTTTAACAAAGAATGGTATTCAAAACTTCCGGCAAACATTCAGAAAATTTTGATCGACGAAGGTCGATCGGTGCAGGTGAAGGGACGAAAAGCCGTCCGCGCGATTCAGCCTGAACTTTTGGGAATTCTTGAGTACGAAAAAATCGCTGTAAAGAAACTTTCGGCGGCGGAAAAGGCAGCTTTTGAAACTGCCACTAAGCCCGTCTATGAAGATTTCCGAAAGACTTTCGGTAAAGATGCATCGGCACTTTTGGATACGGCCTTGGCCGAACTGAAGAAGATTCGGGGCGGTAAATAGATGAAATTGATCCAAACGATCGACCAAAAGCTGTATTCCTTCGAAAAACGAGCAGTGGGTTGGCTATTCGTAGCCATGTCGGCAGTGGTTTTCGTCGACGTGGTTCATCGAATTTTTTCTAGATCCCCTGGAAGATTGTCGGTGATTCTGTCGGGTCCGCTGAAGACGTCGGCGGAAGAACTTGAAAAAGGAATGCCGCTTTTCCTTTCACTGATTCTTTTCGTTCTTTGCTTCGGGGCATTGAAGACCCGCAATTCTTCTAAGGCCGTAAAGAAATCAGCTTCCAAGAAGAAGCTAGGGCGGCTTTTAGGAGAAGCTTTAGCGTTAGAAGTCGCCTTAATTTTGGTCGTAGGATTGTTCGTGAAGTTCATGCCGTCGGGTCTGATCTGGTCCCCGTATTTCGGCTTAAGCTGTCTGCTTTGGGTCGGACTTCTAGGGGCTTCGATGGCGACCTACACGGGTCAACATCTTCAGATGGAAATGGGCGAAAAACTTTGGCCCAAAAATCTTCGGCCGCACGTCGCAGTCGTGCAAGGCTGGGTCGTCGGAATTTTTTGCGCAATTATCGCAATTTTGGGAAAGCTTTCCGTTTTGGATCACTTTATGGATTGGCGTTCGGGTCCGGGCGCAGGACTGATTCCGTCCATCGACTGGCCCAAGTGGTTGGTTTATTCCGTAATCCCTTATTCGTTTGCAGTGATGGCATTCCGTTTCATCGGTCGTGCGATGGGCTGGACCAAGAAAGTTCAAGTCGACGCTATTGATGCGATGGCGGGCACGGCAACTGTGGAGGACGGAGCATGACCATCATCTTGATTCTGGTTTTATTGGCGCTTGTCGCAATCAGTGCACCGCTCTTCACCATTGTTGGGGTCATGACCGGTCTAAGCCTTCTTTTCTTTACGGATCTGAAGGGATGGCAGGACCTACGTCTTTTGGTCCAGCACATGGAAAATCTGGCGACCAAGCAGGAATTTCTGGCGATTCCTTTGTTCATGGCGTCTGGGGCGATCATGACCGCTGGCGGAATCGCTAAACGCCTGGTCGATTTGATGCGAGCCCTTCTAGGGTGGATGCCAGGCGGGCTTGCGATTGCAGCTGTGGCGGCGTGTATGTTTTTTGCCGCGATTTCAGGGTCTTCACCGGTGACTTTGATCGCTGTCGGTTCGATGATGGTTCCTGCACTGACCCAGAACAAGTATCCTGAAAATTTTTCGCTGGGCTTGATTACGACGGCTGGAAGTTTGGGGTGCTTGGTTCCTCCGTCCATTTCGATGCTGATTTATGCGATCAGTGTCAGCGGCGCTTCGGCGGTTGACCCATCCGATCTTTTTCTTGCAGGGTTGGTCCCAGCTTTCTTGATTGCTGGGCTGTTGGCGGTTTACAGCTTTTGGGTAGGTTTAGGGCTGAAGGAAAAGCGCCCGAAATTTTCCTGGAAAGAAGTGGGTGAAAAGGCCCGTGAAGGACTTTGGTCCTGTTTTCTTCCGATTCTGGTTTTAGGCGGAATTTACGGAGGTTGGTACACGCCATCACAAGCGGGTGCAGTCGCCGTTGCGTACAGTCTTTTCCTGGTGATTTGGGTTTACGGCGAACTGGACCTTAAAGGGGTTATTCGCGCACTGATGGATGCTGGCGCACTGATGGGCACGCTTCTTCCGATCATCGTTCTTGCCTTTGGATTGAACGAATTCTTGGCGCTGGTGAACGTTCAGGAAAAGTTCATGAATCTGATTCGGCAGATCAACCCAAGCCCCGCGCAGTTCATGCTGATCACGAACGTCCTTCTGATTGTCTTGGGCGCCTTGATGGATTCGATTTCAGCGACGCTGATTTTCGCTCCGCTTTTGGCTCCTGTTGCCCAAGAAATGTTCGGAATTCACCCGCTGCACTTTGGTGTGGTCTTCGTGGTGAACATGGAAATTGGGTATTTGATGCCACCGGTTGCAACGAACCTTTTCGTGGCAAGCGCGGTTTTCAAGAAGCCCTTTTCACAGGTCGCAAGGGCAGTGATGCCCACTTTGGGGATCACTTGTGCCGCATTGGTTTGGATCATGTACAGTCCTACGCTTTCTTTAATGGCGCTGAATCTTCGAGACGGAAAGCCCTTGGCCGTATCGTTTCCTTGGAACGGCGTGCAGGCAGGTACCCCTGCGGCAACAGCAGGCGGTATGCCTAGCTTGAAATCGCTGACGGGAAAAGTGATGGATGGAATGAAGGACTCTGAAGCCGAAGAAGGAAAAAAGTAAGACCTATGGTTCTGACCCCGGAAGCGATCGACAAATTGAAAGGAAAGACGATTCTAGTCGTTGACGACGAAAACGAACTTCGCGAAGTGGTATCCACCCTTTTTAAGCGCGCGGGATGCACCATTTTGGAAGCCGAAAACGGAATCCTAGCGCGAAATCAGATTGAAAAGACGAATGTCGATATTGTCATCACGGACGTTCGAATGTCGGGTGGCGATGGCGTTGAACTTTTGGAATGGATCAAGAAGCGTACGGGTCATCAGCCGGTCGTGATACTGGTCACGGGCTTTGCCGACATTTCAGAATCAGAAGCGCTTTCGCGTGGCGCTAAGGCCGTTTTAGCCAAGCCGTTTCGGCTACAGACGATTGTTACGACCGTTACCGAAGCGATGGGTTAGCCTTAATTCTGCGTGCACGACGCGAAAGTCGACGACCAAGCGAATGCGTTGCAGGCGGTCCCAAGCCCCGAAAGGCAGGTCCTAGCCGCAGCTGTCAGGAAGCTCCAAGGACAAATCGTCTTTCCATCCAAAAGGACTGAAAAAGTAAATCCGCCACCCGTGCCGAAGGTGGTCTGCGAAAGTTGCTGGCCCGTTGTTACGTAGTCTCCAACACGAATGATTGGCGTTGGGACGTTGGTCAGTTTCGAAGTCAGGCGGTTACTGTGCTGAATCAGCATGGTCGTTCCGTCGTAAGAAATTACGATTCCATTTGCAGGAGCAATTGGGGCAGCACCAGCGCCTAGGGCGATCGTAAACCCAGCCGAACTTTGTAGTTGCGCGCTTGAGATCGTGAAGCCTGTTGTGAATGGAAGGCTTAGTTCCGGAATGCTGTCAGCTTCACCCAAAACCCCAAGCGGGGCATTCAGCTGGCCGCAGCTAGAAAACGTAAACGGTATGGCCGTCGTCATTGCTCCGATGATGATTCCCAGAAATAAGGTCGAATTCTTTTTCATAGAGAGATCCTCAAGTGAAGTAATCCGTTCCAAACGTACAGCGGCTTAGCCATGAAGAATCCTTGAATCGGGAAAGATGCCGCAAGGCCCATGGAATTCGTCAAAGGAAATTCGATCCCCGGAATCGCCTGAAGGGCTCCGCCGGCAGAAACGACTAAATTTGCGGCGGTGTTTGTTGCCGAAAGGCTAAGCCAGTCAAAAGCAGCGCCGCCCAGCAATGAAAAGAATGGGCTGACTGCGGTCATTGTTCCGCGCTTTCCAGTAGGCGTCTGAATGTGAAGACCGGCAACGACCGAAGCCAAGTTGTATGAAACCCCAGTTTGGTTTGCGATGGGGTAAGTTTGAAACTGGGCTGCGAAGTGAAGCTTGTAAGCGGGCCCTAAGAAGCTTGTCCCGTTGACCAATGCTTCGGTGAAGAAGGACCAGCCACCGCGGAAGCCGACGTATTGCATTCCCATCGGGGCGGTTCGGCTGAATCCGATCCCCAGTTCGGAAACCTGAGCTGCTTTCGCTTCAGGCACTGAAAAACCCATGGAAAGTCCCATCGCGATCCCAACGTGAAGCAAGCGCAGTGTCATACGACTATCTTAGAGTCAGACTAGACTTTATCAACTGAAATTGGGGCGTTTTCGATTTAAACTAACGATGATGAAAGCCATCTATTTGCAGTGTGTCATCGCCTTCTTCGCATCGATCAGCGTTCATGCTCAAACGGCCAATATTCCCCTTGCGCCTTCGACGCCGGGAGAAAACACAAAGCTACCTGGAAACTGTTTCGAAGACGGAAAGAAGTTCTGTTTTGGCCTGGTTGTTGGCAAGGGCTGGTTGAAGTGCATGGCGAAGTTTGAAGAACAGATTTCAGATGGTTGTAGGATTGAACTGACTGCGCTTGCCGAAAACTGGAGAAATACATTTCCGGACTGGGTTGCGGTTCGTAAAGATTGCCGAAAGATTTTGGACGAAGACTGCAAGCGAGCAGCGCAAACGCAATCGAAGGAATCCATGCTTTATTGCATGAAGGAATTTTCGATGAAGTTGGACAATGACTGCAAGCTTTCCATGAACGAATACGTTCGCCGAAAAGAAGCCTGGGACAAGAAAAACAAAAAATGACACGAAAGGCACTGATTTCCTTCTTTTGTGTCCTGAACCTTTTCACCGTGGTCTTCATGAATCGCAACGAATGGTTTGGAAATCCAATGGGGTATCCTCCGTGGATTTTGCGCCGGTACGCACATCTGGTGGGTCTAGATAACCGATGGGAAATGTTCAGCTATGCCCATCGGTTTAATTGGAAACTGGTCTTCACCGCAAAAACGGAAAGCAATAAAACATGGGTTCTGCCGATTCCGTTTCAAAGCAAACGTGGGTTTTGGAATCGGTTGATTTTCGATTTTCATGCCGGAAAATGGTGGCTAAATCTTTATGGCAGCCAAGATCTAAGGGTTCAGTATTCGGATTTCCTTTGCCGAACCTATCCCATGGTCGAGGGTGAAAAGACCTATGCGATCGAAGTGACCTTACAGACCCAGGAAATTTTGGATCGTCGTGTCGCCGCAGAAAAGGGGCATCACTTAGGCAAGGAAACCGAACCTGAGCTTCTGGAGCTTTTCATATGCCGATGAAGATTTGGGAGCGAATTTGGTTCAGTAAAATCGACCCGGAAGGCTTGAAGTACTTTCGTTGGGCTATTGGCGGGTTGTTCTTTTTTATTTTTTTGGGTTTGGCTCCGAACTGGATCGATTTTTACGGAAGTAACGGAATTCAGTCGTTCAACGGCGAAGGTCGATTTGCGGATCAGGACCCAATCGGTTTGTTCTATGTTTTTGACCATCCCTTTTTTCTTTGGGGATTTTGGGCGGCTGGACTAGCGGCGTCCGTACTTCTGCTTTGGGGTCGTTACACCCGTGCGGCAATCCTTGCACTTTTTCTTTTAGAAGTTTCCATGATCCATCGGAATCGTTTTGTCTGTAACGGTGAAGATTTGGTTCTTCGAATGCTTCTTTTTTATGCACTTTTTCTTCCGCTGGAATTTAAGAAAGGCGTTTTGAAGAAGGACTGGCCCGATGTCTGGCCACTTCGTCTGATGCAAATCAATGTCGCCGCGATTTATGTCTTTAGTTTGCCAGCCAAGTTTGCGCAGGATCCGACTTGGTTGACCGGTGATCTGATGTACTATGCGTTGAACAATTCTATGTGGAGTCGCTGGCCTTGGCCTTCCATGACCTACAATGGGATTCTCAGCAAGCTGATGACCTATACGGCGTTGGTTGCTGAAATTTCGTTTCCTATTTTGGTTTGGTTCAAGAAGACGCGACTTTCAATGGTCTTTTTGATGATGGCGTTTCACTTTTCCATCGGAATTATTTTGGACAATCTGACTTTCTTTTCACTTTCGATGCTGGTGGCCTTTACGGTCTATTTGCCTATTGAACGATCGAATCTTGTGTCAGCACGAATTTCTTAATGGCCAACGGATCTTTAAAGTCCTTCTTTCCGAAAATCCGAAGTGAGTACTGTCCGGTGGGGAATTTTCCGTCTTTTCTTAGTTCCGCCATGAACTTCGAAGACTTTTCTGAACTAGGCTTCCCCAGTACCAGATAGGTTCCGAACTTCTTTAGATCCAGGTTGATTCCCAGTGTCTGAGTTTCACGATTTTTATCGCCCGAAAAACCTACGAAAACCAATCCTAGTTCTTTCTTTGTCCCGTAAATGAAGATTCCGGCCTGGCCATCCCGAATCTGAATCAAGGTTTCGCTGAGCGGCTTACCTTCGAGCAGGGCATCGACCAGTTTGACGTGTGCCTTCTGGCAGTCCTGTACGGAAATTTGCTTAGGACAGGTGAAACCAGAATGACTGCTAAAGAATCTGGGTGAAACCTTGGACCAAAAGCCCAGACTGCTTCTGGCAAAATTGGATTGCCCGTACGCAGTTCCTAGAACGCATTCGCGCGCCATGAATCGAGAACCCAGCGCTAAAAAGACGGTACAAATCAAAACAAACCACGTCTTCTTCATGGGCATACCGTCACAATCGTAGTTCCGGGGACGCAGCTTGGATCATCTTGAACTTCCACAGGATCAGTGCCCCCGGTGCATTCCCAGCTTGCCCCGCTTGGAGGACAATTTCCGCAGCTTGGTCCGCAGTATTCGCAATCCCCAATAGTACAGGTGGGTGGTGTTCCACCTTCCATGTGTGTGCTGCAAGTCACAACTTGAGTTTCGTCATGGCAAGAAGGCCCCGAAGCAGGAGCCGCAGCTGGCGCGGGTGGCGATACCGGGGCAGGTGCAGCAGCTGGTGCAGACGCCGCCGCTGCTGCTGCTGCCGCCGGAGCAGCGGGAGCAGGTGCTGGAACTGGTGCAGCTGCAGGCGCAGGTGCCGCTGGAGCAGCGGGAGCGTAAGCAGGTGCGGGCGCGGGTGCGGGTGCAGCTGCTGGAGGACCACTTGGAGAGCCCGCCGAGCCGCCGAGATCCCTGACACAGCCAAAATTCGTGGCGATCATTCCCGATGGACACGCCCTTGGGACCCTACGTCCGCCCGTCACAACATCATTGTCGCGATAGCGACCCATGTCCCGGGTCTTAAGCGTCTGACGGTTATTCATTGTCCCTGGATTGATCGTGTTGGCGGGGTCCTCGGACAATGCGGAATAGGAAATAAAGAATGAGGAAGTCGCGAGTAAAACAATCTTGCTGCGCAATTTTCCGCCAATCTTCTCTAAATCGTAATGGATTTAGTGATGAATAATTTAGGGCCCCATTCGAAGTTCTTTCCCGGGTTCTTAACGGCAGGAATCGAATTCAGAAACTTTTTGAAATTTTCAGGCTGCTCGAGGCGAGGTGCTTCGGTCAAAATCAATGTGTAAGTGCCTTTTGGGAGCGGGCTTCGATTGAAACCGTGAAAGCGCCCGCTGACGGCGACCTTTCCCTTAACGATCATTGCCGAGGTCTGAAAAAAGCCTCGGGGTTCTTGAATCTGATTGGGCAAGCCGACTAAAGCCAACTGAAGGCGGGAACCGTCTGGAATTGAAGCGGCTACGACAAAGAACTGGCCCATTTCCGGATTGTGAGTTCCCTTGGAAATGTTGAAGCGAAAAGGCTTATCTTCTTCGATTACCTTTTTGACCGTCTGACTATCTTCGGGACTGACAACCTTCACAGCGGTTGCGGCTACCTGCTGTGCGCCACCGCCCTTACGAAACGATCGAGCAACCACGGCAACGGCGACTAAAGCGATTAATAGAATAATTGCCTTTTTGCCGTCCATTTCATCCTCACATAAAGTTCAACATGCAACCGCTGCAATCCATGACCCTTCCGTCACCGTACACGTCGCTGCAGCAGGCCGACCCACCACCACCACCGCTGCCACCGGCATCGGCTTTATTGTGAACGTCGTAACCATTCGCGCGGTAGGTGTGGTCACCGTCCAATTCCATGTTATAAACTTGGATGGATTTTCGAACGGACTTTACTGACTTGAGTTTTTCAGTTTCGCCCGAAGCTTTCATCAGCAAATCGCCAATCGCTAGAAGTGTCACTTCCAAACTTGGAATTTCTTTTTTGGTGGCACTAGGATCAAACGACTTCCATCCCTGTTGGGTCAGAATCGGGTGGTTTGCCGTGATGAAGGCTTTGCTTCCGTTCAGTCCATAGACCCGTCCGGTATACTGAATCACTAACGGATGTATGACGGTGTTGATTTTGCCATAAGCAGATCGAACTTTTTCGCCTTCTTGGATCGTCTCGATCGCCTTGAAGCTTCCGTCTGCCATTTCGATCTGGGTTCCAGCAACGAAACATCCGCCGTCGCCGTAACCACTTGGATCGCTCGTTGGGCAATACATTCCGATGGAAGGATCTGGAACGCATCCCGTTCCAGGATCAAACGCAACTGACGGTGCCGCAGGCGCAGGCGGTGCTGGGGGTGCTGCCGGAGCAGCCGCAGGTGCTGGTGCAGCGGCGGGCGCTGGGGCCGGAGCAGCAGCCGCAGGTGCTGGAGCGGGTGCAGGCGCAGCAGCGGGTGCCGGTGCTGGAGCTGGTGCAGCGGCGGGCGCTGGGGCCGGAGCTGCGGGAGCAGGTGCTGGGGCTGGTGCAGGAGCGGGAGCCGCTGCCGGTGGGCCGCCCATCGGAGCAGCCATGAGTCGATCGCGTGCACAACCAAAACTGGTTTGGACCATTCCGGATGGGCAGGCCAATGGCATGCGTCTTCCGCCGGCGACGCTATCGTTTCCGCGATAGCGACCCATATTTCTGGTCTTAATGGGTTGGCGATTTCCTAAGGTTCCGGGCGAAACGGTGGTCGAGGAATCTTGAGCAAAAGCTAATGGTGAAACGGCTCCAATCGCCGTTCCCAAGGTGATCCAAAACGTAAGAATGGAGTTCAACCTAGGTCCCTTTTTCAAATGCTCCCCCGATCCTCCTATTTTACAACTACTTAGGTCGGATATTCAAAATAGTTTATTTCGCATTTAAGGCTTTGAAATGATTAGGTTAAGTCCAGCGATCCAACCAAGCCCAAATTCCAATCGAGTTTTCCGGCAGTTCAAGTCCGGTAACGACGGGATAAAAGAAAAATCCCATCAAAACGATGGCTAACGTCCACTTCCAACGGACTTCCAAGAACTTGGCCAGCACCCAAGGAAGGACCAAGCTGGAAAATAGGTAATAATAAAAGAATTCAATCTGTCTTGGAATCACGTACCAGCCGGCCCAGGCTGAAAACCAAAGCATAATCGCCAATCGATGGGCCCAGACGTCTCGAGAATTCCAAGTGGACCGAAGTTTAGGAATGAATCCCGCGCCCAAAGCGACCAATCCCAGCAAAAAAAGTGCGGGATTACCGACGCAAAATACGCCGCGAAATGAAGTCGGCGAGACCTTTTGAAAGTAAAGCCAAATGGGCTGGATGATCGTCGGCCATTGGTGGGGAGCGCTCATGTAATCATGTTCAGTTGCGAATTTTGCATGGGATTCGATCCAGTCCGAATGCTTCTGAACGACAAAGAAGATCGACGGAAAATCGGCTCGGGCTAGAATTAGCGGAAAATACGTACTGAGATAGGTGCCCAAAAGTAGGATCGAAGCCCAAGCAAAAGTTTTCAGGAATTGCCTTGGGTTTTGATCGCGGAAAGAATGGTAAAAAATGACGGCACAAATGGGCCCAGCAACCAGCGCCCCATTCCACTTTGATGCACAAGCGGCGCCCAAGAAAACCGCACCCCATCCCAGGTCCTTGAAGCTTAGGTTTCGCAAGGGAAGCAGTTTCCAGACCGCTAGAAGTGAGAATCCCGAGCAGAAAATATCGAGCATTCCCACACGAGCCATCGACCAAAGCAATCCATTGCTGAATGTCAGAAACGCTGCCGTATGCGCGACTTTTTTCGAATCGTAAAGCTTGCGAGCGATCGCATAGGTCGCAGTAACGCAAATGGCACCAAAAACTGTTGCTGAAATTCGCCAACCCAAAGGGTTGTGTCCGAAGATCAGAATCCCCGTGCGGATCAAGATCTTGCCCAAGGGGGGGTGATTCATCAAAAGTTGATTGTTCGAAAAAAGGCGAAAAGTCTCTGAAATGTAATGATACTCGTCGAAGATGGTGCCTTGAATTCTTTGGATTCCGATCAAAAACCCAAACCAAGGGATGAAAAACCAGAAAGCGTATTCGATTAGGTCCCTGTGTCTTTCCAGACCTTGGGCCAGTTGTTTAGGAAGAATGGGGCTCTTCATCTGAGGCTAGATTAAGGCTATAATGATTGAAGGGGTTAATTCTATTTTATCGTTTCGTTGGGTTCATTCGGAATCGGGGATGACGCTTGTCGAACTGATGGTGAGCACCGGACTTTTCGGGATCATCGCGGTGACGACGGCGACGCTTTATTCTCAGAATGCAACATTACAAGCACGAGCGCAGAACGAGATTCGACTTGAATCCGGTGCGCAGGAATTTATCAACGCGTTGGAAGTTTCGCTGGGCGCAGCGACAAGAATGATTTCGTGCGGCTGCGGGGCATCGGGTACGACACCGCCTTGCGCATTCTCAGGAGCGCCCGCAGCAGATTGTGTGGCTGGCGGATGCCTTGCGGGTGATGCGATTGCCGCCGGCCCCGCTGGGATTCAATTGATCGCTTTCGAGGCAGAAGATTCCAACGAACCCAGTATAACCGATCCAGCTGCTTCCGTGATCCCCGGTTGTTCAGGCGTGGTGAGCGCTGCGGGGGGGCCGCCCTTTAGCGCCATGAAGATGAGGGGATGCAAACGTATTTTCGAAGTGCGATTAATTGCGCCAGTTCCGTCGGCGCCGGGTACACCGGCAACCAGCCAACCGGGATCCATTCAAATCAATCGCTGCAAACCTGATTTTGACCCCGCGGCACCTACAGACTGTTCAGCGAATCCAGCAAGTCCGCAAACCATGGGGTCCATCCCCGGTGTTTATTCAGTTTGGTGCGGGCACCCATCGAATGTCGATGCAGCCGGCGCCAATGTCGGCCGTGATGTCGCCAGTTTTCGTTTCGACATTCGCGCTAAAGCAAAGTTTGAGGCATTGAGTGAGACTTGGTCTCCCGATCCGGCCCAAGACAATGCAGCGACGTTTGGAAACGGAATCCATCGGACCTTTTCGATCACAACAGTTTTGAAAAACACCTCGATTCGCGGCGTGCATTTCGGAAAGTTCAGTTCTGACCTTTGCGCTCGCGATGGTCAGGACCCTACCAATTTCGCAGGGACCTGTTGCTCGGGTTACCGAAGTTTCTCGACAGGGATGTGCGTACCAACCGGAAGCTGCATCCGCAGTGGTGGGCCACCGTCCACCCAGGATGTAAACGCATTCATTGAATGCTGTTCGCATCAGTTGACGCAGCAGAA
Source organism: Bdellovibrionales bacterium (assembly GCA_016786465.1). GTDB lineage: Bacteria > Bdellovibrionota > UBA1018 > UBA1018 > UBA1018 > JAEUWC01. The sequence continues at coordinate 42,699 of JAEUWC010000006.1, read as the reverse complement.
TGGCGGGGGGGCTTACGTATGTTTGTAAGAATTCTTCGCTCGGAATCGGGGGCTGCCCAAATCATGGGGATTCTGGTGCTAAGTACCGCCATGCTGACGGTTGCGACGGCCGTGTTGCAGTACGCTCAGCAAACCACGATTCAGCAGATTCGCCAGGGAAAGTATTCTGAAGCACGAGCCGCTTTATCTTCAGCAATTCAACACGTCAGTCGAATTTATCGGTCCGAAGCAGCTTGCGATCCCGCGCTTCTGAACGACAAGCTTTCGCAAATGCGTACGGACGGATCGCTGATTTCGCTGAACGCAGAAGGCGGAGTCACTGAAACTTTACTTTGGGTTGTCGGCGGGCAAACACCGAATACTCCGGGAAATGCTCCTTTGGTTTGCGCACCACCGGCAGGAAGCAATCTGTTTGATTCTTGCACGATGACTTGCGGTCCGCCGACCTGCCGACGCATGGACGTGACCATTAACGGAGAAGTCTTTCCCGTAAGCTTTGGACCCATCGTCAGTATTCCGTTTGAAGGGAATATCGCTGGAATTCCTGCCGGTACCCGTCCCGACGCACAAAGAGGTTATTCACATGATGCCGAGATCACAGCGTGGACCAGCGTAATGGGTCGCCGGATTATCGAGCGCGCTGTTCTGGTGAACAATTGCACGATTCCTTGCGCAACTGCACTAGGGGCGGCCGCTGGAATCTGTCAGCCCTTTAGTCCGGGCAATACGATTTCTTGGGATTGGGGCCACGCCTATCACACGATTGATTCCAATGTTCGCGGTGGCGATTTCAAAAGCATGAGGTCGGGCAGCGGAAGTTTCGGATCATTCGCAAGCAATCCCCAGGTGGGGCCGGTGGATTTGGTTTTGTTTAAAAATTACCTGCGATCGGGAGAACGCGATGGTCTAATGCCGGCGGGGCCCGCTCCGGGAACCGCGGACCCCTTGGCGGAAATTGCGGATCTCGATCTGGATGGTCGGGTTGACGAACGCGATCTGGGAATCATGGAAAAGTTTCTTCGCGGATACATCTATTCAATTCCGACCCGCTGTTCTTACAGGACGATTGCCGGGTGTGGCGGAACTGTGGCAGGGGCGGGTACGACCGATGTCGATTAAGTCGCAATCCGGACAAACTTTGGTCGAAGCCTTGGTGGCTTTTGCGCTTGTTGCGATCCTTGCCGTAGGGATTTACCCGATTTTTGTAACGGTGAAGAAGCAGACCAAGTACGGTTCGGTAAAACAGCTTTGCCAGAAAGTGGTTCAGTCCAAGCTGGACGAATACGTATCTGGCCGCCCAGTGGGGCAGTCCGAAATTGCTGCAGCAAATGCAGGGTTACAGAAACTGACCTTTCCGAATTTTTCGAACTCTTCGGATCTTGCGGGTGTTTCTGGTTTCTTCTATGCAAAGTGGCGCTACAATTTTCTTTTTGACATGGGCGGTGGGCAAGGGGTCTGTAATGCCACTTCGGCGGCTTCAAGTTTAGTCACGGGTATTGGGACTTTCCCTGCGCCTGCGGTTGCACCGGACGCTTCACAAATTTGGGACGGAATCACGGCACCGACTAACTGGCGGTTGGGACTTCGTGAATGCGTGGGGAGCAACGCAACAGCCGTGGACTTGGCTGGTCCGCCGGATACCGCGTTGAATTGCTCGGCGAATTTTTTGGATCAGCAAGTTCAGGGACAGATTCCTGGATTTAAACTTTACGTGAAGCTTCAGTTGGAAACACCTTGGCCGTCGCCGGCGATCGGTGCGCCTAGAAATGCAGGTACTTTTTTTCACCCCTATTGTCCCGATCAAAGAGCGTGGACCCCCATTGGAAGTCAGACCGCGGATTTTCCGCCTTACGACTTCCCAGGGGTTCAGGACAAAATCCGTGTAACGGTCACGGGCATCATGGATATTTCGTCAGTCGGGACCCCGCCGCTTACGGAACTGGGTGGGATTTCCGATCCCATGCGCCTGATGTGCTCAGCGACCGGAGTCATTGCAAAAGACGACGAGCCGATTCGCTACTATGTCAGCAATAGCGGCGGAATTTATCCTGTTTCCGGAGGCGGGCGCACCAGTTTTGCTTCCAACACGCGTAGCCCCAATGTTCAGCGCGTATTCAACAGTGTTGTCCTTCAGGGCGGCCAAAATTACGGCGCGATCCAGGCGATTTCGGTTCACCCGCGATCCTATTCCGTCTACGTGATGCGGGCAGGTTCATTGCAACGCTACGGCTACTGCGGAGGAATTCCTTTGGACTGTGACCCAGCTGTGGGTGGAACGATGGATGCGATCGGCGACGACGGCTTTCCAATCGATAATGTTCGCGAATGGCCCCTGCCCATGGGCTTTCAGTCTTTTGGGGTCGACTATCGAAACTTGAGAATGTACGGCTTTGGCGGCGACCGTTCAAATATCTATCAACTCAGTTGCCCTCGAGATCAGTCTTCTTTCGCTTGTTCGGTAATGGACGTGAACGCAATCGGCAGCGAAGACGTTCAGTACTTGGCAGCCATCCGTTCTCCAGTCATCCCGCCTAGATTGAAAGGATTTTTCATTGCTCCGGGCGGTGACGCCGCTTTCGCGATCGACCGCGCGACGAGCAACCTTTTTGGACAAAAGTCGTATTCGACCTTTGTTTATCGGGTAGATCCGGTGAACTTGCCCACAAGCCCTGTCAGCGTGATTACTCCGACCCGGTTCCCGGTTTCGATTCTTCCTTTAGAAGCCCGGGCTGTCAGTCCGTAAGTTTTCCGAAGCGAACTTTTTTCGAAAATGAAAGTTTCAGCCAAAGCGCAAGCCGGCGGTACAAGATTCGATCCAGGTTCAGCGTAGGCGTGTAGCGAAGTAAGATTTCAGTTAACTGAACCAATCCCAAGCCGGCGACTACGCTCGGAAAAAGGAAAAGCATGCCGCGCAAGCGGGAAATTTTTTGGATCTTGGCATGAGGACGGATTTTCCGTGCAAAAAGAATTTGGGTTTTACCGGCGTCACGCCAGGCTTCAGGTTTCAGATTCCAGGCATGTCTTTTCTTTTCGTTTCCTTCCAGAATTCCGATGGGAAGGGGAAAGGGCAGAATCTTTCCGGTCGAATGGATCAGTGGGGATTCTTCTGACAAAAGAATGAAATCCGCCTGCTTCAAGTTTTGTAGGGCCATCGTGGATTTCCCGGCGCCAGGGGCGGCACAGATCACGGTGGTTTGATCTGATTCTTGAAATCCCACGGCGTGAATTCGATGGTAGCCGCGAAGTTCTAAACGTTCGCCCAATACTGATTGAAGGGTTTTGTAAACCCTTTCAAAATCGGCAGCGACTTGGATTTGGCTTCCGTTCAGATAAACCCAGGTTCCGTCCGGATAGAGGCAAGCGCGCCGTGGACCGAATCCATAGGCTTTGATTTTTCTGAAAGTGAAGACTTTCCTTAAGCCAAACGGAAATTCGGCCGGAATGGATTTCAGAATCTGAATTTCAAAACTTTCTTGAACGGGATCGTTGGACTGAAAGCTTCGCATCGCTTCTTGAAGAAGACCTTCAATCCCTTGACCTGAAAGATCTTGGATCCGGATTTGGATTCCTAGGAATTGAATCATTGCGACCGTTTCGGTCCTAAATTGAAAAACCCTTGTATCAACCCCAGTCCATAGCCTGCATGAATCAGGGGAAAAAGACTTGCAACAGCACCTAAGGCGTAAAGGCGATTCCTTCTTCCATGCTGTCGAAATCTTTCAATGTCGCGCAAAAGTTCAAGTGCTGAAAAAACAAAGCAAAGTCCCAGGTAAATCCCGTTCAGAATCAGCCAAAAGTAGCTAGGATCGTGGGTCAAAATCCAGTGCACAAAGCCCACGGCTTCAATGGCCAAACACAGACTGGGAACCCAATAGGTCACGGGCGTCGAAGCGCTTCGAAGGGATCGAATCACCTGCCCGCGGCCTTTGGCGTATTTCACGATTTGAAGGAACAAGGATTTGGGATCGGGGCGGCGATGGTGAAAGCAAGCCAGGCGATCGGAATAAAAAATTGGAATTTTTTCGTTTTCCAGTTCGATCAGCCAGGCGTTTTCTTCGGCGCAGACCAGGAAGTTCTTAAAGACGGATTTCCCGGCAACCAGCGATGCTTCGACCCAAAGGCAGCAAAGAATCAGATTGGTTTCACTTCCCGGAAGGTTTCCGTAGCCTTGTCGGTAGCGAAGGTTGGAATGATAGGTCGCAAACGGAGAGCAAAGTGCCTGACCCACCCAGGTTTCAAAGGGCGTTGAATCGGGTGGAGTGAGGTTGGGTCCACCTAAGACGCGGGCAGTTGGGTTTGCTGCTTGAAGTTCTTGAAATGCACGAAAGCTTCCCGGAATCAGCGAAGCGTCGTCGTCTAAAAACAAAACCCAAGTCTTTCCGATTTCCGTTGGAATCGTCAGTGATTTCAAAATTTGATTTCTGGCGTCAGCGGGACTTTTGGGTTCGCCTTCGTTTTTTGAAACAAGGATTGGGATAGGAAAGGATTTCGCTGTTTCGTTCAGAAAAGTTTCTGTTTCAGGATCCGTTCCATTGATCAGCACGTGCACTTCGGATCCGGTGGGCAGTTCCGTTCGAAGGGAATCCAAGGAAACTTGGAGCAGGGCTTTGCGCCGGTGCGTGATGATCAGGGCTTGGATTTTCATCGCGAACCCCGATCTTAGACGGCTTCTAATCTTCTGACAATCAGGCTGACGGATGCTCCGTCGCGTTGAATCCGACCGGTGACCTTCAAAAGCGGGTGATGCCAGTACAATTCTTCGTACTTTTCAAAGATCTGGGGGTGCAGGATCAGGTCTAGAAATCCCGTTTCGTCCTCGAGGGTTGCAAAGCTGGTTCCTTTTGCCGTTTGGGGCCTTTGGCGGACAATCGAAAGTCCAGCGATGGAAAGGTTCGTTCCTTGCGGCCGATTCTTTGCGTCCCGTGTCGTCAATTTAGGAACTCTGGAATTCATTTGCCGAATGACTTGCATGGGGTGTCCCATCACTGAAAGACCAAAAACGCGGTAGTCCTGGCGGATGGCCTGGTAGTCATCCAGTTTGTCGAAAAGTGGAATCTGGGTTCCGGGTTCGATCCCAGACAAAAGATCGCCGGTTTCTTCAGATCCCTTCGAAGTGGCCATCCCTAGAACAGCCCAAAGGGTGTGGCGCCGGTCGCGAGCTTGACCATCCGAGCTAGGAAAGACGTGAAGGGCATCGCCCATGGCCAGGGAAAGAAGCTGTGGACGCCTTAGACCACTTCTTGCGACAAAATCCGATAGGTTCTGAAAGATTCCGTTTCGCTTTCGTTCTTGAACCAACGATTCCGCTTCAGATTTTGACATTCCTTTGACCACCCGAAATCCCAGCCGGACCGCTGGTGACTTCGAATTCGGATCGCCAGCTTCGAGCGTGCAATCCCACAGGGATTGATTGGGGTGCACGGGAAGAACTTTGACCCCGTGTCTTTTGGCATCATCCACCAAAGAATGGTTTGAATAAAAACCCATGGGCTGTGAATTGATCAAGGCGCACAGAAATTCGGCTGGATAGTGGCATTTCAGGTACGAAGACGCGTAAGCCAGTAAAGCAAAGCTAGCGGCGTGGGATTCAGGGAAACCGTATTCCGCAAATCCCTGGATCTGAGCAAAGATTCGATCGACGAATTCTTGTGAAAGCCCACTTTTCAAAAGACCCGCCATCAGGCGGTGGCCCAGCTTTTCGATCGAACCACTGGATCGCCAGGCGCCGATGGCGCGACGAAGTTCATCGGCTTCCCCGGGGGTGAATCCCGCAAGCGTGACCGCCATCTTCATGACCTGTTCTTGAAAAAGCGGCACACCCAATGTTTTTCCCAGGATCGGACCCAGTGCGGGATGAGGAAGATCGATGGCTTCTTCCCCGCGTCTTCGTTTCAAGTACGGATGAACCATTTTTCCAACGATGGGTCCGGGACGGACGATCGCGACTTGCACGACTAGGTCGTAGAAAGTTTTAGGTTTCAATCGGGGCAGCATGCCCATCTGTGCCCGCGATTCGATTTGAAAAACGCCGACCGTGTCCGCGCGTTGAATCATGGCATAGGTTGCTGGATCGTCGGCGGGAAGCTGATAAAGTTCGGGTTTTCCGGGGATGGATTCCAGGGTTTTTTGGATCGCTGTCAGCATCCCCAGTGAAAGAACGTCGACTTTCAAAAGCCCAACTGCATCCAGATCGTACTTGTCCCATTGAACGATTGTGCGACCTTCCATTCTAGCGGGTTCGACGGGAACAGTTTCAATCAAAGGATCGGCTGAAAGCGTAAACCCCCCGGAATGAATCGAAAGGTGCCTGGGCATTCCGTAAAGTTCTTCTGAAATTCTTGCGGCCAGTTTCAGTTTTGGGCTTTGAAATTCTTCCGGGATGGGCTTGTTTTCACGAAGAGCCCGTCGAACCGACTTGGCAGATTCCAGGTCCACTTCTAGAACTTTCGTGGTTTCTCGGATGGCCAGTTTGCTTCGGTACGTGATGACGGCCGAAACCATCCCGGCGCGGTCACGGCCGTACTTTTGGTAGATGTGTTGAATCACTTCTTCGCGCCGGTCAGCTTCGAAATCGACGTCGATGTCCGGGGGTTCTCCGCGTTCAGCTGAAATGAACCGTTCAAAAAGAAGATTCATTCGAACGGGATCGATCGCGGTGATTCCCAGGCAGTAACAGACGATGGAATTCGCCGCGCTTCCACGCCCCTGACAAAGGATCTTCTTTTCGCGAGCGAAGCTGACGATTTCCCAAATGGTCAGAAAGTAATCGGCAAATCCCAGTTCTGAAACCAGTTTCAGTTCGTGATGAAGTTGTTTTTCAACGTCGCTAGGAATGCCGCCGGGATATCGAACCCGGGCACCCGCCCAGGTCAGGTCTTGAAGGTAGCCTTGTGCAGTCCGCCCCTGGGGAATCCATTCTGAAGGGTAGCGGTAACGAAGTTCGGAAAGCTGAAAGGGGCAGCGATCCGTGATTTCCAAAGTTTTGGAAATCGCGTCTGGAAGGTCCTGAAAAAGTCGGGCCATCTGCGCGGGTGACTTTAGATAGCGTTCGCCGTTTTGAAAAAGCTTCGTGCCGGCTTCGCGAAGTGTAACGCCGTGGCGAATGGCTGTGATCGTGTCCTGAAGAACGCGGTTTTCCGGACGTGCGTAGACCACGTCATTCACGGCGACGATGGGGCGTCCGTAGCGTCTGGATCTTTCTAGCGCCAGTTCTGTGCGCCGGGCGTCTAGGCCATCCAGCCGGCGTGAAAGCGGGAAATAAAGTCGATCTTGGAATCGTTCGTAAAAATCATCGATAGAAAATGTTTTACCGGATTCGGTTTTGGGGTGCCCGAAGTCTTCTTCGGGAAAAACAAGCAGGTCGCGACCGGCAGGATACTGATTCAGAATTTCAGACCACTTTTCAAAAGAAAGAGCTGGATTTTCCTTGCCCCGGGGGAAGCTTGCCGTGATCAGACGGCACATGACGCCGTAGGAAGCACGAGTTGGGGCAAGGATCCGCACGCGGGCCTGGTGGCCCTCGAGCGTAAGCGAGCATCCGGAAAGCATCCTGAGTTTCGAATTTCCCTTCTGATCTTTGATGGCTAAAAAAGTTTTTGGAAGTCCGTAAACGCCGTTCTGATCGGTGATCCCGAGCGCCGTGAGTCCGAGCTCTGAGGCTCTTTCGACCAATTCGTGCGGATGCGAGGCACCGGTTAAAAAGGAATAGTGTGTTTTGCAGAAAAGCTCGGAATATTGCATTTTTCACTCAACGCTCCTTTCTTTTGAACCACCGTGGATCAGTCAAAATACCCCTGCAGAAACCAGCCCGACTGCGTTTGAAAAACCCAAAGCAAAGAACCCACTGAAGTCGTGATGCGAAAATACTGACGGCTGTAAGGTGAAGCCGACCACCAATCCCCGCTGATTTTTTCGGGGCCATCGATCCGTTGAATTTCCCAAGCTTCTTCCCGACCCAGATTTTCTGATTTGAAAATCTTTCCTTCGCGATGAAGGGGTTTGGGGTCGGGAAGCAAGCGCAGGGGACGACGGGGATGTCCCATGGGGCCTACAGCTTTTGCGGGGTCAGAAACCTCGGCGGGCCTCGGCAAGCAATTCGGAAGTACCCTCCGCCACGAATTCTCGGGGCGATGTGTGTCGTGTTCTTCTGCCATCCAAACCTGGTCCGCGCCCAGACGGTCGACCAGTCGTGCAACCAGTCCATCCCAGGCTTCCGATTCTTCAACCTGACGGTGGAAGAAGTTCGACTGGGCACCGTTTCCGGGCGCGGTTTCTAGGCACTCGGCGCGAATAGAAACCACAGGGGCGACCAAAGGTTCTTTTTGCAGGCCAAGTTCCAGGCGATCTCGAAGAATCGAAAGAAGCGCCCGGGTCGAACCTTGTGGAACGGGAAGGGTCAAAGACCAGGTTCGATCCCGAGCGGCTCGGAATTCCGAGAGTCGCTGAAGTTGAAAAGTCAGTTGAAAAGAAGACAGGCGAAGGCTTCGCGCCTTCAGGCGTGCCATCATCCGATCCAAGGGAACGCGAATGGCAAAAAGCAAAGGTTCCAGATCCGAACAGGGTGCCATCGTATCGGCTTCGAAAAGATCCAGTTCTTCGCAGATCTTTTCAGGAAACTAATCGCGGGCCAAGCGTCGAAGAAGTGTTTCTGAATTTTCATGGACACTTCGACAGCTTCTTTCCCAAAACGCGAAGCCAGGGCGGAAGCGGGAATCTTTAGAAAATCTGAAACTTTGAGAACCCCTAGATCCGTCAAAATCAGAATCAATTTTTCTAGTTTCTTTCCCAAGACCGCGTCGGCCATGCGCAAAGGAAGAAAAGGGCTGGCGTAATCCGAAAGTGCGGTCAGGGGAAGTTGCGAAGGATCGCGAAATCCCATCCGTGCTAACGCTAACGCCGTTCCGGGATCGTCCGCGTTCGAAACCCGAACAGAATGCCCAAAGCGTCGAGCCGTGATCAGAAGCCTTTGCGCCAGCGTCGCTTGCTTAAAAAGATGAAGGCTTGCGGTCATATCCAAGAAAATGGCTTCTTCTGCGCGAACAGCAACCAAGGGGGTGAAGCGGTAACAGGCTTCAGCCAGCTTCAGCAGTTCTTCTTGGGAAGTCTTCTTTGTCAGGTAAATGCAATAGATCTGTTTCATCGGCTAAGCCCTCCCTGCGTCCCGGGCAAACCGAGACGCGCTTGAAGCTTTGTCCCGGGCGAGCCGAAATGCGCTCGCCCCTGTGTGATGTCGATACAGTTGTGGAATCGAAAAAAGGCGGCTGACTTTCCAGCTTTGCTGGATCATCCAGTCTTGTGCCCGTGACTGTGCGACAGGGGCTTCGCGAAGAACCAAGACGCAGGCCTGAGCCTTTTCAGCCAGAAGCTGAATGCGTCGAAGGTCGATCGACGAAACCCGGTTGGAATGAAGGACGATGACTTGAAAAATTCCGGAACGAAGGACCTGTGCTGCCGCCCACCCTAGGTTGTTGGGGGTTTCGGGCCCCGTTTCGATGAAAAGAAACCGGTTCAGGTCGGTGCCTTGTTTCGAAAAGCTGGAAGGAAGGGCTGTGAACTTTTCTTCAATCCAAGCGCAGCGGGTTTCGGGGTTTTCGTTCAAGAACTGAAGAACCAATTCCGATTTGCCGCAACCCAAGGGCCCGATCCATTCGGTGATCTTGCCTTTTTCCAGACCGCCGTCGATCCGGCTGAAAGGAAGGGATTCCTTGCGAAGCGTATTCGCAAGCGCAACCCCTTGAATCCGGGTCAGATCCGTCAAACTAGGCTTCTTGAAAACAACCGTTTCAGCATTCTGCACAAACACATCCCCCCTTAAAATCGGGACGAGCGCATTTCTGCTCGTCCGATTTGCGTGCGAGTTCAAAGCGAGCCCGTTTTCGAGCGCGCCAAACTGGACTTCATTTTTCGGTTTACTCGGTGATCAGCACTTCCGGATCAGGCCGACTAAAACCCCTTCAATCTTAAATGTTGAACCTTCTTGAGAATTCGGCTGAACCACGATGGGTGGATAGGCCGGATTCGATGAATGGAGTTCGATCTGCGAACCCTTACGACGGTAGCGCTTGAGAGTGGCTTCGTTGTTGATCAGCGCCACCACCGTTTGGCCTTCTTGTGCTTGGGTTTGGCGCTTCACGATGACGTAATCCCCATCAAGGATTCCATCACCGATCATCGAGTCACCCTTCACATGAAGGACAAAATTGTCGCCACCCCGAAGCATGGATTCAGGAACGTCGAGCGATTCGGCGTTCAGAACAGCTTCGATAGGACGGCCTGCGGCCACACGGCCTAGAAGAGGGAGTGGGACTGCCCGCGAACTTTCCTGCCGGGGAGGCTGGGAATCCCCGAACCGAGTATTGAACCCGTCTTCTGAATCAAAACCATTGGAGGGCAGGGCTGTGGAGAGAACCTGGGATCCTCGGCGGGCATTCAATTCTTTCTTCAGAAGACCTTGGCGTTCGAGACGGACAAGGTAGTTTTGGACAGTCCCTAAACTTTTGAATCCGAAGTGTTTCGCGATTTCGGCCTGTGAAGGTGCGTAGCCATTTTCTTCACTGAACCGGATCATGAATTCGAGCATTTCTTTTTGTTTCGGAGTCATAAAACAAGAATAAGCGTAAGTTATGCGTAGGTCAACGCAAAATATACGCAAAAGTTACGCACGACTAAGTCTTTGAATTACTTATAAAAAACTTCGAAACACCGATTTTCGCGAAAATATGTTACGCATTTAACGCATGACCCCAAAGACTGCAAACGACATCCGAAAAATGGAAGAAGCAGGACGCCTGGCCGCTGAAGCGCTGGCGTACACGGGCAAGTTTGTGAAGGCGGGCATCACCACCGACGAATTGGACAAGATCGCAAATGATTTCATTCTGTCCAAAGACGCGATTTCCGCGTGCATTGGCTATCACGGCTACCCGAAAGCGATTTGCACATCGATCAACGAAGTGATCTGTCACGGGGTTCCTGGAAAAAGAATTTTAAAAGCGGGCGACATCATCAACATCGACATCACGGTGATCAAGAACGGATTTCACGGCGACACTTCATCGATGTTTCCTGTCGGAGAAATTTCAGAACGCGCGAAGGCCTTGATGGAATGTGCTTACGGAGCACGTGAAGCCGGAATCGAAGCGGCCATCGCGGGAAATTGCACGGGCGATATCGGCTTCGCGGTGGATAAGTACGTCACTCGGAAAGGGTTCTTTGCCGTCCGAGAAATCGGCGGACACGGAATCGGACGCATCTTTCACGAAGATCCTTTCGTTCCTTCGTTCGGAAAAAAGGGAAAAGGTCCAAAGCTAGTCAAGTTCGGGACCATCACAGTTGAACCGATGGTGAATGAAACCGGCGCACCGATTCGCGAACTTGAAATTCCTGGGTCTGAAATTACGGAATTCGTCACCAGCGACGGCAAGTGGTCAGCCCAGTACGAACACACGATCTTGATCACGGACGGAAAGCCGCAAATCCTGACGCAGATCTAGTCCGCGAAATTACGGATCGATCGAAACATAAAGGCCTTCGTCAGTTGCTGGATTTCTCCAGTAAACCCCCACTTGTGAGCCAATTTCCCGGCTTGATGTCAGAACCTGCTTGGATTTGCTGTCCAGAACCTTGAAGTCCGCCAGAAACGAGTAGTCGAACCTGTTCCTGCCTTTGGTTCCATTTCCGTTGGTGTAGTAACTGGTCAGTTCAACTTCGAGCCGATACTTCTTCCCAGGGAAGTTCCAAGAATAATGAGTTTTCTTGCCGAACTTACCTTTCTTCACTTCACGGGTGTAGACCTTCCACGGCGCCAAAAGGTGCTTGTCTTTGCTTTCATTTCCATACTGGTCATCATAGATCAACGTAACGCTTGGAAAGGAAATGATTCGCTTCAGTTTGACTTCAGTCACTTCGAACGGGGCGCTGATACGCTTATATTCAACGCAGTTTCTGGGTGATTTGCAGATCTTCATTTTCGAAAGAATGACCGCGTAATCCAGGGTTTCCAGAACGGCGCCCGTTTGGTCGTCCAGAACTTCAATTTGTGACAAAGCATTCACGCGGAAGGGGCGCGACTTTTCTTCCAGAATTTCTTTTCCCAATTGAGTCCGACGAAAGATCTGGTCGCCCGAAAAGGAAATCTGGTTGCAGTTATCCGAATAGGAACATGAATAGTCGTTCTGCAGCCAATGGCCTTCCAAAAGGGGTTCAACGATCGTGGTGGGCGTTGAAGCAGCCAGTAGCGATTTTGATCCCAGAAGTACGGCTAGGACGATTCCAGATATTTGCATGCCCCGATGCTAGGACTGAAAACCCAAAGCACGCAAGTATTATGGCGAAGCGTCAGGGCTTTTGAATGCGATAGATCGCGCCTGGCGATTCAGTTCCAAAATAAATCGACCCATCTGGGGCTTCGGTGACGAAGCGAACCCGTCCGATGCCTTCAAAAAGCTTTTCTTCCCGGACAAATTTCCCCGCTGCGTCGACTTCGATTCGTGAAATCAGTCGGTGCGACAATGCTCCGACCAGAAAGTTTCCCCGCCACGCAGGGTAAATCGTTTTTCCGGTCGTGCCCACGCGGGTCAGTCCACAAGGAGCAATCGAAGGCGTCCACTGGTGAATCGGTTGTTCCATTCCTTCTTTTGCCGTTAAATCCGAAATCTTGCTGCCATCGTAATCGATGCCATAGGTAATCACGGGCCAGCCGTAGTTCTTTCCTTTTTCAATTTTGTTCAATTCATCGCCGCCGCGTGGGCCGTGTTCGTGCGCGTACAACGTTTTTTTGGATCGATCGTAAAAAAGTCCCTGAACATTTCGGTGGCCGTACGACCAAATTTCCGGCTTCGCTAAAGGCGTTTTCACAAAGGGATTGTCTGAAGGAATCTTGCCGTCGTCATGCAACCGAATGATTTTTCCCAGGTGATTCGAAAGATCCTGAGCGTTCGGTTTTGTGCCGCGTTCACCGGTGCTGACGTAAACGTAACCGTTTTCGTCAAAGGCGATTCGGCTGCCGAAATGAACGCCAGTCTTTGCCGTCGGGACCGCCTTGAAGATTTCCTGCAGATCGAAAAGGCGGTTGCTTGAATCCAGTTTCGCCCGCGCCAGAACCGTTCCGCCGCCCGCCGAATCCGGTTTCGCGTAAGTGAAATAAATGAAGCCATTTTTGGGATGAACTTGAACGTCCAGAAGACCACCCTGTCCGGTGGTGTAAACGGCAGGAATGTTTTCGACTTTCTGTGGAAGAATTTTTCCATCTTTCAGAATTCGAATCTGTCCTTCTTTTTCGGTGATCAATGCACGGCCGTCCGGAAGAAAGGCCATTCCCCATGGGTTGTCCAGTCCAGTTGCAATCCGTTCATAAGTGGCGGCTTTTGCGAATTCGGACGGTAAAAAGGCGGAAAAAATGAAAAGAACGCGGAAAATAGAGCCCATTTGAGGGAAACTAGCATTCTTCGAATTTTGATGCATCGCGCATTTTTCGAATCACGCAGTTCCTTCCTTGCTGTTTACGACGAAAACCTTCATAGCTAAGGACAGTTAGCAACCAAGTATAAGCCAAAGATTTTAGGTTTGGCGTTTCTACCGGGCACCGTAATGCCCGACTATTTGGAGGTTTGATTGAAAACTGTTCGAGTTTTTTGGTCCCTGTCTGCCCTCTTGCTTTCTTCTTCCGTCACCTTCGCTGCAAATGATTATCCGGATACCCCGGATTCTCGGTTAACTCCGGGTGCTTTGTGCAAGTCGGGAAGCGAAATCCGTTATCCAGAAAAAATCAGGTACTGTTCAAGGAATGTCAGTTCGGCAACCAAGGCCAACGTGATGTCTGCCTATGACAGTCAGCTGGGTTTTCAGGTGAACAACCGCGATCGCCGTGAATTCAAAATCGATCATTACATTCCGCTTTGTGCAGGCGGAAGTAACGACGCTTCGAATCTTTGGCCACAGCACGAATCGATTTATAAAAACACGGATCCTTTGGAATCTTTGGTTTGCCAAAAGATGTCTGACGGAAAGCTTTTGCAAAAGGATGCGGTCGCTTTCATCAAAAAGGCGAAAGCCGATCCTTATCGTGCTTACGTGATCATTTCACAGGTTCAGGCACTTTAAGGTGCCTGGCACCTTTTAAAGCAAAGTGCAGACGCGCTTTCCGGCGATGGTCGATTTCTGAAGGCGCTTTTGTGGGATGTCTGAAATCTGCTTCAAGGCTGTGAATTTTTTCCAAAGCTGGTGGGCTTGGCATTCGCGCGCGCGCGCCGAATCGATCATTCCGCTGGTGCAGCGCGGGTACAGCACGGCCATCATGTCTTCAAAGTGGGCCGGCGGCTGCTGACGGCATTGAACTTCGATGAACTTGGATGGGTTGCGATATTTGAAGCCCCCAAAAAGGCGAGTCTTTGGAAGGTGCGCTTCGATTTCGTCTTCCGCTGAAGCATTTGAATAATACGCAAAAGGATCGAAGGCGCTGCGACCTTCTTCTGCGCTGACTGAAAAGCGGTCAAAGCGATAGACGCGGCCGGATTTTCTTTTGAAAAAGAATTCCAAGGATCTTTTTGAAACGAAAAAACGATCCAGTTTCTCAGGAGCCAGAATGGTGCTGACTTCAGTGACCCTAGGATGGTCGCCCGTTGCGCCCATCCAGGCAGCAGCATAGCGTTCGCCGTCGACTTCGGGTGTGATGTAAATGTCAGCAATCGGACTGAATCGAGAAGTCACACGAGTATCGATGACGTTGCACAGAACCCACGAGTCAGCGTCTGAAACTGTTTTTTCGTATTCCGTACAAGTCATTGGGGCAGGGGTCGGAAGCGAGGGACCGGCAGGTTGAGCCGGAGCTTGCGCGTAAGCGCCCGAAAGGCTTTCCAAAAGAATCCACGTTGAAATGACTAAGGATTTTGCCATCACCATCAGACCCACGGGTATCACAAAAAGACGCAACGCGTCAAATATTCTCATCCGATGTTTGACTGGCTCGGTCATCTTAGGATAGAACTGCCGCACTTATGTCGAAATTCAGCCTTAAGCTTTTGAATTTAATGGCCTTTTCGTTTTTCGCCGCAGCGTTTACTTTGGGCACTGCACAGGCCAACCCCTTGGCCTATGGGAATTGGAAGTACGAAGACTATTCGGGATCTTTTTCTAAGACCGTCTACGTGACTATTGATGCCCAAAAAATGATTCAGACCGAAGTCGTGGGCAAAGAACTTCTGACCAGCTTTTCGACCGAAATCCGATTTCCCACCGTCTTTGCAATCGAAATTCAAAATCCAACGACCCTAGCCTGGGATGCGGCGTACGACGTCGACGTGATCACGTGGAAAATGCAGTGGTGTCCTCGCGGCAAGAAGAAGGGCTGTAAAGACTTTGAAAAAATGGACGAAACTTTCGTCTTTTTGCCGACCGGACACTTTGTTCCTTCGGATCCGGTCCGACTTCAAATCGCGGCCATGGGAACCCAGAACTGGACCGAACTTTGGAAACAAGAAATCAGCATTGATCCTGCGACTCTTTTCGCGGATCACACCACCGATTCCAGTTTCGGAAAGAAATCGGTCTTCGAATTCATCAGCCCCGACTTGGCCTTCAAGGTTCGGGTTGAAGTCACATCTTTTTATACGGACAGCGAAGAATCTATGGGTGCTTCTATATACGATTATGGATTCATCGGGCAGGTCACTTGGATTGATCTTGCATCGAATCAAATGGTTTATAGTCAGGATTTCGAATCCAGCTACGGCCTAAGCTTCGACGCTGAAGACCCAAACGGCGAATTCACACTGAACTTCACGACACTTTAAGAAAATTTGCTTTTCTGAAGTTCAAGTCCGTAGGTAGAACGGCTTCATGCCATCTTTCTTGCTTCTTGCACTTGGACTTTTTGCCCATTCCGCGTGGGCGAATCCCATGACCGAAGGACATTGGAAGGCCGTCGATTATTCCGTTAGCCCCGCTCACACGATTTTCCTGTCCATCAGCGGACAGCAAATGGTTTGGCAGGACATGGTCGGCAAAGAACTTTTCGATTTGCAGGTCGCTGGGATCCGGTTTCCCGATGATTTCACCGTGGAAATCCAAGATCAAAAGTCCATGACCTGGACCAAGGCTTTTGACATGGATTTGGCCGCGTGGAAGATGCGCTGGTGCCCGCCGGGAAAAACGACCGGGTGCAAAGACTTTGCGAAGGAAAAAGACCGCACCCTTTTTGTTCCGTCTTATCATTCAATTCCGGAAGATCCTGTGACGATTAGGCTTGAAGCATTGTCAAAGCCAAGTTGGGAAGTCCTTTGGACGGCGGAAGTTATTGTAGATCCGAAGCTTTTGTTTTCGGACCACACATCAGATTCCGAGTTTGGTAAAAAATCGGTCATCGAGTTTGTGACCCCCGACTTGCAGTTTAAAATTCGCTACGAATTGACTTCCTATTATTT
This sequence comes from Bdellovibrionales bacterium, assembly GCA_016786465.1. Lineage (GTDB taxonomy): Bacteria > Bdellovibrionota > UBA1018 > UBA1018 > UBA1018 > JAEUWC01. The sequence goes on along the minus strand of JAEUWC010000006.1, from coordinate 26,281 downwards.
CGACGACTTAGAATTTGGAACGAAAGTCACGTCGTACGGCTTTATGGGAAAGGCGATCCTAAGCGAACTGGTTTCTCAGAAAGTATTATTGACTTGGGAAATTGGGTCGACCTATGGGTTAAGTGCTCAGTTCACAGATCCAACAGGATCAATCTATTACAACCTTCAAACCCGGTGATCCAAGCCAGTTTCCGGGATTACCAACCGTAGCCGAATTGAAGCTGCATTCCCGGAGCTTTCGCCTGGGCTGCGAAAGTTTGATTCAGGCGCAGTTCTGAAAATTCGGCCATAAAAAGAAGCAGCTTGCCTGAACGCAGCGATTTTGCCCAAGTCAGGTTGACGCCGATTTCGCGATTGGCACTAAAACTAAGAGATCCGAATCCGCCATAGCTTGAAAAAAACGGATAGATACTGATTCGATCACGACCGGTGACATCAAAACTAAAGACCGGGAAAATCATCGCACCAAAACTAGAATATCCAGCCGGGCCGGTCAGAGACGTGTGTGAAAGTTGGTACTTTTGATAAAAGCCGCCGCCAGAAAAAGTGATCTGAAGTGGAACCGAGGGCCCCAAAAGCGGATAGCCTGCGAAAAGACTTCCACGCATGAAGGTGGGGCTAGTGGAAGAAAGAGAACTTTGTAGCGAAAACGGCAGCATGTACTGGCCGTTTCCCCAGATCAGGATGCGGTTGAAGATTTCAGGAACTTCGAACGTCACTTGAAGGACGGCGCCGGTTTGGGTCAAGTCGACAAGCCCAGGTTGCATGTAATGGGTTGAACGAATTCCGATGGATGGAATCAATGAAAATCCCGCGTCTTCTTCCGGGGGTGGCGGAGGGGCTGCAGGCTTTACAATCTTTTCAGACTGGGCATTTTTTTCGGGTTCTTTAGGAATGTCGCGCCCCTTGGTTCCGTAGTACGGAACGGCCGCCATCACAGATGACGTGGTCAAAAGGGTTGCCAAGGCCAGGATGCGCATACATCCAGACTAACCCGGCTGGGTCGGTTATTGAAGAATCAAGTAAGCCCCGCCTGGAGCATTCCAGATGGTGGTGAAATCCCAGCCTATGAAATTCGCTTGCAGGTACATGTTTCCGGTCGATAGACCGGTCGTGCCTGCGACTGGGCCTGAACCCACGCCCGTTGCCGTGATCGAAGAATCCCAGTAATTGGCGGTATACACACCGGTTACGTCTGATCCGATCAGGCCACCTAGGTTCGATGTTCCCGTGACTGACCCGCTGGCATAGGTATTGGTCAAAGTGCCCGCTACGTTGCTGCCGACCAGACCGCCGATCGAACTGCCCGACGGGGTCGTGATGTTTCCGCGGGCATAGCTGTCGGTGATTGCCGCGTTGATGTTCTGACCTACAAAGCCGCCGGCGTAGGTCGAAGCGGCAGGACCGGCTCCAAAGGTGACGGTGCTTGTCGAATACGAACGGTACAAGGTTGAAGTACCGGCGCCGGCACCTGATCCTGCGATGTTTTGACCAATCAAGCCACCGACTTTGTTTCCGCCCGCGCTGACAATCCCGACGGCGCCCGTTGAGTAAGATCTAGAAATATTCGCGCTGGATCCTAGGCTGCTTCCGGTATTCAGACCCACCAGTCCTCCGATCGAACTTGCATTGATGCCCGTAATGGTGATGCCACCTGTTGCATAGGACAATGAAACGGCGGTTGTTCCCGCTGCAGAAGGCGTGTTGCTTCCCAACAGTCCACCCACGAAGCTGACCGCGGTTCCGTTGACTGCGATCGTGCTGGTTGAAAGTGAAGACACGACTTGGGAATTCGCGCCGCTATTGGTTCCGATCAGACCGCCGACGTGCTGAACGCCATTGGATGTGACGGTAACTGCCCCGGTCGCTGCTGATCCCGAAACTGTGGCGTTGCCGCCAGCGCTGCTGCTGTTTGCACCCAAAAGGCCGCCCGTAAATCGTCCGTACGAAGTGACGGTTGCGTTCGAAGTACAAGTCGTGACCGTGGCGGTGCCGCTACCCGCGATGTTTTGGCCAACTAGACCACCAAAGGTCCATCCAGAACTTGCCGCAACTGCAGCGACGTTACCCGAAGAACTGGTCGTCGCAATCGTTGCTGTTCCACCGCTGGTGGCATCGTTTCGTCCTGCGACAGCGCCCACGCTGTCGTTAGCTGTGACGTTTACGTTCGCTGTCGAACCGGTCACGGACGACATATTGCCGGCGCCGCTTCCATCCAAAAAGGCCGCGATGCCGCCGGCGAATTGGGTGTTGGCAAACCCAGATGTATCTTGAACTTGACCAGCGACCGTAACGTTCGTGATCGTCGTGCGCTTCGCGTAGCCGATCAAGCCACCCACAAACGCGCTGCCTTCGACGTCGATTCCAGAAAGAGTCAGGTTTTGAATCGTTGCGCCGTCGGTGTAGCGGAAAAGTCCGGCGGCGTTTGAAGTCAGGCCTTCGCGAATGATCAAGTTTGAAAGCGTAAATCCGTTTCCGTCAAAAGTTCCCGTGAATGCCGTACCTGGAACGAAGGTGGTCGGCGAAAGCGTGTAAGTTCCAGTTCCAATCAGCGCAAGCGTCGTCGGTGCGGTCAGTGCGTCGTAGGCCGAAAGATCGATGTTGCCCATCATTTTGAAGCTTGCGCCCCAGTCCGAAGGATTCAAGCCGATCTGGTTGACCTGGATGTCCGAGCAAAGCAGGTACGGATTTGTAGGCGTTCCCGCGCCGGCAGCGTAAGGCAGATTCGTCATTGCGCCCGGGCTAGTGCCGCAAGCAAAGTTGGTGGCAATGTTCAATACGGCGGTTGTGAAACCAGCGCCGTTGGTTGCGGTAATCGTATAAGGCGCCGAAGCCAAAGCGATCGTCGGCGTTCCTGTGATGACGCCCGTTGTGGCATTCAAAGTCAGACCCGCAGGAAGCGCCGGTGAAACGCTGAAGTTCGTGACCAACCCCCCGCTATACGTGACGGTATTTGGAACGATCGCCGAAAGAACGACATAAAGCGGTGCTGCATCGAAATACGTCAACGCGCTAGGTGCGACTTCGGTGACTGAAAACGACTGACTTCCTGTGATTGTCGCATCGATAGTGTCGGTAGCCGTGATCGACTGCGCGCCCGAAGTGATGAACTTCGTCATCATCGTAAACGTGTGAACGCCTGCATCGGGGCCGGTGAAAAGGTAGTTCGCCGGAAGTGTAGCGGCTGCGTCGCTTGAAGTGAAAGCAACCGTACCTGTGTAAGTCGTATCGGTGTTGCCCAAATTGTCTTGGGCCGTGACGGTAACGTCAGTCAAAGTATCGGCGTTGATCGGATTCGCTACGCCCGCGACGATCAGTTTTGAAGCGGTGAAGGTCACTGATCCAGTCATCGTCACTACGACTGCGGAAGTCGTGTCAGTAGCGGTCAGTGTTGCGGTGCCTAGGCGCGGTGAACGAACCGTGAAGGTTGCGACACCCGCGGCGTCAGAAACGGCAGAAGCTGGGGAAATGGTGTCTTCAACCCGGTTGGATGCCAGGGTTACGGTCTTTCCGCTGACCAAGTTGCTAGTGATGTCGCGAAGAGTAACGGTGACCGTTGCGGTCGTCGTGTCGTCAGCTTTGATGGTTGCAGGCGCGGCGACTACCGTAGAAGTACCTGCGTCGGTGACGCCTGGAGAGAAGGTCACGGTTGGACTTGTAGAAAGCGGAATACCATCAGTCGTATCTGTGATGGTGTAAGTCGAAAGACCTGCGGTCGACGACAAAACTGTGAAAGAGACTTGCCCTGACGCATTGGTCACGAGCGACGTTCCCGATGGGAACGTATCCAGACCAGCACGATCTGAACTGATCGTTACCGTTTGTCCAGGCTTCACGTTGCTCTGAGCATCTTTAATGGTCACCAAGATGGTTGAAGTCGCGACGCCGTCAGCAAGGAGGCTAGTCGGTGATGCGACTGCCGTCGAAACGGAAGCACTGGTCAAGCCTGGGGTATAAGTTGCGGTTTCATTGTCCGTAATGGCAATGGCACCAGGATTTGAAACAGCGCTGTAAATGGAAGTCCCAGCCACCGCTGACTTGACCGTAAAGAAAGCATCGCCGTTGATGTCGGATGCAGCAAGGGCGGGCGAAATCGTGTCAAAGGCGCCGCGGTCGGAAGTCAACGTGACCACTTGGCCCGCGACGTTGTTCATCGACGCGTCTTTCAGATTGACGGTAATTGAAACGGTCGTGACCCCGTCTGCGGTCACCGTAGTCGCAGTCGTTGCAAGAACTGTCGAATTTGCAGCTGTTGGTGCTCCAGCCGTGAAAGTTGTTGCAGCAGTTTGAAGGATGACGACCGAACTTGTGGTGTCGGTTGCTGTAAAAGTCGATGCTCCTGAAACCAGGGAGCTGACTTGGAAGCTGGCCACGCCAGCTCCGTTCGTGACGGCAGAGGCTGGCGCAATCATATCTATGCCGCGAGAGGAGGCTAGTGTGACGGTGCTACCTGGGACTACGTTTCCGAGTAAGTCTCGGCAAGTTACTGTTACGGTTGTGAATGCTATACCATCCGCAAAAACAAACGGACTGCTTGAAGTCACGGTCGAAGTGATCGCATTGGTGATTCCTGGATTGACAGCTACAGACACAGTCGCAGTCACGGGGATCAAGTCCCCAATTGCGCTAATAATGGCCGTTCCAGGTACCAGCGAAGTCAAACTGAAGTTAGCCACACCCAGTGCGTTCGTTACCGCTGAAGCTGGTGCTAGGGTATCGCTGCCCGCCCGAGACGACGAAGTTGTAACGGTTTTTCCTGGGACCACGTTTCCGGTCGCATCTCGTAAAGTAACCGTGATGATCGAGGGGGTGATTCCATCCGAAGGAATTGAACCCAAAGATGCGGTGACGGTCGAGTTTCCAGCGTGCACAGCGCCTGGAACCCAAGTCAACGTAATGGTGGTACTTAGTGGGAATCCATCCGTCACATCGTTTGCGGTCAGTAGCGATGTTCCGACTAAGTTTGCAGAGATCGTGAAAGTGGCTTGACCTAGGGCATTCGTGACGACTGGAGCACTGATAGTATCAGGAGGCGACAGTCGACTTGAGGTCACCGAAACTGTTTTTCCAGAAACGGGGTTTCCAAACGCGTCCTTCAAAGTAACGGTTAAATTCGAGGTCGCTGTTGAGTCTCCGGCTAGGGTCGTCGATGAAGCAGTAAATGTAGAAACCGACGCACTCACTGCACCGGCCGTAAAGGTGACCGTCGCTGGATTTGTAATTGCGATGGAATCTGTGGCGTTTGTTGCGAAGAAATCAGGCGCTCCCGCGGTCGACGAGAGTACTGTGAAAGTCGCGACCCCTGCAGCGTCGCTAATATCGCTGCCCGCTGAAGCGGGAGCAATGGTATCCAGACCCAAAGTTCTAGACGACGCTAGAGTTACTGTTTTTCCCGCGACCGGATTGCCGACAGAATCCCTCAAAGTCACGGTGATCGTCGAAGTCGTAGCACCATCTGCTGCGACCGTGATCGGTGCGGCTACGACGGTTGAAGCAATAGGATCGGTCGGTCCGACGACAAAAGTAATGACCGGATTTGAACTGGAAATGATCGTCGGTGTTGCGGTTTCGGTGGCAGTCAGCGTTGCCGTTCCTAAAGTCACTGAAGAAACGGTAAAGGTCACTACACCCAGTGCGTCTGTGTTGGTCGGGGCGGCAGGTGTAATGGTGGTTGCAACACCGGTGGACGTCAGTTGGACGGGTACCCCTGGGATCACGTTACCATTGGCGTCTCGCAATGTGACAGTGACGTTGGAAGTAGATGCTCCAACACCTACGCTCAGCGGAGTTGCCGAAATCGTGCTGACTGTTGCGCTGGTTGGTCCCGGAGTAAAGGATACTGATCCTGGCGTCGTGATCGAGATCGAGTCGGTCACATCGATTGCGGAGATCGAAGCGGTACCCGTCATCAAAGAAGAAATACTGAAGGTCGCTTGTCCGGCGCCGGCAGTGACCGCGCTGATGATACTGATCGAGTCGGTGCCGCCACGAGAAGAGCTGATAGATACGGTTTTTCCATTCACGGGATTTGAAAGGGTATCTAAAAGCGTGACGGTCACTGTGGCTAATGTTCCATCAGCGACAATGCTTCCAGGAACAATCGCAACGCTAGACAGGGTTGGACTGACAGGCGGTGCAGTAAAGACAGGTGCTGCAGTTGAAAAAACAGTAATGGAATCGGTAGTATCCGTTGCGGTCAGTGTGGGTGTTCCTGCGACCAAAGAACTGACTGTGAAAGTTGCTTGTCCAAGCGCATCGGTTACCGCTGGAGCACTAATAGTGTCGGTCAAAGGTGGACGTGACGAAGTAACATCCACCGTTTTTCCTGCAACGACGTTTCCTGAAGCATCTTTCAAGGTCACAGTAATGTTGATCAAGGTGCCATCAGCTGGTGCAGTGGCGGGCGATATAGAAATTGTGGAAGTGAAGGGGTCAACAGCCGCGGCGTTGTAAGTCACTGTCGCCGTTTGAAAGATGCCGATGGAATCTGTGGTGTCGGTCGCCGTGTAGATGGAAGTTCCGACCAGGGTCGATCGAACCGCAAAGAGCGCGACACCGGCTACGTTTGTAACGGCGGTGGCCGGTGTGATCGTGTCGATTCCCCGGTCGCTTACAAGGGATACTGTTTTACCGGGAACCACGTTGCCCAGATTATCTCTCAGGGTCACGGTCACAATGGAGGGCGTAAGTCCGTCCGCTAGCTGGGTCGTTGGAGTCACGCTTACGGTCGAGGCAAGTGTATCAGGAAGTCCTGCGGTAAAAGTCAGGGTTGGGTTTGCGGCCAGCGCTACCGAATCCGTCAAGTCGAGTGCAGCCAACATTGCGGTTCCGATGGCTAGCGAGCTGATGGAAAAAGAAACTGCACCGGTGGGGCCTGTGATTCCAACGGGTGGCGTGACGGTTCCCAGTGTCGAAGTCAACATCACGACTTTTCCAGGAACCGGGTTCGAAAATGCGTCCAGTAAAGTAACGGTAGCGGTTGAAGTAGAAACTCCATCCGCAAAAAGCGTAGTTGGGGTCGCAGTCAACGTCGAAATTGCTGCGCTTGGAGTTCCTGGCGCAAAGGCTAGCGTCGGTTGACTAGTTAGAGGGAGTGAGTCCGTCACGTCAGTTGCAGTGAGTTGCGAGTTCCCCGCCGTCGTCGAAGAAATAGTGAAGGTGACTTGTCCTAAGGCGTCGCTGATTCCCGTGACGGGTGCCACAGTGGTGATGATGTCGAAGGGACCTCGATTTGAAGTCAAGATCACCGTTTTTCCAGGAACAGGATTTGAAAAATTATCGACCAAGGTGACAGTCACGGTTGTGGTCGCCAAACCATCCGCTGTCGGAGTCATCGTCGACGGAACGACGGTGGAAAGCATTGCGCTGACACCACCCGGTGTGAAAGTCACAGCCGGATTTGTCGCTACCGTCAAAGAGTCGGTGGTGTTGTTTGCAGTAAAGTTGCCGATGCCCAAAAGCAGCGAGGAAACGGTGAAATTGGCGACACCCGATGCGTTGGTCGTAACGACTCCGGCTGGGGTGACAATATCGAAACCAGCGCGCGATGGTGTAACCTGAACGTCCTTTCCAGTAATCGGGTTTCCACCTGCGTCCAAGATCGTCGCCGTTAAGTTTGCAACCGTCACTCCGTCTGCAGGAACTGTTGGTACGTCCGAAACGAAAGTTGAGACCGTCGTGCTCATCGGCCCAAGCGTGATATCCAGTGCTGCGCTATCGCTGGTCGGAATCGCGCCGCTTGAAGCGCGAAGCGTGTACCCCACGCCGATCTTGTCGATTGAAAGCCCCGCGAAAGTCGCGATACCGCCCACAGCGGCAACGGTGGTCGTTCCTGAAAGTACTCCGGCAGGTGTTCCCGCGTTGTTTCCGATCGCTAGCGTCACGTTATTGGTAGCCGTCGTGCACAGGTTGCCGGCTAAGTCGCGAAGTTCGATCACCGGTTGCGAAGCGAATGCGGTCGCTGACTGGGTCGATGCGCTAGGCTGAGTCGTGAAAGCCAACTGCGCCGGGGGTCCAACGCCGACGGTGAAAGTCCACGAACTGAAAATCGCAGTGCCACCGATCGATGCCGTGATCGTCGCATCACCCAGAACCATCCCGGTGAAATTCACGGTGTAGGTTCCGTCCAGGTTGTCGGTCACGGCGCCCAAAGTTCCATCGCCGCCTGCCGAATTATCGACGGCGAAAGTGACGGGAAGTCCGCCAAACGTGAATTGCGAAAGCGTTGGATCGATCGTGGTCAGCGTGACGGGAATCGCAACACCAACTGGCGCAGCGGTCGTCCCGGCGTTCACGAAAGAAAGAACCGTGGTCAAAACGTCCAGCTGCGTGTCGATCGTCACGGTCGCAAACTGCACGTCAGGTCCGGTTGCGGTGATCACGTACGTGCCGGCCGCGGTCAGCGATTGTGGGATACCGATGATGTTCCCGGTGGTCGGATCAATCGAAAGCCCGGTGGGAAGTGCTGGAGTCGAAGAATACGTGTAAGCCGCAGGCGTGGTTAGGTTGTTCGTGTTCGGAGTGATCGAAGAACCGACGTAGTACGTCGCGGTTGCAGAAGTGTAAGAGAAACTGAGCGGGCCCGGAGGAACGACCAGCGGGGCCTGGGTCAAAAGGCTTGCGCCGCCGCAGGCAGAAAGCACTGCCAACGCCGAAGCCAAGAAGGCTGATTTTTGAATCACCCAAAACCGATGCATCCCCACTATTTCCTATCGGGCTGAAATTGTTGAATATTTAACAATATTCAGGAGTATTTATTATCTCAAATAGTAGACAAAATTAATATGACAAATTCTTAAAGGATAATTCCCCTTAATTAATTGAAATATTTAGACTTTTCCAACTACTACTACGGAATCAGGCTTTTGACAGGTGTCGGACTGCTGACTAGGGCGCCGGCCCCAAGCTGGCCATTAACTCCCGACCCCCAGCAATAGGTCTCGGTTCCGCTGGTCACGCACGCATGAGCATCGCCAGCAGCAATACTAGTCGCGTTCGCGATCCCGGTTACTTGGGTTGCAATGCCGCTGGCAGAAAGCGGCAGTCCATTGCCAAGTTGTCCGCTGCTATCATTGCCCCAACAGAATGCGGTCCCATCAGTCAGCGCAGCACACGCGAAAAACGCATTTCCAACGGCAACTTGCCGGGCCGGGTTAGTAAGACCCTGGACCGCTACAGGGGTTGAGCTCGTTGGGGTAGCAGAATTGTTTCCGAGTGACCCAAACGGTAGATTTGTTCCCCAGCAGTGTACTGCTCCGCTTTTCACTGCACACGCTAAACGGAAGGCCGCAGATATTTGAGTGACCCCTTCCGTGAGAAATTGCACAGGAACGGGAACCGAGCTGGATGTGTTGTTGCCCGTTCCAAGTTGTCCTGAAATTCCGAATCCCCAACAATATGCGGCTCCATTCTTAACCGCGCAGCCAAACTCCGTTCCTGCGGAAATTGAGGAGACGCCACTTTCTAAACCAGTCACTTGCGTCGGAGTAGGCGTATTTAGGGTAGTTCCGTTTCCGAGCTGACCGAAGGAATTGTTCCCCCAGCAAAAAGCTCCTCCACTCTTGATTGCGCACACAAAGCCACCCGTTTGACTTGTTGAAATCGCGGTTACTCCGCTTGAAAGTCCAGGAACCAGCGTTGGAGTTGTGAGCGTAATACCCAGAGTCGGATGGCCCAATTGATAGGTATCGTTTCTTCCCCAGCAGTATAAGGCACCGGTTTTGATCGCACAGATTGCGAAGTTAGTCGCCGAGACGGCGGTTACACCCGACGACATGCCTGTAACGGGGACAGGAGTTGACTGGGAGGCGTTGGCAGGATTTCCTTGGTTGCCTAGCAAACCCCTGTCGTTGCCCCAGCAATACAGGGCTTCGTTTTTGATTCCGCATGAGAGTACTACGCCCGCGGAGACCGTAGTTTGTGCAGACAATGAAACCACATTCAAAGTCACAGACTTGGTCGTAATATTCCCCCATCGATCTGCCGCTTGAATCGTGATGATTCCATCGGATGGAACGGTGACGCTTTTGTTGAAGATCAAGCCATTTGTTCCAACACTTGCCATGACGTCGGTTCCATTGATTCGTACTCGTGCGAAACGATTGTTCACCAATCCAGAAACCTGAACGGATGATCCCGATGCCACGGACGCACCAGCCGTTGGACTTGAAATGAAAATCTCCGGCCCAACAATTTGCGGCAACCCCGGAAAGGATTCTGCTGAAGCGCAAGTCAGCGCCGAAGAGAAAACGTCAGCCACACGTCTTCCGCTAGACTGAGCCAAATCAAAGATCTGACCATAAGTCATTTGCGAAGGATCACTGGTAAAGTAATCGCAAGAAATCTGGTGCGTATCGACGCCAGCGCCAAAAGGCGAGCTACTGAAGGCAAGCTCAGGGAACTGAGTCGAATCAAAGTTCTGACCCTGTGCAGTTGCTGTTCCGCAAATGCCTTTGAAATAACCGCAGGTCTGGAAGCCCAAACCACCGTTTGAATCTCCGGAATCAAAGTCGCTGGCACAGCCGCGTAGGTCGCAGCCCGGACTCCCGAACCAATAGGCGCTTGTACCGCCACCGAATCCGTCAATTCCACCAAAACTGATACTGATACCAGGAAGGTCAATATCAGGCAGCGAAGGAAGTTTGATGTTCAGGCAAAGAAGGACCAGAGGCGGAACATTCGCGATAAGCGGATTGTCGCAGTTCAAGTCTTTGCAAAGGAGTTCGCTTAGGATGAATTGCGCGATTGCGTTGTCGAGCAACAGAGCGGCCCCAGGAATCACAAAGTTAGCCAAAATCGGGATAAATTTTATGATTTGGTCGCAGTTCAGTCCCGAAGTATCGAAGCCTGTACAAACATTCAGGCGAGGACGCAGGAAGTTGCGCAAGTCCGAACTTAGGCCTGGAATTGCGTTGATAATAATATCTTCCGGAAATGTACCCGTCAGGTAGTTGAAGTAGGTTCTGTTTTCTAAACAGGTTCCAAAAGTAGGAACGATATCAAAACCCTGGCAAGCCGAGATCCAGCCCAACTTCACTGCGTTCAGCGGATCAGCAGGGTCGCCCATGAAACTCATCACGTCTGAAGCGTTCGGGATTTTAGGTTGGTAGCCTGCAGGAAATGCGGAAGCGTAGGGCGCAGAACTTACAGTTCCAATCGTCGTGCCAGAAAACAGTTGGTTCGCTTGCGAACAACCTGGGCTAGCGGGACCATTTGAGAAAAGCGGTCCATAGTTCATCGCAAAACCACCGCCATTGAACTTGTAGTCGGATCCACTGGCAGGTGGAGCTGGGCTTTGAATGAAGTTCAGCTTTGGCAAAGGGTTGGACGTAAAAATGGAGGAAAGGGTCTGCATGACTCGAACTTTGATGGTCGCAGAGGCCTGAAGACCTTGATCGTCAGTTCCAGTAATCACTAACGTGTATAGACCATTTCCGGGAGTTACGTACGTCCCAGTGAAATGCTTGCGACTGCTATCTAGGCTGAGGGTAACGCCGTTGACCGAAGCGGAAGCAAGAGGCTTATCGCTATCGCCAGATAGATTGATCGTGGTGGTATTTGAAAGATACGAAGTTCCTTGTGAACTGATCGTCAGAGAAGGCGGTGTTGGGTTCACGATCGTGATGGAAACAGTCTGAGTTGCCACGTTTCCCGCCTTGTCGGTACCGACAAACACGATTGAAAACGGTCCGAATCCTGGCGCAACGATACTTCCGTTGAACCCCGTTTCGTTCGAAGAAATATTTAATGGCAATCCATTTGCGTTGATGAGTGAAAGACGCTCATTCGATGATCCCGACAAGCTAATCGTGGTGCTTGTCAAAATCGAGGAGCCAATAGGATTCAGGATGGCGATCGTGGGCGCGATCGTGTCTAAAGTTGACGGTGCTAAATCCAAGGTCGAGGTGAAGCCGGCCGAGTTGGTTGTTTCGAGTCTTAGCGTATTCGATCCTTCGACGAGGTCGAAACTAAACGTACCAGTTTTCTGAGTCGACTGAGCAATCTGAATTCCATTTTGGAAAAGCTTAGTGGTGACTGTTCTGATGTCGATGACATCGAAAGGAACCTGCTGCGTGCGAATGTTGGTGAGCGCCGGAATTGCCGAAGTGCTGGTCAAGACGGGCGGAACTGCGCTGCAGGGATTCGTAGCCACGGAAGATGGAAGTTGAAAATTACTATCCGGAACGACTTTCCAGCCGCGGGCAATCAGGTCGTTGTAGGCTTGTTTCTTGGTCGAAGGAACTTGGGTGTAATCAAAGTAGCGACTATTGCCATACTTCCCTTGCTCTGGATCGGTAACTGGAGGCTGACCACTGCCTGTTCCGGGCCAAGGGCGCCACAGAAGAATTACTGAAATGTGGAACTTAGGGCCTTGGTAGTAGTCCAGTTTGATGGGTACCGAAGTACCATGAATCAATTGGACCGGTGTCTGAGCGCCCATGAACTTGGTCGGGTGCGTTCCATCGTTATCAACCAGCTTTTGAAATCCAGAGCCAGTATCAACGCTCAGCACGCTTCCATCGTCGGATAGAAGCGCAAACTGATATGGGCCTTCGACGTCGCCGGGTTCCAGCGCAATCTGGCTTTCGAAGTGAATCGAAAAATACTCGTAAAGAGTGTTTCCTTTTTCGTTCACGATAAATTCGTTCTTTTCGGTGATGAAACCCAAATCAAACTTTCGAGTAGGAACGTTTAGATCGCTGAAGAACAGCGTTGCATCGACAGACGTTGCGTTCGCCGCGTAGAAAGCTAAGTCTTTGTAGTATTCGGCCGTTGATGCTTCAGGAAGATACGAGAGCTTTGCGACGATTCCATTTTTGAAGCTCGAGCCCACGTGTCCCGGGTTATCTAGAAACGGATTGCAGACGGTCTTCGTTGGGTCAATCGTGTTGTCGACTACGACGGGCCGTTGTTGTGTCGAGACGATGAAGGTTGGATCTTCGAAGCATCCAGTCAGTGAAAGAATTGACACTAGCGCAACGCCATACCTGCTCGAATTGAAAAATCCCCGCATACGTCCCCCTAGTGTGATCCAGTTCAGTCACTTTATGACGCGACGCATTTGATCTCAATGGGGTGTCGAAAAGGAATCTTAAGCTGCGAGAGGTGGCCTTTAGGGCCAGAATTACAAAAGCTTGGTTCGAAAGTACCCACAGTACGGACAGTACGTATAACTCGGATAAGGGAATGAATTTTTGTGAAAAACTCGCAACTGTTAAGTCAGATTTCAAGTTCTGGTGAAGACAATAGAAACATCAAGTTATGGACCGCAACGGATGCGCAGCGGGATTTCAGGGGCTTCATTTCTGAGGTGACACGAAATAAAAACAAGGTCGCGATTAGCGAGTACGGTGAAGTGACGGCGTACCTGATCAGCCCCGAAGATTTTGAAATTCTGGTAACGCAAAAGAAACCCGCCATTTAATTGTCAACCCTCTGAAAACATTAGAATTCCTGCTAAACCCAAACATCCACGTGGCCGATAGGAAGCTTGGATGCATCCGAACCCTGTTTTTTCAAAATTCTGGGTCCTATCACTGGCGGTCGCCCTGACTAGCCCTTTGGGCATGGCTTTGGCCGAAGACGGGGCGTCTCCGGTTTCGGACGCTTTGGCCGGAGCGTCCGCAGAAGCGGCGTCGGACCTAGCGGTCGAAGGCGCACAGCCGGCCCATGTCGGGCGTCGACTTTTCGCGCCAAGACGTCGTTGGAATGAAACGACTGAAGAAGTTCAAGAACGGGTCGCCGCCGAAAAGGCCGTCGAAAAAGAACGCAGAGACGCAGAAGAGGCTCGGGAAAAAGCGGCGATGGAACAGGTCGCAAAGCAAGCCGCCGCAAAAGAAGCCAAAGATCTTGCTGGAGGAATTGTGACTCAGGTTCCTAAAGAACAGACCTTGTCGTTGATTGTGAACAAGGCGGGATTCTTTCCAAAAACTTTGTACGTGAAGCGCGACATTCCGACGACTTTATTTGTCACGGGTGCAACCAACGAAAAAACGTGCATCTTTTTGGATGACTTTCAGGTTCGTCGTCAGATCAAAAGTCAAAAGATCGAAGAAATTCGGATTCTGCCTTCGATCCCAGGAAAGTATCGGTTTTACTGTCCTTCGAACGATTCCGAAGGCACTTTGATTGTGAAGGAATTCCATGGCTGATCATTCGCCGGGTTTTCTTAAAATTGTCGAAGACGCGAAGAAGCGGATTCGGGAAATTTCGATTTCCGAAGTGCGCAAAAAATTAGCGCGCGGCGATCGGTTTCATTTCATCGACGTTCGAGAAGACCATGAATGGGAAGCGGGGTGCATCGAAGGCGCTGTGCACCTTGGGCGTGGAATCCTGGAACGGGATATCGAAGTGAAGATTCCGGATCATTCCGCCGAAATTATTTTGTACTGTGGCGGTGGATTTCGATCGGCACTAGCTGCCGATAATCTAGTGAAAATGGGCTATAAAAACGTGTTTTCCATGGACGGTGGATACCGGGGTTGGAAAAGCGGCTAGTTCCTAGGAGGTCAGAATGTGGGATTATTCAGGGTCATCGGGCCAATTCAAGAAACGAAGATATATTGAAAGACGTTCACCTGAAAAAGTGCGCTCGGAAACATTCGTGATGAAACGCCTGGGCGCGCAGATTCGTGTAGTCACGAATCCCACTGAAGGCATCGGGGGTTCCGATTTTCAAAGCGTCACGATGATTCTAAACGACTTCTCGGAACTGCATGCGAAAGTCTTTTCAAAAACCCAGTACATCGTGGGTCAGGAAGTCGCATTGCATTTCAAGCTTCCAAAATCTGTTTATGTTCGTGGAAAAATCGCATCGTGTACGGATGTGGTTTTAAGTCCGCGAGTGATTTCTGGCGATCCACACCCTTATCGCCTAGTCATCGATTTTTCTGGGGCGTCTGAAATCGAACGCCGCGCGATCAGTCAGATTCTAAAGGGGCTTCAGAACGTCCTGGAAAGCACGCCCGAAGCTAGCGCAGCGGCGTGAGTCGCCACAAGAAAGTCGTTTTTCCAAACGGGCAAGTCAGCCTAGAAGAACCGCTTCAGGCTCAGTCCATGCATTCGCGCATCGGACCCTGGAGCGAGGCGAATCTTCTTTATGTGGATCAATTGGGAGTCGTCGAAGCGCTGAAAAATTGTCAAAATTCGTTGGTTTTTTACGATGTGGGGATGGGGACGGCCGCTAACGCGATTGCGGCGTTGGAAAAACGAAAAGAAATTTCTTCGCCCGCAAGCTTAGATATCGTCAGCTTTGAAACGGACCTAGACGGCATTCGCACTGCAATGGAACACGTTCAAGATTTTCCGTTCTTGAAGCCGTGGATGGAAAAATTGGAAACGCTTTTGCGACGACGCGAAGCCCAAGGCGAAGGGTGGACCTGGACACTTCACGAAGGCCCCTTTCAAGAAAACTGGGCCAAGTGCCCGCAGCCCGATCGAATCGCTTACGATTTTTATGATCCAAAAGTATTCCCGGATCTTTGGACCTTGGATGGTTTTCGAAGGCTTCGTGCTTTTTTGGGGGATCACCCCTGTTTGCTTTCGACTTACAGCGCGGCAACGCCGGTGCGAATGGGCTTGGTTTTAGCGGGTTTTCACGTCGGTTACGGAATGACGACGGGTGCGAAGGCGGAAACCACTTTGGCGTCGACCGATCCTGCGCTGATTCAAAAACCTTTGGGTGTTGAATGGATCGAAAAACTGAAGCGGTCAACCCGTGCTGAACCCTATCGTGATCCAGGGGCTCCGGATTCAAGCGTCGGTGCGGACTGGATCAAGCGATGCGAAGAAAAGATTCTTGCGTAAAGATTCGTTGAATCGAATTATCGAATCAGGGTCCGACGACAGCCTGTACGCCCGAACGAAGCTGAATTCCGGGTGCGGTTGAAATGTGCGGAGCGCCCGCAGTTTCACCCAGCGTGGCACGCGTCTGCATTCCTGGAGCCGTAGCGATGCCACCCCCGGCCGCGATCGTTCTTCCCGGAGTCAGCGGACGTTCGATCGTCGCTGTGTCTTTCGTAAATTTTCGGGCAATTCGACCTTCCGTACATGCGGTAAGCGCTAAGGGCGCAATAACCAGGATCCATTTTGCCGTTTCTTTGAAGGACATAAGCGATTCCCCTCTACCCTATAGTTTACGGCATATTTGGACTGTTTGATGAGAGTGTCATTGCCGACACAGGCCTAGACGCTTTTTAATGCAGTCAGGCACCTAAAATTCGATTCCACCCGAAAAAGTGATGCTGTTTGAAGTGTAGAAGATCGTCTGGTTATTGATGTTCACTAGGTCTGTTTTAAAATTGGCGTAATCGATCGCAAAAAGCAGGTCGGCCTTTTTTCTCCACGGACGTAGCCAACTGATTCCAAACGCGAATTCGCGGCTATCAAAAGGGCGAATCGAAACGTTGCTGCCGACCGGCGAATACTTCAAATAGGTCGTGACAGAACCCCATGGGAATTTCCGGGTATAGGTGGGGAACAGCTGAGGCCCCATCATGTCCTTGAAGGCAAAGTCAGGGCTAGTAAACGTCGTTAAGTAGTACGCCCCAAGGTGCACAGAAAATCGGTCCGGACCTTTTTTGTAGACCGCCGTACCCGCGCGAACGTTGATCCCCAAAGTTCGAAGGGTCCGAAGCGGATCGCTTTTGGTCATCGGAAAAAGTGAAACGAAGAAGTTTGTGCCCAGGTCCAAAGTTCCTGGAATGATTTCCAGACGGTTGGCGACTTTCAGGGTCATCAAGATGGACGAAAAGTTTTCCAATCCCGTTTCCGTGAAGACCAGCGAAGTCGGTCCTAGCGTCACGTTAGTTTTCGGGGGTTCCAGATTTCCGATCGTGGGTGTGGGGGCGCCGTTGGGGTCGTACCATTCGGGGTAATTGAATTCGATCTGGACGGTCTGAAGGCGCCCGTCTTTGAAGACACGAACGATTTCAAAGGTCGTGGACTTTCCAAGAAGCAAAACTTTTGCTGAATAAACCGTCGGATTCTTAGCGTCTGGGATCAGTTCCGCGCCTTGGTCGTCTCGGACAATGACCAAGGATTCTAGTGGCTGAACCTTCAAGGTCAGCGTGCCGTACCAGACCTTGGTCGGTGGGGGACGTTCTTCCAAAAAAACTTTGAAGGGCTTTTGAATTTTGACTTCGGTTTCAGCTTTGGGTTCTTGTTTTTTGATTTCAGCTGAAGGATCGGCAAAAGCAGACGCAGCGGTAAAAATTTCAGCAAGGCACACGGCGGCCACGAGAATAACTCGTGCCGACTTTTTCGAAGAAAAAGCATCATGCGCGACAGAAATATTTCCTGGAACCACTTCATTCCATTCTAGTCGGGATTCATGAAATTGCTGGGATTATTTTCTTCTTGTCAGCAACTTCCCACGTTGACTAAATGGTTCGAATGCACGCATTTTTTTTCGCTATTTTTTTGACGGCGTCGACTCTAGCTGCCGAAACTGACGCCTTCACTTTGCGCTACCGAAAAATGCAAGACGGCTTGGCAGCGGTTCAACAAGAAATGCAGCAACGAATTCGCTTGGGTCTGACCCGAGTTCAGGCGCAAGGGGTATCAACGGGCAAATGCGATTGGCAAAACCTGGACGAAGAATTGGGAAAAGAACTTCGGCGTCCTTTGGTCGGTATGATTGAAGACTTCATCAACAACAGTGGAAAAGTCGACCGCGTGAATTTGAACCTTTCAGAAACCGTTTACGGAACGTTGCCGCTGATTGATCGGTTTCCTTTGGTGCTGGGCGGCTTTTTCAAGATCGGATTAGCTGGGAATTTTCATCACAACGGCTGGGTGATTGGTGCGGACAAGCTGGGTCACTTTATTGACGAAGGTCACACTTACTATACGATCGTTCATCAGGCCGGAAGAACCCTTCAGGATGCGCTGGAAATCGGGGATTTTTCGGAAAAAAGCATTTTTGGGATTTGGACGGGCGGTGTTCTTTCCTACGCGGATCTAGCGGCAAATTACGACGGGTACCATTTTTGGAAAGACCTGTTGGGGCCAGTTGGGACAGGCCCCCGCGCTTCGATTTACTTTACTTGCAATCAGGGCGTCTGGACTGAAAAGATTCCCCTGGACCTTGCTAAATACGTCTCGGGCGCTTGGGATGAAGGGATGAACTGCAACGAGTACCGTAGCGCCGAAATGGCGCAATCGATCCAGAAGCGAATTTCAGAATTGGAAAAGTCGTACGGTCGCCGCCTAAGCTGCCCTGTTTACCCGGATCGAATCCAGGCCATGGTCAAACGGTATGGGGTGGATGCGGCCCGGGTCATCAACCCAAGGATTCTAAAAGCGGCTAAGGAATCGCCTTCAAGAAAAGCCGGCCAGGGACCTGTTGGATCGGAACACCGCCGGGAACCGCGTCGCCAAAGCGTCCAAAAGACTGATTCCGCCCCCCGCGCAAACTGACTTGGAAGCCACGCTTCACGGGCACCCTTTCGCAAAAGTATTTTAAGCTAGGGTCGATCCATTGGTCTTCCAAGGTGGTTTCAACGGCGATCCAAGGCGCCCCGTCGCGAACCACGACAAAGTGCACTTCGTGGCGATGCACGTTTCGGAAATAGCGAAGTTCAAAGCGCGCGCCAAAAGGTTCCTGTTCGTTCTGCCAATCGCAAAAACGACGCAGGTGGACGGCCATTAGGTTCTCAAATCGCGCTGCTTCGGTGCTGGGTCGTGTCCAATCCCAGAAATAAAGTTTCGCCTCTTTTTTGACGGATTTCAGCGTCGGAGAATCCAGTGGGTAAAGTCGAAAGACGCCGTACACGCGTTCCAACGCTTCGATCCATTTTCGCGCGGTAATGAAAGACACCTGAAGCTGGCTTCGAAATTCGTTGATGGAAAGCACGTCGCCCACCGAATGCGAAAGTCGATCAAAAAGAATTTCGACGCGGTCTAGATCTTGGATCATTTCGGATGACTGCAGTTCTTCGCGAATCAACTGACTGGGATAAAGCTGCGACCATCTTTTCGCATCGCCTTCAGATGCTTTTTCGAAAGGTTCAGGGAATCCAGAAAAAGTCATCAAATTGACAAGCGCTTCCTGCAACGCACGCGTGTCGGTTCCAAA
The DNA here is from genome assembly GCA_016786465.1 of Bdellovibrionales bacterium. Classification (GTDB taxonomy): domain Bacteria; phylum Bdellovibrionota; class UBA1018; order UBA1018; family UBA1018; genus JAEUWC01. The sequence continues at coordinate 7,206 of JAEUWC010000006.1, read as the reverse complement.
ATGGATCGGAGCACCCGGAGGAAGTTCACTAGGGTCAGTGTCCAAACGCGACAGCGGCAGTGGATCCATCGCCAGGACTTCGGTCAAGGAAAGTGGATGAAGCGAGTAATGCAGGCGCTGAAAATTCGGAGCCTGGCCGGGTTGATTTCGTTCGACGGTAAGTCCCGGAGTTAAGCGCGCGGATTTTCTTTTCGCGTGTCGCGCCTTGCTTTGGTGAGATTCGACGACCAGATTTCTGCTGCCTGCGATCAGAATTTGGCGCTGTTTTGGGTGGGCTTTCATCACCTGTTCCAACCACTTTTCCCAGCCCTTGAGCTTGTGAAGTTCGTCAAAAACCCAAAGATTTTGGCCCGCCTGCAGTTCCTGATTCAGAAGCGATTTTCGATCCTGAGCAATGTCCCAAGAATAGTAGATCCCTTTCATCGTTCGGGTCGTCTGGTGGGCAAGCAGCGACTTGCCCGCGCCGCGAGGGCCAGAAAGAAACACCATGTCATTGCGGAGAGCGAGCTGAAGGGGGTGGAAAAGGCGCCGTTGGATCATCGGGAGGTTCCGAGATCGAAAATAGGCCATCCTTAGCCTAAATTTCATCCCTGGCCTTCTTTTTCTCACAGCTATCCAATTTACTTCAAGTAAATTTCACACCTAATAGAAAAAACTTCTGGTCGGGAACTCGAGAGTTCTCATAGGTGTTGAATTTAGTTTGAACTAAATTTAACAGGTAATAGAAATTAGACTTGGTCGGGTATTTAGTCGAAAGTAGCGATAACGTGCCACGAAAAACGCATGGTGTTGGTCATGCCGGATGATTCGGTGCAGGAAGCGCGTGGGATACCGCCCACCAGGCTGATGCTGTGGCTAAGAATGCCGCTACCGGTTTGATAGGCGTGGTCTTGGACGTATTGGAAATTGGTGCCGTCAGATTTCACGAAGACTTTACCCATCACTATGCCTTCATCCGTTCCCGCTTTGCACCACGAACGAACCAAATAGACTGCAGCTTGACCGCCGACGGTTGGAAGTGCGGAACCGATATTCAGCACGTCAGCGACTCCGTCATATGCAGTTGGACCCGATGACAATACCGATCCCGGAGCACCCGCAAGTTTTCTTGGGTGGATCGTCGAATCGGCGATGTCGGCGTTATTGACTGAACCGTCCGTCAGCGCTCCGACAGGAATCGTCAAAGTGTTACCCGCAGCGACTGTCAATCCACCATTGATGGTCACCGTATTGGCGCTGAAGTCGCCACCGATCAAAGGTGACGAAGTGTTGCTGTTATCGATGTAAAGTTTGTTCGATCCGGTTTCACTGTACCCAGCTTGGTAACCGATGAAGACGTTATTGGAACCCGATCCGCCTTGGCCGGCATTGGTACCAACATAGGTGTTGTTGGCGCCGCCACCGCTGCTATTGCCAGTGTTTTGTCCAATAAATACGTTATTTGATCCGGATGTTGCGTTTGAACCTGCCCCGCTACCCAACAATGTATTATTGGCTCCGGTCATCCAGAAACCAGCCGCTTGCCCTACGATTGTGTTTTCGTTGGTTCCTGTTATCGAGTAGCCAGCTTGCTGCCCGATCAAAGTATTACCAGCGCCGGTGGACTGGTTGTATCCCGCCATATTTCCGACGAAAGTAGAAGCACCTCCGGTCGTGTTCAGATAACCAGCAAAAGGTCCAACCATAACGTTGTTGTTTTGATTGTTGTTATACCCAGCACCGTACCCAATCAGGACGTTGTTGGCTTGAGCCGTCCCGCCGTTACCCCCGGCCGTGTACCCCATCATCACGTTATTCGAGCCGGTAGCAATCCATCGACCTGCGTAATAACCGAACATCGCGTTTCCTGTACCAGTAGTCAGGCCACGTTGAGCTTCAAATCCGACAGCCGTGTTGCTGCCGCCTGTGGTCACTTGATAGCCGGCAGACGAACCAATGAAAGTGTTGCTTGCACCCGTCGAAGTTGCTCCACCGTATCCGGCGTTATATCCCAGGAAAGTATTGTACTGTCCGGTGGTCGTGTTGTACCCAGCGCCTGGGCCCACAAAGGTGTTCAAAGAAACATCGTTTTTGTAGCCTGCCTGATAGCCCACCGCCACAGAAGTGTTGGAACCAGCAGCTTGCGACATAGCTTGGTAACCGATTACAACGTTGTTTGACGTACTGGTTAATGCAGCGCCAGCTGAATGTCCGACGATGACGTTTTGAATGCCCGTGTTCAACGCGGTTCCGGAATTGTAACCCACCAAAGTATTGTACCAACCGCTAGAAACCGCAGGACCTGCGTTGCCGCCCAACAAAGTGTTTTGCGTTCCTCCACCGCCCAGCGCCGCGCCCGAAGTTCCTGCGCCGTAAAGGTTTCCTGTACCTGAATTCCAAGTGATTGAGCCGCCCGCGCTTGCCCAAGAAAGATTGCCGGATCCGTCCGTTGAAAGGACCTGGCCGCTGGTTCCGTCGTCCACTGGCAGCGTCAAAGTGTAGTTCGCCGTCAAAGACGCGGTGGCAGGTACGCGGATTGAAACTCGATTGGTGTTATCGCTGTCATAAATTCGAAGTTCGCGACCGACACCCGAAACACCGCGAATTTCGGTGTCGCCATGGATCTGGGCCAAAAACGTCGAAAAGTCTCCGCCGATGAGTGGCGTCGTCGAGTTTGTATTCGTGATATAAAGTTTGTTGGATCCGGTTTCGTTCAAACCAGCGTAGTAACCAACGAAGACGTTTCCGGTTCCCGTCGCCGAATTGGCGCCTGCTGAATAACCGATGTAAGTGTTGTTTGATCCCGTGTTGCTGCTGCCGGCGCCTGCTCCGAAGAACGAGTTCAAGCTTCCCGTATTCATTTGTCCGGTGATTGCGCCAAAAAACGCGTTGTTGTTTCCTGTAACGTTTGAGTAACCGGCCTCGCGGCCAAAGTAAGAGTTATAGAATCCCGACGTTGTACTGTAAGCCGTCCCGAGACCCACGGCGGTATTGCTATATCCGGAAGTGAATGAAAATCCGGATTGGTTCCCCAAGAACATATTGCCCACGCCAGTCGCCGACGCTGCCGTGCCGCGGCCTGCTTGATATCCCAAAGCGATCGTGCTGGTGGCCGTCGTAATGTTCAGGCCGGCTTGGGATCCAATCAGCGTCGAAGAACCACCGCTAGTATTTGCCGACCCAGCGTTTTCACCAATAAAAGTATTATTGCCACCTGAGTTGTTCGAACCGGCAGCCCGGCCGACGAAAGTTCCGCCAACAGTTGCACTTTGACCTGCGCCTTGACCCACAATTACCGCGTTGCTTTGCGCAGTCATTGTGATGCCAGCGTTTTGACCAATGATGACGTTTTGTCCACCCGAAGTGGTGGCCATACCAGCGTACGGTCCTAAGAACACGTTCGAGCTACCGGTATTCAACGCGTTGCCCGCGTTATAGCCCACGATCAAGTTGTCCGTTCCCGTCGACGCGGTCAGCGCTGAACCTGCGCTAGTTCCAGCAATGATGCTTCGGCGGGTCGCCGCCGGAGCAATTTCGGTCATGACTGACGAGCCGCCAACGGTCGTCCACGAAAGAGCCCCGGTTCCGTCGGTCGTCAAGACTTGGCCGCTGGTGCCGTCGTCGACTGGTAAGGTCAAGGTGTAGTTGGCGGTCAAAGAACCAGTTGCAGGCGCGCGCACGTTAATGCGGTTTGAGTTGTCACTGTCATAGAATCGAACTTCGCGAGTGGTTGATGCCACGCCACGAATTTCTAGATCCCCATGGATCTGAGCCCAGAAGGATGAAAAGTCTCCGCCGATGAGGGGCGTGTCGCTTTGCGAATTGTTGATGTAAAGCTTGTTGGACTGGTTGGCGGTAGGTCCAGCGTTGGGTCCAAGCATGACGTTGCCGGTTCCTGCAGTAATCGCCAAACCGCTGCTATGACCCAAGAATACGTTGCCTGATCCTGTTGTCGCTGAACCTGATCCGACGCCGATCATCAGGTTTCCGCCACCAGTCACAAGCGAAGAACCCGAGTTGACGCCAATCAAGATATTGTTTGGGCCGCTCTGAATCAGGGTTCCCGCGTTAGGTCCAATCAGCAAATTGCTACTGCCAGTCGTAACTGCAGCACCTGCGCCCACGCCAAGGAAAGTGTTCTGTGATCCGGTCGTCAGTGCCGAACCCGAGCTTGCACCGACGGCAGTGTTCAAGGATCCCGTCAGCGTCGTGTTACCCACTGTACGGCCAAAGAAGGCGTTGTTCGTACCTGTTCCTGTGTTGATGACGGTAAATCCGCCTTGTTTATAGTAAGTAGTCGCATTGATTGCGCCTGTGACTTCCAAAGCGTCGGTCGTTGGTGCCGCGCCAATTCCGATTCTTCCAGTTGCTTCGTAAAGAACGCTGTCGCCCAAAGTCGTCGCTGCGGTGAACTTTGGAAGGCGACCGGTTGTACCCGATCCACCCATAGTTCCGCCAGGACTGGTCCAAGACAATGCACCTGCACCGTCGGTCGTCAAAACTTGTCCGCTGGTTCCGTCGTCGACCGGAAGGGTCAAAGTGTAGTCCGCCGTCAAAGAAGCGGTGGCGGGTGCGCGAAGCGAAATGCGATTGGTGTTGTCGCTGTCATAAATTCTAAATTCACGTCCAACGCCAGAAACACCACGAACTTCTGTATCACCGCGGAAACGCAAAAGGTTGTTGTTGAATTCGCCGTAAACCAGCGGAGTGTCGGTTTCAGTGTTGTCGATGTAAAGTTTTTGAGATTGGTCAGTGGTTGGGCCGGCTTGATATCCCAACATGACGTTGTTGGTGCCGGCGACAATGTTGTTACCGCTGTTGTAACCGATCATCGTGTTGTTGCCGCCGCTGGTGATCGAATCACCGGCGAAAGTTCCCAGTGCAGTGTTTGCGCTAGAACTGGTGGCAGTTAAAAGAGTGTTTCGTCCCAAACCGACGTTCGAGTTGCCGGCGTCGATCGCTTGACCCGAAGCAGTACCGACAAAAGTGTTTCCAGCGCCTGCGCTGGCAGCAGTACCGTTACCCGCGTTGTAACCGACGAAAACGTTGTTTGAACCCGTGGTGTTACGACCCGAAAAGGCACCGAAATAAGCGTTCTGTGTGCCTGTCGTGGTATTCAAACCGGCTTCAGAACCCAGGAAAGAGTTTCCAACGCCCGTGGCCTGTTGACCCGCCATTTTTCCAATATAGGTCGAGTTTCCTGTGCCGCCAGCAGTGACGCCAGCTTGGAATCCGACGGCAACGTTACCGCCGCCAGTCATGTCGCGGCCGGCTTGCATGCCGACGTAAACGTTCGAACTTGAAGTCGTCACCGATTGACCAGCTTGACTACCCACAAAGACGCTGTTCGATGCCGTAGTGACCGCGGTACCTGCGTTGTAACCGATAGCGGTGTTGTCAGCTGCGGCGGCGCCCGTGGTGCTATCCAAGGCGTTTGTACCTGCTGCGACGTTGTTTGTGCCAATGTTTGCTGACGTCAAAGTTCCGGCCGATCTTCCAACGAAAAGGTTTGTGACGCCGGTAGCGGTGTTCAAGATCGTCGTACCGCCTTGGCGGTAATAGTTTGAAACGTCGACTGAACCCGTGACGCTGATGTTCGTTCCGGATTCGCTCATGATCGACGCGACCAGGTTGGTGCCGTCGGATTTTGGAATCACGTTTGCGCCGGCGCCGTTGGTGATTCCGCCGCCCGACATGGGTGACCAAGAAAGTGCACCCGTTGTTCCGTCGGTGGTCAGGGCATAGCCGCTGGTTCCGACCGTTGCAGGCCAAGTCACGTTGTACTGTGGAAGGTTGAAAGTAAAAAATCCCCCCACAGTGGCTGGGACAGCCAAAGTCACAGAACCCGAAGTCGAACCATTAATTCCAAGAACCGAACGTGCCCACAGACCATTACTGGTCAATCCAGCTTTGGTGACGCTGTCGCTTTGGAAGTAAATGACGCCAGTGGGTGTCGCCGCGTTTAGGACGACGGCACCTGAAGCTCCGGGGTTTGTCGACGTCAATGAAACTGTTCCTGTGCCTGAATTCAGCGAAAGGTTTCCGCCGGCAGCAGATGAAATAGCCAATGCGCCAGTGCTGGATAACGATGGAGCAACCAAGCCTGTTGAAAAAGTTCCCGTCGTTCCTGAGATCGTCGTTGCTGAAACGGGGCCAGACGTCAAAGTCCCGGCAAAATACCCATCTTTGAATCGTGCGCCCACTGAACCCAGGTCGCGAGTATTGTTCGAAGTTGGAACGATATCGCCTGCTGTTGACGTCGCATTTGAAAGTAGAATTCCGCCGCTACCCGAACTGATCACGGTTTGGCCTGTGCCGGTTGATGCAACCGTCATGGTGTTGTTGATCTGAGACGAAATGCCGAGCGCGCCACCTAAAGTCGAAATCGTTCCACCGTTTGCATACAGCGTTCCGGAAACTTGTAGGTTGCCGGTCACGCTGGTTTGGTCTTGCAAGTTGATTGCACCGGTTCCCGTTCCGATATTGACGTTTCCTGTGCCGGTTGCCGTGATGTTCACGGTTCCATTGGCGTTGGTGCTAGCGACGTTGAACGTTGCAGCAGCCGAATTGATATCGCCGCCACTGACCACCAAATCACCGCCAACGGTGGCGTTGTTGGTCACTGAAATTCCTGCAGTCGATCCGATCGTCACAGTCGTGCCGTCGTCAGTTACGGATGAATCACCGATCGAAGTTGCTCCGGTAAACTTGGTCATGCGGTTTGCGGTGCCTGAACCCCCGATGGATCCGCCTGACATCGCAGTCCATTGAAGTTGTCCGCTTCCGTTGGTGGTCAGCGCGTAACCGCTGGTTCCGTCGGCGTTTGGAAGGGTCCAAACGACATCGGCACCCAACGTATCAGGTGCGCGAAATCCCACGGTATTTGTGCCGCCAGCGGCCAATTCACGAAGTTGCAAACGGCCGGTTTGGCCGGAGCCCACACCCGTAGGAAGCGCGATGATGTCGCCACCCGTGATTGCGCCCGTTGTGGTCAAAGAAGCACCCGTGATGGCGCCGGTTGCAGCAACTGATGCACCGCTGATTGCGCCGGTTGCGGTCAATGTTCCCGTGTTGGTGGCGCCCGTGGTGCTGATGGTTCCACCACCGCTTGCAGTCAAAGAAGTTCCCGTGACGGCGCCGGTTGAAGTGACTGCGCCAGTTCCCAAGGTTCCAGTGATGGTGGTGTTGCCAGTGATCGTGCTGTTACCCGTGATGTTGGCACCGCCC
>JAEUWC010000027.1 GCA_016786465.1 Bdellovibrionales bacterium | reverse complement strand
GCTCCGATTCCACCGGCTCCGATTCCACCGGCTCCTATTCCACCGGCTCCGATTCCACCGGCTCCGATTCCACCGGCTCCGATTCCACCGGCTCCGATTCCACCGGCTCCGATTCCACCGGCTCCGATTCCACCGGCTCCGGTTCCGCCAGGACCAATTCCTCCTGGGCCGATTCCGCCGATGCCAAGCTGGCAGATCACTCGCCAGCAGTTGATCGGAACTTGGAATTCGGCTGCGGGTTCAACTCGGTACTTCACAATTCGTGAAAACTACCGCGGAGAACTGGAAGCACGCGCGACGACCTTGGACACCAATGTTCTGGTGATTTTCCAAAACGAAGGGACCTTCCGGTCAGGCAACTATGTCTGGTCATTGCGTCCAGCTGGTTACAACTGTCTGGATGTTTCGTGGCAAAATCGAAGCACCGGCCAGTGGACCCCGAACGGGGACATGATCTGTAAAGAAGGCACTCACTCGCCACAAGACATCAGTCTTTTGCAAGGCAAGTGGATCTCGGCTCGCGGAAGTCTTCGAACGGTTGATTTCACCGTGGACTATCGCAATCAGCTGAAGGGTCGTTTCGGAACAAGCGAATCCAACTTCACCTTCTTGAATCAAGGCCAAGGCAAGTTTCAGTCGGGTCAATACCGGCTGACTTATCAGCTGATCGGTTACACCGGTCAGTGCCTGAACCTAAGTTGGGAAAACATCAGCACAGGTGCCCGGACCCATTACGGCGATGTGCTTTGTAAAGAAGGCAGTGGCGATCAGTACAGCAAGCAACTTCTGATCGGCACGTGGCGTTCGGCTCGCGGAAGCAACCGCGAAATTCGAATCAGCCAGGACTATAAGAACCAGTTGCTTGGACGCTTCGGAAATGGCGATCGAACCGCTACTTTCTTGACGGACAACTATTTGATGTTCCGTTCCAGCGGCTATGTCGTTCGCTTGGACCTGATTGGCGGAGAATGCGCCAACATGTCTTGGAAGAACGTAAGCACTGGATCTGAAACGATCAACGGTGACGTGGTCTGTAGAACGTCGACTTCGACGTACTAACAGGCAACATCAGAAGGAGGGCCCAAGCATGAACCCCGCTTGGGCCCTTTGCCTTTTTTACGGATTGCTCTTAGCCTTGAGCAAGGGGAATCAAACGAATGAAACTTGGGGTCGTCGCTACTTTCGCCATTCTTTTCGCGCTCAGCGCTTTTGCGCAAAACAAGAATCAAGCTTCAAATCAGAACCATCACGTTAAGCCGAAGGTCGCCTTTTACGTCGTCGCTACGGCCTTTAAGTCAGTCAGCCCAGGAACGATGTATTCATACGTCGATCAAGCCACTGGCAAACCCGTTACCCTGGATCTGTCAAAACCCGAAGCAGCGAACACGGTGAAGAACTGCGTGCACGGTCCCGTGAATCATCCTGACTTTCAAAGAACTGATGTCGCCGGCCTGATTGCTTATGTTGAAAAAATGATGGCTCCGAACTTTGTCGCGAATTTCGGTCAGACGTACAAAAAGGCCGGCTTTGCGGGAATGAAAAAGAAAGCCAATGACGGCTGCCCTTTAAGCAAGGATGGATTTTCTGGACCTGTGCAAAGAATCACAGTCACGGCGTGGTACCCAGAATCCAGCGTTCTAGACCCAAAAACCCCGAAGCGTTCAGTGGTCTGTGATTTCGCGCGCGCCAGTGCAAAGGCCGCATTCAATCAAACGGTACAAGTATGTCGATCCGCTTTAGATCGATTCTAGTCGGCAGCGCGTTCGCGCTTCTGATTGCGACCGTCACCACCTTAAGCGTTCCACGCTTTAAAAAAACGACGTTCCGTGGTCTGGCATCGACGACGGACATTTCTGATCGTTACTGGTCCTACCGCGAAAGGTTTCTTAAAAAGTTTTTGTATGTGGCTGACGTTCCAGGCGGAAGCCTTCCCATCGATCACATCCATCAAAAGAACATTAAGTTTGGCGATACGGTCAGCGGCTTGGGAACATACTTAACGGTTTTGGGAACAGAACTGGCCGTCCAGAGAAAAGCCGGCGTTGCAAGCGACCACACCCTGCTAGAAATCAAGTTTGCGCTTCGCGCTTTTGAACGTCTTTCTGAACAAGCAAACCTTCACTTTGCAGGAAAGAAAGAAGTGAACGGATTTTTCTTTCGGGATGATGCCGACGAATCCTATTTGAATCTTCGTCCCGGTGCCTTTGATTCGATCAATTCGGATTATATCGATTTCCGATTGGTCAACTGGTCAGGCAATGTCACCAGCCAAGATCAACTAGTCGAACTTTTCATGGGGTATCGGTTCCTTCACCAGGCATTAGATCGAAACATTCCGGTTGAAAAGGATTTGGATGATCGGATTCAAAGCCAGTTGGTTTCAATTCTGAAATACGTTTACGGACAAAAGAAGGATTGGGTCATTCGAATTCCTAGAACGAAGGATAAGGTCCTTCGTGGCCCCAACATGGGGGCTTTTTCGAAAGGCTTTTTCAAGATCGCAAAGTCGATACTACCGGCTGAAAAAATGAAGGGCATCAAGCCGGCATTCCTTTCGAAAGTCGCCTTCCCGCTTTTTCAAATCATTTTCCTTCCTGGAAACTGGTTCGTGAAATCGATGATCATGGAACTAGGAGCCGCCGGCGACGTGTGGGGTAAGAATACCCAGGTCGCGCTGACTGAATTCCACCAGGCCTATGATTTTCCAATTTGGCCTTTGGCCAACGCGGTTCTAACGGGAAAGAAACTGATCACCGATCCTTATGAAACGGACGGACGAACGATCTTGACCCAAGAAGACTTCAAGCACTTGATTGATGTCCTTCCGCCGCAAGGTCCTTACATGGGGGATCCCAACGGTTGGTCCAGCTTTCATCGTTTTTTCGTTGAAAAGCGTCAGCGCACTTATCCTGTGAAATGGAAGAAAGGCGATTACGTCATTCCGGACGGAACGGAATTCAACGGCATGGATGCCATGATGTTGATGAATCTATATCTGATTTATTTTGGCGGACCAGACGTAGCGACCTATAAGCCATCGCCAGGCTACTTGACTGAATTGCACGCGCAGACCGGTTGGCCCGTACCTGGCCCAAGTCCTTCACGCACACAGTAATTTTTAAGAATTGGCCCAAAGCCCTTTGCCGACTTTACTGAGTGACCAGCGGGATCAGATAGACCGACCAAAGATCGACCACTGCCGCTGCCAAATAAAAAATCAGGCTGAAGTTCACCCAAAGAAAAAACCTAAGCCAAGTTTTCGACTTTGGATCTGAAACCGAATGCGAATTCTGAAAAAGTTTTACCAGTTCATAAACCAGCATCAGGCTAGTGGCTGCGCAAACGACCAAGTAGATCTTTCCTGTTCCCAAGAAAAGCGGTCCCGAAAAAGCGACACCCACATAGGCCAGGCACCAGGCCATGATCTGCTTCAAAGTGATTCGGTCGCCATGCGCGACGGGCAGGGTAGGAATTCCCCCTTTGCGGTAGTCTTCCGCGTACCGAATGGCCAAAACCCAGAAGTGCGGCATCTGCCAAAAAAACAAAATCAGAAATAAAAACCAGCCGCCGGGATGCCAGGGATTTCGCGAAGCTGCAGTGAACCCCATCAAAATCGGCAAAGCACCTGGAATCGCGCCGGGAATTGCCGCCATTGGAAATCGGCGTTTCCACCACATCGTGTACAGAACGTTGTAAGAAAGAATCGCAGCTAGTCCTTGCCAAAACAGCGCAACGTCCAGCCGGAAAAGAAGGAACGCGCCCGCCGCCATCGACCCGAGCGAAAAAATCATCGCTTCCCAAAAAGAAATCCTTCCGCTGGGCAACGGGCGTTTCGCCGTTCGCGGCATCGCGCGATCGGTTTCGATTTCCTGGATCTGATTCATCGCCGACGAACCCGATGCCAATAGCAGAACCGCAACCAAGGTCACGATCAGCCGGGCAATCGAAAAACTTTCTTCAAAGGGATGCCCCGTCAGGTAGCCTGCCAGAACGCTGATCAAGACCAGCGCGACGATGCCGGACTTGGACAATTCCTGGTAAATGCGCAGGCGGATTTGGGTCTTCAAGTCTTTTGGCTAACATGTTAGGTTGCCCAATAAAACGATCAACATGTTCAGGCTTCTTCGGGCAGTGACCTTTGCTTTCGCGTTTTGTGGCTTTTTGGTGTCCATCTTGATGGATGGCGCTTGGGCCGCGCGGGACAATTCAGCGCGCGCGACTTTGCCGCCCTTTGATCCCAAAGAAATCTCGATCACTGAAAAACTCGGCGCGTCAGTCGACTATCGAAATCTAAAATTCCGAAACGAAAAAAACGAAGAAGTTCTGCTTTCGCAGTACTTTCGTGCGGACAAGCCCGTTCTTGTAGCCTTGGTTTATTACAATTGCCCAAGCTTATGTAACTTGGTCCTAAACGGGCTCCTAGACTCGCTCAAGAGCCAATCATGGGTTCCCGGAAAAGAATTCGAAGTCGTCACCATCAGTATTCATACGGGCGAAACAGCGGAATTGGCCGCCAGTAAAAAGGCGAATTACATTTCGGAATTGGGTAAGCCAGAGGCCGCCAGTGGCTGGCATTTCTTGGTTTCTCCGGATGACCAGGTGCGAAAATTGGCCGACCAGCTGGGGTTCGGTTATCGGAAGGATCCGAAGACCCAAGAATTTGCGCATAGCGCCGCCCTATTTATTTTGACCCCCGAAGCGAAGATTTCGCGGTATCTTTATGGTGTCGAATACAATCCGAACCAAATGCGACTTGCCCTGCTGGAAGCAGCCGGCGGCAAGATCGGAACTGTGATTGATCGTATCCTGATGTTTTGTTACCGATATGATCCAAACACACGAAAGTATTCAGTAGTTTTGACTCGAGTCATGCAGGTGGCAACTTTGCTGACGACAGTCTTAGTTTTTCTTTATCTGTTTTGGTTTTGGAGAAAGCAGCAGCGAACTTAGGGGACATCGGCATGGGCTTCATCTTAAAATTTCTCACCAACAGCGCGTACGCATTCAATGGGCATCTTCCCATTCAAGCAACGGAAGTTGCGAAAAGCTGGGACGATCTTTGGTGGTTTCTTGTTTGGCTGAGCGTTTTCTTTTTCATCCTTTGTGTCGGCGGAATGATTTACTTTGCGCTGAAATACAAAGGTAAGCCCGGTGTGAAGCCGACTTACATCACCGGCAACGTGCCGATTGAAATCGTTTGGACTGCAGTTCCATTCGTACTTTTGATGGCAATCTTCGTTTGGGGTTGGGTGGTTTACGTCGACATGACCCGCCCGCCGACGGATGCATATGAAATTCGTGTCGTTGGAAAACAATGGCTTTGGCAGTTCCAATATGACGACGGTCGCACCACAGTGAATGAACTTTATGTTCCGGTGAACAAGCCCGTGAAGCTGACGATGACTTCGACAGACGTCCTTCACAGCTTCTTTGTTCCGAACTTCCGTGTGAAAAGCGACGTCGTTCCAGGAATGTTCACGAACGTTTGGTTCGAAGCGACGGTTCCTGGAAAACACCAAGTTTTTTGTACCGAATACTGCGGAACTTCACATTCTTTGATGCTGGCGAAAGTGATCGCCTTGAATCCACAAGACTGGGAAGCCTGGAAGGCAGGAAAAAAGATTCCTGATCAGCCCAACGCAGATCCAGTTCAAGACCAGCAAATCGCAAAAGACGTAAAACCCGCCACATCCGTGGTGAGCACGAGGTAACAACGATGGGACACTCAGCAACGGGCGGCCACAATTACATCAATCACGAAAAAGGACTTTGGTCCTGGCTTTCGACACTGGATCACAAGCGCATCGGCCTGATGTACTTGTTTTCGGTTCTGACCTTCTTTCTGATGGGCGGATTTTTCGCAACCTTGCTTCGAATTGAACACCTAACCGGTGGTCAGACGATCATGGATGCGAACACTTACAACCGCGTTTTCACCTATCACGGCGCAGTGATGGTCTTCTTGGTCATCATTCCCGCGATTCCGGGTGCTTTGGGCAACTTCGTTCTGCCGATGATGTTGGGCGCGAAGGATGTCGCATTTCCGCGTTTGAATCTGGCTTCGTATTACATCTTCATGGCCGGAGCAGCGATTGCTCTTTCGGCGCTTCTTTTCCGGGGCGCTGATTCGGGTTGGACCTTTTATACTCCGTATTCTACGTCCACCAACACGACCGTGATTCTGTTCGTTCTGGGTGCTTTCGTTGCAGGATTTGCTTCGATTCTGACCGGGTTGAACTTCATCATTACAGTCCATAAGCTTCGCGCCGAAGGACTGACCTGGTCGCGGCTACCGCTTTTCATTTGGGCCGTTTACGCGACCAGTATCGTTCAGGTTTTGGCGACACCGGTACTTGCGATCACTCTTTTGCTTTTGATCTTTGAAAGGGTGGCTCAGATCGGAATTTTTGATCCAGCCTTGGGCGGCGACGCAGTTCTGTTCCAGCATTTCTTCTGGTTCTATTCGCACCCGGCTGTGTACATCATGATTCTTCCAGCCATGGGGGTCATTTCAGAATTGATCCCGGTTTTCTCGCGAAAGCCGATCTTTGGTTACAAAGCCATTGCATTGTCCAGCTTCGGTATCGCGCTGGTCGCCTTCGTCGTGTGGGGTCACCACATGTTCGTTTCGGGCCAAAGCGAATTCGCGAACTTCCTGTTTTCGATCATCACGATGTTGGTTGCAGTTCCAACGGGCGTGAAGGTCTTTAGTTGGATCGGAACCATGTATAAGGGTGCGATCCGCTTCAATGCTCCGATGCTTTATGCGTTCGGATTTTTGGAAATGTTCACCATCGGCGGTTTGACGGGCGTCTTCTGCGCCACTTTGGCCGTCGACGTGCACATCACCGACACTTACTTCGTCGTGGCTCATTTCCACTACGTCATGGTGGGCGGAGCAATCATGGCACTTTTGGGCGGTATCCATTACTGGTTCCCAAAAATGACGGGTCGGATGTACAGCGAAGCTTCCGCAAAAATTGCGTTCTGGTTGGTCTTGGTGGGTTTTAACCTGACCTTCTTCCCGCAATTCATCGTGGGATCGCAGGGCATGCCTCGTCGTTACTGGTCGTACCTGCCTGAATTTACTCGCCTGAATCAGATGTCGACGGTGGGTTCTTGGGTTTTGGCATTGGGTCTGGTTTGGACCGCGGTTTATCTGTGGCGTGACATGCGTAAGGGCAAGCCCGCCGGTGATAATCCTTGGGAAGCGCAAACGTTGGAGTGGCAATCGCCTTCGCCTCCTCCGCATGACAACTTCATTAAAGTGCCGGTCGTGACCGATTGGCCATACGAATACCGATCTTGAGAATAAGGCGAGCGCCTTTGGGCTAGCCACGAGGAGAATCTATGTCAGACGCACATCACGGACACGTAGTCGAGCATCCAGGGTCAAAGCCCCACGTTGTTGCTCATCACTTCAACGATGCGGATCATGAATTCGATGCTTCGAAACAGGGCATGTGGGTTTTCATGGTGACGGAAGTATTGATGCTGGGCGGATTGTTCGTCGCTTACGCCATCTTCCGCGGCCTATACCCAGAAATGTTCAAAGCAGCCCACGCCTATCTGTCGGTCAAGATGGGTGCGACGAACACGGTCGTACTTCTGACGTCATCGCTGACGATGGCCATGGCGGTTTCGGCCACCCAGCGCGGTGAAAGAAATAAAGCCCTGGGACTTTTAGCGGCGACGGTCGCATTGGCCGGAGTGTTCTTGGTGGTGAAGTACTTTGAATACAGCCACAAGATTCACAGCGGACTTCTTCCGGGTGGATTGTTTGGCACAGAACAGAATGCCGAATTGATCAAAAACTTCCCGAAAGCGCCCTTGTTCTTCTCGCTGTACTTCATGATGACCGGGATTCACGGTCTTCACGTCGTGATCGGGATGGGTCTGATTTTGTGGATCATGAAGCGAACCTCTGCAAAAGAATTCGGTCCGCATTTTTATACTCCGGTCGAATTGGTGGGCTTCTATTGGCACTTTGTTGACTTGGTTTGGATTTATCTTTTTCCACTACTTTATCTGGTTGGGTAAAAAACGATGGCACACGATCATAAGCACGACGATAAAAAGCACGGTCATCATCACTACGTTCTTCCGAACAGCCTAGCATTCAAGGTTTTCGGAGCCCTGATCTTCCTGACGATCATCACGGTTTGGACGGCGCACTTTGACTTTGGGGCCTTCAACTTCCCATTGGCGATGTTCATCGCCACGATCAAAGCGCTTTTGGTTTGCATGATCTTCATGAACTTGAAGAACGACGTGAAAGAAAACAGCGTGATCTTTTTCACGTCCTTTCTATTCTTGGCGATTTTCATCGTTCTGACCGGATCTGATATTTTCTTCCGCGGCGACGTCTATGTGAAGGGGCCGTTGGTAGCCGGCGCTTCGAAATCGAAGTTTAAAAAACCCTGGGTTTCGACGGCAGAATTGGTTGCCCACGGGAAAGAACTTTTCGGGCAGCAGTGTACGTCCTGTCACGGTGCTGAAGGTTTGGGAAATGGTCCTGCTGCTGCGGCATTGGTTCCTCCGCCTAGGAATTTCGCGCAGAACGCAGGCTGGAAGAATGGTTACAAGCCTAGCCAGATCTTCAAGACTTTGAAGGAAGGCATCAAAGGCAGTTCAATGGCTTCGTTCGCAACTTTGCCCGCAGAAGATCGCTGGGCGTTGGCGCATTACGTGGTTTCGATTAACCCTGCTCACGCCAAGGATACGACTTCGGATCTAGCAGCTGTTGGCGTTGACCCATCGAAAGACGGAATGGGCGGAGAATCATCCAGCCCAACCATCCCGGTTTCAGTCGCGATGGCGAAACTTGCGGTCGCGGATATCAACGTTGCCGTGGCATCTTCGGTTGCTAAGAATCCAGATGCCCCGGTCGGCAGCGGCGCTGCTTATTACCAATCCAAATGCGTGGGTTGCCACGGCGTTTCGGGCGAAGGGGCACTGGTTCGCAATATGGGTGTTTCGCCAAAGGCCTACTTGAAGACCGGATCGCTTTCGGGCGTGCCGTTTGATCGCTTTAAGTCGGTTGTCACGAAAGGCCTTCCAGGCGACGTGATGCCAGGCTACGGCAATCTATCCAATGCGCAGCTTCAGGATTTGTACAATTACGTGAAAAGCGCGCGGTAGGTGGCGGTAGCGCGTGGGTGCCGACGCCCTGAAGCGAAGTTAAAAGCGGATAAAATTTATTCCCACCAGCGAACTTTTTGATCGCAGCGAAGGGTCTTGCCGTCTTCGGTGCAAACGCCCAGCATGTCGAATCCTCGCTGGGATCCGAACTGAGCGTTCATGTCCTTAAAGCCTGCTACGGTTGCATCCTTCGCGCACCGAGTGAAGCCCAGAAGTTCAGCAAACTGAGCCTTTGGATACTCGACCTGTGGAACTTCGAAAATCATCTTCATCTTGCGATGGCAATAGGTGGCTGACTCGGGGAAGCCCGAAAGGTTCGAAAGATTGAAGTTCTCGATCTTCGTGTCTGCCTTAAGCTTCTTAACCGAAAGCTGAAAGCCCAATGACACGAAAAGATCCAGCTGGCACTGGTCAATCGCTTGGACGATTTTGCGCTTCATCTTTAGGGTCTTGGGTTCGTCGAAAACTTTGCATTGGCTGGCTAGCTTTCGCATGCCCGGCGTCTTCGCTTCAGCCACTGTTTTTGCTGCCGTTGTATTTTGCATTCCCGTCTTCGTTCCGTACGAATGAAGTGACAAAAGAAATGCCGAAAGACTGATGCCTGCCAAGATCGAAAAGGATCGGATTCCCATAAAAGCTTTTCGGCAGAATCCTGTCGGGGCTGAAGACGCTTAACTTTGTTGGAAGGGTGGGAGTGCTCGGAAATCGGACACTTATGACGCATCGGGCATCAAAAGGTGCTCAGACACCCAAAGCGAAGGGCCCAGCCACATCATCGATGCGGCTGGGCCCCCTCGTTTCATTCAATCCGGCAATTCAGAAGCCTGGTGGGCCCCTAAACGCCAGTGTTGATGACTTACTGAAGCTTCGTGGTCAAAGTCCTGAACAGTTCGGCGTCACCGACGAACTTGCGGCTGGATCGAATCGCTTTCAATTCGATGACCAGCTTGTCTTTGGCATCCAGGAAGTTTTTGATTTCCTTTTCCGTCAAATACGACAGACCCGCGAAAGCGACTGCAAACGATCCATCCGTTAGCAATGCCAGTTGCGATCGGTCAAGGCGGGTTGCCGAAAGGACTCGGTTCTTGCCCAGAAACTTCGCGTCGTAAGTGATCTTAAGATCATAGACCGTCGCCACTTGAGCATGGCTTGGGGCTGTGTCTTTAAAGATCAATCGCGTCGCCTTGCCGTTTCCTTCGACCTTCAGCTGGCTAAGATCCGATTCCTGGGCAAACTTCATCTTTTCAAGTTTGCCTGCTGACGTCACTTCCTGGGTGAAGCCCACGGACTTGTCCATGACCATCACGCCTGCGCGATTCACTTTCAGGCGAACGCGGTAATCCAGGGTTGAATCCAGATTCTGCGGAAGCGCAATCGTCTGCGATTTTGATGAATAGTTCGCCGGCATTTTCACCGTGAAAGAACCGCCGGTTCCTTCTAGGTCCGTGATTTCGACTTCGTAATCGGTCTGGCTTCGTGCCACCAAACCGCGGTCGTTGAAAACGACTTGGTTCGTTGCGCGATTCAGATCCAAGCCCGAAATCGTACCTTCAGAAAGCGCTTTCGAAGTGTATTTCGGAACCATCGTCATGACGACGATGTAGCGATCAGGACCATTGGTCTGCGGAGCACCCGCCGTGTAAGCAAAAACCGGTGAATCCACCGAAACGCTGACGCTTGGGTTGGCTTTCACGCCGGTCAACTCGATGCGAACGCGCTCGGATTCTCCGTTTAGCAGAACTGCGTTCTGAGGAAATTCAACCAAGACGGTTTTTGACCAGTTGGCGACGGGCACTTGGTAGTATTCCGTTTCCTGGCGATATTCCGTGCGGTAGCGCGTGACCGTACGATAACGGGTCACCCAACGTGTGCGTGGAACCGAAACAGTTCGGCATTCATATCGCGACCGTGTGTGACACACGCGTTCGTTGTGACAAACTTGCTGTGAAGAAGGAACCGATGTGCAGCGCTGAACGGGCGTGCAAGTTTGGCGGCCCGAAGAATCGGTACGGCAAACGCTGGAAGTGCTGCACTGTTGGCGTGAGGTCGACTGCGTGTAGCAGCGAGGAATGTAATCACAGTCCGTGTAGGGTTCGTAGCCACAGCGTTGTTCGTAATCGTAGTAGGTTTCCGTGTCCTGGTAGGCTTCCTGTTCCTGATAAGGAACTTGGTAAGGAACCGTGATCTGACGTGACCGGGTTTCGTAGTCGGTCTTGTTAACCGTCTGTTCAATTTTGAAACCATCGACAGGCGTGCGCGAAAAGTCTTCGGCCAGCACCGAGGTTCCCGAAAAAACGAGAGCCAATGTAAGCGTAAAAAGATTCATGACGGAAAATCCCCCTTTAGAATTTTGGTCAAAGTCCTTGATTCTTCTTTTGTGAAGGGGGTTGTGCAAGATCGAGACCAAAAGCCCAGTGCTTCGCGGTTCAAAAAACCCCCCGAAAATGCCGCGTTTTTTAGGGTTTTTGGATAACGCGCAAAGTCAGGCTGGTGGTGCCTTTTTGGAAAAGTCCCCTTGTGGCACCAAAATTAAGTGGCAGTTTTAGTCATGCGCAAAGCGGCGAAGATCAGCAGCAGCAGCGCTACTGCGGCCCAATAAGGGGCGGTCATCGACACTTGATCGTACAAGAATCCGGCAATCGGAGGCCCGATGACGCGCGAAAGACTAGAAGCAGAATGAAAGACACCCATGGTGCCCCCGCGCGAATCCGAACGCGCGGCCTGGGAAGTCAAAGCGCTTAAAGACGGGTGCATGGCGCCGTTGCCCAACGCCAAACAAACCAAGGAAAGGGTCGTCATCGTCAGATTCGTCGAAAGCGCAAAGGCTGCAAGCGCAGCCGCCGAAACCCAGGCGCCGATTTGAATCAGCGGAATTTCCCCAAAGCGTTTTGCCAATCGCCCCACTAGGCCCCCTTGCATGATCGCCATGACTAGGCCAAGAATCGCAAGCAGATAACCGGCGTGCATGGCGTCTAGGCCAAAGCGGGAACCGACAAAAAGGGCGAAGGTCACTTCCATCTGCGTGACCGCCAAAGTCAGAAGGAAGAAAAGAGTGATCGAAGTTCGTGAAAGCGGAACCGCAAACGCAGTCTTCCAAGCGTTCCATTCAAATCGCCTTTCGCGATTTTTTGAACGTTCCAAGCGCGAAGGGTTCGGTTCCTTCAGCGCGAAAAGCGCAAACACCCAGTTCGCGCAAGCTAGCGCCGCCCCAGCCAAAAGCGGAACGTGATTTCCGTGTTGGGAAAGAATTCCACCAATCGCGGGTCCAAACAAAAATCCAAGCCCGAATCCGGCGCCCAAGATTCCCATTCCCTTGGTGCGATTTTCTTCGGTCGTGATGTCAGCAATGTAGGCATAAGCGGTTGAAATATTTGCGCCGCAAATTCCTGCGAAAATCCGGCCCGCAAAAAGGGAAGTCAGTGTCGTCGCCATTCCCATCCAGTAAAAACCAATGGCCGATCCCAAAATCGAAATCAGCAAAACGGGCTTGCGTCCGACGCGATCGGATATTCGTCCCCAGACCGGTGCCAAAACAAATTGCGAAAGTGAATAGCTGGCCATCAGCCAACCCAGGTCCAATGCTGTTGCGCCCAGGCTTTTTGAAAAATAGGGAAGAATGGGAATGATGATTCCAAATCCCAGTAGATCGATGAAGACGACCAGGAAAATCAGAAGCATGGCCTTGCGGTTGATGCCTTCTTTTTTCATTTCTTCTTAAAAAGTTGAAGCGAAGTTCCGCGCCGGTGAATCCAGTACGTCAACCCAACCATGATCAGGCCCGCGATCGCTCCGGCAAATGTATCGGTGGGATAGTGCCTGCCGGAAACCACGCGGAAGTAGCCGGTTGCGATGATCAAAAACCCACCAAAGACGCTGCAAGATATCCAAAGCCATCGGGGTGCACCCAACCAAAGAAGCCCGAAGATCAGGCTGAAAACGGCGACTGCGGTGAAGCTGGTGTGCCCCGAATAGAAAGATGTGTAGTGCGCTGGAAGTTTCCCGTGGGTGGGCAGATCTTCAAAGACAAAGGGGCGCGGGCGAGGGGCCACGACCTTCACGACTTCGTTTGTTGCCTGATTGAGGAATGTCGCTTGGAGCGACAAAACAGCGTGCATTGAAAATTGCATCAACGCAACGTGCGGTGCGATCAGGGCACCTGCGACGCGGTAACCCAGGTAAAGGGCGGGAACGCCGTAAGCCAGGTACCCCGACCAGTTCTGAGTCGTGAATGAAGACGCATCGGCTCGGTCGCTTTTCATGCCGATGGCCAGGCGGTCCAACGCATTGATGTGATCTTGCCGGCAAATTTCGCGTCGAATCGAGCAAAAAGGCTCAATCCAGCTGTTTCGTTTGGAATGCATTCCCAAAGTGATGGCGATTAACAGTCCTAGGAACAGTCCTTCGACCAAAAGTGAAGACTTCCAGTCTTTTCCCAACCACTTCGGCGCGGTGCGTAAGTTTAATTTTGTTCGAGCCATGCGGATCAGATTTGGTTATACCCCAATGCACA
This sequence comes from Bdellovibrionales bacterium, assembly GCA_016786465.1. GTDB lineage: Bacteria > Bdellovibrionota > UBA1018 > UBA1018 > UBA1018 > JAEUWC01. Next base: position 543 of record JAEUWC010000027.1, on the reverse strand, counting down.
CGAAAGAAAGGACTGTCTTATGTCGCCAACAACGAATGTAAGTGTAAAAGTTGGAGCACCTGCTCCGGATTTTAAAGGCAAGGCGTTTGTCGCCGGCCAATTCAAGGACGTTAGCCTGAAAGATTTCAGCGGAAAATGGGTTTGCCTGTTTTTCTATCCGCTGGATTTCACATTTGTCTGCCCAACCGAAATTCGCAGCTTCGCTCAACATGAAGCCGCTTTCCGCGAATTGGGCTGCCACGTGATTGCTTGCAGCACGGACAGCGAATATTCACACAAGGCCTGGTTCGAAAAAGACCTTCCTGAAGTGAAGTACCCCGTCTTGGCCGACACGGCTCACCAGATTTCTCGCGACTATGGCGTTTTGATCGAAGACAAGGGCATCGCACTTCGCGGTACTTTCTTGATCGACCCTAAAGGCAATCTTCAGTGGATGAGCGTGAACGCATTGGGCGTTGGCCGTTCAGTCGACGAAGTCGTTCGCACCTTGCAAGCGCTTCAGACGGGCGAACTTTGCCCAGCTGACTGGAAAAAAGGTCAGTC
>JAEUWC010000022.1 GCA_016786465.1 Bdellovibrionales bacterium | reverse complement strand
GCATTCTTTGCAGCATTCTTTGCAGCATTCTTTGCAGCATTCTTTGCAGCATTCTTTGCAGCATTCTTTGCAGCATTCTTTGCAGCATTCTTTGCAGCATTCTTTGCAGCATTCTTTGCAGCATTCATGGCCAATACCGCGGCAAAGCTTGGAAATAGTCGACTCATGGAACTAGTCTAACTATCCCCAGGCCCTTGGCCAATAGTGAAATCCACCGGGGCCCAGGGTGATGACTGAAAATCGAATCGATTGAACCGACTTTGGACGCGGAGTATGGGCCAGGAACCAGCGGGCGCCTTTTTCGACCTGCGCGCGTTTCTTGGGCGTGATCGATTGATCGGCCATTCCCGCTTGAAATGCGCGCGGGTCCGAAAGCATGCGAACTTCGACAAAGACCCATTCGGACGCTTGTGCTGTTTTGCCGGGAACCCAAAAAACCAGATCCAATTCAAAACCCTTGTTCTTGAAGTTCCGGCAAAGTAGCCGGGCACCTGGATTTTCAGCAATAAAGATTCTTTCGGCCTGGGATTCGGCCGCGCGCCCGGCGTGAACGCGCTGGCTAGGCGAAAAAGTTTTCGAAATCTTCGGACTGATTTGGGGATTCGGCCGGTGTCTTGAATTCAAATGCACCCTGGGAACTTTGCAAAGCGGGCGCCAGGCGGTCGCGCACCGGAGCAAAAGATCGCCGATGTTCCGGAGTTACTCCCAGGCTATCTAATGCTCGCAAATGCTCAGGGGTCCCGTAGCCCTTATGATCTGAAAATCCGTAGTCTGGATAAGTCGTCGAAAGTTCCTTCATGAAACGATCGCGCGCGACTTTTGCCAGGATGGACGCACAAGCGATGCTCAATAATTTCAAATCGCCCCCCACCACCGCGCGACCCACGTCGCGTAAGCCCTTGGGTACTTGGTTGCCATCAATCCAAACGCGGTTTGGACGCAAGGATAGAGCTGACACCGATCGCTCCATCCCCAAAAAAGTTGCCTGTAATATGTTGATTCGATCGATTTCGGAAACGGGAATGAAGGCGACGTGAAATTCCTGAAGCCACTGCTTCAAAAGGGGTTCCAGTTCTTCGCGTGCTTCTGCGGAAAGTAGCTTGCTGTCGCGAACATCTAAAATCCATTTCGGCGCGGTCCCGGCTTCAATTTCAGAAACCAAACGGCCGGGCAAAACAGCAGATGCGACCACAACCGGGCCCGCGATACAACCGCGCCCGACTTCGTCGACCCCCGCGACCCGATACGCGTCTGAAAAGCCAAAAAGGCCTTCCTCCGTTTCATGAAGAAGCGAAGGAAAGCCTTTTCGTCTTTTTTTCAGTACTGCTTTTAAGCGGCCTGACAATTCTCGAATTTACTTCGTTGCGGTCGTAGGCGTTGCTGCGGCTTGATCGCTTTTTTCAATCTTCGCTGCGCGACCTTCCAATCCACGCAAGTAGTACAACTTTGCGCGGCGGACACGGCCTTCTTGAACCACTTCAAGCTTTGCGACCTTCGGAGAAGATTCCAAGAAGATTCGCTCGACGCCCACGCCGTGGGAAATCTTGCGAACGGTGAAGGACTTGCTGCCGCCTGCGCCGTTCTTTGCGATGACAACGCCTTCATAAACCTGAATACGTTCTTTATCGCCTTCTTTAATACGGGTGTGAACTTTCACAGTGTCGCCGGCTTTGTACTGTGGGAATTCTGGGCGAAGGGTTTTCTTTTCAGCGGCTGCAACTTTTGCGGCCAAGCCCTTCAGGGGCATTTGAATGCTTTTTGTTGCTTTTTTAGCCTTAATTGTCTTTTTCATCTTTTCACGTCGGGTTGAGCGCATTTCGGCTCAACCACTCCTTTTTATTCTGGCGGTACGGACGATCTCTTTGGGGAGGGACGCGCTTTTGCTCGCCCGTTCCGTCTGCTCGGCCTTCCGCCCATGAGTTCTAACTTTTGGCCACTTGCCATCCGGGCGCCGCTGCCCGAATCGGTATTAGGTTCCCGCCAGGCGATCCAAAATGATCGCCACCGCAGAACGAACAGAAAGGTGATTGTAGCCCTTCCGTTTCACCGGGGTCCCTTCCAGGCCCACTTTTTCGTGGACCTCGTGCGGGGGCTCCCAGCCTCCTGCGTCTTCCGGCCCGTTCACCGGAGCCAAAATCCGGTGCACCTCGGGAAGGAAGACTTCCGAAATTCCATAACCTGTTCCAAAGACCAGGCAGACCGGCCGCTTTCGCTTAGGCTGCGAAATTTCGGACCGATAGTCAGCATAGCTGACCGAATTCGGAAAAGGTCTGGCGTCCGTCATCACGACTTCGGGATCTTCACCCGTTTCAGATCGAATCCGATCTTTCACTTCGTTAAAATCCTTCAGCAAACGGACCCGGCTCAAGGCTTCATAGCGGTACGGATGGTACTGCTTGGACTTTTCGTCCTGCCAATGATCCAGGATTCGCCCGACCAACTTGTGCTGCACTTCTAGCGGTGTCACCAAGAAATAGCCCCGAACATCGTAGGTCCTACAAGACCGTGCAATGTCGTGGATATCGAGGTTCGTCACCGCAGTGGTCACCACGTTTCCATGCCGATTGGTCATCGGGTAATGCAAAAGGGCGACGTAAATCGGTGCTGGCACAAGAGTCCCGGGGATAACACGCGCTTAGCGAGCTGCGCAAGGCAAGAACCAGCCTGAGTGGTCCAAAGAAATCCCCGCTTGCAATTTCCGACCATTTATGTCAAATAATGGCCCCTATGAAACCGCTTTTCGGCCTATCTCTGCTTGCTCTGATCGCACAAACGGCTGTTCCTTCAAGCTTTGCCCAGGCTTTGCCCAATCGGATGACTTGTGGCGGAACCCTTAGGCCTTTTGATGGCGGAGAAATCCCTTTAGCGACCAAGACCGTCGTTGCGGATGATGTCGAAGGTTACCAAGAAAGAGCCTTGGACATGCAGGTTTTTGCACGGCTGAGCAAATCCGGCCAGATGTCCATTCAGGTCATTTCAACTCAGCGCCGCGCCCCTCGTAAATTGGGTGGAGTGATCGGCGATGGTCCTTCACTTGAACTGGAAGTATCCGAACTTCGTGGCGATTCGCTGACTGTGAAATGCGCTTCAGAAACCGTTACGCCCGTCGTCCCGTCCAACTAAAGATCAGGAAATCTTGGCGCCTTTACGGCCCTTAAAGAAATCAGAAACGTCGTCCAAAATCGAAAGCGCCGCTGGGAATACGAAAGCAGTCAGGATCGATCCAAACATGATTCCCCACCCTAACGCCATTGCGATAGGAACAACGAACATGTCTAAGCCACCGATTCCGTAAGCCGTCGGAAGAATTCCGATCACGGTCGTCACGGTGGTCAAGAAGATCGGACGCACCCGGGTTTCAGCCGCTTCCAAAATGCTTTGGCGCTTTCCAATTCCTTCGGCACGGCGCTGGTTTACGAAATCCACTAAAACAATCGCGTTGTTCACGATCACACCCGCCAGCGCGACAATGCCCAACATTCCCATAAAGCTAAACGGCAACCCGTGGATGAAAAAAGCCCAAATGACCGCAACGATCCCCAGCGGAACCGTGATCAAAATCACTAAAGGCTGAAGCAAACTTTTGAAGGTTAGAACCAAAAGCAGAAAAATTCCCAGGATCGCTAAACCAAACGCGCGCCCCAAGGACGCCAAACTTTCTTGGGTGTCTTCGTCTTCGCCGCCAAAGGCCACTATGACTCCGGGATGCTTCTTCTTGAATTCAGGTAACTGATCTCGGATCTTTTTATTGACCTCGATGGCGCTGGTCACTTTCGTGTCGACTTCGGCAGTTACTTTGACCTGACGTTTGTTGTCTTCATGTTCGTAAGAAGCCAACCCTTGCGCGGGTTTTACCCGCGAAACAGCAGAAAGCGGAATCAGGTTTCCTGTGGGGTTAGGGATCAACAGGCCGGTTAGCGAACTTTCTTGCGTCCTTTCGGCTTTCGGAAGTGAAACGCGTACGTCTACCTGTTCATCCAGTTCACGAATGCTGGTTGCTACAATCCCTTCGAAAGCCGATCGGACTGTCATTCCGATCGAAGCCACCGACAAGCCTGCCGCAGCGGCTTCGGCGGCGTTCACGTGAATTCTGACTTCTTCTTTTCCTTTTTGAAACGAATCCGAAATATCGGTCACCCCTTTATAAGTGCCCAATAGTTTTTTCAGATCTTCGACAACCGGTATCAGTTCTTCATAGGTACGACCGCGAACCCCTAAACTGACCGGCTTTCCAGTAGGGGGTCCCGTATTGACGCGAACAAAGTTCACCTGAGAAAGACCTTCCGGTTTTCCCACCTTGACGCGAAGGTCTTCGATGATTTCGGCGGCCGTTCGTTTCCGCTGGGTTTCGGGCGTTAAGAAAACCGAAATCTGCGCAAACTCGCTACCCCTTTTGGTTTCAGGATCGTTCGGGTCCTGTTGAACCAGTCCGGTCTGGGTCGTAAAATCCTGCAATTCAGTGCGGTCCAGTTTTTCCACCACTTCTTCAATGGGGCGAAGCATTTTCTCATGCGCTTCTAGACTGGTGCCCACCGGGGCCTTGGTCTGGACGAAGAAAATTTCAACCCCTTCCGGAGGAAACAGAACCAGCTTCATTGCTTGGGTCGCAACCCCAATGGAAAGGAAAAAGAATGCCGCCATCCCGGCTGCAACCCAATAGCGGCGCTTCAAAGAAACTTCCAACCAGCGGATGTATACGGGAACCATTTTCTGGTCCCAATACTTTTGGGTAAAGGTCGTCAATTCAGTCAGGCGCACCGTCAGCCACTTTAAAAACCTAAGCCGGTCTAGAAGCGACTTTTTCTTTTTGCCTTCTTTTTCTGCGGCTGCCGCGGCTGCTGCTTCAGCAAGCTGGACACTTTTGGGTTTGATCCACTGGGCAACGTGCGCAGGCAAAATCACAAAAGTTTCAAACAGACTGACGGCAAGTGCTGTGATCACGGCAATTGGGATTTCGCGAACAAACTTTCCGAAAATCCCCGACATGAATGCCATGGGTAAAAACGCAAGCGTCGTGGTCAGAACCGACGCAGTCACCGGCGCAACAATCTGGCGGGTTCCCTCGATTGCAGCTTCCTTGGGATCCATCCCTTCATCCACCAATCGAACTGCGTTTTCGGTCACAACAATCGAATCGTCGACCAAAATCCCAGAAACGATAATCAGACCCACCATGGAAATCAGGTTGATGCTGTGATCCGTCCAATAAAGGATCAAAATCGTCCCCAGAAACGCAAACGGTTCCCCCAGCGCGATGATCAAGGAAAACCGAAACGGAATCATCAACGGCAAAAGCAAAAGTACCAAAAGCAAACCGATACCCAAGTTACTGGTCAGAATGCTCAGGCGGCGGCGAATGAATTCTGAAAAATCGTTGATGTAAGTGATCTTCAGTTTTGGATTCAAAGTTGCTTTGAGTTCGTCGACTCGCTTGCGAACGGCGTCGACCATATCAATGGCGTCACTTTTTTCTTTTTGCAGAACTGTCAGCGACAGCGCTGGCTGCCCATTGGCGCGGGTCAGGATCGTTGGACGTTCCAAGTCATAAAAAACATCCGCTACCTTTCCAATGGTCACCGACTGAGCCATGTCGTTTGCGCGGACGACGGTATTTTTCACATCATCCAAAACAGAAAAATCACCCTTGGTTCGAACGATTTTTTCACGACCCCTAGATCCGCCCGAAGCTTCGATCGTGCCGCCTGGAATCGCAACGTTTTGATTCTTCAGCGACAAAACCAAGTCATCCAATGACAAGCGATTGATCGCCAATTTTTTCAAGTACGGTTCGACACGAACTTCTTTGTCACGAAGGGCTGGTTGAACCACTCGGGCAACGCCAGAAATGGATTCGATTTCTTCTTCCAGACGCTTGGCGACTGATCGAAGTTCCATGGGCGAAACATCCCCGGCCACAGAAACCTCCAAAATTGGTCCCTGCTTGGATTCCAAATTGGTGACGATCGACTTGTCTGCTTCCTTGGGAAGATTTTGAATGCGTTCGACAACGTCTTGAATATTGCTTTTTCCTTTGGCGCCTGTGGTGACGTCAGGATCCAACTGAACGTTCACGCTGCTTAAACCTTCGGTCGAAGAAGAAAAAACTTTCTTGATGCCATCGACTTCTTTCAATGACTGTTCGATGGGGTTGGTCAGAAGTTTTTCAACTTCCTCCGGGGACGCTCCAGGAAAAACCGTTGTGACCGATACAAAGTCGAATTCGACGTTCGGAAAAATTTCACGACGGATCAGAAATAAAGACGCCACTCCCACCAAAATGACGGCGGCGGTCAGCAGGTCTCCAAAAAGGCTTTGTCGAATGAAGAAGGAAATCAGGTTTCTCAAGTTGCGACCCTTTGGCTTATGGCTTTCGGGTCCCCTTTTCCCACAAATCCGGACGTCTTTCCTTTGTTCTTTTTAGGCTTTCTTCATGACGCCACTTGGCAACTTTCCCGTGATCCCCCGAAGTCAGAATGTCGGGAACTTTACGCCCTTCAAATTCAGGTGGGCGGGTGTACTGAGGGTACTTTAATAGGCCGCCTTCTAAGCTGTCGTTTTGAATCGAATCGGCATTTCCAACAACGCCTGGCAAAAGCCGAATGACCCCGTCCATCAGGACCTGGGCAGGCCATTCGCCACCAGTTAGAACATAGTCGCCTATGGAAATTTCTTCATCCACGCAGGCTTCGATGAAACGTTCGTCGACGCCTTCATAATGTCCACAAACTAAGATCAGGCCAGATCCTTTGGACCAGTCCCAAAGCATGGCCTGGGTCAAAAGCTTCCCTTGGGGGGATAGCATGATGGTCTTTGCTTGGGGATCAGCGGCCTTGGCTTGATCCCACGCCCGTTTCAGGACATCAGCTTTCATCAGCATGCCTTCGCCGCCGCCGTACGGAGCGTCGTCGACCGTACGGTGCTTGTCGGTTGCGAAGTCGCGCGGGTTGATCAGTTGAATTTGGGCCAGCCCCTTTTGGATCGCTTTGCCAATCAGGCTAAAGCCAAAGAAGCTTTGGAAGGATTCTGGGAATAAGGTCAGGACCTGAAACTGCATGCGGCCCCTCGACTATTCTAGAATTTCAAGAACGGTTCTTTTGCGAAGTTTTGTAGATGCGCCAGTCAGGATCGTGCGAAGAGCCTTCGCCGTACGACCCTGCTTGCCGATGATTTTGCCTAAGTCTTCTTTTGCGACCTGCAGCTCGATCACGGTGGTATTTTCGCCAGCCATTTCGCCGACGGAAACTTGATCGGGACTATCCACGAGCGCTTTGGCCATGGATTCAATCAATTTTGCGAGCTCGCTCATGATTCAAAAATCTAGCTTAGAAACTAAGCTTGAATTTTCAGAAGCTGACCGACGGTGACCGATGGCTGAGCGCCTTGAGCGATCCAAGCCTTGGCCAACTCGAAGTTGACTTTCACTTTATCAGCGGGCTTTTCAGCTTTTGGAAAGTAGTGGCCCAGCTTGGCAATGTATTCTCCATCGCGCTTCTTATTGCTGTCGACGACGACAACTAGGTATTCGGGACGCTTCTTGGCGCCTTGGCGCGACAAACGGATCTTCAGAGACATGAATGCATTTTCCTTTCGAAAGTCCAAGGGATGTAACAAGGCGGCCCGGTTGCGTCAACCTCGCTTTTGAACAATGGCGTCCCGAATCCGAGCCAAATCCTTTTCTAGGTCCTCGGTGGATTCCCCAAAGGGTTTGACTAGGATCGGCTCGGACCCAAGCCCTACCCTGGACTGCGTATCCGAGGTCACCAGGACAAAATACGGTATATTCTGACTTTTTAGGTACGGTATTAAGTCATCCCCCAGCGGACCGGGAAGCACTCGATCCAAAAGAACAAGATCGGGCCGCCGGCGATCCAAGACCAAGCGGGCAGCGGGAATTGAATCCACGGCGTCAGAAACCGTAACCCCGGGAATCTGCTTCAGCATCCAGCAAATCAGTTCGCGCATCGTCGGTACGTCTTCGATGACCAAAATCTTCTGCGTCTTTAGGTCTTGATCTTGTTGCTGCATCCTTGAGCTAAGCGTAACCTTGAAATCATGAGCAACGAAGCCCAAACGAAACAGAATCTACAAGGCAATTCGCCCGAAGCCGCCCTTCGGGATCAAAAATACAAGGCTCTGAAGAATGCTCACCCTCACTTTCTTTGGTCCGACCTTTTTCGCGAAAAGAAAGAAGGCGAAACGGACATCATCGAGCTTCTGTCGTCCAATATTTTGTTTCGCACCTTAAGCCGGCGCGAATTGGCCTATGTTTCGACCCTGGTCTATGAACGGATTTATCAGGCTGACGAAGCAATCTTTCGCCAGAATGACCGGGGCCTGGGGATGTACATGATCAGTAAGGGTCGTGTTTCCATTCGTACTCAGGCGCCCTCCAGCGCAACGGAAGACGTCTTGGTGACGACGCTTCAAGAAGGCAGTTTCTTCGGAGAATTGGCGCTGGTTGACCCAGACAATATTCGAACTGCTTCGGCAATTGCCCAGGAACGAACTGTGGTGGTTGGATTCTTCAAACCCGATCTTTCGGAACTACTTGAAAGAAAGCCAGCCATCGGTGTGAAAATTCTTTTTCAGCTTTCCATGGTGCTTGGAAAACGGCTTTTGGAAACCACGGAAAAAATCACCGTGATGAGCAGAAGCCCCGCATGAAACTGCTGACGGACCAAAACCTAAGGCGTGACTTTTACAAAGTCTTGGCTTTAGCCATGACCCTTTTGGGCTTTTCTTATCTTTTTATTTGGAATCCGACCCTGTCTGCGCCAACCCTTTCGGCAATCGTCGTTTCGATGATTCTTTCACCAATGGTTGCGATGATCGAACGCCGCGGTCATCCCCGTGCCTTGGCCATCACGATCCTGTTTATTTTGATTGGGATTGTCTTGTTTGTAATCGGAGCCGTCGCCGTGAATCGCGGAATTTCCCAATGGGACCAGTTTCGAGAAGCGGCCCCCGAATATTTCAATACAGTGGTCCAGAAAGTTCAGGCCCTCGAATTGCGCGTGAAGACCGAATACCCCTTTCTGAAAAACATCCACCCTTCAAAGGCAATTGTGAACTGGGGACGACAAACCGGTGAATGGTTTGTCAATAACGGTGCTGCGTTGGTGGGCGATATTCTGACTTGGATGTTCATCGTCCCAATTCTTTCATTTTTTCTTTTAAGCGATGGCCCCAACCTTCGGCGTCGGTTCTTTCAAATGGTGCCCAATCGCTTTTTTGAAACGACCTTTGGTGTCGTTCACGAAATCACGACTTCGATTTCAGACTACCTTCGCGCCAAACTGGTCGAAGCGCTTTTGGTGGGACTGATGGTCACGCTGGGTTTGGCGATCATCGACAACAAATATGCCATTGTTTTGGGTGTTCTAGCGGGCGTCACCAATATCCTGCCTTACGTGGGTCCCATCATTGGGGCCGTTCCTGGGCTTTTGATCGTTGGACTTGGGACCGATTCGGGAAGCTCGCTCGGCTTAACCGCCCTGGTTTACGTGATTGCGAACGTGATCGACACAGTTCTGATCTTCCCGGTGATTGTGGCAAAGCTAGTCGATCTTCATCCGGTGATCCTGATTGTCGCTGTAATGATTGGCCAAGAATACTACGGCTTGGTCGGTATGCTGATTTCAATTCCCATCGCATCCGCGATCAAGGTCGTCGTCATGCAAATCTACCGCGCAGTTTACGACCAATCGCTTTCGGCCAAGGTCGAGGCGAAAAAGAATCGAATGGCTGCAATTCCGTTTATTTCAAGAAGCGGATCGCAAGCTCAAGATTAGAAACTTTGCTAAACGATCCATAGGTCTTCAACGACGAAAGCGAAACTACATCCGCTTCGGGGTTCTCAATCCAGGAAATCACCCGGTTGAAATCTTCCTGATTTAAAGAAACCGCACCCACCCACTGATCCTTTTCCGGGTGGGACAACAAAAGCCGGCTATCGCCCTCGCGAACCTTCCAATAAACCGTCCATCCCTGCGAAAGATCCATTCGAAGTTCGTAACTTTGTCCTTCACGAAGCTTTTCCAGAAGTGTTTTGCGGTATTCGGAATTCACTCGCAATTCGACGGATCCTTGTCCTACTTGGATTTCAAAGGCACCTGGAACGTTATTGGTCCAATTCAAATAAGCCATTTCTATTCACCCATTCGAAATCGGGCGTGTGATTGAAGGATGATGCTCCAAACTTTCGCTTCGCCGATGTCTTGAAGATCGGATTCTGACCGTTCCCGTAGCCAAGACGCCAGATCTTTCTGATCTTTCGCTAAATCAAATTCGGGAAGACCAGGTCGCTTTCGGGTTCTTTTCCACTTGGCCTGAGCCAACCGCAGCAAGCGCCAAGCCGGTTCCTTTCGCCCTAAGTGAAAAAGATGGATCGCTGCGGCAATTTGGATCGCCGCTTGAAGCTGGGTTCGAAGCGACCCCTTGGGAAGGTCTTTCCAGGCCATTTCCCAGTGTTCATGTGCAGTCCATGGGTCCTTCTGGTTGAAAGCCCGGCACCCTTTTCGAAGATGATGACAATACTTTGAATTTAGATCCATTTTCTGGTGTTCTAGAACACTCAGTCACTATGCCCAAGCACCCTTCACACGCAACCCCACTGGGGACTAAATCCTATTTTGCAGGACCGACGCAGAAAACGTCGATCCAAGGAAGTTTACTTGGGCGAACGGGGCTCAGCGTTTCCAGCTTCGCCCTGGGTGGAAATCTTTTTGGACAGGACGATACGCAGATTTCAGTCATTGAAAAGGCGATCAGCAGCGGAATCAACTTGATCGATACTTCCGCCATCTACCAAGACGGAAAATCACAGAAAGCCATCGGAGAAGCCCTGAATCGCTTGGTCCGCCAAGAACGTATTGAAAGAAGCCAGATCGTCCTTTCATTGAAAGTCGGATACCTAGAAGGACTAGAACTGGCGCTGGCCCAAAACCGCACCCCTTCAGACCATTCAAGCCCGGACGATATCTTGCGGCTGTCTGATGATTTTTGGTACAGCATCGAACCGGGTTTGATCGAAGATCAAATCACGCGGTCGCTTGAACGATTGGGTGTGGAATGCTTGGACTTCGTTCTACTTCAAAACCCTGAATTTATTTTGCAAGGGGACCCATCGCACCGCAAATTTTACGACAAAGTGAAGCGGGCGTTTGCCCATTTGGAAGAAGAACGCGAAAGCGGAAGAATTCAGTACTTCGGTGTATCATCCAACGGGTTTGTCCTGGAAAACACTCATCCCCTTTTCGTGTCGCTTGAAGTTCTAAAGGAAATTGCCGAAACGGTCGCAGCCGATCTGAAACGGCCCAATCACGGTTTCGCGATGATCGAATTTCCTTTCAATCTTTTGGAACCGGGCGCCGTTTTCGAACAAGCCCATCTGGGCAAATCGACCGTCGAATGGGCCATGGCGCAGAAGGTTGGCGCCATCGCGCACCGCCCATTTCGTGCCTACTTCAACGACACGCCGATTCAATTGACCGATTTTCCAAATCACCACGGAGACGATCTTGAAGACGAATTGATGGCAGCCATGAAGCGTGCCTTGGATCTTGAAATGACTTACCCAGGTAAAGCGATCGTGCCCGCAAACCGGATCGCATGGGGCCATATTCTGCGCCAAAATTTCCAACAACTTTCGCAATTGAAGGCCTGGCGAATCCACCTGGCCCAAGAAATCCTGCCGACATTCGAACGTGCGATTGCCCTGCTTCATGAATCCGGGGGTGCGTTGTCGAATTGGGCCAGAGATTATCGACCTGTGGCTAACGCCCTTTTTGAAACCTTTACGCGTTACCTAGAACAGGACTGCGCGTTTCGCGCGCGAAGGATCGCAGCCCAAATTGACCGCGCCTGCCCAGAACTTTTGTCCACGCCGGAACTGGCCAAGAAAGTTTTGCGACTTTGCCGATCCTTTCCAGGAATCCAAAGCCAAGTCGTGGGTATGCATAAAATGGAATACGTCGAATCGGTCCTTCAAAGCGGCGCGCCGGTCCATCCTGAATTTGCGACCGACGCAATTGAAGCTGTGATCGAAGCTTTGTCCGAAGAATTAGTCCAAGACGAACCTGAAAGTTCGACCAACCACTAATTCCTTAACTGGATGCCAGCGTCTTTTTTACGCCTTCTTCTAGCGTGTGAAACGGCGTCGTGTATCCGGCTTCCCGAAGGCGGTTCATCGAAGCTTCCGTGTAATACTGATACCTGGGCTGTAGATCTTTTGGCATGTCGATGAAACGGATGTTTCGCTTCTTTCCCATCGAATCAAATACAGCGGACGCAAGGTCATAGAAAGTTCGCGCACCGCCGCTGCCTAAATTAAAAATGCCGCGCTTGATCTTTCCCTGAGCAGCGAAAAGCAGAACCTGCACCAAATCACCCACCCAAACGAAATCGCGCTTTTGTTCGCCGTCTTTAAATTCGGGCCGATGGCTTTTGAATAGCTTTACTTCGCCGTCTTTCAAAATCTGCTGCTTGGAATGGTAAACGACGCTGGCCATCTTGCCTTTATGCCCTTCGCGCGCGCCATAAACATTGAAGAATTTAAATCCTGCCCAGGTGGGCGGAGTATTCCCCTGCTTTTCCTGATCCAAGACCCAAAGATCAAATAGGCGCTTGGATTCACCATAGGGGTTTAAAGGTTTCAATTTTGAAATCAGGCTTTCGTCGTCGGAATACCCCAGTTCTCCGGCGCCATAAGTCGCTGCCGAACTGGCATAAACCAGCGGGACCTTGTTTCTGGCTGCGAAATCCCAGACCGACTTTGAATATTCAAGATTGATCTTCCGAAGGTATTCAACATCCAGTTCCGTCGTGTCGGTGCACGCGCCTAGATGAACAATGGCCATTACATTTTTTAGGTAGTGTGGGACGGTCTCGGAATCGCGCGAATTTTCCAAATCAGTCAGAAAGCGATCCCGATCGACGATTTCTTGAAAGTCGATTCCCTTCAAGCTTTCGCGCTGATTGAAATAAGATTCGCGATCGACCGACACAACCGGCAGATTTTGCCGCAGGCATTGTTCGATGAAATTCGCGCCGATGAAACCGGCCGCGCCAGTGACAATGATTCGCTTCCTTGTTGAGCTCATTTCTATTTCATATCCTAGATTTGCGCTTCAGAACTAGGCCAAAAATGCCCATTTCTTTACCGCAGGGATCCGTCAAAATAGTCTGTGATGAACCCGTCGCAAACGATTCCAAGAGTCATTCCTGTTCACTTAAATGAATCTCAACTTCCCGAGGGGTTGCCGCGGTTGGAAACCTTCCCGCCCGAAGTCGAAATGGCTGTTGAACGGGTCACGCGTGAAGGATTCGTCACTGTGCTTCCAAAAGAATCCGCCGACGCTGTATCAAGCATGAACGAAGGATGGGTTTCGGCATTGGATTTCCGCGATCGGGTCGAATCGGAATTGAACCAACACCGCGGAGATGTCCCTGCCCGCGTCCGAGAACTGAAAGAAGAAGTTTCAAATCTGGTTGCAACCGTTCGCAAGAAAGACGCAGAAATTCACGATCTTTTAGCGCGATCCAACCAAGGATCAGTGGTTCGAGAAAATCCTGAAAGGCTTAAGCAGATTTCCGAGCGCTACCAGTCGACCATCGATCAGTACAAAGACCTTTTTCAAACTTGCGAACAGGAACTGTATCAATCCGAACAGTCTAGGCTGATTCTAGAAAAGAAGATTCGCGAAATGGCACGCGCCCATAAGGAACAAATGGAAGTTCTTTCTGGGTCGACCGCGCTGTATCACGATGCTGAAAAACGAGTGATCGCCGCCGAAAAGAAGGCCCTGGAACTGACCCAGCGCCTAGCCCAACGCGAAGCCCAGATTGAAGCGCTTAGCCTTTCACCTAAGATCGCAGGCGAAGGCGAAGCCCGAATCCAATCCTTGGATCAAATTCAGAAATCCTTGGAAAACCTGATTGATTTCCTTGTGAAACAAGGGGTTCCACCCGTCCATGTTCGAACAGCCCAGTTCCTGACCGACCAGTTTCGGCTTGAAATCCAGGGCTTACGGGACTGGATCCAAAATCCGACCTTGAAAAAAGACGCCTAAATCGATATGGGTATCGGCGAACCGGCCTAGCCGGTGAGCCCGCAGGTCTATTCATCAAATCGTTCTGCTTTTTAGAACGAGGACCCATGGGGCAGAAGCTTTGCCAAGCTTCACTGTGAGGAATCCATGGCAAATACACGTAAATCCACGAAACGAGCGAAACAAGCACGCATCCGTACGGATCGCAATCAAGGCATTCGCAGCGGCACCAAGACGGCTTTGAAAAAAGCAGTCGAAGCGCTGAAAGCGAAAGACCTGAACAAAGCCAAAGAAGCTTACACTTTGGCTGTAAAGACCTTGGCTAAGGCCGCCTCAAAAGGCGCCCTTCCAAAAGGTCGCGCTGCTCGCAAAATCAGCCGTTTGACTCTTCTTGCCAAGAAGACGATCCCAGCTGTTTTGAACGCTGCAACGAAGTAAGTCTGGAATCTTTAGGATTCATAAGGCGTCTGGGGAAACCCAGGCGCCTTTTGTGTTTTCTAGGCTTGCCTCAGGGTAGGCTCATTTCGGCTCACCCCTTCGGCTGAACGAGTCCAGACCTAACGACAAAACCGAATCACAAGGTCTGCCCAAGCGCCCATGGACAATTTCGCTGTTTGCTTCAAAGTCAGGTCCAGTCGAAATAGCGCCGATTGAAGTTCCGTAATTTCAGCCATCGTCCAAGCCCTAGCCCAAGGTTCAATTTTTCCGGCAATGAAAGGGCTAAGCTTCGCGTAACGTGTTCTATGATCTTGGTCATAACGGACCAGTGCCAACTGTTTCACGTTCCAAGACAAAAGGCCCAGAAGCGGTAAAGATTCTTCCGGGTGTGAAGAAAAGGATTCAGCAAACTTCAAGGCCTGTGCCTTTTTTCGCGTGAAGAAAGCTGCCAAGAAGGCGTCCGTTCCGCCTTCCAAATTTCCGCCCAAAATCACATGTGGCGCATCGTCGGGATTGCCCTTCAGCGCGATTTCGTACTTGGCCAATTCCTGATCCAAAGAATCCAGGCTAAAGGGATCAAGCCCACGTAAGTATGCGTTGATTTCAGGGGGTAGATCGAATCCACGGCGCTTAGCTAAGTACCCGATCCAGCCTTCCCTTTCGTGTTCGGGAACGTCTTCGCACCCCACCCAGGTTGCACGATCAGAAACGACCTTGGTCCACTTTTTCCGTCCATCCATTTCTTTAGCCATGAAGACACAGGTGTAGCCTTCATGATCAGAAAAAAGGGCTTCAAGCGGTTCGGGATCCTTCACTAAATGCGCATCGCGAACCAGAATCAAGCGCCGTCCCCCCAGTAAAGACGGGCTCTGTGCGGCTTCCAGAATCCTTTCGCCATTCACTTCACTGCCTTCTAGACGCTCTTCATTGAACGATAACGAAGCGGCTTCGGCTGCTTCTTTGCCCAAGACGGCCAGCCGAATTCTTTTGGTCAATTCGCGAACTTTCATGCGTTCAGGACCCACTAGCCAATAGCTGGATCGAATCTTTCCTGCTTCAAGTTCCTTTTGAATGATCTTGGGTTCGGTCTTGGGCATTGCAGTCCTTAGAACATCGTCAGCATCGAATCATGGACGTCAAACATCATGTTTTCTGCCAGTTCCTTCAAGGTTCGATCAAATTCGCTGTTATTGATCAAAGCAGAAGTCGTACCGAATGCGCCAATCTGGTTGTTTCCCGGAAAGGGTTTATTTCTGGCAAAAAGTCCCGACCAAAGAACTTGGGGCTGCGAGGACATGGTCAACTTCATTGCTTTCATTCGCTGAGCATCACGAAACGACTGGGTTTCTGTCAGTGTGAACTGACACCCCAGGGTCGCAGTGTATTCAGTTGCGACCGAAATATCCTTGGGTCCCACTTCGCGAGGAAAAATATTGTTCGCACCCGTGATGGAAGATTGGACATAGCTGGCCTGGGTGACCTTGGCATCTAAAATGGCATCGGCGTCTTCGACCTTATGGACCAGACGAACCTGATCATTTGAAAAAATCACCTTTTGAATTTCGTTAAATACGGCGATTTCAATCCCGGGGTGAAAAGACTGGTTCGTGACCGGCGCGATATAGATCTTATGAACGCCTTTTTGGGATAGGACGTTGGACTGGTTCGAGTGAACCAGGTAGTAACCACTGCAGTTCAAAAGGAAAAGTGCCAGAACGGGAATGGCCTTGATGTTCAAGCCGAAATGAATGAAGTTTCGGGGCATGGCGTTCGACAGCCTCTTAGAAATCTTCAGGAAAATCCAGAAGGAAAACCCTTCCATTGGAAAGAAAATCCAAGAAGCGGAAGCCTTTGGTCGCTGGGAAGAAGCCGTAGGCAAGATGATTGCCAAACACGCGCATCCCGTACGCGTCGAACAAGGCAAGCTTTGGATCGAAGTCGACCACCCGATCTGGCAAAACGAGCTTTCGCTTCAAAAGAATCGAATCCTGGAAGTTTTAAATCAAAAGCAAAAGGACCGAACCATTACCGACTTGGTCTTTGTGCAGCCGCGGCAACCCAAGTCCCGCACATGACGCCAGGCGTCTTTAATTCAGGCGCGCCAGCCGAAATCCGGCAAAAATTAAAATCGAAATCGCGATCACAACCACGAATCCGAATTCCTTTAAAAACCATCGGATCTTCTTTGCGCGTTCGGATGGTTCCTTTGAAGCTTCAGGCATCGATCGAACCGTAACCGATGAAGCCTTAGAAGCCTCGACCTGAGGTGTGACTTGCGGCGCCTGCGCGGGCGCTGTTGGTGCAGCAGGCCTGCGGGGCATTTCTGTGTCTGTTGCCGTTTCTTCTTCGGCTGCCCATCCCCCGCCTTGCGTGACATCCAGGCTACCAGCGGGCGGTTTGGGCTTGGGGACATCCATCTTCAGCCAACGTTCAACTTCCATTCGCTCGTGCAGAAAAAACCAATAGCCCTGCGAAGGACAGATTTCGTCTTGAAGGCCTATTTCGTGAGAAAGGATTTTTACTTTCAAATCCTTTTGCGGCATCGGGCCGCTTAAACGATTCGAAACCGTCCGAACCATCCAAAGAGAATCTTCACCCAAAGGTGGAACCAACGGAGGAGATGCAGGTGCGCTCATGCGTTCAATGCCTCGACAGTTCGTTTTTCGGCGTTCAAAAAACTACGAACGGCTTCGTGATTGCATTTTCGAAATTCAGCTGCAGTGCCGTAAAACACGATAGCACCCTGGTAAAGAAACGCGATCTGATCGGCTAAAAGAAGCGCCGACGGAATGTCATGGCTAATCACCAGGGATGTCAGGTGAAACCGATCTTTCAAGTGACCGATTAATTCATCGACCATGGTCCGCGTGACTGGATCCAATCCAGTGGTGGGTTCGTCGTAAAGTAGAATTTTGGGTTCGCGAATGATTGCACGTGCAAGCGCGACCCTTTTTTTCATACCGCCTGAAATTTCACTGGGAAGTTTGTCATGCCCCGTGGGCATTCCTAAACTTTCAAGTGCATGAGTGACTTTGCTTTTGATTTCTTTCTCAGAAAGTTTCGTGTGCTCGCGAAGTGGAAAGGCCACGTTTTCAAAAATAGTCAGGTCATCGAAAAGCGCCGAATTCTGAAAGAGCATCCCAAAATTCATACGGTGTTCGACCAGCTCATCACGATTCAGCTGGGTGACGTCTTTGTCGCCCACGATCACCGATCCTCGGTCCGGGCGAATCAAGCCCAAGATATGCTTCAGCGTCACGGACTTCCCCACTCCGGACGGCCCAAGGATGTACGTCAATTCGCCGGCTTTGACTTCCAGGTTCAAACCCCTCAGGATTTTGTCGCGGCCGTCGCGAAAACTTTTGTGAACATCCTTCAATTGGATGGAAAGCGACTGCGATTTAATCGACATAGATTCGTTTTACCCGATCCGTGACCGAGGTCAAAAGCTCATACGGGACTGACCCCGCTAATTTTGCCTGACTCCATGGGTCAATATGGGATCCCAACCATTCGACCCAGTCGCCGACCTTGGCTTCCGGACCGCAGAAGACACTGGAAAGATCCATGCTGATGATTCCAGCAAATCGACTGGCCTTGCCTGAAATCCATACGTAACCGCCATTCTCACATTTTTTGCCCGGGCCACTGAGCGAACGATGCAAGCCGTCGGCATACCCCGCAGACAGTGTCGCCATGAAAACAGGCGCTTCCTGGGCCTCGGAACCGCTGACGGTATAGGTGGCTCCGTAGCCGACACTTTCACCGGGCTTCAAACGTGTAATTTGAATGATCCGCGCTTTAAGTCGCATCACGGGTTGAATTCCTTTTTCAGGTGCACCAGGGAATGGCGGAACTCCGTAAAGAGAAATCCCTGGGCGAATCAAATCGGTAATCGACAATGAATCGATTTGCTTTTGATTCCAGATCGCCGCGCTATTGGCCATGTGAAACTGAACAGCACCTAGGTCTGAAAAAACCGAACGAACCGCACGAAACCGTTCCAGCTGATCCCGCGTTACACGATGGTTCGGGTCTTCTGCGGTTGCGAAATGACTAAAAACCCCTGAAAGGAATTTGTTTCCTTCGGCCCTAGTTGCAATTTCTTTCGCGCGTTTGGCGATCTTCGGCGCCAATGCGTCGGGAATCCCTAGACGATTCATTCCCGTATTGAATTCCAGTTCGTAAGGCAGCTTGGATGAAAACCCCGCGCGGTCAAAAAGATTCCAGGATTCTTCACTTGAAAGAACGGGGGTCAGCCCGTGAGCTAAGCAAAAGCGCCCCTTTTCTTCGGTAAAATCGGTCGCACCGGAAAAAACAATGATTCGATGTCGGCGCATCTGATTGGAAAGTTCGGTTCGAAGCTTCAATCCTTCTTCAAGGGTGGCCACGCCAAAGCCCGCGACATCGCGGCATTCAGAAAGTGTCTGGGCTGCCCAGGTCAGACCGTGGCCATACCCATTGGCTTTGATCATCGGAATCACGCCCTTGTCCTTGGCCTGATCCCGGATGGCTTCAAAATTCTTAACCAAGGCCTTGCCGCTTAGTTCGCACACGACCCTGGGTTCATAGTCCATGGATTCATCATCGGGACCGACACCGGTCTTCAGCTTTTTCTGAAGTCGACTGAGGTTAGATTCGAAGTCAGGTCTTTTTCCCATTTTTGTTTTATTGGGCTAGAACTGCATTTTCGTAAATCAATCCGGTGGTTCGCATCAGGCGGCTTAAGGATTCTTGGTGAAGCGCGCTGTCGACATTGGACTGAAGAACCACCAAGACCCCAAGAATCTGGGGACGGCTTGCAATCCGACCCAAAGTCCCGAATGCCGTCACGGCATGGGCTTCAAAGTGCGCCGTTCCAAATCGAGCCAAAATCAAATTCTGCAAAGGTTCGTACCCCGCATACTTCGTGATGGACTGGTGCGGGACCGGAAAGGCCAAAGCCGGAATCGGACCAACGGCTTCAAGACCTGCGTGCGCTTGAAGGATCATCTGCCCCGTAGGGCGATAGTACGCAAAATAAAGTGAAGGTGACTTACAAAGTTCGGATGCCACCAAGACCAGCTGTTCAGAAACTTCTCGCGGGGTTTTCGCCATGAACGAACGGCGTTCGTAATCACTGATCAAGCGTTCTTCATCTAGGAATTTTCGCAGTTTCCATTCATCCCGAATCGCTTCGGTCATGATTCCTGGAACATCGGCCACGGTTTTCTGCACGGCTTCGGGTTGACGGAAAGGTTCGATGACCGGGGCAACTGGTTTTTCAGGAACCGGAGCCACGGCGACAGCTGGCGCAATGGCCACAGCCTGCGCAACGGGCGGGCTTGGTGCAACCAAAACAGGCGGCGGCACAAGGGTGCTAACCCCGGTTTGAACAGGGGTTTGAACGGCCGGTACTGTACGGGGCGAAGCCCGAGGAGTAGACCCTGGTGCCGCCCATTTCCAGGCGATCGCAAAACTAATCAGACCCCATGCCCCACAAAAAAGAACGAAAAAACCCAATAGGCGCGTTCGAAGTTCTGGATCTTTCATCATCCGAACAAAACCCGACGTCTTGTCTTCCACCTTTTCAACGATGACGGCCATGGGGAAACCTTGAACGCGTTTAAAGACTCGAACACTCCAATCATCGGCCGAAGGGAATTCCCCGGTCGGCGCCTGACCCAGGAATTCTGAAAAGCCCTTCACACCCGAAAAATCCCCACCTGAATATTCAGGAACAGTGGCCGAAAGCACTTTGCCCTTCAACGTCACCAATGCAATTTTGACCAGCGCTAATTCGGTGCGAACTTCCGCCTTGCGCTTGGCAATTGAAAAAGCTTCAAGCGGGTCAATCCAGATCCCGGAAACTTCCTGCATTTCTCCTAGATAAAAAAAGCCGATCCATTCGCGCGACTGCTGAACGTCGGGGCGAGCAAAAAAGATTTTCGAAGTTCCCTTTTCGTGGCGAACCCCTTCAAATGCCTTAAGGGTTTCTAGTCCCAGATTCGTTTCAATCTGTGCCCTGCGGGATTCAAAGCTTCCGACTTTGAAAAACACCGGGGTTTCTGACCCCTTCCACTTGGTGAAATAGCGAATTCCTGAAATGGGCTGCAAGACTTCCGGACCTGAAAGCGAAGCTGCATTCACCAGGGCTTGATAGCCTTGGGCTGCCACAAGGATCTGTTCAGAAACCCCCTGAGCAACGACCGAAAGCTGTTCGATCGATGTGCGCTCGGCTTCTTCAGTAGATTTTTCATGAAAATGGGAAAAGATCAGAGCCGACGCGATAGCGGCGATCGCCGATGGAATGACCATCGGAAGCAAGAACTTGAAGGTGGATCGAGTCGAGTGACTCGTTACAGCATCCATGCTATAGATTCCCCTATTCCATGATAGCACAGTCGCCGGAAAACAAGGCCCATTCGAGGCCATCGTCGCAAAAAGACAGCCACCCCCGCGTGCTGATTTTGGGTTCGGGCATTGGCGGGCTGAGCACGGCGATCAAGTTTGTTGAAAAAGCCCGGGCCCAGGGCCGTCAAATTCATGTCACCTTGGTTGCCAAACTGGACCTTGCCGAAGGCTCAACCCGTTACGCTCAAGGTGGGATCGCTTCAGTCTGGTCAAAGGACGATAGTTTTGAAAAACACATCGCCGATACCCTGACCGCCGGCGCAGGACTTTGCCGAGAATCGATCGTGAACCTTTGTGTTCGCGAAGGACCCGCACGAGTCCAGGAATTGATGGACTGGGGCGTCGAATTCACCAAGTCGGAAGCCGCAAATGAATTGACCGATCCCGCAGACGAATTCGACCTTCACCGTGAAGGCGGCCACCAGGCCCGGCGAATTCTTCACGCAGACGATCTGACGGGCTGGGCGATTGAAAAAGCTCTGATTGCTCAGATCAGAAAAATGCCCGAAATCACGGTTTTGGAATCCCATTCGGCAATTGACCTGATTACCGAAGGAAAACTTTTACGGCGCTTTAGAAAACCAGGGCGCTGCCTGGGCGCCTATGTTTTGGATTCGCAATCGGGCAGAGTTCTGACCTTGGCTTCTGATGTCACTGTCCTTGCTACAGGCGGTGCCGGAAAAGTGTATCTTTACACTTCGAACCCCGACACTGTGACCGGCGACGGAATCGCGATGTCTTATCGTGCCGGAGCGCGCGTGGCCAATATGGAGTTCATGCAATTCCATCCCACCTGCCTTTACCACCCCAATGCACGGACTTTTTTGATTTCAGAAGCACTTCGCGGTGAGGGTGCACTTTTGCGAAACACTGCAGGCGAAGACTTCATGAAGCGCTACCACGAGCTGGGTTCGCTGGCGCCCCGTGACATCGTCGCGCGAGCGATCGATTCAGAAATCAAACGTCTAGGAGCCAAACACGTTTGGCTGGATTGCCGTCACCTTCCGGCAGACGAAATCCGAAAAAAATTTCCGAACATTTACGAAACCTGCAAGAAGTTCGGAATCGACATCACCCAGGACCCCATCCCAGTGGTTCCCGCTTGCCACTACACATGCGGCGGGGTTCAAGTGGACGAAAACGCAAGAACTTCGATTGATGGACTTTACGCCGTAGGTGAAGTCGCTTGCACCGGGCTTCACGGGGCAAACCGATTGGCCAGCAATTCACTTTTGGAAGCTGTGGTTTTTTCACATCGTGCGGTTGAAAACGCGCTACCCACCCTTTTGTCTTTGAACGAAGAAGCGGTGAAAAAAACGGTTCAGTCGGCAAGCGAATCGGATTCGCAAGAAATGCTACCGGCCTGGGATCCCGGACAAGCCGTCGCCGTTGAAGAACAGATCGACATCGCCGCCAATTGGTTAGAAATCCGCACCTTGATGTGGAATTACGTCGGAATTGTCCGAAGCGACCGCAGACTGGAACGCGCACGAAAGCGCATCGAAACGCTGAAAACGGAAATTCACAATTACTATTGGAACCATCTTTTGACCCAGGATCTGATTGAACTTCGAAACCTGGTACAAGTGGCAGAAATCATCGTGCAATCCGCGATCATGAGAAAAGAAAGCCGCGGTCTGCACTACACTTCGGATTACCCCGAACGTGACGATTTACACTTTAGTCGCGACACGGTCCTTTAGCCTAAAGTTTGACCGCGCGAACTTCTTCCAAAGTCACTAGGGCCAAAAACGGAACGCCCGCTTCCTTGAATTTTTCAGCCGCTCCTTGCTGGCGATCCACCACCGTTGCAACACCGGCGATCTGAAAACCCGCTTCCTTGACGCGTTCAATTGCCGTGATCGCGGACCCACCGGTCGTTGTTACGTCTTCCAAAATCAAAACCCTTCCCTTTTCGGGGATGTTTTCAATTCCTTCGATGTATTTTCCGGTGCCGTGCCCTTTGGATTCTTTCCGAACAATGAAAGCAGGCCAGTGAATCGATTTCGCGTGCGCGGCAAGCGACACGGATGTGGCAATGGGATCCGCACCCAAGGTCAAACCACCCACAGCTTGAACGTTCCAACCCGCCTTTTGCACGGCTTCAACCATCAGGCGGCCGACCAAATAGGCCCCTTCCGGGTGCAACGTCGAAGTTTTCACGTCGACGTAAAAACTGCTTTTCTGCCCGCTGGCCAGGGTAAAGTCGCCTTCGCGGTAGCTTTTCTCGCGAATGACACGAAGTAAGCGCGACCTTTCGTTTCCCGCTCCGGCGCCCATCAAACCCATCGCACTGGTCGTTAAGTTTTTCAGAATCTTGCTCATGCGGAATGTCCTTGGATCCAATAATTCAAATCAGAAAAAGCCTTTTCCTTGCCCAGGTCATTGAAAATTTCATGATGACATCCCGGAAAGGTTTTCAAGGATTTTTCCAAAGCCCGCATCCGATCAAAGTATGCCGTTGAAACATCGGCATCAATCAACCCATCCGCAAGCGGAATGAAGAATTCAACCGGTGCCTGAATCAGGGTTGTATTGGCCAAAGTATCTTCGATGGCATGAAGGGTCTGATCCCAAAATCCTGGCGTCATCTTGGAATGGACCAGGCGATCCGTTTGATAAGCTTTCAAAACGGCAGGGTCGCGTGAAATCGTATTCACGTCCAATGCTGTATCCAGCTGAATCCAGGGTCCGATCTTGGCTAGAACTTTCGCTGCCGCAGCTTTCACAGCTGGAACTTTTCCCTTCAGACCCAAAAAGGGCGCGGAAATCGCAGCAGATGCCAAATCCTTACGTCCCTTCAGCAAAAGCCGAAGCCCGATATGTCCGCCCAAAGAATGAGCAAAAAGATGAACTTCAGATTTCTGATGGATTTCTTTCAATCTTGCATGAACAAAATCCAAGAAGATTCCTGCGTCGTCGGTCAGGCGATCAAAGTGGTCGATGTGACCCCTAAGGCCTTCACTGCGCCCATGCCCCAAGTGATCCAAGCAAACGACTGTGTCGACGTTGGATTGCAGATAATGCGTGAAATGCTGGTAGCGTCCACCGTGCTCGCCCATTCCGTGCAAAACAGCTACGGCACGATGTCCATTCTTGGACCCCTTTTTCCCAAACGCTTCGCCCTTTGAAAAAACAAGAACAAAAAGTTTTCGTTTACCGTCTGTCGACAAAATCTGCTGCTCGGATGCGATCCAATCGGATGGCATTGTCGGAAACCCGGCAGGAACGACAATGCCTGACATAATTCTTTGGCTCAATTCTTGGGAATTCATGATCAACCTTCTAGTTCTGCGGCGATGTACTTTTCAATCACTTCGCGGGATTCAGGCGGAAGCTTTTCGAATCGAAAGCTGAAACCGCGACCGTCTTCCAAAAGACGAACGATCAAGCCTTCGGCGACAAAAGGTTTAAGTCCTTTCTTTTTCGAAGCCGCTTCGCCGGCAGGCGAAACATTCAATTTGATTCGCGAACCCGGAAGACCTGGAATTTTTGCCGTTAAGACCTGCATTCCACCGATACTGACGTCGCGGCAAACCCCGACGACGACTTCGTCTTGATGAGCCAGAACGATTCTAGCCAAAAGGGGTCTTCGGGGTGCTTTGCGCTGATCTTTGTACTTGGCCTGAGGATAATCTTCGCCCGATGAAGGACGAGCCGGTGGGCGCTGAGCTTCCGCTTTCTTTTCTTTCTTGGCACTTTCTTTCTTTTCTTGGCGTACACGGTCGGCTTCGGCGATTTCAGTTTCGAAACCACCTACTTTTTCTAAACGGTTCCAGCCGTTCATTCCTTCTTTCCACGCATGAACGCGACCGTGAATCTTTCCAAGATTCAAAAATCGGCGAATTTCTTCTTCGGTGAACGGACCGAATTGTGAATCGTTGTAATAAAGAAACCAGATTCTGCGATTGGCTTCCTGCCAGGTCGAAGCTGCAACGGCTGCTTCTTTTTTCGAGGTCTTCGCACCTGGATCTGGGCTGGGTGTCCCTTTGGGTTGCCCTGGAACGGCTGCTTGAAAAGTCGGGACATCGCAAATTCGCTGCCAGTTGGCCTGCCCTTTTTTCCACACAAAATGGGCCCACGAAATTTCCTGCTTCAATATTTTTTCGTAAACATCCTGAGCGGTCATGGGGCCAACCCATTTGTCCGCAACGGCTAGGTACCACTGTGGCGCGCCATCATTCTCGAAGAAGACTTTTCCAGTGTTTTCCATATTTTCTCTAGTCTAATGGCGTAGGTGTCGCCTGTCTAATGACTTGACAGTCGCTTAGGCCGTCTTCATCTGGGCAGATGTTCCAGACTGAACTTCGCCAGACAGTCCAAAAAAACTGGCTCGAACCCGCTTGATAATCCATTCTTAACTATTTGTAATTAAAGGATTTATAGATTTAGCCAAGGCCCAAGTGGTTTTTCATGAAAACCGCCGGGTTTCGCCCACGTTTGGCATCGGCCTTGCGATACCTTGGGGTATGGAGATCCGTCCCTTTTCATCATCGTTAGTACGCAACAGTCTAGTCGCAGCCATCGCGCTTTCGACTTTGACCTTGTTTGGCTGCGGACCCAAGGCCTTCGTTCCTTTGGCTTCTAACGAAAGCCAACAAGCTCCTGGCTCGGTGACCATTCCTCCGAAAGTCGACATCGTGCTTTTGGCTGACGACACTGGCGGCATCACCCCGATTCGCGAATACGCAAATCAAAAGATCAATCAGTTCCTGACCACTTTATCAACCGACCCAAGCAAAGACTGGGACTTTCACTTCGTCGTGGTTCGCTTAACGACGAATGAAGCCGTCACTTCAGTCTACACCAGCAAGCATGATTCAAACTGGGGATCACAGTGGACGCCTCCCTACCCTGGCGCCATCGCCGGTGGACCTGGAACGGTCAATCCAAACGTGTTCCGTACTTTTACTCCAGGCGTGACGACCGATTTCATTCAGAACGTGAACAGCGGCTTGGGTTCGATTGAACCCGGTCTTTCAAACATGAAGACGACCATTGAAACTCGTTTCCCAGGAACGGGCTTCTTGCGTTCGGACGCAATGCTGGCCGTAGTGGTCTTGAGCACGGGCGAAGACACTTCTTGCACTTCCGGAAGCGGCGTTTGTGCTGGGACTTCGTATGATTCTTCAGTCGTGAACACCTACCGCGATTATCTGGTGAACAAAAAGGGCGGAAATGCAACTGCGGTTCGCTTCTACTCGGCGGTTTCAACCTACCGAATTTCGAATGGAACCTGCATGGGTTACAATTCGTACGCAGGCAACCGCTACAAGAACATGGCCAATAGCCTTGGCGGCGCTCAGTACGACATTTGTTCTCAGGACATGGGCGGAATCTTGAATGACATTGCATCAAACTTGTCTGCAACCCAGCTTCTTTTCCGCACTCGTTACTTGGTGATCGGTCAGGCTCCAGAAGTTTCGACCATCACGGTCACAAAGAACATGAATGGAACTTCAGTATCCATCCCAATGGATTCAAACAACGGCTGGACCTATGCGGGATACCTGAATAATTTTTACTTGATCGACTATCCGATCCCAATGAATCAAGTGTCAGGAGGCTACGCGATCGAGCTTCACGGCGACGCAAAGCTCATTGGAAACGATACGGCTCAAGTCAGCTTTTTACCTGAAGGCGCTCAAACAGGAGTTCAATAAGCTATACGCCAAAGGCAGCTTCAGATAGACTGAAGACATGCGTTTGGGGTTCTTCCTTCTACTTTACTTTTCAAGTCATAGCTTTGCCGACCAACCCAAGAACCAGATTCTGACCTTTGACCTGCTTCTTCGGCCCGGAGAAATCCGAGTCTTTGAGGTCGGCTTTGAGCCGAACGTGAAAGAATCTTCGCCCAAAGATCAGGACATCGCAGAAATCGAATGGATCAATTTTGAAAAGGGTTTTCCACAGATGGCCGTGCACGGCGTTCAAGAAGGCGTTACCGAGGCCACCCTTCGCACCAAGGACGGGTCCCCGATTGGTTTAGTCACGATCGTCGTTCGAAATTCAAAAGCACGCCCCAGGTCCGAACTTCCTGAAACCCCAGTGATCCGGGACTATCCAGAAAAACGCGCTTCCGAAATCACACTGGAACTGGCGCCCACTGAAAAACGAGAATTTAAACTAGCCTTTGAGCCTTTCTTTGAACCGGTCATCGGAAACCGGCGAATCGTGTCGGTTCAATTCAAATCCGGAATCAAAGACAAAACTGCGACCCGTGAAAACATCCTGTCGATTGAAGGAAAGAAACTAGGCCAAACCGACCTGATTGTTCGTTCGATGGACGGCGCGCTACAAATGCGGCTAGCAATCACCGTAAAGAAAAAGAATTAGTTTTCCTTCAGTGGCTTTAGGTCCCAGTGTGTCTGCATATTCCAACCGCCGTACCCCGGAAAACTGCGGTTTTCGATCATGTCGCCGTTTGGAAGCGTATCCCACTGGGATTGTCCGTAGATCAACGGATTCATACTTGAAACCATAATGGGTATGGCTTCGATGATGTTTTTCTTAGGCGGAGTGCAGAAATGCTCGACAAGCACATAGCCTGGATCCACTTTCGCAGCGAAATTGTACCCACGTGAAGCTGCTGGTGGTGCATTGTAAGGATACAAACCCAGGTCTGCAGATTGGGCTCCTGTGACCACGGTCAAAGGGCCTGACGATGAACCAAAACAGCCTTCAATCGTGCCGCTGTAACTGTAATTCAGCGTTCCTGCATGAGTCGCATACTGTCCCGACGCATGAGTCCCGCCGACGCGGGGCTTGTTCAAGAAGGTCAAGTTTCCATCCAAGGTCAGGTGCTGATTTCGATCGGATTTCACGTTGTCTGCAACTTGGTGATATTCGCCTTTGTAGCCGTAGCAACCCTGCGACGTGACGATCAGATCGTGTTGACCGTAAACATGCTGTCCTGATTCAGAATGACCAAAATTGGTGTACATCAAGATGATTTCGTCAAAAGCTTCAGCTTTTGTATCCAGGCAAAATTCCTGATCTTCGTATTGACTGACTAGGTCTACGGTCTTCCATTTGCCGTCATTTCGGTTTCGCAAGAATGCGCGCAGGTTTCCGCGTTCCTTTTGAAAATAGACTGGATTTTCTAGCGAAACGGATCGGGCTAGCGGATCCAGCGAAAGATCAAAGTAATAGTACTTTCGCGTTAAGGGCGCCAAAGCAAATTCCATGGGGTAGCGAATCCATCCTTTGTTCGTTGGAACCTGAACCAGTTCAGCATCAATATCTTCCGTTTGTCCGACTGCGCCGCCTTTTTTGCGGCGTTTAGGGACGACGTCATACTGATCCCATTCCTTAAATGACCCCGTGTCTTTTGGACGATTGTTCCATTCATGTTCGACAAAGTCGGGCCATTGCTTTTTAAACCCGCCGGTAATCGCGGAATTCACAGCGTCGTACGCTGAAGCGTTCTGCATCCCGACATAGATTTCGCGCATCTTATCGTTTCCATGAACATGGGTCATGAAATAGTAAAAGGTCCAACTGCCGTAAGATGCGTCTCGAAGCGAAAGTTCGTCATCTTTAGTGAATTCGTCACGGTCATGGTGGTGCTTATAGGGATAAGTAAAGGGTTTTGCCCAAGTCGCCGTGCCTTCGTCGATGTTATTGTATTTTGCACACCATTCTTTACGATTGCGGCTCATTTGCATGACGTGGAAAAATTCATGCGCAAGCGTGGTCTTTAAGCGATCCCAATAACTTTCCCAACCCACGGAATTATTGACTTCCATGTACACGGGCCGAGCCACGCAACTTGGAACCCCCATCGGAATCCCCGTCACTCGGGCACCATAAGCTGCATTGCCGGTCACGGGTCCTGGCGCGATGTAAACGTCTAGCTTGTCGTCGCCGCCATTTCCGATCAATACGGGTTGTCCTGACTGATCCCGAACCGGCGAAACAAAAGGGTGATCTGGCACCCAATCCGTTTGCATCAGGTTCATTTGCAATCGCATGATGTCGTTCGAAAGAGCGTCGCGTGTTTTCTGCGCAATCAAAAGATCCCGGGCATTTCCCTTTTTGTACCAGACTCGAAGCTTCGCGCTGACGCTGTCGATGAATTCCCAGTCCTGATTCGGGACACCTGAGGGTGTCGGGCGCGGCGTGGGCGATGCGACTACTGAATCGTGAACACCCGGAACCGAAGGCGCAGGTCCCGTTTGGAGTTGAACTGGATGTCGATAGGCCGGTGGATTCAGATACAAAACCACTGTGCGCTGCTGTTCCAGGGTTAGATCCTTGAAAAACAAATCCACCGAAAATGAATTCAAGTCCGTTTCGTTTCCGCGAACGGTTGAAGCGCCCAGATCGCCCGCATATTGGGCAGGCAATTCAGAATCCGCGTTGTCGGCCAAAACCTTGAAATAAAAACCCTGGGCCGGCGAAATTTTTCCGGTTTGAACATCCCAGTCGATTTTGTCGTGTGGGTGATTCAAGGGCACGCCTGACGGAATTGGCGTCATCCCCGATAAAAAATCCGACGCACTTGGACCGGTTGGTTCCGGACTGCCTAGGCCGGATTGTGATTTTTCATCCTTACTGGACTGACACGAATTTCCACTGATGCCCGCAACCAGCAAGGTCAAGACTAGGGACAGGGGTCCGATCAAAGCCACGCGGCGCGAAGGTCGACTACGCTTCATTGACGCGGTGTATCATAATTTGGGGCAAAATAGGTACTACCATTTAATTCAATAATATCAACAATTTAAATCGCGCTTCGATTATTGCGCGACTGCAGCCCCTTCGGTACGCAGATCGGAAACTCCCCAAACCCGCCCGCTTTCTGGAAAGCGTTCAATCGCGTGCTGTTTACCTGCATTCGCGATTTCCTTCAGCGTGTAGCCCATGGTTTTCCACTTTTCTTGAATCGACGCTGGAAAACCTCGGGCTTCAAACATCAATTGGTCTGGCTTCCACTGGTGGTGAACCCGGGCCGCATGAACTGAATCCGGCAACGAACGCCCCAGGTAAAGGCGATGAAACAAAGTCTGAAAAACCGATGAAGTGATTCTTGGGCCGCCCTGAGCGCCCAGGGACAAAATCACTTCCCCGTTCTTACGCACCAAGGTTGGGCTCATTGAACTGAGCGGCCGCTTTCCGGGCGCGATCGAATTGGCTTCCGAACCAATCAGGCCAAATAAGTTGGGCTTCCCGGGTTCTGAAGCGAAATCATCCATTTCGTTATTCAAAACAACGCCGGTTCCTTTGGCCGTAAATCCCGATCCAAAAAAATCGTTCACCGTGAATGTAAATGCAACCGCGTTTCCTTCACCATCGATCACCGACATATGGGTGGTTTCACCCGTGACGTCTGCGTCGAGATAATCGCCAGAAATATCGCCCAACAGACCCCGACCGGATATCGAAGCGGTCGTCAATCCCGATACAGCCTGGCTGGGATTCACACCAACTGCCTTTGTTGGATCAAATGTTTTCCAGCGTTCTTTCAAAAAGTCTGGATTCAGAAGCTTTGCAGACGGGTCCGGGGTGTAATCAGGATCGCCAAAAAGTGCGGCGCGATCTGAAAAAGCCAACTTAAGCGCATGCGCCAGCGCATGAAAAAGCTGAGCTTCCAGGTCCTGCGCCTTTGAAATCACCCCTTGCTTCCAGGCCAAATCCATCCACGAAATCATTTGAAGTACGCCGGTTCCGCCCGCCGAGGGTGGAGGAACAGAAAGAACTTCGACCTTTCCTTCAACCGGGCTTTCAACCATCACCGACAATGGTTTACGCAGCGTCGGCTGATACTTTTTCAGATCTTCAACCGATAAAATCCCGCCGGCTTTTTTTACAGAATCTGAAATCGCCTGCGCGACCCAACCTTCGTAAAATCCCTTGCGACCTTGATCTGAAATCGCTTGAAGAACTTTTGCCAAGTCCTTTTGAACGATCTTGTGCCCCACTGGGCAGGGTTTATCGCCGCAGCCCCAAATCTTTCTTGATTCATCGTTGAATGCTTCCCAACGATCCCAGGCGCAGTTTTCCGTCATGGCAGAATTCAAAACACCTTCGCGCGCCCAGCGGATCGGAACTGACAAAACATCTTGGCGCTTCTTCTTGCCCCATTTCGCCTGCGCTTCTAACAACCCGGCCACGTTTCCAGGCACACCGATCGCAAGCGCACCATCGACCGACGCATGCGGATTCGTTTTTGCGATCTTTGAATACATGTCCCGAGTCGCAGCCTGTGGTGCGCGCTCGCGAAAATCCAGAACATGACATTCTTTCGAAGCGGCCAAACAGATTAAGAAAAATCCGCCCCCACCCAGCGAAGCATAGTGCGGCCTAGAAACCGACATCGCAAATGCTGTTGCGACAGCGGCGTCTACAGCATTTCCACCGGAACGCAGAATCTTAGCGCCAAATTCGGCGGACTGCTGATCATCCGCCGCAACCATTCCCGCCATCCCCACCGTCGCGCGAAATTTAGACTGGGCTTGGTCGTCAAAACCACCGCGGGGCGCTTTGGGCAGGGTTCCCGCTATTGCAAGCGTTCCCCAAGCCACGGCGATCCATAGAAATGCCATTCGAAGCTGATTCCGAAAACGCGAAATCACAAAAATTTCATTTCCGGCACATCGCCTGGAATCAAAAGCTTTGCGGCGGTGGCTTTCTTAATTTCTTCAACCGACACCCCCGGCGCACGTTCACGCAAAACCAGGCCATCGCTGGTCACGTCGATCACGGCCAATTCGCTGACGATCTTTTTTACGCATCGTTCGCCGGTCAGCGGCAAAGTGCATTTTGGAAGAAGTTTACTGGATCCGTCTTTTGCCACATGTTGCATGGCCACAATCACATTGGGTGACCCGGCGACTAAGTCCATCGCCCCACCCATTCCTTTGACCATTTTTCCCGGAATCATCCAGTTGGCTAGGTTTCCCTTTTCGTCAACTTCCATGGCGCCTAAGACCGTCAAATCGACGTGCCCGCCACGAATCATGGCAAAGGAATCCGCTGAAGAAAAAATCACCCCACCCGGAATGACGGTGACGGTTTCTTTTCCCGCATTGATCAAATCGGCATCGACTTCCTTTTCGGTGGGATAGGGTCCCATTCCCAAAATGCCGTTTTCACTTTGAAGGACGACTTCCATCCCTTTGGGAATGTAGTTCGCCACCAGGGTTGGAATTCCGATGCCTAAGTTGACGTAATAGCCGTCGCGAAGTTCGCGGGCGATTCGCTGAGCAATCTGTTCGCGTGAAAGTGCCATGGATTAGACCCCCGCCCTGACGGTTTTGCGTTCAATGCGCTTTTCGTAATTTTTGCCCAAGAAAAGCCGTTTCACGTAAATCCCCGGCGTATGGACTTCTTCAGGTCCGATCGAACCCACCGGCACGATTTCTTCGACTTCGGCGATCGTGATTTTTCCAGCCGTAGCAATCATCGGGTTAAAGTTGCGTGCCGTCTTTCGATAAACCAGGTTTCCCATCGCGTCGCCTTTCCAGGCTTTCACGATTGCAAAATCAGCCTTCAGCGCACGTTCCATCACATACTTACGGCCATCGAATTCGCGAACTTCTTTTCCTTCGGCCACCAAGGTCCCCACGCCTGTTGCTGTGAAGAACGCAGGAATTCCCGCACCACCTGCGCGAAGCTTTTCGGCCAAAGTTCCTTGGGGCGTCAGTTCGACTTCAAGTTCACCCGAAAGAAGGAGCTGCTCGAAAAGTTTGTTTTCGCCCACATAGCTTGAAATCATTTTTTTTACCTGGCGCTTTTCCAGCATCAGTCCGATTCCAAATCCATCGACACCTGCGTTGTTCGAAATGCAGGTCAAACCTTTCACGCCCAGTCGAACCAGGGCAGCGATCGTGTTTTCAGGAATTCCGCAAAGACCAAATCCGCCTAGCGCCAAAGTCGCGCCATTCGGAATGTCCTTCACCGCTTCATCTGCGCCGGAAACAATCTTGTTGAAACCCATCGGTCCTCCGGCCCTTTTGGGCCTCGATTTCTTGGGCGGGTATCACCTGCCCTGCTCACTGTTCTACCTAGACGCGCTCGATGCAAATTGCAGTGGCTTCGCCGCCGCCGATGCAAATGCCGGCCATTCCGCGCTTTAATCCGCGGTCTTTCAGTGCCGAAAGAAGCGTGACCAAGATTCTTGAACCGCTTGAACCAATGGGGTGACCTAGCGAAATGGCTCCTCCCCAGACGTTCAACTTGTCTTCGGAAATTTTCAGGTCTTTTGCGGCAGCCATCGCGACCACGGCAAACGCTTCGTTCACTTCAAAAAGGTCGATCGAATCCATTTCCCAACCCGCAGCTTTCGCTGCTCGGCGCATGGCTTCAGCGGGCGCAGTGGTAAACCATTCGGGCTTCTGAGCATTCACGCCATAAGAAACGATCTTGGCCAATGGCTTAAGACCCAGCGCTTTTCCTTTTTCAGCCGAAACCAAGACCAGCGCCGAAGCGCCGTCGTTGATGGTCGAAGCATTGGCCGCCGTGATGCTTCCAGCTTTATCAAAAACGGGCTTCAAATTCGGAATCTTGTCGAACTGAACCTTTGCCGGACCTTCGTCCGTTTCAAACGCAGTCAGGTCGCCTTTTTTGCCTGCGATCATGACGGGTTCAATTTCTTCTTTAAACTTTCCGGCCTTCTGGGCGTCCAGCGCCCGTTGAAAACTGCGAACCGCGTATTCGTCCTGAAGCTTGCGGGTGAAGTCGTATTCTTTTGCGCAAAGTTCCGCGCAATTTCCCATGTGCTGATTGCTGTACGGATCCCAAAGTCCATCCGAAATCATCGCGTCCACAATCTGCGCATTTCCCATTCGAAGGCCCGCGCGCGCTGTCGGCATGATGTAAGGGACTTGGGTCATGTTTTCCATCCCGCCAGCGACGACGACATCAGAATCGCCAAGCAAGATGGATTGGGTCCCCAGCATCACGGCTTTCATGCCGCTGCCGCAGACCTTATTGATCGTCATGGCAGGAACCGACTTTGGAATTTCGGCATAAATGGCTGCCTGCCGGGCAGGCGCTTGTCCTTCGCCCGCGGTCAAAACATTGCCCATGATCACTTCAGAAACCTGATCAGGCTTCAGTCCTGCGCGCTTCAGCGCGCCTTGGATTGCCACGGCCCCAAGACGGGGTGCCGCGACCGTAGAAAGTGAGCCCTGAAAACTTCCAATCGCCGTGCGCGCCGCGCCGACGATCCAAACCTCGCGTCCGTTTTTATTCATGGGTTTTGTCTACTCCTCGAGCCAGGGAAATGGCAAGACTTGTCACGGCGCAGGGAAGGGTTTATGACTTCGGGCATGTCACGCATTCAAAAGCTCGCAGCTTCGTCGGCCTTTTTGGCTTTTTTGACCCTTGCTTCCCTTCCCGGTCAGGCATCCCCTCTTCCCAATAACGCCCTTCCGGATCTGGTCGAAAAAATCCTGCCTTCTGTGGTCAACATCAGTTCAACGACCGTAACCGATGTGCGCGTCTTTGGAATGGAAGAATTCTTTCAGTTCTGGGGCGTACCGCAGGAATATCCCCAAACGTCTTTGGGCACTGGGTTCATCTTGGACAAAGATGGGTTTGTGATGACCAATGCCCACGTCGTTGAACACGCCACCGAAGTCATGGTCACCTTGAACGACAAGCGCGAATTTGCGGCCAAGATCGTCGGAAAAGATCAGAAACTGGATCTGGCGATTTTGCAGATCCGTGACAAAGACAGAAAAGTCCCAGCGAACTTGGTGCCCTCGACTTTTGGTGACTCGAATTCAGTTCGAATTGCGGAATCCGTTTTCGCCGTCGGCAACCCCATGGGACTGGGCCACACGGTCACGATGGGAATCATCAGCGCAAAAAACCGGACCATCGGCGTTGGTCCATTTGACAACTTCCTTCAAACGGATGCTTCGATTAACCCAGGGAACTCGGGTGGGCCTCTTTTCAATTTGAAAGGAGAAGTCATCGGCATCAACACCGTTATTTATTCTCGCGTGGGACAAAGCGGTGGTTTGGGATTTGCGATCCCTTCGATTTCTGCAACCCAAGTCATCCCAGATCTGAAACGCTATGGTCGCGTGCCTCGCCCTTGGCTGGGCGTTTTGGCTCGCGAACTTTCACCTGGGTTGGTTCGCCACTATCGAATTCCCGTGGACAAGGGCGTTTTGGTTTACAACTTGGTTCGCGGCGCGCCTGCAGTTGAAGCGGGCATCAAACAAGGCGACATCATTGTCGGAATGGACCAAACGGCAGTTGGAAACCCCGACGAACTTGAACGCGCATTGGCTTCGCGAAAACCCAATGAATCAGCCAAGCTGAAGATCAAGCGTGGCAACCGAAGCATTGAATTGAACGTGAAGTTTGAAGAACTTCCGCGTCTAGACAACCTGCCTAAAGGAATCATCTAAAATGGAAAGCCGTTACGGAAACGCAAAGGCCAGCCGAAATCGATCGCAAGGAAAGTCTGCCGGGGTTCCCGTCACCTATTTGAAAATGGTGACAGAAGTCTTCACCAATAACTTTAGCTCGGGTCTGAAACGTCTAGACCAAGTGAAGAAGGGATCGAAATTCGTCGCTTGCGGAGAAATTTTCCACAACGAGATCGTCCTATCGATGAGCATCACGCATCCCAACGAACTGGCTGCAACGACGGCATTTGCCAGCATCGACTTTGACCCCAAGGCCAGTTCACCTAAAGCAGAAGAATGCCTATCTGCTTGCGTGGACGCGCTGGGCGGGGTCATGCAGCACCTATTGATTCAAAGTTCCGACCAACAAATCGAAGCTTTGGCTGAAGAATCCTTGGCCGCATTGGAAGAAGTGCCCTTTGAATGGACCCTTTTGGAAATCGAGCGATTCAAGGTCTATATCAAGCTGGATAAGAGCAATCCTGAACTGGACAATATGGCCGACGACTGGCTGAAGAAAAACGACCCCAACTTAAAGCAGTGGGAAGACGAACAGGAAGAAGAAACCAAGGCCCTATTCGTGACCGGCCCAAAAAAGGAAACGGCCGAGGAAGACGACGCGCCTAAAAAGAAGAAGAAGAAACCCGGGCTTTTGCATTAAGCCCTGCCTTTTCCGGTTGAACATAGGTTCCCCAAATTCGATCCCATATCCGAAAGTAAAACCCATAGTTCCCGGTGAAACGGTCGTGGTGGTAATGGTGGTCGATGGACCGTAGCACGTAGCGGAATGGAAAGACCCTTTCTAGCCAGGGCGGGGTCCATTCTTGGCCGAAGTGCGCGTAAATATTGGCTGCCATGGATAAAAACTGAAATAGAAGCAGCGCCTTGGCGTGCATGGGCACTACGGCCAGGTAAACAACCACGGGTAGGGATTCCAATAGCGATTCTAAGGGATGAAATGAAAACGACGTCCAGGGCGTGGGTGAAACGCTTTTATGGTGGACCAAGTGCACCCGTTCATAGACCCCAGGCACGTGCATCAGCCGGTGAATCCAATAAAAGAAGAAATCGTGAAAAACGAAGATCCCCGCCAGGCTGGCCCAAAAGTATCCCGCACCCCGGCTATCGAAGTCCGTGTAAAGCTTCATGAAGCCCTGGCGCGACCCCCAAACCACGAAGACAGCAATCACCGCAAAAATTGCGGTGGTCTGGATCGAATACAGGGCTTCCCTTTTGAAATCCGCCCAAGAAGCGCGCCGAGAGCCGATCCTACGTCCCTTTTGAATCCATTCAGGTAAAAGCCGGTAGAAAACCAAATCGGTTGTCCCGGCCATGACAAAGTACCGAAACAGGTGTCCTGCCCAGGCGAAGGCCAAGACCGAAAGAAGGGGTCCTGAAATGACTAAGGTAGCTGGCATATCAGACCTTTTTGAATTAGACAGAGTGCAGCATGAACGTTGAGCCCACTTCGACATTACCCCACAAGCAACCCAAGCAGCAACGCTCCAAAACAACGGTTCAACAAATCCTAAAAGCCGCTGCCGAAACCTTGGCCAAAGATGGCTTAGAAAATTTCAACACCAACCTTCTTGCTGAAAGGTCCGGCGTTTCGGTCGGAACGATCTACCAGTACTTTTCTAGCAAAGATCAGATCATTCGCGCTTTGATCGATCGACACATCGAAGACCGCACCCAGAAAATCCGCACGATCATGAACGAAGCGCCTGCAAACGAAACGCGACGCCAAAGCATGATTCGCTGTTTTCGAAGGGTCGCCGAATGGCTGCAATTGGATCCGGAATATTCACTGTTGAACCGTGCGCTATTTATGCAGCTTCCCAGATCCTATGCCGCGGAACGCTTCAATGAACTGGATCAACGGCTGGCAGAAATACTCAAGGCTCAAGTCCTTCGCACCGGAGGCTTCCCTGCCGATCGGAATCTTGACGTCGCCATCCGCGTGGGACTGAAAGCCGCACGCGGCACCTTTCAAGTCTTGGAATCGACACCCATTGGAACCCAGGAACTGGACGACGCGATCATTGAAATCGCGGGCCTGATGGAGCGTTTTTTCTTTCAAAGCGAAACAAAAGAGAAGCCTTAGAACGCTTCGACTTCGTCTTCAAATTCGCGCTTCAGGTGATCCAAACTTTCGTCAGCATTTTCCGAATCCGCGCTTTCAAAATCTTCCGACGCTGATTCATCCAATTCAAGATCCGCGACCACTTTCAAGAATTCGCGATCGACAGCCAAGTCATTGCGAATCGCTTCAAGATACTTATCTGGATATTTTGCGACCAATTCCGCAATGAAGCCTTCCAGTTTTCCTTCGCGAAGGATTTGTTCCTTCTGCTTAATTTTCTTCCAATTCTTGATGTAGTGCATGCGGCAGTAGCCGGCCGTTGTCGATGCGCCGTCGCAAGCCATTTCGCGGCAGTTGCCTTCATCGGTTGGATAAATAATTTCGCCATTTGGGCCGACTTTGAAAGCCAAAGGCTTCAAGATCACGCCGCCATAACCATTTGATTTTTTTGTCGCCGAACGTCCACGACGTCCTGGCTTTGCTTTAGCGATCGGCGCAGCCGCAGCTGTTTTCACTGAAGCAGCCGCCGGGGCGCTTGCGGTTTGCACCGCATGAACGGCAATTGCTTTTGGTGCCGCTTTGACCGCTTGAGATTTCAAAACCGCCTGTTTTCCTGCAGTTTTGCTAGGTTTTGCGACCACTTTCTTTTCTTTTTTCGAAACGGATTTTGGGGCCTTGGCTTGGGTCTGAAGCGCTTTTGCGACCGGCTTACTTCCGACTTTTTTTGCCTTGGCAAAAGATTTGGACTGCTTGTTGGACTGCGCTTTTGCCTTCGACTTCTTGCTTTTTGCCATCTGGTCGGGTCCCCGAGTATTGAGCAATGCGTTTTTGTGGTACGCTTGCCAAGTGTCACGCCAAAGATCCCCCGTCAAGTTGAAATCGAGTCCAAGTCGAATAACTCGCTCTCGCGAAATCACTTCGATTGCTCCGATCGATCTGCATTTTCACGGCGCATTTGAAATCGATTTGATGACTGCCGACGAAGCGCACCTGGACTTGCTTTCAAAGAAACTTTGGGATGCAGGTCTAGGAGGATTTGTCGCGACCACATTGACCGCAGATTTTTCATCTGTGAAACGGGCCGTCGAAAATTTGGGGAAATGGATTCGACGGGGAAAATTTCCTGGCGCCATTC
This sequence comes from Bdellovibrionales bacterium, assembly GCA_016786465.1. Classification (GTDB taxonomy): domain Bacteria; phylum Bdellovibrionota; class UBA1018; order UBA1018; family UBA1018; genus JAEUWC01. Next base: position 17,113 of record JAEUWC010000022.1, on the reverse strand, counting down.
CTTTAGGGATCCATCTTGAAGGCCCGTATTTAAGTCCGAAGGCCCGCGGTGCACATCCGGAAAATTCGATTCGCGCGTTTTCGATGTCTGAAGTTTTAGAACTTTGGAACTTAAGCCAGAAGACTTTGAAAATTTTGACGATTGCTCCGGAAATTCTTTCGATGGCTGACCGAAAGCATTTGACCCAATGGGCAAAAAAAAATCGCGTCGTTCTTTCAGCCGGACATTCCCAAGCCAGTTTTGAAGTCGCAGCCCAAGCATTCGCCGACGGATTTTCAGCCGTCACCCATGCCTTCAATGCGATGGCTTTTCACCACCGTGACCCTGGAATATTGGGTGCCGCGCTGGCGGCAGCACCAAAAGACGCAAGCGAATTGTATTTAGAAGTCATCCCCGATGGAATTCACCTGCATCCGGCAACGGTGGATTGGCTGATCCAAAGCTGTCCAAAGGGGACCTGCTTTGTATCGGACTGCACGCCGGCTGCGGGGCTCATGGCAGGGAAAGTGACCTCCTTTGGCCCGCTTCAAGTCCAGTTCAAGGACCGCGCTTCTCGATTGGCCGACGGATCCCTGGCAGGGGGCGGAAAGCCATTGCCTGAAACCTATTTGAACTGGCTTTCCAATCGGGCAGATCCAGGCGCCGAACTGAAACGCTCCCTACCCTTTTTGACTGAAATTCCGCTTCGGGCGCTTCGGCTTTCCCAGGCCGAAGAACGGGCTTTTCGAAAGAACCGTCAAGTTCGGTGGAAAACAGCGCCATTTTCCGTCAAGCCGATTTGACGGCGCCACGCCAGATACGATAGGGGGTACGGTCACCCCTAAATGGCCCAGTTGAACAGGACTAGGCCTGAATATGAGTTTTCATGCGAATTTATCTTTCTGAACTATCGGACATCCCCAAGATCATCGATTCCCAAGGCGAAGAACCCTGGGTCAAGGCCGCTCTTTCGCGCCTGGATGAATTGACCCCTGAAGAAAGTTTGAAGTTCCAATTAAAAAAGGCTGCCGGCCAAAAGTCGGGGTCTGCCCCAAACCGCCCGGTGGATCTGCATCTAAGCCTAAGCAAAGTCGACCAGGTCGTGGTCTTGGATGGAAAAATCAAAACCGAATTGACCCTGATTTGCTCACGTTGCGCAAATCCATTTTCACACCCCATCAAGGCGCCACTTGCCGCCCTTTACACCCGTGATCCTGCGATGGCCGGAATTGCTCATCTGAAAGAAGATAGCGAAAGCGGACGCGTGAAGCCGGTTGGACAGAACCACGGCGTTGCGCGCCACGCCCATGATTACCACGACGAAGAAAAACTGAACGCCAGTTCACACCAGCTAGAAATCGCGTACTTGGATCAAGATTTCATGGACCTGACCCAGACGCTTTCCGAACAGGTGCAGCTTGAAATCCCGCTGGCCCCACTTTGCAAAGAAGACTGCAAGGGAATGTGCGCCAACTGCGGGGCGGATCTGAACACTGGCCGATGCGCGTGCGCGAAAATCGCGAAGAACAGCCCGTTCTCGGCGCTGAAAAATCTAAAGTTACCAAAAGCTTGAGAATCTAACCCCTTTTGGTTAAGCCAAAAGCTGAATGAAAAATGCGCAGGGGTTTTATTCAAAAATCACTGGGACAGGTTCGGCCTTTCCTTCGAAGGTCCTGACCAACGACGACTTGGCCAAAAAAGTCGAAACCAGCGACGAGTGGATCCGCGAACGCACCGGGATTCGCGAAAGGCGGATTTCGGATGTTCGGCTTCCCCATGAACGCAATTCGGGTCTGGGTCACCAAGCCGCCGTGCGGGCACTTGAAATGGCCGGTCGCCGTGCCGACGAAATTGATACGATTCTTTACGCAACCTGCACGCCGGATACGCTACTTCCTTCGACCGCTTCATGGCTTCAGTCCAAACTAGGTGCAAAGAACGCCTGGGGTCTTGACGTCAACGCCGCTTGTTCCGGTTTTGTTTCAGGACTTGCCGTCGCAGATCAGTTCATTCGTTCAGGTCAATCAAAAGTCGCATTGGTTGTCGGTGCTGACGTTCTATCGGCGATGACCGATTGGGAAGACCGCGCTAGCTGCATCCTATTTGGCGATGGTGCGGGCGCAGTCATTCTGGAACGCACCGAAGACGAAAAAGGTTCGCGAATTTTGTCGACACAAATGGGCCTAGATGGCGACCTTTGGGAACTTTTTCACATTCCTGCAGGCGGAAGTAATCAAGAAGTCACGCCCGAAAAATACGCGGCTCGCGACAACAAAATGAAGATGAAGGGCAAGGAAATCTTCAAGTACGCCGTTCGCGGAATGGCCGACTTAGCGACCCAGGCGCTTGAAAAAAATGGACTGAAAGTTTCAGACATCGACTGGGTCATCGCGCACCAGGCGAATCTTCGAATCATCGAAGCAGTTGCCAAGCGCATCGACCTTCCGATGGAAAAAATGTTGGTGAACATCGACGTTTACGGCAACACCAGTGCCGGAACCGTCCCTAGTGTCCTGGATCAATCCGTTCGATCCGGAAAAATCAAACGCGGCCAACTGGTGCTTTTGGATGTTTTTGGATCGGGTTTGACCTATGGGTCCGCCCTGGTGAGGTTCTAACCGATGGCATCCCCCGCTTTCATCGGCGTCTTTCCCGGACAGGGGTCGCAACACGTGGGAATGGCCAAGGATCTTTTTGAAAATTTCAAAATCGTTCAGGAAACCTTTGAAGAAGCTTCCGACGCGATTTCGGTTCGTCTAAAAAAACTTTGCTTCGAAGGCCCTGATTCAGAACTGAACCTGACCGAAAACACACAACCTGCCCTTTTGACCGCTTCTGTTGCGGCGTTTCGGGTTGCTAGGCGCGAAATTGATTTTAAACCGTCGGCCGTTGCGGGGCACAGTCTTGGAGAATATTCAGCCCTGGCAGCAACCGGCGCTATCGACTTTGCAAGAGCGGTCCGTTGGGTTCGCGCGCGCGGGCAAGCCATGCAGCAAGCCGTCCCTGTGGGCGAAGGGTCGATGGCCGCGATTCTCAACGCAGATGAAAAATCGATTCAGGCGCTTTGCCAAATGGCGACGGACCAGAACTTGACGACATCAGAAACCACTTCTGGAAAAAAAGCCGTTTGCGAACCGGTCAACTTCAATTCGCCCGGACAGATCGTGATCGCAGGAACTGCGGATGCGGTGGCCGCGGCAGTTTCACTGGTAAAAACTGAACCTAGCTTCAAGGGCATCAAAGCGATTCCGTTAACGGTCAGCGCTCCGTTTCATTCTTCTTTGATGAAGCCAGCGCGCGACGCAATGGAAGATACTTTCAAATCTGACGATGCGATCAAGGGCCTTCACGAAATCGTCACCCCCTATTTCCCTAACCGCACAGCGCGATTGACAACTGAAAAGAACCTAGTCTTCAAGCTGCTTTCCGAACAAGTCGATCACGCCGTACTTTGGCAACAAAGTGTTGAAGCGATTTTGGAAAACTTTTCGGGCGAAGTTTCGTTTGTTGAATTCGGGCCTGGAAAAGTTTTGCAGGGTTTAGTGAAACGAATCGCGCAACCGAAGAACCGAACCGTGGGTATTTTGGGACTGTCCGACACAGCAGGGCTTGAGCCCCTGAAGGCTGCTTTCTTGAAAGGAAAATCGGCATGAATACTTCAAAACCGGTGGCCGTAGTCACCGGCGGTTCTCGTGGAATCGGGCGCGCGATTTGCCTGCAACTGGCGAAGGACGGATTTCATGTCGTTGTAAATTACGCGAAGTCTAGGGAATCGGCGGATACGGTCGTTTCCGAAATCACGGGGTCTGGTGGTTCCGCAGTGGCGATGGGATTTGACGTCGCCAATCCCGACGAAGTCGATGCTGCTTTTGAAAAGATCGGGGCGGTTGAAGTCTTGGTCAACAACGCGGGGATCACTTCGGATGCGCTACTTCTTCGGATGAAAAACGAAGACCTGGACCGCACCTTGAACGTGGATTTAAAGGGCGCGATTTTTTGTACGCGGGCCGTCACAAAACCCATGATGAAGGCTAGAAAAGGATCCATCGTTTTCATTTCTTCGGTTGTGGGTGAAACCGGAAACGCAGGCCAGGCGGCCTATTCCGCAGCTAAGGCCGGAATGTTGGGCTTTATGAAGTCGGTGGCGCGCGAACTTTCGTCCCGAAACATTCGTTCTAACGCAATTACGCCGGGCTATATTCAAACCGAAATGACTGGGGTCTTGACTGAGTCCCAAAAAGAAGCCATCCTGCGCAGCATCCCCATTGGTACCCTGGGTCAGCCTGAAGACATCGCTTACGCGGTGAGCTTCCTGGCGTCGGACAAAAGCCGCTACGTGACCGGGCAGGTTTTAGGAATTAACGGTGGGATGTTGATGTAACTGGTGACGGTTACTGAGCAAGTTTAAACAGGAGACATTGAATGTCAGCACAAGTGGAAGAAAGAGTCCGCAATATCATCTGTGATCAATTGGCCGTCGAATCCGACAAAGTGGTTCTGACCGCTTCTTTCATCGATGACTTGGGCGCGGACAGCCTGGACATCGTTGAATTGGTCATGACGATGGAAGAAGAATTTGATTTGGATATTCCTGATGAAGATGCCGAAAAAATGAAGACCGTCGGCGACGTCATCAAGTACATCGCTTCTAAATCGACTCACTAATTTTGGAAACACGAGTAGTCGTCACAGGTCTTGGCGCGATTACTCCGGTGGGACTGGACGTCAGTTCCACTTGGAAAGCAGTTCTTGAAGGGAAATCGGGCATCGGTCCGATTTCCCTTTTTAACACCGACGATTGCCCGGTGAAGTTCGCAGGCGAAGTTCGCGGATTTGACCCCACAAAACTGATCGGGCGTTTTCAGCCGGTTTCCCAAAAAGATCAGCGACGCTTTGGCAGGTTTTGCTGGTTTGGAATCGCAGCCGGTCTTCAAGCCTATTTGGATTCAGGCTTAGACGAACACCGTTCAAAACCGGGGTCTTCATTCGACCCCACCCGAATCGGAATCAATATCGGCGTGGGAATGGGCGGGTTGCCTGAAATTGAATCCGTTCACGAAGATTTTCGAACCAAGGGATATCGAAGAATCAGCCCGTTCTTTATCCCGCAAGTCATTGCCAATATGGCGACAGGTCAATTGAGCATCATCTTGGACGCCAAGGGCCCAAATCTTTGCAACCTAACCGCCTGCGCTTCTTCGGCGCATTCGATCGGTGAATCGTATCATCAGATCCTTCGGGGCGACGCCGACGTCATGCTTGCCGGCGGGGCGGAAGCCGTGATTTCGCAGTTAGGGATCGGCGGGTTTGCGGCGATGCGTGCGCTTTCGACACGCAACGATGCTCCCGAAAAAGCGTCCCGTCCGTTTGACCAAGACCGCGATGGTTTTGTCATGGGTGAAGGCGCGGCTTGCTTGGTTTTAGAAAATTACGAACACGCAAAGGCGCGTGGGGCAAAAATCTATGCCGAACTGGTCGGCTACGGTTACACCAGCGACGCTTATCACATGACGTCGCCAGCGCCCGAAGGCGAAGGCGGCTACCGCGCGATGAAGATGGCGCTAAAACGCGCTGCTGCGAGGGGAATTGGTGCTGCTGACATCGGTTACGTGAACGCGCACGGAACTTCGACGCCGGCGGGCGATGGCGAAGAAGCCAAGGCGATTGCCAAAGTTCTAGAAGGCCGGACCCAGGGCATCCACGTTTCATCCACCAAATCCATGACCGGGCACCTTTTAGGAGCATCCGGAGCCGCTGAAGCTTTGTTTTCGATTCTTGCCGTTCGGGACCAGAAAATTCCCCCGACGATCAACCTGGATCGATTGGATCCGGATTGCGAAGCCACCGGGTTGAACTTCACGCCGCACCGAGCAGTGGACGCTCCGATTCGTGCCGCCCTGAGCAACAGTTTTGGATTTGGCGGAACAAACGCCAGCCTGATCTTTTCACGAATTTGAACTTTTAGAAGGCGTGCGGCTTTGGCAAGATCGCGTGCATGCTGAACACGGTTTTGATTGCATCTGACCACGCAGGTTTTGCCCTAAAAAGCGAAATTCAAAAGCTGCTTCCAAAGATCGAATGGATGGACCTGGGTCCCGCCAACAGTTCTAGGGTCGACTACCCTGATTATGCAGAACGGGTGGCCGATCAGATTTCAAAAAAGAAGCACAAGATCGGTGTTTTGATCTGCGGAAGCGGAATCGGAATGTCGATTGCCGCCAACAAGATCGCGGGCGTCCGGGCGGCTTTGGTTGAAAATCCCGTATCCGCAAGATTGGCGCGCGAACACAACGACGCCAACATCATCTGCATCGGATCTCGATTCTTGGCGCCTGAATACGCTGCCGAAATCATCGAAACTTTTTTGAAAACCCCGGCATCAACCGACGAACGTCATCGCGCGCGTGTTGAAAAGATTTCTAAACTAGAAGGAAAAAACTGAACATGGCGACCGCATCCTTTTTCAATCATTCGCTTAAGCAAGCCGACCCGGAAATCACGGAAGCCATCGGGCTCGAATTTCGGCGTGAAACCGACGGGCTAGAAATGATCGCTTCTGAAAACTACGTTTCAAAAGCCGTCATGGAAGCGCAAGGCTCGGTTCTGACCAACAAGTACGCGGAAGGCTACCCAGGCAAGCGCTATTACGGCGGCTGTGAATTCGTCGACCAGGTCGAACAAATGGCGATTGACCGAATCTGCAAGCTTTTTGGATCTGAAGCCGCAAACGTTCAGCCCCATTCGGGATCGCAGGCCAATATGGCGGCGTATTTAGCCTTAGCGGCACCCGGCGACACCATCATGGGAATGAGCCTTTCACACGGGGGTCATTTGACCCATGGAAGCCCTGTGAATTTTTCAGGCAAGCTTTTTAAAATCGTTTCGTATGGCCTAAATCCTTCAACTGCCCGCTTGGACTATGATCAGATGCGGGATTTGGCAAAGAAGGAACGCCCCAAGATTTTGGTCGCTGGCGCTAGCGCTTATCCGCGAATTATTGATTTTGAAACGATGGGATCGATCGCAAAAGAAGTCGGCGCGCATTTGGTCGTCGATATGGCGCACATCGCGGGACTGGTTGCGGCTGGGCTTCACCCGTCCCCGATTGCGCACGCGACTTACACGACTTCGACTACGCACAAAACTTTGCGTGGGCCTAGGGGTGGCTTGATTCTTTGTTCAAACGAAAAGCTGAAGGCCGTCAATTCACAGATCTTCCCAGGAATTCAGGGCGGACCGCTGATGCACGTGATTGCCGCAAAAGCCGTGGCTTTTGGCGAAGCGCTGAAACCGGAATTCAAAACCTATCAAAAGCAGGTGATTGAAAACGCCAAAGCGCTTGCTGAAGGCCTGATGTCCAAGGGGTTTGACTTGGTTTCTGGCGGAACGGACAACCACCTGATGCTTTTGGATTTGACCGGTTTTGGTGACAAAACAGTTACAGGTAAGGACGCTGAAAACTGGCTGGATCACGCGGGAATCACGGTGAACAAGAACACGGTTCCAAATGAATCACGTAGCCCCTTTGTCACCAGCGGAATCCGAATCGGAACCCCTGCTTTGACTTCGCGCGGATTTGGAAAATCAGAAATGAAGGAAATCGCGGGTTGGATTCACCAAGTCATTTCATCCAAGGGCGCCCCTGACACGCTTTCAAAAGTCCGCGGACAAGTTCTGGAACTTTGCAAAAAGTTCCCACTTTACAGCTAAGAAATAGCGCGACCCACCCGTCCCGTTTTTTCAATGATTCAAGCTAGATCGCCGATAAGCCTAGCGAGATGGTCTTGTTTCGTTCCACCCTGATCTTATTTGCCATTGCCCTTTTGCCCGTCAATGGATTGGCGGGGATTTGCGATGGCGAACTTGCGGTCACGCAGGTCTATTCTTCGGCGCGTCCAGGTCCGCTGGATCCTGCTTACCGTGCCTATTACGTGAAGCGCTTTGGAATTCAGGTTCATGCCGAAACCGATACGACGCTTGCGTACCTTTCAAAAAGCAATCTGAATGAAAACTTACAATCCGCCTTTAGCCAACGCCCGCTTCTGATCCTGAATCACCCAATCGATGTAGCCCAGGCCGAATCCTTCTTGGATCAAAACCCAGAAGCAACGGTCGTGGTCTTTCGTTCTGGAATTTCGACCCAAAGCATCTTTTCTGAACTTCGCGACGAACGAATCCTGGAAGTCACCCATTTTGATCCTTCGGAATTTTCGCCTGAAAATGCACCCGCCGAAAGCGCGTACCTGGTTTTCGGCGCTCCGACAAAAATCGCAAGACTTCTAGAAGCCAAGCAAGAAGGCAGTCAATTCTTCGGACTGGAACTTTCGAAATCCTACGTTAAATTTTTCGAAACTTTCCCAAACCAAGTATTGAGCCGGCAGTTCTGGGCTCCTCACCCTTCGCAACCGGTTTTGGATGACCCGTTCAAAATTGCGCCCGGATTTCGCGACCGAGACCTTAAAAAAACCTTGGATCTAGGTTCAGGACAACCCGCAGTTCAGACGCCTGCGAATCTTGGGCATGCGGGCGCGACCTTGGAACAGGCCACCGCTGAAGTTCGAAGTTGGTATAAGAATCAGTACGGGATCAAGAAAGCAAACCAACCCAAAAGCTTTTCAGTTCATTTTGCCCAAGGTGCTAGCAGTGCATTAGGGCAGGTTTTTGCGGGACTTCGCCCGGGATCCAAAGTCGCCATCCCTAGCCCTTCTTATTACGTGTATCACACGCTAGCCCGAGCTCAGGGGCTTCAGATTGCTCTGTATGATCCGCTGGAACTGGCAAACCAAGGGCCAACCGCAGTTTTTTCCCAAGAAACGGATCTGAAGATGATCCTAACTAACTTTCCCCACAACCCAACAGGAAAGCTTTTGACTCAAACGTTAGCGAATGAACTGCAAAGTTTTGCAGCAAGGGGAACTTGGGTGGTAAATGACCTTTCGTATCCCGTTCTGGCTTATGATGGAAAAAAGGTTCGCTCTATTTTACATGGGGCAAAGTCGCTTAAAAATCTGATCGAGGTTCTTGGTGCCAGCAAAGACTTGGGCCTTCCGGAAGAAAGGATTTCGGCAGTCGTCGGCGATCCGATCCTGATTTCAAGACTTCAAGATTATGGCCAGGGTGAAACCCTAGAAATTTCAAAGCGTCGTTTGGGCGCGATGACTGAACGTTTGAAAATGCTCAACCCGACTGAACAAGAAAAGCTGAAAAAAGAATTTCAGTCCCGACGAGATCAGATCGTCCAGGCCTTTTTGGAAGTCGGTTGGCCAAAATCCAAAATGACCGTGCCTGAAGGCGGCATGAACATCGTCTTGGAAGTTCCTGAATCCATGTCACCTAACGAACTGACCACGGAACTTTGGCAAAGGGCCGGGATCTATGTTTCCCCGGGCTACTTCTTGGATTCCAATTTTCGAAGCAAAAGAAGGTTTGTGCGCGTCACCTTTTCCGAAACCGCCGAGCGGATCGGAAATCTGCGCAACCTTCTTCGACAATCAGGGTTTCGTTACCCCAATCCTTAATTACAGATTCACTTCTAAGCGTACGCCGCCCGTAACCGCATCTGCCACATCCGTCTGAAACGACGGTGAACGAATGTACTGGAAGTCCGGCATCACAAAAACATTCGGGCGAATCTGAGCGCGATACGCCAGTTCCCACGCAGTTTCAAAAGACGTGATCGTTTTCAATTCTTCTTCAGCCTTTAAAATCGTTGCAGCACCTGCGCGAGCAGCTGCTACGCCGAAAGCCAACTTGTCTTCCGGACGGCCCGCCAAGATACCTGTATAGGTCAATCCAGCTGCAATCGAACGATCCACCAAGGTGTTGTCTTCTTTCAAAATCGAACCCAGTCGGGCAAATGCGGTCAATCCACGAACCCCACCGCGACGAGGTTCATAAATGCGTTGCTCTAACAAAACATAAGCCCCGGCACCGCCCACACCCGAGTAACCCCAGGCGCCGACAGAAGCCTTGCCTGACATCCCGCGAATTTTCCCAGACAACGAAGCTTCGGCAATTCCCATCACGCCATCATCTCCACCGATGTCCCAATTGAAGCGATCGATGTTGTTTGGATCTGCCGGAACGCCGTCAAACGCTCCTGCCATGACCTTGAAACTTTCGCTAAAGGTCCAGGCCGCGCGAGCCCCCAATGAAGTGTAAGGAAAAGTCGAAGGGCCCACCGGTCCGGCCAGCATGAATTCTGGGCTAAGACCAAACGAACTGTTGGTCAAAAAGTAGGACGAATCGGTCAGCTGAAATTCCCAGTTGATGTCCTGCGAACCCACCCGAAGGCTGAACTTGGTTCCGTTTTTCAGCTGCCATTCTTTGTCGACCCACATTTGATACAGGCGAAAAGTTTCAGGCGACCAAGTGTTCAGTGCCAGTTGCACGTCGCCGGTCTTTCCTGATGAAGGGCGCCCAAAGGCCCCGAAAGTATCGATGTAAAAATGAACGTTCTGAAGGCCTTGGCTTTTTGAAAAAATCTGACCCAGGTCAAAGTCAGCCCCTGTCACTAAAGCGCCCATGAAGGTATTGCCTTGAGCAATACCGCCGCTGAAGTTCCGAGTCCCGTCGATCAAATAGTAAAGAACCGGTTTGAGCTTTTTTGGAGATTCTTCTTCTTCAGCCGCTTCAGGCGCTTCGGCTTCCGAGACCCCTTGAGCGAACGCGCTGCCTGCCGCCAAGAGCATCAGAACACAAGTAGCTGAAATTAATGATCTTTTAAACCCAGTTAGGCCCTGTTTTGGTTCTGACATGGAGACCGAACGTAACGAAAAAGACGCACTGTGTCAATTCTTTAGTTTGTGCCCTGTTCCATCCTAGGCTATACCGATGGGCCATGCGCTGCCCCTATTGCTCTACCCTAGATACGAAGGTCATCGATTCACGAATGAATCAGACCGGCGATATCACTCGCCGTCGTCGCGAATGCCCCAAGTGTGAAGGCCGCTTCACGACCTACGAACGGGTCGAAGAAGTGATGCCCATGGTGATCAAAAAAGATGGCCGCCGCGAAAATTACGACCGCGAAAAAGTCATGGATGGTGTGCGCAAGTCCTGCCAAAAGCGCCCGGTCACGGCACAACGCATGGAAGAATGCGTGGCAAAGATCGAAAAAAGAATTCAAAGCTACGGACTAAAAGAAGTTCCATCCAAAACCATTGGTCAAATGGTCATGGCCGAACTTCACCGCATGGACAAGGTCGCCTACATCCGCTTTTCTTCGGTGTACCGCGAGTTTCATGATGTGGAAGAATTTGTCGCAGAACTTCAAGTTCAACCCATTGGCGAAGAAGCCCCAGAGACTCCGCTTTTTTCTTTCGCTGAAGAAAGTCCGAATGGCCCAAGTGGCCCAAATGGCCCAAACGGAAAGACGCCCAACGCATGAGCTCGCCTAAGACTTCACAACGCCATCGCGCCCGCGAAATCGCGCTTCAGATTTTGTATTCGTTTGAAAATGCGACCGTGCCAAGACCCGCGGATGCCGCAGAACTAGCCCGGGTGATCCGCGGTCATTTTGATCACTTTCAAGTTTCAACTGAAGCGCGAGAATTTGCCGCAGAACTGGTTGCGGGAAGCCTTCGCGAACAAGCCGCACTGGACGCTTGGCTGGACGAACATTCTTCAAATTGGAAAGTTTCAAGAATGGCAGCGATTGACCGCTGCATTCTACGGTTAGCCGCCCTAGAAATGCGTCACTTTCCTGACATCCCTAAAGCGGTGACCATTGACGAAGCCGTCGAACTGGCCAAGAAGTTTGGCGAAAAGGAAGCCCCGCAGTTTGTGAACGGCCTTCTGGATGCGCTGCCTGTTGATAAAAAATAGGCTGACTTAAAAAACTAGGCTACCCTAGAAAAAGGGGGCCAGTTGTTGGAACAGTTTCAATCTTCACATCAATCTCGATCACCCTTTCCGCTAGACCAGGTCCGCGTCATTCATGATCGATGGAACCCTGCGTATCAGGCCCACCCACTTCTTCCACCGGTTGCACTTCAAGCGCTGCTTTCAGGAGAAGTCCAAGGTCTTTTCGTTGCGCTTTTTGAAAATGAACGTCCGCCGCAGGGGATTTCGGGGTGGCTCGATCAAATGTTTGATCACGCGGTGACCCGGGCAATCCGTTCCGGCATCGTGACGGGAAAAGCCGGTGAAGCCTGTTTGATTCCTATGACCCGAACCCTTCGCAAGGATCAAGTTTATCCGGTGGTTTTGATTGGCGGTGGCGTGCTTCCAATTGAACGCGACCCCGCAAAGCGCGCGCTTTTGAAATTTGAATTTCCAGAAAGCGGTCTTCAAGCCATTCAGAAAACCATGACGGGAATGGCAAAGGGCGGAGTCTGGAAGAAAGCTGCAATTTCCGCTTCTGATTTTCTGATGCAAGAACCGAAGACCTTGGAAAAGAAACTTTCCACCACAGGGGGGAAACTTTGGATCACCGCCTAGAAGCTTCCGTACTTCGAAACATGGCTCAGGAGATCATTACTCCATCGCAGCAATTCGAACCGTTTGTCCCCGGGCAGAACATGTCGGCGACAGAAAAACTGACCGTTTTGGGACACCTGGAACCGTTGACCGCTGAAAAACTTACGGCGGCACGCGAAGATCAAAAACGCGCTGAGCTTGCGAAAGCGCTGATCGAAGAAAAGAAAAGGCGCGATGCCCAGGTGCGAACGCAGCCGAAAGTGACTGCGCCGGCGCAGACCCATTTTGCCCCGCGCGCGACTTCACGCCAGCCGACCTACCAAAAAGCCTTGAATAACCCCGAAGTCGTCGACGCACTTTTGCAATTGTCCAGAAAAGCACAGGCACCTTCGCGCGCGCGCCCTGTGGCACGACCATTTACGACTGCAACGCCAAGAACCTTGAATTCAGGACGTCCCGGATCCATCATCAAGAAAACCGATTAGGTCATGGGATGGAATCATTTTCAGTCGAACAACTTTTAGAGCAAGCGGAGCTTCTTTGGAAAGACTTCGAAGAGCTTGAAGAGAAGACGCTTCTTCGTTTAGGCGTTCTTCGCGATTTGTTGGACAGCCTTCACGCAAAAAAATCGGAATCTCTAGCCCGAGGAAAAAGAGAAGAAGCCGCACAAATCGCCGCACTTGAAGCGCGAATCGACCTTTTCCGAAATACATCCAAGTTTGGAAGTTCGTTAAAAGAACTTTTGGACGCAAAAGAAACACCCAAAAAAAGAACGCGACTGATTCCCGAGGGTCTTTATAACTTCATCCCCAAAGAAAAGCTGGAACGCTTTGATCGGTCCTGGGAAATGACTTTGGCCGCTGAAGGAGCACAACAGGGCTGGAACTTCTGGTCTTTGGATGTCTGCGTGGACGTCAGGCAACTGGCAGATTTTCAATCGGGACTGGGCAGCGCCCTAAAGCCCAACGGATTGATCCTTTTTGCTGAAGGGCGCGAACAGGATACTACGCCCCAGAGCGAAGGCGACGAAGCCATCTGGAAAGGTCGCTGGTACATTTTGCTCAAGCCAAAGTTTCGAACCCCTGACTTTCGGGTCGATTCTTTGCCTGGTGCATCGCCAAAGACCGAAGCGACCTATTGGCGTCTTCTTTTCACTTCTCGAAAAAACTGAACTGGATCAGAATCAGGATATGCGTCTGGTTGATTTTTTAATCCACGTCATGGTTGCCCATGCTCAGACCCTGCAAAGGCTTGCCGCCCTTTTTGGCGAAGAAGCCTTGATCGAGCTTTTGGAAAAGGCCGGAGACCGCCAGCCCGAAAGCGATCCGAACCTGGTTCTGAAATGGAAAGACTTCTTTGAAGAAAAAGTTGACCCAGGCCCGTCAGCTTACGCGGAAATTGAAAATGCGGTTCGCGACATCAATCTTCCCGCTGTCTTTGAATTTCACCTTTGGTCCTATCCTTACTATCGCGCTTTCATTGAAGGGCCGATTGACCTTCAGGCCCGGATCATTCGAAGCAGTCAACTGGGCGGAAACCCCTTGCACGATCGATCCATGAAGCTGATCGAAGATGCTACCGATGCGGCAAGCCAGTGGATTCGAAGCCTAGAACTTCCCAGCGACCTTTCAAAACAAGCTGAATCCGTCGCGCAGATCCCTTGGCTAAAATTCCGCGCCGATTCATTAAGACGAATGGGGCTTAGGACATTAGGAGCGATTTAGCCTTTAAAGATCCATCCAGTTCTGACCGCTTGCGGCGTTCACACTTAAAGGAACCGAAAGGTTCATAGCGCCTTCCATGGTTTCGATGACCAGTTTTTTCGCCGCTTCTTCTTCATCTTTGGGGCAATCCAGGACGATTTCGTCATGAACCTGGATAATCATCTTCGACCGAAATCCTTTTTCAGAAAGCTTTTCATCCAAACTGATCATCGCCATTTTGATCAGATCGGCTGCGGTCCCTTGGATTGGCGTATTCATGGCCATGCGTTCCGCCATGTTCCGAAGCATGGGGTTTTTCGCGTTGATGTCGCGAAGTAGCCGCCTGCGTCCCAAAAGCGTGTGCGAAACGCCGGTTTCTTTTGCGTCTTGAATCAAGCGATCCAAAAAACGTTTCACGCCGCTGTAACGGGCAAAATATTTTCCGATCATTTCCTTGGCTTCCTTTTGCGGAATTCCCAGTTCAGCCGCTAAGCCAAATGGGGTTTTTCCGTACATCAAGCCAAAGTTAATCGCTTTTGCGATCCCCCGCTTTTGATCATCCACTTGGTCAGGGGCGATCCCGTAAATTTCGCTGGCGGTGCGGCGGTGCACATCTTCGTTTCGGTTAAAGGAATCCACCAAATCGCGATCACCCGACATATGAGCAAGCAGCCGAAGTTCAATCTGGCTATAGTCTGCCGAAACCAAGACATTTCCCGGGCTTGGCAAAAATGCCTTTCGAATTTTTCTTCCACGCAAGGTCCGAATCGGGATGTTTTGAAGATTCGGATCCGAAGACGCAAGACGCCCCGTTGCCGCAACCGTCTGCTGGAAAGACGAATGGATTTTTCCGGTTCGTGAATCCTTCATCATCGGAAGCGGATCCACATAGGTTCCCTTCAGCTTTGAAATTTCCCTGTATTCCAGCAGAAGCCTTGGGACTTCGTGCAAAGGGGCCAAGGATTCCAGAACCGACGCGTCGGTCGAATAGCCCGTTTTTGTCTTTCCTTGCGGAGGCAAACCCAGTTGGTCAAAAAGCAAAGTTCCCAGCTGACGGGGCGAATTCAAGTTCACCGGGCCGTTAGTGTACTTTGAAATCTTTTCTTCGATCTGTTTCAGTTCCCCACCGAATTCCGTCGACAAAGTCCGAAGGTAACCGTCGTCCAGACAGACCCCCTGCATTTCCATTCGGGTCAAAACACCGACCAAAGGAAGGTCCACTTTTGCAAAAACTTCCATCAACCCTTCTTTTTGAATCAGGGGCTTGAGGTGATTCCAAAGTCGTTTCGCGATCCAGGCGTCTTCGGCCGAATACCGAGTCGCGCGATCAATGGGGATGTCTGCAAAACTGATCTGGTCTTTTCCTTTTCCGCAGACTTCTTCATAAGTCAGAACTTGATAGCCCAAATAAGACGCCGAAAGCCTTTCCAGGTTGTGACGCCCTTCGGGATCCAGGACATAGCTTGCGACCATGGTGTCGGCGCCGATTCCGTCGGGCTTCAAGCCCTTGGAAAGCAGAACACTGAAATCGTACTTTAGATTCTGGCCAATTTTCTTGTGTCTTGGGTTTTCCAAGATCGGCTTTAGTTTTTCTAAAACCAGACTTTCCGGAAGCTGATTTCCGACCATCAATCCCCGGTGCCCAACCGGGATATAATGACCCGTTTCTGAATCGACCGAAATCGCAACACCAACCAGTCCCGCTTCGCGGGGGTTCAGCGATGTCGTTTCAAGATCGAATCCAAATTCGGGCGAACGATCCAGTTTTTCCAAAAGCCGATTGAAGCCAGCTTCGTCCTGAACTGCGTGAAACTGACCCGGGGACACTGCGCCGGTAATCACGGGCGGGGCGTGTGCCGCAAAAGCTTCGGCTGATTCATTTTCCTTGTCCGAAGCTTTCGCCGAACCGACAAGCGTCGACTGCGTCGCCGAACCAAACGAATCCGAAGACTTTGATGTGACGGGCGTGATCGGGCCGCTGCCCGAAGCTCCGGGCTGAGCCGACCATTTCTTCACCAACGTCCCAAAATCCATTTCCTTTAGAAACGCCATCAGATCAGGCGATGGTTCGAATCGATACACCAGTGCTTGCTTGGTCAGCTGAATTTCACAATCGGTCTTTAGGCTAGCCAGATCCGCCGAAAGTCTTGCGTCTTTTTCGCCGTCGCGAAGGTTCTGACCTTTCTTACCTGGAACTTTTTCGGCCTTCGCCGCTTGTAAAATTCCATCCAGCGTTCCGTATTCTTTCAAAAGATCGACCGCTCCTTTAGGGCCAATCCCTTCGACACCGGGAATATTGTCAGAAGAATCCCCCACCAGCGCCAAAAGATCCCGAACCTGATCGGGTCTGACGCCAAATTTTTCTTCGACGTCTTTTGGGTCGTAGAACTTCTGAGCCATCGTGTCCCAAACGGAAACCCGATCGGTCACTAACTGCATCAAGTCTTTATCACCTGTGACCACGACCACACGGTGCTTGGGATCTTCATCGACCCAACGCTTCGTCAACGTCGCAATCAGGTCATCGGCTTCAACGCCCGTTTGTCGATAAGACGCAAATCCCATCAGACGAATCAGTTCATCGATTCTTTCAAATTGCGGAACCAAATCATCAGGCGGTGCCGAACGGTTGGCTTTGTAGTCGGCGTACATTTCTTTTCGAAATGAAGGCCCCTTGGAATCGTAAACGACTGCGATGTGTTCGGGCTTCGCTTCTTCCACCAATCGCGCAAGCATCGTGGCGACCCCGTAAATCGCGTTGGTCGGTTCGTTCTTGGCGTTGGTCAGTGAACGAATGGCGTAGTAGGCGCGGAAAATGAAAGAACTGACATCGATCAGAAACAAAGTCTGAACGGGATCCGCAAGCGCGTCTGAACGGTTCATATGCGACCGTTCTAACCTGACTTAAGCTTTGATCTCAATCACTTCGGTGTCGCCCAGCACGTCACCCAGGCGATGGCGCGACGGGACAGTCGCCATCAAGTAGATTTCTAGCGCCATCAGCGGCAAAC
>JAEUWC010000021.1 GCA_016786465.1 Bdellovibrionales bacterium | reverse complement strand
GAACACGTGACTGGAGTTCAGACGTGTGCTCTTCCGATCTGTGGGCCCGCGTTTCCAGTTGACCGTTTCGCGCGACGGAAGCACGGGGCTAGATCTTTTTCACCCCGCTAGTCCCGCGGGCCGCTTGATCCAGTTTGTCGGCGGCGTCGGTCATGAACGACTTTCGGGGTTTCATTTTGATCTGCAAGACGAAACCGAGGGGGGCTTCGGAAGGTCGTCGGCTGAATTTTTGCTTTTGTACCGCTGGATTTTTGAAGGTCAGGATGAACTTTTAAACTGGAAGAAAGCATATTCCCTTTACCGCGAACTGACTGCCGGACCCCAAGCGTTTCGTTCACCCAGCGGGGCAGATATCGTCGCACAATGGCGTGGCGGGCTGACTTGGTTTGATCCTGAAGCCGTGGCAGCAACCGAAGTTTACGCGCTTTTTGACTGGAACCGATTCTTGGTTTTTTCAGCCACCGCGCGCGACCCCGACCGAAAAACCGCGACCCATTCCCACTTGAAAAACGCGAAAGAAATCCCGGCATCAGTCCTGTCAGCCCTGGTCGATGCCAGCCGCGAAGGAATTTTAGGCGTTCAAGAAGGATCGGAAGAACGCGTTGCACGTGCGATGACCCGAACGGCCAAGACGCTTCAGTCGCTGGATCTAGAAGACCCGCGCACCACCCAAGACCGCGATGCGCTTTCAAGGCTTTCAGGCGTGTTAGCCGTCAAGGGCTGCGGCGCGAATCAGTCGGATGCACTTTTGGTCTTGATGAACACCGCGGATCCCGAAGTTCGTGCGGCAGTCATTCAGGCGGCTCGGGCACGCGGATTGGAACTGGTTTCAGATGGAATCCCGTCAGAAATGGGGATTCATGCTTAAGTTTTGGATCCAGGCGCCGTCGAATATCGCTTGCGTGAAATACATGGGGAAAAAGGAAGTCCCAGGTCAAAAGAACGTGGCCGAAAATCCAAGCCTTTCGATGACCCTTTCTTCGCTTTCGACTTTTCAAACTTGGGAAGAAATTCCGTCGGGCCTGGAACTGGTTGCGGAAGATCCAAAACTTTTAGGGTTGGATGAAAAATCGGTCGAAAGAATGTTGGGCCACGTCCGATTCGTTCAGGCGCAGGCGCCCGCATATCTGAATCGACTTGGAATTCCAGTCAGCGACCCATCACGCGGCTGGAAGATCACCACGTCCAATTCGTTTCCTGCAGGTGCCGGAATCGCATCCAGCGCTTCCAGCTTTGCAGCCGCTACTTTGGGTGCGGTCGTGGCCTGCGCAAAGGACCCGGGTGCGGCGCTTGAAAAGATTTTGGCCACTGAAGCTTCAGATCGCGCGACTTGGAATTTTTTGACCGATCTTTCGCGCCAAGGGTCGGGAAGTTCGTGCCGAAGTTTCTTCGGGCCATTCGTGGGTTGGACCGAAAGCGGCGTGACTTTGCTTGAATCGCGAATGCCGAAATTGGTTGATCTAGTTTGTGTGGTTGAAGAAACGCAAAAGAAAATTTCGTCCAGCCAAGCCCATTCGCGCGTGAAGTCGTCACCGTTGTGGTCTGCACGCGTGAAGAACGCGACCCAGCGTTTTGAGAAAGCAAAGGCGGCGATTTCAAAGGGTGGTGTCGAAGGCTTTTCTGAATTAGCCAAAATAGCCCGGGCCGATTCAGACGAAATGCACCTGCTTTTTGAAACTTCAGTTCCGGGTTTTTCTTATGCAAACGCCACCAGTCGCTTGATTCAAGAATTTGTTTCAACGCTACCCGAAGCTGAATTTGCGTTTTGTACCTTGGATGCAGGCCCAAACGTCCACGTCTTGGTCGTAGCGGATTACGCCGAAGCCGTCCGTCATCAGTTGGAACGACGATTTCCCGAAGTACGCATTCTTTCGGATGTCGCAGGCCGGGGAATTCAAGGTGCGGCGTTCAGTTTCCATTCCAAGGTTCCCGGAAAGATCATTTTGACCGGTGAACATGCGGTCCTTCGAGGCGGTCGGGCTGTTTCGATTCCGTGCCCGGACTATTTTCTTCGAATGACGTTTCAACCTAAGAACGAAAACGGTTTTCAAAGCCCAGACCTGGATGAATCGGTTTTGGCACAATGGAAAGAAAAGCTTCCTTCGGGAAAACTTCGCGTCGAAAGCACGATTCCAGTCGGGTCGGGCTTGGGTTCTAGCGCCGCACTATCGGTAGCTCTGGCTCGCTTCCTGGTGGCCGTGGGTGCGGCCCGGTTAACGGAAGATTTTTCGGAATGGAACTTGGCTAGGTCGATTGAAGACCAGTTTCATGGAAAAAGCAGTGGCCTAGATGTCGCAACGGTTGCGGGCGAAGTTCCGATTGTCTTTCAGAATGGAAAGGCGTCGAAGTTAGCTTCCCTTGGCGCACGATTCAGCGTTCACGATTCCCGGGTGCGGCTTCCGACACGCGAAGCAATTGCCCAAGTTCAGGGGCTTCGCACGCAAGACCCGGCGCGCGCCCAGGAAATCGATCTGCGTATGGATCAGGCCAGCCAAAAGGCGCAGGCCGCTCTAGCCGCAGGAAATTTGAACGATCTAGCTCAGGCGATGAACGACGCCCAAGGGTGTTTCCAGGACTGGGGCTTGGTTCCCAGCCAAGCATACGAAATGATGGAAAGCTTGAAGCAAAAGGGGGCCCTGGCCGTGAAGATGACCGGCGCCGGCGGCGGGGGAATGGTCCTTGCCCTTTGGCCCGACAATCGGCTATAGCCGTTTGACAACTCAAATTGAAGTCCCGCCAATAGCAGGGGCTCCATGACCAGGACAGCCGAAGGCGGTCCGAGATTGAAGGGCCATCAGGCCCGAAGCGAAAGCGAGGTGAATTAATTATGCCAGGTATCAATCTACGTGAAGGCGACTCGTTCGAGGCAGCCCTCAAGAAGTTCAAGAAAGCTTGTGAAAAAGCCGGCATCCTCGCTGAAGTTCGCAAACGCGAAGCTTACGAAAAACCTTCCGTGAAACGGAAGAAGAAGGACGCCGCCGCACGCAAGCGCGGTTCGAAAAAAGGCGGCTTCCGCCGCGGCTAATCGAACTTAAAATTTGTAGCCCGGTCCTTCAGGAAATCCTGGGGCCGGGCTTTTTAATGACGCTGCTACGCCAAAAGTAGCAGGCACCATTGGAGATCCTTTATGGCGACGATCAAAGAAACTTTGTCCGTAAAAATGAAAGAATCGATGAAGGCTGGCGACAAAGACACGCTGGCAAACGTGAGAAATCTGCACGCCGCGATTCGCAAAAAGGAAATCGATGACAAAGTCGACCTAGACGACGCGGGCGTCATCAAGATCATCCTGTCTTCAGTTAAGCAGCGCCAAGATTCGATCGAACAGTTCAAGCAAGGCGGCCGCGAAGATCTGGTCGCGAAAGAAGAAAACGAACTGAAGTTCCTTCAGTCCTTCCTTCCCAAGCAAATGTCGGAAGCCGAAATTCGGGACGTCGTTGCGTGGGCTATTTCCGAAGCCAAGGCCGCCGGTCCGAAAGACATGGGCGCTGTGATGAAACTTTTGATGCCGAAAACCGCGGGAAAAGCCGACGGCAAGCTGGTCAGCCAGATCGTTAAAGAAAAGCTGGGTTAAGGCCGATCATCACCGAGCTTTTCCATGCCTAAGAATGACCGGTTACCCCCGGACTACCTTCAAAAACTGAAAGACGCCGTCAACCTGGTCGAAGTGGTGGGCGAACACGTCGTTTTGAAAAGGTCCGGCGCCAATTACACCGGACTTTGTCCTTTCCATTCAGAACGGTCGCCTTCGTTTAGCGTCAGCGAACAAAAGCAGCTTTATCATTGCTATGGCTGTAAAAAAGGCGGCGACCTGATTCGTTTTGTCATGGAACTACATGGCCTGTCATTTCCGGAAACGATCGAAGAATTGGCTTCGCGTGCAAGGATTCCCCTGCCGAAGAACTGGCGGGGTGCCGATTCCGACGACCCGGAAATCGCGAAGCGATCGGCAGCTGCTCGGGAAAAACTTCAGACCGCTTGGAAATTGAATCGATTTGCAGCCCAGTTTTTTCACACGGCACTTTCAAACCAACCCCCGATCCTTCAGTACTTCCAAAAGCGGGGTGTGGGTTCAGATCTGATCCGGTCGTTTTATTTGGGCGCTGCCCCCAATCAGTGGGACGCGCTTTCAGTTTTCTTGGCCGAAAAGAAAGCGCCCTTGGAACTGGCGATTGAACTGGGGTTGATCAAGCCGTCGAAGAATACGGCTGTCCGATCCCAGGCTTCCACTTTTGACCTTTTTCGAAATCGGGCGATTTTTCCGATCCTTGACCTTCGGGGAAAAGTCGTAGGTTTTGGGGGCAGGATCTTGCCATCCGCGGGAAGTGATTCCAAGGATGATGGTCCTAAGTACCTGAATTCATCGGATTCTTTCGTCTTCCAAAAGGGCAAGGTTGCCTACGGACTTTTCCAGGCGCAAAAACACATTCGCGAAGCGGACGAAGTGATTCTGGTCGAAGGATACTTCGATGTTTTGGCGCTTCATGCAGCGGGAATTCAGAACGCGGTCGCGATTTGCGGAACCGCCATGACCGAAGATCACTTGGCCCTGTTTCGAAGATTTGGAAGCAAAGTCACTTTGCTATTGGATGGCGATCGCGCGGGTCAAGATGCGTCCGTTCGCGCGATGGAACTGGCACTGTCCAAGGGGATCGTTCTTTACGGAGCATCCATTCCCGAAGGGCTGGATCCGGACGAAGTCCTGTTTGACCAGGAAACCGGCAAGCCGGTTCCCGGTGGCGTTGAAAGAATGAAACAGGTTTTGGCCAAGGCGCAGCCGATCTTGGACACTCTGATCCAAGATACGATCCGAACCGCAATTGACGCGCGGACCCCTGAAGCCAAGGCGGCCGCATTGAAAACCATTGCGGCGGCGCTGGCCCGTTTTTCAGATCCGATCGGTCGTGAAATCCGGTTCGACACCGTTGAAAAGGGGCTTCAGATTAGCCGCGATCTTTTGCAAAGGGCCATCAGTGAAGCCGAAGCTACGGTCGCCCGGGGCAACCGCCGAGGGGCACCGTCTGTGGCAGGCCCACAAGCGCCCACGCAGGGTCAAGGGCGCAACCCTTCCAACCCGGCGACCCAGGCGCCAAAGCCTAGGGTCCAGATCCGTGCCCAGGGCAGGTCGCGTCCGGCCGCAAGCAGCCGCCTGTCTGATCGTGAAAAAGTCGTTCTTTCGGCCCTGGTTAAGGGTTTGGGGGTTTCAGACCTATGGGTGGAATGGCGCCGAAAACTGCCCCCCGAGCTGACATTTTCTGACCTATTTGACTACTTTCCAGCCAGGGATTTCATTCGTTCTTTGTCGTCTCAGGCTTCAGGGCTCGAGGATCCTACTTTTTTTCAGCGCATTCAGCAGGCTCCGGAAAGCTACTTGGGCGACGATCTGGACGCACAAGTTCGCTCAACTATTACTGAAGCTTTGGTCGCACCCACTTTGCCCTTCGCCGAGTCAGAAATTAGAAGTGCGATGGGAGTGTGTGGAAGGCGCGCGTTGGAACGAATTTCGCAAGCACTTCGGGTGGCTTTGGCCGAGGCAGAAGCCAAGAAAGACGAAGGGTTAGAAGCCCGTCTGAAGAAAGAATACCTTGACCTGCAACGCAAGTTGAAGGAGTTTACAGCCTTCTATGACCAAGCCTAAAAAACCTGCGAAAGCAGCCCCTGCGGCTGCGAAAAAGGCCCCTTTGTCTGTTCAAAAACAGAAGGGAGCAACGGGACTCGTGTCGAAAGCGGCTGCCGCATTGGCAAGTGCCGTGAACACGGTTGTAAAGTCTTCCGCGAAAGCGAAGCCGATTGCAGCGACGAAAGCAGCCTCGGCAAAAGCGGCTAAGCCTGCTGCTTCGGCAAAGCCATTGTCCAAAGCGGAACAGAAAAAATTAGAATCGAAATCGAAATTAAAAATTGAAGTGACTGAAACTGAAGTCGTCGCAGTCGTCACTTCCGGAAAAGAATCGGGACCCTCCCCGGTTGCTGCGTTCATCGCGGCTTCTACAACTTTGACAACGGCCCAGGCCGGCGCCGAATCGGCATTAGCTAAAAACAAAGAAATCAAAAAGCTGATCGACATGGGTCTTCAGCGCGGCTTTTTGACTTTCGAAGAAGTGAACGAACTTCTTCCGCCTGAAATCATCACCCCGCAAGCGATCGACGAAATTCTGAATCTTCTTTCGGAATCCGAAATCGAAGTCTTGGACAGCACCAAGCGTCCACGCGATGGCGAAGAAGAAGAAGGCAGCGAAGAAAATCCATTGGTCGCTTCGCCTGATAAAGACGAAGAAAAAGAAGAAGCAGCAGCAGGCGCCGAATACGCGCGCGGTGCTGACCCTGTTAAGCTTTATTTGAAAAAGATGGGAAGCGTTTCGCTTCTGACCCGCGAAGGCGAAGTTGAAATCGCTAAGCGCATCGAAGAAGGCGAAATCGAAATCCTTCGCGCACTTTTGGCTTCGAAATTGGGAACCATCGCGATCGTCGATCTGGGCGAACGCATGGAAACGGGCAAAACCAAAGTGAAAGACGTCATTCGTGGCGTTGACGAAGAAATTTCGCCTGACGACGAAAAGGTTTACCTGGAACGCGTCTTGGTTGCGATTTCCAAGGTGAAGGCCTTGGTGGGCTATCAGGAAAAAGCCGACGAAAAGTTGGTTGGTCCTGAATCCAAAAAAATTCCGGTCAAAGAAAAAGAACGAATCCAGCAAGAAATCAAGCGCCGCGAACGCCAGGTTGAAAGTGCGTTCCAAAACATTGCATTCAACCGAAAGACCATTAACCACCTTTCGGCGAAGATCAAAGCTTACTGGGGTCGCGGACAAGATCTTTTGGTCGAACGCAAAAAAGTTTTGGACTTCATGGGCACGAAGACCGTCGAAGACTTCCGCAAGGTCGCCGACGAATACAAATCGCAGCCAGAAAAGCGCAATCAGATTCACCGTGAATATGACGTCACGGAAATGAAGATGCAGCAGCTGATGACCCAGGACGATGATCTTCAGAAAAAGATCGATCGTTTGGAAGAAGAATCGGGTCTTCCGGTCGAAGAACTGCGTCGCATTCATGATTCGCTGACCATTGGCGAACGCAAGGCCGACCAAGCCAAGTCGGAATTGGTTGAAGCCAACCTGCGTTTGGTGGTTTCGATTGCGAAGAAGTACACCAACCGCGGACTTCAGTTCTTGGATCTGATCCAAGAAGGAAACATCGGCTTGATGAAAGCCGTCGATAAGTTCGAATATCGCCGTGGTTACAAATTTTCGACCTACGCCACGTGGTGGATTCGCCAAGCGATTACCCGTGCGATTGCCGACCAGGCGCGCACGATTCGTATTCCGGTGCATATGATCGAAACGATCAATAAATTGATCCGCACCAGCCGTCTTTTGATTCAGCAGCTAGGTCGCGAACCGACCCCGGAAGAAATCGCTGTAAAGATGGAACTTCCGGTCGATAAGGTCCGCAAGGTTCTGAAGATCGCAAAAGAACCGATTTCTTTGGAAACCCCAATTGGTGAAGAAGAAGATTCATACTTGGGCGATTTCATCGAAGACAAGAAGATCATCAATCCGGCTGAAGCCGTGATGAACATCAACCTTTCTGAACAGACCCGTAAGGTTCTGGCAACGCTGACTCCGCGCGAAGAAAAAGTCCTTCGCATGCGTTTTGGCATCGGGGAAAAGTCGGACCACACTTTGGAAGAAGTGGGTCAGGATTTCTTCGTCACTCGTGAACGGATTCGTCAGATCGAAGCTAAAGCACTTCGAAAGCTGCGCCATCCTTCGCGCGCGAAGCTTTTGAAGGCCTTCGTTGATTCGTGATCGGTTAGACCCTAGACGCTACCTGTCTCGGTTGGGCCATCTGGCTCGTCAGCCTGTTTTTGTTTTTCTGACGATTTGGGGCCATGTCTGGATCTTGGGTTTAGCGGGTTTATTTTTTCATTTTGAAGACGGGAATCCCGGGCTTCAATCGTACTTTGATGCACTGTATTGGGCGATTTCAACGGTGACGACCGTAGGCTTCGGAGACATCCACGCGACGACGTCCGTCGGTAAGGTGATTTCGATTCTGCTGATGCTCTTTGGTTCGCTTTTTCTTTGGTCTTACGTGGGATTGATTGTGGCGGCATTTATCAGCCCCGACGTGCGTGAAATGGAACGTGAATTGACCAAGCTTGAGACCCAAGAAAAGCGAATTGAACAGTTGATCAGCCGTTTGGAAAAGCTACTTGCTCAGTCCAAAAACTGAATTCGGGTCTGCGGCGCTTTAGGGTTTCTTCACCTTGTACTTGTTTTTGAAAACCTTGCGAATGATCTTGGTGTTTTTCAAGACACCTGCGCAATCGAAGTTTTCGGCCTTTTGCGGCTTGGGTTCGGTCAGGCAGATTTTTTCGCGACGCGACCAGGCGCTCCAGGCTGAATCCAAATCCGATCGATTCATTTCATGGTAGGTCCGGTAGGTTTGCGAACGCAGAGAAATCTGGGTGTTCTTGATTCCAATCGCGTTTCCGTCCCCAACGGGGACCAGGGTCTGGGCAAATGCAGTCGAAGTGAAGAAAGCCACGGATAGGGATAGGCCGATATTCTTGAGATTCATACAGAAAGGGTAGCGTTCATTTCCAGGGTCGTCTAGCCTAAGGCGGTGTGCGCCTATAGCTCAGTCGGTTAGAGCAGTCGGCTCATACCCGATAGGTCCCAGGTTCGAGTCCTGGTGGGCGCACCACTCTTAAACTCCCCTCTGTGCCTTTCAACGCGAAGGATTTGGGGTGTCGCAAAGGTTCATCGCTTTGGTTTTTGCCAAGTTTTGCTGTGATCAGAAAGGTCATACTCAAGCATCTGGCGTGCAATTAAACGCATGTGATCTTCAACAAAATCACAGAAATCGACGAGCTTAACTGAACATTGCTGGCCCAGCTTTGTAAGCCGGTACTCGACCTTTGGCGGGATAACCGGATAGCTCCTTCGCTCGACAAATGCGGTTCTCTCAAGCCTTTTTAAGGTCTGTGCCAACATTTTTTCCGAGATTCCCGGAACAAGACGTTTCAGGTCTGCATTCCTTAGGACCTGGTTTTCATGTAGCGCCCTCAAAATAAGAACACCCCACAGTCCCGTAATCGAATCGATCGCATCGCGAGTAGGGCACCTGGGATTGAGCAGGTCGCCTCGCTTAGGTAGCAATTTCATTATGGATTTTGCTTCTTTACTTAAATTTGTCATACGCACCTTGGGGTAAGTACTTCCTGAAAGTTAGTAACTAACCTAAAGTGACCTACATATACAATTTTTTATTTGCGAAAGGTAAAGTCAATGAAAACGATGCTCTTAATACAATGCAGTCCCGCGGGCACTCATTCGCTGAGTCGGCAGATTACGACCGATTTTCTTCATGCGCATAAAAGTCGTCACGGCGATAGGAATCTCATCATCCGAGATCTTGTTCAGAACCCACCTCCGCATCTTTCGGGAGAATTCGTCGGGGCGATGTTTGTGCCGCCGAATCAGCGGTCTCCGCAAATGGAGCAGACTCTTTCTCTTGGAGCAGAGCTAGCCGAAGAAGTGAAAAAGGCTGACGAAATTGTGATCAGCGCCCCTATGTACAATCGCACAGTCCCTTCTTCGTTGAAGGCTTGGATTGATCACGTTGTTCTACCTTATGAAACATTTTCCGTTGGCGCGACCGGCCCCGCGCCTCTGTTGAAGGGTAAGACGCTCTACTTGATTTGTGCGACCGGAGGAGTCTACTCGACAGGTCCTAAGGTTTCAGAGGACTTCCTGACGCCGTACATTAAGTTCATCATGGGCTTCATGGGCATAAAGGACGTTCGAGTCGTCTTCATTGAAGGCGTTGCTTTTGATCGCGAACAAGGCCTGATCCGAGCGAAGGAACAGATCAAGACCATTCTCGAGCCCGCTGTTTAAACTAAAGGAATACTCAAATGTCAAAATCCAGACCTAAGTCATTCTCCCAGAGCATAACAATCAAGGCAAAACGCTCGATCATTTACGAGGCACTCGTCAGCGGCAAACTGTTCTCAAAGATTACCGGTGCCCCGGCCGAAATCTCGCCCACTTCCGGTTCGTATTTTTCTGCATACGGAGGATACTTGTTTGGCTGGATACTCGATTCTAAAAAATCTAAATATCTGGTTCAGGCATGGCGCACCCAAGAATGGGCACCTGGCGACTTCTCGCTGTTGCGATTCACCCTAAGCGACGATGGGAAGAACTCGACTCGCATCGATGTCCATCACTACGGCATACCAGCTTATCACAACAGTTCTAACGCGAAGGTTTGGGAAGAGTTCTATTGGTCAAAGTTCCGAAAGGCTTTTAAAAAGTGACTTTTGGAAAAGAAGCCGGCACCACTTGAAATTACCGACGCTTCGCCTTCAGTTTCTTCAAGTCCTGATAGTGATTGGCGCGGATTCCCTGAGCCGCTAGCCGTATGGTTTCTTTGATTCTTTTCAGTTTTGTTTCTTCGGTCTTCGCCAAACCAATCCATCCCAAAATGGCGCGTTTCGAAGAAGGGGCTATTGATTCAAAGAAGTTCGAAGCCTTTCGATTGGCTTTGAGTCCCTGGGCCAGAAGCTTGGGAAATTCGAGCCGGTCTGAGGATTCCAGTTGGGTCCACATGCCATTTTTCTTTGCGATTTCGATTTTCCGAAGACCGGCTTCGGTCATTTGCTTTTCAGCGATCAGTTTGGCGACGCGGCGTTTGTTCAGGGCCGACCAGACGCTGTTTGGCTTTCGCGGTGAAACCAAAAGCTTAAACTTGAATTCATCCACCTTGTTTGGAACGCTATCGATCCACCCAAAACATAGCGCTTCTTCGCATACGTCGGCAGAAGTCAGATTTTCATTCCCGCTGCCTTTTTTGTAAATCATGACCCATACGCTTTCATTCTGGTTATGATTTTCTTTAAGCCAGTTCCGCCAGTCTTGTCTTGATTTGGGTTCAATTTCTAAAAAGGTCTTCTTTAATTTTCGAGCGGACATAAACTGATTATGAAACTTTCTTATGGCCAGAAAAACGAAAATCTACAGATTCCAAGCTGGCGTTTGGAAGTATCCCGGAAAAGGCGGCTGGCTTTTTGTTAGCCTTCCCCAAGTCCTTTCTAAATCAATCCGAAATGACTGGAAAGATTCTGAACAAGGCTGGGGACGGTTAAAGGCACAAGCAACCATCGGGAAAACTTGCTGGCAAACAGCCATCTGGTTTGACACCAAGGCAAATGCATATTTACTTCCGTTGAAAAGCACCGTTCGGAAGCAGGAAGGTTTGAAGGAAGGTTCAAGACCGAAAGTGGTCTTGGAAATAGAATACGAAGCCGACATTTTTCAAAGTTGGTCGAAACGGGTTAGAAGCCAACAAAAAAAGCCGTGAATCTTTCGATTCACGGCTTTTTCTCGTTTCAGACTTCAGGAGTCATTCAGCCAATTGAATGGTTGGAAGATACTGAAGCGCGTTTCCGTACAAGACGGAAGTCTTCTTTCGGGCCTTTGGAGCGATGGCGCGGGTGCTGTATTCGACAATCGTCATTGCCGGGACAAATAGGGCGCGTGCGCCTGTGAAGTCTTTCACTTTAATCGTCGCCGTGGTTCCTGAAACCGGCTTAATTTCCGTGCCGAAAAGTACGCGGGTTCCTTCGGCATCGGTCTGATCGCTCACAATGCGAAACTTCTTTTCGAAAACTGGAAGGATGCAGTACGCGCCAGATGGGCAGATGGCATCCACGGGCATTGAAATTTCTTTCTTGGTAAAGTCCACGGTTAGGTTTTCGCCGACGATGCCACGAAGTCCACTGTGTGCCTGGTTCAAGGTTTCGATGGCCGTGATTTTGGATTCAGCAATTGAAATCCGTGGGCAATGAACGACTCCGGTTTTTGGGTCGCGTGAAGGCATGCATGCTTCTGCGTCGCTGACCTGAAATGCGCCAAAAGCCAAAGCCAGGAAAACAAGATTCTTCTGAAACATAATTACTCCTAAAATTTGTGTTGTTTGAATGAGCCGGAATTAGACCCTTTTTTGAATTAGTAAAAATGATTTGAAATTAGTATTAATCATTAGGTTTTATTATGACAAACCGCGTTTGATCGCATTTTTTCTCTAGAATTTAAGAACTTGGGTCCGATTCCGAAACGTCCATGAGTGGATACTCTCAGACGACGGAATCAGCTGTGTTTAAGTGTCATTTCATTGGCGTTACTTTGGGTTGCGCAGTCGCGCCCCGCGGTCGCTGAAGATCCAAAGCCACTGAAAAGCGCCTACCAGATTTTCAGCGAAATGCTGGAAATGGGAATTACGGGTCGTGAAATTCCCATTCTGATCGTCAGCAAAGAAGGAAAAGAACTTCCAGTCAGCTGGGGCGGAGAAAAAGAAGGCACCTCGACGATGATCACTCGCGTCCTGGGTCCAAACAAAAGCGAATTCAAGAATCTAGCTTCCGCTTTGGGTGATTCCGAAAAAGGATTCTTGGCCCAATTTCTGTCTGCTGCCGTTTCTGGAAGTATCATTCAAAAGAACGTCGTCGACATGAATGGAAATCCCGTAGCTTTTGACGTGTCCGAGCTACGCGGCAAGGACTTTTCGTCGATGAACTTGAAGGACCTCAGGGCCAGCTTGGATGTTTACCTAGAAAAGCTGGGGGACAAGCATTTCTCGTTTATCAAGCCGGCCATTCGAAGGAAAATCGCCCAGGGAGAATTCCCGGGAATGGACGGAATTCGCTGGTCGCGGCGCCATGAAGTGACCCGGAAAGCCGAGCCCACCTATGAACAGTGGGTACCCCATTACGGCGACTCGGAACGTTATATCACCCGTGCTCACGGAACCTACGGCACGAAGGGTTGGGAGCTTCACCTGGTTCCCCAGAAGACTTACGCCGAATTCGAAAAGCTGATTTCCTGGTTTCGAAAAACCATGGGTGTCGGCGGAAATCTTTTCGAAGCGCCGGGTCACCAGTGGACGGTGATGCCCCAGTTTGCTTTGGAAGACGGAAGCCTGATTTTTTCCAATAGTGACGAACTGAAAAAGTTCAATGATCAAATGGGCGAAGTCTACCGTCACATTCAGGCCTACATTGTTTTAAAGGGCATCGAAGGCAATAGCCGAATCGTTACTGCAAATCACAAGACGGTTCATAATGACGCAACTTTGGTCAGCGGATCGGCCAGTCGCGGTGTGATCCGAATGGAACGTTCAGAAAAGTTCAACGTCGAAGACATGTCTACTTTTGCCACTGAAATGCGCGCGGGAACCAAGTCAGATCCCGTGCGTCGATTTGCGCAGACGATGATGGTTTCTCGACAGGTTTCGCGCCAGTTTGACGATCTAGCCTTGGGAAGTTCTTGGGCCTTGGTTCCCAGCGGCTACCCCGATGCGAAAAGTTTGGATCTTGAATCGCGATTCTCAGTGACCGCCGAAGAAGCAAAAGTCGCCCTGGAAAGACTCACTTCTCCGAAGTTCAGTGTTCGGAACGAAGAACGCAAGATTGGTATGAACTATTTGGTGCCGTTCTGGCGATGGGAGAATGCCCCGTATCTTTCGCCCGAAAAGAAGGCGCATTTGAAAAACCTGACTAGGAACCTGATTCGATCGCTGGCAGACGCAAATGCCGTTCATGGCGAAGACGCGCTTGAAATACTTGGAACCTGGGTTTCTACGTCAAACCTGATCATGGACATCGAGAACTACCTTCGTCCCAAGGCTCCGCGCTTGGCCGACGACGGATCCCTATTCACAGTTCCCGGCGTGACGCCTGCGGTTGACGTGAACAAGATCGATCTTGGCTTAGAATACACGGCCCGATTCCCGCTTCGAGCACAATCCGAATTTCGTGAAGCACCAGCGGTTTCCAACCGGCGCCTTTGGGTGGGTACGGAATACGATCTGACCGCGAAGGAACGGGAAGACACCATCCGAAAAGTGGCCCAAGTTTTGGCTAAGAAGTTGACCGGGTCGGATGTAGCCGTGCACAAGGTAGTCGCAGGCGACCACGGACATAGCTTAGTCGTTCAGTTCGAGTTTAGAGATTCGCAGGGCCGAAAGTGGGGTGTCGAGTGGGACGGAGTCGGTCGCGACTATGATGCGAATGGAAAAATCATTCCGGGTTCTGAACGCGGCGGCCACATTGAAGTCGTGACTCCGAAGCATGTCCCGACCACCGCCGAACGAAACGCCGTTTACGACACCTTTAAGGAATTAAGCCTAGTTCCATCGGTCAGGATGGGCGGGGGACACGTGAACTTCGACTTGGCAGCATTTGATGGCAAGCCGAAGGCCTTTGCGCGGTTCATTCTGCGATTTCTGAAGATTCGCCGAACGATGGCGCTGACGTTTCAGCACCCGTCGCGGTTGGCTTCGGCACAGCCGCATGATGTCAGTTCCAAACTGGAACAGGCTTTGGAAAACTTCAACGGCACGGAAGAAGACCTAAAAAAGATTTTGTATAACGAGCGTTTTTTCAATACGCGCCTGGGCAGAAAATCGCGTTACACCCAAATGGACATTTCGGCCTATTTTCAGGACGTTATTCCACCGCAATTCGTGACTCAGGATTTCGACATCAAGAATGACATTTTTCGACAAAGCTTTAACGTCGAACCCCATATCCGAAAGGGCGAATTCCGTCTTTTCAATGCGCCACGTTCCGCGCGCGAAGCTGAAATGCAGGTCAAGTTCGTTCGCGCGATGTTGAACGATGCCTTGAACGAAACTGGCCCGGTTTCCGGAAAGATCCAGAATGTCGATTATGAAAATTCGGTGAAAAATCCGGATTCAGTATTAGCCGATTTCGACAAAGACCTAAAAACTTTGAAACTGGATCCGTCTGAATACCGAGGACTTTTCATCGAAGGTTTGGCAGCGACTCGGGATTGGATGGAATCCGAATTCTACGTTCCGTATGAAACCAAGATGCTCGATTTTCCAAAGCTTGGGGGATGGGGCGAAGCTGTGCCCGCTCGTTCTGCAGAACAAGCGATCACATCAGTGGGACGCCTATGGGATGGATCCAACCCGACTGTCGAGGCCTTGAACTTGGCTGAACGGCGGCGGTTGACCCGCGTCCAGCAGCAACACCTGATTCAAGAGTTTGATCAGATTCGCGGCCAGGGTGTCTTTATCAATCGTTTTGATAGCGTCCTTCCGATCGAACTTCGTTTCAGCGTCGATGAAATCAAAGCGATGAAGGACAAAGCGCGAATGATCAACATCATTCACTTCCAGCTTCGCGCTGGAAAATTGGATCCGGGCAGCGTGTCGTATCTCGAGCTGATGCAATCTTTGATGGAACCGCGCCAAGACTTTATCAAAGCAGTAGAAACGGTTCTTCGGAATCGATCCACAACCAATCAGCGAGGTGGAGAGTTACGTGCTTGGGTCGCCGCTGAATTCATTGACGAGTCCCCTGAATTTGAAGGTGCAACCAAAATTGCGGCTACCGATCCGGATTCTTGGGTCAGAATTCGCGTTTGGGATCGCTTGAAAGCGCTTCCGGACGCCAAGTTAGCGGAATGGGCCAGTGAAATCAGCTTTAGCGACGTGGGTGTTCGAAGGCATTGGCTTGAAGAAATGTCGACGCGAACTTTTGAGAAAGGTTCGCCGATTTTTGCAAAGGCATCTGATCCGGCCACACCAGGAACCAAGACATTCGCAAGGAAACTGGTTGAAGTGTTCCTAAAGAAACCTGAAGTCCCTGCTGCCCAGCAGGAAATCGTAGGTTACAATCCCGTCGAGCTGCGTTTCTTAGTGCAGCATGCGGACTCGATTTTTTCAGATCCGAAAATGATCGAAGACCGGGCGCTGATGACGAAGATCATGCTTCGGATGCCCGTCAGCCATCGGCAGTCATTTGGAGTCAGCCTTCTAAAAAGCGATCAAGTTCAGATTCGGAAATACGGAATGAAACTGATGGAAGGAATGGACCCCTTTGATGGGGACACGATGACAATCATTCTCGAGCTTCAAAAAAACCGGAGTCAATGGGACGCCGAGACTCGCGCGGTAATGGCGAAAGTTTTTCGGGATAGCAACGAGCGGGTTCAGAATACTACGCTAGAACAGTTCAAGAAGCTGGATACCAAGAAGGCGATTGCCTATGCTTACCATTCCGATCGTGTCGACTGGGTTTCCGAACTGAAAAGTCGCGAAAACTTGGATGAGGACCTAAGGTGGACCTTGCGAACTTATCCAGGGGTTAAAATTCAGACCTGGCTGGCAAGGCTCTTGTCTCCTGAGCTTCCCAATTCTTTGGCCTTGGCAATTCGTTCTGTTTCCCCAGAGTTGCGAAAAGCGGCTTTGAACCACTTGAAAGGAATGGATTTAAAAAAGGCCGTCGGCATCATCAATAACACCCTTGGGTATGGTAGCACGAAAGACCCTTTGCTTTTGCGCGACGTTCTGGACTTTTTGGCTTCACAGCCGATCGAGGATCTAGATATCGGTGAATACAGTTTTCTTTTGGGCATTTATTATCCGATTCTTCAGAATTCAACCCAGATCGAAAACCGAGCGAAGTACGTGAAGGTTGTATCCCGTTTCAAGGACAAAGATCGTAACTTGAACGAAGTTGCGATTTCAATCTTCACACGAAGTGATCCAAGTTTTACACCAGGAAAGTCTTACGCTTTGCTGATGATGTCGCAGAAAATGGATCCGATGAACTATGAAATCTTTTACAAGTTGCAGTCCAGTTCGGATCTAAAGGTTCGAGCCCAGGCTAGAACTTACGTTTTGGCTTATCAGGCTTACGTTCAAGATTTAGGTCAGCGCGATCTAAAAAAAGAAGAAAAGACAGCACGCCTTCAAATTCAATTCGAAAAGAATCCCACCGACATGGGGGCGATCCAAAAAATTGGAACAGAAGAAGAACGCCAGTCTTTGATTTATCAGGAACTGTATCGAACCAAGGATGATCCTTCTGAACGGGCACAAAGGTACCGCGTTTGGCTGATGAGTCTGTTCAAACCCGTTGGCAGTTCGGAACTCAAGCAACTGGTAAGATATGTAAGGCTTCGTCCGTTGGTTCTGGAGAAAGCTACGAAACTTTCTGGGGGTGCTTTCGAAGAATTCGTAAATGGGTTGGACTACATTCTGCCAACGGCGGATGCGGTTTCTGTTCTTCCTTGGCTTGTCGAAACAATTAGGCCTGGCGTCGCACTAAGCGAGGGAATCCGGGCTGGAATTCGGGATCTGCTTTATTCGGCTTCGGGTTACGTAAAGACGCTAGACCAGCGTAGGGCCTACTATCGGTTGATGAAGTATATGTCGGATGAACAGGCTTTAACGATTGGAAAGCGAATCGCAGAAAATACAGAAACTCCGTCCGCAATGCTACAGGCGCTGATCATCACGATGAAGTACCGCAAATCGGAAAGTGTTCGGGATTGGGTCCGCACATTTGCAGTTCATCCCAATTTGCAGATTCAGTCGATCGTCAATTCCTGGATCGCGGTTCAGGACGCCCAGGCCTCGGCAGAAGCCGCGTCTGCAGCACAATGGCAAAACTTTCCGACGGACCAGTTGGGTGGGCTGTCCTGCGCAGAACAGCTGCAGGAATCGCCATTGTAAGTCGCAAATCGATCGACCTCAAATTACATCTGAAGCGGCTTGCTTAAGAAGCTTTGCGTAAAGATTCCGGCGTCGATGGGTTGATCGAATTTCACTTCGTCGTACTTCATCACGGTTTTGTTCGAAGGGTTCTTCACGTCGATCATGGTCATTTGGGTCGGTACCGTGTGGCTGCCAAAGGTCTTGATGTGGGCGCCTTCCATTCTTTTCACCAACGTCCCGGTTTCCGAATACATTTCGCGCTTCACGGGCACGGAATCGGTCACGCGAACCCATTCAATGACTTTTCCCCACACGACCGGTGCGGTGGGTTTAGGGGTGCAGATGATTTTTACAGTTTCGTATTCGCCCACTTTTTCGTTCTTTTCGATTTTGTGGGTATAGTCCGTGGTCAGGCTACTGGTGCGAACCAGGTCGTCGTTCGTAAACTGAGATCCCATCCAGCTTTGAAGCATCATACTGGGCGGAACCTTGACCAAGCGGTCGATGTTCGGAAGGTACTGCCAAAGATTCAGATCCAGTCGCAAATTGCCCGTATCCCGTTCCTTCACCGGTTCGTAGATTTTCACCACGGCCTTGTCGCGACCTTGGGTCCACATTTTGAACTTCAAGGTTCGTGTTTTTCCGTTTCGGTCCACGATCATGGTGACGTTGGATTCTAGGGATTTTCCGCGCGTGTGTTCTTCAGATTTTTTGATGTGCGCGGTCGCTTTGGGGTCGCTATCCGCGGCGTGAATCGATGAAAGGGCTAGTAAAACGGCGAAAATTTGGGTCATATAAGAAAGCATAGCCTATGTTCCAAAAAACATCCCCGGTCCTTTTGCTTGCTGCAGCTGCTCTGAGCCTTGGTTCTTTGGCCCAAGCATTCGAACGCCAGCCCGCCGCAAGGAAATCAGGAAGTTCTTCAGTTCATTGGGATCGTCGAACCGATACTTTTTTCTTTGTTGGCCCAAGGTACTTGAATCAAACGGGACTTTCGGATCGTGACGGTACCGTCGATGCTCTGACGGTGATCGGCCATAAGATTCGTGCGACCACCGGAAACTGGGAATTCGAAGCCCGCCCCGAGTTTCGCTCGATGTTGGGGAACAGTGTAGGACTCAGTGCTTCAGATCCCGCGCGTTTGAGCATCCAACCCCCCGAAGGGTTTCTGCCGCTTCGCTTTGCGCTTTCTGAAGGTCGTCCTTGGGAAAACTACCTTTCGCTAGAAAGAATTTATGCCCGTTATCACAAGGGTGGATTTCAAGTTCAGGCGGGTAGATCTGTCGTCAGCCTTGGCGTCCTAAAAGTTTTTCCGATTTGGAATCGATTCAGTCGACCGCTTCCCACCGCATGGGGACCTTCATCGCTGATCTATGGACGTGACAATGTTTCGGCAAAAATCCAACTAGGCGACTTCAGTTTTCAGGGGCTGGCGCTGCAGGGAAAAGACCAGGGACAGTATCCCGAACACGCGCGCCACTTGGAAATGACCTGGTACGCGGCGTCGGCGGGGCTGGAACTGCACCTATTGGCGGGGCAATGGTGGAATATCCCGACTTTTGGTTTTGCGGTTGCACAGGATATTTCCGGCGTCACCGTACGTACGGAAGGTTTGATTTTTGAAAATCACCTTCACTTGGGGTTTGGGCTTGAAAAAGCAATCAATGAAAAGTGGACGCTATTGGCCGAAGGGGCTTTTCTTTCGGACAACACGGACGATTACGAAAAGTACCGTTTTCAAAACGACAAGCCTTATCAGATTCTTCGGGCCCTGGGTTACGGTTACCTTTCGATGCGGTACAAATGGTCGGATGACTGGTTTGTTTCAGGCAGCACGACTTTCAACGTCGCAGACCTAAGTCAGTACTTAGGCGTTCGGGTGGAATACACCTTGAACGAAAACTTGGAATTGGCCGCAAGTCTTTTTGGTCCGGTTGGATTTTACGACGCCGAATTTTCGGCAGAATCTTTTGTGTTTCCAGGAAAAAGAACCATTGGCGCACCCCTGCAGTCGTCGCTGGAAATGCGCTACTTTTTCTAAACTCAACTAAACGCGCATGGCTTCAATTGGCTTCATTCGTGAAGCTTTCAGCGCCGGGTAAAGACCTGCCAGGGTTACAAAACCAAACGATGCGGCAACCAGCTTGAAGTAGCCGGCCAGATTCAAGATTGGCGTAGAAATCGTGCTCAGTTTGAACATTCCCACCATGGGCGCGCGGCCCAAGAACCAAGTCGCGTCAAAGCCGTTGATCTGGTGGTATAAGACGACGCTCCACCCTAGGGCAGTTCCGATCACAACTGAAATCGCGCCAGTCATCAAAGTTTCGGTCATCACCAGAAAAATCACGACGTTACTTTTGGTTCCCAAAGATGTCATCAGCCCAAATTCCCGGGTTCTTTCAACCACGCTGACCAGAATCGTATTCAATATCCCAAGCGTCATCACGATAAAGGTCATCGCCGAAACCATGACCAACATCGAAGAATTGTAACGAAGCACCGTCAGCATTCTGGGAAGCGCTTCGCCCCAGTTGGTGATTTGAAGTGAAGGATCTAGGCCTTCAGCGATCTTCTTTTGGATTTCCAAGGTATGAGTGTCGTTCGGCAGCAGAATCGCGATTTCATGAACGCCGTTCATCACTGCGATTTTCTGCGCGCATTCGCGGGTCGTCAGTGCAACGGATCGATCAAATTCAACAGCGCCAGTTTCAAAGGTTCCGGATACTCGAAGAAGTTCATTCCCCAAGGTTCCATCCGTTGCCTGAGTCATCGTCACCATCTTCATCCCAAGGCCCACGCCCAGCGATTTGGCCGTCATTTTCGAGACGATCAGTTGCCGGGAATCACAATCGGGCTTGGT
Source organism: Bdellovibrionales bacterium (assembly GCA_016786465.1). Classification (GTDB taxonomy): domain Bacteria; phylum Bdellovibrionota; class UBA1018; order UBA1018; family UBA1018; genus JAEUWC01. The sequence goes on along the minus strand of JAEUWC010000021.1, from coordinate 96,030 downwards.
TTCGGGTTTAAGAAATTCCCCTTCTTTGATGATGTCCGCTAAAGTCGAAGTCTTTCTTTCACGAACGGGATCAATTCCTTCCAGCTGGACCAAAGTGGTTCCTTCGCTGGTGCTTAAAAGCACAGGAAGGTAGATGCGTTCTGAAAACGAGCTTCCAGGTGGCAGGTGTTTTTCAAAGTTTCCGGCCATGGCGGGCGTGAAGTACTGATCGGGTTGGCGATTCAGTGCGAAATCTTTTCTTTGGATCTGCAAATGACCCAGGTGGGCCGCCGTAATCGCCGCGACCACGTTGTAGTTTTGACCTTCCAGGACGGCCTGCATCCAGAAGATCAAGGCAAGTCCCAGCGAAATGCTGGAAATCGTGATGATACTGCGTCTGAAATTTCGGCGAAGATTTCTGATCGCCATTCTCAAAAAGAAAGTCATCGGGTAGCCTGAAGGAAATGATCGTCTTGAAACTTTCCGATGTCGAGAAGATTTACCCCGCCAATGACACGGGAACTGCCCAAGTTACGGCCTTAAGCGGCATCAACTTGGAAGTTTCGACGGGTGAATTTGTGATGTTGGTTGGACCGTCGGGCAGTGGAAAAACGACACTTCTTCAGATTTCGTCGGGATTGGACCGACCCACCCGCGGATCGGTTTGGATCGGGGACCTTCAAGTATCGCACGTCAAGGAATCCGAATTGGTGAAACTGCGGCGCGATGACATCGCGTTTGTTTTCCAAAGCCATAATCTTTTCCCGATGCTGACTGCGGTCGAAAACGTCGAATACCCTTTGATCATGCGCGGAGTAACTTCAGCAGAAGCCAGGAAGGTCAGCCTTTCCGCCCTTCAACGGGTGGGATTGGGTGGCCGAGAAAATTCGCGCCCTAGCCAAATGAGCGGCGGGCAACAGCAAAGGGTCGCGATCGCGCGCGCCTTGGTCACGCGCCCGAAACTGATCTTTGCGGATGAACCCACGGCAAGCTTGGATTCAAAAAGTGCCGAAGATCTGGTTCGCCTTTTTCAGGAACTGAATTCAGTCGAAAAAATGACTTTTGTTTTTTCAACCCATGACCCCAGGCTTCAGCCGCACGCCCGACGCGTGATCCGGTTGGTCGATGGTCGAGTCGAATCGGATCGCCCACAGACGCCAGCGAATTAAGTGTGCATGGGAAGCTCAGAATCGAGGGCGAATCACGGCGTCAGCCACTTTGTCAATTCGGGAAGCATCAGCTGGGCCAAGGTGTTTCGAACGGTCGTGACCCGTAACACGGTTTCGCCTTTGCAGCCCAAGGTCGTGCATTTCTTCACGCGCCAGCAGCCCGCGCGCTTGTCTTCTTCAAAGTCGTCTTCGCCGCTGATCAAAAGCCCTTCGACTTCTCCGCTGACCAAGTTCAGGATGGGCGATCCAGAATTTCCGCCAAAAGTATCCAAGACGGCGGTGAAAAAATTGGGGTCCGTGTTGGTTCGGATAAATCCGTTATCGATCGCCTTGGCAGGGATTCCGTTGGGGTAACCCACAGTACCAATCGCCGCGACATCCGCCACGGTTCCCGTTTTGCGAATCGGCAATCCGGCGCGGCCAGTGACTGGACGATCCAATTCGACCAAAGACCAATCTTCGCCGATGATCTGCGTGCGAACGGCAAGGATTCGTTTGCAGGAATAAACTTGGTCGGGTTGCACGACCGGAAGCGCCGCGGTTCCGACCAGGTCTTGTTTGAAATCAAAAACCCAATTGAAAAAGGTGCATTCCATTTGGGTCGGGACACAGTGGCCGGCCGTCAAAAGAAGGTCTTCAGTGATCAGAAAGCCCGTGCATTCGCCGGGGGCGAATTGATCGGCAAAGGGTTCTCCTTTGCACAAAGCAGCCGTATCGCCCAAGCGACGTGAATCAATCGTGAAACTTCCGTCACTGGGATTCTTAAAAATGCTTCGTGACGGAATCATGTTCGCAGTCGAAGCGAACGCGGCTTTCAAAATGGGATGGGTTGTCGGAAGGATTTCGCCGCGATCGTCGGTTCCATAAACGACCGAAGGCAGGGAAGGGGCTTCAGGAATTTTCTTGGGTTCTTTAAAAAAGACGTACGCGCTGGCATCGCTTGAAAGAAGAATTCCTACGAAAAGAATTTTCAGTTTCAATCCCACCTCAGAGCCCCCCGGCACGGATGGGTCTTTCATAAGCGAGGTCGGCGTTGAAATCAAAAGGTGCCTGGCTACTTTTTTCGAAGCGGCGCATCTAACGCAGAGTGTTTTAAAAAAGCGAAATCGCCCGAGCCTTGTTGATGTGAATCTGGAACGCCACGGTGGGGCTCAGCTTCACGTGATCGGATCGAAATGTTCCAGCGGCGACGGTGTAGCTGGTGACCCCAGAAAACCGGGTGACGAAAAAAAGGCTGGTCAATGAATCTTCCGAAAGGATCACTGAGCGCGCCTTCATGAACTGAATTCCCGTGACCCACTTGGAATCCAGCTGGTAACCAAAGGCCCCATTCATGGAAACAAACTGGTCACGACCCGGTGCGCCACGGATTCCTAGTCCTTCGTCGGTAAAGGGCTTGGCCGATGCGTTTTGACGGATCCATTCTTTTCGTGCGACCAAAAGGCCGAAAAACTTTTGATACCCGACTAGCGCCTGGGCGCGAATCGAAGTTCGATCCAAAACCCCCTTACAGGCCGAATCCAGTTTGCAATCAAACTGTTGGGACATCGCGGGCGTTTGGTGCACGCCTTGGCCCACGGCGAATCCCAGAATCGACACCGGGAAAACTTCAAGTTCAGCAGTCACCCGGTTCATCACAAATGCCGTTTGAACATTCAAAAGAGCCCGGACGTAACCGTAGTGCCACAAAGGGGATCCGTCGATTTCAGAAGGTCCAGGACCGATTCTAGGAAGGCTCGGCACGGGATCATGCCCCCAAAGCCGCCAGCTATGTCCCAGGGTTCCGTAAAACATCGCACCCGGCGGATAGGCCCTGCCCATCATTCCAGCTGCGTAATCCAAACGGGTCAGCTGAAAAATTCGCTTTCTAGGCCGCGAAGCCGATTCTTGCGATTCTTGTGAATTCGGGGAATCCGCCTGTACGGGCGTCTGTTGCGCATTCACGGGTTGCGTCAAAAATAGAAGAAGCAGGGCAAACATGAAGGCGGCAGTTTGATGAATGCGCACCTGTTTGTCAATTTGCAGACTTCGGGTAACGTGCGCGCATGTCCATTACCGTTACTCTTCAAGAAAAAAGGGTCTTTGCGCCGAGCAAAGATTTTGTTCAACACGCGGCCATCGATGCAAAAACGTTTCGTGCTTGGCAGGCCCAAGCCAAGAAGAATCCGCAGAAGTACTGGGAAGGTGCCGCCCAGGAACTTCGATGGAAGAAAAAATGGACAAAGGTTCAGAAAACAAAAAAAGGCAGCATGTCCGACACGCAGTGGTTTCTGGGCGGGAAACTGAATGTCGCCGACAACTGCTTGGATCGCCACGTGGAAGAAAATCCGAATCGCCTGGCCATTCTTTGGGAAGGTGAACCGGGTGAAACGGTTTCGTGGACGTACCGCGAACTTCTGATTCAAGTTCAGGCGATGACCGCGGGCCTGCGCAAGCTGGGGCTGGCCAAAGGCGATCGCGTTGCGATCTACATGCCTTTGGTTCCCGAAGCTGCCGTGGCCATGTTGGCGTGTGCGCGCGCGGGCCTGACCCACACGGTGATCTTTGGTGGATTTTCATCCGAAGCCTTGAAAGATCGAATCAACGATGCGCAAGCAAAAGCGGTTCTGACCGCTGACGGTGGATACCGCAAAGGCGCGTGGCTTCCATTAATCACCCACGTCGATACGGCTTTGAAAGTTTGTCCAACCGTGAAGGACGTCGTGATCTTAAAGCGCGCTGATGTCGGTGGGGCGAATCGTTTTAAAAAGGCAGTGGGCGAAGTCGACGGAACCAGCACGGCAAAACGCCACGACTGGTATTCGCTCACGGGATCGTTGAAAGCCGACGAAGTGAAGAAGCTGGGTCAGCCTGAATGGGTGGATTCTGAACATCCTTTATTCATTCTTTACACCAGCGGTACGACCGGAAAACCCAAAGGGATAGTTCATTCGTCAGGCGGTTACCTGGTCGGGGCCCTTCGTTCCAGCCGAATGGTTTTTGATCTTAAGCCCACGGATCTTTATTGGTGCACGGCCGACGTGGGTTGGATCACGGGCCACACTTATTTGGTTTACGGACCGCTGGCCGCAGGCGCGTCCATTTTCATGTATGAAGGAGCGCCGACGACTCCGACCTTGGATCGTTTTTGGGATATGATCGAGCGTCACCGGATCACGATTCTTTATACGGCACCGACCGCAATTCGCGCGTTCATGAAACTAGGAACGCAGCATCCAAAGGGCCGCGATCTTTCGTCGCTTCGGCTTTTGGGGTCCGTGGGCGAACCCATCAATCCTGAAGCGTGGATGTGGTACCGCGAAAACGTCGGGGGCAATCGCTGCCCGATTGTCGATACGTTTTGGCAAACCGAAACGGGGTCGATCGTGATTTCTCCGGTTCCTGCCCAAACGCGCGCAAAACCCGGATCTGCGACGTTTGCATTGCCGGGATACGATGTCGCAGTGGTGGACAAGGGCGGAAAGCCCGTGAAGCTTGGGTCAGGCGGATTCTTGGTCATTCGCAAGCCCTGGCCTTCGATGGCGCGCACGATCCATGGGGATCCCGAAAGATTCAAGACCCAGTATTTTACGGAATTTCCCGGGCTGTATTTCACGGGCGATGGCGCCCGCATCGACAAAGATGGCTACATCTGGTGCATGGGTCGCGTGGACGACGTCTTGAATGTCAGTGGTCACCGTTTGGGCACGATGGAAATTGAAAGCGCACTGGTTTCGCATCCGACGGTCGCCGAAGCCGCCGTCGTGGGTCGCCCGGATGATCTGAAGGGCCAAGCAGTCGTTGCTTTTGTGACCCTAAAGGCAGACGCCAGCGCAAAAATCAAAAATGATCCTGTGGCCGCTTCGCAGGCAAAAAGTGATCTTCGTGTTCACGTCACAAAAGAAATTGGGGCGTTGGCAAGGCCCGAAGAAATTCGATTGACGGAATCGCTTCCCAAAACCCGGTCGGGGAAAATCATGCGCAGGCTGCTTCGCGAATTGGCCGTTAGCGGTCAGGTGAAAGGCGACACAACCACGCTAGAAGATTTTAGCGTGATCGCTTCCCTTCAACATAGCGATGAAGAATAGCGTGCATCAGACCGACCACGCGTAGGCTTCCGTAAGCAAAGAACGGAGCCGCGAAAACGTCGATGGCGTAATGAACTTTCTGGATCAGCACGCAGGCAGCAACGCCAAAGGTGCTTAAAAGAAAGATCGCGCGGACTTTAGGGTTCACCGACGCGACGTAAAGAATGAACATGGTTGAAGTGTGGCCTGAAAAGAATAGGTCCTTGGTCAAAGTGACCCCGTCGCTTCCCAGGAATTCGACCATCGGGTCGGTCAGCGCGATCATTCCTTCGGGTGGGGCCAGCGGCAGGAAATACATCGCGATGGCGCGAAAAGTGATCATCACGGTGTATGCGTGCATGGCCAAAATCAGGCGCCTAGGATGAAAGAAAAGGTGGCTGATGCCAAAGACCAGGCCTCCGTAAATCAGCGCAAACGCAAGCCAGGTCAGATCGACTGAATCAAAGCGCGACAAAAGTGGGTCGTGAAGAACGGCGCCCGGACGCTTTTCAACATAGTTCACCATGAAAAGTGAAATGCGGTTCAGTGCAAAAACCAAAACCACCACTGAAGGCAGGAATTGCACAAGGTAGTCGCGGCTCATCCACATTCGGATGTAGGGCGTATTCAGGATGCTGCTGTACTTGGCCATGATCGTTTTAATAGCCCCCATCTAAGCATTTCAGCCCCTGGGACTCAATTCAAAAATCCCTACCTGGCGATTGCCTGGATCACCTCGAATAAAATCAATGCGATGATAATCAGTTCCAAAATATGGCTTCTATAGACGTTCACTTCGGCCTGTAGAAGTTGCGAAACCTGAGCCATTAAATTCAACTTACGGGTCAAACTTTGCTGCCAGTCCTTGATTCGAAAGCGTCGAAGTGCAGCGCGAAAAACGACGGCCAGGTAAAAGTCACCGACAACCTTCAAAGAATTATCGATTCGTTCCAGAAATTCGGAAAATTCCAAGAACTTGGAATTCGCGTCCCGCGAAAGCTTCGCAAAGCTACTTTTAAGGACTTCATTTCGTTTTTCTTCAATTGCGTCGTAAAGCGACGCCAATCGACGGTCCAGAAGATCGTCGTAAAACCGGAATTCCAAAAGATGGGTCAGCGCAAATTCAATGACGTCGGGGATGTCTTTTTGGCCGGTGGGTTCGATGACCACGGCGCTGTTCCAGTCGATGACCGCCAAGTCGTTTTCAGAATACTGGTTTGCGATTTCCAAGATTCCTTCTCGGGAATTTGTGCTGATGGGATCGATGGGCTCTCCCAACAAAAGTTCCGGAATCTTTCCGACTTTCATCCACTTAGAAGGCTTATCGATTCCTTCAATCGATTCCAGAAAGTACAAAGCGTAATCTTCGAACGTCGACCACATCACGGGATTCTTGGTTGCCGCTAAAATCGTGTTTAAGACTTCAGCCGCGTGTTTTTTCGCCAGTTCATCCAGTTCTTCGGTGCCCGGAAGGTCGCCGTTGATCAGGCCGGCGCGGCTAATCAGTTGGGAAAAAGAAGTCCGTGGTGGGATCGCCAGATTGTAGGAAAGCGAAAGAACGCCGTAATCAAAGATCTTCACCGAAACGTCGGCCTTGACCTGTTCCAAACCCAGCTTGAAAACCGTTTCACCCAGTTCGACTCGAACGGGGGCGTTGCGCATGATCGGCGAATTGCGACCGCCGCGGGCGATGCTCAAGCGCGTTCCGCCAGAACGGGCTCGGTAAATCCTTTCGACTTCCACCAAGTTGATCTCGCCCGCCACGTCAAAGACGCGGTAGATGATGATCGACCCTTTCTGAATCAAGGGATCGGCTTGTGTGTGTAGCGTCACGGGTGATGTTTCCATCGAATCTCTATGGTCTCTGATCGGACGGATATTTGCAAAAGATGCCTGGCACCATTTCTCTAAGCGGTGCGTTATTCCGTCTGAAATTCGACGCTTTGGAACGTAACGATTTGTATCGCCGCTGGCGCAAGTGGCAGACCGCGAGTAGATTGACGCCCATGCCGATATGGATTGTCGCGGCCGAATGGGCTGCTCGTTTGGTGTTGTTGGTTCTGATGGGGCTTTCTGTCTGGTCGTTTTCGGTCATGATCGACCGTTCGCGAGCTTTCAAAGAAATCGAGGGCGAAAAGGGCGGGCGGGACCAGCATCTAGCTGAGGCACGCAAACTGATTCACGCACGGGACTGGGCGGGCTTAGGGGCTTGGTCGGGTTCGAAAAAAGTTTTGATCGCGCGTTTTTTGAAGACCCTGCAAGATTCTTCATCCGGCGCAACCCTGGAACAGTTGGATCTGACCAGTCGAAGTTTTCTGGCGCAGGAAAAGCAAAGTTTAGAAAAGGGTCTAACCGTTCTTGCGACCCTGGGTTCGAATGCTCCGTTTATCGGTTTGTTTGGAACCGTCTTGGGAATCATCAACGCTTTTGCCGCCCTTGCCGATCAAAAGGGCGGAATTTCAAGTGTGATGTCCGGAATTTCAGAAGCGCTGATTGCGACAGCGGTGGGATTGTTCGTCGCCATTCCGGCGGTCGTTGCTTACAACGTTTATTCGCGTCGATTGAAGATGGTCCTGGTGGATTGCGAATCGCTGAAAGACCTTTACCTTTCGCGGTGGAAGTAAATGGCGGCAAAATTAGGCGGCGGTTCAGCCGCAGAAGAATCCGGTCCGATTTCAGACATCAACGTCACGCCATTTGTTGACGTCGTTCTGGTTCTTTTGGTCATCTTCATGGTGACAGCCCCGATTCTGGTCAAAGACAGTTTCGGAATCAAACTTCCGAAGGCTGCAAACACTGAACAAACTTCCAAGCCATCGACCCTGGGACTTTCAGTGACACGTCAAGGGCAGATTCTATTGAACGGCAATGTGATCACGGACGAAGCGCTGAAGGATTCTGCAAAAGCGGCGCTGGCGCAGGATCCGGAATCACAAGCGATCATCAGTGCGGATCAAGACGCGCGGCACGCGGACGTGGTCAGGGCGATTGATCTGGTCAAAGGAGCGGGGATTTCCAAGTTTGCTTTACAAATTGAACGTCAAAGCCCTTGAGGCCCTGAATGAATTTTCACAGTGGTTGAAGATCGAACAGGCCTTGGCTTGGATCGAAGCCAAGCTTCGCCCTTATACTCCGATTCAGATTTCAAGCGGTCTTCACGTGGCCATCGTTTTGGTCGCCATGATTGTGGCCTTTTCGCCCAAGTTCAAGAAAGAAGACGTCGAAATCACGATCATTGAAAATCCGGCTGCATCGCAGGCTGCGGTACTTCCGAATCGTCCCATTGTTCCAAAAAAGGAATCGACGCAAAAACGCGGCGTTTTCGGAGCATCCAGAAAATCCATCACATCCGACACCGGCGAAGCCGTAAAGGCCGGCAACACGGTTGCAAAAGAAGTGGACGATAAAAAGCTGACCGCAGCCGATGCGGATTCACTTCCGATTCCTGCGGACGAATTCCTGGTCAGTGAAATGCCCAAACTGGAAGCCGAAGTCCGAATTCCCTATCCGCCTCAAGCGCGCGAAAAGAAAGTTCAAGGCGCCGTGGTGATGGATATCTTGATTGATGCCGAAGGTCGGGTCAGGCAAGCTTCGCTGGTCAGTGGGCCGGGCGCCGGACTGAACGAAGCGGCTTTGGAAGCAGTGAAGGGCTTCAAATTTAGACCGGCTCGGATTCAAACGCAGTCCGTGGCTGTGAAGATCCGTTATTCTTACAGGTTCGTATTAGAATGAAGAAACAACTTTGGGTCGGGCTGGCAGGGTTAATGAATTTGATGATTGCATCCAGCGCCTTGGGTGCAGCGACGGTCAAGGTCCGGCTTTTGGAAAAAGGCACGCGCGCACCGATCGTCGACGCCAACGTTTTTATTCTTCCGGCAAAAGTGAAGGGCACTTCGGATTCACGCGGGGACGCAACGCTGGAAAATGTTCCGTCCGGTCCCGTTCAGATTGTGGTCAACGTCGCGGGCTATGCGCGCTTTGAACAAAACGATCTGATTCCAGAAAATGGAACTTACGAAATCGGAACTTTTTTTGTCGAACGAACCAGCTATCTGGCCTACGAAACGACGGTTTACGGCAAGGGCAAGCGCCGCGACGATAGTCTAAAGACCCTGGGTCAATCCGATTTCAAAGTCGCAGGAAGTGGCGGCGACCCCGTTCGCGCCGTACAGAATCTTCCAGGCGTGAACCGCGCAAGCGGAATCGGCGCGCAAGTCATCATCCAAGGGTCAGCGCCCAACCAAACCCGCTACATGATTGATAACCACGAAGTGCCGATCATCTTTCACTTTGGCGGTTTAAGCAGCGTGGTCATGCCCGAAGCCCTGGACCGTGTAGATTATCTGTCGGCTGGATTCGGCCCTGAATACGGGCGCGCGCTGGGTGGATTGGTCGGTGTGTGGACCAAGGAACCCCGGAAGGATCGTTTAGGAGGATTCGCGTACATCGATTCCTTCAATGCAGGCGCGCAGATCGAAGGACAGGTCGGTGAACCTGAACCCACCCCAAGCGGAGAACCTAAGAAAGATCCCAAGCATTCCTACCTTTTTTCGGCCCGGCAAAGTTACATCGGGGCGTTGCTTCGGGCATTTGCACCCAAGGATTCCAGCTTCAATCTGACGGTTGCTCCTGAATTCAGGGATCTGACGGGGGTTTGGCAGTCTCGCTTGAATGAGCGCGACACCTTTCGCTTAACGGCCGTCGGAAGCCAGGACACTTTAGAATTCCTTTTGAAAGAACCCGTAGAACAGGATCCGTCGATTCGCGGAAGCTTCAGCAATCGAACCAGTTTTTATCGCTTCATTCCGCAGTGGACGCGGAAGTATTCAGATGATCGCTTTTTTCGCGCATCGTTGGGGTTTGGCGAAGACAACATCAAAGTCAACGTAGGCGAAGATTTCTTTCTGTTGGACGTCACGCAGCTGACTTCCCGGGCTGAATACGAATTCAAACCCGAATCCAACTGGACGACCGTCTTGGGAATGGACAATCGCTTCCGCTTTGCGACGGTGGATTTCAAACTGCCGACTTTCAATAACGACGGTGGGGTCACCAGCCCGCTATCGGTTGGCGAAACGCGCGACGCGCGCGTTTCGACTTCGTACGCGGACTTTGGAATTTATTCGCGAAACATTTTCACTTTTAATGACGAACGATTTTCGGTTCTGCCCAGTGCGCGTGTCGATTACATGAACCAAACCAAGGAAATTCTTCCGGTTCCTAGGCTTGCGCTTCGGTACAAGAATTCCGAAGCCCTTTCGTTCAAAACATCTGGAGGCCTTTACTATCAAGCCCCCCAAGAACAGGAATCCAGCCCTAGTTTTGGAAATCCAAACCTAAAGGCCCCTCGCGCTTGGCATGCCGCGCTTTCGGGCGATTTGGATTTTCGTGAAGGAAGCACGGAAGGATGGACTTTGGCCACGGGGCCGTTTTATCGAAGCTTTGATCGCCTGGTTGTTCCTAGCCGTGGGTATGTGGCTGGAACGACTCAATCCGAAAATTACAAAAACGGCGGAACGGGACGTGCGTATGGTGGCGAAGTTCTATTAAAGTATCAGTCGCGAAAGCTGAATGGCTGGTTGGCTTACACCCTTTCCCGAAGCACGCGAACGAATCCTGGACAATCCGAAGCCCTGTTCGCGTTTGACCAAACCCATTTGATGACGGCACTGGGAAGCATCGATCTTGCGGGCAACTGGCGAATCAGCACGCGCGTTCGCTACGTGACGGGAAACCCCAAGACCCCGGTCGTGGGCGGGGTTTTGGACGCCGACAACGACGTTTTCATTCCAGTGCGCGGATCCTTCTTTAGCCAGCGATTGGAACCCTTCTTTCAGTTGGATCTTCGGATCGATAAAAAATGGATCTACGACAAGTGGATTCTTTCGGCTTATTTGGAAGTCTTGAACGCGACAAATCGAATGAACCTTGAAAACGTTGCGTATTCTTACGATTTCAAACAAAGCCAAAAAGTTTCTGGAATTCCAATCCTGCCTTTCTTGGGCGTGAAAGGAGAATTTTAAAATGAAATCCATTCGAAGAAAAATTCTGTCGGCGTTTTCTGGGGTCGGTTTGTTTTTAAGCGCTTGCAGCGATAGCACGCTTCCCGAATACCCAAAACTTGGGCCACTTCGGGTCTTGGCGCTGACGGCCAACACCCCCGAAGTCACCGCAGCAGGTGCGGTCACCCTGACGCCGTTGATTAGCGATGTGGATGGCGCAGGTCGCACGCTGGCTTGGACCACGGAAGCTTGCATGGACCCCGGCGTATCGGTCGGAGCGACGCCGTCTTGCGAATCGGCACTGGATCGCGTGATTGTGGGTGGGGCCGGCGCGGGTTCAGCCGTCGTGGGCGCGTCGGCCAATGCGTGGACGGCCACGCTTCCAGCGATCACGGTGAATGTGCCGGTTGCATTCGCGACGGCGTTTTCCCTTTTGCCCACCGTGAATCAGTTTAATGGTGTGGCCTATATTGTGGTCTTTAGGATCACGGCTACCAACGGTGATTCTGTGACGGCGTTTAAGCGGATTGTTCTGACGACTCGGACTGCGGGCGACGTGAACACGAATCCGACATTCACCGACATCTTGGCTGATGGTGCGACCTTGGCGGCGCTTCCGACGGCCAAGACTTCGCTCAGCGCTTCGTTTTCAGGGATGCAGGGATCTTATCCGGCACTTCGAAATGACGGATCGTCAACCACCTTGACCGAAGAAGCGACGATCACCTGGTTTTTTTCTGACGGAGAATACGAACGGTTTCGAACCACTTCGACGTTGACGACGAACGAATGGACACCACCGACGTCCGCGCCCGCGGGTCGAGGCGTGGTTGTGGTCGGAGTGATCCGTGACGGCCGCGGCGGTGACGCCGCGATCGTTCGGGCGCTGTAAAGGTGCCTGCTCCTTTAGGCGCAGGCGCGTCTAAAGGAGCAGGCACCTTTGCGTCGGCGTGTTTAGTTCCTGAGCATCCAGACCCAGGGACTTCAGCTTTTCGGTCATCACTTTCAGGTAAAAGCGTTCACTTTCACGGTGGCCGATTTCGAGCACCCCCATTCCAGCGGCCGCGCCTTCAAGCGCCGAATGGTAACCGACTTCACCCATGACGTAGACATCACACCCGGCAGCCCGCGCGGCCGAAACGAAGGACGAACCCTTGCCGGGCGACCAAGCCATCCGCTTCAACATCTTCGAAGACGAATCCGCGCCGCCAAGCCCAGCCGGCGTCACGATCATCCCTTTGGTTTCGAATGCGCGTGCCACCCGCGAAGAAAATTCGGAAAAAGAAATCGGCTGATCAAAATCACCGTAAAATCCATAACCCAGCCCGCGCACGACGCCTTTCGATGCAGGCGGCTGTTCCACGGGCACCCAATCAAAAGCGACTTCTTCGTAAGGGTGCGCCCCCCGCAAAGCAGCCAAGACTGCGCCTTCAAGCCCGCGTGGAACCAGGGTTTCCAGTCGCACTTCGGCAACGCGTTCCAACTTGCCGGCTTGGCCCACCGCCGGGTTCGTCCCTGAAAGGCCGCGGAAAGTTCCTTCGCCTGAAGCCGTGAAGGTACAGAAATCGTAGTCTCCGATCTGCCCGGCGCCTGCCGCACAGATCGCGGCGCGAACCGCTTCTAAATTCGCCAAAGGAACAAAAGTCACCAGCTTCACGCAAGATCCCGCACCGCGATCGTGCAGCCTGCCGACGGGCCGCGCGCCCATCGCCGCAGCAATCTGTTCGACAACTTCCATCGCACAGCGATCAAAGTTCGTGTGGGACGCGTAGACGGCGATCCCTTCTTGGATCGCACGAAAAACCAGCCCGCTTTTTCGATCACCCGCTGTCAGCCGCGACAAACCGTGGTCGCGCGGAAAAATACAGGGGTGGTGATTCACAATCAGTCTTGCGCCGCGTGCCCGCGCCGCAGCCAGTGCTTCTTCGTTCAGGTCCACGCTGACCACTGCGGCCTTGGTTTCGGCTGAAGCATCACCCACCAAAAGCCCGACATTATCCCAGCGTTCGGCCGCGGATGAGGGCGCCCATTCTTCCAGTTTTTTCACGACTTCAGAAATTTTCACGATTCCTGTATGTGATCACAAAGACGATGGGAAAATCAATCCGCCTGGACGCCTTCACCCGCGCCCGAATCATCCGTTTCATCGAAGACTTTCGCCGCAAATCCGGCGAGCTTCCTGTTCTGAAAGATCTGGACCAGGCCGGTTTTTCAAAAGACGTGATCGATGCGGCCCTGAAAGAAAAAGTCATTTCCCAATTCTACGTAACGCTCAGCAACGGAATGACCGTGAAGGGATTTAAGGTCTTCCAAGAATAGAATTTTCCGTGTAGCCCAAAAACATGGTCTCGACCCTGATCCTATGGACTGCTGTCGTCGCTACCGGCGCGATCGCTCAGGTCCAAACAAGTACGCGCGATTTTTCGCAGGCACTGGGTGGCTATACAAAAGGGACTCTTCTACAGCCCGATCAGTTGAAGAATGAATCGACGGACTTTGTTCGGGTATTTCAAGGGCAAGACCGCGGCTACGGAACCCTGGATCTGGTGACTTTGATTGAGAACACTGCTGTCGCCCTGCGGAAAGAAGTCCCGACAGCTGAGCGCCTTCAGGTGGGCGATCTATCGCAGTCAACGGGTGGAAAAATCAGCGGTCACGGAAGTCATCAAAATGGTTTAGATGTAGATCTGATTTATTTGCGAAAAGATCGCCGCGAATTGGATCCCAAAAAAGCGACTTGGTTTGATGAACAATTTGTCACCGCCCAAGGAAGCTTGACCGCTAACTTTGACCTAGAAGCGAATTGGGCTTTAGTCCGTATCCTTCATTCGTCGGGTCGGGTACAAAGAATTTTCGTCGATGCGGCGATCAAGGAAGCTTTTTGCGCCCACGCGACAGCCCTGGGCATTCGCCCGCAAGTCACTGAAATCCTTCGATCCCTTCGCCCCTGGCCGGCTCACGACGATCACATGCATGTTCGTGTGGTTTGTCCCGCAGCGAGCCTAACCTGCGTTCCCCAAGAAGAAGTCGATCCAGGGGATGGCTGTCCAGGTCCTTGACTAAATGCATTAAAAATCCTAGACCTAGATTCACGCAGGACGGGCGATCGCTGGTTTTGGGTCAGATCTTCGGATCTGCCCCGAACGAGAGGAAAGTCCGGGCTCCATAAAGCAGGATACTGGCTAACGGCCAGGCACTGGGTTCGCGAGGACCCCGTGACGGAAAGTGCAACAGAAAATAAACCGCCTGTCGGCGCAAGCGGACAGGTAAGGGCGAAACGGTGGGGTAAGAGCCCACCGCCCGGCCAGCGATGGTCGGGGCACGGCAAACCCTATCCGGAGCAAGGTCAAATAGGGGAACCTGGCGTCGCAAGACGCCCAAACCAGCTCTGGTTTGCAGAGTCTTCGGGCTCAAGAGTTCTCGGGTAAGACCGCTTGAAGGCGCGAGTAACCGCGCCTCTAGAGGAATGATCGCCTCCGATCGCGTAAGCGAACGAAGACAGAACCCGGCTTACAGTCCTGCGACTTTTTAGACCTGCGGGTCGGCAAGATCTTCGGTCTTACAGGCCGTTCTTCGAGATCGCCGGAATCGAGTTGACCATGTCACGAAGCAAGAGCGCATCGAATTGATGGCTTAGGTTTTCGTCCATGCAATAGATTCCAGATTCTTGGTTCGTTTCCGAAGAATTCTTATCCAAGTTGTAGCTGGAAACGCCAACCATGATGCGATCGAAATAAAGCTGCTTGGCGTGAATGTATTGGAACGGATTCCAAATGCCCATCTTCGGGGCGCGTCGGCTAAGATCTTGGATCATTTCGCGGTTCGTGCGAGCAGCGCCACGGTCAATCCAAAGTCCGATTTTTTTCCACATATTCGTGGTCAATTTCTTCTTCTTAGCTTCCGCAGCCACCACTTTTCGGCGGATCATCATGGTCGCTTCGCCATATCCGCCGTCAATGCCGTTGGTCAGAAGTTGAACGTTGACGCCGTCGTTTGAACGTTGGATCGCGGTCTTCCAAAAGAAGTCGATCCAGTTCTGTTCGCTCGGATCGCGAGCCAGATCAAACTGAATGGTTGGACTGCTCATGATGACATGGCTTTTTGAAGCCAATAAAAGGGCGATCATCATTCGCGAAAGGCGATAACGTTCCGTCTGCTTGCCTTGTACTAGGACGCGGCAGTTTCCGTTCATTCGAAGGGCAGGATCGTTGAGCCACTTGGTGTAGTTTTCAGATCCGCGAAGTCCAGCGTGAAGTTCGTCATAAACCATCTTGCGATGAAGGATCAGGTAAGGATCGACGGACTGATTCTTGCGGCCATGCTGGCGTTCCCAAGTCTTTACCCATTCGCCCAAAAGGTCGGTAACGGCAGGGCCATGAACCAAAAGTTCAGTGTCGCGGTTTAGGTGATTGAAACCGCTAGAACTGTTTTGAGCGTCAATGATGTTTTGTCCACCAATGACGGCTTCTTCCGCGTCGCGGATCCAGTACTTCGCGTGCATGGTCGAATCCAAGCCGATAAACTTAAAGGTTTCTGACGAAAGCGCCACATCCACGCCCGCCCGATCCAGCATCTTTAGGCATTTACGAAAAGCGATTCCCATGTGCGCGCCTTCCAAAATCAAGCGCACGTCGACACCTTGCTTTTTCTTTTCGGCCAAAGCTTCGATCATTTTCTGCGAAGATTCGTCGCATCCAAAGACCATCACCGACCCAATGAAAAACTTCTTAGCGTCCTGAATTAGGCGAAGTTTTTCTTTGAAGGAATCTCCGTTGGCCAAAACTTTTAATTTGTTACCGGTGGTCATTCCCGATTGGGTCCAGCTGTCTAGGTAATCTTGAAACGAAACGTCAAAGTAAGTGCTGCTCACTTTTTGGTAATCCACGGCAGCGAAGTCTTTTGAATAGACTTCAGCAGGGTGAACTAGCTTTTTTTCGGGAGGGAAAAAAAGTGAACCCCAGTCGCTCAGATAAGGAAACGGGCGTTCATGAAAAAGTGACTTCATGTCGAAGTTCAAGTTTCCGTAATAACGAACCTTGGCTTCTTGGAAATCTTTCGCGCCCACCTGTTGCACGTACTGGGCGATGTCCATGGTGAAAAGGTCTTGAGCATCTTCCGGGCGAATCCGTGGCGTGGGTTCCAGTCGGTTTCGAGTTAGGTTGTGAACGAATCGAAGCGTGTCGGGTGTGATTCCTTGATCTTTGTGGAAGTAATCCAAGATCGGATTTGGAATCTGACTTGAAGCCTGAATCGGCGCCAAGCTGTTGGACGTCACTTGATTCGTGACTTCCTTCAGATTCAGGATAGGGTAATTCGGCTTTTTCGCCAGGGCAGGGGCTGACGAAAGGGCTGACAACAATCCAATGGCCAAACCAAGATTTTTCGCGCAAATCATGCGCCTTGGTTATCATTTCTTGATCTAAACTGTCAACTATTCAGGGTATCTGTAAATACTTGAATAATTACAACAACTTAAGTCTTACTGACTTAGTCCTTATGGATCGGAGTCCCGTTGGTGAAGTCCCGAGTCAGGGCCGCTTCCGTTTGGGCGGTCAGCTGGGAATCCAGACAGAACATCTGAGCTTCCTGGTTACCAAATGCCGATTGGCCATCCAGGTTGAAGCTTCCAAGGCTAGTCAGGATTCGATCATAGATCTGAATCTTTTGGTGACCGTAGCGCAGGTAATTCCAACCGTGAAACCCTTTGCCCAGACCATACATTCTTTGTGCAGCCTTCTGGTTTCCTTTGGAATCCATGATGGCCAATGCATTCGCCAATGCACGGGAAGCGCGTTCGAAGAAATCCTGACCTTCTTCGCGAGCGTTATTGGCCCAGTTTCTTGCGAACTTGGTCAGGTCCCCTGCCATTCCATCGATGCCGTTAGTGATCAGATCGATTCGAACGTTGCGCTGGTTGGATGCCTTTTGCAATTCAACCCAGAATGCGTCCAACGAATTGGGCTTCATCTTGAACTTTTTTCGCATCTTCAACTTTGGGGTAGTTGCCAAGAATCGACTCGAAACTTGGGACGCATAAAGCGCCAATGTAGGCCCGATCGGTTCTACACGGTTTGCGTCCCGTTGAACGGCGACTCGGCACACGCCCTGATTTCTGCGTACGGGATCGGGCAAAATGTTGGCGTACACGCCTTCGCCACGGACACCTGCCGCGCGTTCCGAAAGCAATCGTGCTTCAATTTCAGCCACGTAAGGCTGGATGCTGCGATTCTTTTTGGTTTCATCTTTTTTCCAGATTTCCACGTACTGCTTCATCAAGTCAGTAACGATCGGTCCGCTTTCAACGCGAAGATCGGAATCCCGGTATCCTTCGACAAACCCATCGCCGATGTGTTCGCTTTCCATGATGTTGACCCCGCCCATGATGGCTTCTTCGCCGTCACGGATCCAAATCTTCGGATGGGCAACGCGGGCAATGGTCTTTAGGCGGGTGGAATCGTCGACTAAGACGACATCAATGTCGCGATCGCGAAACTTCTGTACGCAGCCTCGAAAAACCACGCGGGCGTAAAGACCTTCGATCATCAGCCGCACATCGACTCCGGCGCGACGTCTTTCAGCCATCGCTTCCATCAACTGGCTGGAATAAGCATCACAGTTGAAAACCATGACCTGGACCCAAAGGCTTCGCTTGGCGTTCTTGATCAAGGACAGCTTGGCGTTAAACGAAATCGGCCCACCGCCCAGATAGGAAACCCGATTTCCCGCGGTCAGTTCGGTTTGAGAAACCTGGTCGACTTTTCGTTGAAAGTCTTCGGTGTAATAAGGATGTTGAACTTGGGTTGGGTCGATCGGATCCAAGCCCGGCATATAGTAACCCAAGGACTTGGACAGGCTGAAGATCGGCGGGTGAATCAGCGATCCCCATCCCCTGACGTTGTCAAAAGGTAAGGAATAGGAATTCTTGGACTGGTTAAATCCCATCTTGGAATACGCGGATTCTTTGGCTTCGGCGAAAGTCGGTGCGCCGTTTACCGTCAAAAATCGGTCTTCGTCAGTTTGAAACAGGGTTTGAAGGAAGGCATCTTCGGTCGCCTTTTCAGAATCCCAATGGCTGCCCCAGGGCTTTTTCTTGCTTTCAAAGTTCGCGCAGGCACTGTTCTTTGATTTGCAAGCTTGGACCAAAGCCGGGTTTTGTTGAACGACCCCGTCCGATTCACGGGTCAGATATTTCGAAAGTTCTTCGAATGAAATTTTTCGGCGGGCGCCCGCAGCTTCCGCTGGAAGGTCAACCAAGCCAATCGCAATATTCGCCGTTACCACAAAGCCAATCCATAGCTTCTTCATGTCGAATCCTTTCGTTAAGACAAGTACTGCTCAGAACACCAGTTTCTGATGTTCCTAGGATCAGGCCAAGACTGAATGATTTGCCGTCAGGACTAGGTCAGAATTGCATTAAGGCGGATCAATTGGATTCGGTAATTGGGATGCCGGTAGGCAAAAAAAGAAACCCCGCGTTCGTTTTTTGACGAAACGCGGGGCCGAAAAGATCAACAGAGATTGTTTAATTCATTAACTAAGTGACTAACTCACTTACATCTGCGCGGTCAGGCCCAAAGTGAAGGCCTGCACTTGGTGATAAGACGCCGTGATGCTCAGTTCTTTCAACATCGTGAAACCGATACCACCGCTGAATCCATCCCGAGCATATCCCCAGCCTTCGCCCATGAACTTCGAACCGTACGCAGCAGCCAACGAAAAGTAAGGAGTAGAAAAGTTGATTCCAGGCACAACTTCAGCTGTTTTCGAAGCTTTCGAATAGCTGATGTCGACCACGAAAGTGAAGTTATCCAACATGTCGTGCGCAAACCCTAGACCGAAGCTTTCGAACTTGTCCCCGAATTGGTATGCCGTGAATCCGAAACGGGTTGACCCCATCGGATCAAAAATCACTCCGGCATTCACGCTTGCGCCGCGATCGGAATAGGAAGGCAAGGGCTGGTTGACGGTCGAACTTCCGCTGTTGACGATCATGCGGCTACCCGTCAGTGGGGCTACAATGCTCATGCCGAATGCGAAACGGGACTTTTGAATATGTCCTGCCCAACCGGCTTGGGCCAGCGTGCCTACGCCGACTGAAGGGAAACCGCTTTTATCTGCCGCCAAGTTTTCGTAATCCGAAATTCCAAGGGCTGCGCCAAAGAAGCCGTTTCCACCCACCAAAAGACCTTGCTGGCCAATGACACCCGAGCGCGTATCGTCGATCGCAGACGTATGCGAAAGACGCATCCCATTGTTATAGATCAGACCGGCAGGGTTTGTGCCGATGGCTGTAGTCGCTGAAGGGTGCGCGACACCTAAGCCAGTCATCAAAGTGTGACTGTAATTTCCACCAGCTACAGCGCGAACGCCTTGCGCCCACGCGCTTGAACCCAAAACAAAAAACACGACGAACGAGATGAAACTCTTCATGAGTGGCCTCCAGACCTTTTTCGGTTTGTATTTAAATGATGCACCAATAGATCCAGACGAGCAGCACGGAAAAGAGAATGACAGATTTTCAATGCGGCGCAACAGTCATGATTTTGGCGGCCAATCAGCGCCCGTCAACGAAACTGATTTTTCCCAAAGGCGCTCGGCAAACTCGGGACTTTGAGCATTCGGGCTTTTTTCAGCGACTTTGCTGTCGACAAAGTATTCACCATTCCAAGCAGGATCTAAGTTTTCCGACGCCAGGTAGACGCTGGTTTGCGCTCCTTCTTCGACCCGGGATCCAACGACGCTGAAGCCCGCGCGAAGAAGCTTGGTCGAAATCACGCCGGGGTGAAGCGAATAGGCTTGAAGCGGGGTACCCTGATTTCTTCTATGAAGTTCATTTACAAATAGAACATTGCATAGCTTGGATGCCGCGTAAGCGCCGTATGCGGTGAAGCCATTTTTTAGGTTCAAGTCTTTCCAGTTCATTTGTCCCCGCCAATGGGCGATTGAACTGACCACAATGATTCGCGCGGTGGGGTTCAGGCTTTCGCGAAGCGCGCAGGTCAGTAGGAAAGGGGCCAGATGATTCACCTGGAAGGTCGTTTCAAAGCCGTCTTGCGTTTCTTCGTACTGATTCATGAAGACGCCGGCGTTGTGAATGACTGCATCCAGTTTTGAACCCGATTGAACGATTGATTCACCCATTTTCCGGACTTGATCCAGACTTCCGAAGTCGGCCAGCCAGGGTTCCAGTTCGGTTCCGGGAGCAGCCGACCGGATTTCGTGAAGGCAGGTTTCAAGACGCTTTGGATTTCGGCCGTGGACCATCACCCGAAACCCGCGCCTAGCCAGCTGCTTCGCGGTTTCTAGTCCAATTCCATCGGTGGCTCCGGTGACTAAGACGGTCTGAGGCATTCTTTTACGATACCAGGTCTTCGGCTGGTCCCAAAGGCCCGGACATTTTTGGGCAACCCGACCTTTTCGCTTTTCGGGGTCTACCCTGGGTGATAGGTGTGACGCGGTAATCAGGATAGTAGCGAGCTCAGAGGGATACAAAGGATGAGAAGTTGGGGAGTCTCCGATTCTTTAAAGCTGTTTAATATCGAGGGCTGGGGGGACCAGTATTTCAGTATCAACCCGGCCGGCGACATGACCGTTCACCCGCGTCGAGGCGAAGGCCCAGGGATTGATCTTCTTTCCGTGATCGAAGAAGTCCGATCACAGGGGTTAGGGCTTCCAGTCCTGATCCGATTCCAGGACATCATCCGCCACCGGGTGGTGACTTTGAACGAAGCTTTCCGCAAGTCCATCGCGGAACACGGCTACAAAGGAAAATACCAAGGCGTTTACCCGATCAAGGTGAACCAGATGCGCGAAGTCGTCGAAGAAATCCTAGACGCTGGACGCCCTTATGACTACGGCTTGGAAGCCGGATCGAAGGCCGAATTGACGGCCGTGATTTCGATGCCGACCACGCCAAATTCCTTGATCATCTGTAACGGCTTCAAGGACTACGCTTTCATCAAAACGGCGATGATGGGGATCAAGCTGGGCAAGCGCGTGATCGTAGTCGTTGAAAAGCTCAGCGAACTTTACCAGGTCATTACCGTTGCAAAGGAAGTCGGTGTGACGCCTTTGATCGGCATTCGCACGAAGCTTTATTCCAAAGGCAGCGGCAAGTGGGAAACTTCCGGCGGCGAATTCGCGAAATTCGGCCTGACCACCCCAGAACTTCTGCAAGCCGTGAACATCCTTCGCCAAGAAGGATTGCAAGACAGCTTCAAACTTCTGCACTTCCACATCGGTTCACAAATCACCAACATCAAGTCGATCAAGGACGCCGTTAAAGAAGGAACCCGGATCTATTCGAAGCTTCGCAAAATGGGCTTGAATCTGGAATTCTTGGATGTCGGCGGCGGATTGGGCGTCGATTACGACGGATCTCGTACGAACTTCGATAGCTCGATCAACTACTCGCTATCGGAATACGTCAGCGACGTCGTGTATTCGATCCTGGAAATTTGTCAGGCTGAAGAAGTTCCAGAACCGAACATCGTCACCGAAAGTGGTCGCGCAATTGTCGCGCACCATTCGGCTTTGATCGTAAACGTTTTCGGTTCGATCGAAGTCGGTGCAACGCCGATTGGTTTGGACGAAAGTCCAGATGAAGAAGATGTGGTCAAGGAAATGCGTTATCTGATGCACAACCTGACCCAAAAGAACTTGCTGGAACATTATCACGATGCTCTTCAACGAAAAGAAGAAGCGCTGTCGATGTTCAAGCTGGGCATTCTGTCTTTGGAAGACAAAGCCAAGGTTGAATACCTTTTTTGGCAGATCTGCAAAGTTCTGTACAAGAATGCGTCGGGCCTAAAGTACGTCCCAGATGAAGTTGAAGCATTGAACAAGCACCTGGCCGATCAGTTCCTGTGTAACTTTTCGATCTTTCAGTCGATGCCGGATCACTGGGCGATTCAGCAGTTGTTCCCGATTGTTCCGATTCATCGTCTGGATGAAGAACCCGCGCGGACGACGACGTTGGTCGACATCACCTGTGATTCCGACGGCAAGGTGAATAAGTTCATCGACCTTCGCGACATCAAGGACACTCTTCCGCTTCATGCATTGAAAGCAAACGAACCCTACTACTTGGGGTTCTTCCTGATGGGCGCGTACCAGGACATCATGGGCGACCTTCACAACCTATTCGGTCGTGTGAATGAAGTTCACGTCTTCTTGGACGAAACCGAACCGGGTGGCTACTACATTGAAGAAGTCATCAAGGGGAACAACATCGCAGGCGTTCTGTCCTGGATTCAGTACAGTTCGACCGATCTTGCTAAACGCATGAAGGAACAAATCGATACCAAAGTTCGCGAAGGAGCAATCAAGCCCCGTGAAGGTGTCGATCTTCAAAACTTCTACGAAGAAGTTCTGCACGGTTACACTTACATGGACATGGATCGCCAGTCGAAACACTTGCAACAGTCGATTGAAGAAGTGACGGCTCGTCAGGGCTTGGTCACGCAGCCGCCTGGAACAGGTGAAAACCCAACTGAATCCGGCACAACCCGGATGACGCATTAATTGAAGGAAAGTATTGGCCGAGCCAAAATGCGCTTGGCCAGATTTTAAGAGGATTTCTGATGTCCGCCGCCGAATTTAAAATTCAAAACCAAGGGTTTGATCACGTCGAATTCATCGTTCGAAAGATCAGTGAACGCGAAGGCGTTTACACACGCATGGGCTTTGAGAAAATCGGTGAAAGGCGTTCAGAAAATCGCGGCACCCGCACGGTGGTTTATGCCCAAGGGTACGTGCGTATTCTTCTGACTGAATCGCTGGGGCTTCCGCAGTCCAAGTCCGACAAAGCCGTTCAGTTCCTGGACGCCCAAGACGAAGGTGTTTGCGTTTTGGCAGTCGACGTGTCCGATGCCAAGGCCGCTTACCAAGCGACATTGGCGAACGGGGCTCGTTCGGCCATGGAACCGAAAACGATTGAAACGACAGAAGGCCGCCTGGTTCGTGCAGAAATCTGGACCCCGGGAAATCTTCGCTATGCTTTCATTGAAAGAAAAAGTTCGAAATCGCTGACGTCTGGGTTCTTGTTTGACGAAGACCTGATCGTTTCGCGTCTAGAAAGCCCGTCGCCATTTGGCATCCGCGTGATCGACCACCTGACGAATAACGTATCGATTGGCGAAATGAAGAAGTGGGTTGAATTCTACAAGAAGGTCTTTGATTTCACCGTCACTCGTCATTTCAATATCACCACCGGTCGTACGGGTCTGATTTCTGATGTGGTTCAGTCGCGCGATTTCAAGATCACTGTACCGATCAACGAAGCTACCGAACCGGCAAGCCAGGTTCAGGAATTCGTCGAACGTTTGAAAGGCCCTGGCGTACAACACCTGGCGTTTCTGACTACCGGAATCATCGACACGCTTTCTAAGTTGCGCGCCAATGGCTTTAAGTTTCTAACCGTTCCGCATTCTTATTACGAAGTGGTACCGACCCGCGTTCCGGGCGTCACCGAAGACCTGAACCAATTGGAAGACCTGGGCATTTTGCTGGATGGCGAAGGCGAAGGTTACCTGCTTCAGATCTTTTCTGAAGAAATTCTAGGGCCTTTCTTCTTTGAATTCATTCAAAGAAAAGGGAACAAAGGATTTGGCGAAGGCAATTTCAAAGCGCTTTTCGAAGCAATCGAACGCGACCAAGTTCGTCGAGGCGTTCTCAGCGCTTCAAGCTAATTTAGAAAAATCAGCCGCCATCCTGGCCACCGGTGCCGACGTTGCTCGTCGTGCCCTGGCTAGTCACAGGAACACTTTGAAGTTGTCCAGCTGGTGAACGATAGGCGTCTCGAACGCGATGGCGGTACGCTTTGTTGTTTTGGTACATCTGCTTTTGAAAGGCGATCCGCTCTTGGACCGACATTCTACCGTCAGACATGTATTGCTGGCGCAGGTCCTGGCGCTGAGTGTTGTTGGCATTTCGAAAGGCCTGTAGATCAGCTTGTTCCTGCGCCGTGATGTTTCCGTTTTGAATTCCACGCCCAAGCATGCGTTGGCCGTTTCGGAAATTCGCAAAAGCACCGCCACCGTTTTCGGCGCGGCGATCCTGGCGCATTCCGCGAACGGTTTGCTGCACGCATCGGATTTTGGCAAAACCCTTCTGATCTTTGCACTGGTCCTTTGCCGCGCTTCGGTCCGCGCGGCGCTGTTTCAAGCGTTCACCCAGTTTACCAAAAAGGACTGGCTTTCCGGCCGCTTTACGTTCGGCGCGCTTGGCCTTCCATTTTTGGAATGCTTTCCGACCTAAAAATGCGTCCGCGTTCTTTTCCGCGATCACGACTGAACCTAGGCCGAACACGGTCAGACCCACTACCAATGTACGATAAACCTTCATGACTCCCCCTGGGCCGTCCGAACTAAACAGGTACGGCACAGTTTCAATGATGACGGGATTTCCTCGGGTCGAATAGATGTGTCGTGAATGACCCGCACTAGCGGCTAGTCGTCGTTTTAATCCATTTAATACGCGGGGAACGCGTGCTGTCTTGGTTTCCGTAAACAGTTACTGAAAGATCAGAAATCAGCGCAAGGCCATAGTTGATTCGCTTTGCGCGAACGTAGTTCAACAGCCACGGAGTAATGTCGAAACTGATTTCGCCCGTCGCAACCCCAGACGAAGTCTTAACCAAAGTGGCGGTTGCGCACATTCCGGTGTCCAAGGCACCGCCCGGCGTCCATCCCTGTTTTCGAAACCCGAAAGGATGGTTCCAGGTTGCACGCATATTCCAAAGCTGGGTGATCGGGCAGGCCTTGAGGGTCTTGATGACTTCTTCGGGCTTTTGATTCGTCCCCAAAGTCAATTCGACTTTGTGACCGGATTCAGTTCTGAAGTCAGATTCGATCGACATCAGTTCCATGTAACGAACCAGAACATGACTGCTAGGGCCCACGTCCATGATGTCGCGATCGATGGATACTGGGTCAATCGGGTCAGTGATGTGTTCTGCAATCATCTTAATTCCGTCGAATTCGCGTGACTGTTGGCTATCGGTGACGGTTTTGCCCGAACTTCCGCTGACGAATTCGCAAGCCGAAAGACTTAAGTATGAAAAAACCAAAATGATGATCTTCGAAAAGTTTTTCATGACTAGAACCTCAGGCCGACGCGAACGCCGACAGTGCTTTGTCCGGATCCGACCGAAAGAAGGTTACCCAAATCTTTAAAGTCGATATCGGTTTGCGAAACGTTTGCGATAAAGCGACCGTAGCCCGTGACGAAAAATTCGTTGATCCGGGCAGTGATTTCAGGACCGACAGACATAATACGAAACCTTCCGGTGTCGTAATAAACTTCAGAACCGCTTTTGTTTCGAACGTAGTCCGCCAAGAAGATGTCCGCGAATCCGCCCAGTTCAATTTTTCCAATTCGTGTTCCCACGCGAAGGGAAGTCGTTACAACCCCGCCGTATTCGTACTGGTAGGTCGTTTTGCTGATTCTTTCTTCCGAAGTGCCTGGAAGCATGTAGCCCAGGTCCAGCGACACGTAACTGTTTGGAAGATCCTTGCGCATGCTGATCCCCAAGGTTGCAACGTCACGACCGAAGCGGGTCATTTTTAATTCGTCAGGCGAAAGCATGTTCAGTGAAAGAGCACCAAAGCCGGCGACATCAAACCCGCGTCCCGACCAAAGGCGATACCTTGCGGAAAGTCCTAGGGGACCCATGAACGATCCGCGTTCTTGCTTTGCAATCGATGCATCTAGGCCAAGACCAAATGAATCGCGAAGGTTTCCAAACGGATACAGATGCGCCTGAATCAGGTGCATGCTGTTGACCAGCGATCGGTCGTTTCCGGATTGCGAATTGTCGTAGAAACGATGTTCGTACGAAACGACAGAAGGCTGCGCCGCCAGGGATCCCGCTGGCGCCGGTGCGACCGGTGCTTCCTGCATTCCTTGCGCAGCGATCAAGATCTGTGGGGCAGCATCGAATTCAGCGGCTTTGGGAAGCAGGCGATTTGCCGTGCTTGCAATCTGATCGTATGAAGTGTCGGGGTTCACAATCGAAAGCGTCATTTCCGAAACGACGGATTCGTTTTCGCGAACACTGGGGTGAAGGGCACGATGCAGCCCTTCATGAATATGAAGCGCAATCAGTTGGTCTTCATCCAGCTTTTCGGCCACGGGAAAAAAACGCGTCGACGCGTGGCTTTCGGCAAAAGTTCGCGCGTAAACCTGTCCCCGCATATCGGCGTGAAAGGTTCCCTGATCCGCTTCCAGCTTTTTCCCCGAATCCTTCTTGGCTATGTACAGGCTGGTTTTTTCTACTTCGGGAAGAAGTTTTCCCAAGCCGCGAATTCCAGGGGTTCCCATACTTTTCAAGTATTCGACCGCCTTGGCGCGCGAATCGACAATCTTTCCCGACGTCAACGCTTCGAAACCTTCTAGGTCGCTTCCGTCGTCACCGTTGCCGACCCGGGTGATAGCCAAGCCCGTCTGCGGAAGGGCCACTAGGACGGCGACCGAAATTCGGACTAAGAAAGTAGCAGGCACCTTTAAATTCTTCATGTGTTTCCTTTCGCAGCCGAAGCTTTGGTCAGTCGGAAAAAAGCGGTTTCGATTTGGTAAACTTCGGTTTTTCTTCCCTTCGAATAGCGCTCGGCGATCTGGTTCTGAAATTTCAGGATGTCTTGTTTCACGTTCGGGATGTCACGCGGATCCAACGCCAAGGTCACGCCCGTGATGTCACGTTCTTCAACGGGCTGAGTTTCCAGCGCGCGAATCGCTTTTTCCAAAATCTGGCGATGGTAGCTTCGGATCGCATCGGATGGGATCCCAGAAGGCGACATGACAAAAGATGGGTCGGGTTGCAGCTGCCCATTTACGCGATGAACCAGTCCGACCCGTTCCAAACGGTCGATCGCTAGCTTGGCTTCGGTCGTTCCAATTTCTAATCGGGCAGCGATCCACTGGGGATCAAAGCGAAAATCGCGGGTTTCAGCCAAGTTCAAAATCGCAAAGCAGTACCAATCTGAAACGATTCGAAAAAGGTCCAGGCTCAGTTCTTGTTCCGGGGGCGCGGCTGAATCGATCTGGCTACGAATGGCCATTTCCTGAATTGCGGTCGATCCCAAAAGTCTTTGGGTTTCGGCTAGGCTTAATCCTAGCTTCTTAGAAATCTTGATGATGGCCTTGGCGGTCGCGCGGCGCTTACCATTCAGAATCTCGGAAAGCTCGCCGGGGCTTAGGCCGATGTCGCGCGAAAAAGCGCGAAGCGAATATCGGGGATTTAAGCGCACACGTCGATCCAGCTCTTCGGCTAGAAATTCTTTGACGCTTCCAATGGTTTCGTTCGTGTTTGAGGGCGTTTGCACAGAATTCTTATCGCAGAATGATCCTTGGCCTTCAACGGGATTTGGAACAAGCTGTTCCTGTATTTGGAACAGCTTGAAATAACACCGCTTTTTCGCTAAATCAGGGCGATGCTTCTTCAATCCGTCGGACCCCAATTCAAAGAACGCCGCCAAAAATTGATGAAATCCCACCCTACGGCGGGCTTCATTCTTCCTTCCGCCGAAGAAGTTCTTCGTAACCCCGACGTTCCGTTTCCATTCCGCCAAGAAAGCAATTTTTTCTATCTGTCTGGCTTTGAAGAACCCGAAAGCTGCCTGGTTCTAGCGCCCGAAGGAAATTCGTTTAAGACCATCCTTTTTGTCCGCAAGCGCGATCAAGAACGCGAAATGTGGGACGGAGAGCGCTACGGAATCGACGGCGCTTTGAAGGTTTTTGGCGCCGATGAAGCCTACCTGATCAGCGAATTGGATCAGCGCCTTCCCGGAATTTTGAAGAACTGCGAGAAAGTCTATTACCGAATGGGTCTGAACGAATCGCAAGACCGTCGAATGCTTTCGGCGCTGGAAACCTGGCGCAGAAGCCAAGGCCGAAGCGGAACTGGATTGGCTCCGATTCTGGATCCTTCGTCCGCGATTGGCGAAATGCGACTCTTCAAGCGCCCTGAAGAAGCCCAGATCATGCGCAAGGCGGGACATTATTCAGCAATGGCGCATTTGGAAGCCATGAAGCAAACGCGCCCGGGTATGAACGAATTCGAAGTCGAAGCCTTGATCGACTATCAGTTCCGCAAGCAGGGGTGTCAGCGCGTCGGCTACGGGAGCATCGTCGCCGGTGGTCGCAATTCGACTTGTCTTCACTACCGTTCGAATAACGAAGTTCTGAAAGACGGCGACCTTCTTTTGATCGATGCAGGAGGTGAACTGGATTACTATACGGCCGACATCACCCGCACCTTTCCGGTGGGGAAAAAATTCACGGATGCTCAGGCCAAGGCGTACGACTTGGTTTTGAAATCCCAGAAAGAAGCGATCGCGATGACCCAGCCTGGGGTTCGCATGACGGACATTCACCGCAGGGTCTGCGAAATTCTGATCGAAGGCTGCCTTTCGCTTGGACTATTGAAGGGTAACGCGGAAGAAATTCTGCGTTCCAACGAATACCAGCGCTTTTATCCACATCGCACCAGTCACTGGCTGGGAATGGACGTTCATGATCTGGGACTGTACCAGTTGAACGGCGAACCTCGCCGCTTGGAAGCCGGAATGGTCTTTACGATCGAACCGGGTTTCTATGTTCAGCCAACCGACAAAGACGCACCAGCTGCGTTTCGGAACATCGGCATTCGAATCGAAGACGATATTTTGGTCACCGACAACGGCTGCGAAGTTTTGACAAAAGACGTTCCGAAAGATCGCGAAGAAATCGAAAGGATCCGCGCGGCCGCTTATTAGCCCCGCTTGGAAGCAGTACCCGTATGAAGTTAGGGCCGTTTGAAATCGAGCATCCCTTTATTCTGGCGCCGATGGCGGGGATCACGAATTCTCCGTTCCGACGCCTGATGCGCCGGATGAAAAGTTCATTGGTCGTTTCCGAATTGGTTTCGGCTAACGGCATCGAATACGGCGGCCAGAAAACGATCGATCTTTTGAAGTTCCATGAAGAAGAAAGAATCGTCGGGCTTCAAATCTTTGGCGAAGACGAAGGCCGTTTGGTTCGCGGGGCCGAATTTGTTCAAAAATTAGGCGCAGATTTTGTGGATCTGAACTTGGGATGCCCGGTTCCAAAAGTAGTCAGTAAAGGCGCGGGCAGCGCCATGTGCAGAAACCCCGCACAGCTGGGACAAATCCTTTCAGCAATGGTCAAGGCCGTGAAAATTCCCGTCACGATCAAGATTCGAACGGGCTGGGACCAAAGTTCTCGTAACGCGGTTGAAGTGGTCAAAGCTGCTGCTGACGCCGGCGTGGCGTGGGTTGCGATACATGGACGCACGCGCGCACAAGGTTACAGCGGCCAGGCTGATTGGGAATTCATCGCTGACGTCAAAGCAAAAAGCCCTTTGCCGATCATTGGAAACGGCGACATCCAGACGCCTGAAATGGCCGTTGAAAAAATGAAGAAGTACGGCGTCGATGCCGTTTTGATTGGTCGGGGTGCGCTTCGGAATCCATTTATTTTTGAACAAGCTGCGCGCCTTTGGGAAGGCAAGTCGTACACGCATCCGGTGGCTGAAGATTACATTCAGCTGATGCTGGAACAGAAGAAGCTTTTAGAAGCGGATTTCAACGAAAGAACTTCGATGATTCATGCACGAAAGTTTTTGGGTTGGTACACATGGGGTTTTCCGGGCTGTCACGAATTTCGCAAGAAGCTTTTTTCAAATCCGAATCCAGAAACGCTTTGGCAAGAAGCCGAAGAATTTTTTCGTATTCGAACTGCTGAACGCGACATGCGTTTCTTAAGTCAGCCTTTCTTGATGGGCGGGCACGGGTGAACGGCTACGCTGATTTGCTTCAGGCAACCCAGAATCCTTGGGTTCTTTTTGGGTTTCTTTCGGGATTTCTTTCGGTCGCTGTATTTCTTCGCTACGTTTTGATCGCAGGTGGTTTTTACGTCCTGATCTGGAAATGGACGCCTGGTTTTGCGCGAAAGATTGAAAAAGCGACACCCCCGCCGGAAACCCTTCGTTACGAATTTGCGTGGTCGGCGCTTTCTTCTTTGATCTTTGGGGTCTTCGGATCGGCCGGCTTCATCCTTTGGGAAAAAGGTTTTACCCGGGTTTACTTGGACTGGAATCAGTACGGGGCATTGTACCCTTGGTTCAGCCTTGCCCTTCTGATGTTCCTTCACGATGCGTACTTTTACTGGGTACATCGATTGATGCACGTGCCGAAGATTTTTCGCAGGATCCACCGAGTGCACCATGAATCCAAGAATCCATCGCCTTGGGCGGCATTTTCATTTCATTGGGCTGAAGCGATTTTGGAAGCAGCCATTTTGCCGGCGTTGATTCTGATCGTCCCGGTCCATCCCGCGATCTTGGTCATCTTCCTGACGACGATGACGTTTTTGGGTGTGATCAATCATCTGGGCTACGAAATTTACCCACGCTGGTTCTTTCGAATGCCAGGAAATCGGTTCTTGATTAGCGCATCGAATCACCACCTGCATCACTCTAGGGTTCGATATAACTACGGCCTTTACTTCACTTGGTGGGATTACTGGTTCGGAACCCACGATTCTCAAGATTCCGCTAAACTGAAATCATGAGCGTCTGGAAGCCCTGTAACATTTGTAAGAAACCCTTGAACTACGGGTCTGACGTTTGGGTTTGCAATGTTTCGACCTGCAACCGGAAACGCGTGGGCCTGGTTTTTTGTAGTGTCACTTGCTGGGATGCGCATCTTCCAGAAGCACGTCACCGTGAATCCTGGGCCGAAGAACGAAAAGCGCCCAAGAACGAATCTGAAGAATTTGATCCATTTCCGCGCGCAAAGCCGCCGGTTGAAGAAAAACCACAGACCGTGCAGAAGCCGATTAGTCCCAGCACTCCTAAGGTTATTTTGCGTCGCAGCGGCGGCTGAATTCCCAATAGTCGCAGACCGCGATAAAACCAGATTTTTCGGCAATGGGCTTGCTCATGGGCCCGGCCTCGATCATCAGAAATCGTTTGCCCAGGTCGCGCGCTAGACTAGCTCGGGCTGACACCAGCAGTGAATAGGCCCCTCGCTTTCTGAAGTCAGGCAGGGTTGTCCCGCCGTTCAGATGCACAAACTGCGATTCGTTCGTAGTTTTCATCCATGCGCAGGCAATCATAGTTTCACGGAAGTAGGTCGCAAAAAGTCTTAGGTCGTTCGGGTTCGCGCTCTTTCGCTCGGCCAATAATTTTCCAAAAGTGGCATTGTCAAAGTGATCCTTCCAAACTTCGGCCTGTACCTTCATCATCGCAGGAATCGCTTCGACGCCTACTTCCCGAACGAATAGGTCAGTTGAACTTTCATGGGCCCTAGGTAAGCCGCCCGAAAGATCAAAGACCACTAGGGTTCCTGATTCATGAAGCAGAAAGCCGTTTTCAATCAGCGCCTTTCGTAGCCCCGCAGGATCTCGATCGGATCGGACTTTCCAAATGAACTCGCGTTGCAAATTTCTGAAATAATCAATCTCGTCTTGGATCAGTTTCGGCGACCATGTCGGTGATTTCAGTTCAAAGAAGTTGGAAAAGGCATCGGATGTTTCGCCCAATGCTCTTGTGCCCCAAGGTGTTTCTTCGTATCGGGTCGAATCATAATCAGAAGATTTGAATCGATCGAATTCAGCGTCGTACAGCTTTAAGATTTCAGCAGGAAGAAGTCGCATCCGTCGCCGAATCGCTAGTGGGACTGTTTCGACTTCAACTGCGCTCGGATCCCATCGTACTTCTGGCGAAAAGCCCAGAACGCATGGTCGAAGGAACCAAAAAGGGTTCGTAGCGGTTTGGGAAGACCTGACCGCTGATAGATCTTAAATTCTCCGACAGAACCCACGCGTGCGAATCCCGTTTTTCGGATGTTCTTACGAATCAAATACGGGTCTTGAAGCAAGTGAAGTGGGTCGCCGTCGTGATCGTTGTGGTTCACGATCAGATTGAAAAAAAGCAGGCCATCGGGCTTCAAGTAGCGATGCAAGTCATTCAAGGTCTTCAATGGATCAGGGACGTGTTCCAAAACGTCCATGGCCAAAATGAAATCATAAGTGCTTTCGGGAATCGATTGTTCAACCAGATCATAGGTCGTGCATCCAAATCCCCGATTCTTGGATCGCAACTGAATGAAGCCCAGATTCGTTTTTGAAACGTCTGCATAATCGACTTCAAATCCGCAACCCCGCAAGTACAACCCGGTCGACCCCACACCCGATCCGTAATCCAGTCCTTTGACTTTTCCTTTTTCCTTCAGCAGCGCCTGAAATTCGAAAAGCTGCTGACGTCGGTGCGCGCTGGAAGCGATATCCAGACCCACCAATTCGTAGCAGTACTGATGTGTGGTTCGATAAAACTGGGTGATTTCGCCTTCGCTTTCAAGCGGCTTGGCCCAGCCGCGCCATTCGTCGGTCAGTGACTGGGTTGCATTCCTGCATCGATCCAAGATGGCTGTGTCGGTGACTTCGGTCGGGATTTTGAAGTACTCGCGAAGTTCACCTAGCAGGTTCGTCTGCACTTCGGTCGGGCTTCCTGATTTGGAATGGCCAACGAATTGAAAAAACATTCGGTCCGCTTGGGCTGAATCTTGCGTCGTCATGCGTTTGGGTTAGCACCGGCTGCAGCTGACGGCCAAGGCAAAAACCGAAAGACGCAGCCCGTCGAAACCGTCTACTTTCTTAAAAGGGTTACTTTTCGACCCTGAATTTCTAGCCAGTACCCTTCAGGGCTTTCTTTCAGATCCGATAGCAAGTCAAAGTATGCCGCAGAAAGAAACTTCGCTTCTTCAGTCCGGCTGTGCCGTTCAATCTGGCAGGTCAGTCGACCGGGTTGGTACTTCAGTGTGGACGGATCCAGAATTTCTTGAACTTCGTCGTTCACCCAAACTCGGACGGCCCCGTCATTTTCGTGATCGATCCGATGAACAAAATAGGCTGTGTCTTCGACTTCGATGCGCTTGGTCTCTCGACCAATTTTCAGAATGTAGCCTTGTTCATCCCTGAAAAGGCTCTTTGCAAACAGTTTGCGGGTGGGCTCGTGACTGATTTCCATCCCGTCCGCCATCCAGGTTCCGTTTTTCAGAATGACGATGACTTCGTTATCCACGAAGAAGGGGGCGTTTGATGTCATTGCTGGGCGGGGGATTCCAAGGGGCGAAAGACCCGGGCGCGAAGGGCGACCTGTGCTGCCATCAAGCCAGCGGCCAAGCCTTCTTCATAATTGAAGACGGGGTCCGCCATCAGCTGCGGGTAGTCGTGAGGGTTCAAGATATCATCTGCCGTCAGGTGCGGGATGTGCATCCTTGCGTGGTTCAGAACCTTTCGGTTCTGCTGTGAAAGCAGTTCTTCCAGAAGCAATTCGATGTCCCGAATGACGGTCTGAGTCTGATTCATGCGCCTTTCGTAACCCTAAATGCCCAGTTCGAAAAGGGAATTGAACCGCAGACCCGGGCGCGATACCGTCTAGCCACTATGAAAGCCGCACTTCAGAAAAAGCTCTTGGATAGCTTCATCGAAATCATCCGAAAGACGTCTGCTGAACTTCCGAAAGACGTGATCGACGCCGTACAGGCAGGTCGCAAGCAGGAAGCGGATGCGTCTCGCGGTAAGTACGCGATGGATATCATTTGCAAGAACATCGATCTGGCGAAAGTGAAGTCGGCACCGCTTTGTCAGGACACAGGCAGTATTCTTTTCTTTGTTCATTACCCGCACAAACACGACTACGACGTGCTTCAAAAACTTTTCAAAAAGGCCGTCATGGCCGCGACCAAGAAGGGGTATCTGCGCCAGAACAGCGTGGATTCGCTGACGGGTGTGAACAACGGAACGAACGTCGGCCCGGGTTCACCGACTTTGCATCTAGAACCTTGGAAAAAAGACAGCTACGATATCCGTCTGATTTTGAAGGGCGGAGGATGCGAAAACGTCGGCGCTCAGTACAGCCTTCCCGATTCTAGGATTGGTGCAGGCCGTGATCTGACGGGCGTGAAGAAATGCATCTTGGATTGCGTGCAACAGGCGCAAGGAAAAGGCTGTGGACCCGGCGTCCTGGGTGTCATCGTCGGCGGCGACCGTGCAACGGGATATCTTGCGACCAAAGAACAGTTTCTTCGCAAGATGGAAGACAAGAACCCAAATCCAGATCTGGCGAAGCTTGAAAAAGAATGTGTCGAAGAAGCAAACAAACTGGGCATCGGCCCAATGGGCTTTGGCGGCAAGACCACTTTGATGGGTGTGAAGATCGGCGCTTTGAATCGTCTGCCGGCTTCGTTCTTTGTCAGCGTCAGCTACATGTGTTGGGCTTATCGCCGTCAAGGTGCCGTGGTCAGCGGTGCCGGCGAAATTAAGAAATGGCTTTATTAAAGAGAAAAATGAAAAGGGGCCGAGCCGAAATGCGCTCGGACGGGAATACAATGATCAAGCTCAGCGCACCGTTTACTGAAGAAAAAATCCGCGGACTGAAAGTCGGCGACATGGTTGAAATAACGGGCATCGTTTTCACGGGCCGCGACGCCGTTCACAAATGGCTTCACGAAGGCAATATGCCGCCGATGTCCTTGAAGGACTCGATCATCTACCACTGCGGGCCGGTGGTGATGCAAAAGAAGGAAAAAGGAAGAGCCAAGTGGGTGGTCACAGCGGCCGGGCCAACGACTTCCAGCCGCGAAGAACCTTATCAGGCTGGCATCATTGAAAAACACGGTGTGCGCGCCGTGATCGGTAAAGGTGGAATGGGTGAAAAGACGCGCCTAGCCTGTGAAAAGTTCGGCTGCGTTTACATGCACGCCGTCGGGGGGGCCGCGCAAGTTTTGGCCGAAAGCATCAAGGAAGTTCAGGGCGTTTTTGGTCTTGAAAAATTCGGTAGCCCCGAAGCGATCTGGGAACTTCGCGTGGAAGATTTTCCGGTCGTCGTCACCATCGATGCGCACGGCAATTCGCTACACAAGGATATCGAAGCCCAGTCCAGCAAGAACCTGAGCGATATTTTTGGGGCCTTGAAGAAATGAGCTGCCCCTATTCAGGAAAGCACGATCCTTCCGGGCCGGCACTGAAGCCCTACGGGCGATCCGATATTACCTACAACACGTATTTGAAGATTGAAGAACTGACTTCGCTTCAAAAGTTGCAAAGCGAACCGCCCCATCATGACGAAATGCTTTTCATCGTCATCCACCAGGCCTACGAACTTTGGTTCAAACTGATTTTGGGCGAAATCAAGGTCGCAATGGACCATATGAAGAAGAACGAAGTTCTTCGCGCACATCACTTCGTGAAAAGGTGTGTGGAAGTGATGAAGCTTTTGGTTCAGCAAATCCACATTTTGGAAACGATGACGCCAGTTGAATTTCTAGAATTCCGTGACCGCTTGATGCCAGCCAGTGGATTTCAGTCTTCGCAGTTTCGCGAATTGGAATTCGTAGCAGGCCTAAAAGACGAAAAGTACCTGGTTTTTTTCGACAACGAACCCAAAGCCTTGGCCGCGCTGAAAGAAAGACTTGCGGCGCCTGATCTTCGTGACGTGTATTTCGATCTGCTTCGCGCGAATGGCTTCAAGATCCCCAAGAACGCTGCTGAAACCGAAAGATCGCAGAATCCTGGCGATCGCGAACCCACGATTCGCGCGCTGCTTTCGATTTATCAGCGTCCTGACGACAATCTGCCGCTCTATCTTTTGACCGAAAAACTGGTGGAACTGGATGAATACCTAGGGCTTTGGCGCATTCACCACATCAATGTGGTGGAACGCGTGATTGGCTTCAAGCAAGGAACGGGCGGATCCAGTGGCGTTTCTTACTTAAAGTCGACAACAACCAAAAAGGCTTTTCCAAGTCTTTGGGAAGCGCGGACCTATTTGGAAAAGGTCTAAAGGCTCCGAAATGACTCAAATCAAAAGGGCTTCACTTCGAGTCGCCAAGAACCTAAGAGCAATTCGCCGTTCGCGGAATCTGAGCCAAGAACAGGTTGGAAAAATGGCGGGGTTGCCTAAGTCGACGATCAATCATATCGAATCGGGCGCGAGCAGCCCGTCAGTTGACGCGGTCGAAAAAATTGCGTTGGGACTTTCGATCAGTCTTGAAGAACTGATGTCCGAACCTGATCGGAAGTTTGAAATTCGATCGGCCGCAGAAATGCCCGTGATTAAGTCAGTTCCGGGGCTTGGAAGAATCATTCGAGTCGTCCCGGATCCTTTTGAGGGTATTGACCTGTATTTTGGGGAAATATCAGGAAGTGGAGCTATGCCGGGTGCCGTTCAGCGACACGGTGGGCGTAAACTGATTTTCTGTGTGTCGGGAAAACTGGCAGTTCACCTGGACGGCAATAAGTATTTGATTGAAAAGAATTCTAGCTGCCTTTTCCGAGGTGATGAAGCTCATTCGCTTTCTAAAGTAGGACCAGGCACCGCCCAGTTTTTTAAACTACACTTGTATTCGACCTAGACCCAATAAAATTGGAAAATTGGTTTTTGACCAATATACCGTTCGAAAGATTCACATTCTGGTCGACGTCGCCGATCCTTGGATCATCAAGGAGGCGCTTATGTGGCATTTCGGAGTTGCTGGTCTTTTTGCAATCACTGCAAATGTTTATGGCACGGACTGGAGTTTTAGCCGTCAATTGACCCAGTTCAAAAGCGAAGACCCCCGTCCGGCGAAAGTCATGGGGCTGTCTGTTCACCGACATCTTAGACCGCTTGAACCTCATGGCGAGTCATCCATTGATCAAATCGCCGAACAACGCCCAGAAGGCGGCCTATTGATTTTGAAGTTCTGACATCAACCCATTGGAAGGAGAAAAATATGAAACCTGTTATCGAAAATTTTGTAGTGCCGATTAAATCTGACCAGCTTCCGGCGACCTCGCTGTATCTCAGTTGGGATTGGTCTAAACCCAGTACTTCCAATCGCGAACGGCTTTTTGACCTGATCAAGCAAGCACGGGCACTCCTTAAAGAAGAACTCGATGGACCTGTGCTGCAAACCTATCTTGAGCCTATTTTTAATGTGACTGCCAAGATCAAAGACCCCCTTCCAGATTTAGCGGGATTGGCAGTATTTCGGACTCGCGATTCGTTTTGGTGGGTACAAATGACAGAAGATCCTGGTTCATTTGTTGTCGTTGCAGATAGCTTCCACATCAAGCCTTTACTGGCTTATCAGCAGAATCTGCAAAGAACGGCAGTGCTTTGGTTCCATGAAAGTGGAGCAACGCTTGCATTCGGCAGCGATCGTCAGCTGGTTTGCCATGACACAGTGATTGCGCCCATGAAAACTCGTAAGAATTCTGAATTTTTCTATGAAGTGAAGCAAATGCTTGAAACCGGAATCAGGGATCGACAGACCCGTGTCGTACTAGCTGGCGACGAAAACGCGATTCGGTTCGCAAAAAAAGCAAAACTCCACCCCAATATCATCGAAGAAACTCTTTCCGGCTTTATATCTAAGTTGGCGCTGGGCCAGCTCGAGTTACGATTCAAGGATTGGTTGCATCGTCAAAAGCGAAACCGCGAAGTTTTGTTGATGAACCAGTTGCTGACGGAATTGAAATGGAACGGATTTCGAACCGAAACCGACATTGAAAAAATTGCGAATCTAGCTGTCCAAGGTCAGATCAAGACCTTGGTCGTATCGAAGGACCAAAGGTTCTTTGGAAAGCTGAATCGAAAAAGTGGGAAGATCATATTCCATGGGAATCAGCGGGATACCCGTGACGATGACTTGTATGACGATCTTTCCGAAGCGGTAGCCGGAAAGGGCGGTGAAGTTTGGGTGGTTTCAAAAAAGTTGATTCCCGGAAACACTGGAATCTTAGCTGTGATCGAACCGTCAGTTGAATTTCAGAAAGTCAGC
Source organism: Bdellovibrionales bacterium (assembly GCA_016786465.1). Lineage (GTDB taxonomy): Bacteria > Bdellovibrionota > UBA1018 > UBA1018 > UBA1018 > JAEUWC01. The sequence continues at coordinate 58,009 of JAEUWC010000021.1, read as the reverse complement.
TGACGTGGGACCCTGTCCATCAAGGAATGCGGCGCCTTTGCCCCAAATCAGCCCATTCCTTGATGGACCTATGGTGGATTCTGTCGATCAAAAATAGTCGGGTAGTTTAAAGCCAGGTTGGTTTTCCAGATCTTGTGGATCAGTCCCCCAAACCATGCACACAGCCTTCTTGTGGGCTTGGTGGCTAGATGAAAGTGCCCTGAATCCAAACTTTTCGTAGAATCTGGGATCAATGTCTGAAAACAAAAAGACTTTCGAGAATCCGTCATGGTTGAAGCGTTCTAGCGCGGCTTGAATCAGGCTAGACGCGTGCCCTTTTTTTCTAAAGTCGGGCGCGGTCGCAATCGATCCGATTCCGCAACTGTCCGATCCAAGGTCGTAGTGAATCAGAGAAGAATAGAGAACGTCATCGGCGTCGCTGATGACGTACCAGATTCCCATTTTGTACTTTTCGGATTCTCGGCATTCCCGCAAATGGGTTTCGATGGATTGACCGACGCCCCATGTGTCGTATCCCATCAAGTAGATCGTGTCGTGTTCACCGGGACGCGCCTTTCTGAACTGCATAGTTTCGTTCAATTCGCTCTTCCGATCTTCATGCCTAGCCGGGATTCGGTTTGCGCGGCCTGTAAGGAATAAACCCTAACGCTTCCAAGACATTCTGTCGAAGGTAGGAACAGGCCACGCGGTAGTCTCGACCCCATTCCAGAATTCGGGTGAAGGGAAGGGCATCCCAGAACTTCACACCCAATGCGCGCCCCCGTTCAGCGCCCAGTACCCGCCTTGCAATTCGTCCGGTCAAAGACCGAATGAATCGAAGGTAAGCGCTTCGGGAAGTTGGCAAAATCACCAAATGTAGGTGATTTCCGCTGTTAGCGAAGCGGTAAATCCTCACCCCCGATTTTTTTCCGGCGTCATGAATTAGCGCGTTAATGGTTTTGCGGTGTTTTTGGTGAAGAAAAGATCGATCCGCTTTTGCCAGGGACGATCGTAGGACTAGGTGCAGCGGTCTTCGTGTGGAAAGGGGCCTTGCTTCCCGCGCGTTTCCTTTGATTGCGGAACCGCCGAAATCTTTAATGCGCAACTTTTCGAAGTCTGGAAGGTATGGTTGCCGGGCCATGCTGGTTTTATCGTTCACTGTTTCAGCGATGTCAATTGGATAAAGAATAGAGTCGGGAACCACCCTTCATTGCGGGCCCCTAGAAATTGAAAGCGGAAACATGATCTGCCGAATCGCGGACCCTTTTGGGAATCTTTCTGTTCGAGTCGGCCCCTGTCTTCAATAAGCTCTCGAATTGCCTCGCGCGCTTTAAAACTGCCAAGGCGATTGGTGAATAAGTCGGACGAAGGATGGGCGGCCCTGCTCCGCCGAGCTAGAATCCGCGTCGTGAAGGTCGCCCGTCCATTCAAACGGATACAAAACGGTGTTGGGGGTGGGCGGCGGAAAAACATTCTTCGGTAGCGTGCTTTGAATCACGCGCCGAATGACGCCACCGTGGGTGCAGACCCCGACGGTCAAAGCGCCTGGGTTTGCGGCCAAAAACCTTTGCAACGCCCCAAAGACCCGCGCCATCACCTGTTCGGTCGATTCTGATCCCAACGCGACGATGTCTTCGTCGGTCAGCGGTTCGTGGCGAAGTCGTGTGGAAAATTCGTCCCCGTATGCGGCAGCGATTTCGTCGCGGGTCAGGCCTTGAAGTTTTCCCAGGAAAATTTCGCGAAGGCCTGGGTCTTTGGCAACGGGAATTCCGGTTTCAGCCGCGGCGATTTCAGCGGTCTCAGACGCTCGTGAAAGATCGCTGGATAAAAAAGAATCGACCCCCCAGCGTCGCAAGGGTTCCAATAGGCGCCCGGCCTGCGCGCGTCCCACATCATTTAAAGGAACATCCAGGTGCCCTTGGATTCTTCCCGATGCGTTCCAGTCGGTCTGCCCGTGTCGAAAGAAAATCAGGCGCACGGGATGTTTTGGATATAGGATGCTAGCCATGGCCATTCGAAAAGTAGCACGGATGGGTCACCCGGTTTTAAGAAAAATCGGAAAGACCCTGACTGAAAAAGAAATCAAATCCGAAGAAATCCAGCGCCTGATCGTCGACATGCACGAAACCATGATCGAATACGAAGGAATCGGACTTGCGGCGCCGCAGATCCACGAATCACTGCAGCTAGCGATCATCGAATTTGGCGAAGATTCAGATCGATACCCGGGAATGGGGGCTCAGGGCTTGACGGTTTTCATCAATCCCAAGATCACGATTTTGGACACCCAGGAACAAGGTTTCTGGGAAGGCTGTCTTTCGGTCCCCGAACTTCGCGGTCTGGTCTATCGGCCCCGCAAGGTTCAGGTCGAATTCCTGGATGAAAAAGCCAAGCCCCAAAAAATCGTTGCGGAAGGATTCCTGGCCACGGTCATCCAGCATGAATTGGATCACCTTCAGGGGACGCTCTTCATTGACCGCCTAAAAAACGAACCTGGCAAAACCCCGTTGGCATTCACCGAAGAATACGCACGTTACTGGGCGCCTGAAGAAGGCGACGACGTTGGGGAATTGGACGATTAAACTTTGCTGGCGCGCAGTTCTTCGGCCAAACGCATCCGGGATTCCCGGCGCTTCTTAGCGTCTTCAAACCGTCTTTTTTCTTCCGGGGTTTCCGGAAGCACCGGAGGAACCGGTGAAGGCCTGCCGTGGTCGTCTAGGCCCACGAAGGTCAGATAAGCAGTCGCCGTGTGACTTAGGTCGCCCGTGATCGGATTTTCAGAATCGACGCGAACGCCGACTTCCATCGAAGTTTTTCCGGCAAAGTTGACCATCGCCTTGATGTGAACGTTGTGACCGACCTTCACCGGAGCAACGAAATGAAGGGCATCGATTGAAGCCGTCACGACCACCCGTCGAGCGTGACGACCTGCTGCGATTGCGCCGGCGATATCGATCCAAGCCATGATCTTTCCGCCGAAGATCGTGCCCAGGGCGTTTGCGTCGGATGGCAAAACGATCTCGGTCATCGTGGTAGCCGATACTTGCGGGGATTTTCCAGGAAGAGTCTTTGACATGGTTCTTTCTACGATGGCAGATCTGCGGGATGGATGCAAATCTCACGACCCGCACCTGGATCCTGCTTCTTCTTTGCAACCTGTTCTGGGCCGGAAATTCCGTAGCGGCCAAGATCATTCTGGACCAGTACGACTGGCTTCAAGCCGCTTGGCTTAGAACAGCGTCCACGGCAGCGTCCATGATTCTGGGAATCTTCGCTTTTCGGCTGATTCGTGCGCAAAGCCTTTTTCAGCAGGCGATGCCGCGATTTTCAAAGTCGGGCACTTTGAAATGGGTTATCGCGGGCGGCCTTTTGACTTTTGTCGGATCCCCGGTTTTTTACGCTTTTTCGCTGGTCGAAGGAAAAGCGGTCGAAGCCACTTGGGTGGTGGTCTTGGAACCCGTGATTCTTTTCTTTCTGGCGGCCGTTTTTTTGGGCGAAAAGATCGGTCGAATGCGATGGTTGTCGTTTGCGCTAGCGACGCTTGGGTTTCTGCTTTTCGCAAAGGCGTTTGAAGCGGGTACTTTCACGGAAATGCACCGGGTCCCGTTTTTCTGGATGCTTTTGGGTGCCACTTGCGACGGTGTTTTCAGCATTGTTTGTCGAAAAGCGGTGGACGAAGGGTGGAGAGGCCTTGCTGTTTTTTGGGGAACAACCTGGGTTGGGGCCGTCGTTTTGACCCTGATCCTGGGATTTAGCCATGGGTGGGGGCACTCCTTTCCTCGAATTGGCACAATGCATTTAAGAACGATCCTGGCGCTTCTTTGGGTCGGACCCGTGGGAACTGCTCTGACTTTCGGCTACTGGGTGGTGAACCTCGAAAAATTTCCCGTCAGCGCAATGACGTTGACCCTCTATTTACAGCCCATTTTCGGGTCTTTGTTCGCCTACGTTCTTCTTCGCGAAACTTTGGATCCCGTTCAATGGGTCGGAAGTGCTTTGATCATTGCCGCGGCGTTCCTCTCTTCCCGGTCTGGAAAGTAAAAAAAGACTTGCGCGCAGAAAAATCACGTTTCTATACTTGATCGCGTGAGGGGGGATTGGGTCCTTCCTTGCGCTTAGATATAAGAATATCTAAGGAAATCTCAATCAAGGGCAGACCATGGAACAGGGAAGTCAGTCACCAGCGAATGTGAATCTTTCAGAAACAGAAACACTTGAAGGTCATCTTCTCGTGGAAACGCTTCTGAACTCGACAGGTCTCCCGTCCCAACTCGTTTCTTCTGAACTCGAAGCGCTACTCGAAGGAACGGGACACTCGAAAGAATCTTTGACTTTGGACCGCTTGCGTCAAGTCATGTTGCAGTATTTAGAATCCACTCACGAGTCTCTTCAAGAAGACTCTCTGATTCCTTCCGGATCAGTCGACTCAGAAAGTCTGGACGCCACCGAGTTTGTCTTGAATTCGGTCGTCCCTGACGCCGTCGCTGAAAGCCCAAGAAGTCCCCACGAAATACCTCACGCACTGCCAATCGTTTGACGGTTTTAGTTCGAACAAAAAAAAGATAGCCCGGTGCAACGTTAGATTCCTCGTGGTTATACTCTCTTTTAAGAGCCTTTTTACCGAAAGGTCTCCATAGGGTGAGGAGAATACACCATGTTGATTCGTTCGATGATTTCGACCCCGCAAGGGAGCATTCCAGAAAAACTCGTTCAACCCGAGCTCGTCGGCTTTCGCGCGGAAGGGTACATCCCGAATCCGATCGTGATCGAACAGACAGCGCGCGGCGAGCGTCAGTACGACATCTATTCGCGCCTTCTTTTGGATCGAATTATTTTTCTGGGAACAGAAGTGAACGACACTGTCGCGAATCTTTTGATGGCTCAGTTGTTCTTCTTGGAATCCAACGACCCCGATAAAGACATTCACCTTTATATTAATTCGCCAGGCGGATCCGTCACGGCAGGACTAGGAATTTACGACGTCATGCAATTGGTGAAGCCCGATGTGGCCACTTATTGCGTCGGCATGGCCGCTTCGATGGGCGCACTTTTGCTAACAGCCGGAGCAAAAGGCAAACGTCACAGCTTGCCCCACAGCCGAATCATGATTCACCAGCCCCTGGGCGGTGCGCGTGGACAAGCTTCGGATATCGAAATCCAGGCCAAGGAAATCTTGTACCTGAAAGAAAAATTGAACGGGATCATGGCCAAGCATTCAGGCCGTTCGATGGAACAGGTCGCGAAAGATACGGATCGGGACAACTACCTGTCAGCGATCGAAGCAGTTGAATATGGCTTGATCGATAAAGTGATCGAAAAGCACAAGGGCTGAACGGAAGGCAGGACAAGGAAATAGAATGGACACAAAAAAATACGGAGATGGTTTTGGTAATCTGTGTTGCTCGTTCTGCGGAAAGAATCAGCGCGAAGTCAAAAAGCTGATTGCGGGCCCAACAGTTTATATCTGCGATGAATGTATCGAACTTTGTAACGACATCATCGCTGAAGAAGGTCAAAAAGAAGGACCAGCACGTTCAAACGACAAGCTGCCTAAGCCCAACGAGATCAAGGCGATCTTGGATGAATACGTCATCGGACAAGAACGCGCCAAGCGCGTGATGTCGGTTGCGGTCTACAACCATTACAAGCGCATCACGCATGCCGCCGATAAGAAGGCCAAGGAACAAGTCGAACTTTCGAAGTCCAACATTCTTTTGATTGGACCGACCGGAACAGGAAAGACCCTTTTGGCGCAGACCCTGGCCCGTCTTCTAAACGTCCCTTTCGCAATGGCGGATGCAACGACGTTGACCGAAGCGGGTTACGTCGGCGAAGACGTCGAAAATATCATCCTGAATCTATTGCAGGCTTGCGATAATAACGTCGAACGCGCGCAAAAAGGCATCGTTTACGTCGACGAAGTCGATAAGATTTCGCGCAAAAGCGAAAACCCTTCGATCACCCGCGACGTCAGCGGCGAAGGCGTTCAGCAAGCGCTTCTGAAGATCATCGAAGGCACGATTGCAAACGTTCCACCTAAGGGGGGTCGTAAACACCCGCAGCAGGAATTCGTCCAAGTGGATACTTCGAACATTCTGTTTATTTGCGGCGGAGCATTCGTGGGACTGGATAAAGTCGTCGCTTCCCGTCGCGGAAAGCGAAGCTTGGGTCTTCATGCCGACGTGGGTTCGAAAAAAGCTGAAACGCTCAGCGAACTTTTCGCTCAGGTCGAGCCCGAAGATCTGGTCAAATTCGGTTTGATCCCAGAATTCATTGGTCGTCTTCCCGTCATCGCGACTTTGGAAGAACTGGATGAAAAGGCCCTGATCGACATCTTGAAGCGCCCAAAGAACGCTTTGACCAAGCAGTATCAAAAGCTTTTTGAATACGACGGCATCCAGCTTGAATTTGAAGAAGATGCTTTGGACGCAGTGGCTCGGGAAGCGATTAAACGCGGCACCGGTGCCCGGGGTCTTCGCGCCATTCTCGAACAGTCGATGCTGGAAGTCATGTACGACCTTCCTGCTCGAACTGATGTCAAGAAGTGCATTGTGACCAAGAACACGATTCTTAAGGGCGAACGTCCCGTCATGGTTCATGCCGACGCGGCTGACGCCCAAAAGGCCAAGGAAAACGCGGAAAGCGCCTAGGTCCATCTGATTTCCTGGGCTGAATTTATTCAGTCCGGAAAGGGTACTGAAGTATTTCGGTGTCCCATCTCTACCGCCGGCTCGGCCTTTGACACGCCAGCCGGCGGTCCTATTTTACCCAGTTGATTCCTTTCACCATCGTGCTCTAATTGAATTACAGGCGGTCATTGATGACCGCTTCTAGAATGCGGGCAAGCGCGTTTCGGCTCGCCCGATCAGTCGAGAATGGAGGCTCCTCCCGTGTCCAAAGAATCCAAAAAATCAAGCAGTCAGTCTCAGACGTCAGGTCAACCCGCAGGAAGCATCAAGGTACCGTTACTTCCTCTTCGAGATGCGATCATCTTTCCGCATATGGTGGTTCCGCTTTTCGTTGGTCGAGAAAAGTCCATCAATGCGCTGGAAGAATGCGTTGCTAAAAAGACCGAACTTTTCTTGGTCGCTCAAAGACAAGCAACCACGGTCAGTCCGGGTGAAAAGGACATTTTCGAAATCGGAACACTGGGGCAGATTCTTCAGATTCTTCGCCTTCCCGACAACACGGTGAAGGTCCTGATCGAAGGAAAACGCCGCGCCAAGATTCTTAGCTATCAAGAAACCGATCGGATGATCGAAGCTGTTGTCGAAGAAGTTCCAGAAGTTTCTTCTGGGTCCGTCGAACTTGAAGCCATGGTTCGTTCGCTGAAGGCGACCTTCGAAAACTACGTCAAGCTCAACAAGCGCATTCCTCCGGAAATGCTGATGAGCGTGAATACTTTGGAAGAACCTTCACGCTTGGCCGACTTGATCGTCGCGCATTTGAATCTGAAGCTGGAAGACAAGCAGGACATTCTTGAAACTGCCGATCCGATGAAGCGTTTGGAAAAACTGCTTCAGCTGATGCAGGGAGAAATCGAGATCCTTCAAGTCGAACGCCGTATTCGTACGCGCGTGAAGAAGCAGATGGAACGTTCGCAAAAGGAATACTACCTGAACGAACAGATGCAGGCGATTCAGAAGGAATTGGGCGAAAAAGACGAATTCAAAGCCGAACTTCAAGCCTTGGAAAAGCAGATTCGCGCAAAAGCGATGAGCAAAGAAGCCAAAGAAAAGGCCAACAAGGAATTGAAGAAGTTGAAGATGATGTCGCCGATGTCCGCAGAAGCGACCGTCGTCCGCAACTACATCGACTGGATCATTTCGCTTCCATGGGGTGAATACACGACCGATCGTCACGACCTGGTCGTCGCCGAAGAAACCCTGGAAGAAGATCACTACGGACTGGAAGAAGTGAAAGAACGGATCTTGGAATATCTGGCCGTTCGCACTTTGACCCAGAATTCGAAAGGTCAGATCCTTTGCTTTGCTGGACCTCCGGGGGTGGGTAAGACCTCGCTTGCGAAATCCATCGCCAAGTCGTTGAACAAGAAATTTGTTCGCTGCTCGCTGGGTGGGGTTCGCGACGAAGCCGAAATCCGCGGTCACCGCCGTACCTATGTCGGTGCATTGCCTGGAAAGATCATTCAGTCTCTGAAGAAGGCCGGTTCTTCGAACCCTGTCTTCTTGTTGGACGAAGTCGACAAGATGAGCATGGATTTCCGCGGCGACCCATCATCGGCGCTTTTGGAAGTCTTGGACCCAGAACAGAACAATAGCTTCGGCGACCACTACATGGAAGTCGACTATGACCTATCCAAGGTCATGTTCGTTCTGACGGCGAACTCGCTTCACAACATCCCACGTCCTTTGTTGGACCGGATGGAAGTGATTACGATCACGGGCTACACCGAAATCGAAAAGTACAACATCGTTCGCAAGTACTTGCTGACTAAGCAAATGGAACAGCACGGATTGAAGGAAGGCGACTTCGTCATGGACGAAGAAGCAGTGAACTTCCTGATTCGTAACTACACTCGCGAAGCGGGTGTGCGTAACCTGGAAAGAATGGTTGCAACCGTTTGCCGTAAAGTCGCTAAGAAGATCGTCGATCTTCGCACGGCGACTAAGTCGGCATCGCTTGAAGCGATTCAAGTCACGACCGAAGACCTGGAAGAAATGCTGGGACCACCACGCTACACCCAAGGAAAGGCCGAAGAAAAAAACGAAATCGGCTTGACCAATGGTTTGGCTTACACCGAAGTCGGCGGCGATCTTTTGCAGATCGAAGTCAGCACGGTGTCGGGCAAAGGTGGCGTGAAGATCACCGGAAAACTGGGCGATGTCATGCAAGAATCTGCTCAGACCGCGATGAGCTATGTTCGTTCGCGAGCTGAACTGATGGGTCTGGACAAGGACTTTTACCAGAATATCGACATCCACTTGCACGTGCCAGAAGGCGCTGTTCCTAAGGACGGACCTTCGGCAGGCATCACGATGTGCACGGCGATCACCAGCGCGCTTTTGAAGATTCCCGTGAAGCGCGATGTAGCGATGACCGGCGAAATCACTTTGCGTGGACGTGTGCTTCCGATTGGCGGCCTGAAGGAAAAGCTTCTGGCTGCAAAAATTGGGAACATCAAGACGGTCTTGATTCCAAAAGGCAACGTTCCGGACATGAAGAAAATCCCAAAAGACATCATTTCTGGGATGAAGATCATTCCGGTCGATCACGTCGATCAAGTCTTGCGCTTGGCATTGGAACTGGAAAATCCCGATACCTTCTTGGTCCGTAAAGGATCAGACGATTTCGCGATTCGGCCGGAAGCCCTGGTATTTGCCGCCGAAAGCTCGAAAAAGAGCAAAACAGGCGGTACCAGCGGAGCAGTTCGCCACTAATCGCGCGATTCAAAGGTAAATAGTCAACTAAAGCCCCTGGGTTCGGTGGATCCAGGGGCTTTTTTTGTCTATCTGCGTGAAAGGATTCCCTTGACCGGTGTATGGCGCTCGTCTATTTTCCACGGCCTACCGAACAGGAAAGGAATTAGTGTTTCATGCCTACGATTAACCAGCTTATTCGCCAAGGGCGCTCCAACAAACTCTGGAAGACCAAGTCTCCAGCGTTGGAAAGCTGTCCTCAGCGCCGCGGAGTTTGCACCCGTGTTTATACGACGACTCCGAAGAAGCCGAATTCAGCGCTTCGCAAAGTTTGCCGCGTCCGTCTTTCGAACGGATTCGAAGTCACTTCTTACATCCCAGGAATTGGGCACAACCTTCAAGAACACTCGATCGTTCTGATCCGCGGTGGCCGGGTGAAGGACCTTCCAGGCGTTCGTTATCACACCATTCGCGGAACCTTGGACACCCAAGGCGTCGCCAATCGTAAACAAAGCCGTTCAAAATACGGCGCAAAACGCGCAGGTGGCGGCGGTGCAGCTGCTGCAGCTCCAGCCGCAAAATAAGTAAGGGAATCATCAAATGGGTCGTAAGAGTTTTGTTCGTAAACGTGAAATCCTGCCTGATCCGAAGTTCCACGACGTCGTCGTTGCGAAGTTCATCAACAGTCTTCTTCGCAGCGGAAAAAAAGCCGTTGCTGAAGGAATCTTCTACCGTGCGATGGACGTGGTTCAAGAAAAGACCAATGACGAAGGCATCAAGACTTTCAAAAAAGGTCTGGAAAACGTGAAGCCACTTTTGGAAGTCAAATCCCGCCGCGTCGGTGGTGCGACTTACCAAGTTCCTGTCGAAGTGAAGCCTGCTCGTCGCCAATCGTTGGCTTCTCGCTGGATCATCGAAGCTGCTTCGGGTCGCCCTGAACACTCGATGGCTGAACGCCTGGCTGCCGAATTCATCGAAGCTGCGAACGGTCGCGGTTCAGCGATGAAAAAGCGTGAAGACGTTCACAAGATGGCCGATGCAAACAAAGCGTTTGCACACTATCGCTGGTAATTTCAGTCAAAGTTGATACAGACGCCTCAGGCCTAACGGCTTGAGGCGTTTTTTATTTTTAACGGGGAGAAATCTATGAAGAAGTTTGTTTTTTCGCTTTTGGCTCTGACTGCGTTTGTACCTGCATTGGCCAACGCTGAAATCTACCTTTCGGTTGAAGGAACTCGCCAGGGAAAGTTCAAGGGGGAATCGACCAGTAAGTTTTTCAAAGATCGCTTGAATGTTTCCTCAGTATCCCACGAAGTTGTTTCGCCTCGTGACAGCCAAACTGGGTTGGCAACCGGCCGCCGCCAGCACAAGCCGTTGACCGTGATTCGTGACGTCGGTTCCGCTTCGCCTCAGTTCTTCTTGGCTTTGGCGACCGGAGAAAACCTAAAGACGGTCAGTTTGGAATTCACATCCATTGATCAACGAACCGGGCAGGAACAGATTACTTACACGATCAAGTTGACCAATGCCGGGGTCGCTTCTCAAAAAGCGGCGACTATCGTTCGCGGTGGTGTCAGCGTTCTTGCTGAAGAAGTTTCCTTTGCTTACCAGAGCATCGAAATTGAACACGTACCGTCTAAGACGGTTGCTTCCGACACTTGGACAACGACTCCCTAATTCTATGGCAGAAATGACACCCCAGGCGCGCCAAGCGCTCCTGGCCACCCGAAATATCGGGATCATGGCTCACATCGACGCGGGTAAGACCACGACGACCGAGCGGATCCTGTTCTACACCGGCAAAACGCACAAGATGGGTGAAGTCCATGAAGGCACAACCATCATGGACTGGATGCCTCAAGAACAAGAACGCGGAATCACGATCACGTCGGCCGCGACCACTTGTTATTGGAAGGATCAGAAAATCAACATCATCGACACGCCAGGGCACGTCGACTTCACCATCGAAGTCGAACGTTCCCTGCGTGTGTTGGATGGTGCTGTGGGTGTTTTCTGCGCGGTTGGCGGTGTTGAACCCCAAAGCGAAACCGTTTGGCGCCAAGCCAACAAGTACCATGTTCCCAGGATTGCTTTCGTCAACAAGATGGACCGCGTAGGTGCGGACTTCTTTGACGTTTTGAAGCAGATCAAGGACCGCCTGAAAGCGAATCCGGTGGCGCTTCAGATTCCTTGGGGTGCTGAAGACAGCTTCCAGGGAGTCGTCGATCTGATCGAAATGAAGGCGATGAAATGGGTGGGAGACGGTCAAGGTGCCAACGCGACGACTGTCGAAATTCCGGAAGAACTTCAAGATCAGGCAACGGAATACCGCCAGAAACTTTTGGAAGCTGTCGCGGACCAAGATGAATCTTTGATGAATGATTTTCTGGAAGAAAAACCGATTTCTTCTGATCGAATTCGCGCGGCACTTCGCAAAGGGTGTATTTCCATTCAGCTGATTCCTGTGATTTGCGGCGCAAGCTTCAAGAACAAAGGCGTTCAGCCGCTTTTGGATTCAATCGTCGCTTACTTGCCTTCGCCTTTGGATATTCGTCCTGTCGAAGGAAAGGATTTGAAGGACGAAGAAAAAACTTTGAACCGGCCTGCAAGCCCAGAAGAACCTTTTTCAGCGCTGGCTTTCAAGCTGATGAACGATTCGTTCGTTGGGCAATTGGTGTTTTTCCGGGTTTATTCTGGAAAAGTCGCAACCGGCGACAACGTTTTGAATGCGGGCAAAGGAAAACGCGAACGCATCGGTCGACTGCTTCGGATGCATGCCAATAAACGTGAAGACGTGAACGAAGTTTCCGCGGGCGATATTGCGGCAGCGGTAGGACTTCGCTTCACCATCACGGGTGACACGCTTTGCAACGAAGGAAAGCCCATTTTGCTTGAAAAGATGGAATTTCCGGAACCCGTCATTTCCATTGCGATTGAACCCAAGACTAAAGCCGACCAAGAAAAGTTGGCCCAGGCGCTAAGCCGACTGGCGATGGAAGATCCCTCTTTCCGAATTTCAATCAATGAAGAAACCGGCCAGACGCTGATCAGCGGAATGGGCGAATTGCACCTAGAAATCATCGTGGATCGCATGAAGCGCGAATTCAAAGTCGATGGAAACGTGGGGCAGCCGCAAGTCGCCTACAAAGAAACGATCGCCAAACCCGCGCAGGTTGAAGCGAAATTCATGCGGCAAATCGGCACGAAAAATCAGTTCGGCCACGTGATCGTAAAAATGGAACCCCTGGAACGCGGCAAAGGTTTTGCGTTTGAAAACAAGTGCCCGCCTGAAGCAATTCCGAAACAATTCATCCCGGCGATTGAAAAAAGCCTTCAAGAAACGATGCTCGGCGGTATCGTCGCGGGTTATCCGGTCGTCGATCTGAAGTGCACGCTTTTGGGTGGGTCGTTTAGCGAAACCGATTCAACCGAAGTGGCCTACAAGATTGCGGCTTCGATGGCATTTCGCGATGGGGGTATGAAGGGTGACCCCCAGATTCTGGAACCCATGATGAAGTGTGAAATCATCTGCCCCGACGATTATGTGGGCGGAGTGATCGGGGACCTGAACAGCCGACGTGGGAAGATCCTGGGAATGAATCCTAGGCATGGAATGCAGGTCGTCGACGCCGAAGTGCCTTTGGCGACGATGTTTGGGTATTCGACGGCGGTCAGGTCGTCTTCGCAGGGTCGCGCAACTTTCACGATGGAATTTTCCCATTACGAACCCGTTCCGCCAGCCATTGCCCATGACATCAAGGTGCGCTCGGGCGTGATTTTACCCCCCCGGCCCGATGCTGTCGGACCCGAGTCTGTCTAGGAAACCCCTTAAAAATACGTCTGAATTTGTTGCGAAAAGCCCTTGTGGTTTTTGGCCATTCACAGTAAACACGGCGAACTTATTACGTTCAAGTCTTTGGGAAGATTGCCAAATCGATACCTTTTTCGGTCTGGGGAACTCTCGAAGTTCTTGAAATCACTAGGGTTTTAAGGGTGATTTCAAGAAATAATTCAAAAGGAAGGGAAGTTAAGTCATGTCAGTGCAAGAACACAAAATTCGCATCAAGTTGAAAGCTTTCGATCACCGCGTCCTGGACCAATCGGTTTGGGAAATCGTGAACACGGCAAAAAGAACGGGCGCCACGGTTCGTGGTCCGATCCCATTGCCAACTGTGATCAACAAGTATTGCGTTCTTCGCTCTCCGCACATCGACAAGAAGTCCCGTGAGCAGTTCGAAGTTCGGACTCATAAGCGGCTCTTGGATATCCTCGAGCCGACGCAACAGACCGTTGATTCTTTGATGAAACTGGATCTGTCTGCGGGTGTGGATGTTGAAATCAAGTCGTAATCGCTTCGCGATTTCGGCTTTTTGCGAATCAGTTCGAAACTCCTTTTTGCCCCGGTCGGCGTGAGCCGGAAGGGTTCCCAAAAAGAAAGTCGAAGGGTTCAAAGACTTCATCATGAAAGCATCCGGCGGCTTTGGCGAAAGCTAAGCAGCTTCCCGGTGATGCTGTGTTGGAGACATCGATCAAATCGATGCTTTTTTAGAAAAGAAGATTTTTTTCGGGGTTAGGGCCCTTTGATCTTCTTGTCTTGGAGAAAGAGAGTATGGAGCAAAACGCTACGGCACAAACAGGCGCTCGTGAAGCTGTCGCTTTGAATGCAAAGTCGGCTGCTATTTACGGCGTTAAGGCGGGGATGACCCAGGTTTACAGCGCAGACGGCGACGTCATTGCTGTGACCGTCATCGACCTGAAACCCAACGTCATCACGCAAGTGAAGACCAAGGCCACCGACGGTTACAACGCGATTCAGCTGGGCATTCTTGAAAAGAAAGCCAAAGCCGCGAACAAAGCCGAACAGGGCCACTATAAGAAAATTTCGTCACCTGGTTTCTACGTTCGTAAAGAAATCCGTTTGGCTGACAACGATAAGTTGGACGGCTTGACTGCAGGTAAGACGCTTTCAATCGACTTCTTGAAAGAAGGCGATTTTGTCGACCTGACCGCAATCAGCAAAGGCAAAGGCTTCCAGGGGGGCGTTAAGCGCTTCCACATGGCTGGGGGCTTTAAGTCGCACGGTGCATCGCTTTCGCACCGCCAGCTGGGATCGATCGGTAACCGCGCTGATCCCGCAAAATGTTTCAAAAACAAGAAAATGCCCGGACAGATGGGGAACGTGAAGCGCACGGTCCAGAACATCAAGGTTGTGGGTGTGGACAAAGAAAACCAGATTCTTCTGGTCCATGGAAGCGTTCCAGGACCGAAGAGCGGGATCGTCACTGTCCGCAAGGCGATCAAGGGATAAGGTGAATTATGCCGACATTAGACGTCATTAATCTGGAAAATAAAAAAGTCGGAACGGTCACTTTAAGTGACACCGTTTTCGGATCTGAAATCAACTATCCGTTGGTTCACCAAGTGATCAAAGCTCAGCTTGCTGATCGTCGCCAAGGCACCGCTAAGACGAAAGTCAAAAGCGAAGTGCGCGGTGGCGGTAAGAAGCCGTTCAAGCAAAAAGGCACAGGTAATGCTCGCCAAGGCTCAAGTCGCTCGCCTCTGAAAGTGGGCGGCGGTCAGAACTTCGGTCCACAACCTCGTTCGTATGCTCAACGCACTCCGAAAGAAATGGTCCGCGGAGCTCTTCGTAGCGCTCTGTCCGATCGTTTCAATTCGAAGAAGCTTTTTGTCATCGACGATATCAAGCTGGCCAACGGCAAGACGAAACCTTTCGCGACCACGCTGAAGAACGCTTTGAAGTTGAGCAAAGTCTTGATCATCGACGAAGCGAACAAGAACCTAGAACAAGCGGCTGGAAACATCCCATTGGTTCGTGTTCTTCGCACCGAAGGTATCAACGTTTACGACATCGTTCGTTTTCAAAACCTGGTCATCAGCAAGCGTGCGATTGAAGCGCTTGAGACGCGACTTGGAAAGAAGGCGGAGTAATTTATGGAAAACCTATTCAGTACTATTCGTCGCCCGATCATCAGCGAGAAAAGCACGGCCCTGGCAGAAATCGCAGGGAAGTATGCCTTCGAAGTCGATGTTAAAGCGAACAAACAGGAAATTCGCACTGCTGTTGAAAAGCTTTTCAAGGTCAATGTTCGGGAAGTCCGCACGATGATCATGCACGGCAAGTGGAAGCGTATCGGTCGTGGACCGGTTAAGCGCGCTAACTGGAAAAAGGCGATCGTGACCCTCGGTGAAGGTCAGAAGATCGACTTCTTCAAGAAGTAAGGTGAAACATGGCAATCAAATCATTTAAACCTGTTACTCCAGGCCAGCGATTCAAGAACGTCGCAGATTTTTCGATCCTGACTCCTCGTAAAGAGCAGCCGAAGAAGCCTCGTAAATTGGTCTCGGCATTGAACAAGACCGGTGGACGCAACGTTTTCGGAAAAATGACCGTTCGCCACATCGGCGGCGGACACAAGCGCAAGTATCGTTTGATCGATTTCCTACGTTCTAAGCGTGAAATTCCAGCGAAAGTCGTTTCGTTGGAATACGATCCAAACCGTACGGCTTACATTGCTCTACTGAACTACGCAGACGGCGAAAAGCGCTACATTATCGCTCCTCTGAACCTGAACGTCGGCGACGCCGTTTTGGCCAGTGACACCGCTGACATTAAGCCAGGCAACAACCTTTCGCTTTCAGCGATTCCGGTCGGTACCCTGATTCACAACATCGAAGTCATTCCTGGACGCGGCGGCAAGTTGGCTCGCTCGGCAGGTGGCTACGGACAGTTGATGGCTAAAGAAGGCGAATATTGCCAAGTGAAGATGCCAAGCGGCGAAATCCGTTTGATCCACTCACGTTGCAAAGCTTCGATCGGCCAACTTTCGAATACGGACCATGAAAACATTGCAATCGGCAAAGCCGGCCGCGCTCGTTGGATGGGCGTTCGCCCGACTAACCGCGGTGTTTCCATGAACCCAATCGACCACCCACACGGTGGTGGTGAAGGAAAGTCTTCGGGCGGCGGTCATCCGCGCACCCCATGGGGCGTTCCAACTAAAGGCTATAAGACTCGAAACAATAAACGTACCGACGCTTTCATCGTAAAGCGTCGTAGGTAAAAAAGGAGCACACTGTGGCGAGATCCATTAAAAAAGGCCCGTTCATCGATGACCATCTTCTGAAGAAGGTCACGGCGGCTCGTCAAACCCAAGACCGTAAAGTGATCAAGACCTGGTCACGCCGTTCTACTATTCTTCCTGACTTTGTCGGACTGACCCTTGCTGTTCACAACGGCAAGAAGTTCGTTCCGGTGTACGTCACGGAAAACATGGTCGGACACAAACTCGGCGAATTCGCCGGAACCCGTCAGTTCTCTGGCCACACCCCAGCGGACAAGAAGGCAGCAGCAGAAGGCGCACCAGCAGCAGCGGCAGGAGCAGCAGCTCCGGCAGCGGCGGCAGCCAAGCCTGCGGCTAAGTAAGGGCGAAAGGAATTAGACCATGGAAGTAAAAGCAAAAGTTAGCTTTGTAAGAATCACACCCCGCAAGATGGGACTTCTTGTGGATGCGGTTCGTGGCAAGGACATCAACACCGCGTTGACGTACTTGAAGTTTTCGCCTCGCCGTCGCACGGCAGGGATCATCGAAACTCTTTTGAAGTCGGCAGTCGCCAACGCGACCCAAAAGGGAACGATCGATGTCGATAAACTTTTCGTGAAGACGATTCTGGTTGGACAAGGAATGACCCTGAAAAGGTTCCGTCCTCGTGCAAAAGGGTCTGCTTTCAAGATCAACAAGAAAACCAGTCACATTTCAGTGATTTTGGCCGAGAAATAAAAGGAATAGAACAATGGGTCAAAAAGTTAATCCAATCGGTTTCCGCCTCGGAATCACTCGTACCTGGGACAGCCGCTGGTACGCTAAGCGCGAATTCGGCAAGCTTCTTCACGAAGATCTGAAACTTCGCCAGTTTCTGAAAGAAAAGCTTTTCACGGCAGGCATTGCACGCATCGAAATCGAGCGCGCAGCGAACAAAGTGAAGATCAACGTGCACACGGCTCGTCCTGGCATCGTGATCGGTAAGAAGGGCGCCGGCGTTGAACAGCTGAAGGCCGAAGTGCAAAAGCTTTCGAAGAACGAAGTTCTTTTGAACATCATCGAAGTCAAGAAGCCAGAAGCCAACGCTACCTTGATCGCCGAGAACGTCGCTTCGCAGCTGGAAAAGCGGGTCGCTTTCCGCCGCGCGATGAAGAAGTGCATGACCGCTGCTTTCAAGCAGGGAATCAAAGGAATCAAAATTCGCGTTTCGGGTCGCTTGGGCGGAGCCGAAATCGCACGTACCGAATGGTACAGCGAAGACAGCGTGCCTCTGCACACCCTTCGCGCAAACGTGGACTACGGCACTGCCGAAGCTCGCACGACGTACGGAGTCATCGGCGTCAAAGCTTGGGTTTACCACGGCGAAGTCGCGACTTTGAAGAAACAGGCTGCGGTTGAAGCGAAAGCCAACCAAGCTGCCCGCGAGTAAGCGGGGAATAGGAATACAGAGGTGAATCATGTTGTCTCCTAAACGAGTCAAATGGCGGAAAATGCAGAAAGGTAAAATGCGCGGTCGTGCAGATCGTGGCGGTACCTTGTTTTTCGGAGAATTCGGTCTTCAAGCGACACAGTGCGGACGCATTAATTCGCGCCAGATCGAATCTTCACGGGTCGCGATGACCCGTTACGTGAAGCGCGGTGGCAAAATCTGGATTCGGATTTTCCCGGACAAGGCGATCACGAAGAAAGCTGCTGAAACTCGGATGGGTTCCGGAAAAGGAAACGTCGAAGAATGGGCATGCGTGATCAAGCCAGGGCGTATTCTTTATGAAATGTCCGGTATTTCGCAGACGGAAGCTTTCGAAGCACTACGCCTGGCCAGCCACAAGCTGCCTGTGAAGTGCAAGCCGATCAGCCGTAAGTCCGAAGCTTTGGCTTTGGCTTCGCGCGAAGCGGCCCGTAAGGCAAAAGCCGATAAGAAAGCTGCAGCGGCAGCTTCGGCAGGAAAGAGGTAGTCATGGCAATCAAAAGTTTCAAAAGTCTGAAGGGTCTTTCGAAAGACGAATTGAGCGCTAAGGCTCGTGAGCTTCGCGAAAAGCTTTTCGGTCTGAAGATCGAAAAAGCAACCGGTCAATTGCAGAACACTGCTTTGGTCTGGAAGACGCGCAAAGAATTGGCCCGAGTTCTGAGCCTTTCAACCGAAAAGGCGAAGGCCACTAAGTAAGGATAGGAAGTAGTCATGGCACCAGAAAAGAAGACTGAAAAGAAAGCATCGGCTCCGAAGAAAGCTGCAGCAGCTCCGAAAAAAGCTGCGAAGCCTGAAGCGACCGAAGCAAAAGCGGTGATCTCGAAGCAAGTCAGCCGCGGTTTGGCCGGACGTCGCGTCCTAGTCGGAACCGTGGTCAGCGACAAAATGAAGAAGACCATCGTGGTCACGATCGATCGTAACGTCCGTCACGGCATGTACATGAAGTACGTCACGAAATCGCGTCGTTTCAAAGCGCACGATGAAAAGAATACGGCTAAGATCGGCGACTTGGTTGAAATCGTTGAATCTCGCCCAATGAGCTCGGACAAGCGCTGGGTTCTGAAGTCGATCATTCGT
Source organism: Bdellovibrionales bacterium (assembly GCA_016786465.1). Classification (GTDB taxonomy): domain Bacteria; phylum Bdellovibrionota; class UBA1018; order UBA1018; family UBA1018; genus JAEUWC01. The sequence goes on along the minus strand of JAEUWC010000021.1, from coordinate 39,044 downwards.
AAGAACGGACAGGCGCCAGAAGCGAACGTCTAAGACGCGCTACCGGTAAAGGATTGGAGAGAATTTATGATTCAAATGAGAACTAGGCTGGATGTGGCAGACAACTCGGGCGCGAAGTCCGTGATGTGCATCAAGGTCCTGGGCGGATCGAAGCGCAAGTACGCAAGCGTGGGCGACGTGATCGTTGTCACCGTGAAGGATGCGATTCCAAACGCCAAGGTTAAGAAAGGTGAGGTCCTGAAGGCCGTCATCGTTCGCACCAAAAAAGAAGTGAATCGTAACGACGGAAGCTACATCCGTTTCGACACGAACTCGGCCGTTTTGATCAACGCTCAGAACGAACCGATCGGAACCCGTATCTTTGGACCCGTTGCTCGGGAACTTCGTGCAAAAGCATTCACGAAGATCATCTCGCTGGCACCGGAAGTTCTGTAAGTAAGAAGGATTAAGAAGAGGTATTTATGGCCGACGAAAAGAAGAAGGAAGCAGGAGCAGAAGCGAAGAAGCCGGAAGGCGCCGCAGCTGCTGCAAAGAAGCCCGATGGCGCTAAGAAAAGCCGCAAAGCAGGAGCAGGCACCGGTGCGGTGAAAATTGCTGCTGACGGCGACACGAAAGCTTCGCCCGAGAAAGAGCCACGCTTGGCCACTTTCTATAAGGCTAAAGTCGTTCCTCAATTGATGAAGGAACTGGGACTGAAGAACCCAATGGAAGTTCCTCGGATTCAAAAAATCGTGATCAACTGCGCCGTGAAAGACGCCGTTGCGAATCCAAAGGTTTTGGATAACACGATGGACGATTTAATGGCCATCACTGGACAGAAACCGGTTTTGACCCGCGCACGTAAGGCAATCGCTGCCTTTAAAGTTCGCGCAGGCAACCCAGTCGGCGTCACGATGACTCTTCGTCGCGCACGTATGTACGAATTCTACGACCGCTTGGTGAACTTTGCTTTGCCTCGCGTTCGCGACTTCAAAGGCGTGAACAACAAGTCGTTTGACGGACGTGGAAACTATTCTCTGGGAATTCGTGAACAGATCATTTTCCCGGAAATTAACTATGACCAGGTCGATAAGGTTCGCGGAATGACCATCACGATCCAGACCAGTGCAAGAACCAACGAACAAGCACGGGCAGTTCTAGCGGCAATGGGAATGCCGTTCAAAAAATAGGTTTGAGGTAACGAATCATGAGCATGACTGATCCAATTGCAGATCTTCTTACGAGAATCAGAAACGCAGCTAAGGAAAGCCACGATAAAGTGGAAATCCCAGCTTCGCGCTTGAAGGCGAACGTCGTTCGCGTCTTGAAAGAAGAAGGTTACATCAAGAATTTTCGTCTTCACCGCGACGAAGGAAAACCTATGATTAAGGTTTTCCTGAAGTACGCTGATTCCGGAGAAAGCGTGATCCGTGGCATTCGCCGCATCAGCCGTCCCGGTCTTCGCCGTTACGCTGGGTACGAAGAAATGCCTCGCCCATTGAGCGGTGCAGGCGTGGCAATCGTTTCGACCTCGAAAGGGGTCATGACTGGAAACAAAGCTCGCACGGCGAAAATCGGCGGCGAGATTCTTTGCGAGGTTTGGTGATTTATGTCGCGTATCGGAAAGATGCCCGTAAAGATTACTCAGGGCGTAAAAGTTGAAATCAAAGACGGCTTGATCAAGGTGGAAGGCCCAAAAGGCAAATTGAGCCACCGCATTCCGGAAGGGATCACCGCCAAAGTTGATTCAGGAGCAATCTTGATCACCCGCGACGACAAAGTACCTAACGCTTCGGCTCTTCATGGTTTGACCCGCACCCTGATCCATAACATGGTTCACGGCGTGGCTACTGGGTTCTCTAAGGAATTGGACATCGTCGGCGTCGGTTACCGCGCATCGACAAAGGGCCAGGTTCTTTCGATGACCTTGGGGTACTCGCACCCAGTTGATTACACCCTGCCAGCAGGCATCACGGCAAAAGTGGATAACAACACTCACGTCACCGTGACCGGTGCTGACAAGGAATTGGTAGGAATGGTCGCAGCGAAGATCCGCGGATTCAAGAAACCAGAACCGTATCAAGGCAAAGGCGTTCGCTACACGAACGAAAGAATCATCCGTAAGGAAGGTAAAGCAGCCGGCGCTAAATAACGCCTGCTCCATTCTGAAAAAGGGAAGAAGTGAATTATGGCTACTAAGATTCGTCGTACGACGAGCGAAAAACAGAAGATCCGTTTCAAGCGCAAGGCGCGCATTCGCGGCAAAGTTTTGGGAACGTCGGAACGTCCTCGTTTGATGGTATTCCGTTCGAACCAGCACATGTACGCTCAGTTGGTGGATGACGTGAAAGGGCATACTTTGGTTGCCGCTTCGACGTCGGAATCCGATGTTCGCGAAAAGCTGAATGGAAGCATTAAGGGAGCAAAGAGCGTGGGCGAAATGATCGCGAAGCGCGCTTTGGCAAAAAACTTTTCAAAAGTCGTTTTCGATCGCAGTGGGTACTTGTACCACGGTCGCATCAAGGCAGTTGCCGACGCGGCTCGCGAAGCAGGATTGAAATTCTAAAGGGAGAAAGTTCATGGCAATCGGTTCTCAAATGGGACGTCAGCAGGAAGATCAAGAGTTCGAAGACAAGGTCATTCACATCAATCGATGTGCAAAGGTCGTGAAAGGCGGACGCCGTTTCAGCTTCGCTGCGATCGTCGTCGTCGGCGACAAGAAGGGCCAAGTCGGAGTCGGTCTGGGTAAAGCTGGGGAAGTTCCCGAAGCGATCAAGAAAGCCGGCAAGCAAGCGAAGAAGAATCTGGTGAAGGTCCCTATGACCGGCAGCACGATTCCTCACGAAATTCTTGGGCACTGGGGCGCAAGCCGCGTGTTGATGAAGCCGGCTCCGGAAGGAACTGGGATCATTGCCAGTTCTTCAGTTCGCGCGATTTTGGAAGTCGCCGGAATCAAGAACATCCTGACGAAGTCGATTCGCCGGGACAACCCACACAACGTCGTTCGCGCGACTTTCGATGCTCTGAAAGGCCTTCGTAGCTTCCAAGACATCGCTCGTGCTCGCGGCAAGGAATTGTCCGACCTTCAATAAGGCGGAATCCAACCAATAGGTGACTTATGGCAGGAACAGCAAAAAGAACGATTACGATTCGCCTGAAAAAAGGCACGATCGCTTGCCCTCCGAATCAACGCGCTTGCGTGAATGGTTTGGGATTGAAGCGTCGTGAACAAGTTAAGACCTTGGAAAACACCCCAGCAGTTCGTGGGATGATCAAGAAGGTCTTGCACTTGGTTGAAGTGGTTTCGGAAAAGTAATTCCGATTTTCGTCGAGACGCCCAAGGATCGATGATCAGGGACGGTGAAGCCGTCCCGAGATTGAAAATAAGGGGCTGAAGATGACCGGACTAAGGTAAGGCGGGATGCCAAACCGATGAATCCAAAGCAGGGCGAAACCATCGCCCGTTAGGAATAGACATGTTGCAGTTGAATACGATTCGCGCTCTTCCAGGTGCGACCCAAAAAAGAAAAAGACTAGGCCGCGGATCCGGATCCGGATTGGGCCAAACCGCCGGCAAAGGCGACAAGGGTCAGTTGGCCCGCAGCGGCGGAACCACCCGCCCTGGATTCGAAGGCGGTCAGATGCCTTTGTACCGTCGTTTGCCGAAGAAAGGTTTCACCAACGTACATCGCCGCGCCATTGCTGAAGTCAATCTTTCGCAATTGGAAGGCTTCAAAGCCAAAGAAGTCACCTTGGCCACTTTGTTGGAAGGTGGAATCATCAAGGGTCAATTCGACCGTTTGGCGATCTTGGGCACCGGCGAAATCAAAGGTGGATTCACCTTCAAGGCTCACCGCGTTAGCGCTTCTGCGAAAGAAAAGATCGAGAAGGCCGGCGGAAAAGTTGAATTGATTAAGATCCCTGGTAAGCAGATTAAGAACAAGAAAAAGACTGCAGCCAAGGCAAAGAATTGATTTTCATGATTCAATTAAAAGGGCCTGACTGGAGTTATCTGGTCAGGCCTTTTTACGTCTGATCACCCAAAGTTCATAAGTAGTATTCATCATCTGAAAGGCTTCGCTCATGTCCGGTATTGAAGGTCTCGTCAAAGTTTCCGAGCTCAGAAAAAGAATCGTTTTTACTTTGATCATGCTCGCTGTTTACCGAATCGGCGTTCACATTCCGGTTCCGGGTGTTGATGCAGCCGCACTTCAAAAAGTTTTTGCGACGATGAAGGGAACCATCTTTTCTTGGTTCAACCTTTTCAGCGGCGGCGCCCTAGAACGTTTCAGTATTTTCGCATTGGGCGTGGCACCTTACATTTCAAGCTCGATTATTTTCCAGCTTCTGACGGTGGTGTGGCCTTACTTGGCTGAACTGCAAAAAGAAGGCGATCAAGGTCGCAAAAAAATCACCCAGTACACCCGCTATGGAACCGTGCTTTTGGCGTTGGTTCAGGGCTACGGAATTTCTACAGTCTTGGAAAGCTTGCACGTGGGCATCGCATTTCGTGTGATGACCATGATCACTCTTTGTACGGGCACCATTTTCTTAATGTGGGTTGGCGAACAGATTTCTGAACGTGGAATCGGAAACGGTATTTCGCTTTTGATTTATTCCGGTATCGCAGCCGGGATCCCAAACGGAATCGGTTCAACCTTAAGCTTGTATCGCACGGGCGAAATGAGCTTCTTCAAGATCTTGATGATTGTCGGAGTGATCCTTGCCACCTTCTTCGTTATTATTTTCTTTGAACGTGGAGCGCGGCGGATTCCGGTCCAGTACGCGAAGCGAATCGTGGGACGAAAAGTTTATGGCGGTCAGAACAGCCATCTTCCTTTGAAGGTGAACACTTCGGGAGTCATTCCTCCGATTTTCGCATCTTCATTGATCATGTTCCCGGCAACTTTCGCCGCGTTTTTTCCGTCTGAAATCGTGAAGAACATTTCGGCACAACTTCAGCCCGGCGCATTGCTTTACGAAATTCTTTTCGTTGGCTTGATCGTTTTCTTTGCGTATTTCTATACGGCGGTCACATTCAAGACCGATGACGTTGCAGAAAACTTAAAGAAGTACGGTGGGTTCATCCCCGGGATTCGCCCAGGCCAGCCTACCGCACAGTACATTGATTATGTTTTGGCTCGCATCACCTTGGGTGGCGCAGTCTATATTTCATCAATTTGCGTTCTTCCGACGCTTTTCACTCAGACCATGAAAGTTCCTTTCTACTTCGGTGGAACGAGCGTTCTGATCTTGGTGGGTGTTGCGTTGGATACGACCGCACAAATTGAAACCTTCTTGTTGTCGCGCAACTACGAAGGCTTCATGAAGCACACTCGCTTGAAAGGCCGGGCCGCCTACTCATGATTTTGATTTTCTTGGGCCCGCCCGGATCCGGCAAAGGAACCCAGGCGAAACGCTTGATCAAAGAAATGTCGATTCCTCAGCTTTCGACGGGCGACATGCTTCGTGCGGGAATTGCAGCGGGAACCGAACTTGGGATGAAGGCCAAAGCCTTCATGGACAAGGGTGACTTGGTGCCGGATTCTGTCGTGATTGGGCTGATTCAAGAGCGAATCGGCGCTTCGGACTGCAAGCCGGGCTTTATTTTGGATGGCTTCCCTAGGACGATCCCTCAGGCAGAAGCCCTGGATAGGATGCTCAGCGGCCTAGGCCGTTCGGTTGATCGTGTAGTGGAATTCAAGATCGACGATCAAGAGCTGGTGAGCCGCCTTTCGGGCCGTAGAACCTGCCCCAAATGCAGTGCCATGTACCACGTGGTGACCCAGAAACCGGCCAAGGACGGGGTTTGCGACCAATGTGGCACCCAAGGCTTGATTCAACGAACCGACGATCAGCCTAAGGTGATCCAGGACCGCCTGGCGGTGTACCACAAGCAGACGGCACCCCTGGTGGGCTTTTATACCCAACAAAAGAAGCTACGATCGATCAATGCCCTAGACGCCCCTGAAAAGGTCACGGACGCGCTTAAAAAGGCTTTAAAATAGGCGGTTTGGTATTTTCAGATGATTATTTTAAAGACTGACCGCGAGCTCGAATACATGCGCAAAGCAGGCCGCGCGGTGGCCCAAATTCTTCACGAAATGATCCAAAGGGTCGCCCCCGGGGTATCAACCGGCGAACTGGACCGTTTCGCTGAACTTCGGTGCAAAGAACTAGGTGTTATCCCCGTTTTTAAGGGCTATCAGGGCTTTCCAGCCAGCGTCTGTATTTCTGTTAATGACGAGGTTGTGCATGGAATTCCTTCGAATAAACGCATTCTAAAAAAGGGCGATATCGTAGGAATTGATTTTGGAGTTAGCTACGAAGGGTGGTATGGAGACTCGGCTCGAACAGTAGCTGTTGGTCAAGTGTCTTCAGAGGCAGAGAAGCTCATGAAAGTGACTTTGGAAAGCCTTTTGAAGGGAATTGACCAGTGTCGCGACGGAAATCGTGTTTTTGATATCGGTCATGCCGTTCAAAATCACGCCGAAGCGCAGGGGTTTAGTGTCGTGCGAGAGTTTGTCGGACATGGAATTGGCCGCGCTCTTCACGAAGATCCTCAAGTTCCAAACTATGGTCCGAAAGGAAAAGGACCGCAGCTGAAAGCTGGAATGGTGCTTGCGATTGAACCCATGATTAATGCGGGGAAAGCCGGCGTTAGGGTACTGAGCGATGGATGGACCGCGGTCACGGCAGATCGCTCTCTTTCAGCGCATTTCGAGCACACCGTAGCGATTCTGCCTACGGGACCTGAGATTTTAACAGCATGGCCTGCTGATTAAATAGGGATTGTTGAAAGGTGCTGGAGAAGATGGATGTCTAAGGAAGATGCAATTCAGGTGGAAGGGACGGTGTTAGAACCGCTTCCGAACGCCATGTTTCGAGTGGAGCTGCCGAACGGTCACAAGATCTTGGCGCACATCTCGGGAAAAATGAGAATGCATTACATCAAGATTCTTCCAGGAGATAAGGTTACGGTTGAAATGTCACCTTACGATCTGACCCGCGGTCGGATCACATATCGGGTGAAGTAGAGAGTTGAGTTGGAGATCAAATGAAAGTTCGAGCATCGGTTAAAAAGATTTGTGACAAGTGTAAATTGATTCGCCGTCGCGGCGTGGTTCGGGTGATTTGCGAAAACCCCCGCCATAAGCAACGTCAGGGATAATCAAAAACTAAGAAGGAACTGAACGGCCGAGCCGTTCGAAAGGGGTAAATCGTGGCACGTCTAGCAGGAGTCGATCTCCCGCGCAGCAAGAGGATGGAAGTGGCTCTCACCTATATTTTTGGGATTGGGAAGCCGACCGCTAAGGCAATTTTGACCGAAGCAAAAGTGGATTTCAGCAGACTTACGGATGATCTAACGGAATCCGAAGTCGCAAAGATTCGTGAAATTTTGGAAAAATCTTACCGTGTGGAAGGCGATCTTCGCCGTGAAACCGCGTTGAACATTAAGCGCCTGGTTGACTTGGGCTGCTACCGCGGAACCCGCCATCGTAAAGGATTGCCAGTTCGTGGTCAGCGTACGCACTCGAACGCGCGCACCCGTAAGGGACCAGCAGTTGCAATTGCTGGTAAGAAGTCCGTTAAGGCAATGAAGTAAGGGTAGAAAATGAGCGAGCAAAAAACTGAAGTAAAAAAAGAAGCAACCGCAGCAGCTCCAGCAGCCGCTGCCGCTGGAACTGAAGGCGCAGCAGCGCCGGCAGTCAAGCGTATCAAGAAGGGCAAGAAAAGCGTTTCCAACGGAAACGCATACGTTCTTTCAACCTTCAATAACACGGTCGTCACGATCACCGACGCAATGGGCAACGCCATCTGCTGGTCGAGCGCCGGTGGCAAAGGGTTCCGCGGATCGCGTAAGAACACTCCTTTCGCTGCTCAGGTCGCCGCCGAAGATTGCGGCCGCAAAGCCGTTGAAAACGGAATGCGTTCCGTTCAGGTTTTCGTAAGCGGACCAGGTGCAGGACGTGAATCTGCACTTCGTGCACTTTCCTCCGTAGGTCTACGGGTCACTTACATTGAAGATGTCACTCCGATTCCACACAACGGATGCCGTCCTCCGAAAAAGCGCAGAGTCTAAAGAAGGGTTTATTAGTCATGGCACGTTTTAATGGATCAGTTTGTCGTATCTGCCGCCGCGAGAACCAGAAGTTGTTCTTGAAAGGCGATCGTTGTTTCACCGAAAAATGCGCGTTTGAGCGCCGCGGTTACCCACCTGGGCAGCACGGCCAAGGCCGCATTAAGTTTTCGGAATATGGTCTGCAGCTTCGCGAGAAGCAGAAGATCAAGCGCATGTACGGAATGCTTGAAAGACAATTCCGTTCATTGTTCGAAGAAGCCGAACGCCGCAAGGGCATTACCGGCTCGAATCTTTTGACAATGCTTGAGCGCCGTTTGGACAATGTCGCTTATCGCGCAGGTTTCGCAAACAGCCGTTCGGAAGCACGCCAGTTGGTTCGCCACGGCCACTTCACCGTGAACGGCAAAAAAGTGAACATTCCTTCGTTCATGGTCGACAAAGGTGACATCGTCGCGATTCGCGAAAAGAGCCGCCCGATGACCCGCATCGCCGGCGCCTTGGAATCTGTGAAGCGTCGTGAAATTCCACAGTGGATCGAATTGGATGCCGCTGGTTTCACTTCGAAGATCCGCGACCTTCCAGCACGTGATGATATCACTGCACCAATGGAAGAACGCATGGTCGTCGAATTGTATTCGAAGTAATAGTTAAGAACTGGGCCAGGATGGCCGGTTCAAACGTTCGAAATGATTCGGACGGCAATCTGAATACTCCGCATGGGTGGTCTAGGACGTCCGCCGAGGGGTGACAGAAAGGTAGAGAGAGAATGTTGGGACTACGTGAAAAAAATTGGCGTGATCTGATCAAGCCGAAGGCTTTGGACGTCGACAAAGAGTCGCTGAATGAGCGTTATGGTAAGTTCGTCGCTAAACCATTGGAGCGCGGCTACGGCTTGACGCTTGGAAATTCGCTTCGCCGTGTGATGCTTTCATCACTTCAGGGCGCAGCGATCACCGCTGTTAAAATTGACGGCGTTGTTCATGAATTCACCCCAATTCCGGATGTCACCGAAGACGTCGCAGAAATCATCCTGAACTTGAAAGAAGTTCGTTTCATGCTGCATTCGGAAGAAGCCACGATCTTGATCCAGAAAACGGGTCCAGGCGAAGTGAAGGCTTCTGACATCATCACCACCGAACACGTTCAAGTCTTGAACCCAGACCAGCACATCGCGACCCTGGGCAAAGGCGGAAAACTGAACTGCGAAATCAAAGTGTCTCGCGGTCGCGGCTACCAAGCTGCTGAAACCAACAAGTCGGACGACATGCCGATCGGCTGGATTCCAGTCGACAGCTTTTTTTCTCCGATCCGCCGCGTGAACTACACCGTTACGCAAAGCCGGGTCGGTCAGCGCACCGACTTCGATAAACTGACGTTGGAAGTTTGGACCGATGGTTCGGTTAAGCCAGAAGACGCAGTCGCTTTGGGATCGAAGATCCTGAAAGACCAACTGTCCGTATTCTTGAACTTCGAAGAAGAACCAGAACCGGTTGCAGTGATCAAAGAAGAAGGCTCAAGCCAATTCAATCCGAACCTTTATCGTTCGGTTGAAGAACTTGAACTTTCTGTTCGTTCGGCGAACTGCTTGCAGAACGCCAACATCAAATACATTTACGAGCTTGTTCAAAAGACCGAAGCAGAAATGCTGAAGACCAAAAACTTTGGTCGTAAGTCTCTGAACGAAATCAAAGATATCCTCCAGGAAATGGGATTGAGCTTGGGAATGAAGCTGGACGGCTTCGTGGCTCCATCTACTCCTCCGAAGCCAGCTGATTCCGATGTCGACGAAAGCCGCATCGCGAATGACCGCGGTCAGGGCGAGGACTTTGACGAATCTGACGACGATATCGAGGACTAAGAAGTATGAGACACGCAGTAGATGGCCGGAAGTTTGGCCGTAACACTTCACACCGCCGCGCAATGTTTAAGAACATGGCTAATGCGGTGATTGAAAAAGAACAGATCATCACGACCCTTCACAAGGCGAAGGAAATTCGCCGTGTGGTGGATCGCTTGATCACCCTGGGCAAGTCGGGAACCTTGGCTTCGCGCCGCTTGGCTTTCGATCGGACTCGCAGCGATGCGGTCGTGAAGAAGCTTTTCGGCACCTTGGCTGAACGCTACGCAAAGCGCGCGGGTGGATACACCCGAGTTCTGAAGCTAGCAGACCGCCGTTGGGGCGATTCGGCTGAAATGGCCGTTTTGGAATTGGTCGACCATCCAGTGATCGATCGCAAGAAGAAGGTCAAGGCTCAGGCTGAAGGCGCAGAAGGTGCTCAAGCAGCAGCTCCGGCGAACCAAAGCGCTGATCCTTTCAACCGCTTCCGCAAGCTTTTCCGCGATCAAGGAAAAGGCGGCGCTAAGGCTCCAAAGGCTGCAAAAGCAGCTCGTACGGGCGGCGCAGCTCGCAAAACTCCGGCTGCAAGCGGCGGCGGGAAGTCCGGCGGCAGCAGCTGATCGGTTGAATCTCATGAAGTTCGGGCAGCCTGAAAGGGCTTGCCCAAAGAAGAAGGCTCGGAACGGATCGTTCCGGGCCTTTTTTATTTTGAGTTCAGCTTTCGTTCGACGGCCAGCCAGAAGGTCACATCATGGGTCAGTGAGCTGGACAGGGCCTTTGCCGCATCTTGAAAGTCCAATTCGGAATAGAACTTTGTACCTGGGATTTGGTAGGTCGCGGTGTGAACGACGACGGGATCCATTTGCCCGGTAGGGATTAGGTTGGCAGTCAGGCTGTACTCGTAGAACCAAAAGCTACCCTTGACTGTCGTCTTCTTGACTAAATCCGCTTTCAAGAAAAGCGGGGTGTTCCCTTCCTGAACTTTGAAGCCCATTTGTTCGATCTTCTTCTTCGTCAATGCTTCAAAGTGATCACGAACATTCTCTTCATCCATTTGGCTCCAGTCGGAAACTTTTGGATTGCTAGCCATTCGGGTCACGCTCAGATTCAGCCCTTCTGACAACTGCTGAGCGTACGAAAGATTCGAAGACCATGCGGCTAAAAGGACAAGTGCGGCTAAAGGTAGTTTCATGAGGCTACTTGGAGCAATTGCCATGCCCGGTGGCATCCTCAAGGATACCGCTAAAGAGCAGATTGGTTTCTGCGATTTCGTCATTTTTTGTGGTCGGCTGTCAAAATCTTAGACACTAGGACTTCGCGGTGCTGTCGCACGCGAGCCAGCTAAAACGTGGGGCATGGCCCCGGGTTTGCTATCTATTCAGGGTAGAGGAGAGCCAAGCGAAAAGCGTGGGTGAACGGAAGTGATGATTCCTGCCCAGCAGTGCTTGGTCATGACAGATAGCAATGACGTTTGGTTTGCACCTGAAAAAAATCGCAATCGCAGTGCTGGCGCTGGGTCTGATCCCTTTGTCAGGTTTGGCTGCGTCGCCATCGGCGGCGCCGGTCGGAAACTACGCGCAAGCGCTAAAGAAGTCGGTCGACGATAAGGAATGTGGACTGGGCTGTTTGCATGAGCAAGCCAAGGGTCTGCTGTCGGTAGAAGAAGTTTATCTGGCCAACCAAGCGAAGAAAGTCGGATCATCCACGGCGTTACCCAAGTCCGTGAAAAGCTTTTGTGCTCCCGGAGAATCCGACGCCGACTGTAAGAAAAATTATTTGAATCTGGTTCAAAGTCGCCTGAACCAGAATCGTGTTGAAATCGGAAGGGCTCAGGACACGGCCGCCCAATTTCATGTCGACTACGCGAAAAAGACGGGACAAGCGGGTGCCGATAGCTTGGTTCGAATCTTTAAGACCGAAGAACGCGCGCAAGAAGTTTTGACCGCGGCAATTCCTTCGACCGATGACCTATTGAAGGTGGCCACCAAGAATGGCCTTTCGGAAATTCGAAAGACATCGGATTTTCAGGCATTGGGACACGCTTTTCCTAAGCCTGAAGACTTTCCAAAGTTCAAAGAAGTTTTGAGAAATCCAGACCACCCGGACCATGGGAACATTACCGTTGTGGATCGAAACCCCGATGGAACTGCAAAGTTGGACGAAGCCGCGTACCTTTCTGCAGTTTCGGACTACCGCAATTTGATTCAGGGAATGCAAGGGTCGGCCAACGGATTGAATCAGAAACGGCAGGTCGCCGGACTTCAGGCGGCATCGGCGCTTCCAGTTCCGGGAAGCGCACCTGCGGGGAATGCTTCGTCATCACCTACCCACCAGGCACTTGCGAATCAATACGCAGTTGAAGTTGAAGTGGTGGACGCCTATGAAACTGCCCGGGGTCAGTACTTGTCTGCAGCTGATCAAGGCATGGGCGGAGCACGAATTTCTTCCACCACCACGTCAAACGCACAGCATTCGATGGAAGAAAATGATCAGAAGCAGCGTGCGCTTCTGAATTCAAAAATGTCGACCCCCGTTTATCTTCCGGATCAAACCATTCAGCGCGACATCAGCTTCGTTCGCGAAATTCAAAGAATGTAACTAGTACTGGAACAGCCAGATGACGACGCGGATTTTTCCGGGCGGGATGTTTCTACGCGAGCGGACTTTGTACCAGGTAAACGGTTCGCGCGTTGTGGTTTCAACACCATTTCTGGACATGGTCTGTTTGGGCATGGTGCTGGCCAACTTTTGAAGCTGCTTTTGAAGCTGCTGAGCGATTGAATTATTGATGACTAGATCAAATTGAATTCCGCCAGGAGCCTGAACACCGCCAATACCCTGAGTTTCCCCAGGAACGCCCAAATCTTTGAGAATTTGGATCACTTTCGAGCGAAATTCCAAAGGCTGGTCGGTCGAAACGTTGAAACGAAGGACTTCGGAATTTCCCAGGCGAAGGGGGCGGTCCTTTCGCCCTTTGGGCTGTGCTTCTTCTTCGTCTTCTTCACCTGAAAATTCATCTTGGGTTTCTGAAGCAGTTCCGTCGGCTGTGGCCGCGGCAGTCGCTGTTTTACCTCGCGACATCTTATGATCTGCGTCGGCAGATGAATCGTCTGAATCGAACTGGCTGCTGATAAAGTCCGCCAAGTTAAAGCTTTCTAGTCTTTTTTCCAGGCTGGTTTCATACCAGGTTCGAAGTCGAGGAACGGCACCAACAATCAAAAGCACGACAATCGCTATTCCAATCCCTTCCATCCCGCTTCGGATGTACCAAGGAGTCTTGATCCAATTCTTCGAGCCGGGTTTTGCATTGGGATCCAGTCGGGGGCCGCCGGCTTCGGCGCGAACCGGTTGCTGGCTCATCGGCGAAGAACGCACGGTTGCGGGCAGTGGAATCTTAGGGAGAGTCTTCAGGGCAGCCGTGATTTTCTTGAAATGATCCAAGCGTTCTTTACAGCTCGCGCAGGAATCGAGGTGGTTGGAATAACTTTTCTGTTCGGGCGCAGCTAGCTTGCCATCCATGAAGTCAGTGATGGATTGCGTGAAGTGAAAGCAATCGGTCATGCGTGATCCCAAATCATTTCATCCAGCGCCTTGAGCGCTTGTGCCCGCTTCAGCTTTAAAGATCCCACCGGAAGGTTCATGCAGGCAGAAACATCTTCGAAGCTCAGTTCGTACTTGTCTCGAAGGATCAATAGAATTTGGTCTTCGTGATTCAGACGATGGAAATACGAATCAATTTGTCGAATCCGTCCTTCAGCGTCGAAACTGCCGTCCAGCATCATCCTTTCAGCGGAACTAAGGGTCCGACCGTAACGTGGTGCCATTTCCATTAAACAATTCACCGTCGCGCGAATGACCCAGATTTTTTCGTAACGCGCATAGCGGCCCAAAAGACTGCTTCGGTAAAGTGTTTTCAGAACCCTTCGAAACGCGATCTGTGCATTGGGCCGAGACCAAAGGACAGATTGGCTAAGATCAAAGATCAGATCCCCGTAGGTATCGGTGATCCGTTTGTAGAAATCGTTCTTCCCCTTAAAAGTCAGGGGTTTTAGTTTCGCCGCCGCTTCACGAGCTACGCCAGTAGTCAGATTCGCAATGTCTTTTTTAGCGGTCGCCATCGCTCGGGTCCGAAAGGTCTATGTCAGTTGGATCATCAAGAGGATTGTCTGGACCGTAGGCGGAGCCCCGTTCTAGTTTGAGATAAATTTTCCAGCGTTCCGGAGTAATGGATACGCCCATTCGGAAGGAAGTTGCCGGCAGCCAACGGGGCTGCTTGGGCTTTCGAACCAAAGACATTCCGGCTTGGGTCGGCGTGCGTCCGCCCTTTTTCTGATTGCAGGGCTTGCAGGCCGTTACGATATTTTCCCAGGACTTGGGTCCGCCCTGAACGATGGGCACGACGTGATCCAAAGTCAGATGGCTTTTTGGAAAAACTTTTCCGCAATACTGGCAGGCGTTACGGTCGCGTATGAAAATATTCGCGCGGGAAAATCTTACGATTTGTTTTTTTCGGGTCAGAGGAACGTAGCTCAGAAGCCGCAGCACTGCTGGAACGCGGATCGTGAGTCGGACGGTGTGAACTTCGTGATCGGACTCTTCGATCACCTCAACTTTTCCCTGGAAGAGAAGTTGCATGGCACGTTGCCAAGTCACAATGTGGAGTGGTTCAAAACTCGCGTTGAGAACTAACGCGTGAGACATGATCTTCCTCCCTTCATTGAGTATAGCGGAAATAGAAAAGGCCTTGCAACTCGAGGGTTTTGGTCGGTAATTTAGGGCTTCATGAACGTTTTTCTGCGAAAAAACGCCAAAAAAATGGCGATTCTGGTTCTTGGTATCCTGTTGGTTGCAGGCGTCTTCTTTTTCAGGGATCAAGAACAGTCGGGCAAATTGCGATTGATCGACGCGCCTTCGTTCAAGCTTCCCCGAAAAGACGGCACTATCTATTCCTTAGACAGTTCAAAGGGCGAAATCGTCGTGCTTCACTTTTGGGCAACTTGGTGTGCGCCCTGTCTGGAAGAACTTCCTGAATGGGTTGAAATGGCGCGGCGCTTTGAAGGGCGTCCGATTCGTTTTGTTGCAGTCAGCCTAGACAAGTCCTGGGCGAAAGCTGAAGAATTCCTAAAACCAGAAAAAACGCCTAAAAACGTGGTGTCTGTGCTGGATTCGGAAAGCCGGGTGCCGGAACTTTTTGGGTCCTTTCAGTTTCCCGAAACCTATTTGATTGCGCCGGATCGGCGCATCCTTTCGAAATGGGTTGGCCCCCAAGAATG
This sequence comes from Bdellovibrionales bacterium, assembly GCA_016786465.1. Lineage (GTDB taxonomy): Bacteria > Bdellovibrionota > UBA1018 > UBA1018 > UBA1018 > JAEUWC01. The sequence continues at coordinate 23,872 of JAEUWC010000021.1, read as the reverse complement.
GGGATCATCGGCAATGTCCGAACTTTTCACCCAGGTGGCCAACGCGGTTGAAGGCCGTCGCCAATAATATCAGGGTCTTAACAATTAGCGCGCTGGTAAAAGTGTACAACCTATTGATGCCCAAATGATTTACGCAGGGTTGTCAAAAAAATAGCAAGCACTGCTTAACTATTGGTCAGAAACTGCCGAAGAGCTTCTTGGAGACGCACTTATGATCAATTGGGAAGAGCTGAAGCACATTCACGTCATTCGTAAACTAGAAGAGATTCTGGCTCAGTGGTTTAGCACTGAAATCTTTTTTGTCGATGAACGCGGACAGGTTCGCAACTTCGATCCATTAGATCGCCAGCGCGAATTCAAGAACCCTATTTCGGCAACCTTGCTTCCAAAAGAAAAGGGCCGTGAACTGATCTTGAACTTCATGAAAGAAGCGAATGAAAAGATTTTCGGAAGCGACCAAGCGCATTTGGTCATCCCTGGTCCGAGCGGCGCCGAGCAAGTCGTCGTTTCCAGGATCGCCATTGGAAACGATTTTTTTGGAAGCGTGATCGCTTATTCGATCATCGAAAAAGATATCCCTGCTGACGCTCGTGCAAAAGCGATCGCAAAGATCGAAGCGTTGGGGCTGGACGGCGAAGCTTTCGCAGCTGCCTTGGGTAAATTGAAAGTTTTGAGCGGTGGAGAGCGCAAGTACTTCTACGAGCTGGTCGATCTGGTCGCGCAGGAAATCGTGACTTTCCACACGGAAATTTCAAAGCGCGAAGAGCGCATCACGGCATTGAATACGGAATTGGGTCATCGCTATCGCTATGACCAAATGATCGGTAAGTCGAAGCCGATGCAAGAACTTTACGGGATGTTGGACAAGATCAAGAATTCGGATTCGACGGTTCTGGTCCAAGGTGAAAACGGAACCGGTAAGGAATTGATTGCGCGCGCAATTCACTATAATTCTGCGCGAAAAGACCTGCCATTCGTCACCGTGAACTGTTCGGCGTTCAACGAAAACTTGCTGGATAGCGAACTTTTCGGTCACGTGAAGGGCGCGTTTACGGGCGCGATCAAGGACAAGAAGGGTCTTTTCGAAGCCGCAAACAAGGGAACCCTGTTTTTGGATGAAATCGGCGATATGACGCTGACGATGCAGGTGAAGCTGCTTCGCGTTCTTCAAGAAGGAACGCTTCTTCCTGTCGGTGGAACGGGACAGATCAAAGTCGACGTGCGGGTGGTCGCTGCAACCAACAAAGATCTGAAAGAAATGATCGAACAAGGTCAGTTCCGTGAAGATCTTTATTACCGCATCAACGTCATCAACTTGGTCGTGCCTTCGCTGCGTAACCGCAAAGAAGACATTCCGATCTTGGTCGATCACTTCGTCGCCGAAGGTTGTAAGGAAAAAAAGGTGAAGCCAAAGATTCTGGCAAAACGCGCGATGGAAAAGATCCTGGATTATCCATGGCCAGGTAACATCCGCGAACTTCAGAACGAAATCGAACGTCTGATTGTTCTTTCGGGTGATGAAGACAAAGTCGCAGCCGAACTTCTTTCGCCAAGAATTCGCGAGTTCGGTGAAGCAACAAAGGTTCAGGGCGTTCGCGTTGCAGGCAAACTGAAGGATGCTTTGGAAGAACTTGAAAAGACGATGATCCGTGAAGGCTTGAAGCGGACCAACTGGAATAAAAGCCGGCTTGCAAAAGAGCTTGGAATTTCCAGAGCGGGTCTGATCATGAAGGTCGAAAAATACGGATTGGATAAGCGCAAGCTAGCTCGGTCGGGCGAAGAAGCCGCTTAATCTTCATTTTTTAAACGGGTGCCATTGAATTTTTCCGTCAAATCAATGACATCCGACCTTAATATTTGCTGAAAATTGTCGCTGTCGGCGCACCAATTCCCATGTAAAATGAAGTTTGGGGAAGGGAAGGCGTGTGCGCATCTTTTTCAGTCGTTCATTCGCACTAGTGAGCTTGGCGATGACCTTAAGTTTTGCAACCGGTTGCAATCTTAAGAGCCAGACTATGCCGACGCGCAAAACGGTCGTCGAAGATCTTGGGCCTGCTCCCACGGTGACCAATATCAGTCCTTCCAGTTATGGTGTTCGCGGCGGCGCCACGGTCACTTTGACCGGAACGAATTTTACTTCTTCGACCACGGTTTCATTGGGTGGATCGACTTGCGGATCTGTTTCCTTTGTCAGTTCGACCAGCTTGACCTGCGTGATTTCGTATCACGGGGCGGCAGTGGTGGATGTGGTTGCAACGAATCCCGATGGTCAGACGGGTACCCTGGTGAACGGATTCAAGTACAACGCATTCCTTTACGCCACTGCGGGATCGACGGATCGGATCTATTCTTTTGTCGTCGATTCTGGAACTAAGGCGGTTTCGGCAACGACCACGCCTTTTTTGGCCACCTGCGATTACCCCTATGGAGTGGACGTGGATCCAACCAACCAGTTTGTCTACGTCGCTTGCTACAACAATTCGGGTACCGGAAAACGAGTCCACTGGTTTTCCATCGATCACGCGACCGGAAATCTAACCTTCGTGAATCAAGTCACGGCGAACAACCGGCAGCTTGCGGGTATCGCAGTGAGCCCGGTCGGGGGCTATGCGTTTACTGGCGTTTATGAAGCCACCGGAAGAATTCAAGCTTACAGCATGGATAGCGTGACGGGTGCACTGACTTGGCTTGCGGACTATACTGCTGGATCGCTGGTCAGTTTGGTCGCTGCTGATCCACTGGGTCGCTTTGTTTTCAGCGCGGACAACGGCAGTTCAAGCGTGACCAAGTACGTGGTGAATACTTCACCGTCGTTTTCGCTATCGAATCCTCAGACCTTGGCGACTTCGGTGGCCACAAGCCCAGACGGAATCTGCGTTCACCCATCGGGGCAGTACGTCTATGCAGCTGGGGCTTCGAATCCTGGGTACGCAGTGGCGTTTTCAGTGAATTCAAGTGACGGCACACTGACTGAAATCGACGTTGAAAACCACGGGGCCAACGCGTCTAGCGGATCAGGCGTCATCACGGACCCCAGTGGGTCGCACTTATACATCACGGCCTATTCAGCAAATCGTGTTTACGGCTATACAATCAATCCATCCAACGGGACTTTGACGGCGCTTGGAAACTGGGCGACGGGTGGTGGGCCAAACGACGTTCGAATCCAGTCTTTGGGAAATTTGGTGGTGACTGCCAACAGAACGGGAACTTCGGTCACGGTGTTTAGTCGGGATTTAGGTACAGGGCTTTTATCAGGAGCGGTGACGTCTTCGATCGGTGTGGGTCCAGACATCATCGCAATCACGTATTAACGGGGTAAAAATGGTTCGAAGTTTTTTAATACTGATCTTTGGGATCCTGATCGCAGCCCCTGCATCCGCGCAGCAGGCCAAGAAAGTGGCGTGGTTTCATCCGCACTTGCTTGCCGGCTACGGAAGTTCAGTTTCGACCGCCGACACGTCGCAAACTTCGGTCGGAGCAACGAATATCGGAACAACGCTTGGAATTCGAATCAAGTCCAAATTTCTGGTGGGAATGAGTGTGGACTATCGATTCGTGACCCAGTTTTCGGATTACGATCCCACCGTGGGAAACCGACGCGGCGGTTCGCTGACCTATGTTTCGCCGCTACTAGGTTTCGAATACAAAATGATTTCTGTGAAAGGGATTCTTCACATCTTGGGTAGCTATACGATGCAGAACACGACGGCTACAGGACAAAAGCTGTCCTACCAAAAAGCATCGGGTTTTCGCGCCGAAATGATGATTGGATGGAAGTTCAAGTTTAAGCCGGTCTTGTACTATGAATCCGTAAAATTTTCGAATCAGGCGCTGGATGGAACGCCGACTTCGACACAGATTCCTGTGGTGCTGACTAACTATGGACTGGGGTTGACGTACCCGTTTTGATGGAAAGAAGAAGAATGAATCGATATCTGCTAGCGCTCTTGCCGATTTTTCCATGGATCAGTTCCTGTGGTGTGGCGGACGGGTTTGCATTGATCGGTCAGCAAAAAACGGAATCTTACGTTTATGTGGGGAACTACAGTTCAAGCACGGTTTCTGTGTTTCGGCTTGAAGACGGAACATTATCACGTGCCGCAACCACCACTGCGACAGGTGGCGGCACTTCAAATCCCAACTTTCTGACATCAAGGTCAGGGCTTCCCTTTCTGCTGTCTGCGAACTTCATTTCTGGGAATATTTCGGTCTATTCGATTTCAGACCTTCAGTCGGAATATGCGGGGGCATTATCGGCAATCAGTCCGACTTTTGCGTATTCGACAGGCGCGGGGGCGTCGGGGATCGCGATTCATCCGACGTCCAATTACGTCTATGTTCCAAACTACAACCAAGCTGGAAACAACGTTTCAATTCGGTCAATTGATTCATCGTCCGGTGCGATTTCAACCGTGGGTGCCAGACCCGCTGGTGTCAATCCAGCGATGGCCGTGATCGACCCGTCGGGTTCTTACCTTTATGTTTCCAATTTTGGTTCCAACAATGTCACGGCCTTTTCTATCAGTTCATCAACCGGCGACCTGACCTTGGTGGGCACTTACGCTGCGGCAGCGGGGTCACGATCGTTAGTCATGGATCCGCAGGGTCGGTTTCTGCATGTCTTGAACGAAACCGCCGGGTCGATTTCGGGCTTCACGATCAATTCGTCAACAGGCCAGTTGACTGCGACGACTCCGGCGACCTTTACTCCAGGGGGGACGGGGCCCGTTCGAATGGTGGGGAACCCAACAGGTACTTTTCTTTTCGTTTCGAACAACACTTCAAACAATATTTCAGTCTTGAGCGTGAATTCATCCACGGGAAATCTTACGGCCGTTTCGGGGTCTCCGTTCAGTTATGGATCGAATACACAGCCCTATGGTCTTGCGGTTGAACCAACTACGGGATCGGCGCTTGCGGTCGCATTTGCGGGTGAAAAAATCTTGGGCTTGTTCACTATTGATTCATCCACCGGAAGTCTGACGTCAACCGGGCAGTCGGTCGATGTGGGGGACGCTCCAAGGACCGTCCACTTTCATACGATCACTGGCGTCGAGTGATCAGTATTTCTTCTTTTCAAGACCAAACGGATAGCGCCAGCCACCGCTGAAGTCTTCGGAATCGGAACCCGTGTCCCGGGTCGCCATAAAATAAATTCTGACATACGCCGTTCCGTCGATCGCGTACTTTGGGCTTTGCAGTCCGCCGTTATTGACTGCTTGAATGCTGGCAGCGATGCCTAACGACGCTTCAGGATTTACAATGACTTCGATTCCGGCTTCAGCCATGTACGCCGAAACGCCGGCGACTTTCTGAAACCCGGTCAACCCCTGTGCGGTGCTGTCGCGCCGATAAACCCAAGGAGCGTAGCCGGCGCCCAGGTAAAGTCCGGGCAAAGCAAAACGCAGCATTAAGTGCGCATTCGTCATTCCGAAATAGTTGGTGGCGTCTGACCCCGTGCCGTATCGAATGCTGGGGCCAAAGAAAATGCGAAGGCGCGAATACGGGCGGGTCAGTTGAAAAAGAACCGAAGACACCATGGCGGTTCCCATGTCCAAATTCGGTTGCGTGGTGTTGTAAAAAGGGGACGCTGTATTCTGAAAGCTAAGCCCTGCGCCGAATTCCCAAAGGATCCGTCCGTCCGCGCGAACCCGGTCTGGGAGCGCGATTCCTAGAAGTACCAAAAGAGGTAAAAGTTTCTGGGTTTTGTTCAACAAGAACATCCCTTCAATTCTATATCGACACATTGCGTTAATGAAAGTTCTTTATGACACCGGTGTGCTGGGAGTGTATGCAATGAACCTATGCCATATCTGGATCAGCTTCAGGAATTGGCTCGCCGGGAGAAACTGGCCGAGCTAGGCGGGGGCGAGGAACGAATTGCAAAACAACACGCGGCCGGAAAATTGACGGCGCGCGAACGGATCGGGCTTCTTCTGGATCCGGGAAGTTTCGTCGAAATGGACAAGTTCGTCACCCATCGGTGCACGGACTTTGAAATGTCCGATCAGAAATTTTTGGGCGACGGGGTCGTGACCGGATACGGAACTATCGGCGGTCGTTCGGTTGCCGTTTTTTCTCAAGACTTCACCGTTTTCGGCGGAAGTCTAAGTTCAGCGCATGCTTCGAAGATCTGCAAAGTCATGGACATGGCTTTGAAAACGGGAATGCCTGTGATTGGGCTGAACGATTCAGGCGGCGCACGGATTCAAGAAGGTGTGGAAAGTCTAGGCGGGTACGCCGAAATTTTTTGGCGAAACACGCAGGCCAGCGGAGTGATACCGCAGATCAGTGTGATCTTGGGACCATGCGCAGGCGGAGCAGTCTACAGTCCTGCGATCACCGATTTCATATTCATGGTCGACCAAAGTTCGTACATGTTCGTCACTGGGCCAGACGTGATCAAGACGGTGACTCATGAAGAAGTCACCAAAGAAGCTTTGGGTGGGGCCGAAGCGCATATGGAAAAAAGTGGCGTCGCCCACTTTATGGCGCCTAGTGAAAAGGCCTGCCTTCAATCCGTGCGCAAGCTGATGAGCTTCTTGCCGTCAAACAATCTGGATTCTGCGCCGATGGTTTCATCGATGGGCGAAGGCAATGGTGACCCAACCGATCGCGATTGCCTGAAGATTTCAAAAACGCTTCCTGATTCGTCGGCTAAGCCCTACGACATGCGCGACCTGATTCGTGATGTGGTGGATGACGGTGAATATTTTGAAGTTCAACCCGGATACGCCGCAAATATTGTGGTGGGATTTGCGCGAATGGGGGGCATGTCGGTTGGCGTGATCGGCAATCAACCTGCACACCTTGCGGGTTGCTTGGATATTAATGCGTCGACCAAGGCTGCGCGTTTCGTACGTTTTTGTGATGCATTCGGAATCCCTTTGGTGACCTTTGTCGATGTTCCGGGGTTTTTGCCTGGAACCAAGCAAGAACACGGCGGAATCATCAAGCACGGCGCAAAGCTTCTGTATGCATACGCCGAAGCGACGGTGCCAAAACTAGCCGTCATCACGCGAAAAGCTTATGGCGGTGCTTATGACGTCATGTCATCCAAGCACGTTCGCGCGGATTTGAACTTCGCTTACCCATCCGCTGAAATTGCCGTCATGGGTCCTGAAGGTGCGATCAATATTCTTTATCGCAAAGAATTGGTGGATGCCGAAAAGAAGGGCAAGGTTGCTGAAGAGCGAGCCCGCTTGGCCGACCATTATCGCCAAACCTTCGCCAATCCGTATAAGGCGGCCGAATTGGGTTACATCGACGAAGTCATCGCTCCAGAAGAAACACGTCGGCGCTTGATCCGGGGTCTTCGCGTGCTTCAGACCAAGCGCGAAAAGGGTCCGAACCGAAAACACGGAAACATTCCACTTTAAGCATGGCGCCGAACAAGACTTCTTCCGAAAAGCCTTCTGTCCTGATTGCAAACCGCGGCGAAATCGCGATTCGCATCGCGCGAACCGCAAAACGCCTGGGGTTTGGAACGGTGGCAGTCTATTCAGACGCCGATCGATTTTCAGAACACGTGCGAATCTGCGACCAAGCGGTTTACATCGGCGGTTCGGAACCCAAGCAAAGTTACCTAGACGCAGAAAAAGTCGTCGCGGCGGCCAAGAAGACAGGCGCGCGGTTTGTTCACCCTGGTTTCGGATTTTTGTCCGAACGCCCGCACTTTGTCGAAGCTTGTGAAAAAGCGGGACTGATTTTTGTGGGCCCGACTGCCGAAAGCATGCGGCTGATGGGCGACAAGATCACGGCGCGAAATACGGTCGCGCAAGTGGATGTTTCAGGCGTTCCGGGAAGCCCCGGTGCGGTGAAATCCGCTGAAGAAGCCGCCCAGTTTGCAGATCAATTTGGGTATCCAGTCTTGTTGAAAGCGACGGCTGGCGGTGGCGGCAAAGGCATGCGCCGTGTGGACCATGCTTCGGATTTGAAAGCCGCCTTTGAAGGCGCTTCGCGCGAAGCCTTAAGCGCGTTTGGCGATGGGTCGATGTATCTGGAAAAGTTCATCTTGGAACCTCATCACGTCGAAATCCAGGTCTTTGGCGACGGAAAAGGCGGTGCGATCCACTTGGGTGAACGCGAATGTTCCATTCAGCGTCGACACCAAAAGGTTTGGGAAGAAAGTCCGGCACCGATTTTAAATAAGTACCCCAAGACGCGTGAAGCGATGTTCGAAGCGGCGCTTCGGGTCGTTCGTCATGTGAAGTACGCCGGCGCAGGAACTTTGGAATTCATCGTGGATGGAAAAGGAAATTTTTACTTCCTGGAAATGAACACCCGACTTCAGGTCGAACATCCTGTGACCGAATGGGTGACCGGTGTGGACCTGGTCGCTTGGCAGCTTCTTTTAGCGGCGGGACAGTGGAAGCTTCCCGAAATCCCAAAACGTCAGGGTTCTTCGATCGAAGTGCGTTTTTACGCTGAAGATCCTCATCATTTTTTGCCCGCACCCGGAAAACTGGGACTGATTCAAATGCCGCAGGGACCTTTCTTAAGATCCGATGCAGCTTTCACCGAGCGCGGAGAAGTCAGCCGCTTCTATGATCCGATGATCGCGAAAATTTCCGTCTGGGGAGCCGATCGTGACGAAGCCGTTTCGCGTCTTCGCGTTGCATTGGATGAAGTTCGCGTCGAGCCCCCCAAAACCTTGGAAGGTGAACGCCAGGGTTCTTTGAAGACGAACCTTTCGTTTCTGAAGCGCCTGGTTCGCCAATCGCGCGCGATTTCTGGCGATACGACGACCGATCTGATCGCGGCAGATCCCAGTCTGACGGCCCCCGAATCTTCGGACGTTTCGCTCAGTGCGGCGATTGCCCTATCCCTTTTTCAAATCACGGCTGAATCTGAAACCCAAAGCGCAGCACCGGCGCAGGGGGTGGGTTCGACTTGGCTGAAGGTTTCTCGGGAAGAAGGCGTTCTTCGGGGGGCTGGCCGATGACGAAACAGGGTATCGTTGCGAAAGTCGGATCGTTTGAATTGGAATGGGTCACGGTTCCCAAGGGCGCGACGGGGCTGGCCCGGGTTCGCGCGCGCAAAGTGGGCGAAAAAGATTGGGGCGCGCTTCAAGACGTTCGTTGGAAGAAAGATGCCGATGGAATCTGGGTGGAATTCGAAGATCAAGTTCGCGGTTACGATCTAGACGGAACCCGTGGTGAATCAGGTGGGCTGGAATTCACGATCGCAGAACGCGGATCCAATGCGATTTGGACCGGGGTTCAACACCTTCGTGCCGGCGAAGAAACCACGGCTTCGGAATCCGGCGGGAAGAAAAAAGCGATGCGTGTTCGCGCGCAGATGCCTGGAAAGATCGTTCGCGTTTTAGTTAAGGCCGGGCAAGCCGTTTCAAAAGATCAACCGCTTTTGGTGATGGAAGCGATGAAGATGGAAAACGAAATCCGCGCGGCTTCGGCGGGCACGATTAAAGAAGTGAAGGTTCAAGAAAACCAGGCCGTCGAATCGGGCGCCGACCTTCTTCTTTTGGAGTAACCCGGATGAGCAAAACACCGAAAAGCCCGGAACCCAAGTTTCTTGAGACCCGATCCGGCATTCCGGTGGAACAGCTTTACACTTCGTACGATGGCCCAGACGTCGGAAAGCCTGGCGAATATCCGTTTACCCGAGGCGTTCAAAAGGACATGTACCGGGGTCGACTTTGGACCATGCGCCAGTACGCGGGATTCGGTACGGCCGAAGAATCCAATAAGCGCTACCACTACCTTCTTTCGCAAGGGACGATGGGGCTTTCGGTGGCGTTCGATCTTCCTACGCAATTGGGTTACGATCCCGACCACGCCCGTTCAAAAGGGGAAGTCGGCAAAGTCGGTGTTTCGATTTCGAATCTGGACGACATGCGAACCCTTTTTCAGGGGATTGATCTGGCGAAAGTTTCTACGTCGATGACCATCAATGCGACTGCCAGTGTCCTGCTTTCGCTTTATGTTGCGGTCGCTGAAGAAAAAGGCGCAAAGGTGTCCGAACTTCGCGGAACAACCCAGAACGACGTCCTGAAAGAATATATTGCGCGGGGAAATTATATTTACCCACCCAACGGCGCGCTTCGCTTGACGACCGATATGTTTGCTTGGTGTTCGCAGTTTGCGCCCAAATGGAACCCGATCAGCATTTCGGGCTACCATATTCGTGAAGCGGGTTCGACGGCGGTACAGGAACTGGCATTCACTTTTGCCAACGCGATCGCCTATGCAGATGCTGCGATCAAGCGGGGCCTGGATGTGGATTCATTTGCGGGCCAGCTTTCTTTTTTCTTCAACGTGCACAACGATTTCTTTGAAGAAATCGCCAAGTTTCGTGCTTCGCGCCGGATCTGGGCAAAAATCATGAAAGAGCGCTTCGGCGCAAAAGACCCCCGAAGTTGGATGGTCCGCTTTCACAGCCAAACAGCGGGTTCGACTTTAACGGCCCAGCAGCCCACCAACAACGTGGTTCGCGTGACGCTTCAGGCTTTGGCTTCGGTTTTAGGCGGGACACAGTCGCTTCACACGAATTCTTTGGATGAAGCGCTTGCGCTTCCTACGGAAAGTTCGGCGCGTCTAGCGCTTCGAACCCAGCAAGTGATTGCTTACGAAAGCAACGTGACCCAAACCGTCGATCCGTTGGCCGGAAGCTATTTTGTCGAGAACCTGACTGCCGAACTTGAAAAGCGGACTTTTGAACTTTTAGAACGAATTGAAAAGAACGGCGGCACGGTTGCGTGCATTGAATCCGGTTACATTCAAAACGAAATTTTGAATTCGGCCTATAACGACCAGCAGAAGATGGATTCCGGCAGCCTGAAAATCGTGGGCGTGAATTGCTTTCAAGAAAAGGACGAAGGGTCGCCGATTGAAATCATGCGCATCCCGCCTGAACTTGAAAAACGATCGGTTGAACGCGTTCGTGCTTATCGCGCCAAGCGGTCGGCGGCAGCGACGGCGGATGCGCTTCGACAGTTGGAAGACGGCGCCAAAGGGGATCAGAATCTGATGGGGTTGGTTCTTCAAGCTGTTAAGGCGCAAGCGACGCTGGGCGAAGTTTCCGACACATTAAGAAAAGTCTTTGGCCTTTATCAGGAATATTCAGGCTTTTGATCGCGTCGTTGGGTCGTAGCGCGACGCCAGATCGGCACGGTATCCGTTTTTAACCGATTCGGCTTCAATGGCGGCTAAAAGGGTCTGCGCTTTCTCAGTATTGAAAGCTTTTGAAATTTCCTGAATTTCTACGGGCTTATAGTCTTGAATCAATTCGGCCTTGGCCTTTTCGTGGCGTTCAATGGATTGTGCGACCCGTTCTTTTGAAAGTTTCCCGGATTCCCAGCCGTGAACCAACGCTTCATAGGCTTTTTCTGCAGTTTCTTGGTTTCGATAACAAAGTAGGTCGCACCCCGCATTGATCGCTAGCACCGGAATTTCTGTTTCGCCGTAATGATCGACAACGGCTTTCATCAACAAGTCGTCACTGATGATGATTCCTTTAAAACGAAGTTCTTCACGAAGAAATTTTTGCAAAGTCTTTTCTGAAAAAGTTGCGGGGTGATCCGGGTCAAGACGTGGGTTCAAAAGATGCGCGGTCATGACCATGGGGCAGCGTGCTTTGAAGGCTTTCAAAAACGGAGCGACTTCACGGCTTCGAAGGGTTTCCAGATCCGTGTTCACTGAAGGCAGTGCCCAATGCGAATCGACATGGGTGTCGCCGTGCCCCGGAAAATGTTTCACGCAAGGAGTAACCCCTGCCGTTAGGTGACCGCGAACAGCGGCAGTGACCATCTTGGACACTTCTTCTTCAGTGGATCCATAGGCCCGCGGTCCGATCACGGGATTCTTGGGATTTGAATTCACGTCCGCAACCGGGAAGAAATTCAGATTGATTCCTACGGCTTTCAATTCGGTTGCCATCAGTTCGGAAAGTTCAAACGCTAACTTCGGAGACCCGGCGATTCCCACCTGGATCGCTTCTGGGATTTTCGTAAAGGGAGCTTTGAATCTTTGAACCCGGCCACCTTCTTGGTCCAAGGATGTCCAAAGGGGCAATGGATGGGCGCCGGCAAGTCGGGCAGCTTGTGCTTCGTTGATCATCTCGGCGATCTGCGCCGGAGATTCGTAGTTAGGACCAAAGAAGATGACTCCGCCGATGGCCGATTTTTTTAAGAACGACTTTGATGTTTCGGCCAGGTCTTGGCCCGGAAGACCAGCCAGAATCAGGCTTCCTAGTTTTTCCTTCATTCCATTAGTCTAGATGGCTGAGGCTTTGGAGGGAAGCGCAGATCAGAAAAAGCGGAAAGGCCGAAAAGATCGCGATCCAAGGGGCTTCCATCAAAACGTCCTTGGACTGCGCCAAGATTCCGCCCCAGGTATCGGATCCCAGCGGCGCGCCAAGCCCCAGAAAATTCAAAGTTGTTTCGGCAATGATGATCTGAATGAAAATGGAGGGAAACTTGAGGCGCGTGAATCGAAGAAGTTCAGGAAGCATTGCGCGACGAAAAAGCTGCGTGGCGTCTGCGCCCAGCGCCAGACTGGCCTGAGAATACGGAGTCTTTTCAATTTCCTGAACCAATTGAACAAAAAGCCGGGACAAGGACGGCGCAGACCCGGCGATCAGTGCAAAGCTAACGGTGGACCATCCCGGACCCAAAAGCGCCGCTAATCCCAACGACCAGAGCAAAGAAGGAAAGGTCAAAAAGAAGTCGACCATTCGATCTAGGCCTGAGCGTCCGGTCTGACCCAAATAAAGGGACACTGCTGAAATGGCGAAAGCGGTCACGAAAAGCAGAACCGAAACCCCGAATGAAAGGGCCAGACTTCCGAATGAAGACCAGGGGATCAGAATCCACAGGCTTCTTCCAAATCCGTCAAAGCCCCACTTCAGTGAGTCTTCCAAGTGGTGATCGATTCCTGTTGGAAAGACGATGCGTGTTCCCAAAGCAGTCAGGCCAAATCCGATTAAAAATCCCCAAGCGATCTTTTTTCTTAGTGTCATGACCGGGCTCCCAACTGATCGCCAGCTAGGCGCGAAAGAAAATTGAAGAAAAGGATCAGCGCCGATGAAACCAGTATCGCGGATTCGGTGACTGGGTAGTCCCGGCTTAGAATCGACGAAATGAAAAGCGTTCCCATTCCGGAACGATCAAAGACGACTTCGGTGACCCAGGCGCCAGCCATCAAAAATCCCATTTGATTCAAGAAATAGGAAGTCAGTGCACTGGACGATGGAATCCAACCGTACTTCCAGATCACTTTTCCTGTGGGAATTCCGCGGGCCAATGCACTTTGGATCATCGGTTTTTGATAGGCTAGAATCAGCTGATCCCGAATGGCACGGCACCAAAAACCTACGCCCTGAAACATCAGCGCAAACGCCGGAAGCCAAAGACTGTTTCGAACCGAAAATATCGGAATTTCCAGTGCAAATGCGATGACCAGTAAAGGCCCAAGCCAGACCATGGACAGCGTGGGTGAAAGGGAACCCCAGACTTCTGAAATCCGGTTTGCCCACGGGGCCAGGCGCTTCAGAATTCCAGGGACTTCGAAAGGAAAGCTTTTCAAAGAAGCAAGTGTTCCTAAGAAGGAAGCCATGACCAGGGTCAAAACTGCAGCAAGAAAAGTCAGGCGAACGGTCGCACCCAGCTGGTCAAAAAGTAGTTTCGAAATAGGTTCGTTAGAAAGAATGGATTTACCTAAATTTCCATCCGTCCAGCGACCCAGGTCCTGGACAATCTGGCGGTGAAACGGAAGGTCCAGCCCCATTTCTTTTTTCAACGATTCGACGGAAACAGATCGAGGATTTTCCAGGCTCAGAATTTCTAATGGGTCACCCGGAAGGCTTCGCAGCGCTACTTTGGAAAGGGTGAAAACGACGAAAAGGACGGCGATCTGCCTGAACGCCAGTTTCAATCCATTCATGGTTTCAAGAACTGGGTCGCCACCTTTTCTGAAACCCTTTCGATAGTCGTGTTCGCGTCTTGAAGATGAATCTTGATGGGGGTGCCAGAAGGCAGGATGTACCAGGTACTTTTCAGATCGCGGTAAGTGACGGCCAGTTTCTTAGCTTTGTTCTTGATTGCAAATTCGTCGTCTTTTTCCTGTCGGACCCAGCCGGAAATAGAAGAAAAATTCTGGTCGATGTTGTCTTCCAAAATCGTCAAATAAGACAGGGTTTGACCGACTTTCATTTCGTTAAATTTCTTGCCTAGCCAAACTGGGAAAAAGACCGAAAAAATGGCGTTTTTAATGCCCGTTCTTTTCACCAACGGAAGTTCTTTTCCGCCCTTTTTGATTTTGACGGTCAATTCGCCGTCTTTCAGCGAACCGTCGATCTTGGTTTCTGAATTTCTGTACTTGGATTGAAAATTAAAGACCAGCGGCGTCAGATCGGCATCGTCTTTTGCAATGGCGCCCAAAGCTTCCTCGTTGATGAATCCTTCTTCGCTTTTCCAATATCGATTTTGGAAGAAAAGCTGGTCGCCCCGGCGAACAATCTTGTCATTGTAATAACCGTACTTGGTTTTTCCTGCGATCGTGACCGTGTACCAGGTGTCGGCGACAACGACTTCGTCCTGTGTTTTTGCCTTGGGCGCTTCGGCAGCCAGTGCCGTAAGTGCAAATAATGAAAGGAAAATGGAAGCTGCAGTCGCTTGGAAGATTTTTTTCATTTTCCCATGATTCGACAAATTTATGCCGTCGGCAAGATTTGCCGATAGGGGTTGCATGCGATATCTGGCAGGGGTTCTGACAGGGTTGGTCATGCAAGTCTTGGGGTTAGGAGTCGTCCAGGCTCAGAACCGCGCAACCGGTGCCGAAAAAAGTCATTCCAAACCCCAGAATCGTAGTCCGGCGCGGGTGGATCAGCTGAAAAGTCGGATCATTCCTTTGGGAAGCTTAGAAACCGAACGTGCTGTGCATCGTCAGGGCTCATGCCCAGACTGCGGAATTCCGAAGAGAAAGTAAGCTTTGCGACCCGCAAGGCGCCCTAAAAGGGGGTACTTGTGTTCGGACTTTTTACCAGCAATGAAGTTGTCGTCGGCGCAGCCTACGTCCTTGTAGCGCTGGCCGTCTACCTTTTGACGCGTTTCCTGATGTCCGAACAGGAAAGTCGCGCCGCCCAGGATAATCTTTCTGAAAGCCGGGATTTGAAGAATTCGGGTGGCTTTGTCAAAGCCGTTCGTCCGATCTATTCCCAGTACTTTGTTCCGATGGTCCGCGGGAAATCGTTTTGGAACAAGTACCGAGAAGAAGCTGGCGCGTTGATTCCAACGGCCGGTCTGAAGGACGAATTCACGGCTGATGAATTCGTCGCATTTCGGCTGTTTTTGGTGTTTTTTGCGCCTGTTTTGCTGGGTTTTTTGAAGGCGGGCGATTTCCTAAGCCTAGAACCCTGGATGATCCTGGTTTCACCCGTTGCCGGCTGGTTCTATCCCAAGTTTTGGATCGATGGCTTGATCAAGGCGCGCCAGAAAAAGATTCTTCGTGCGATGCCTTTTATCGTCGACCTTTTGGCCCTGTCCACCGAAGCCGGGTTGGATTTCATCGGCGCGATCGGCAAGGTCGTCGAAAAATCGCAGCCTAGCCCTTTGGTCGATGAATTTTCCCAGCTTCTGAAAGAAATCAAAGTCGGTGCTTCTCGTCAGGAAGGTTTACGCGAAATGTCCAAGCGCATCGGCATGCGCGAGTTCAATTCCTTTGTCGCCGTTCTGATTTCTGCCGACCAGATGGGTGCTTCGATCGGTAAAATCCTGCGTCAACAATCTGACCAAATTCGGGTGACGCGAATCCTGATGGCTGAAAAAGCCGGCGCAGCTGCGTCGCAGAAAATCATCCTTCCGCTAGTCATCTTCATTTTACCCGCGGTTATGTTGATGATTTTCGGGCCTTTCGGGATTTCGATGATCTATCCAAACGGAGTTCCGGGCCAAGGTACGGCGTCAAATTCTGATCGCACGATTGCCGGGGAAAGTTCATCGGGCCCATAACGTGACGAATTCAACAATTCGTATCGTAAACCTAAAAAATCAAAGGGTTATTGCCGAAAAGTGTCATGTGGCGGAGTCCTTCTGGAAACGCTTCATGGGATTGATGGGAAGTCGCGGCCTGAACTTAGGTGAAGGTTTGTGGATTCGCCCATGCAACAGCATCCACATGTGGTTCATGCGTTTTCCAATCGATGTGATCTTCGTCACGAAGAAAGAAAAAAACTGGATGGTTTCTTCCGTTCGTCGGGCGCTGCCTGCGTGGAAGCTGCTACCGGTGTTGGACATGAATGCGCAGGTGACGATCGAGCTTCCCGTGGGAAGCATCGATCAATCGGCCGTTCAAGTAGGAGATGAACTATGTATAAGCTAACCGTCGTAGCTGGCCCAAATCGTGGCAGCACTTTCGCCGTCCAAAACGGCGAAACGACGATTGGCCGCGCCGAGGGGGCAGGAATCATTCTGCCTTCAACGAAGGTTTCCAAGGCCCACTGCGTATTGGTGGCGTCAGATGGAGAACTTTTGGTCAAAGACAACGGAAGTTCGAACGGAACTTTCGTCAACGGCGTACTGACCAAGCAGAAAAAGCTTCGCCCCGGAGATCGCGTCAGCGTCGGGGATTTTGTGTTGGAAGTCGGCATGCCGGGTGGACGGGGTGCAAGACCGCCCGTGCCTGCGGGGATGGGTAATGTCCTTGCGATGCCTGGTGTTCAGATTCCACAGCCGGGAATGCCACGCGCAGCTGCGCCAGCCGCCCAGCAAAAACAAAGCATCAAAGACAAGGCGATTCAGTTCTTTGAAACCCAGCTGATGCCGGTTTTCTATGGTCTGAACATCAAGACCGAAATGAAGTGGGTCGGTGCTTTGATCTTGGGATGCATGGTGGCAGCGAATCTGGTGGTTTCTGTTTATCCATTGATCGAATCCAATCGTTCGACCGTGATTCAAGAAACGGGGCGCCGCGCAGGTTACATCGCCAAGCAGATCGTTGAAAGAAACGCGCCTTTCTTGGCCTCGAAAGAAGAATCAAAAACCGAAATCGGAATCGCTGAACGTGCCGAAGGGGTACGTCTGGCGCTTTTGCTGGATATGGAAAATCGCGTGATGGCGCCAGCATCCAGATTGAATTCGTATCTGGTTTCCGGGATCGAAGGCCGGGTGGCCGTTCTGGCGCGGGATGCTTTCCGAAAAGGAGAGCTTGAGCATGGCTTGGTTCGAGAAGTCGCCAACGGAATCATCGTGGCGGTCGAACCTGTGAAAGTCCTAAGCGCGCAGGCGGGAAGAAACGTGATTGTCGGAATGGCCGTCGTATCGATCGACGCCAATATCGCCGTTCCTGAAATGGGCGAAATCGGAATGATCTATTCTGAAACCATCGTCTACACCATCCTGATTTCGATCTTCGCGATGTTGATTCTTTACAAACTGGTTCTGAAGCCTTTCTTGGTTCTGAACGACGATATCGACAAAGTGCTAAAAGGCGAAATTCGCCAGGTCACCCACGAATTCAAGTTCGAGGAACTGAATTCGCTTTGGGAAATCTTGAACGTCGCGCTTCAGCGGGTCCCGAAAGCCACCGGGTTTTCAAGCGGGGCTGCGGCTTCAGCGGCGCCGGATATTGATTCGGTTCTAAGCCCGATTCGCGTGATCGGAGCAGCAACGAAGACGGGCTTTTTGGTGGTCGATTCGTCCTTCCGGTTTCTATACGGGAACGCTCCATTCGGGGAAATTACCGGAATTTCCGGCGACGCTTCGATCGGTCAGGACATTGGAACTTTGGCCAAGGACCATTCCCTTGGGCCGTTCCTAAAGGATCTGGCTGCGAAGGCGGCGTCATCGGCGGATGGTTCGTCAGATGATCTTGAGTTTAACGGAGTTCCACACGTGGTCCATGCCGCGGGTCTAAGTCATGACCTGGGCTATTGGTACACATTTACGAAGAAAGAGGGTTAACAGACTTGCCGGTTCGAGCGATGAAGATCCGAGGAAATCAGGTGCCAAGACAGAATGGCGAAGTGGGCCGCTTACGCGTGGTCCAGGGCGCCGATTCGGGGGCAACCTTTGTCCTATTCGGATCTGAAATCAGCTTGGGTCGCGGCGAGGAAAACGACGTGCAAGTTCCGGATCTGAAAATGTCGCGTCGGCATGTCGTCTTGAAGTACATGGCCGGCGGCTGGGCGTTTCAGGATCAAGGCAGCGCGAACGGCGTGATGAAGAACGGTCAGTGGGTTCGTCAGGACCAGATTCGTTCGGGCGACGTGATTCAAGTGGGCGAAACGACCTTTGAATTCATGTCCGCCGACGCTTCCACGGGAATGATCATTGCTCCGCCAAGAACCCTTGAGCAGATCAAGTCTGAAGCGGATGCATTTGACCAACAACGCGCGAAAGTTCGCGCCATGGGTGGGATCTATGGACCATTGCCTGGTGCAAACGGTTCGCGTCCGAACCCCTTGGAAGAAAAGTCGACTGGAAGAAAAGGTGGTTTTGACCTGAACGACCCGGCCATGAAGAAAAGACTTCTGGTTTATGGTGGCGCCGCCTTGGGCTTGTACTTCTTTCTTTTTGACGATTCTGGACAGCAGCAGAAAAGGCCGCAGCAGCCGGCAAAAAAAGAGGAACGGACTTTGGCATCACTTTTGCCGCCAGGGGAAACGCTTTCACACCCCAAGGCCGAAATGTTCTTTAAAGATGGCTTTCGCGAGTATACCGCCAAGAATTACGTCCGCGCCCGGCAGCAATTTGAGACGGTTTTACAGGTTCAACCCACGCACGGCTTAGCTGAGTTCTATTTGAAGAAATGCGATCAAGAGATCGAAGAACTGGTAAAATACCATTTGGACAGTGGGAAAAAGAACCTGGAATTCGGGCGCTACCGGCAGGCCAAGGGGCACTTCGAAACCGTTCTTCGGACCTTGTATCGTGATCAAAGCAACAAGTCCTATCAGGAAGCCAAGGGTCGCTATGAAGAGACCCTGAAGAGAATGAAAGGAGAAGGCAAAGGATCATGAGCGCCGCAGCTGTTCTCCACATCTTGAAAAATGGCGAGACTATCAAGTCTCACAAAGTCGAAGGCGAAGTCAGCCTGGGACGTGGGGAAGGGTGCGTGATTCGCCTGGACGATCGCGCCATTTCAAGAAATCACGCAACCATTCGTCCTTCCGCAACTGGCCTTCAGGTCGAAAAGAAATCCGATTTCGGTTCCATCATGGTGAACGGAGCGGATGTTACGCAGGCCACCTTGAAAGACGGCGACGTCATCAACATGGGGCCGTTTCTGATCCGTCTTCAGATGGAAAAGGAAAAAGAAAAGGCCGCAGAAGCACAGGCCGTTCAGATGGCCGCGGTGGCGGCTCCGGTAGCAGCCGTAGCGGCGCCGCCCGCGCCTGAACCCACAGCGTTGGAATCCGGACTGGTGATGCCAGACCCGGCCGTCCCGACTGCCGCAGTAGAAGCGGTAACCCAAGACACTTCGTCAGACGCAGGAATTCCAGCGTTCCAAACTCCGCTTGCATCCGGGAATGATTCTGGCGCGTCGATGGGAATGCCCTTTGAGCAACTGCCACAAGCGACGCCCGTCAGTTCGGACTTTGCCGAAGGAAGCGATGACGGCCGTACGAAGTTGACGCCTCAGGCGAACGTGAAGGTCCGGCTTTTGTTCCCGCCGGGTGCGGCGAACTTCCAAGAATTCGACATCACGAAAGATGAAATTTCGTTAGGTCGCGGAAAGAACTGCGACATTGTTCTAGAAGACAAAAAAGCTTCGCGTAAGCACGTCATCATTCGTCGCGTTGGCCTAAGCTTCACGATCAAGGATCTGGAATCTGCAAACGGCACTTGGGTCAACGGGGTCCAAATCAATGAACAAGAATTGACCGGTGACGATAGCATTCAGATTGGCGACACTCTATTTCAGTTCAAGGTCTTTTCGGGTGACTATGCCAATCAAGAAGCCCAGGGTTTCGAATCCGCGGAACAAGATGCGGGAATGGGTGGATTCCAAGGTCAACAGGACTTTGGACAAGCCGCGATGGTTGGCGGCATGGATGGCTTTGCTTCCAATGGGCAGATGACCGGTCAGCCGGTTGATGCGGCTTTTGGCGGCGTTGAAACCGGCAGCCAAATTGGAATCAGCGCTTCGGGCGTACCTTTGATTACTGGAATTGCGCCGGAAGCTTCGGGCAAAAAGCCGACGATGTACGAAAAGTACGTCAAGAACTTCAAGAACCTGAATCCGCGCCAGAAAGTTCTGACGCTTTTTGTGGGACTAGGTCTGGTTTACTTCGTTTTCTTGGAAGAAGACGAACCCGAAAATCAGGCGCGTCGCCCAGCTTCAGTTCAACTGAAGGGTCAGCTTCCGACTTTTGATCAACTTTCTTTGGCGCAAAAACAGTTCGTGGATTCCCAGTACCAACTGGCTTGGGATCATTACCAAAAGCAGGATTTCGAAAAGGCACTTTACGAAATTCAAAAGGTCTTCACGATGGTGAAAGACTATAAAAACGCGCGGGAACTGGAACAGTATTCCCGCGACAAGAAGCGCCTGGCCGAACGCGCGGAAGAAGATCGTCGTCGTCAGGAAAAAGAAGCTCAGATCAAGGCGCAGGTCGATCAACGGGTTGAAGAACTTCGCGGATTGATGGCTGCAAAACATTTCGAACACGCGGAAGTTCTGTTTTCTCAGGTTCTGTCTTTGGATCCGGAAAACCAACAGGTGATTCAGTGGAAGCGCGAAATCATGGCTTGGCAGGAATCCAAGGCGATTGAAGAACAACGCAAAAAGATTGAAGAACAGCGCAATCGCCAAGGAAACGAATACTTTGCCGAAGTTCAGTCAGCGGTGAAGGGGGGCGATTTTCATTCGGCGTTGGAAATGATCGATCGCATTTTGGATCTTGAAGTTACGGATCAAAAGCTGCTTCGGGAAGTCGAGAAAAAAGAAAAGTATTGTATCGAGCAGATCGACAAAAGAAAACGTCCGGCCTTGAAGGCAGCGCAGTTGGCTGAAAAGAAAAAGCAGTTCGGAAAAGCCTATCGATTCTATCGCGAAGTCAGTGAAATCGATCCTTTGGGTTCAGAAGGCCCCGAGGGAATCGAGCGCGTTCGGGATGCTTTGCATGAACGCGCGAAGGCGATTTATGCCGAAGGCGTGCTTGCGGAAAACTTCAGCGATCTGGTGACGGCTAAAAAGAAATTTGAAATGATTTTAGAAAACACACCCGAAGATGACCAGTATTACACCAGTGCTAAGCGCAGGCTGGAAAAGTACGGTGTACTTGAATCGGCCTTGGCTGATGTCGCGCCACCACCACCGGCCACGGCTGATGGCGGGATTAGCCCGGCGGACGCGGCTGTACCTATGCAAGATGAATCGGCTCGCGAACCTGCAGGTCAGTCCGGATCGATGGATGGAAGCGCAATGATGGATCCTTCGGATCCAGCCGCTGATCCGATGCTGGGTAACG
Source organism: Bdellovibrionales bacterium (assembly GCA_016786465.1). Classification (GTDB taxonomy): domain Bacteria; phylum Bdellovibrionota; class UBA1018; order UBA1018; family UBA1018; genus JAEUWC01. The sequence goes on along the minus strand of JAEUWC010000021.1, from coordinate 2,440 downwards.
GAATTGGAAATCAAAGTTCGGCCGAGGGGGTTCCAGAACCTCCGGATTTCTCGGGAGGATTCTAACTTGGGTCATCGCGTACCGATTCAAGGCGGTTTTCATCTGACTCAATCGGGTGCCCGGCCCATTCAAGAAGATCACGTGCTGACGCATGCCGAACGTGGAATCTGGGCAGTCGCCGATGGATTTGGCGGTCAAGGCGCGGGTGACGTAGCAGCAAAAACCGCCTGCGAATCCGTCCAGTCGTTTCTAGAAAAAGAAGCCGGCGATGAAGACGCGACTTTGCCTTTTGAAATTCGTCAGTACTTTTCCTTGGCGGGAAACGTACTTTTCAATGCGTTGATTCATGCGAATCGCCAGGTTTTGACTTTGAACAAGAACAAGTCGGCCAACGAAAAAGGCGGAGCAAGCCTTTTGGCGGCTTACCTGGACGGAGACCTTTTGGCACTGTCGCAAGTCGGTTGCACGCAGGCCCATCTTTTTCGCGGGGACCAAAGACGCGAACTGGTGATTCCAAAATCTTATTCGCGCTTGGTGGACCCGATGGAAAATTCTAGCCTTTATCAGGCACCCCTGATGGCCATTGGGATCACTTCGGACCTAGAACCCGAAGTTTCAGAAATTCGTGTGCGTAAAGGCGACTTCGTCGTCTTGGCCACGGATGGTCTGGGGGCTGCAGGACTGGAACAGATTGCGGCCTACCACCGTCAGTGGCAGTCGGGCAGCCCTTTGGCTTTGGTCTTGGATCAGGCCTTTCAAAAGCTAAAATCCCAGGGCTATGACGATAATATGGCTTTGATTTTATTGGCTTTTTAGGATTCTGAGCTAAGGTATTGAATAGTTGACTATTTTTGTATGAAATTGCATTCTTAACGGTAGGGGTACTTCTTAGGTTTTTAGCTGAAACGGCCGAAAAGCTTAGGGGCGGAGAGAAGGGTGAGAGAGATGAAAAATCTGAAAACCTTGTTACAAAAATTGGTTCGTGAAGAGTCCGGTCAGTCGACTACGGAATACATTCTGATCCTTGCAGTCGTTGTGATGATCGCGATGAAGTTCCGCGCGAAGTTCAGCAACACGATGGACGGCGCAGTCAACAATCTGGATTCGAAGCTGAACGAAGCTTTCAAGTAAGCACGAATATGAAGACCAGAGGCTCGATGGTTCGAGCGCTCTTGGCCGAAGAGTCGGGCCAGGCGCTGACCGAATACATTTTGATCCTGGCATTTTGCGCCATCGGCGCAGCTACACTTACGCGTAAATTGATGGGTTTTTTCGATGAAGGGATTCTGAAACTTGCCGCTCAGATGGAAAAGGATCTGAAGTCGGGAAGGAGCCCACTTGATTCTTGGAGCAACTAGCCTCTCGTATTCGATTTCTCCTCCGATCCAATCCCATCCTGACCTTGTTTTTGCGCTGATCTGCCTGACTTGCGTGATTGCGTCGATCACCGATGTCACAAAAGGAAAGATCAAGAACTGGCTAACGCTTCCGTTGATCTGCGCAGCGCCGCTGGCTGCGTTGATTTTTCAGGGCGGCGACGCCGCTTTACAATCTTTGTCGGGTCTGGCGGTTGCCCTACTGGCTTTTGGAATTCTTTTCGCAACGGGCATTCTAGGGGCCGGAGACGTCAAATTTCTGATGGCACTTTCAGCCTGGGCGGGGCCTGGGTTTGCGCTTTCCAGCGCGATTTTATCGCTATTCGTTGGCGCTTTTTTGTCGCTTCTTCAGCTTGCGTACCACGGTCGCCTGATTTCGTTTTTAAAGCGAATGTATCGCTTTGTGCTGACGCTTTTGGTGAAGGAAATGCAGCTTGAAAAGCCCAAGGTCGACAAGAAGCTGACATTCCCTTTTGCCATTCCCATTTCGGTCGCCGGAATTTGGACTTTTCTCGAAAATCCGCTGAAAAAATGGGGTATTCTGTAAGGATGAGGGAAGTGGGCCTTAAGAAAAATCGAAGTTCAATTGTCGCCAATGAAAGCGGTCAGGGGATGCTGGAATACATCCTTTTGATTTTCATCATTGTCGGCGTTTTCTTGGGAATTTCGCGCGGCATGGTCAAGATCGGCTTGGCCGAAAGAATGATGCGTCCCATTCGCGAAGATTTTGCGTACGCGTATCGCCACGGGCATCCGGAAGCGCGCGGTTACGAAGACGGCGGTCCAAAGAAACACCCGCGCGCCCTTCAGGGCGCGGGAAGCGGGCGCATGTACATCGAGGTGCCCAAGTGATCCTTAAGAAGCGCAAAGGCGAAGAAGGACAGGCACTGATCGAATTCGTATTGGTTCTGATTCTTTTGATGGGAACCGTGCTTTTCCTGCTTCAGCTGGGATTGGTTTTTGGTTGGGCGAATTACATTCAGTACGCGACTTATCTTTCGTCACGCGCCTATGTTTCCGCGGGTAAGAACAAAGCGGATCAAAAAGAACGCGCAGGCACCGTG
>JAEUWC010000029.1 GCA_016786465.1 Bdellovibrionales bacterium | reverse complement strand
GCGAGCCGCGACAAGTTGGGGGTGTCTATAGCGGTAGGGTTCCACCTGATCCCATCTCGAACTCAGAAGTTAAGCCTGCCTGCGGCAACGCTAGTACCGAGGAAGCTCGGCGCAAGACAAGCACGATGCCCCCATTTAATTTAAAAAGCCCGATCACAGAAATGTGACCGGGCTTTTTTATTTTCAGAGACACTCGTTACACAGGTTCTGTGTAGCGCTTAATTATGCGGCAAAAGCTTGTGGCGAAGTCCTTTTTCGATGCGCTCTTCCACCATCTTCAAAGAAATTCCCAATGCATCCGAGACTTCGCGCGAAATCGTCTTCCAGACCTGTTCACTGAAACGCGCAACTTCAGGAGCGAAAACGACCTGCTTCTTCTTCAGGACGTGCAGGTAGCTAGCGACCTTAGCGATCCCGATCGAACCCTCTCGGTTCATGCAGGCTTCCAGCTGCGGAAGCATTTTGTTCCAAGTTTCGTTCAGCGGAAAGTAGAACTCTCGGCTGGAAAGGACTTCTAGAGCCGCTTCAGCGACGGCGGCATCCATCGGTGCACGAAGCCCGCGTGAAGGCGCGGTCTTAACGGGAAGCCAAATGGCCGGCTCTTGGCGCGCTGAGCGCGACAGGGCCGACTTTTGAATTTCAAGTTTGTAGAAGGGAATGGTCTGGCCGGCAACCGTGCGCTCTTCAATTCCAACGACCTTGCATTTGCCGTGTAGAGCGTAAATGACAGTCGCGCCGGTTTCGAAAGTAGGATGAGAAGATGATTCCATCGGTGCCTCCTTGCAATCTGCAATCTGCAGTTCCCATAGCCCCAGACAGGGCGTTGACATTGGCCGATTTCATCCGTAGAAATCGTACCTTATCCAGGCTAACAAAGAATTCTGTGTAAAGATACTGAACTAAGGAGTGATTTCAATGGGACGCGGCAGAAAGAATAAGACGCAAAAGATGAAAAACCGTAAGCGCCAGGCCAAAAAGAAGGCCCGCGACAAGGCGAAACGTTCGAAATAATCGCTTCTAACGGATCTATTTCTAGGCCCTGTTCGCGTCCGAGCTGTCAAGGTTCTGACGAAAACAGGGCCTTTTTTATACCTTCTAAGTAGGGAAAAATTTCAGCTGGTTTCTTGGAAGTTCTAAGGGCTAGAATAGAAAAGAGACTCTGGGGAAGTGTCTTCATCGTCCCACTTATTGGGTGGCGATGTGACTGGGAGAAATAAAATGATCAAGAAGATCAACGCTGTGTGGGTAGGGATGCTGTGTTTCTCGATAGCTACGGTTGGAACACCGATTCCACATGCCATTGCTCAGGGGGTTTACGGTTCAATTCGATCCGAGATCGAAACTTTGGACAAAGAAACCAAAGAGCTTGAAAAGCGAAAGACCGAAGTCAAAGCCAAGCTCACTGCGGTCGGTTCGGCAAGCGCACAGAAAATCGAACAGACTTTTCCGGGCGAAGGTCTGACCACCCCATGCACGACCTGCCACACGCATTGCTTGATGGTTCTAGCGAAGCGAACGCCACCTGTTGTTGTCGCGGGTCGATCCGACGACGATAAATGCGTCACTATTTCTGAAACTCAGGCGACGAATCCCACGACTTTTTCTAGCACTTGGTTCAGCGATCCAGCGGAACAAACCGCATGTTTGACTGCCATTGCTCCGGGCGCCTGCGGTGCAATCGCCAAGAAGTCCAAGAGAAGAGAAATCGAAGTTGAACTGGCAGACGTCGAGTCGCAGATCAAAGCAAAAAAAGAAGAGCGCCTTCAGTTGGCGAAAGACGCGCTTGAAGCACAGCGCGCTTGTCCAGAATGTTCATTGGCAGACGCGATGAAGCCGCGCGAACCGAAAGTCGGCGACTACCTATTGTCTGCTCTGCCAACCGTCGCGGGCTTCGCGTTGGGAGCGATGCAGTTTTCTTCGTACAACAAAAGCCTAAGGGCTTTTTCTGGCAACTATCAAGGCTACCTTGAGCAATGCAAAGAAATCGGCATTCCTTGTTCGGCCCCGCCGCTTTACGGAATGGGGATGATGGGCATCGGAATGGGCGGTTGGGGTGGCGGTTATATCGGCGCAACTGCTGGCGGCGGTTGGGGCTGGGGCTACCCAGGCGGCATGATGGGCATGTCCGGTGGAATGATGGGCTTATACGGCGGCATGATGGGGCTGTCGGGCGGTATGATGATGAACGGCGGCCTGATGGGTGGCGGCGGTTTGATCGGAACTTTGATTGGATCCGGAATCGGTGGCGGCGGCATGCCTTGGGGCATGGGCTGGGGCATTCCGATGTACTTTGGCGGCTTCAACGGCGTGATGAACGGCGGAATGATGCCTGGCGGATACAATATGGGCATGATGGTGGGCATGCCTGGCGGGATGTATCCGGGCGGATACAACATGGGAATGATGATGGGCATGCCAGGCGGCATGATGATGGGCTACCCCGGTGGTTATCCGGGTGGTTACCCAGGCGGTTATCCCGGCGGCTATAACATGGGAATGATGATGGGCATGCCAGGCGGTATGTATCCCGGTGGCTACAACATGGGGATGATGATGGGTTACCCCGGTGGCGGCATGGGCCTGATTCAAGGGATCATTAACGGCGGCATCAACGGTGGAATCAACGGCGGTTACCCCGGAATGATGATGGGAATGCCCGGTGGCATCGCCATGGGCATGATGAACGGCGGAATGTATCCGGGCGGCATGATGATGGGTTACCCCGGCGGCATGGGCATGATGAACGGCGGCGTTGGCATGATGATGGGTTACCCCGGCGGCATGGGCATGATGATGGGTTACCCCGGCGGCATGGGCATGATGAACGGCGGGATGATGGGTATGCAGTACCAGTATTGGGCCGCAATGCAGGCTTCGATGAACTCGCAGATGTTGAATGCTCAGCGCGCGGCTCAACAGCAACAGAACGCGATGATCGCTCAACAGCAAATCATGGAAGCGACCATGCGCTATCAGCAGATTATTCAAGGCGGTTACTATTCGTCTGGCTACGGTTACCCTGTCTACGGGGCTGGCGGCGGTGGCGGAATCGGCGGACAGCTGATTGGCACCTTCGGTATCGGAGTCGGCGCTGGAGTCGCAGGCGGCGGCGCCATGATGGACAACGGTGGCATGATGAACGGCGGAATGATGGACGGTCGTTCGTTCTAAGCATGCAAGGATGAGCGCGAAGACAAGAAGCAGTTCCCTAAGATGGACGCTTTTCACGGCTTTCGCGATCTTTCACGGAATCGTCATCGCGGTCGCGCCGAATCCTGAAACTCCATTGGGTGGGTGGCTTAAGCCCATCATGAAACCCTATTTGAACGCCTTTGAATTTGGTTCGTTCTGGAACTTCTTTTCGCCAAATCCTGGCCAAGCCATGTACGTCGAATGGGAACTTTTGGATAAGAACGGCGGACGCGTCGGTCGCGGGATGATGCCGGAATTTGAATCGCCGTTCCTTTTTCGCGAGCGGCAGAACCGCCGAATGACGTCGGCCCGTTATATCGGGATGGCGAAAGAGCGCCCATCATCCACCCTTGGACCCTACCTGTGCCGCCAGGAAAAACAGGCACACGCAATCAGGTTCTGGGCGTCGATTTATCCATGGGTCACCATTGAAGAAGCAGCCAGTGGATCAAAGAAAGTGAAAGACCTGGAAAATCTGGATCGACGAGAAATTTCGGTTCACATCTGTCCTTTAGCCCAAGATGAACAGGGGCAGAAAAAATGAAACGTTGGCTAAAAAAAACCGCCGCAGATCTATGGAAAGGTTGGGTTGGGTTCGCGTTTCAAACAGAATCGGCTCATCGCTACCGTCTTTTTGAAATCTTTTTTCCGATCGTGCTTTTCAGTCACTACATTACCTTGGTGCAGGACCTGGATTTTTTCTATGGCCCGCAAGGTTTGGTGACCCCCGCCAAGATCGACGACATGATTGAAATGAGCGGTCGTTTTTCGATCTTGATGCTGAATTCTTCGATGCTTTGGGTTTGGACCTGCTACCTGATTTTTTTGGGCAGCTTGCTTTGCATCATCTTTGGAAAGTTCCAACGGGTCGCCGCCGCGATCGCATTGGCCCTTCACGTTTCTTTCATTCACCGAAACGTTTCCATCGCCTTCGGGATGGACCTGATTTCCATTTTCTTTCTTTTCTATCTGATCTTCGGTGCCGGGGTCGGCCACGTGAAGGTTTCGAATTGGAAAACCGAACTGCGATCACTGGGCCTTCGTTTTGCGCAGCTGCAGCTTTGCGTGATTTACGCCTATTCAGGAATTGAAAAGCTGAAGGGAATTTCGTGGTGGCGAGGCGAAGCCATGTGGCTTGCGATTTCAAATCCACAATTGGGACGAATCGACGTCACCTGGCTATCCCATTTCCCTTTTCTGATTGTCCTGGGGACATACCTTCCCTTGGTTTGGGAAGTTTACTTTCCGGCCATCATCTGGATTCCAGCCATTCGAAAGTGGGTGCTGGGTTTTGGGGTCCTTTTCCATGCTTTGATCGCCGTCACCATGAGCTTGCCGCACTTTGGCGTCGTCATGGTTTCACTTTACGTTCTGTTTTTGACGGAAGACGAGGCCGCAAAGATTCTAGAATGGCTAAAATCGAAGCAATTCGAGCTGAAAAAGCGGTTGCGCGCCGCGGTAAGTTAAAAAACTGTAAAATATCAGCTATTCCCATCGAAAAGCTCAAGTTTGGGTCGTGAAGACCGATAGGTCCATTGTCTGGCCGCGGGGACTTTGGTGGGTACTCGATGGTTTAGACACCTTGACTGAGGACCGCTATCTTTTGCTCAAGAAGGCTGAGGAGGCCGAATTGGGGTACAGCAACAGAGGGTAGTGGTCCTCGTCCCATTTTAGGGGTACGTTCACACGGAAATGGCAACTTCCGGGCTCTCGCAACCCGCTTTCCTGAATCATATCGGCATCGCAGTTTCGGCGCTTCCTCAGCTTGCGCAGCTGTTTCAAATCCTAGGGCTTTCATTCAAAAACCAAGAAGACGTTCCCGAACAAGGCGTTCGCACGCACTTTCTTCCTTTGCCGGTCGTGCAAACCCAGTTGGAATTTTTAGAAGTCACCGACCCCGAAGGTACCGTCGCGAAATTCATTGAAAAACGCGGACCAGGAATTCACCACCTTTCGTTTCAAGTGAAGACCGGAGAATTGGATCCGCTTTGCGCGACCCTTCGAAAGGCCGGATACCGGCTGACCTATGATGCTCCTAAAAAAGGCGCCCACCAGATGCGTGTGAATTTCATTCATCCTGCAACGGCGGGGGGAATCTTGATCGAAGTCATGGAGGCCCAGGGCTAATGGCGATTCGATTAACCCCGACCGTCAAGTGGATCATGATCGCGTGTCTGGCTGGATTTTTGGTTCAGCAGACCGTGGATCAATTCATGGGCGGAAACCTGATTTCCTGGCTGGGATTGGTACCTTCCCAGTTCATGATTCATCAGCGGTTTTGGCAGCTTTTCACGTACCCGTTTTTGCACGCAGATGTGACCCATCTTTTGATGAACATGATCATGCTTCTATTCTTTGGATCCGAACTGGAATCGGTCTGGGGTCGAAGCTTCTTTCTGAAGTTCTACTTCCTTTGCGCGGTCACTTCGGGCGTGGTTTACCTTCTTCTTCAGGCTTTTGTTTGGGGGGGAGAAGGCTTGGGTACGCCCATGGTTGGGGCTTCCGGCGCGATTTTTGGCCTTTTGATGGCGTATGGGCTGATTTTTGGCGAACGCACCATGCTTTTGATGATGTTGATCCCCATGAAGGCCAAGTACATCACTTGGATCTTTGCTGGGGTTCAGCTGATGACGGTCGTTTTTTCGGGACGCAATGGCCTATCCGGGGCAGCCCATCTGACGGGAATGATTACGGGTTTTGTGTTTTTATGGGTTCGTGCCGCCCTGGCAGTCATGAAAAAGAAAAACCCCGGAAAGGGCTTTGGGGGCCTGAACCTGCCAAAATTTGGAAAGAAAAAGTCGGCTTCCCAGGCCAAGGGACACCTTCGCCTGGTCATCGATAACGATTCGGCCAAAAAGGAGGGGTACCCCACGGTTAAAGTCGAAGCCGACGATGATGATTCCGACCCGAAGACTTGGCATTGAGCCTGAATCGGTGTTAAGAGTCGAATTCTATGACACTTCTTTCGGAATCCGTGGAACAGAAAAAGTTCGATGTTCGTGTTGCGCAGCGCTCGGTCGAGCGCGGCAAATTGAAGGCCGAAGAACTTGAAAAGTTCGTGGCCTCGCTTCCTGATGATTCGGCAAACGCCGATTTCGTGGCCATCCAGTCTTTTATGGATGAAGCACAAGACGAAGAGTAATCTAATCTTCGGATGAGCGATTCAGTAGAAAACCTAGTCATTCTTGGTTCTGGCCCCGCCGGATTAACGGCTGCTATTTATGCGGCTCGGGCGACTTTGAAGCCTGTGATCGTCGAAGGTGAACAGCCGGGCGGACAGCTCACGATCACTAGCGACGTCGAAAATTATCCCGGCTTTGCAGAACCCGTGATGGGTCCTGAATTGATGACGGCGTTTAGAAAACAAGCGGAACGTTTTGGAACGCGCTTTGTGACCGGCAATGTGAAAGCGGTCAATTTCGACAAACAACCTTACGAACTTCAGTTTGCTGACGGGCGTACAGTCAAAACAAAAACTTTGATCATCGCCACCGGCGCTTCAGCGAAATGGTTGGGGCTGCCGTCAGAAAAGAAGATGATGGGCAAGGGCGTTTCAGCTTGCGCGACTTGCGACGGGTTTTTCTTCCGCAACATGGATATCGCTGTCGTCGGTGGTGGCGACACCGCCATGGAAGAAGCGACTTTTCTGACCCGATTTGCGAAATCGGTCACTTTGATCCATCGTCGCGATACTTTCAAAGCTTCGAAGATCATGCAGGACAAGGCGAAGAATAATCCAAAGATTCGTTTTGAATTGGATTCAGCCGTTGAAGACGTCTTGGGCGACAACGACGTTTCGGGCATTCGCGTGAAGAATTTGAAAACGGGTGCGACGAAGGAAATGGCCGTGAAGGGCCTGTTTATCGCAATCGGTCATGAACCCAATACCAAGCTTTTCCAGGGCAAGCTGAAGGCCGATGATGTCGGTTATCTTTGGGTTGAACCTGGCACCACGAAAACCAGTCTTCCCGGTGTTTTTGCCGCAGGCGACGTCGCCGATCCTACTTATCGCCAAGCGGTCACCGCGGCCGGTACGGGTTGCATGGCCGCGCTGGATGCGGAACGCTACTTGTCTCATAGCTGATTTTCGGCCAAGATCGTTGCACTATGGAATCCGCAACGCAGTCTGATCAGGTCACCGTTCGTTTTGAAAAACTTTCGAAATTAAAGTCGCACGGAGAAAATCCTTACAAGAACGGTTTCTATCCCACGCACACCGCATCGAAGCTTCGCGAGCTTCATGATTCAAAAACCAAGGAAGCGCTTGAAGGTGAAAAGCCGCGCGCGTCAGTCGCGGGCCGAATCATGGCGATGCGCTTGATGGGGAAAGCATCGTTCGTCACTTTGAAGGATGAAAAATCCACGATTCAGCTTTTCGTGCAAGCCGACAAGTTGGGCGAAGGCTACGCGGCATTCAAAGAACTGGATATTGGCGACATCGTTTTCAGCGAAGGCGCAGTCTTCAAGACCAAGACGGGCGAACTTTCCATTTTTTCTGAAAAAGTCGTCTTGCTGACCAAATCCTTGCATCCGCTTCCGGAAAAATTCCACGGCGTCACCGACGTCGAAGTGAAGTACCGTCAGCGCTATTTGGATTTGATGGTGAACGAAGAAACGCGCGACACCTTTCGCAAGCGTTCGATGATCGTTTCTGAAATCAGAAAGTACTTTGACGAACACGACTTCATGGAAGTCGAAACGCCGATGATGCACCAGATTGCCGGCGGCGCGGCAGCGCGACCCTTTAAGACCCATCACAATACCTTGGATTTGGATCTGTTCCTGCGAATTGCGCCGGAACTTTACCTGAAGCGCTTGGTGGTCGGCGGCTTTGAACGTGTTTACGAAATCAATCGCAACTTTCGCAACGAAGGGATTTCGATCAAGCACAATCCCGAATTCACGATGTTGGAATTCTACCAGACCTACGCGACTTACGAAGATCTGATGACTTTCACCGAAAAGCTTTTCCAGCGGCTTGCCGACAAGATTCACGGCAAGCGCCAGCTGACTTACCAAGGTGCAGAAATCAACCTGGATGGCAAGTGGGAGCGTTTGTCGATTGAAGACGCGATTGTGAATCGCACGGAATTTGGAAAAAAGTTCGGCCGGGATAAAGTCCGCGATCGTGGCGCCTTGATGGAATACGGAAAAATGAAGGGCTTCCACATGGATCCGAAAGATTCGGTGGGCGGCTTGATGATGGTGATTTTTGATAATGAAGTCGAAGCCCAGCTGATTCAACCAACCTTTGTGACCCAGTACCCGTTGGATGTTTCCCCATTGTCGCGGAAGAATGAAAAGGATCCTTTCTTGGTCGACCGCTTCGAGCTGTTTATTTACGGTCGTGAAATGGCGAACGCGTTTTCTGAATTGAATGATCCAATCGATCAGAAAGAACGCTTCCTGAAACAAGTGGAAGCCAAGAACGCCGGTAACCCGGAAGCCAACGACATGGACGAAGATTACGTCACGGCTTTGGAATACGGCTTGCCGCCGACGGCCGGGCAGGGCATCGGAATCGATCGTCTGGTGATGTTGTTTACGGATTCTCCAAGTATTCGCGATGTGATCCTGTTTCCGCAGATGCGTCCGCAGAAACATGGATCAGAAAAGAACGAAGCATAAATGGCCAAAGCTGAATCCAACCGCCTGATTCTGACCCTGGGGAAGAAATTCCTTTTGTCTAAGACGACGGACGGGTTTGTGTCCTTGATTTCAGGTGTTTCGGTTGCAGGCGTTGCCTTGGGTGTTTTGGCCTTGACCGTGGTCATGAGCGTGATCAACGGGTTTGAAGGCGAACTGATTCGCGTGATTACGGGAATGAATGGCGACGTGATCCTGTATTCCCGAACCGAAGCGCTTTCGGATCCTGGAAAAATCATCAACCAAATCCGAAAGGTCGCGCCCGAAGCGACTGATATTTCCCCGGGCTTTGTCGGCGAATTGATGGTTTCAGGTCCAGACGGCGAAGCCGGCGCCGTGATCGAAGGGGTGGATCCAGAACAGATTTCGAAGGTGACCCTGATTCCTTCGCGGGTCGTTGAAGGTCGATTTCCTGAAAAAGATGGCGAAATCGCGATTGGCTATGCTTTGGCCGAACGCATCGGGGCATCGTTGACGGAAAAGAAACTGGAAGGTTCGGCGGAAGTTCAGCCGGCAACGACCGAGCTTCGCTTGATTGCTCCGTTTGTAGGGCCGCAGGGATCGGCGAAAAGTTTCAACGTCAAGGTTGTTGGAATCATTCGAATGGGGATGAATGATTACGATTCCAAGTTCATCTTCACGACTTTGTCGACGGTGCAAAAGTACCTGGAACAGCCGGGCAAGGTGACGTCTTTCAAGATTCGAATTAAAGACCCGTCGCAGTCGCGCGAGATTTCAAATCGGCTGACTGAATCTTTTGGCTATCCCTTTCGCGCAAAAGACTGGGGTCAGCTGAATTCAAATCTTTTATCGGCCGTTCAGTTGGAAAAGACGGTGATTTCGATCATCTTGACGGTCATCGTGATTGTTGCTGCCTTTAACGTCGTCAGCACACTGATGATGATGATTCACGACAAGACCAAGGAAATAGCGATTTTGAAGGCCATGGGATTTCCACCTTCAAAAAGTTTTCGACTTTTCTGTGCCATCGGTTTGGGAATTGGTTCGGTGGGAATCTTGATCGGCGTTTGGATGGGGATCGCGGGGTCATTTATTTTGCAGAAAACGCATTGGATTGACCTTCCTCCGGACATCTACCACATTGGTTACTTGCCCGTGGTGATTCGCTGGCAGGAAGTGGGAATGATCTGCGCAGTTGCGCTTTTGATTACCTTTCTTGCAACCTTGTATCCTTCGTTTTCAGTTTCAAAGCGTTCACCGCTAGATGGGATTCGCTATGAGTAATATTCTTCTTAGAGCCGAAGGAATTCGGAAGGCCTTTAAGAAAGGCAAAGAACAGATCGAAGTCATCCGCGGCGTGAATTTTCAAATTCAGGCCGGAGAAATGGTCGCAATCACCGGCGCTAGTGGGGCAGGTAAAAGTACCTTGCTGCACGTGTTGGGAACGCTTGAAGCCCCCAGTCAGGGACGGATCTTTTTTGGACCGCAGGCCCAGGACATTCTTTCATTGAATGAAAAGGGTTTGGCGAACTTCCGAAATCGAATGTTGGGTTTTGTGTTCCAGTTTCATTATCTTTTGCCGGAATTCAACGCCCTGGAAAACGTGATGATGCCCGCGCTGATCGCGGGGTACGGCAGTGACGTGGCCATGCAACAGGCACGCGAGCTATTGAAATTCGTGGGTCTGGAGCACCGTCTGACCCACCGCCCAGCCGAACTTTCGGGTGGGGAACAGCAAAGAGTTGCAATCGCTAGGTCCGTAATCCTGCGCCCAAAGCTGCTCTTGGCGGATGAGCTGACTGGGAATCTAGATTCTGCAAATACCGCGATGGTCGTGGATCTTCTGACCCGTCTGAACCAGGCGACCGGAGTTTCTGTTTTGATGGTCACGCATGATTCGGAATTGGCGAAAAAGATGCACCGCGTTCTACCCATGCGCGACGGCGTTTTCGTGAGTTGAATCCGTAAATTTACCGACTGCGTCAATCGGGTAAAGTGATTGACTCTCCTGCCCCGTCAACCTAGACCATTACCATCGTGTCATTTCAACCTAAGCGGCTGCATCTTCAAGCTTTCTTGCGCATTCTTTGCGCCGCTTCACTTTGCCTTACGGTCGCATCAACCGCTTGGTCGCAGGAAGAAGTTCGCGATCCAAAAATCGAATTGGATTCTTTCGTCGGAAAAAAGATTCAAAACATCGAAGTCGCGGGCGTGAAGCGAATCGAAAAAGACGCCGTCTTGGCCAAGATCAAATCCAAAAAAGGGGAAACCGTTTCGCGCGCCCTTTTGCAATCGGATGTGAAGTCGCTATTTGCGATGGGGTATTTCGAAGACATCGCAGTTGAAGGAACTTCGGTCGATGGCGGCGTTCAATTGACTTTCCGTGTTCGTGAACGCCAAGCGATCGCGAAGATCGAGTTCGACGGAAACGAACGATTGGGTGATTCGGACATTCAAGAAGTCATCAAGGTCAAGGTCTGGTCGATCTTGGATTTCGCGAAGGTGCGCGAAGATTTGAAGCTGATTCAAAAGCTTTACGAAGACAAAGGCTACTATCTGACGAAGGTCGATTTCGAAGTCCGTCCCATCGCGGGCAAGGCGGAAGAGCAAGTCGAACTGGTCTATAAGATCAACGATTACGACAAGGTTTCGATCAAGAAGATCACCTTCTTGAATAACAAGCGATACAGCGACGAAAAGCTGAAGTCCCTTTTTGCGGAAACCAAGGAAGGAAGCCTTTTTTCCTTCATGAGCGGATCTGGAAATTTCAAGGAGTCTGCTTTCAAGCAAGACCTGCAGCGTCTGACGATTTGGTATCTTGAAAACGGATTTGTAAAGTTCCGCTATGACAATCCGATCGTTACGGTCAGCGACGATAAAAAGTGGCTGTACATCACGGTATACGTCGACGAAGGCGAACAGTATTCGATGGGTTCGTTTGATTTCAGCGGCGATCTTTTGTTTCCAAAAGAAGAATTAAAGACAGAACTGACTTTGACTGAAGGGCAGATCTTCGCGATTTCTAAGCGCCAGGCCGACATCCAGCGCCTGACCGAAAAATATCAGGACCTGGGATATGCGTTTGTGAACGTGATTCCCAAGATGGCGATCCATGACGAAACCAAGACCGTCGACATGGACTATTCTTTCGAAAAAGGGAACCTGGTTTACTTTGGCGAAATCAATATTTACGGAAACACCAAAACGCACGACAAAGTCATTCGCCGCGAATTGAAGATTCGTGAAGGAGAACTGTACAGCGGAACGAATCTTCGCGTATCGCGCGAAAACGTAGAACGACTGGGTTTCTTCCAGCCGGGTGAAGTCGTTTTCAATACGGTTACGCCCAAAGGTAAGCCGGACGTCGTTGATATCGAGATCACGATCAAGGAACGCTCGACGGGAACGATCACTTTGGGTGCGGGTTACGGAAGCGTTCAGGGGTTTTTCCTGACGACCCAAGTGGCCGAAATCAACACCTTTGGTCTAGGTCTGAACACCAGTCTTTCCGGCCAGTTTGCCAAGCAAAACAACGCAAAAAGTTTGAACTTGGGTGTCACCCAGCCGTTCTTCAACGACACGAACTGGGTCGTGGGTGGCGATATCTTTTATGTCTTTTTCCCGATTCCGCAGAAGTACGACACTCGCAAGACCGGTATGAATCTGCGTCTGGGGTATTTGATCGCCGACTACACGAACGTCTTCTTCACCTATAAGTATGAAGGCATTAACGTTTTGGATCCGGATGCTTCAATTAACCCGGCCGATGTTGCGGCTGACCAGGGGATTTTGTCTTCGGCAGTCTTTAGCGTCGTTCATGACAAGCGCAATAACCGCTTTGAAACGACCCAAGGGGATTATCGTAGTTTGTCGTTTGAATGGGCTGGGTTGGGTGGCGAAAAATATTTCTTGAAGTGGGTTTTGAACAATCGCTTCTACCGCAAAGTGATCGGTGACTTGGTTTTCCGAAACAACATTGAATACGGCCAAGTCTACAACCTAGACGACAATAATGTCGTGCCTCCGTCGGAACGATTCTACTTGGGTGGTCCGAACAACATGCGGGGCTACAGTCTGTTTTCGGTGGGACCACGAAGGTTTCGGACCAGTTCTTTGGGCAACCCAGTCAACGAACCCATCGGCGGTACCACTCAGTTCTACGTGATTTCTGAACTTGAAATGCCGCTGATCAAGGAAGCGGGTCTAAAAGCTGTGACCTTTGTGGATATCGGCAACACCTTTTATGGGTTCCCCAAGGCGAACGAAATTTCTCTTTTGAGCAACTGGGGCTTGGGGTTCCGCTGGTTCAGCCCAATTGGACCTTTGCGGTTTGAATGGGGTTTCCCGATGCGCCGACGCCCCGGGGATGATTCGCAGCAATTTCAGTTCTTTATCGGTCCGCCTTTCTGATGGCTTGCAGGGGGCTACGGATTATGGTTCGTTTCAGGCTTAGGTTTTTTGATTCAGGAGAAAATTCATGATGCAGCGCGGTCTAGTTGGTGTACTGGGTTTGGTTCTTTCGGTCTCGTTAATGGCATCCAGGGCTTCGGCCGAGGGCGAAAAAATCGGCGTCGTCGATATGCAAAAAGCACTTCAGACGGTCGATGCCGGCAAGAAAGCAAAGTCACAGCTGGAAAAAGAATTCAACGCCAAGAAGAAGGAATTGGAATCGGAAGAATCCGCCATCAAAAAGATGGGCGAAGAATTCAAGAAACAGTCGCTGGTTCTGAACGACGAAGCACGCGCTAAGAAACAAGGCGAAATCCAAGAAAAGATTTTCCGCTTTCAAGAAAAGACTCAGAAAAGCCAGCTTGAAATTCAGCAAAAAGAACAAGAATTGACCGCACCGATCCTGAAGGGCATTCGCGCGGCGATCGCAGAAACCGCGAAGAAGAAGAACTACACGATCATTCTGGAAAAGAACGAAAACAACGTTCTTTACTTCAACGAAAAAGAAGATCTGACCCAGGAAGTGATCAAGGCCTATAAGTAATGGCGAATTCGACTTCTCGTGCCGCACCCGTGACGTTGACTCAGATTCTTGAGGTGACTCAAGGGAAGTGGGTTAATTCGGACTTGCTGGGCAAGAAGTCGGATCAGATCCAAGTTGAAAAGGCGGCGCCGCTGGGTACTTCAAGCCCAACCTGCGTCGCCTTCTTTTTTTCTAAGGAATACCAGAACGAAGTCGTGACAGCCCGCTGCGGGATTTTGATTACCGCCGCTCCGTTTTGGGCTGGGATTCAAGCGCATGGTCTGCCGATGGCCAAGACCACGGCTGTGGTGGTTTGCGCAGATCCTTATTTGGCCATGGCCAAAGTCAGCGGACTTTTTGGACGGCACGGGCTGGCAAAGCCTGGGATTCACCCATCAGCAGTGGCGGACCCGACGGCGCAAGTCGCATCCAGCGCATCGATCGGCGCCCATGTTGTGATTTCAGCCGGTGCGGTGATCGGCGAAAGATCCGTGATCCTTCCGGGGTGCTTTATTGGCGAAGGCGCAATCATAGGCGAAGACGCCCATTTATTTTCAAATGTTTCGATTTACGACGGGGTTGTGATTGGAAAGCGCGTTCGAATTCATTCGAACACGACCGTGGGTTCAGATGGTTTTGGATATGCGCCGATTTTTGGGGCTCCTGGCGCCGACGGCGGCAAGCCGAAGCCCGTAGGTCATCAAAAAATTCATCACCTAGGAACGGTGGTGATCGGTGACGACGTGGAACTGGGGGCTTGCGTGACCATTGATCGCGCAACCTTTGGCGAAACCCGAATCGGTAACCAGGCCAAGTTAGACAATCAGGTTCACATCGGCCACAACGCGGTGGTCGAAGAAGGCGCGATCATTTGTGGCGGAACCTGCCTAGCGGGTGGTGCGGTTGTTCGAAAATTTGCGTACGTCGGCGGTTTGGTGGGGATCACCAATCGCGTCGTGGTGGGCGAAGGCGCGATGATCGGTGCGCAAAGTTTAATTTCAAAAGACGTAGAACCCGGTGCAACGGCAGTCGGGAACCCGCAACGCGATCAAAGGGATCATTTCAAGGTGCACGCACTTTTAAACAAGATGCTTTCGGATAGAAAAAAAGGGGCATCGGGTTCAGGGGGTAGCAATTGAGCTACCGGCTGGATCGCGCAGGAATCATGAAGTACTTGCCCCATCGCGATCCGTTTCTGATGATCGACGAAGTCACGGAAATCACGTCGCCCGATGGATTCAAAGATTTCAGAAATGATCGAAGTAAAGCCGGCATTAAAGTCGTCGCTTGGAAAAATGTTCAAGCCACCGAACATTGGGTAAAAGGGCACTTTCCGGGAAACCCGATTCTGCCGGGCGTGCTGATCATTGAAACGATGGCGCAGGCCGCTGCCATGTCGGTCTATCCTTTTTTAGAAGCGGACATCGATCGTCTGGCCGAACGCGATTTTCGGGTGATACTTTGCGGGGTGGATTCCGCAAGGTTTCGCAGGCCCGTTGTTCCCGGAGAAAAACTTCGCCTGGATGTGGAAGTCATTCGCGTTCGAAGCCCGCTTTGGAGTTTCAAGGCCAAGGCTTGGGTCGGTGACCAACTAGCAGCTGAAGCCGATATCTTAGCTAATCTTTACCTAAAGGAGTCCGTGTCATGATTCACCCTACAGCGATTGTCGATAAAAAAGCTGAACTGGATTCCGATATTCACATCGGACCTTACTGCACTGTTGGGCCCTATGTTCGGATCAAAAAAGGCACCAAGCTGATGAGCCACGTCGTGGTCGAAGGCCACACTGAAATTGGCGAAGACAACGTGATTTTTCCATTCGCAGTTTTGGGCGCGGTTCCCCAGGACTTAAAATACAAGGGTGAACCGACCCGTTTGGTCATTGGAAAACGAAACAGCATTCGGGAATCAGTGACCTTAAACCTGGGAACGGTTCAAGGCGGCGGGCTAACCCAAGTCGGTGATGACTGCCTTTTGATGGCTTATGTTCACTTGGGCCACGACTGTATTGTAGGCAATCACGTGATTTTAGCCAATTCCGTGGGTCTGGCGGGCCACGTGCTGGTACACGACTGGGCAACCATCGGGGGTCAAACCGGTGTCAGTCAATTTGTTCGCGTCGGAGCGCACGCGTATGTGGGTGGGCAGTCCGGTGTAGAAAAGGATGTTCCGCCTTTTTCAATTGCGGTCGGTTCGCGTCCTTGCAACTTAAAGGGTGCCAACATCGTTGGACTTCGCCGACGCGGATTCACTGCAGAAACCATTACCAAGATCAACGAAACCATTAAACTTTGGGCGCGAACGGACGTTCAGAAAGAACAATGCCTTTTGGAAATTGAATCTCAGTACGGTGAAGTTCCTGAAATTCAGCAGTGGATTGGTTTCGTCCGGCAAAGTGAAAGCGGAGTGGTGCGCTAGCAGTGGCGCCGGATTCGATTCAGAAGATCCGGCTTTTTATTTCGGCGACGGAAGCGTCGGCGGACCTTCATGGCGCCCAGCTTCTGAAAGAAGTGAAGAAAAAAGCGAAGTCTGCGGGTTTGGACCTACAAGCGGCCGGAATCGGCGGAAGTCTTTTGG
The DNA here is from genome assembly GCA_016786465.1 of Bdellovibrionales bacterium. Classification (GTDB taxonomy): domain Bacteria; phylum Bdellovibrionota; class UBA1018; order UBA1018; family UBA1018; genus JAEUWC01. The sequence continues at coordinate 169,517 of JAEUWC010000029.1, read as the reverse complement.
AAGCCGAAGGCATGTCGCTTTGGCGACGGTCCACCGAACTAGCGGTTATGGGGTTGGGCGAAGTTCTGGCTAAAGTCTTTAAGATTCGCCGTATTTTAAAAGAAACAGAAGAACGTCTGCTTCATTGGAATCCCGATGCCGTGATCTTGATTGATGGGCCGGACTTTAATTTGCGCTTAGCTAAAAAAATTCAGCCCAGCGCCAAGGCCTACTACCTGATTCCACCTAAAATTTGGGTTTGGCGCGAAGGTCGGTTGGGCTTCCTTCGCAAGATCTTTCGAAAGCTTTTTGTGATCTTTCCTTTTGAATCCCGTTTTTACAGCGATCGAGGAATGCAGGCCGAATACTTGGGAAATCCCTTAATCGACGAATTACCGATGTCACTTTCCAAAGCGGAAGCGCGCCAACAGATCGGAATCGCGCCGGGGGCGTTTGTGATTTGCCTGATGCCGGGAAGCCGAAATTCAGAAATCCAAAGACATGGCGAACTTTTCTTTCAGGCCGCCCATCGTTTCTTCATGACCAAGGGGTATGAAAAAAAGGGTGCAGAAATCTTGGTGGTTCTTCTGCCCGGAAGCCAGGATTGGCAAAAAAAGTGGACCACAGAAATTGAAAGTCTGGAATCGTCTGGAATTCGAATTCGATTTTTGGATCGTTCGGCGGCGGCACTTCGTGCTGCTGACGTTGGGATCATCAAGTCAGGGACTTCGACCCTCGAGGCCGCCCTAATGGGATGTCCGCATGTCGTGGTTTACCGTGTGAACCGTTTAACCCAGCTGGCCTATCGGATCATGATCCAGTTTTTGGCAGGATACCGGGGGCCGGTTGCACTAGCGAATCTGGTTGCCGCTTGGGATCCAAGTCATCCGGATTCGTTTCGAAGCAAAGATGCTCCCCGCGTTTTTCCTGAACTTCTTTTGGATGATGCGACTGTGGAAACCATTTCGGATGCCGTGTCAGAAATTTTGGTGAATCCCGAACAAGTTTCAAAACAAGCGGAAGCGATGAAGAAAGTTGCACGCGACTTAGGTGTAGAAAAAAGCCCATCGCAAAGAATCGCAGACGCCTTGGTGCTGGATTGGACGGGGGGATCGGCATGAGCTTGCATGAGCCACCTCAAGTTCGGCACGAAACCATGGATTTTCTTCATCCGATGGAATGGGTTCGCAAGTTTCTTTCGGGGATTTGGTCACGAGCTTCAGCATTGCGAAGGGGGCAGGCGCGGTCGGGGAAGCTAACCCTTTGGAAGCCGCCTTCGAAGAAAGTGATCAGCATCGGAAATTTGGAAGCAGGCGGATTAGGTAAGACGCCGCTGACTATTGCTCTTGCGCGGGAAGCCATTCGACAGGGCAAGACCGTGGCGGTATTGTCGCGGGGATACCGTTCTTCATGGGAAAGTCGTGGCGGACTTCTAATTGCCGGAGAAAAAAGGCCTTCGTCTTTTGTTTGCGGTGATGAAGCTGCTTTGATCTTTGATCGCGCACCGGGCGTTCACGTCGCGGTTGGAAAGAACCGAAAGCGATCTTTCGACGCCTTAATGAAGCACCTGGGAACTGTTGACCTGGTAATTTTGGACGATGGGTTTCAGTCGCACCGGATCCATCGTGATTCGGACTGGATCCTTCTTTCCGCTAGGCGTGAAGGCCAGGGTTGGTTTCGCGACCACTTTGATCAGCTGAAGTACGCAAACGTCGTTTTTTACACCCAAGGCACTGAACTTCCTGAAGGCGCTAAAAAAGAAATCTTAACCTATGGAGTTCGATCCGTCGAAATGGTTCCCCATTTCAGCGGGATTTCGGTCGGGCATAGTACCCCGATCGTTGCTGTGTGCGGGATTGCTCGGCCCGAACGGTTTTTCGTATCTTTGCAAAAGCTTGGATTTCGTTCGGTTCGAGAAAAGACTTATCCCGATCACCACCGCTACACAGGTGCCGAAATCGAATCCTGGATTCAGTGGGCGAAGTCGCATCGCGCGCATTTGATCACGACTGCCAAGGACGCGATCAAGTGGAAGGATCTGGGATTTCAGTCGGGCTTAGATTTTAGCGTTCTTGAACTTTCCCTAAGCCTGGTTCAGGGCGAAAAATCAGATATCTTGGACGAACTGGTCAAAGGATTCTTCGAATCATGAGGAATGCGACGAAAATTTTAGTCAGGTGTCCGAACTGGATTGGGGACCAAGTCCTGGCCTATCCTTTTTTCTTCGCCCTAAGAAAAATTTACCCGCATGCGACCATCGCGGCGGTTTGTCGCCCTTGGGTTCGTTCCATTCAGTTTCAAGGACAAGTGGATCAAGTTTTTGAATTGCCCCGTTCAGGTGGACTGGTGGAACTGTACCGAAACGCCCGTGAAATTCGCGCGGCAGGTCCTTGGGATCTGGCAATTTCATTACCCAATTCTTTTTCGGCAGCCCTTCATCTTTTTCTAACCGGTGCGAAAACGCGAATCGGCTACGCCTTTGACGGTAGGTCATTTCTTTTGACGACCCGTCTTCCGTGGGATGATCGTCGCGAATTGCACCGATCCCAGGCTTATCTGAATTTGCTGGGCGATGCCGGGGCAGAAGCGGTGAAGAATCTGCCGGCCACGCGTTTTTTTGGAGCACTTCCGGAAAACCCCTTGGATCAGAAGACGCCGGGGGTTTTGGAAATTTTTGAAGGAAAAAAAGAATGGATGCCCAAAGGGGGACTACCGGAAGGACTGAAACCCGGGGAACCTTACGTAGTCTTTGCGCCAGGAGCGACTGCTGAATCGCGCCGATGGTCAACGGAATCTTTTTCAGCGCTTGCAGGATTGATTCAGGAAAAATGGAAGTACGCCGTCGTCGTCGTTGGCGGAAAGGCTGAAAAACCTTTAGCCCAGCAGATGGTTGCGCGCGCCGGTGAAGGTCGCATCATCGATTGGACGGACCGCGGTGGTGTTTCGGATCTGTATTCCGTTTTCAATCAGGCTCGATTCACAGTCTGTAACGAATCCGGGCTTGCCCATGTTTCCGCTCTTTCGGGGGCGATGACCCAGATTGTTTGTGGGGCGGCAGATCCAAGGCGCACTCAACCCATCGGTCCGGGAAAAGTTCAGGTTTCGTTTAATCCCGTTGAATGCTGGCCGTGCGAAAAGAACGTCTGCCTTCAGCAGGGAGACAAAAAGATTCAATGCCTTCGCGGGATTTCGCCCGAAGGCGTTTTTCAGGAGATTCAGCGTGGACTCGAGGCCTAATCGTTTAAAGGACGTTGCAGCACGCCTTTTGGCCCGAGACGAAAAGCCCAAGCTTTTAGTCGTCTGCATTTCGAATTCATGGGGCGGCCTAGAACAGGTTGCTGTGAACGATGCAACCGACGTGACCCAATCGGGAATCGAAGTTCGGATGCTTTGCCTAAAGGGCAGCCCTGTTTACGAACACATCGTCAAAGCGGGACTGATCCGACCTGTGCCTTTGGCGAAGTCGCCCAGAAACACTTTGGATTTTGGATTGAAAAGAATTTTGGAGGACCAGGTCTTGGATGGAGTGAACCTGGTTCACACCCATCAAACGACTTTGTTGGGAAGTCTAAGCCCGTGGCTTTCGAAGTTTCCACACGTGGGATTGGTCGCGTCTAGGCACATCCTGAACAATCACAGTAAGAAAAACCCCTTTCATCTTTTGGTTTATCGCCGGGTTGACGCATTGGTGGTGATGAGCCAAGCGCTGCGGGAAAACGTCTTGGCCACGCACCCGGTTTCGGCCGAAAAGGTAGTCTTGATCAAGCTGGGGTTGGATTTTGAAAAGTTCAGTCCCGATCGCGTCGATCCGACCGAACAAAGAAAGAAATGGGGCGCGGAACCGGATACAGTGGTGATTGGCTTAGTGGGACGAATCGATCCGGCCAAAGGGCAATCGACCTTTATTTTGGCGGGTGCCGGAACCGTGAAGCACTTGAAGTCGGGCCAAAAAGTGAAGTTCGTCATTGTCGGCGAAGAAACGCTGGGAAGTTCGGGCGGATATCTTTCGGAACTTCAGGCGCTGGTGAAGCAGTTTCACCTGGAAGACCACGTGATCTTCGCGGGTTATCAAGAAAACATCCCCGAAGTGATGCGCGCGATGGATATTTTCGTGATGCCTTCGCGCCAGGAAGCCTTTGGACTAGTTGCGATCGAAGCCATGGCCATGGAATGCCCGATCATTATTTCTAGCGGTGGAAGTGCTTCGGAAATCGTAGGTCGTCAGGAATTCGGATTATTGATGCGCGCCGAAGACGCCTTTGATCTTCAACAGCAGATGAAACGGCTTTTGGATTTTCCAACCGTTCGTAAGCAGATGGGCAAGAAGGCGCGCGAACACGTACGGATGAATTACGACCGCGAGCTTCGTCAGATTGAAAGCCTGGAACTTTACGAGCGGATCTTGAATTCTAGAACAAAGGCCCGACGCTGAAGGCGTAGTAGGAATTGCCAGACGCTCCGCCGACTTCGGCGCCGATCAAAAGCGCAGTTTCATCGCTGAGCCCGATTCCGTAGCCCGCTTCGAAGCAGAATCCCAAACCGATTCGGGTTAAGTTTGTGTTCGGCGTCAGGATATTGTCCTGAGCCGAAGCTACCCCCATTCCCGCGTCGCCCTTGAAGTACCATCCGCGTCCATGTTCGGGCCCGAAACGATGCATGTAGCTGAGCGTGAGCATGGATTGTCCCGCTGTAGCGGACTGACTGACGTTGGCGTCGTTGGAGTAGAACTTGATCGCTCCGCCAGAGCTAACGCCAAGCAGGCCTTCTTCAGAGATTGGCCACAGAAAGAAAAGTTTAGAGGCCATCGTCGTTGGATAAAGAGATGGGTTGCTATTGTAAGTGGAAACCTTGCTGCCCAGGGTGCCGTTGAAAGCCGCGCTTCCCCCGCCCAGGTGAAACCCCCAATACCAGCTTTCCGGCTTGGCTTGGGCCGGGGTTGAAAGTGCGAAAGTCGCTACCACAGTCAACAAAAGTTTCGTCATGCTACTAGGTTGGCGACACGACCCGACCTTGTAAACTTCAAATTACTTTCTTTGCTTGGGGCAAAATCCCGGGCGTGGGCCAATTTTAGGAAACTGACGGCAGACTTCGGGTCGCTTTTCGTAAACTGTGCACAGTCGGTCTTTACCTAAATAAATGCAGTCGCGCCCGCGCTGTTCTAGGACAAAAAGTCCGGTGGTGGGATGGTAGCGTTGCAGCACGCCTTCCTTGATCAGGCGCTTGGCTAATTTTTTCTGTGAAGAAGCGGCTTCGTCTTCGGTCGCCACACCCAGCCGCATCAGATCAAAAGCACTGACCTCGACGGGCAGCGTGCAACAGCCTCCCCAACAGCCCTTGCAGTCGCCTGAATGGTACTTTTGCCAAGTACTGGGACGATCGATGGCAATTCCGTCCACGCCCTTGGGTCCATCAAAACGATCGGATAAACGGATCGGCGCCGCGCGCCCGCTGTTCTTCATTTCTAAAAAAGGGTATGGATGAAAGGAAATGGAAGCAACTTCGAATTTTGACGCCATCATCGTTGGGTCGGGAATGGGGGGCATGACCGTTGCTTCACTTCTTTCCAGTCGGTTTGGCGCGCGTGTTTTGCTTTTAGAAAAGCACGGAAAACTGGGCGGATTCACCCACATTTTCAAACGGCCCAAGCCCGGTGCCACCGACCCCGACCAAAAATACGAATTCGATGTCGGGCTTCACTACGTCGGCCAGATGCACAAAGGTGCCCCGGTCCGAAACGCCATGGACGCCGTCACAGGCGGTGCCGTCGAATGGTCGCCCATGCCAGATTGTTTTGACCGGGTTTCCTTTCCGGGATTTCAACTTTCGGTCCCCAAGGGACGCGATCGTTTCCTGGCCGAACTGATTCAGCGCTTTCCCGCCGAAGAAAAAGCCATTCGCCGTTACTTTAAAGACGTCCAAAGCGCCCAAGGCTGGATGATGCGTAACCAGATGGCGCAGAATTTCCCCAAAGGACCCTGGTCGACGCTTCTTCGCGCACCTGGACGTCGACTGGCGCTAGGAAACTACGGTGACTATCTAAAAACACATTTTCAGGATCCCGGCCTTCGATTGGCGCTTTCGTATTTCTGGTGGGACCATGGGGTTGCTCCATCCGAATGCCCCTTTGTCACCCAAGCCATCATCGCAGAACATTACTGGGAAGGTGCTTATTACCCCAAGGGTGGGTCTTCGACGATCGGCACGGCTGTTCGCGGGATTATTGAAAAAGCGGGCGGAGTGATCCAGCTGAAAACCGAAGTGAAGAAGATCCTGACCGAAGGCGGACGCGCAGTGGGCGTTGAAACGGCAGACGGAAAAACTTATCGCGCACCCTGGATTTATTCGAATATCGGGCTTCAACGCACTTACGAGGATCTTCTGCAAAAGCCGATGCCAGAAGGCGCGAAGGACGTTTTTAAAACCCCGGAATTCACGGTCGTGACTTTGTACTTGGGGCTTCGAGAATCGCCTACGCGCCCTGGCAGCGTTCAGAAGGTCGAAGGCGAAAACTATTGGCTTTGCGATGTTGAGTCCTTGGATTCTGAAGAAGCGTGGGTCCGACGCGATGAACTTTTAGACGGAAAGGCGTGGGCGGCCTATTTGTCGTTTCCTTCTTTAAAGGACCCCGGGGCGAAGCCAGGGCTTGTGACGGCTGAAATCATGGCCGTGGTCAGTCGCGATGCTTTCAAGAACTGGAACGGAACGTCGAAGTCCAAGCGCGGGGAAGACTACGTGGCTTTGAAGGCCCGAATGACGGAAGGATTGCTGATCCTTGCGGAAAAGCACATCCCGGGTTTTCGAGCTTTGGTCGATTTTCAGGAACTGGCCACGCCGTTGACGATTGAACATTACAGTTCGCACCGCCGCGGAGCGATTTATGGTGGGGCGCCGATTCGTTCGCGCTATGAATCCGGTCTGTTTCGGCCACAGACCGATGTCCCCGGCCTTTACCTTTGCGGAACCGATGCGGCGGGACATGGGATCGCGGGCGCACTGATGGGCGGGGTTTTAGCTGTGGGCGCTTCGAAAGGTTGGATCCCAGCTTTTCGAGTTTTTGGCCCGTCGAGTTAAGTTTCTACTCGATTCTTCTCACGATTCCGTCGGATCAAAAAGGATGGTGGCTTTTCGGCGAGATTGAACCCTGCAAAAACCAGTGATTAGATCTGGGAATGCTAAAAAATCAGCTGGAAAAGCTTAAAAAAATTCTTTCCATCATTGCCCCTGCATTTCGCAAAACGGTTCAGTTTCTTGCGCCGTGGCCCGGAAAGATTTTCGGAAGTTTTTCGTTTGGATGGGTTGCGCCGGGCTGGTTGACCCGCGCGTGGACGAAATCGAAAAGCTGGGTTTTGGCCCATCGATGGCTAACGGTTGGAATCTTGCTTGGAACTGCAGGCGTCGGAACCGGGGGTTACTACGGCTATGAATGGTATTCAAATCTTCCGCAGCCGGACTACGTTCGCATCGAAGTTTCGGGACCTTCTAGCCCGTCTAAGGATTTTCCGGAAAAACATCCCGCAGTCCAGTTTCGGTTTTCTTCAAGTGTTGCCAACATCAAATCCAAAAAGGAAATCGACCCCAATCTGATTTCAATTAGCCCAAAAATCGCGGGTTATTGGAAATGGGTCAACAACGGGTCGATTGAATTCACGCCGACCGAAGCTTGGAAGGTTGCAGAACAGTACGAAGTTTACTTTCAGCCCAAGCTTTTTTCACCCGATTCAAAGTTCAAGGATTACGAAGTCGAATTCAAGACCCAGGAATTCAAGTTCGATATCGTGAAAAGCGAGTTCTACCAAAATCCAGAAAACCGAAAAGAAAAGCGGGCCATTGTCCATGTTGGGTTTAGCCATCCCGTGGATCCCGAATCTTTCAAAGACGAAGTTTCAATGAAAATGTCAGGTTCTTTGCGCAAGATTCCTGTCGACGTGAGCTTTGGGAAGAATAATTTCGAAGCCTATTTAAAGTCAGAAATCATTCCGATGCCGGAAAAAGACACCGAAATCGAAGTGAAGATCGATCGCGATTTTCAAGCGGCGGGCAGCAGCAGCAGCCCAAATAAATCAAGCGAAGCGAAGATTCTGGTTCCCGGTCGCAAAACATTCTTCAAAGTCGATTCGGCAGAAATCACTTTGATTCCTAACGAAAAGTTAGACACCGATCAGGTTCTTTCGATCGTTTTGACCGACGAAGTTTCAGAACCTGAATTTCGAAAGTCACTGAAAGTCCTGGCGCTGCCCTTTAAGAAAAATGAAGACGGAGAAATCGAAGAATACACCCACCCGTCCAGCATCACGCCTGAACAGATGAAGCAGGCGAAAGAAGTCGAACTAGAACTGATTCCAAATGAACGGGACGCATCCAAGATCTTCAGTTTCAAATTTCAAGAACCCGTGAAGAAAACGCTTTTGATTCAGATTCAGAAAGGGCTGCGGTCAGCGGGCGAGTACGAAATGGCCTTGGGATTTTCGGACGTTCGTACGGTTCCCGAATTTCCGCCTTTGCTGCAAATTCAACAGAATGGTGGCCTGCTTTCGATGGGTGGCGAAAAGAAGCTTGGAATCGCAGTTCGCGGGGTCAGCAAGTACCGGGTCAAACTTTCGCGCGTGAAGTCGGATGACGTGGTTCATTTGATCACTCAGACGTACGGCGACTTCACGAAGCCGTACTTTCAAGCCAGCTACAACTTTAATTACGAAAACATTTCGGAAACCTTTCAAGAAGATTTCACCGTCGATATTCCACCAGGGGATCCGACTGAAGGCGGACGACTTCAGTACCGGGCTTTGGATCTTTCGAAGTACATTCATTCCAAACACGGGACACGCGGAATTTTTCACGTCGAACTTTTAAAGTTGGATGATGACAGTCGAAATCCACAAAGAATGGACGCAAGACTGCTTCAGATCAGTGATTTAGGGATTGTCGCGAAAGCCAATTCTGACGGTAGCCGTGATGTCTTTGTTCAATCCATTCGTACCGGTAATCCCGTCGTCGGTGCGCGCGTGGATGTGATCGGTAAGAACGGTCTAAGCGTGTTTTCGATGACGACTAGCGAAAGTGGGCGCGCCAGCTTTCCTGGGTTTCAGGGCCTGAAGAACGAAAAATTCCCAGTTGGATTCGTCGTTCATCAGGGCGAGGACATGTCTTTTTTAACGACCGATCCAAGGGATCGCCGCATCAATCTTCATCGCTTTGATACGGGTGGCGAAACAAATGCGACGTCCAAGAACGCGCTTCGGGCCTATCTGTTTTCAGACCGTGGGATCTATCGCCCCGGTGAAGAAATGAAACTGGCTTACATCGTCAAATCCGAATCCTGGTCGGCTCTTCACGGCGGCGTTCCTGTTGAAACGCTGATTCGGGATCCGCGGGGAGTGGCGGTTTTCAAAGAAAGAATCAAACTGGCCGCTAGCGGGTTTTCGGCCTTTTCTTTCAAGACCCAGGAATCTTCCCCCACAGGTCGTTACGAAGTCGAAATGAGTCTGATCGAGGAAGAGAAGGGGTCGGACCCTAGCGGCAAGAAAAAGAAAAAGAAGAAAGAATCGAAGACCCTTTTGGGCAGTACTTCGGTTCGCGTCGAAGAATTTCTTCCGGACACCCTGAAGATTCAGTCGTCCTTAAGTCAGACCGGCAAGAAGCATGAAGGCTGGGTTCAGCCATCCGGCTTGAAGGGTTGGGTGGGGTTACGAAATCTGTACGGAATTGCGGCCGTAGGAAATCGGATCGCAGGAAGCTTCACGTTGACGCCTGCTTTCCCGACGGTACCTGCGTTTCGCGACTATGTATTCTTTAATCCAGGAAAGAACGAAAAGTCTTACGTCGAAAAACTGGGCGACCTGAGCACGGATTCAAAAGGTGAAGTTGAGTTCCCGATCGATCTGTCAAAGTTTGACGAAGGAACCTATCGTCTGGCTTTTACCGCTGAAGGTTTTTCAACCGAAGGGGGGCGAAGCGTGATGACCCGTTCGACCACCCTGGTTTCGCCGCTGGCTTACATTCTAGGTTACAAATCCAGTTCCCACTTGGACTACCTAAAACTGAAAGCGGACGCGTCGGTTCATATTCTGGCGCTTGGGCCGGATCTGACACCCACGGACCTAGATGGGATGACGGTAAAAGTGGAAGAAGTGCGTATGGTTTCCGTTCTGTCCAAAGACACCGACGGAGTTTACCGATATCAGTCGTCCAAGAAGATCATTCCCGTTTCGAAATCCAAGGCGAAGATTCTGGGTTCGGGTCTGAAAATCGATTTGAAGACCGATCAAGCTGGAACCTTTCAAGTGGTTCTTCAGAAATCGGATAACCGCGAAGATTTGAAAATCGAGTACACAGTGATTGGAGAGAACAACGTTCTTGCCCGATTAGAGAAAAATTCGGAACTTCAGATCAAGCTTGCGAAAAGTGACTTCGAGCCCGGTGAAGAAATTGAAATGCAGATCACCGCACCTTACGTCGGTGCGGGGCTGATCACGATTGAAAGAGAAAAAACACACGCCACAAAGTGGTTCAAAACTTCTGCGACCAGCACCGTTCAACGGATCCGCGTTCCCAATGACCTAGACGGAAACGCATACGTTCACGTCAATTTTATCCGGGACGCTTCGTCGCACGAAATTTTTACAAGTCCCCTAAGTTACGGCGTGGTGCCTTTTTCAGTCAGTAAGAAACGTCGCATGATTTCGGTAGATCTGAAGTCACCGGAACTGGTGAAACCCGGAGAAAAAGTCACGGTGAAGTACAAGGCTTCGCAGGCTTCCCAGCTGATTTTGTTTGGTGTGGACGAAGGGATCTTACAGGTTGCTGCGTATAAAAAGCCGGATCCTTTGTCGTACTTCTTTGTGAAAAAGCAGCTAGGAGTGACGACGACCCAGATTCTGGATCTGATTCTGCCTGAATATTCCGTACTGAAGGCCGCATCCGCCGCCGGGGGTGGCGAAGGCATGGGGGCTGGAAAAGGGATGAACCCCTTTCGTCGTAAGACGGATCTTCCGGTGGTTTTCTGGTCCGGAGTTGTGTCTGCAGGACCAGAAGCCAAGAGCTTTTCATACACGGTTCCAGAATACTTCAACGGACAGATTCGAATCTATGCGGTTGCAGCAAGCGCTGCCGCAGTTGGGGTTGGCGAAGCGTCGACCTGGGTTCGTGGGGACCTGATTCTGTCGCCAGTCGCGCCGCTTTTTGCGATGCCGGGCGATGAATTCGACGTTTCCGTTCCCGTGGGCAATCAGATCAAGGGATCTGGAAAGGCGACAAAGATCAAGGTTTCGGTTCACGGAACAAATGGTCTTGAAGTCGTAGGTCCGTCGGAAAAGGAAATCGAAGTCGAAGAAGAACGTCAGGGTGTAGCGCATTTTCGGATGAAGGCATTGAATCGACTGGGAATTGGAAAGATCGAATTCAAGGCTTCGCACGGAAACAAAGGGGCCAAGGTGACTCAGGAACTAAGCCTTTTGCCTTCTGCCCCCTTTGAAACGCAGGTTCAGGTGGGCTTTGTGGATGGACAAGAAAAGGAAGTTTCGCTTTCGCGAAAGCTTTATGTGGAATTCGCATCCAAGTCAGTCGCAGTTTCTGGGCAGCCCATTGGCCTGGTTCACGGAATGGCACGCTATCTAGCGGGTTATGCTTTTGATTGCACCGAACAGTTGATCAGTCGCGCGATGTCGGCAATGCTTTTGAAAAATCACCCGGACTTCAAGACTTGGTCGGACGAAAACACCAAGACCTTTGAAAAGATCAAAGCAGAAGTGCGTAGCCGCGAGTCTTCTGGCGGGGGAATGCAACCCTTTGCACGTTCAGGAAGCGTGAACGAATTCTATACGGCCTATGCTTTGCATTTCCTTCAGGTTGCAAAGGAAAAGGGTCAGAATTTCGGAACGGATCTTCAGGGGCGATTGGTCAATTATCTGAAGAATCGTTTCTTTGAGCGCGCCCCGACTTCGATGAAGCAAGCCCGTTTGATGGCTTACGAACTTTATGTGTTGGCCAGAAGCGGACATGTTTTGAATGCAGAACTAGTCGACCTAAATGATGTCTTGGAAAAGGCAGGGTCGGAATCCGAAATGAAGAATTGGAAGAAGGATCTGACATCTTTGTTCATGGCAGCGACTTACCAACTTTACAAACAGGACGCGAAGGCCGCCGAACTTTTTGGTCGGTACAATCCTTTCAAGAAAGAAAAGCTCGAAGCCTTCGAAACCGGTGACTATTGGGATCTGACGGCGGCACAGGGGGTGACGCTTGAAATGGTCGCACAGGTTTTTCCGTCGAAGCTTTCGGATCTGGATCCGAAGTGGATGCTGGCTTTGGCCAAGGGAATTGAAAAGCAGACCTATACGACTTTTGGGTCGGCCTATATGGTCTTGGGCCTGGACGAAGTTTCTAGGCGTGTGGTGAAAGAAGGATCCTTGGCTTCCGCAGAAGTTCAGCAGAAGCTGGGTACGAAGTGGGAACCCGTGACGCTGAAGGGCGATCAAGTTCGAAGCGGAACCGTAGATTTGGCCGCAATCGCTGGAAAGGTAAAGAGAAGTTCAGATCTTCCAGTTTTTTACCAGTGGGTCGAATCCGGTTACGATTCGGCACCTTCAACGACTTTGGTCAAAAAAGGAATCGAGATCGATCACTTCTTAACGGATGCTGACGGATCTCGAGTTTCTAAGGCGAAAATGGGCGAGACTTACACCGCCCACCTTCGTCTTCGCGGAATCGATCAAGACCTTTCGGATTTGGTTGCCGTGGCTCGCTTCCCTGCTGGGTTTCAGGTCGTTCTTTCCGGAACAGGTGCAAACGCACCAGCCGTGGGCGGATCCGAATCCGGATCCGAGCCAGAGTATTCTCCCGCAGTCGAAGGCGAGGGAGAAGGGCGCTACGAAGAAGGCGCGTCTTACCGGATGCCTGGGGGCCTGGGGATTTTTGGGATCGCTTCGGCTTACGCAGATGAACCCCAGTTTCAGTCCTTTTCTCCGGTTTATACGGATTCTCGAGAAGACCGCCTGATTCTTTACGGATCCGTGGGACGGGTGATCGAAGAATTCACCTATCAGTTGAAGGCCGTCAGTTCGGGATCGTTCCAGTTTCCTGCCAGTACGGTCGAGCACATGTACCGACGGGAAGTTTACGGTAGGACGGAAGCGACGAAGATAGAGGTCCTACCGGCGAAATGAGATCGAAGCTTCGGAACACACTGATCGCTGTAATTGTAGGCGTTACTGCATTGGTGGCCATTCGGGCCGCAAGGCCGTCGCTTCGTTCACAAATCCCGTCATCGCAGGCTTTCTATGATCGAAACGGAAAGCTTCTTCGGCTGAGCTTAAGCCAGGACGATAAGTTTCGGGTCTGGTTTCCCTTAGAAAAAATCGCGCCTCAGTTTGTTGAAGCGGTTCTTTTGAAGGAAGATCGGAACTTTCGCTTTCACCCTGGGGTGAATCCGGTATCGCTGATTCGCGCTGCGTTTCGAACGTTTGTTGCAAAAGGTCCCCGCCAGGGGGGATCGACGCTGACCATGCAGCTGGCCAGGCTTCTTTACGGAATTCGGGGTCGATCGGTTTGGGCAAAAATTCGGCAGATTTTTCATGCTACTTCTTTGGAAGTTTTCCATTCAAAGAATGAAATTCTGGAAGCGTATTTGAACCTTCTTCCATTTGGTTCGAACATCGAAGGAATCGGGGCCGCAAGCCTGATTTACTTTCATCGGGATCCGGGTCAGATCGGTCTTCTTCAAAGTCTGGCTTTGGTCGAAGTTCCTCAGAATCCGAATTCCCGAGGCCTGCATCGTGCCACCGACGGATCTGTTCGTAGGCAGGCGATTTCACGTTGGTTACAGGCGCACCCCGAAGACCAAAAAATCCTGAATTCGGCCTGGGACTTTCAGTCGTTCACTTCTGAAGCGCTTCCATTCGAAGCGCCTCATCTGGTGGACTGGGTCGCTTCAAAAAGGGAAGGGGACCGGGTTCAACTGACGATCGATCTGCCGACCCAGAATCTGATCGAAAAACTGGTTCAAGCCGAAGTGAATCGACGAAAAGGGATCGGAATCCAAAATGCTTCCGTGATTCTTTTGGATTCACGAAGCATGGAAGTTCAAGCCTATGTAGGATCGGCCGGGTACTTTCAAAAAGAAATCTTTGGCCAGGTGAACGGGGCGGCTTCGAAGCGGTCGCCTGGGTCGACTTTAAAGCCCTTCGTTTTCGCATTAGCCATGGATCAAGGATTGATCCACGAAAATTCAGTTTTAAAGGATTCGCCCACTAGCTTTGGTGCTTTTGATCCTGAAAATTCGGATCGCGGGTTTGATGGACCGGTGACCGCAAAAGATGCATTGATCCGCAGCCGAAACATTCCGGCGGTCAGTCTGTTTTCGCAATTGAAGCCAGGTGCGGGGCTTTACCAGCTTTTAGAAAAGGCTGGAGTCACGCGAATGAAGTCCGAAAAATTTTACGGCTACGCGCTTCCGCTTGGGGGATCTGAACTGACACTTCAGGAATTGGTCGGCCTTTACGCGACAATTCTGCATCAAGGAAACTTCCTGCCGATTCGTTTGGAAAAAACCCATCAGGAAAAGCCGGCTGATCCGATCCAGTTGTACAGCCCAGAAGCCGCGGCGATACTGTTTCAGATGCTGACGGAAAATGCCGCGCCGGGAACGGGTCTGACCCAAGGATGGTCGCGCGATCAGCTTCCGGTGGCTTGGAAGACGGGAACTTCGCATGGGTTTCGGGACGCTTGGAGCCTGGGTGTTTTTGGTCCCTATGTCTTGGGCGTGTGGGTTGGAAATTTTGACGGGACCGGGAATCCGAATTTCAACGGTCGCGACGCAGCGGCACCCCTTTTCTTTCGAATTGTGGATGCAATTCGCAGTCAGGACCGAAGCTTAGAGAACTGGATTTCTCCGACACTTTCCACCGCGGTTTCAAAAGTGAAGGTCTGCAGTCAATCCGGTCACCTTCCAGGGCCGCATTGCAAAGACCATGTGGAATCCCTTTTCATCCCGGGCAAGTCGCCGATTCAGCCTTGTTCGGTTCATCGACAGTACTGGATTTCAGATCGCACGGGTAAGCGGGGTTGCGGGCCTGGGCCGGGGATGAAACCGCAGATTTTCGAAGTCTGGCCCAGCGACATTCTTCAGATCTTTTCAGCCGCCGGCCTTCCCCGAAGGAAAGTTCCGGTTCTAGATTCTTCTTGCGGTGAAGAAATCGTGTCCGCTAGCGGACGAAATCCCCAGATCACTTCTCCGCGCGAACAGCTTTCTTACCTTTTGCGGATAGAAGAAAAATCGATTCAAGAAGGACAGACCCTTCCGTTGACAGCAATCACCGATGGCGACGCCAAAAAAATTCACTGGTTCGTTGATCACGCTTATCTAGGAGAATCACGACCGGACCGCGCACTTTTCTGGCCGATCCGACCGGGCACGCACGTGGTTCAAGCCGTGGACGATCAGGGACGAAGCAGCCGTCGCGAATTCGAAGTCACCGTGACGCAGTAAGGATCAAAAGGGGTCAGACCCCTATTTCACGGTCGTGGACGGGAGAGGAATGATCGGTTCGGATCCCACCTTGCACTTGACCGATGCGGCAGGAAGATTGGATGGCTTTGGGTTGGGCGAAGTCGCCGTTCCGCTTTGAGTTCCGGGTTCGTCACCCACGATCATTTTAAACTTACATTTTTCGTCGCCTTCATTTTCAACCGCATCGATTACCGGTTGTGGAAGACCTGCGCTAGGACCAAGGTCTGTCGCAAGCGTTTCCACGACTAGGTCGTTCATGTATCCAGAAAGTTTTGCGTAAGAACGAAGCGTTCCCCAAACTTCATCTGAAATCGTTCTTGTCGGAGCATTTTTTTCCGAAACCAAAGTGTCGTAGTAGCGATTCCGCAGTTCCAGAGTTCGATTCAAAGTTTCAAGTCGGATTTCTTCTTTTCGGTTTAGCTTCGAGCGGCTGCGATTCAAGTCCTTCTGAGCGACGCCCAGTTGGGTGACTTGCATTTGTTCAGCTTGAATCAAGCGATCCAAGAAATCACGATAGGCTGCAGATTTGGGTACGCTATCGTAAGGAACCTTTGCGTACTGCGTTTCTGCGGCTTCGATGGCCAGTTCCGTTTGTCCCAACAGTTCTTGAATTCGAGCCAAGGACCCATCGCCCATTGAACTGTAGGAAAGTTCATTCTTAAAAATTTCAAATTGGGTACGAAGAGCTTGCAGGCGACTTTTCTGAGCTGAATCCGTTCCGCCGTCTTTCAGGTTTTTCGCAGTGGGTTTCACGCCACCTTGGATCAACGCCAAAAGAAGTTTCAATTGACCGCGGCGGTCCTTTCGAAAAGTCAGAATTTTTGCGGTCGAGATTTCCTGACGAATTTCCCGAAAATTTTCTTGGGTGAAGCGGGAAAGGTCTTTAAGCCGCGGATCGGCCGGATTGCAGCTTTGGAAGCCCACGGCCAGGGTTGCAGTCAACGCGACAGTCACGAAAATGCGGTTTTGCATTCCCCAGGCCTAACGGCACTGGGGGCGGCTGTCAACGAAATAAACGCAATGCGTCAAAGTTCTGGAGCTGGGCCCTTCATAATGTCGTGCATGGGCTCTTTTCCTTCGGGAAGGGCCTTTAAGTTTTCCAATAGCCGGATCGAGCGGTCGATTCGAAGATCCGGGTTCTTGGTCGTCGACACGTAAAAGATGATGTTTCGTTGTTTTCCAGGGGTCAGCGCCAAGAAGCGCCGATTCGCTTCGGGATCCTGTTTCAGAACTTCTTTCAATTCGGGCGGCATATCCATTCCGAAGCGGCTTTTGTTAGGCTTGATTCGAAAGTGGATGGGGTCACCTAGCCGAAGACCCAGGACCTTCATTCGGGCTTTGGACATCATGATGTAGGCCGTACCTTTTCCCAGCGGCATCATCCCGCATGAAAAGCGAACGCTGCCCTTCTTGTTTTCGGATTCGCAATCCAACCGGGTCTTAAAGGGCGCGGCGAACTTCTTCACCACCGAAGCGGGAACTTCCAGGTAATGCATCCCCGGAAGGTAATCAGACATCCCGATCTTGGACCGAACTTCGATCCAATCTTTAGGGGCATGAGTGGCCGCAGGCTTTTTTCGCGTCGGCATAGAACGGGTCTGCGGAAAGCTTTAACGAATCCGCGTTCCGCGTGCGAATCGGAAAAAACGGCCGGTAGCGCCTGACGAATTCTTCCAAACGACTTCTTTGGACACGACCAGCGCGTCAGAAGGGTCCAGTTCGATGCGCAGTGTGGTGTTCGTTATTGTCGTCGGAAGCCATGCGCCTTTTGGGGTGTTTTCTTCACGCTGGGTAATCAAAAGGCCCTTGGCGGTGCTCCAAGCGCGGGTGGATTCTTCGACCGAACTTCCTTTGGCGCCTTTTTTCCAGGTGGTCTTTTCGAATCCATCGGTCCATAAATCCAAGTCCAGATGATGGCCGGCAATCAGAACCTGATCACAGCCGGTCTGGGCAATTTCCAGCGCCGTTTGGCCTTCGGGGATTCCCGACATTCCCAAAAGTCCGCGATCAATCAGGTAGGTTCCCGACAGATCTAGGCAAGTAGCAGTGGTTTGCGCAAACGCTAAATTGGACAGGGAAATCCCCATGACGGTGGTCAGCAAAATTTGAATCATAGAGGGCACCTATCGCCGACTTAGTTGTTTGACAAGGGGCAGGTGGCCGCCTATACCCTTCTTTCCTTTATATATTAAGGAACCCCGGATTGAGCGATCTAGGACTGCCTTGCGGTCTTTCGGTCAAACGGGGTGTGTGAAAAAGGAAATGAAAACAAATGGTTAGAAGTGAATCCACGAGCGAAAGCTCGAAGAAGGTCCTCAAGAATCAATCTTGGATGGACGAGTTTTCCTCGTACATGGGGGAAGAAGAAACATCGAAGAAAAAGGGCGCAGGCGACGACGAGTCGTTTGAAGAACTTTTCGAAGCTTCGCAGGCCCAACAGGCCATCAAAGAAGGCGAAGTCATCGACGGTACGGTCGTCGGCGTAGGCGCCGAGTACGTCACCATTGACATCGGATACAAGTGTGAAGGCTTGGTTCCGACTCAAGAATTCAAAGACGCTCAAGGCGTTGCACACGTGGCCGTTGGCGACGTGGTCAGCGTTTACCTAGAGCGCATGGAAATGGAAAACGGCTTCATGCTGCTTTCCAAAGACAAAGCTGAAATCATCCGCGCTTGGGACGAAATTTCCGTCGCGTGTGAAAAAGACCAATTGGTCGAAGGCACCGTCATTGCGAAAGTCAAAGGCGGATTGTCGGTCGACATCGGCGTCAAGGCATTCTTGCCTGGCAGCCAGATCGACACCAAGCCAGTCAAGAACTTGGACAAGTTTTTGGGCAAGCGCCTGAAATTCAAAATCATCAAGTTCAACAAGAAGCGTGGAAACATCGTTCTTTCCCGCCGTGCTGTCGTTTCGCAAGAACGCGAAATTCAGCGCGCAGAAACCTTGGCGAACATCCAAGAAGGTTCAATCGTAGCCGGTACCGTGAAGAACATCACGGAATACGGCGCGTTCATTGACCTAGGCGGAATGGACGGACTGCTTCACATCACCGACATGAGCTGGGGCCGCATCAAGCACCCAAGCGAATTGTTCGCTGTAGGCGACGAGATCAAAGTGAAGATCTTGAAGTACGACCGCGAAAAAGAACGCGTCAGCTTGGGTCTAAAGCAAGTCACTGCAAACCCATGGGACGAAGCCGAATACAAATTCCCATTGGGAATGGTTGTGAAAGGCAAAGTCGTCAGCTTGAAAGACTACGGCGCTTTCGTCGAGCTTCAAGATGGAATCGAAGGCTTGATCCACGTCAGCGAAATGTCGTGGACCGAGCGCGTGAAGCATCCTTCGAAGGTCTTGAACGTCGGCGACGAAGTCGAATGTAAAGTCCTAGAAGTCGATACCAAGCAAAAGCGGATCAGCTTGGGCATCAAGCAACTTCAAAACAATCCTTGGGACGATCTGGAAGTCAAATTCCCGGTTGGCACCCACGTCGAAGGCGAAGTCAAATCGGTTACCGATTTCGGCTTGTTCATCGACATCGGAATGGGCATCGACGGCTTGGTTCACGTCAGCGACTTGGCTTGGACGAAGAAGTTTGCTCACCCATCCGAAAAATTCAACAAAGGCGACAAGATCAAGGCCATCGTCTTGGGCATCGATAAACAAGCTGAAAAATTCAGCTTGGGCATCAAGCAGCTCGAGCGCGATCCTTGGGAATCGATCAAGACCCGTTACAAAGTCGGCCAAGGCGTCGACGGCACTGTGACGAAATTGACCGACTTCGGCGCTTTCGTGGAAATCGAAGAAGGCGTGGAAGGTCTGATTTACGTCAGCGAAATCGCTGATCATCGGATCGAGAAGCCTTCGGACATCCTAAAAGTAGGCGACAAAGTCCGCGCTGAAGTTCTTTCGATTGAACCGAAGGAACGCCGCATCGGATTGTCGATCAAGCAATTGGGCCGTTCGGAAGAACGCGCCAATTACCAAACCTACGTCGGCGAAAAATCGAAGAAAACTTCGATGGGCGACATCTTGGGCGACAAGCTTAAGGCCGCTTTGAAGCCAGGTTCGGATAATAAAGACGAATAGTCTTTAAGGGCTGAAAATTAAAAAGGGCTGCACCCCGATGGGATGCGGCCCTTTTTTTTATTCTTCTGGCGGAGTGTATTTTTCGTAGACAGTCAAAGTACAGCTCGCCGGTTTCTTTTCGGCTGGGGGTGAGCAGGAAATCTGGCCCGTCATCATTTCTTTGGAGTCTGGATCTAGACTGAAGTCGGTGTAGATCTGCTTGGGGATCTTTTTTAAGTTCATCAGGTGGTAAGGGCGATTGACCGGGCGTACAAAATCGAAATTGAATCCGCAGAAACCGTTTCGACAGCCCAAAGTTCCGGAACCTGAAGGGATCAGTTTCAAAGGTCTGAGAAAAAGTTCAGCATGGCCAGCATCCTCCGGTTCCAAATCGTAAGACTTTCCTTTTGACGAAGGCTTTGCCCCAGCGAAGACTATGAAAAGCAGCGTCAAGAACGGAACTCGATGAACCCATTTCTTCATGGAATTCATCATGTGGCGGAATCGCTCGGTTGAAAACCCTGCTAGCCGTTACGGTTCTTTTCAGCTTATCGTTAGAGAAGAGAATCATTCTTGTCATCTATGACCGCGATTGAAGCAAAAGCCACACTACGGAAATACGCAGAACCCAGCAATGTTCCGATTCTTCTTCGGTTCTTCAAGACGGGGCCGGGCCAGTACGGCTATGGCGATCAGTTCATCGGCGTGAAGGTTCCGAATTCCCGCCGCGTGGCTCGCGAATTCAGGGGGCTTCCACACGCCGAAGTCTTGAAACTTTTAAAATCCCCGATTCATGAAGACCGCTTTTTGGGGCTGGTGATTTGGACTTTTCAGTACCCGAAGGCGGACTTGGCCCAAAAGAAACGAATCTACACGGCTTATCTTGCGGCGACCCGAAAGGGGCAGATCAACAATTGGGATCTTGTGGATGTGTCGACGCCTTTAGTGGTCGGGCCGTACCTGTTGGATCATGTCGCGGATCCGCTGAAGTCGCTTCGCCTTTGGGCGAAGTCTTCCAATCTTTGGATCAGACGTGTGGCGATGCTTTCGACTTTTGCTTGGATTCGCCGTGGGAAAACAGAACCGGTTTGGGTGATTGCCGCTGATCTTTTGAAAGATGAACAAGATTTGATCCACAAGGCTTCGGGCTGGATGCTTCGCGAAGCGGGGAAAAAAGATCTTTTGGGACTTCGCCGATTCTTGAAGGCCCACGCGGCGGTCATGCCGCGGACCATGCTTCGGTATTCCATCGAAAAAATGTCGGCCGCCGAAAGAAAGAAGTGGATGAACCAGAAGGGTTCGCCATGAATAGCTTCTTTAGGGATCCCCGCACAGGAATTTTCTTGATCGCAATTTTGAATGGCCTGGCGCTGAATCTGGCTTCGATCGTTTCACAGGTCAGGTTTCTGGAAGTCGCGTCTCCGCGAATTTCAACAACAGTTTCGATCCTAGCGTCTTTTCTGTTTTGCTATTTCATGCCGCGGATCTTGAATCCTCCGTCCCAAAAGGTGAAGTATTCCACCTATCTTTCGGTGGGCTGGCTTGCCGGATACAGCTTGGCGCTATTTTTCCTGGGAATTCAGATCGGATTGCCCCAGGTGGCGGTCATGGGAATCTGGTTCTTTCTTTCCGTTTTGATGTCTGAAACCAGCCGTCTTTCGCTGATCGAACTGGCGAATCGTCACGTAAACCCGGCATCCGTCGGCGCGTTTTACTACAGCCTGATCATCGCCCACGAACTGGGTTCGATCGGCGCAGTGGGCTGGATTTTTCTAACCGACATTGAACATAAGCCGCCGTTTCACGTGGCTTTGATTGCGACTAGTTTCGTGGTCGTAGCGGTCGCACTGACCCGGTTTCGTTTTGGCCCAAGAAAAGTCATCGAGGTTCGGTTTTCCAAGCGCGGGATTGATCAAAGCCAATTGATCGCGATCCCAAAGCGGCTGATGCAAGTCCTTCTGGGGATGGGGCTGGCTATTGGAATTTTTCGCCAGTTTCAGGATTTCCAAGTTCGTTCGGCAATCAAGACCTTGGCTGGCGCAGGACTATCGGGAATTCCCTCGGGGCCCGGAAGCACCGACCCGATCTTTGACGCTATTTTACAGCTTTACCTGGTAGGCGGATTCATCACGGTCATCGTCGCCTGGTTGATCAGCGTCTTTTCCCTTCGCTTTCGGGTTTCGCCGCTTCGAATGATCGTGATTTCAGCGGTTCTTCTTCTTCTGGCACAGCTGGCGCTGGTAGCGGCGCCGATTTCGAGTCTGACTTCGTACCTGGCGTTTGGTTCGGCCTATCGGATGATCGAAAGGGGATTTTATTTTCCAAGTGTCGTTTTGCTTTTAAGTTTCTTCGTCGGTCCACAGCGAGCCAGGCTTCGCTTCCGCCACCACGTCATGGTGCTTTCAGTATCGGGTCTTTTGTTCATGGGGCTTTCCGGTGTCGAGTGGATCGTGGGGCGCAACTTTGTTTTGTCGATCGCGCCCGAAATCGCGATTCTTTCCGCGATTATTCTGGGTGCGTTGGTCTATGCTTCGCGCGCGGAATTGGTTTCTTTCTTTCGCCAAAACATCAAAGGGCAGAAAGTCGCCGCGATTCTTAGCGCCACCGGACTTTCTTACCTGCGCCCCAAGGGTTTTTCGACCTGGATGAGCGAAGCGCTGGCTTCGAACCCAAAAAAGCTTTTACGAAAAACCATTATTCTAGGGCTGGGTTACTCGGATGAAAAAGAAGCCCCTCATGTCCTGATGAAGGAATTTCAGTCGGACAAAGAAGAAATCCAAGTCGCGGTAATTGATGCGTTGGGATCGTCCCAGTCCTTTTACGGGCTTCGCTTTGTTTTGGATGTCTGCTTAAGCGGAAAAAGCGTCAAAAGTTTGAACGTCCGACTGAACGCCGCCAGTTGGGTTTCTGCTTTTTTTGGGCGCAAAGCGATTCCGGTGCTGATGGTGGGTCTGAATGACGAAGATCCAAGGGTCGTGGCGAATGCGCTAGAAGCCCTGGCTCAGTTCAACGATCCGAAGCTGGCGTCGGTTTTTACTGGGTTTTTAGAAAGCCCGGTACCCCGGGTGCGAGCGAACGCGTTGATGGGATTGGGGCGCATCAAAAGCGAACGAAAGTTCTTTGAAATCGAAATGAACCGCGCCTTGGAAACGGGAATGCGCGATTTAGCGAACGATCCCATGATTCTTTCGATCATCTATGTTGTGGGCAAGCTGAAGGATTTTGGATTTTTGGATCGTTTAAAGCAGTTGGAAAAAGGCGTCGAAAAATTGCCGAAAGAAAGATCCATCCCCACACGCCGAATGCTGGCTTGGGCCTATGCTTCGATGGGCGAAACGCGCGGTTTTGAAATTTTCTATGAAATGATTCGGGAATTCGACCAATCCGGAATGCCCTTAGCAAGCCTGCTTCACTTCTTTACGCAGCTTTCTCAAGAAGACCGTTATGACTGTGTTCAAGTTTGGCTCAAACGCGTCAGTGAAAAACATTCTGAAAACACGGCCTTCCTTCAAGAAACCGATCGTCTGATCGCGTTGCTCAAGGAATCGATTTTCGATTTTCACGCCGAAGCGGATTACGCCGCCGATCTTCGGGATTCCTTTCTGGAAGCTCGAACTGCCTAACCAAAGTCTAAAAATTGACGCGCAGAATACGCTTCAAATTTGGCCGTTCGTACCGAATAGTAATTGAATATGAATAAAATTTTCTCGCGTGTTCTGTCGTCTGTTTTGGCTCTGTCTTTGGTTCTTTCGCCAGTTGCCTGGGCAGGCGGTGGAAGCCCTTGGGCGCCGGGTTCTGAAAATTGGGAATACAATATGGGCCCTGATCCCCAGACGAAAGAAGGCCGCGAGCTCATTGAAATCGCCGCAAGTCTTCCGAGCTATGGAACGATGTCTTACGAATTGATGGATTCGCAAAAGTTTCGTTTCATTTTCGGTTTGATGATGACCCGGACCTATTACGAAAAAGACGCGGTGAAGATGCTTTTCATTGGTCAGGACGCCACCCACATCGCGGAAGCTGCCAAGCAGCCAGGAACGTCGGGTTTCGGCGCAAGGGTTCAAAGTATCGGAAACTTTTTCGGCGTCGACCAAGGCGTTTCGACGACCAACGCGTACCTTTCAACGATTAAAGGTCAGTATGGGTCGTTCACGCATCCTTACGTCGAAGGCGGAACGATCAAAACCACTTCGTTTGTCGATAACCAGCTTTGGATGCTTTCCAACAGCGAGCAAAGCGAAATTCGCGTACGACGTGAACAGTTTTGGGAATGGATGATCAAAAACAATCCTTCATCGCTTCAGATGATGGTCGTTTTCGGCGGCGCAGCTCGCGACGCGTTTGCCGAGTTTTTGATCGCACGAGGAGCCAAAGTCGGAACCCGCTTTACCGAAGAACGCTTGAAAGGGGTTCGCGTTCCTGAAACCCAGCTGATGTACGCTGGCGGAAACAACGAATTTCCCGTTCCCGTCGACAAGAAGGGTCGTGACATCTATTCGGTTCTTTTGAAAAGAAAGATGGATTACTCAAAGCCAGCCGATCAAACAGCTGCAAACGAACTTTTGACCAAAAGGCCGAAGGAAGTTTTGAATCTGATGGTTTTTTCAGGCAAGGGCATCAACGGAAGCGGCATTGTCAATCCTGCCCAGTTGGGCGGGTATGATCTTTCCAAAGTCGAAATCAACGGCAAAAAGACAGTTTCTTTGAAGGGCCTGAAGCTTTCGGATGGAACGGTGATTCGAGACGATATCGCGTTTGCGGTTTCTGCGCACCCAAGCTCTCTTTCAAAAATGAAGCCGGCGGATGCGTCTAAGGCGCTTCGCAAGTCGTTCGAACCTTTGGAACAGTTGAAGCGCACCGGTTGGAAGGTTGTCCCGGATTTGGATGATCAAGGAAAATTGCGCCGAAATCTTTGGGACGAGGGAAAAGACTATGTTTACGGTCGGGCGGACATTCGGCCCGGGTACTTTGAATTCGGGGCGCCGGACGATCGACGTGTTTCGCGAGCCGATGCAAGCCGAATGGGCGCTGACGTTATCGTTGCAGGCACGCGTGACAAGGTCAGCTTTTCGAAAGAACAAGTTGAAGCGATCAAGGCTAGCAAGCCTTCAGAAGCCACCGGGGCTGCGGGAAATTGGTTAAGCACCTTTTTCGAAAATCGCGATCCGATGATTTTTGATCGAGGACCGGGTGCCGACATTGCCAAGGCGATCATGAATAGCCTGGATCGCTCAAAGATCTTTGCACCAAAGCCAGGCATGACCTTTGAAGCCAATGGGATCGATGCCTTGAATGTAAAGACCCATGAAGGTACCGGATTTTTCGGAATCCATCGTGGAAGCTTTGAAACCGCGAAAGTGCTGATCTTGGCAGATCCGCATGGATTAGATGACTGGACGACTTCACGTGCTTTGACGGGAACTCGGGGTCAGTATCTGAACGGATTGATGAAGGATCTGGGCTACGGAGACGATTACTTGGTCTTGAAGACGGTTCCGGTGGGTATGGACGGAGCGACCGCAGCCGAGTGGGAAGTGACCCGCAAGAATACGGAAAAGTACCGTGAAGCCGCGATCAAAGAAGCTTTAAAGAACACGGGCATTGAGACCATCTTTACCGATGGTCCGATTGCTAAAGTTGAAATGGAACGCATTTTGGCCAAGTTGGGAGTCACGGATAAGAAAGTCATTTCAATCGCTCGCACCGGCATGAATCCAGAATCTGGAATTGTCGAGGCGGGAAAAGCCGCTGGAAAACGTGTGACCGCGAAGATGGTCGACATTCCACGGGCGCATCTGACTTTCTGGTCTAACGTATTTCGTCCTTGGGAAGGCCGTGGGGGCGATCAAGTGGTGGATGCAAAGGGAAAAGCCAAAGGCGCTGTTCGCGGACTGGTTGCGCCTGCTTGGGTCACCAAGCAGAAGTTTGTCCCGACGCCTGAAGTGAAGAAATCCATTGCTGCCATCAAGCGGGCGATGAAGACGGCAGGTGCTCGCCAAGGTGGACAGGAAATTGCCGCTTTCTTGAGTTCGATTGGCGCAGACGGAAGCTTTGCTTCGGTGGCACCGGATTTCGAAGTCGTCACAGCTGCAACGGCGACGTCTCGGGCCAAGCGTCAACCTGCTTCATGTGACCGCCACTTCGAAGAAGGTGCTGACGAAAACGTCGAAGCGCCTCCGGGTGAAGACGACGGCGGTTAAGCCTTGGGCGAAGGCCATAAACTTTCAGCCCTCTGTGCCGGTTCGGCACAGAGGGCTTTTTTTTTAAGCTGAAGACTAGGCCGCTTTTTTGGCTTTTGCCGACTTTGCTGGAAGGTCGAACACGACCCGGCCAGATTCAATATCGTAAAGTGCGCCGACGACTTGAAGCCGGCCTTCGCGAATGCGTTCAGCGACGATTGGGCTTTGGGTTTGGATGCGCGAGACGTTTTGGCGGATGTTGTTCCAGTTCAGTTCCAAAAGCAGGGCCTTCTTGGCAGCATCCTTTTTCTGTTTAAAGGTCTTCGCCATTTTTTCACGCATTTTCATGTTTTCAGGCAAAAGTCGAATGACCAAGGATTCCAGATTGGGTGAAGGAAGCGCCATTTCTGGCGTGATCATCTTGTCAAAAGTCGCTGCGATCGCGCCACACATCGTGTGACCCATGACGACCACCAGCGGAACTTGGAAGTAATGAACCGAATACTCGATCCCGGCCATAAAGATGTCTGAAAGCGTGTTTCCTGCGACCCGAGACACGAAAAGATCCCCTAGTCCTCGGTCAAAAAGCGTTTCAATCGGCGCGCGTGAATCAGAACAAGTCAGAATCGCCGCAAAAGGTTTCTGCCCTTGTTCGGCCAGATCCTTCAGCCGAAGACTGGATGCAAACGCTTCAACGCTTCGTACACCGGCGGCAAAGCGTTCATTGCCTTCAATCAGCATTTGTATCGCTTCTTTTGAATTGGGGCTTTCGGTGGGTTTAGCTGCAGTTTTCTTTTTCATATCAGGTCGTCCCGCCCGAAGACTTCGTTTCTTGAGACGCCTCGACGCTGCGATTCAGAATTTCTTCAGCCGCTTTGGCGGTTTTGGATGCCTTTAGTGTCACGACTTTTGGATCGATTTGGCTAAGCAGTGCAGCTGGAAGTTCAAAGATCACTTCGCCTGAATCGATTTCATAAAGGGCCGGAACGATGAAAAGGTTCTTTTTTTCGACGCGTTCTTGCAAAATGCGGCTTAATTCCAGAAGTTGCCGGGCGCTGCCCCGAATGTTTTCCTGCACGGTGCCCTGGAAATGCTTTTCCCAGCGTTCTAGCGACGCTGGGTCTTTAGGGTCGCGTTTTACGGGCTGAAAGTCTTTCAGGCGTGCACGAGTTCGATTCAATGCGGGCCGAATTTTTTCGGTCGTCGAGCGAAGGCTAGGACAAAGGCCCAGTTGGTCCGAAAGTTCGTTTTCTAAGGTTGTGCGCACAGCACCCGAACGGGTGTGTCCCATGATCACGATAATTTCATTTTGGAAGTGAAGCGAAGCATACTCCGCACTGGCGACAACGCTTGGGTCAATCACGTTTCCAAAGGTTCGAATCACAAAAAGGTCGCCCATGCCGCGGTCAAAAATCTGCTCGATCGGAATTCGCGAATCGGAACAGGTGATCAGCGTGCAAAAAGGAAACTGGCCTTCTGTCGCAAGTTTCTTCATTTTCAGTTTGGCAAGAAAGTTTTCGACCGAACGAAGCCCGGTGATGAAGCGGGCATTTCCTTCGATCAAAGTGTCGATGACCTCGGCGGCGGGGACGTTCTTTTTGTCGCTCATTTTTTTCCCTTAGCCAGGTCTTTGGCTTTAAACAGTTTCAGATACTTTTCGTATTTCGTGCCTTTCAGCTGGGTCGCCGGAATGAATTTCAGAGATCCTGAATTGATGCAGTAGCGAAGTCCGTTGGGGCCAGGGCCGTCGTTAAAGACGTGCCCTAGGTGCGAATCGGCTTCTGAACTTCGAACTTCGACGCGCTCCATCCCGTGGGAAGTATCCTTCTTTTCAACCACGCGGTCTTCGTCGATGGGTTTGGTGAAAGACGGCCAGCCCGATCCTGAATCAAATTTATCGGTCGACGAAAACAAAGCGACTTCGGAAACGGCGTCGACATAGATTCCCGGTTCGTGATTGTTCCAGAACGCATTTTGGAACGGGCGTTCCGTTCCGCTTTCACGAATGATCCGGTACTGCTCGGGCGATAAAAGCTTCTTCAATTCGCTTTCGGATTTCGGGTATTCGCAGGCTTCGCCAGATTTTTTGTCCACTTTTCCCTCGGCAGTCCCCAGGCTTAGGGCCAGGACCCAAATGACGTGTCGCAAAGCGGTCTTCATCCCTGGACTAATCGGAATATTTTCGGGGTATTTTGAATTTGTTTCGGATGTCATTTTTTTGTCATTCAGAATCCAGTTTATGGGGATTGGAAGACTGATAGACTGGTAAACCTATGGAAACCCAAAAGAAATCTTCGAACCCTTTGATCATCATCTTGGTCTTGTCTTTGGTCTTCTTCGTTCTTTTTGCAGTGACGACGGCCACGGTCTTCTTTTCAAAAGGCGGATCCTCTTCGGGGTCTTCTAAGGCT
This sequence comes from Bdellovibrionales bacterium, assembly GCA_016786465.1. GTDB lineage: Bacteria > Bdellovibrionota > UBA1018 > UBA1018 > UBA1018 > JAEUWC01. The sequence continues at coordinate 141,380 of JAEUWC010000029.1, read as the reverse complement.
GGGCTTTTCAGCGGCGGAAGCATCGGCATCTTTGAAATCAACGGTGTGATCATGGATTCAAAGAAGGCGCTGAAGCGCTTTGACAAGTTCAATGAAGATTCCGAAGTGAAAGCGATTGTGGTTCGAATTAATTCGCCAGGAGGCTCGGTTGCTCCGTCACAAGAAATTTACGAAGCGCTGAAGAAAGCGAAAAAGCCTGTCGTAGCATCAATGAGTTCTGTAGCCGCAAGCGGCGGATACTATATCGCCATGGGAGCACAAAAAGTTTTCGCCAATCCGGGAACGATCACCGGGTCCATTGGCGTGATCATGGAATTTGCGAACCTGGAAAAGCTTTACGAATGGGCCAAGGTGAAGCGTTTCAGCCTGAAGACCGGAAGATTCAAAGACGCTGGCGCGGACTATCGAACGATGGAACCTGAAGAACGTGCGCTTTTACAGGGTATGATCGACGATGTTCTGGGGCAGTTCAAGAAAGCGGTTGCTGAAGGCCGGAAGCTTTCCATGGATGCAGTGACGAAGATCGCCGATGGCCGAATTTTTTCAGGATCCCAGGCAAAGGCCAATAAGTTGGTCGATGAATTGGGCACGCTTCAAGATGCGATCGACGAAGCGGCAAAGCTAGCCAAGATCAAAGGCAAGCCCCACATCATTTATCCAGAAAAGAATCGGAACCGCTTCTTGGATGCGATCATGCAGGATCCGCAGAACGACGAAGACGCAGAATCTGAATCGACCCTTGAATCCTTGGCCAAAAGTTGGCTGAAGGTCGAAAACAAGGTCTTGGGCCGCGCACCAGGAATCTACTGGCTGTGGACCGGAAGCCTATAAGGCCGGTGAAGGCTGGGCGAACGGGCCCCAGCTTTCCGCGCTTCGAAGCCACGAAAGTCCTTCAGCTTTGTCAGTCCGAACAGATCGGCCTGGATGAAGCCATCGAAAGGGTTTTGGATCGTGCCAAGCCCGATGTCATTTCAAATCGCGCGTGGATTTTGGAAATCTGTTCGGGCGCGCTTCGATGGCGCGGGCGTTTGGATTTTGCGATCGATCAACAGTCGCTGAAGAAAAAGCCCACGGGATGGATTCGTCGGGTGCTTCAACTGGCAGCCTATCAACTGATCGTGCAAGGTAACGCCAAAAACGCCGCCATCGTTTCAGAATCGGTCGACTTGGTTCGAGAAAAAGAAGGGGCGTTCCCATCAAAGTTTGTGAACGCGGTTCTTCGTCGCTTAAGTGACCATGCAGTCGATTGGCGTGAATTGCCTTTTCCAGACAAAACGCCCAATCAACAAGCGGCCTGGGCCAGCCTTCCTGAATGGATGTGGAAAAGAATCGTAGCGGATCACGGCGTGCAGCGGGCGCAGTCCTACGCGGTGGCATCTTTGGAAAGACCCACGCTTTGGATTCGAAATCGCGCGGACGGAAAAGCCCAGAAAATGGAATCGTTGGATCAGGCCCGTAAAGACCTAGAAGCGGGGCAAGCGTATGTTCAAGACATTTCCAGTCAAACCTTGGTCGACTGGGTCAGCGGTCATTTAAAGAAAAGAAATCTTTCGCAAGTCTTGGATCTTTGTGCGGCCCCAGGTGGAAAGTCGATTGCGCTAGCCTGGGCGGGAAAGGCCGTATTTTCTTCAGACGTCGATGGTGAACGCGCGATTCGACTTCAAGAAAATCTTCAAAAGTTCACCGGAGGATCGGCGCGTTGGGTTTCAGGCGCGGATATCGGAAAAGGTCAGTTTGAAAATTTCGATGCAGTTTGGGTGGATGCGCCTTGTACGGGAAGCGGAATTCTTCGACGCCACCCCGAGATTCGTTGGAACAAGGCCGAAAAAGATCTGGGTCAGCTTTCAGCCATTCAGGTCGATCTTTTGAAAAAGGCGCGCGGTTGGGTGAAACCCGGTGGGCTTTTGATTTACTCGGTCTGCTCGATTTTGAAAGATGAAGCCAGCGGAGCACTTGCAAAAGCGGGCCTGAAACCGATCGATGAAAAGTGGCTTTTTCCGCAGGATGAACCCCATGGTGACGGTTTTTACGGAGCCGTAATCGAACTTTAAGTGCGAACGGCCGCTATAAAGAAAAGCCGGGTCGGCTTTGCAGCGGACCCGGCGAATGACAGACCGAAGTCTGAAGGCGGATTGAAAGGTGGGTTTTTGCGGGTTCCGGGTCCTTCCCCATCACAAACGTACTGCTTCAACACTTCCCTAGGACCGCGGACAGAATCTAAGAATGCAGATTCAGTGCCACCGAAAAATAGCCGAAGACCCGCAACCAGAGCTGCTCGACAAGGATGTGCCTGGGTGATCTAAGGACGCTCTAACCCTTTGAATTAAAATCAGTTTTCGGACTGTGTTTCGCGAACCGGCGAAGACTGCGATGCTTTTGAAGATTCCCGGCCGTTATCGCTTGGCGTCAAAACGACACCGCTTTTTGGGGGCATAGCGTCAAGATTCCAATGGATCAGCCCCCAAAGTCCCGCAAATAAAAGTGCGGAACCCAAGACCCAGATCAGGGCCTCGCGAACCCAAGAAGGGTTCCGACGGCGGTGCGCTTTCTGCAAATCCATGGGCATAGATAGGGCGCCAAGGAGCATGTCGCATGCCAAGAGAGATTTTATAAAAACAGACCCAATATCAATGAGTTAAAAAATGATCCGCCGCGCGATCTGCATGGGGAAAGCGGCACTAGGAGCGGCTTGGCACCACTTGCGTTTGGAAAATCAGTACATGTACAGCTCGGTTCCGATGGTTCCGTTGTTCACTGAGAAGATCAAAGTTCCGGTTGCTCCGGCGTCTGTCATGTTTCCGGGTGATCCGTTGCCTGTTGGATTCATGTCTTGAACCATGAATGTTCCGGCTGCGGTTCCATCTGATCGCCACAATTCGTTGCCGTTTACGCCGTTGTTCGCTTGGAAGTAAAGAATCGAGCCGATCACGCGGAAATTAGAAGGACTGCTGGATCCGGAACCGGCTCGGATGTTTTTCACCATCACGGTGCCTGCAGAAGTTCCGTCGGAAGTCCAAAGTTCGGCGCCATTCACACCGTCGTTGGCTGAAAAATAAAGTTTTCCGCCCATGGCGACCAAGCTGCCTGGACTTGAGCCAGCGGCACCCGCACGAATTTCCTTCACCATGACCGTTCCGCCCGAAGTTCCATCTGAAACGTAAAGTTCAGTTCCGCTGGCCACGGTCGTTGCTGTAAAGAAAAGGTTTGATCCAACAGCCGTCATGTTGGTTGGGGTAGAATTGCCTGTTCCGGATTCAATGTCCTTCACCAAGACGGTACCGCCGCCGGTTCCATCGGTCTTCCACAGTTCGCGACCCGCAGCTGAAGTGACTGCGCTGAAGTAAAGGGTAGACCCCACGACCATCATTTGTTGTGGAGAGCTATTGGCGCTTCCCGCATTGATATTTGAAACCATGACCGTGCCAGCTGAAGTTCCGTCGGACTTCCAAAGTTCGGTTCCATTCGTGCCGTCGCTAGCCGAAAAGAAAAGCGTTCCGCCAAAGTTCACTAGGTTCGATGGCGAACTGCTGCTTCCGGCGCCTGTGCGAATGTCTTTGACCAGGACGGTGCCTGCGATCGTTCCATCGGATTTCCAAAGTTCCGTTCCGCAAGCCGCGCCCGAACAGTTCGTGCTTCCGGTGTCGGCGGCGCTAAAGAAAAGCGTACCGTTCACGTCTTTTAGGTTTCCGGGGCTTGAATTCAGCGAACCCGGATTGATGTCCTTCAAAAGAACGGTTCCGCCGTTGCTACCGTCGGTGACCCAAAGTTCTTGACCGTTGGTTCCGTCGTTGGCTGAAAAGAATCCGAAGTTTCCGGATACGGTCATGTTGGTGATGCCGGATCCAATTCCAGCGCCTGGGTTAATGTCTTTTACGTTGGCCGTGCCAGCGCCCGATCCGTTGGTCTTCCAAAGTTCGGCGCCATTGACGCCATCGTTGGCTGAAAAAACGGCGATTCCGGTAGGCAGCCAAACCATTTGAGCCAGGCCCGAACTTGAAAGTGCGTTCAGGTCCGTCAGTATGGCCGTTCCGCCCGGCGTTCCATCGGATTTAAACATTTCCGTACCCTTGGTCGTATTCATGGCCGAAAAGAAGTACGAACCATTTAAGTAAGTGAAGCTGGTTCCGTTTCCGTTTCCAATGCCCGCATTGGAATCAATCAGACGATAAGTTCCGCCCGAAGTTCCGTCGCTGTAGCAAGTTTCGGCGCCAGCGGTCGCATCAATCGTGCAGCGCCACAGGTACTTGCCATTTTGAACGGTGACGGTCGCTGCAGAAACGGTCATGCCGGTTGCGCCCGTATACAGGTCCTTGATCAGCGTGGTTCCACCGCTGGTTCCGTCGGACTTCCAAAGTTCAAGCCCGTTCACGCCGTCGTTAGCCGTGAAGTAAATAAAGCCCGACCCGCTGTCGCGCATATTGGCTGGGCTGCTGGACGCGGTTCCGGTGGTTGTGTTGATATTCTTCACCAATGCCGTTCCGGCAAGGGTTCCGTCAGTTTGATGAAGTTCTGCGCCGGTACCATCGTTTGCGGAAAACAAAAGTGTTGTTCCATTCATGACGACGAAATTGGTGGGCGATGAACTAGCAGTACCCGCCCGGATGTTCTTAAGAATCGCCGTACCGCCCGTGGTTCCATCCGATTTCCATAGTTCGGTCCCATTGGTTGCTTCGTTGGCTGCAAAATAAAGAGCGCCACCCATCGCGGTCAAAGATGTCGGCGTGCCGTTTCCTGCGCCTGGGTTGATGTCTTTCAGCAGTGCCGTGCCGCCAGGCGTTCCGTCGGACTTCCAAAGTTCGGTCCCATTGACGGTATCATTGGCTGAAAAATAAAGATTTCCACCCATCGCCGTGAGAAGTGTCACGGTGCCTGAAGCCGATCCAGGTCCGATATCTGCAAGCATCGTGGTCGTGGTGCCGTCGGTGACCCAAAGTTCAGCACCGTTGACGCCATCATCTGCGACAAAGAAGACATTCGTGCCAACGACGGTCAGCAAAGTCGGGCTGGACGATGCTCCGCCCGAAGCGATGTCGGCAACCATGACGGTGCCGGCTGCGGTTCCATCAGATTTCCAAAGTTCCGTGCCGTTAGTTCCGTCATCGGCTGCGAAATAAAAAGTACTTCCGACTGCGACTGGCGTCGCAGGGTTGGAATCGCCGGATGGATTGATGTCTTTGACCAAGACAGTTCCTGCGACCGATCCGTCGGTTTTCCAAAGTTCTGCACCCAGGATCCCGTCGTTGGCGCGGAAGTACATCGTCGAACCACCCATCACGATCATGTTGCTTGGGCTTGAACTGTCACCCGCGGTTGATCGGATGTCCGATATCAATTGAATGGAACGATGCTGATAGGTCAATACGTTTGAACAAGCGGAAACGTTGCCGGCGGCGTCGACTGAATCAGATGAAATCGAACTGGTCGCTTGCGCCGTAACGGTCAATGAAATTCCGGGTGAAGCCAAGGTTGCCGCCGAACCGGTTGCAGAAATTCCACCCGAGCAATTATTGGTCAAATACAAGCGAACTGTCGTGCCTGCGTCTGCGGTTCCCAGAATCTTTGGAGCCTGGGTTGAAGAAGGTTGCGTGGAAGGACTGGTCGAAGCCAAGACCACGGACGAAGGAATGACGGTGTCGCGAATCCAGCTGACAGCCGCTGGCGCGGAATCGGCCATATTGGCTGGATTCGTTTGGATCACATTAAAATTGTAAGTCGCGTCGGTGGACTTTGTGACGTTGAAACTAAAGGCGCTGGAAGCACAGGTCATCGACTGGGTGTCCGCACCACTTAGGCTGACGGTGTAACCCGTTGTGCAGTTTCCTGAAATGGTCAAGGAACCCGCGCTTGAATAGTAAGGATTTGTAGAAGGAACCAAGACCAAGGGGCTTGAAGGAACGGCCGAATCGCGAATCCATTGAAGCGCAACTGCCGATGACTGGTTGGATGCCAAATCGGTTTGTTTCAGCGTGAAGTTATAGGTTCCATCAGCGCCCGGCGAATAATTGAAACTGAATGCGGATCCCACGCAGATTTGGTTTTGCGTCGAACTTCCGGTCAAGTTGACGGTTGCTCCGGTTTCGCAGGTTCCAGACATGACCAGTGTTGCGTTTCCTGAAAGGTACGGCGATGACGAAGGCGTTGTTAAAATGATCGGTGAAGGTGCGACTGAATCGCGGACCCAGGTCAAAGCAACCGAACCCGAATCAATTAAAGAAGCGCTTTGTTGGTAAATCGAAAAGTTGTAAGTGCCATCCGATTTAGAAACGTTGAAGCTAAACGAACTGGACGCACAGACTGCGTTTTGTGTCGAATCACCCGTGACATAGACGGTATTTCCGTCCACGCAGCTTCCAGCAATCGTCAGGCTACCGCCTTGGCTGTAATAAGGGTTCGAAGACGGCGAAGTCAAAACTGGGGTCGGAGGAAGCGAGTTGTCGCGCGCCCACTGGAAAAGAAATCCGCTGGAAGCGTTTCCGGCCAGGTCGGTTTGCAAGATCGTGTAGCTGTAAGTTGCATCGACCGATTGATTGGAAACAAACGAATAGGTTCCCGTCGAACATGGGGTTGAAGAAACCAGATCGCCGCTGATGGAAACAGTTGCGCCGATTTGGCAATTTCCACCGATGGTGACTGAACTTCCGCCTGAAATAAAAGGGTTGGAACCTGGCATGGTCAAAGTCGGATCCGGAGGCGTGACGGTATCGCGGACCCAATCCATCGATGCAGCAGCCGACGACGTCAAGACAGCATTCACCTGTGAAACCGAGAACGCATAAGTTCCGTCGGTTCCCTTAGGAACGTTGAAACTAAAGGCGCCACCTGAACAGGTCATGTTTTGCGTGGATGCGCCCGCAAGCTTGACGTTCAGTCCTGTGGAGCAGGTTCCGGAAATCGTCACCGATCCCGCGTTTGAATAGAAAGGCGTTGATGCGGGCGAAGTGATGACTGGGGTCGACGGAATGCTAGTGTCGCGCGTCCATTGAATGTTGGTGTTCCCCGAATTATTCAGGGCCAGGTCGGTTTGCTTCAAAGTGTAATTGAATGTTCCATCCGCACCGGGCGATGCCGTGAAGCTAAACGCCGAACCCGAGCAGACTTGGGAACCGGTCATCGAACCACTGATGGCAACCGTTGCTCCGTTTTCGCAGGTTCCGGAAATCACTTGCGTGGTCAGGGCGGTACTGATCGGACTGCTTGCAGGGGTCGTCACTACGACCAACGCAGGTGCCACTGAATCTTTGGTCCATTGAAGCGTAGCCGAAGCCGAATCCACCAAAGCCACCGACGTCTGAAGGATTGAAAAATTGTAGGTCGCGTCGCTTGGCTTATTGACGTTGAAACTAAACGCGCTGCCCGAGCAGACCATGTTCTGCGTGCTGTCGCCCGAAAGTTTGACGGTGTTTCCGTTTACGCAGGTTCCTGCAATCGTCAAATTGGCGCTTGAACCGTAAAACGGGTTCGTCGATGGGGTCGTGACCACTGGGGTAGGGGGAATTGCGCTGTTTCGCGTCCACTGAAACGCTAAAGCGCCAGAAGTATTTCCGGCAGGATCCGTTTGCGCGATTGAATAGTTGTAAGTGGCATCGACGGACTTGGTCGAAGTGAAGCTGTAAGCACTTGCCGTGCAAGTTTGGGTGCTGATGGTATCGCCTGAAAGATTGACGGTGGCTCCGGTTTCGCATGCGCCCGAAATCGTTAGGACCGTGTCGCCTGAAACAAAGGGGTTTGAAGCGGGAACGGTCAGGGTTGGCGTCGAAGGTGCCGCTGTGTCGCGATTCCAAATCTGAGTGGCCGCAGCCGAAGTCTGGCCCAAAGAATTTTTTTCAACCAACTGATAGTTGTAAATTCCATCGACTGATTCTGGGATCGTGAAACTGAAGCTTCCTGAAGCGCAGATCACGTTCTGGGTGTCGTCGCCCGAAAGAAAAACCGTAAGGCTAGAAGTACAAGTTCCCGAAAGGGTCAGGCTGGTTTGATTGTTTAACGCGGGGCTAGTGGCTGGAACTGTAATGATCGGCGTCGCCGGGGTAGGAATCACCGTCGCTGGGTTCGTTCCTGGAAGTCCGCCCACGGGAACGGCTGGGCCCCCGCCGCTGGTGCAAGCAGCAAAGCTGACCAAAGCGGTCAAGCTAGCAAGCGTTTTTGTGACCGGAAAATCCCGAATTCGAAGCACTGTTCCCCCAGAATCTTTTCGAAAAGATTAAAGCACCCTTTAACTTTCTTTTAACATTCTACCATTTTGGTCAGGTTCAACAAGGGGTTTTCTTTAGTAAGAAACCTGCTATCCTTTTGATATAAATGGGGTTTTCTTTAATCGTTAAGGAATTGCGAAATTCCGGACTTTTTTTGACCGTTTTCTTCGTTCTATCGCTACCTTGGGCAGCCGGTGACGATTCGGAAACGCGTCAAGTGATCCGAAGCCAGAATGCCCCCCTTTCTCAGCTGGAATTGAAGATTTCAAAAGACGGTCGATCTTTGGAAGGTCAATCCAAGGACGCGTCGGCGACGCTGATTGTTGATGGCGAACCTGTTTCCATGGACGCCGAAGGCAAGTTCAAGATCGAAGTTGGAAAAAAAGCAGACCTTGAATTCAAACTGGTCGATGGCGCAACAGGTGAAACGAAATCAGAAAAAATCAGCGTCGGGCCTGTTCCTGAAATCAGCCCATCGCCTTCACCCGAACCTTCACCCAGCCCGTCTTCAGTTCCATCAGCACATCCGTCCACAGGTCCTAAGTCCGAACCCAGTGGATTGGCATTCGTCGCATCCGCTGGCCTGCTGCAAAATTCTTACAGCGACAGTTTGGACCAGTTTTCTGGCTTTCAACCTCAAGCCGCCGTTTTGGCTTCCTTAAAAAAAATTCACGCAGAACTTCGTTTCGCCCCAGGGTCAGTGGGGGTGCTTGAAGGTGCAGCGGGATATTCTTTTTCTGTTTTGAATCGTCCCGTGCTGGTGGGGATTCAGTACCGTTCACTATCGACCAGCGGAACTTTTGGACATGAACCGCTTTTCTATCCCTGGTTCTGGGTTGAATTGCCCCAGTGGGCGCCAGCGCAAGGTTGGCCTGTTGAATTTCGCGTCGGAGCGACTCCGCTTTTGAACGGATTTTCCCTTAGCGTCGCAGGGTCCCATCTTTATCTGCAAGCGACCTGTCACCCACCGGAAAAGAAGCTGGGATATCAGCTTCGAGTCAGCACGCTTTCGCTAGAAAAGAGTTCGTCCTTTCACTTTTCGTCGCTTCTTTTGGGCCTTTCGGTGACCTATCGCATCATCGGCTTAGAAAACCTTTGAAATTTCGCTTTGTCCCAGCCCCTGGAATCGGCTAAGTCTTTTTATTCCGCTCGAATTTTAAGGCTGACCGATACCAAGGAGGTCTCGCATGCTTCAGGACTATATTGATGGGAAATGGGTTTCTTCACTGGCCAAAGCTTCGGTTCCGATTGTGAACCCCGCTAACGGCAAAGAAATCGCAAGCTGCCCGATGGGAAGCAGCGAAGACGTGAACCGCGCAGTGGCTGCGGCTAAGGCAGCTTTTACGACTTGGAAAAACGTTCCAGCCATCGAACGCGTTCAGTACCTTTTTAAACTAAAGGCCCTGCTTGAAGCGAATGTCGACGAACTGGCCAAATGCGTGACCACCGAACACGGCAAGACCTTTGTCGAAGCCAAGGCCAGCGTGAAGCGCGGAATTCAGATGATCGACACGGCAGTGGGAATGCCGACCTTTCAAAAAGGAGAATTTTCGGAAGACATCGCGCGTGGAATCGACTGCAAGACCATTCGCCAGCCGATGGGGGTATTTGCCGGGATCGCTCCGTTCAATTTCCCTGCCATGGTTCCTTTCTGGTTCTGGCCCTTCGCCATCGCTTCCGGAAACACCTATGTGCTGAAACCGTCTGAACGCGTGCCGATGACCCAGAAACTGATTTTTGACCTGATCGAAAAGACCGGTCTGCCTAAGGGCGTGATGAACTTGGTTCACGGTGGAAAAGAAGTCGTTCAAGCGCTTTGCACCCACCCCGACATTAAGGGCTTAAATTTCGTCGGTTCAACCCCGGTTGCCAAGTACGTTTACGAAACCGGTTCGAAGCATGGAAAACGCGTTCAGGCCCTGGGCGGCGCAAAGAACTTCATGGTCGTTTTGCCAGACGCAGTGATGGACAAGTCGGTTGCGACCGCTTTGGAATCGATCATCGGCTGCGCCGGTGAACGCTGCCTGGCGGGTTCGGTCGTGGTCTGCGTGGGCGACGAAACTTACGAAACCGTGAAAGCGAAGATGGTTCCTGCCGCTTCGGATATTTCAGTCGGTGACGGAATGGACCCCGGGGTTCAAATGGGCCCGGTGATTTCGCAAGCATCCAAGGACCGAATCATTGGATTGATTGAATCGGCCGAAAAAGAAGGCGCACGCATTCTTTTGGATGGCCGCAAAGGCGTAGAAAAGATGCCGGGGTTTTTCCTAAAGCCCACCGTGATCGCAGATGTGACTGCGAAAATGCGGGTGGCGCAGGAAGAAATCTTTGGTCCAGTGGTTCTTTTGGCCAAGGTGAAGACTTTTGATGAAGCGATTGCGTGGGTGAACGCCGGACCCCTGGCCAACACCACGACGCTTTTCACTTCCAGTGGCCCAGCTGCACGCAAGTTCTGCAATGAAATTGCTCCGGCCATGATCGGAATCAACATCGGCGTTCCTGCCCCGATGTCGTTCTTCAGCTTTGGCGGATCCAAGGAATCTTTCTTTGGCGACATCAAGGCGCACGGCGCGGCTTCGGTTCAGTTCTTCACGGACGAAAAAATCGTGACCGAACGTTGGCTGTCGGATTCGAACGTTTGGTAACCCGAGGACCCGAAGAATGTCATCGATCTTAATTAAAAACGGAACTGTCGTTACGGCGTCGGATATTCAAAAAGCGGACGTCTATATCGAAGGTGAAAAAGTAAAAGCCATCGGCGCGGATTTGCCGATGAAGGCTGATCAAACCATCGACGCAAAGGGCTGCTATCTTTTCCCAGGTGGAATCGATGCGCACACGCACATGGAACTTCCTTTCATGGGCACGAAAGCCAGCGATGATTTTGAAACGGGGACATTGGCGGGACTGCATGGCGGAACCACAACCATCATCGATTTTGCCATTCAAAAGCAGGGCGATACGCTGAATGCCGCGTACAATGCCTGGCAGGAAAAAGCCCAAGGCAAGGTCTATGGTGATTACGCCTTTCACGTCGCTGTGACTGATTTCAACCCAAAGACCCGATCTGAAATCAAAGACCTGGTTCAGAAGCAAGGCGTGACCAGCTTTAAATCTTTCATGGCGTACAAAGGCGCACTGATGATTGACGATCGTCAGATCATCGGACTTTTGGATGAAACGTCGAAATTTGGAGCGTTGGTCACTACCCACGCGGAAAACGGCGATCTGGTCGACACGTTGATTGCCGAAAATCGCGCCAAGGGAAATCTGACGCCCAAGTACCACCCGCTTTCTAGGCCCCCGATTGTGGAAGCTGAAGCCACGGGGCGCGTGATGGACCTGGCCCACTACGGTGGCCATCCTTTGTACATCGTTCACATGACTTGCGAAGAAGCTTTGGAACGCGTTCGCGAAGGAACAAAACGAAATCAGAAGGTTTTTGTCGAAACCTGCGTGCAGTACTTGCTTTTGGACGATTCGGTTTACGAACAAAAAAATTTTGGTGGGGCGAAGTACGTGATGTCGCCACCGATTCGCAAGAAAAAAGACCAGGAAGCCCTTTGGGCCGGCATCAATCAGAACTTGGTCGAAGTCGTCGCCACCGATCACTGCCCGTTTTGCATGGATCAAAAGCGAATGGGCGAAAACGATTTTTCAAAAATTCCTAACGGAGCCCCCGGAGTCGAAGACCGGATGGAACTGATGTTTTCTGAAGGCGTGCTTAAAAACCGCATCAGTCTAAACAAGTTCGTGGAAGTGACTGCGACGGCCCCAGCGAAAATTTTCGGGATGTTTCCGAAAAAGGGAACGATCGCAGTCGGTAGCGATGCCGACATCGTGATTTTCGATCCGTTAAAAAAGCACACGATCCGTGCAAAGACCCGCCACATGAATTGCGATTACAACGCTTATGAAGGCTGGGATGTGACGGGCAAGTGTCGCACCGTTTTGCTTCGGGGCACGGTTGCCATTGATGACGGAAAAGTCGCGATTCAAAAGGGATTTGGAAAATACATCGCCCGCAAACCGCGGGGCGAATGGCTTACGTAAGAAAGGGAATTCAGTATGTCTAGGATCATCAAAGCAGGAATCATTCAGTTGTCCAACAAAGTCGGCGCCGATCGCCCTTGCGAAGAACATCGCAAAGGAATGATCGAAGCCCACCTTCCTTACATCGAAAAAGCGGCAAAGATGGGCGTTCAAGTCCTTTGCTTTCAGGAAGTCTTCACAGGCCCTTACTTTTGCCCTTCGCAAGATAAGAAATGGTACGGCTTGGCGGAAAAAATCCCTGAAGGCCCAACCACTCAGCTGATGTGCGAACTGGCTAAAAAGCACCGAATGGTTATCGTGGTGCCGATTTACGAAGAACACATGACGGGCGTTTATTACAACACGGCAGCCGTCATTGATGCTGACGGAAAGTACTTGGGCAAGTACCGCAAGCAGCACATCCCGCAGGTCGCAGGTTTTTGGGAAAAGTTTTTCTTCAAACCCGGCAATGGCGGGTACCCCGTGTTTGACACCATGGCTGGCAAGATCGGCGTCTATATTTGCTACGATCGCCACTTTCCAGAAGGCGCGCGCGCTTTGGGGTTAAACGGCGCCGAAATCGTTTTCAATCCATCAGCTACGGTTGCGGGACTTTCGCAGTACCTTTGGGAAATCGAACAGCCTGCGCACGCCGTGGCCAACGGGTACTTCGTCGGCGCGATCAATCGTGTCGGTACGGAAGCCCCTTGGAACATCGGAGAATTCTACGGTTCTTCTTACTTTGTCAGCCCTCGCGGAAAAATTCTGGCGCAGGCATCCAAGGACAAAGACGAACTTTTGGTGGCCGATTTGAACCTAGACGAAGTTCGCGAAGTCCGTGACACCTGGCAGTTCTATCGCGATCGCCGCCCGGAAACCTACAGCACCTTGACGGAAATCTAAAATGAGCAAACGAACGAACGACGAAATCATCGCATTTCGAAAGAAACACTTTCTTCCAAACGCAGGTCTTTATCACAAGAAGCCCTTGCATCCCGTCAAGGCGCAAGGCGCTTTCATTTGGGATGATGAAGGGAAAAAGTACCTGGACGCCATTGGCGGGATTGTCTGCATTTCCGCAGGCCACAATCACCCCAAGATCAAACAGGGAATGAAGGAGCTGCTGGAACGCGACATGATTCAGCACACCAGCACTTTGTATCTGAACCATCAGATCATGGATGCGGCAGAAGCGATCTTGGACGAAGCCCCAAAGGGGATCGACCGCGTGGCTTTCACCAATTCCGGATCAGAAGCCAACGAATTGGCTTTCATGGCAGCCCGTCAGGCGACGGGTGAAACGATGATCGTGAACCTTCGTCATTCTTACCATGGCGGAACTTCTGGGACGTTAGCCGCCTGCGGGCATTCTTCTTGGCGTTTTCGTTCGCAGCCCGTGGCTTCGGTCACTTCGGCCATGGAACCTTACTGCTACCGCTGTCCTTTTGGTCAAAAGCCAGACAGCTGCGCATTGGAATGTGCAAAGAACGTTGAAACGACGATTCAAACGTCAACCCACGGAAAAATTGCAGGCTTCATCGCAGAACCCGTCATGGGTGTGGGTGGATTCATTGATCCGCCTAAGGAATACTTCGATGCCGTGGCCAAGATCGTTCACAATTACGGCGGCAAGTACATCAGTGACGAAGTTCAAACCGGCGCCGGACGCTGCGGCGGAAACTTCCTTCTGACCAAGGAACTGGGAATCGATGCCGATATCGTCACGATGGCCAAGGGCTTTGGAAATGGCGCGGCCATTGGCGCTGCGATCATGAAGTCCGAAGTCGCAGATACGATGGCTGGCAAAGCGTACTTCAACACTTTTGGCGGCGATCCCTACCAGACGATGCAGGCAGCGATGACCGTCCAGGTGATTCGTGAAGAAAAGATGGTCGAAAACGCAAAGGCCATGGGCAAGCTTCTGAAGGACGGAATGAAAGAAATGATGAAAACCCATTCCTTGATCGGCGACGTTCGCGGTCGTGGGCTTCTACTGGGTATGGAATTGGTGAAAGACCACAAAACCAAGACCCACGCCGTTGAAGAATGCCTTCGCTTTATGGACATCTGCAAAGACAAGGGACTTCTTTTGGGCAAGGGCGGCTTGATGGGGAACGTGGTTCGGATTGCTCCGCCATTGATGATCAACCGTGAAGACGTAGCCTTCATGCTGAAGGTCATGGATGAATCTTTCCGGGATCTGGAAAAAGAAATGGGAGCACGTCACTGATGCAACCCAGTATCTCCGGGGGGCGCCTGAAAGCGCCCCAGTACAAAGACGTGTTCTGTGATCACGTGATGCCGCTGACGGAAATGCAGGCGCAGGTGGAATCCAGCCGCTGCTATTACTGCTACGATGCTCCGTGCATTCAAGCGTGCCCAACCCAGATCGACATCCCTAGCTTCATCCGAAAGATCAATAACGGCAATATTAAGGGCGCTGCGATAGACATCCTGTCGGCCAACATCATGGGCGGAACTTGTTCCCGCGCTTGTCCCGTGGAAACGCTTTGCCAAGAAGCCTGTGTTCGCGAACATGCTGAAAAGAAACCCGTTCAGATCGGTTCGCTTCAGCGCTTTGCAACCGACGAATTCTTTAAGCAGCTGGATTCCGAAGGAAAGAACAAGAAGACCGGTGAAAAACCTTTCACGCGCGCAAAGTCGACCGGAAAGAAAGTCGCGGTCGTCGGTGCGGGGCCTGCCGGTATGTCGTGTGCGCATCGCTTGGCGATGCTGGGACATTCGGTCACTGTTTATGAAGCCCGCGAAAAAGCAGGCGGTCTGAACGAATACGGATTGGCGCCGTACAAAATGACAGATGATTTTGCGCAAAAGGAATTGGATTTCATTTTGTCCATTGGCGGAATCGAAGTCAAAACGGGAAAGCGTTTGGGTCAAGACATCCAGTTGGATGGGTTGAAAAAAGACTATGACGCCGTTTTCTTGGGTTTGGGTCTAGGATCGACCAATCGCCTGGGAATCGAAGGCGAAGATCTTCCGGGCGTGATCGATGCCGTGGCAAAGATTTCTGAAATTCGCCAAGCACAAGCGAAAGACCCAAGCGGCAGTGCGCTAGCCAAGGTCCCCGTGGGGCGCAACGTCGTTGTGATTGGCGGCGGCAATACGGCCGTGGATATCGCCATTCAGATCAAGCGCCTAGGTGCGGAATTCGTGACCTTGGTTTATCGCCGCGGTCAGGAAGACATGAGCGCGACCCATCATGAACAGGAACTGGCCCAGAAAAACGGCGTTGTGCTGAAGACCTGGGCAAAGCCGTCGAGAATCCTAGGCGATTCCAAAGGCGTCACTGAAGTTCAGTTTGAATACACTGCGATTTCAGGCGGAAAGCTTTCGGGCATCGGCGAATTCTTTTCATTGAAAGCCGATCAGGTCTTTAAGGCCATTGGACAGAAACTTGAATTTTCGGGATTGGACGTCGATGGCGGAAAAATCGTCGTGAACGATCAGTTTGAAACGAAGATGGCGGGAATTTTTGCCGGTGGCGACTGTGTCGGTCCGGGTGAAGATCTGACGGTTACGGCCGTTCAGCAGGGAAAATTGGCCGCGATGGCCATCGACCAAAAACTTGCAAAATCGCAAGGGGGCAAACGTGGCTGATTTAACTTCTGTCATTGCTGGAATTAAGTCGCCCAATCCCTTTTGGTTGGCATCTGCGCCACCCACCGACAAGCAGTACAACGTTGAACGCGCTTTCAAAGCAGGCTGGGGTGGGGTGGTTTGGAAAACCTTGGGTGAAGATCCGCATGTCGTGAACGTCAGTTCACGTTACGGCGGCACGGACCTTCCGGGGCAACGCCTGATGGGCTTAAACAACATCGAACTGATCACGGATCGTCCGCTGGATGTGAATCTTCGAGAAATCACGGAAGTGAAGCGCAAGTGGCCAGACCGAGCACTGATCGTTTCCTTGATGGTTCCTTGCGAAGAAGAAAGCTGGAAAAGGATTTTAAAGAAAGTCGAACAGACCGGTGCAGACGGAATCGAACTGAATTTCGGTTGTCCGCACGGGATGAGCGAACGCGGAATGGGCGCGGCCGTGGGCCAAGTTCCCGAGTACGTCGAAATGGTCACGCGCTGGTGCAAGGCGAACACCAGAATGCCAGTTCTGGTGAAGCTGACCCCAAACATCACGGATGTTCGCATGCCTGCGCGTGCTGCTAAAAACGGCGGCGCTGACGGTGTGTCTTTGATCAACACGATCAATTCGATCGTTTCGATCGACCTAGATCAAATGTCCCCAACCCCAGTGGTCGGAGGCAAGGGAACCCACGGCGGCTATTGCGGCCCGGCTGTGAAACCCATCGCCTTGAACATGGTTGCTGAAATCGCCCGCGATCCGGCAACCCACGGACTTCCGATTTCAGGAATCGGGGGCATTGGTAATTGGCGCGACGCCGCTGAATTCATCAGCTTAGGTTGCGGTTCTGTTCAAGTTTGCACGGCGGCCATGCATTATGGTTTTAAGATCGTCGAAGACATGACCGATGGCCTGTCCAATTGGATGGACAGTAAGGGGTATCGCAAGCTTTCAGACTTCATGGGCAAGGCCGTTCCGAACGTGAAAAATTGGAACGAACTGGATCTGAATTTCCAGACGATTGCCAAGATTCGCCAAGACGACTGCATCAGCTGCGGACTTTGTTACATCGCGTGCGAAGACACTTCGCACCAGGCGATTTCGCATTTGAAGGCAACTGCCAAAGGCGAAAAGGCCAAGTACGAAGTCATCGACAAGGAATGCGTGGGTTGCAACCTTTGCGCATTGGTTTGTCCGGTTCACTGCATCGAAATGGTTCCGCAAAAGCACAACAAGCCGTATCTGCCTTGGACCAAACACCCCAATAACCCAATGGTCGCAAAATGAATTTAACCAACGACGATCTAGCAGCCGTAAGCGCAAAGAACCGAAAGTGGACGACGTGGAATTTCGCAGCGCTTTGGATCAGCATGAGCCTTTGCATTCCGACTTACATGTTGGCCAGTTCCCTGATCGAAGGGGGAATGAATTGGTGGCAAGCGATTTTGACGATCTTCTTGGGCAACACGATCGTTCTTGGACCCATGGTTTTGAACGGACACGCCGGGGCGAAGTACGGGATTCCGTTTCCGATTTTGGCGCGCGCAAGCTTCGGGATTCGCGGGGCAAACATTCCAGCGATTCTTCGGGCCATTGTTGCTTGCGGTTGGTTTGGGATTCAAACCTGGATCGGCGGTTATTCCATTTTCCAAATGATCAAGGTTTGGTTCCCCGGCTTCGGAACGCTCCCCGTGATCTTTCCGGCTTCTTGGGGACTAGAAACAGGGCCTGCGATCACTTTCTTGGCTTTCTGGGCACTGAATATGTTGGTCGTTTATTACGGCGTCGACAGCATTCGAAAGCTTCTGGTTTTCAAGGCGATCTTCTTGCCGGTTGCGGCAGCCGCACTTTTGTTCTGGGCGATTTCGGCAAGCCAGGGCCTAGGACCGATTTTGGCTCAGCCTTCCAAGTTTCAAAACAGTTCTGAATTCTGGGCCTATTTTTTCCCGGCTTTGACGGGGATGGTGGGATACTGGGCGACCTTGTCGTTGAACATCCCGGATTTTACCCGCTACGCCAGTTCGCAGCGCGCACAGATCCTGGGTCAGTCCATTGGACTTCCGCCTTCGATGACCTTTTTCGCTTTTGTCGGTGTCGCAGTCACCAGCGCGACATCGATTGTCTTTGGAAAAACGATTTGGGATCCGGTGGTTTTGGCCGGAAGCTTTTCGTCCAAAGGGCTTGTAACTTTTGCGATGCTTGCGATCGCGCTATCGACGCTGGCAACCAACATCGCGGCCAACATCGTCAGC
The DNA here is from genome assembly GCA_016786465.1 of Bdellovibrionales bacterium. Lineage (GTDB taxonomy): Bacteria > Bdellovibrionota > UBA1018 > UBA1018 > UBA1018 > JAEUWC01. Next base: position 123,306 of record JAEUWC010000029.1, on the reverse strand, counting down.
CCCGCAAACGACTTTGCGCATTTGAATCCTCAGAAAATCAGCTTCCGAATCGGCGGCTACATCACGGGCTTCATCGGAATCGTGATTTTCCCGTGGAAGCTGATCGCGGATCCGCAGGGATACATCTTCAAGTGGTTGATCGCGTATTCCAGCCTTTTGGGGCCTGTCGGAGGGATCATGATCGCCGACTACTTTATGATTCGTCAGAAAAAGTTGGATCTTTCGGATCTGTATCGTTCAAGCGGCCAGTACTGGTACCAAAAAGGATTGAACTGGGACGCGGTTGCAGCTTTGGTCATTGGGATCTTGCCCAATGTTCCGGGTTTCTTCGCTGAAATCGGACTTTTGTCCAAAGATGGGGCCTGGTCGTTTTTGATCGGACTTTATCATTACGCCTGGTTCATCGGCTTTTTGGTTGCCGGCGGCGTCTATATCGCGTTGATGAGAACGGATGGAATACGGGCCATTCGCCGCTTTGCATTGCGAACTTGACCACTGAAGGACGCTCCGATAGTCGGGTTCTATGCCGTTTGTCGTGATTGTCGCCGCAGTTTTGGGTCTGGCTTCGTGGGCTCAGGCCGCCCCATCCCAAAGGCTTCCTTATCGGATCATCGAAGGAAGTCAGCCCATTTGGACCAAGCCCATGCAGCTGGGTGTACACGATCGAACTTGGCCTGCGCCCATCCGTACGGCACCCCCGGTGATCGTTCCAGGTTCCGAATTTCGCCCGATTCTGGTTCAAGGCCCAGAAGCAAATCGCATTTGTTTGACCATCACGGGGGATGGATACACTGAATCTGAACGTGAACGTTTTTTCCAGGATGCCGCGCGCATCACGGATGGGCTTTTTAAAGGAAGAACTTTTTCAAGTTACCTGCCTTTGTTTAACGTATACGCCGTTTTTGTTCCGTCTACGGAATCAGGCATTACGGATCTGACGAAAAAGAACACGGCGTTTGGGCTGACTCGATTTCCCGCGGGAAGCAAGCGTGCGATCTATCCCGAAAATGAACAGGCGATTGAAGATGCTCTGACACTGGCCCCAAAGACCGACTATCCGATTGTTTTGGCGAACGACGAATTTTACGGAGGCTTGGGTGGACGTTACGCGATCACGACGCGTTCGGTTGAAAGTGGTCTGATCGTACTTCGCCATGAACTGGGACATAACTTTGGTGAAGTCGGCGAAGAATACGACAACGGCGGATACTTTGGCGCAAACACCACGGATCAACCCGCAGCACCTGCTTGGAAACACTGGATCGATCCGGCAAAAAAATCGGCCCCTGAATGGACCAACGAATCTATTTTTTTAAGCGGAAACTATGTTTGGCAGAATCTGTCGGGCGGATCCGTTTTGGCAACTTTTGATTTTCCAGCGGCTGATCCCGTTCACGGGGCTTATGGACTTAGCGCACAAGTCAGCGGTGTGGGTTGGGGAACGCCGGGCGATGTTTCGTTCTTGGTGGACGGAACGGCGATGCCATTGATTGGGGTATCGACTGACGATCGTTCATTTTACGTCGTCGCCTTGGATCGAACCTTGGCGCCGGGACCACATACGATGGAAGTTCGCGAAAACGCTCATGACGGAAACAACGTTTTAGCGTTTGCGCTTCTTTACGCTTATCCAGGCAATTATGATTTTGGAACCGGCGTAGGCGCCTATTCGACTTATGCGGGACCGGTCAAGCCTTCGGCCTATCGTCCAACCCATGATGGCTGCTTGATGCGGGACATGCTGAAGGATTACTTCTGCGCAGTCGATCAAGAAAACATGTGGAAGAATTTCCTAGATCAGGTTCGTTTGATCGACGGGGTTAAAACCGATGCCACGGGGGTCAGTCGGGTGGAAACCCAGAAGCTACCTGGCTTAAAGGTCCGTTGGTTTCAAAAGAACACAGCGGGAACGCAAATCGAAGTCGCTTCGGTGACCGGGCCGGGTGACTACGTCGTTGAAGTTTCGTTTCAAACTTCAGAAGTCCGCGCACCCACGTCGCGGTTTGTGGACCGCTTTCAGTTCAGCCGTTAACCAAGCCTTTACTGATAAACGACGCACGCGAAGAAGTCGCCACTCATTGGGGCCGCGCTGGTCCAAATCTGAATGGTGCCTCCGGAAGCTCGCGCACCCACGACATAGTAAGTGCCTGTATTGTTTCCTCGCGGAGAACACGAAACGTAGTGCATTCCGGTCGAAGGTCCGCAAGAAATCGTAAACGGAGTCACGTTTCCTGAAGTTCCTTCACACATGAACTGTTGGCTAAAAGACTTAACCGATCCGCCAGGCACTTGGTTGACGATAAAGCCCCCTGGGCCCACATCCAAAGTCGCGTTGGCCATGGACCGATTGATTCCAATTCTCTTGCTTGAAAGATCACCCGTGATGGTCGGGGTCATTCCGAAGTTTTCGTTTCCGATGACCAAGGTGTTGCTGGCGCCGGTCATTGTTTTTCCTGCATTTCTCCCGATGAAGACGTTGCCCGACCCGCCGTTGCTTACGCCGGCTTCGTTACCGATATAAACGTTGTCGGATCCACCAATGGTCGAAAACCCCGTGTTGTAACCCAAGAAGATGTTGTCGCTGCCCGCACCCAGGTTGGTTCCGTTGATGGGCCCAATTAAGGTGTTTCTAGATCCCGTCATGTTGGCGGTTTGGTTACCGGTCTGGAAGCCTAGAAAGGTATTGTAGTCCCCTGCGGAATACTTACCTGCTTCGAATCCGATCGCGACGTTGCCGACCCAGGAATTTAGGTTATGAAGCGCTGATTTACCAATCGCCGTGTTCGCTGACCCGCTGATGTTCGCGTAAAGGGCCATGCTGCCAACGGCGGTGTTACTTGCGGCGCCGTTGTTAAAGCGTTGAGCCAAGTTACCCACGGCGACGTTGTCGCTACCGGTGGTGTTGTTCAATAGAACTTGATTACCCACACCCGTATTCCATGCACCGCCCGAGTTCGCCCTTAAGGCCATGTCACCCACTGCGGTATTTCCACTGGTGGTGGTGTTTCTTAGGGCTTCGTTTCCGACAGCAGTGTTGCTGGTGCCCGTAGTGTTGGATGACAATGAATTCCATCCAACGGCCGTATTCCAGCTTGCGGTGGTGTTGTTCATCATCGACTGATAGCCAATAGCGGTGTTTTGATCGCCGGTCGTGTTACCAGACATTGCCTGGTATCCCACGGCGGTCGTCGCGTTCATTGTGTTGCTTGAACCGGCCAGCGGTCCAATATTGACCCCCGCAGTTGTTCCCGAGCTGTTTCCGACAGCAAGTTTGCTCAGGTTGCCCAACAGAATATTGCCAGTGCCGTTGTTTATGTTATTCGCCTGCACGTAACCCGCAGACACCAAAATATTTCCGGTTGAAACATGAAGACTTTGTGTCGGAGTGCTGGTTCCCAGTCCAAGTCGAGCCATCCCGTTGTCCCAAAAAAGGCTGGTGTTGCCCGAGAATCCGCCGCTTCCGTTGCTGAATTGAACGGTGCCCAGGGTGCCTGCAGACGAACCGCCGCCGGACGCGGTCGCCCAGCTCAGGTTTCCTGCTCCATCATTTTGAAGAAACTGTCCCGCACTTCCTTGAGCATTCGGGAGCGTCCAAGTGATTCCGCCACCTGCTGCGTTCGGAAGTAGATTCGTGAAATTGGTCGGGTCATTTGCGATGCGAAATCCGTTTACGTCTTCGACAACCACGCGTCCGGTGCTGCCAGCGCTCAGTTTTAGGTCGCCTGATCCAGATGTTGTGATTCCCAATCCGGAAAGAGTCACGGTCGAGTTTCCGACCGCCATTCTTTGCATTCCGCTAGTGCGAATATTCAAAGTGACCCCGGAGGTATCGATGATCCCACTGTTGGCGTTGATGTTTCCAGATGCCGTTAAAATGTTTCCAGAAATGTTTCCGGTGGTGTTGATAACGGCGGCTCCGCCGATGGTTCCCGTGATTGCGGCGCCATCAACCTTGCCTGCGGTCGTCAAAGTCGGAATATCGGCTTCCACCAAAGTCGTTCCAGCCGTTGCGCGGCCTTTCGTATCGATTGTGATTTTCGTATAGGTCCCCGATGTAATTCCCGTATTGTTCAGGGTCAAAGCGCCCGAGTTGTTCAAAGTCGCATCGCCCGAAAGGATTTGTTCCGTTGCGATTCCGCCGCCATTACCCACGAAAATTTTAGCGGAAGCCAGTGCCGTTCCTAGTTTCGAAGCGCCCAAAGTCGATAGGTTGGTATCGACGTACTGCTTGCTAGCCGCTTCTGAAGCGGAAATCGGGTCAGCGATCTGAACCCGTCCGGTTGCGTCGCGAATCATCAAAGTGGAAGGGTTTGCGTTTGAAGTCGCGTTTCCAACCGTGGTCGCCGCGTTGTTAAACGTGTCGTAGTTTGCTTTTGAAATTAGGCCCGCACTGACACCGACCGCACTGGCCATCGGGTACTTCAAGCGGTGAGTCGACGAGTTATAATCCCAGGTCGGTCCCGCGATCGTGTTATCGTTTAAAGTCGATAAGCCTTGTACCGCGTCGGTTTGTCCGCCCAACGAAGTGATTCCTGCTCCGACCGCGACTGTTGACCAGCTCAGTAGCCCGTTTCCGTCGGTCGTAAGGACCTGGCCGACCAAACCGTCATCTGTGGGCAATGTCAAAGTGTAGGGCGCGGCGATAATCGAAGGAACCGTCAAAGTGGCGGTTCCCGAAGTCGCACCCGTCAGTGTCACCATCCGCCCTGCGGCCATGGTTAGATTTCCGTTTAAGCTGCTGGAACCCGCGACGGTGAATCCGCCGCTGGTGACGGTAAGACCGCCGGTCACGCTTGCGCCGCTGGATGCGGTAAGTAGTCCGCCGCTGGTGATTGTGCCGGCGCTAGAAATGGTTCCGGCACCGGTCGTAGCAATGTTTCCTGTGGTTGAAATCGCGATGTTACTGGCCAATTGGGTCGCAGTGATTCCGCCCGCCGCGACCCTTACGGTCGGCGCTGTTCCTGTGCCTGCCATGGTAATGGTTCCGTCGCCTGCTGTGACCGATGAAACTTTTGCTGCAAAGGTGTTGTAGTCCGTTCCCGTTAAATATCCATCGACCCCCGCCGAAGCTGCCGTCATGGTCAGGGTAGGATCGGTCAAGGTTCCACCAATCGTCAGCGGCGTGGTGCCGACTTCGTTAAATGAAGTCAATCCGCCGCTGCCGCTATTGTCCACAGCGCACGCCCAAGCGCCGGCAACTTTCTTTAAAACTTCGCCGTTCGCGCAGATTCCGTTATCCAGCTTGGTTAGGCCCACTGAATTGGCCGCAAGATTTGCAGAAGCAACTAGCCCAGGGCCGGAACCCAGAAAGTCCGTAGGAACGTAACCCTGAAGGTTCGTCGCGGTCGTTGCATTTGTGGCGTTGGTTGCGTTGGTGGCATTGGTCGCATTCGTAGCGTTAGTCGCAGTGGCTGCGGTGTCGGCATAGGTTGCGGCCTGTGCTTGTGGAACTGCACCCAGAACTTGGTTGGTCAAAGTGGTACCGTTCACCACGATTCGAAGATTTCGAATATCACCGGATCCAGGGGTGTAACAGCCACCCAAGTTCGTGCCGGCGTTTTGGTAGACTGACGCAATGGGAAGACCAGGGTCCGGAGCAGCGCGAGTTCCGCCACCAATACTGACGGCAAATACCCCATTTGAATCGGTCGTTACCGTTTGTGTTTCTCGGTAAAGAAGGCAAGTCCCGGCGGGGTTATAGATTTCAAATTCCATGGCCTGCGATCCAACGACGGGCACATCACTCAGGTCCGTTAGCCGGCCCTGATAGGTGAAGACGCCGGCGACGGGTGCGCCCAACGCACTGCTGATTGAAACTAAGCCCGCAAAACCCCAAAGGAAAAGACTTCCCAAACGAATGGACATGGACGGCCCCCAACTGACGTACTTATCGGCCCAATTTAATGATTATATGATGATTCTTTGATGCTGTGCATGTGTCAGAAGTGACCTGGGTTGAGCCGGCAGAAATCATCAAAAATGGTGTTGATCCGGCGACAATCCGCCCGGGAACGAAATCCGACGGACTTCCGACAGCTTTGCAGTCCGGTGGTTCCGCCTAGCCCGAGCGCTTCTTCTTTTTCCCAGCAAAGCCGGGCTTCTTTCCTGATGACTTTGCCCCAGCTTTCTTAGGCGGTCCGACGCGGCCCGAAAGTGAAACCAGATCACCGCGCATGACTGACGGCGCACCACCGGGCGCCGAAGTTCGCTTCACAAAAGTGGGAACACGTGCGGGTTTTTCGGGCTCGCAAAGCAAAAGAAGCATTCCACCGCTTGCGGTGTTTTGCATCGGATCACTGATGGCGCGACGAAGGTCTGCATCACCTGGCACCGAAGGCGCCTTGGGTGCTTTTGCTGTCGAAATCCCGCCGATCCAAACATAAGAAAACTTCAGCCATTCCCGTTCCGACCCTAGGCCCTTGGAAAGATACGCAAACCACTTTCCCGGAATCTTCGAGGGCACTGAAAAATGGCACCAATCGCGGCCATCGATCAAAGGACACGCACCTGCGTGCAGACAAGGACCAAAGATTTCGGGAACGGCACCCTCGTGGTTCATTGCCGCCGCTTCCAAAATCAGTGCGCGAACTTGCGACACCATTTGGGAAGACCGCCGATCGGCGGGCTCGACCAGAAAGATTCCTCCGGCACCTGCGCGCGAAAAAATTTCCGGCAGGCTTCGCCGAACGCTTTCATGGCTTCCTTCATTCAGAACGTGGCCGCACAAAATCAGATCAGGCTTTGACGGATCTTGAATGGCTTTCCACCAGGGATCGGGATGGCGAATCACCCGAACTTTTTCTTTCCAGTTCCAAACCGGAAGACTTCCGCCGGCGAACTGCGCGTGGCCTTCTGGAATCGGCAGAAGCCCCAAAAGTTTTTCGGTCAGGACTTGGCCGTCGGTCATTGTCTTGGATTGCGTGTCCCACCAGTGAAGCTCGATGGAATCCGCCCATGGCTTTTCTTTCGTCCAGATTTCTGAAAGGTGCATCAGCGCGGCTTGCGAAAAAGTTCCTGGGCCAGAACCCAGGTCCCAGAACACCAGCTTACGGCCCGCGGCGGGCACCGCTTCCCGGACCGATTCACGGATGCGGCGCCAAGCCTGGTGGTGGCGGGCCAAAAGGACCAAGGCTTTAGCGGCCTGCAATGGAAGAAAGTACAACAAGTAACTGGATCGAAACTTTGCGTGCGAAAAGTAACCCGGCATATCGCGTGAACGATCTTCCGTGAATCGCATAGAAAGTTCTTCAACCCCTTTGAAAAAGAACCGGGCATCGACTTCGGTGAAGGGTTTTCCCTTCCAACTTTCCTTCGGAGAAAATTCGTCCTTCACGTACTGCGGAATGCAGTCATCCGCCCAGTTCTTCCAAGCCTGCGGAAACACGCCGGAACCCGTCAGGACGGGTAGGCTAGGATGGGTCGATACGATATTCATGATTGTGAATATAGCACGTCAAGTTACTGACTGTCGTTTGACGCAAAAAAGAATGTTACTGTTTTAGGGATGAGCGCTGAAAAGCCGGGGCTCGAACCCGAAATTTGGAAGCAGTTGGTAAAGCCCAAGACAGGGCCGATCTGGTCTTTCTACTGCGCCATCTGTGAAGTTCCCCGGAAGTTGAAACTGGATTGGAATCTGAATCGACCGATTCATTGGGTTCGGATTGGGCTAACGACTGCGGTCTTCACTTTGGCAACTTTCCACTGGTTTGGCTGGAAGGGATTGGTTTCGTTCGTTCCATTTTGGACGCTTTTTGAAGTGTCCTATCGTCTGCGAATCCGTCGCCATTCGCGCTGCCCGCACTGCGGTTTTGACCCCTTTTTAGCCATGACCAATGTCCCCCAAGCCAAGGCCGAAGTGGCCCGGTTTTGGGCTCAGAAATTTGAAGAATTAGGTGTGGAAGTGCCGGCCCAAGAGCCACTTCCACAGCCCCCCTCGGCGGAAAAACCAGCCCAAGTAACGCAAACTTGACAGATCCAAGCGCGTAACGCTAAGGCTTACGTCAATTCAATCATGAATCAGTTTTAGCAGGGGGAATCCACGGGATGTCAGTCAATAAGGTGATTCTAGTCGGTCGTTTGGGCCAAAACCCAGAAGTTCGTTACACGCCATCGGGGGCAGCGGTAGCGAATTTTAGTGTCGCAACCAATGAATCTTGGACCGATAAAAGCGGCCAGAAGCAAGAGCGCACCGAATGGCACCGTGTGGTCGTTTGGGGTAAGCTTGCGGAACTTTGCCAGCAGTACTTGAGCAAAGGTCGGCAAGCTTACGTCGAAGGACGTTTGCAAACCCGCCAGTGGCAAGACAAAGACGGTCAGACCAAGTACACGACCGAAGTTCAAGCACAGACCATTCAGTTCCTAGGTGCCGGCGCAGGTGCTGGCGCAGAAGCCGGTCCCCGTCAGTCGTCCGGACAAAGCTTCGGCGGACCATCCGCCGGTGGCGCTGATTTCGGCGCTCCAGCCCACGGAAGTTTCAGCGGCGGCGATCAAAATTTTGGACAAGCTTCGCCTCAGCGCGGGCCATTGTCCGAGCCTAGCTTCACCGAAGACGACATTCCATTTTGATGCGGTTTCTGATCGTCGTTCCGACCTATAACGAAATCGAAAACATCGCTTCACTGATCGGTGAAGTCTTTGCGGTCGTGCCTTCAACGGTCGAAATGCTGATTGTCGATGACGGTTCCCCTGACGGAACCGGCAAGCGTGTCGACGAACTGAAAAAGTCCAATCCCAGGCTTCATGTCCTGCATCGGGAAAAAAAGATGGGCCTGGGCACCGCGTATGTGAACGGCTTCAAATGGGGCCTGAACGCGAAAGCCCAAGACGGTCAACCCTTTGATGCGTTGATTGAAATGGACGCGGATTTTTCTCATCACCCTAGATATTTGGCTGAAATGCTGAAGCGTCTGGAAACCCATGATGTCGCCATCGGTTCACGTTATGTGCCCGGCGGAGGAACTGTGAATTGGGGTCTGGGTCGTCGAATTTTGAGTCGCGGGGGCAGCCTTTATTCCCGTTTGATTTTAGGAGCAGGGATTCGGGACTTTACCGGGGGCTTTAACGGGTGGCGTCGTGAAGTACTGCAGAACGTTTCTTTGGAAACGTTGCGTTCCGACGGATATTCGTTTCAAATTGAACTGAAGTACCGAGCTTTCCGAAAGAAGTACCGCATGACGGAATTTCCGATTGTTTTCGAAGACCGAAAAGTCGGAAAATCCAAGATGAACCGTCGAATCGTTTTCGAAGCCCTGGGCCGAGTTTGGCAGTTCCGAATGAACGCGACTAAGTAGAAAATGCGAATCCCATTTGCGCTGACTGGCGCCCCGTTTTTCGTGCTTTTCGTGGTCGCCACAGCGGCCCTAACCGCTGCGGACGTTTCGGCCTCCGGCAAGACCAAGAAGGCGCAGACCGCTATTTTGGTCGACAAGAAAACCAACCAATTGACCATCGCCGAATACGTTCAGGGAGAATTCAAACCCGTTCAGGTTTTTCATGCGACCTTGGGCAAAGTGAAGGGCGACAAGGAAGACGAAGGCGATTTGAAAACGCCCGAAGGGATTTACACCTTCAAACAAAAACTTTACCCGCCTTCGATCAAGCCCAAGTTTGGCGCGATGGCATTTTATATCAATTATCCGAACACCTATGACGCAATCGCGGGTCGAACGGGTTTTGATATCATGTTGCACGCCACAGACGAACCCACGCGCTTAAAGCAGGATTACGACAGCGAAGGTTGTGTGGTTGTGAAAAATGAAGAAATCAAACAGATCGAACCTTACATTCGCCCGGGTTTGACCCCGATTCTAATTTTTCCTGAAACGCCAGGACTGACGGACGAATACATGAAGCCAGGGCTTTATGAACCGCTGAAGAAATTCTTCGATGCCTGGGTTTCGGCTTGGGAATCCCGCGACATCGAAGCCTACATCAAGCAGTATCATTCCGATTTTTCAAACAACGGAATGAACAAGGCGGCATACAAAAAGTTCAAAGCCAGTTTGATCGATCGTTATGCGACGATTTCGGTGGGGCCTGAAGAAGTTCACTACTATCGCCATCCCAAGTATTCGATGGTGACCTTCACCCAGAATTATAAATCAACCCTGAAAAACGGTGGCGTGGGGCATCGATCACGTGGAACCAAAATTCTTTATGTCGGAGAAGAATCGGGGCAGCCCAAGGTGATTGCTGAATCCTTTTCTCAGATGATGTGGTGATCCCTTGAACACCGACCATTCCGAAACCTTGGTCGTCGGAGCAGGGCTGGTGGGATCATCATTGGCCTGGCATTTGGCCGCGCTGGGATCCACCGAAGTCACGGTCATCGATTTTGATTTGGAAGGGACTTTAAGTTCTTCTGAACTGAACGCCGGCGGCGTTCGTGCCACTTTTCAGCAACCGCTGAACATTCAGGCGTCCAAAGTTTCGATCGATTTTTTTTCCAAGCACCGGGAAGAATTCGGCTACCGCGATTGCGGCTATCTTTGGCTGGTTTCCAAAGACGCACAAGAAGGCTTCAGAAAAGCCATGCAGGTTCAATTGGCCGAAGGCTGGGAAGTTCAGGACTGGGACTTAGGCCAGCTTCGAAAAAAAGCGCCTTTCATTGATAAGACCGATGACTTGGTCGGAGCCTGTTTTGCTCCGAAAGACGGCCTGATCAATCCCAATTTGCTGAAGAACTATTACCGGGCGCGTGCGCGCGAAAAAGGCGTGCGCTTTTTGGATCGAACCCAGCTGGTGGGCGCCGAATATCAGGCTTCTTCTAAAGGCTGGAAGTTGAAGTTTCGCACTTTTCCGAAAGTCCTTTCCGGGGCTTTCAAAGAAGAAGTTTTGACTTCATCACCCAACCAGGCCATCGGCCAGGTGGGCGCCATCACGGAATTTACCGCAAAACGCGTCGTGAACGCAGCCGGAGCCTGGGCCAAACAGGTGGCCAAGATTTTGGGATACGATTGCCCATCGGTTGCCGTTCGCAGGCATGTTTGCGTTTTCGATAGCCGGGACGTTGACCTAAGCCCCTATGGAATGACGGTGGATCCCAGTGGCGTTTACTTTCACCCTGAAGCTTCAAACGGAATGGCGGGTATCGCATCGCCGGACGACCCTGAAGGCTATTCCTTCCAATATCCAGGCGAAGATTTTTTCACCGAAAAAATTTGGCCGGCACTGTACGAAAGATCTTCGGGCTTTGAAAAATTGAAGCATTTGACGGGGTGGGCGGGGCTTTACGAAAATTCTCCGGATCATTCGGCGATCATCGGCGAAGTTCAAGGTGTCGGAATTTTGCCGGGAAGCCTGTACGACTGCCATTCCTTTTCGGGGCATGGCGTGATGCACAGCTATTCGGTGGGCTTAGGCTTGGCCGAAAAAATGGCGAAGGGGAAGTACCTGACTCTGGATCTTCAGCCCTTTTCGCGGGATCGGTTTCTTTCTGGTAATCTGATTCCTGAAGGAGCCGTCATCTAGATGCAAATGGAACTGGCATCCCCCAAGCGCTTTCCAAAAACCTGGGAAGTGCTGAAGCGGGGAATTTCAGAAGGGGTCGCGCCAGGATTTGTCGCGGGCTTCTTTGATGCGAAAAAACCCAACGAACCCGCCCAGGCTTTCGTTTTAGGTCAGGCCAGGGTCGAACCCAGCCCACAAGAATTGGCGCTAGATTCCACCTTTGACATCGCTTCGGTTTCAAAAGTTTTCAGCACGGCGACCCTGCTTGCGGTGATGGTTGAAAAGGGTTGGCTGGATTGGGAAACCCCGGTTTCCAGTATTTTGGAAGATTTTCCCCATCCCGATGTTCAAGTCGTGCACCTGGCGGCGCATAGCAGTGGGCAGCTTTGGTGGAATTCGTTTTACGAAACTTTGAAAGCGAACGCCGCGGCGACCGGAAAGCCCCTTTGGGAAGTTTCGTTTGAACAGCGTCAGAAGTGGATGCGTGAACTGGTTTTCGCCCAACCCTTGGTGACGAAGCCAGGTGAAAAGTTCGTCTATTCCGATCTGACGATGATGACCTTGGGGTTCGTCCTGGAAGAAGTTTGCGGCCATCCGTTGGATCAGGCAGTACGCGAATGGGTTTGGGAACCCATGGGAATCAAAACCGCGCATTACCGCCGCATCACGGGCCCCGCCGAAGAAACAGGCGGTTCTGAAAAATCGCCTTCACGCTATGTCGCGACCGAAAGATGTCCTTGGCGCGGCGCTGTACTTCAAGGCCAAGTCCATGACGATAACTGCTGGTCGATGGGTGGGGTATCGGGCCACGCCGGCGTTTTTTCCGATCTTCGGGATTTAATGATCTTTGGTCAGAAGCATTTGGCCGGCTTTCTTCCAGAATCGACACGAAGGATTGCCTGGGCGGCCGTGACTCCGCCCTGGGGACCTGCTGATTCGCATCGAACGCCGGGATGGGACATGCCCAGTGGCGCACGTCCGTCTTTGGGAAGTCATTTTTCTAGGCAAAGTGTCGGACACTTGGGATTTACCGGGACTTCTTTTTGGATCGACCCCGACAGCGGATTGGCGGTCGCCCTGCTTTCCAACCGCGTTCATCCGACGCGGGACAATGACAAGATCCGCGCTTTTCGTCCCGACTTCCACGATGCGTTAGCCCAAGAAATCTAGCCAAAGCCGAAATCCTGGGTGACAATCAAATCTTGGCAATGAAACTTTCTGATTTGAAACACGTTCATATCATTGGGGTTTGCGGAACCTTAATGGGAGCGTTCGCCGCTTTTCTGAAAAGAAGTGGAATCCAGGTCACTGGAAGTGACCAGAACGTTTACCCGCCGATGAGCGACGTCTTGAAGCAAGCGGGTGTGACCCTGATTTCGGGTTACAGCGCGGACAATCTTTCCAAGCTTCCGTCCACACCTGATTTGGTGGTGGTCGGCAACGTGATCAGCCCAAGCAACCCAGAAATTCAAGCCGTGATCGCGGCCAAAATTCGCTACACTTCGCTTCCCGAAGCGATGGAAAATCTGATGCTTCCCAATACCCGAAATCTGGTCGTGTCGGGTACGCACGGAAAAACGACGACATCCAGTCTGCTGGCCTTCACTTTAGTTCAGTGCGGGAAGAATCCAAATTACTTCATTGGCGGTGTTTCCAGCGATCTTCCGCATAGCTTTCAGGCGGCAAACCTGGAAAAAGGAAACGTTTTTGTCCTAGAAGGCGACGAATACGATACGGCCTATTGGGACAAGGTTCCGAAGTTCAATCATTACCTTCCGGATGACGTGGTTCTGACTTCGGTCGAATACGATCACGCCGACATTTATCCAACCATGGGACATGTTCTGAAAGCCTTCGAAGGCCTTTTGGATCGCATTCGTCCAGGGGGACGTTTGATTGCCTGCTTGGATTTCGCAGAAATCAAAGGCCTTTTGCCGCGAGCGAAAGTACCGGTCACGACCTATGGCGCAAAAAAGGAAACCGGAGCTCGCTACGTTCCTGGAAAAATCTGGACTGAAAACAAATCGGGCGTGGCTTTCAACTGTTTTGAAATCTGCGACCAAGACGCCGGTGGAAAAGTCGTCGCAAATCTTTCGATCCAGTTGCCCGGGCTTCACAACGTACTGAACGCGATCGCCGTTTGGTTGGTTTGCAAAGGGCTTGGGATTTCGGATCAGGCGATTGCCGACGGAATGGGAAAGTTTCGCGGCGTCAAACGTCGCCAAGAAGAACGCGGAGAAGTGAAGGGTGTCCTGGTCATCGATGACTTTGCCCATCACCCGACTGCGGTTCGCGAAACACTGAAGGCACTAAAGACGAAGTACCCTGGGCGCCGAATGATTTCGGTCTTTGAACCCCGAAGCGCGACTTCGCGCCGCAAGGTTTTTCAAAAGGATTACGCCGACGCGTTTTTTGAAGCCAACGAAGTCTTTATCGCCAAGCCGTATGATCAAACCAAAATCAATGAAGCGGATCAGTTTTCAAGCGATCAGTTGGTTGATGACATCGCAAAAAAAGGTGTCCCCGCGCATTTGATGGAAACCGTCGAAGGCGGCGTTGTTCAAGTAGCCAAGGCATGTCGAAAAGGGGATGTCGTCGCGGTTCTTTCCAACGGTGGTTTTGGTGGCTTCATCCCAAAGCTTTTGGATGAATTAAAAAACGGGGGCGCTAGCTAATGGGCGCCGAAGTTCTTAAAAAGTTTGGTCGTTACTTTCTTTTGGACCATATCGCCCAGGGCGGCATGGCTGAAATCAATCGCGCACGTTTGGCAAGTCCAGAAGGCGCGGGCCGAATCCTGGTCATTAAGCGAATTCAAGCCGGCTTTGGCGGGCAAAGTGAATTCTACCAAATGTTTAAATCCGAAATCAAAGTCACCATGGGGTTCAATCACCCCAATATCGTGCAGCTTTATGATTTCGGTGAAGAAGAAAATCAGCCTTACATCGCCATGGAATTGGTCGACGGAAAAAACCTTCGCCAGTTCTTGGCGCGTTTTGCAGAACTGAAGCAAAGTTTTCCCGTTGAATTCGCGGTTTCAATCATCGAACAAGCCGCAGCCGGGCTTCATTACGCTCATAGCTTTCGCGATAAAGTCACCGGCGTTTCGCTGAACATCGTTCACCGTGACATCAGCCCGCAGAACATTCTAGTTTCGTATGATGGAACCGTAAAAGTCATCGACTTCGGAATTGCGAAAGCCGCGTCGAACCAAGAAAGCACGCGCGCGGGCGTGATCAAAGGAAAACCCAGTTACCTGTCGCCTGAACAAATCAGCGGCGACACCCTGGATGGTCGATCGGATATTTTTGCGCTGGGGATTGTGCTTTGGGAACTGCTGACGGGGCGCAAACTTTTCGCCGGCGAAAACGATCTGGCGATTCTAAAGCTGATCGAAGCATGCGCAACCCACGTCAAACCCCCTTCGACCTTGAATCCCAAGGTTCCCAAGGAACTGGATTACATTGTCTTGAAGTGTCTGGCCAAGCAGCGCGAAAGCCGCTACCAAACCGGCGAAGAAATGCAACGCGCGCTACACAAGTTTCTGTACAGTTCGTTCCCGGATTTTAATCCGGGCGATCTTTCGTATCAGGTCAAAGAACTTTTCAAAGCCGAGATCGTCGAAGACCGAAAGAATCTTCAACGTTTAAGCGAACGCGCGGACGAACTTTTGTCGATCATGGTCACGGATGGCGGTCGCGGCGGTTCGGGTTCGTCGTCATCGGGCGATCGTCCGCCTGACCCAAGTGAAGAAAACACTTATCCCGGCGGAAGAAAGCCTACGGGAATCACGCGGGTCTTGGACATCGGTAAGCCGGGCAAGAACGAAAAAGTTGAAATCGACATGGCGCGGGCGCCGCAAGGCTTGAACGTCGGCGGCGTTACCGGGGCAGGGGGCCAACCCAGGCCGAATCCCCAGGCTGTGCCCATGCCGAATCAGTCGCGCGGCACGGGTTCGGGTGTGGCCCGTCCGATGCCGTCGGGAGCGCGAACTTCACAGACTGGACAGACGCAAGCCGGCGGCGGCGGCGATTCGGGTTTGATGAAGCCCCTTTTGATTGGGGCTGTGGGCTTGGTCGCAGTCGCCTTTTTGGGGCCTGAATACGGAATTCGAATTCCATACCTAAGCGACATGCTTTCTAGTTCGGTGGGCACCAGTGGTGAAGCCCAGCTGACTTTGGAAGGCCAGGCCACCGACGTCGTCGTCATGCTGAATGGGCAGACGGTTTCCCAAAAACTGCCGTACACGGTTTCGGGTGTACCTGTTGGGACTTCCTTCACCGTACAAGTCGTCGGGTCGCAAGGTCGGTTTGCGCAGGAATTCACTTTAAAAAAGGGTGAACGCAAAAGCGTGCCTGTCGTTTTTGCTGACCGCCCAATCAATCCAAATGAAAATGGGATGAATACAGGCGTCAAGACTTCCGTGGCAGGTGCGCCCCAAATCATTGCGGGCACGGACCCATCGCGCGCGGTTGTTTTGAAACTGAACGTGGTCCCGGGCGGCGGTGGATTCACGGTGACCTTAAACGGTCAGTCCTTGGATCCAGATAATCTTTCCGTCCAAGTTCCGCTGGATTCGCCTTTGGAATTGGTCGTGAATCGAAACGGATTCAAGCCCTATCGCCGCGAGTTCGTCATCGATTCCAAGCAGCTAAACGGGGCGCGTGAATGGCCGGTGGACGTCGCAATGGAACCCACGCGTTTTGGTTTTCTTACGATTCGAACCACGCCGATGGCGGACGCAATTATTCTGATCGAAGGCAAACCTTGGGTGCGAAAGACGCCGTTGGAAAACGAAAAGCTACCGGTGGGGACCTATCAAATCCGATTGGTGAACGAAGCCCTAGGTATGGAAAAATCGATTTCGGTGACGATTTCAGATGGTCGTGTGGCGAATATCGAAGAACGTCTGGGAATTCGTTAAACCGCCAAGCCCGTTACTTTTCGTAGCGGTAACCCACTCCATAAATTGAAATAATGTGCTTGGTCAGCGCCGGGATTTTCCGTCGAAGCGCACGGATGTGCACATCAATCGTACGATCGCTGGTTTTGCCCGAAGCTTCTTGCCAGACTTCTTTCAAAATGTCTTCGCGCGAAACGACGCTGCCGGCTTTCGAAGCCAGGCAGCGAAGGATATCGAATTCAGTCAAGGTCAGCTGGGCTTTCTTGCCAGCAAAGACCGCTTCGCGAAGTCCTGGATCGATCTTTAGGTCGCCCACCAGAATGGGGGACGTTACGTTTTCGTTGCCCTTGCGAAGGCGGGCTTTGATTCGCGCCAGAAGTTCGTTGTAATCAAAAGGCTTAGGGATGTAATCGTCCGCACCGTACGTCAGGCCTTGGGTGATGTCGGTCGGAGCATTCTTGGCCGATAAGAAAATCACGGGGATGTTCTTGGTCTTTTCGTCTTTCTTGATCAGGCTGCACGCGTCGTATCCGCTCAGAATCGGAAGCATGATGTCCAAAAGAATCACGCTTGGGGAACGGTTCCGTGCGTAGTCGATTCCGATCACGGCGTTTTCCGCCGATATGACTTCGAATTCCTTGCTCAGCATGGCTTCAAGAAATCGGCGCGTATCGGCGTTATCTTCGATGACTAAGATTCGATGCTTTTCCATAGTGCGGCCTCGATTTTATTTGCTTTGCAGTACTGAACGGTTGCGATTCGTAAAGCTTCCCGCTCGATCTTTCTTTCTTCCTCGTTTCTGGGTTCAAGTGAACTCATCAGAAGCGTTAAAAGAATCTTTTCCAATACGACCAGTCGTTCCTTCAGTGGCTTCAATTCGCGAACACGTTTGGTCGTTTCCGGCGAAGCCAAGTTCTGAATTCGGCTATCCAGCTTTCGATATTCAGTTTCAGCTTCGGCAACCAGGCGGCTTAGTTCTTCGTTCTTCTGCTGGGCTAGGCTGATCGGATCTAGCGCAGGCGGTGCTGCCGCAGGCTGCGCGTTGGCGTTGGCGGGGTTGGGCGCGGCAGAAGTCGCGGCGGAAGTCGCAGGTATCGGCGCGGCTGACGGTGGCTTTTTTGCGTCTCCGCTCATGTCGGACTTGGCCTCGTGGTGACCCATGCGGACTTAAAGCTCAGCGCTTGGTCCGCAATGCTGGCGATGTTTTTTCCGTCGGAAGTATCCGCGAAAGGCGCTTCCTGAACACGGGTGCTTTCAAATGCAGTCTGAATCTGGCTTTCCAGTTCCGTGATCAGGGCAGTGACTTCGCTGTGTTCGGTCCGAATCTTGTGAACGGTTTTCAAATCCACTTTCGCAAGCTTCGCTTTGGCTTCGCTGGCCAGTTTTCGATACGCGTGAAGTTGAAACGTCAAAAGGCTTTGATTGTGCCAAAGCCGCGCCAGATCCCCTTTGAATGCTTCCACTGCGGCCTTGGGGTCGTTTGTTGGGGTCATGTCCGCTTGCTTACTGACAAAGACGCAGACCGCGCCTTGGTCTTCTGCGGTTTTTGCGATGGAAAGAAGTTCATTCCATGCCGCGGGTTCAATGGTCGTTGTCTGCGTTAGATCGATCACGAATTTCTTTTTCCCTGGTCCCGATGCGGCAATTTTGATGAAGCCTGCGCGAAGGACTGCAGCCTGTTGAACCGGCACGTCTTCGGAAACGACCAGAACCTGAACCCCAGTTTGTTCAGATAACTTTAGCTTCATAAAGAAAGTCTAACTTCGATTAAGAAGTTCGACAAAGGCCTTTTGGACACTTATCCTGAACTCAGATGGCCGAGCTGACCCTTGAGCAAAAGATCACGTCATTTGCGCACTTAAAGAAGCCACCCTTCGAAGCCAAACCTTACCTGGTTTTTGTCAACGAATTGGCGCCCCGTCTTTCCCTAAAGACATTGAGCCAAACCATTCTGGAAGCGTTTGCGACCCCGGATGTCAAAGCCGAACGGATCGTGAATGCCTTGAAGCTGAATCCTTATTACCTTCAGCTTTTTGAAAGGGTTTTGAAGTTTCGTTCCAAACGAAAAGAATTCGCGAGCCTGGATTCGGGCGTCGTTCTTTTGGGAATGCAGAACAGCCGCAATCTGATTTTGGCGCTGCAAAGCTACCGTTCATCCCACCTGGCCCATCCTGAATTAGATGCCAGCGGCGAGACCAAATTTGACCCGACCCAGAAGCTTTATTTTGCGCTTCGTTGCGAAGATTGGGTGAACTCGATTCCCATCAAGGAACGGCCGATTACTCCGGATGTGGCGTTTGCTGCTGGAATGATTTTCGACATGCTTCATTGGATTTCCGAAGACTGGATTACTCCGATCTTGGGAAAAAATGACCGTGAAAGCGACGAATTCAAAGAGCACCACCGAAAGTTTCGCACTTATATTCAACAGGTCTTCACCCACAGTCTTCAATCAGCGGCAATCGGTTTTGAATTGATGAAAAGGGTCCCTGATTTTTCATACAAGAAACTGGTGATCCCCGCGTGCCTTCTTCATGACATCGGCAAAGTCGCTTTTGCGATGATTGACCCGACTTACGTCAAGTTTCAAGACGGCATCAAGAAACTTCAGACAGGAAGGCCCCTGCGTTTCTTTGCTGAAAATCAGCAGTACGGTGTGAATCACGCGGTGCTAAGCGTGATGGCATGCCACGGCTTTAAAGTCTTTCGTCAGATGGAAAAGGCGATTCTGCACCACCACCATCCGCACCTTTTAAAAGGCGAAAAGAATCACTTTCTTTTGGCGTCGATCATCTCGGTGGCTTCAAACATGGCCAGCCATTTTCGCCCCGTGGTCGCAGGCGATGCACTGGTTCAGGAATGGCTGGGGCTGGAACTGAAAGGCGGCGCCTTGGTTCCAGATTCCGTCGTCGCCGAAGTCAGTATGAAAGTTACGCTACCCGCTTAAAGTTGCTGGAAATGAAAAGTTCGGAAATTTCTTCTTCGACGGTTCCCCAGGTGGGATGCGCTTTCAGAAAAATTTCGACCAAGCGTGGGTCAAACTGCCGGCCGGCAAAGTTGCGAAGTTCCTTGTAAGCGATTTCGCGGTCTAGTCCCTTACGGTACGGGCGGGTTGTGGTCATGGCATCAAAGGTGTCTGCGATCAATAGGACTCGGGCGATCAACGGAATCTGTTCACCCATGACCCCGTTCGGATAGCCCGCGCCATCCATACGTTCGTGGTGGTGCAAGATCCCCGGAAGGGTCGCTTCAAAGAAGGGCAAAACTTTCAGCGGTTCGACGATTTCAGCGCTTTTCACGGGGTGAAGGCGCATGATTTTTTCCTCGTCGGGCGTCAATCGACCTGGCTTTAAAAGAATCGAATCTGGGATTCCGATCTTGCCTAGGTCGTGAAAAAGCGCCGAATACTCGGTCACTTTCTGTTCGTATTCATTCAGGCCTACGGCCTGCGCCAAAAGCCGCGCATAGGTCGAAACGCGGCGGCAATGGCCATAAGTGTAGGGATCGCGCTCGCGAAGCGCCTTGAGAAGCGCCTGAGAAATCGAAACGGCCCAGTCTGGTATATCGCCCCAGCGGATGGGCGCGACATTGTTCGCTGCACGACTCACGGATCACTGATCGGCGGGGCGACTTGGAATGTTGAATCTTTCGACAGTCGCAGTCAGCGCTTTGACGAAATGCCAGGTGTCGTCTTGGGCCAAGCAGAAATCTGCTCGGCCCGGTTAAGACTCTGCGCTACAATTGAATCGATGATCCGTTTGGGATTTTCAGTACTTTCGCTGATCGCATTATTTACCCAGTCTGTTTCGGCCGCAGAAGGCCCGATTCCAGGAAGTCGCTACCGCGCCGCACGTGCCGCCGGGATGGGCGACGCTTACCTTGGGGTAGCCGAAGACGGAATGGGCGCGCTTTTCTACAATCCGTCTGCCATCAGTGCGATCCGCGGTCCGCACTTTGAACCCATCAGTTTTGCGTTGATGGGGAATGATCATTATTTCGGAAACTTCGGCTTGGATTCAATCAATGTATTCAGCCTTTCAAGCTATCTTCCGGCATTGAATAAAGATTTGAACACTTACCATAGCGCTGGATTCCAAATTCATAGCGCATTTGCGACCCGTGGCTTTGCTTTCGGTCTTTTGGCCCGATCCGAAGTCGACGGACAAAGTTTTTCAAACGGGAACCTGCTTTATCGGTCCAACTATTTGTTGGTTCCGACCGCCGGTTACGGTTTGAACCTGGGCGAAGGAGTCCTTCGCCTGGGATACGTGCTTCAGTGGGTGAACCAGGCGACAGGTGAAAGAACTGTTTCGTCGGCTTCCACCCCGCTCAGTTACCGAGAAGGAATTGCGCAGGGATCGGGCCTTTCGCATAACTTCGGCGCGACGCTGACCTTCCCAGTAGCGTTTCTGCCGCAGTTCGACTTTGTCGCCCGAAACGTTTTGGGCCTGAACTTTGGTAGCTTTACTTTGTTTCCGGTAGCCCAGAATTCGCCTGGGGCCCCGGCGCGTCAGCCGATGTCCATGGACTTGGCCTTCACCATTCACCCTAAGCTTGGAAATGGTGGAACCATTCACTGGGGCGTGGTTTGGAATGATTTTTCCGATTCGTCAGGAACCCCCGTCCTTTCCAGAATCAACACGGGCTTAGAATTTGATTTTCGAAATTCGTTCTTTTTGCGAATGGGCCTAGCTTATGGCGGGTATCCATCAGCCGGAATCGGCTTTGAACGCAAGAACGCAGAATTTCATATTTCGTATTACACCGTGGAACTGGGCCAAACGTTTCGATCCAATCGCGACGCGCGGTTCATGATGCAATATCAAGTGAGAGCTTTCTAAGTTCATATGATCAAAATTTCAGTGCTTTCGGAAACTGCAGCCGAAGAAAAAGCGCTTGCGCGCGAACTGTCGGCCATCTGCCCAAGCGGCGTCGAAGTGAATTCGTTTCAAACAGAACCCGAAGTCGGGGCGATTGTTTTGGTCGATGGAACTTCAGATGGTGTTCGGATTTCTGATTCGGTGAAAAAGCGGGTTGATCAACTGGATCGTCGCGGTCGGGCTATTTACTTAGCAGTGAACGAGAAGCTTCAATCGACGCCTCTTTTGGAAAGCGGCTGGGTGGATGACGTCTTGGTTTTTCCGTTTCGCAGGCTTGAACTGCGAAGCCGCTTAAAGACCCTGCAGCAGATTCTGATGTGGGAAGAAGTCCATCATCTGAACGCATCCGTCAGCCAAGCGATTGAAGGCCTAAAAGAAGATTTGAAATTGGCCGAACGACTTCAAAAACGGCGATTGCCCGTTCGCTTTGCGGCTCGGGGATTTCAGATTCAGAATCGTTACTTTGCAGGCATGAAGTCAGGTGGCGACTTCTTTGATCTGGCCGAATCTTCCGATCAAATGTCGCTGAATCTGGTGATGACCGATGCTTCAAGCTATGGGCTTTCAAGCGCAGTTCTTGCTGTTTTGGCGCGCTTGGCTTCTCGGTTGACCCTAGAAGACAAAAATTCTTCGTCAAGAACCATCGCGACGATCCATCAAGACTTGGTGGCGACCCTTTCCGAAAAAGACCATCTTTCATTGTTCTTTGGCCGCCTGGACAAAAGGAAAATGGAACTTTCTTATTGCAGCTACGGAAGCATCGGCGTCTTCCACGCAGAACGTGGAAAGCCTTGGAAGCGCTTGGGATCCAGCGGTACCGCGCTGAAGCTTTCGTCCCAGGGCCTTTCCGGTCAGAAGGATGAACTGGTTCACTTGGAACCGGGCGATCGGTTTTTGCTGCTTTCGGATGGATTTTCTGACGCAGTGGGGGGCGATTCGGCGATCGAAGCTTTCTTGGCGACGCAAACTGAAAAGGATGGCGCAGAGCTTCTGAACGAGTTCACCTATCAGCTGAAGAAAAAATTGCCCAGTGATGACCCCGAAAGCGAACCGATGCCAGACCAAGATTGTTCGGCGCTTTGGTTGGAAGTCGAAGGCAAGACGATCCGTCTTGCGCGAAAGTAAACTGCAGCAGAAAATGGACAGATGGCGAAGTCCCGTCTGCGGCCCTTCATTGCAGAATTTCTGCGAAACTATTCTTCTTCGCAGTTAGGGATCGATCTTGAAGATCGAATCCATCGCGCCATTCCTGAATTGAACGCATCGGGATACGACCCTTGGGGTTTGGATCCAAAAACGGTTCATCTGGCCGCATCTTTTTTTTCGATTCTTTATCGTCACTACTTTCGCGTCGAAGTCGAAGGAACTGAAAATGTTCCTGCGGGCCGTGCGATGTTGATCGGTAATCACGGCGGGCAGATTCCGTTGGATGGCGTAATGATCGCGATGTCGATGTTGATTGATGCCAACCCACCGCGAATCGTGCGCGCGATGGTTGAACGCTGGGTTCCGGTGGTTCCTTTCGTCAGCACTTTTTTCATTCGGGTCGGAGAAATCATCGGGCACCCCAAAAATTGTCGTGAACTTTTGAACAAAGATCATCCTGTGCTGGTTTTTCCGGAAGGGGTCAAGGGCAGCGGAAAGCTTTATAAGGATCGTTATCAGCTTCAAAAGTTTGGAACTGGCTTTATGCGGCTTGCGCTTGAAACAAAGTCGCCGATCGTTCCTGTGGCCGTGATTGGTTCTGAAGAAACCTATCCAGGGATTTTAGACCTAAAGCCTTTGGCCAATCTGATCGGTGCGCCGTACTTTCCGGTGACGCCACTTTTCCCATGGCTTGGAGTCTTGGGCATGATTCCCGTTCCCGCAAAAATCACGATTCGTTACGGAAAGCCCATGCACTTTGATTTGGCGTCGGATGCTCCGGAACCGGAAATCCGAAAGGCCGTCGACAAGGTCAAACACAGTTTGCAATTTGAAATCGACGAGGGACTTCGCATTCGAGGAAACTCGATTTTCACAAAGGCCGCCAAATGAAGAAGAAGACGACGGGCGAATCAACCCATTCACCTGAAAAAAAGACGTTGCTTGTGACCGGAGCGGGTGGGGCACTGGCTCGGCTTGCGACAAAAGTTTTGGCGACGAAATACAATTTGATCGGCGTTGACCCCAGACCACTTTCGTCGAATCACCACTTTCCGGGCGACTTCTTCCAGATCGATTACCACCATCGCCAGATGACTGAAGTATTTCGAAATCACAAAATCCACGCGCTGATTCACCTGGGTCGAATTCGCGCAGATACCCGGACCAGTGCGAATTTCCGATTTGAAATGAACGTCATCGGAACCCAAAAGCTTTTGGAACTTTCGCGGGCTCATGGGGTTGAACACTTGGTGGTCCTATCGACCTATCACGTATACGGGGCGCACCGGCACAATCACTCGTACCTGACGGAAGACGAACCCCTTCGAGCCAGCCAAACTTTTCCAGAACTAGCGGACGCCGTTGAACTGGACCATGCCGCTTCAACCTTTCTTTGGCGTTACCCCGAAGTGCGGACGACCATTCTTCGCCCGGTCAACATCATTGGAAAGCACGTGAAGAACACGATCTGCCAAATGCTTCGCGGCGGTTTTTGTCCGCAGCTGATCGGTTATGATCCGCTGATGCAGTTCATTGACGAAAAGGACATGGCGCGTGCGTTGATCCTGGCTTTGGATCAGCCGATTCGGGGCGTCTTTAACGTCGCAGGTGAAGGGGTGCTTCCGTATTCCAAGGCCATCCAGTTGGCGGGCGCGCTACCCGTCCCCGTGCCCGGCTTTGTGGGTTATCCGGCAGTGAAGATTCTGGCTAGCCTGGGGCTTGGGTTTCCGCCGCATCTTTTAGAATACTTTCGCTATCAGACCGTCGTTGCGGACGATGCGTTTAGAAAGTCCTTCGGCTTTGTCCCCAAAGTCAGCGATCCGATTTCCTTAGCGGCCCTAAAATCGCAAAGGAACCCGGTGGTCGAGCAGTTCCTGCAAGGACGGCAGCGGAAGGATTCTGATTCCTGATTTTTTTAGTCCAGTAAGGCGCGCTTGAGTTCAAGTACGAAAACCGCTATCTTCGTTCGTACAGGGACAATTTATGCGTCGTTTAAAAGAATTCTTGAAGCAACTTTTGCGTTCTGGCAGCAGCCTCGCTTTGGCCTAACGCTCTTCCGCGGCTTCAAGTTTTGAAACTTGGATATCTTTCACCGGGGTTCCCCCCAGGATGAGCTTCACGCTATCGGCTCCGGTCAGCGTGGTCTTCAGCTTAATCACGATTTCATCAAATTCTACATTCGCTTCATTCGGGTTTTCAGGAAGGTAAACAGCTTTCCAGTCTTTAGATTCTTTCGTTTCGCGCGAAATCTGGAAGCGAATGGCTCGAAAGTCGTCTTTCACAATCGCATACGGGAAGGTCAATTCCATCGTCATCGATGTCTGGTTCAGTTCAGACACCAGCGCCACTTCGACTAGATTTTGATCGCCGACCTTGACCAGAACTTCGGGTCGTTTTTTCAAAAGTTCAAATAGACCCCAGCTAGTCGGAGGCCGGTTCAATTGGTAATACGGAAGATTTTTTTCACGAAAGTACATCCAGCGCTTGGTGATGTAATAGCCATTGCTTTCCACCGTGCGGACTTTCTTCGCTAAGTTCAGACCTTCGTCCTTGGGTTCAATCAGCGCGAACCCATCAATGGCCTTGCTGACGGAAAGCGATGTCAAGTAAAGGGAAGCATCGATAAAGGTGCTGACCCAGCTTTCGGCGCGAACCTTGACCAGTTTTTCTTTGTCTAAAGGATAATAAGAATTCGGATTCACGAATGGCTTTTTGTTCACCTGTGCAACCGATCGGGTCGCCGTTCCCGAACAAGCGTTCATTTTTTCAATCGCTTCGTCGCCGTCGGCCAGCACAAAGTCAGCTGGCGTTTTCTTCATTCGGGTCGAAAGCATTTGGCGAAGCATTTGTCCCGACATCGACGCAAAACAAGAAAGGTTTGTGCATCCTTCCGTTTCAGAAATCAGGCGCATTGCTGTTTCGGATTCGGCCGCATCTTTCCAGTCGGTTTCTTCACGCAAAATCGTGCGAAGGTTTCGTGCGTTGGTAGGAATCAAGCAGCTGACTTCGTCTTTGCAATCGGAAGTCAGGCGAACAATCCGGTCTTTGCGGCTTTGATCCAAGCTTTTGTTCACTAGCGCAAGGCTGGTGATGATTCGCGAAAGTTCTTGAACCACGCAGATCGCGTCTTCTCCACACGAAACAAGCTTTTGACGATGGGCTTCGGCGGTAGGGCCAATGGGCGTATTTTTTCCCAGAACCGCAAGTTCAGAAATCCGTGCGGACTTTATGATCATGCAGCGTTCAGTGTCTTTCACACCCAGTCGGGTCAATTGATTGGCTGAATTCTTTACAGCATCAAATCGGGTGTTTTGGGTCGAGATATTTCCGCAGGCCGATGTGAGGGTCACAAAGGCCGATAAAATCGCCAGGCTGATCGAGCTGCGGCTAAAAGAATGCATCCCCTTGGATTAAGCAAGGGGTGTTCCAGGGTACACCCCCTAAAGTCGATTCTGGCGAAGAAGCCCGTTTTTCCGCGACGGGTTGGGATGAGGGGTGTCTAAGCTTTTTGCAGCTGTCAGTGGATTAAACTGATTTGGACTTCCCAAAGTGGACCGCAAGGGCCCCATCTATCGCATAGGATTTGCACTGATTGGGTACTGTGATCCTTCTGATTTCTAGCCTTTTTTTCATTTCAACCGCATCGGCCCAAGACCCGGCGATCGCAGCGACACCGGACACCCGCCGGGAATTGGTCAAGATGGCCAAGAAAGTCGGTCCGCACGACCCAGATCTAAAAAGCAAATGGGCGGAATTTTTTGATCGCGAAAACTGGGAAAAAGATCTGTATTCCAAGCGCTGGGATTGGCAGAACTTGTTTCCGATTCGACAAAATCACGTCTACAAAATCGAAGGCGAAAGAATTTATCACGGATTTTTCAAAAAGAAGTACCGCTATGACGTGATTGCGGAAGTCCCGGATTCAGGGGCAGGGGCGCCTAGCGACCAGGGGTCTTTGACCGTTGAAGTTCGAATCCATTTTCGCCCTTCAAAGGGCTATCTAAAAAAGGCGGCAAGGCTTGAGCGAAAAGAAGATCTTCGTTGGGTGCTTTATCCTACAGAAGATCATTTGAATGACCATATTGACCAAGCCCTAAACGACGCGGAAATGATCTGGACGAATTCAATGGCCTACGGGGTTCGCTTTCGGTTTGTTCGGGTCGAACGTCCAGAAGACGCGCACTATTCCATTAAACTAGTGAATTTCGTCGGCGCCGAATACGACAAGTTCATCGTCGCGCCACTGGATAAAGAAATGTTGGCGCATGAAATCGGTCACATGATGGGATTGGATGACGAATATCGAATGCTGGGATCGAATATTGCTCCACACGAATGGGCAGATTCCCTGAAGCAGCTTTTCACAGGAAAACAGCCTTCTGAAATCCGCAAGGAAACGTCCGACACTCGGGATATGAAGTGTCAGTTGGATTCAATCATGTGCCTTCGACGGCAAGTGCACCCCTACCATATAAGACACATCTTGGGACGTGTACCCCAGGATGCTGTGCAGGGTGTTGCACAAGACTGAATCACAGCGCCTGTTCAAGGTCCGCGATCAGATCTGTGACGTCTTCGATGCCCACTGAAATTCGCACCAAGTTGTCATGAATGCCCAGCTGCTTTCGCGTTTCCGCAGGAATGCTTGCATGGGTCATGATCGCAGGATGCTCGACCAGGGATTCCACACCGCCTAAGGATTCTGCCAAGGTGAAGACTTTTACTTTTTCTAGGAAGCGTCGTGCTTCGGGCAGGCCGCCTTTTAAGAAGAAAGTGATCATTCCGCCAAAGCCCGACATCTGCTTTTTTGCGATCGAATGTTGAGGGTGCGATTCCAGCCCCGGATAGATGACCTTTTCCACGCGGGGGTGTCTTTCCAAATACTTGGCAACCTTCATCGCGTTTTCAGCGTGACGTTCCATTCGCACGTGAAGCGTTTTCAGCCCGCGCATGACCAAGAAGCAATCCCAGGGGCCTGGGACCCCGCCCACGGCGTTTTGCAGAAATTTCAGTTCTTCGTAAACGCGGTCGTTGCTGGTGACGATCATTCCGCCGACCACATCGCTGTGTCCGTTCATGTACTTGGTCACGCTGTGAACAACGATGTCGGCACCTAGGTTCAATGGCTTTTGAAAGTAAGCCGACATGAAAGTGTTATCGACCACGGATAGAACTTTTTTGGACCTGGCAAGTTTTGCCAGTGCTTCGATGTCCAAGATCTTCAACATCGGATTCGTGGGCGATTCCATCCAAAGCATTTTGGTGTTGGGACGAAACGCAGCTTCGGCCTTTTTCAGGTCGGAAAGATCCACGAAAGTAAATTCAATTCCGGCGCGTGTGAAAACTTTGTCAAAGATTCGGAAAGTCCCGCCGTACACGTCATCGCAAACCACGACGTGATCGCCGGACTCTAAAGTGTGCATCAGCGCATCGGAAGCCGCCAGGCCCGAAGAAAAGGCCAAGCCGTATTTTCCGTTTTCAAGCGCAGCCACGCAGGCTTGGTAAGCGGTGCGGGTCGGGTTGTCGGTTCGCGCGTATTCGTAACCGGTATGAACTCCCGGCGATTTTTGCGCAAAAGTGCTGGTTTGATAGACCGGTGTCATCACCGCTCCCGTGTTGGGGTCGGCAGGTTGTCCGGCGTGAATGGCTAAGGTTCCGAATCCGTGCTTGTTTGATTTTTCCATGATGAACTTTCTTGGGTCTGCTTTTTTTGGATCTATTTGATGAAGCCGGCAGCGCGCATCCATTCGTCATCAAAGGCTTTGGACATGTAGCGGTTGCCGCTGTCGACCAAGACAATCAAGACGTTTTTTCCCTTCAGCTTTGCGCCTTGGGCTTTTGCCCATTTCACGGCACCTACGACCGCGCTTCCACTGGAAATTCCGCAGTACAAACCTTCTTTTGTCAGAAGGTCGCGGGTCATCAAGAATGATTCCTGGTCTTCGACCTGAACCATGTCGTCGATGACGCTGTAATCGTAGTTTTTCGGGATGAAGTCTTCACCGATGCCTTCGATTTTGTAGGTTTTTGGAAGTGTCTGCATCTTTCCGGTTTTGAAATGGTCGTAAACGATCGACCCTTTCGGATCGACGGCCACGACCTGAATTCCGGGCTTCTTTTCTTTCAAATATTTTCCGGTACCGCAGATCGTTCCACCCGTGCCGATCCCGGCAACAAAGACGTCCATTTCCGGAAACTGCTGCATCAATTCGGGTCCGGTTTGAGCGTAATGCGCTTCGCGATTGGCCAGGTTGTCATACTGATTCAGATAAATCGCGTTTGGGGTTTCGCGCGCAAGTCGTCGCGACACTTGGTAGTAGCTTCGTGGATCGTCAGGTTCGACCGCAGTGGGGGTGATGACGACTTCGGCGCCAAACGCCCTGAGGTTGTTGATTTTTTCTTTCGACATCTTGTCGGGCATGACGAAGATGCACTTGTAGCCCTTGATGTTTGCTGCAATTGCCAATCCCACACCCGTGTTTCCACTGGTTCCTTCTACGATGGTGCCGCCGGGCTTGATTGCTCCACGCTTTTCAGCGTCTTCGATCAACCACCAACCAATCTTGTCTTTGATCGATCCGCCTGGATTTAAGAATTCACACTTGCCGTAAAAGTTCACGCCGATGTCGGGAACAACCCGATTCAGTCGAACGATAGGCGTGTTTCCAATGGCGTCGACGACACTGTTGAAAACACGCTTACCTGGATTCAAGATCGCTTCGGTGGCCATTCAGTCTTTCAATTATTCAATGAAAACGCAGAAGCCGGATTTTTCAAGCGCCTTGCCTGCGGTGACGGCAGCGATACGCGCGTCGGCTTTGCTCGCAAATTCCGAAAGGGATCCGCCGTAGCTGTAAGCTTTCACCTCAACCGCTTTGGATGCCGTACTGGTTTCAATATATTGGACCTTGTACCAAGAAGTGCCGGACGACCATTCCGACAATACCAGCGAACAGACCTTCGCCGGAACTGGTGCCGCGGGTGCTCCGCATTTCACTTCAGTCGTTGTGTTGGGTTGAAGCACGATCGTCTGATTGTTCGAAAGAGTCACGTAGTCGATGGCGTGTGCCGAGTTGGCCAACGCGACTGATGCAAGAGCGGTCAAAATAGCGAATTTCATCTAAGCCCCCTGAGAATTTGTTGAAGCCTTGTTCAACAACGTGGGGGGTTAAAAGTCAATTTTGACGCGTCGAGTATCAAAAGGGATCTGACCCCTATTTCAAAACTTCGATATCGCCGTTTGCCAGTTCTACACTGACCGATCCGGCTTCGCTTCCTGCGGAAAGGCCTTTGAAGGCGATTCCCTGGCGAAGTTCCGCTTTAGAAAGCGGAGCCACTTGTCCCGCTTGGCGGGCGTCGAAACTGAAAACCGAATGACTCGCGCGGTCATAAGCCCAGACCCGCGCGTCGGATCCGATCCACACGGCCTGAACATCGACTAGACCTGAATCACGGCCGTGAAAAACTTCCGGTTTGGCGATCAAGGGCGCCGAAGCGGGCGATCGGTCTGAAGTCTTGTGTGCAAACGGAATTAAAACGACTGCGCTTTTGTACCCGACGGCCATAAAGCCCAATGCGTGGCTAACGTTCTTTGCCGAAGCGTTCTTTACCCAAAGTTCGGCGCAGGCATCGCTCCATTTATCGACGTTCTTTTCGCAATCAGAAACCGTTGCCGCGTTCGCCGAAGCGGTCAGGAACAAAATCGAAACGAAGCTGATGAATTTAAAATTTACTGACATCGGTACACCTGCACTACGTAAATTCGGGAAGTGTCGCATTCGGTATCGTCGAATTGCGGGGATCCCGTGTTCCAGTTGGTCCAAAGTGAAGCAAGACATCCCGGTTCGCCGGGTCCTGTGCAGTTTCTGCAAGTCGAACCCGTGGTTGAACCTGCATAGGTCGGTGTCGAAGTTCCGCACTGGCGAATGAAACCCATGCGTTGATAGTAATTCGTGCCGTCTGGGCTTCCGCTGCAGATGGCGTCGTTCGCTGCGTTCTTGCTCAATTGTTCTTGGGTTCCTGCCGGAGCATCCGCAAACTTATAAAGCGTCGTTGCGCTTTGAACGGAACAGGCTCCGGATGGAACGACCGTGGTGTTGAAGCTTCCCGAAGCCGCATAGCCCGGAACCGCAGTCCAGGTGTAAGCCGTGACGCCGGTCACGCCGTAAGTCGCAGCCGTTCCCGTCGTTGGTGTGACCGTTAGGTTCGCCGTCTTGGTTCCAGAAGTGATGCCGACTGAAGCAAAGTTACCCGTGACTTGAACAGTACAAGTCGGCGAATATGCCGTGCCTGGACCGCTGTAAGCCAGTGCAGGTCCAGGGCAGGTCATGCCCGTTCCCGTGTTTGAACAGCTGCCCAGAGTCACGCAGGTTCCACCGGTGATGGTGTAGAAAGTGGATTCTGTGCCTCCGGTTCGGTCCAAGGTGATGGTCAGCGGGCCGGTGCTGTTGGCGGCGCGGTTACGAATCGCAAACGTCATCACAACGTTGGTTGCCGAAGTTCCAAAGTTGGTGGGGTTGACTTGTGGGTTTGGGGTTTGTCCCGTTGTCACAAAAGCCAAATCTGCGGCAGAATTAACGATGTTCACGGTGAAAGTGTTTGAATCCGTGAAGACGCCGGAAGCGCTGGCTGGAGTTGCCCGAACGATGATGTTGTAGCTGGCTGCTGCGGTCGCACCGCCCGCCACCGCCGAAATCGTTCCGTTAGTTGTGTTTAGGCTGATTCCTGCTGCCGTCAAGGTGGCAAGCGAAGTCGGCGACGAAGGTGAAATCGAATAGGTCAGTGTGGAAAGCGACGTCGGCGCACTGTGGCCGGCGTGCGCAAGCGTGAATGCGTAGTAGCGATTGTAAGAAGCTGATGGCGTGTAAGTGAACGCACCTGGTGCCCGATCTTGAACCGCCATGCTGATCGTACGGGTCACAACGGTTCCTGATGAATTGGTCACTTGAAGAACCAGGTTTGATGCCGGCCAACGAAGCGCAGTCGGCGTTCCCGAAATGTCGCCGTTGGTAGTGTTGTAGGCATTCATTCCGGCAGGAAGGGGTCCACCTGACTGAATCGCAAAAACGTTTCCGGGTCCACCCAACTGCGGGGCCGTCGAATTCACGGTGTTCGAAATTGCGTTCCCCACGGTGTAAGTCACTGGGCCGTTGTTGGTATAGCTGAGCAGTGTTGGTGCCACCGCGCGGGTTTCCAAACAGAAGTTGGTATCAGATGCCGATCCCCAGCCGTTGGTTCCAGTGACGGTGTAGCAATTCACCGTCGGAGAAGTCACGGCGTTCACGGTGCCGGAAACTTCACCGGTGGTGGTGTTGAAAGCCAATCCATAGGTCGTCACGGCCGGAGCTCCCGAATTTCCGGTAATGGACCAAGAAGTCGGCGCGCCGCCCGTTACCGTTGGCATCAACGAATAAGTGCTTCCGTGAATCAACGAAGTTCCGCCGCTGCGATCGGTGTACGAAACCGTTGCGGGCGGACCGTCTTGAACTTCAAGTGAAAGGGCTGATGTGCAGACCGGAACGGCCATTCCCCAGTTGGTGGCGCAAAAGGTATAGTTCGTCGCAGCCTGCATGGATCCAGGTGTGCCGGAGATCTCGCCGGTTGAAGTATTTAAGGAAAGCGGAAACGTTGGCGGCCCACCGGTCACTGAAAACGTGTTTGTTGCGCCACCGCCAGTAACGGAAGCTGTTAGGTTCGGCGAAATCGGCATTCCAACTGGTTCGGCCGTCTGCCAACCCGGATAGGAAAACGCAGTAATTGGAGGGTCCTTGATTGCAACCGTGATTCGATAAGCTGCGCTGGTGCCGCCGGCGTTTGTTGCTGTGATGTCGTACTGGTAACCGCCACTGGTTGGAGTTGCGACTGATGGGTTGCCGGTGATCTGTCCATTGACCGTGTCAAAGGTCAGCCCAAGGCTTGCAAAGGCAGGTGCCGCGGCAACCGGTACGATCGCAAAGCTGTCGGCAGGTCCGTTAACGGGATCTGCAATGGTCGGGCTGTTGGTCGAAATCGCGGTGCCGCGCTGATAAACCGAGCCGCCAGTGGCATTTTGAATCGTGTAAGACGAAATGACTGGGGCTGCTTGGGCAACGTAGATATTGAATGTTCGCAGCGCCGATCCGACGGGATTTCTGGCGTTAACGGTAATCGTTACGCCCCCAGGAGTGTTCAGAGTTGTAGGAGTTCCGGAAATAACTCCTGTCGAGGAATTCAAGGTCAGTCCTGCCGGAAGCGTACCTGCCAAGAGGTCGTAGGTGCTTGGAGTTCCACCAGTCACCGACGGAGAAAAGTTATAAGATTGTCCACGTGCAAGATTGAAGGGGTACGTTCCGCTATTGTAGTCAAGCGAAGTGGGAGCCCCGGTTGTGCCGGTGACCTCGATACTGATGGTTTTGGTTACGGTGATTGGGCCGAATTTCGCCGTAAGTTCATATTCTGCCAAAGCCGAGTTCACAAACGGGGTTCCAAGGATCTGACCGGTTGAGGCAATCAGGAACAACCCGCTGGGCAGCGCTGGAGTAATCGAATAGGTCGTTGGTTCCCCGATTTTATTTGAAGGAATCGACGGAATTGGGCCAGTAAAGGGCGAATAAATCGGGGCAGTGAGTGTCTCGCTTGAAATCGTAATCGCGCTGCTACTGCCGCGGATGGGGTTGTTGAAGCTGCCGCAGGCAGTCAAGACGGCCAGTGCCGACGCTGCCAAAATGCCCCGTTTGAATTGGTACAGTCCCAAGTTCCCCATATCCCTATTGTATTAAAAGTTGACTTAATTTGTCAAAAACCAGCCAAGATTATAACCCTTTAAAAACAGGGCACAATTCTGGAAATACTAGAGATTTATCGGTCAAAAGTTAGGAAATCTTAATGACATTCGGCAATTGGAGTACCGGAAGCTTGAATTTCTAGCGCTGTGGCCAGTGCCGAAAGTCGCGCAATGGAACCATAAACCAGTTCCAAAACCGGTTCGGGTTCGTCCGCATCGGCGGTGTCAGCCCCAGGGTTTGCGGTTTCCAGGGCTTTTGACGAATCCTGGTTGGCCCAAGGGTCTTCGGCCAGCGGTCTTCGCAAGTCCGTCATGCACAGTTTTCGAAAAACCATCCCCTGAGAATTCAAATTATCTTCATCCCCGCGTTCAGAATTGGTGCGCAGAAATCCACCGATGGTTTCGTAACCAAAAAGATAGATCACGGGTTCAGCCGGCAGTCGATCGACCAACGTCGCAGTCGGCACGCCTTCTTGAATAGCGACACTTTCGATGGGCAGTCGATTCTTCCCGACGCTCATTTTGTTTTTTGTTCTTCGGTTCATTTCTCGAAGTTCATTGGCGTCGTGAACCACCATGATCCCCATCCCGTAAGTTCCCGAATTATTTTTCACGAAAACAAACGGCTTCCGATTGATCTTTCTTGCCGCGTATTCTGTGGTTAGACGCGCCAGCATTTTTTCAACTTGGTTGGCGACCTGATCGATCCCTTTTTCTTCGTTGAAATTCACGGGCCCCGATTCTTCGGTGTCGATGGTCACCGTCCACGGGTCGATGCCAATGATTTCGGCGAATTCCCGCGCCAGTCGATTGTAGTGCAGAAAATGATCGGATTTCTTACGGGAATGCCAGCCCAATCGATGGCTGGGAACGACGGGTTGGCAGACCCCATCCAAGATTTTTGGGTACCCCGACGAAAAATCATTATTCAATAAAACCAGATCCGGGCGAAAACTTCCCGACATGACGTCGCCATCTTTGATTTCAAAACTGTGGATCGCGACTTCTTTTTCGGTGACTGTTTTTAATTTGAATTCGCCATCCGGTCCCGTGGCCGGCATCGGGGGCTGACCGTACCAGCCAAAACGGACTTCATAACCGGCGTTGGAAAGTATCGAAGAAAGTGCGTGGGCATTTTCCCAGTAATAAAGATTCGAAGTGTGGGATTCCGGGATGATCAAAATCCGTTTGGCCTCAGGTCGATTCATCCTAGCCATCAAGGCTTCAATATTTGCGCGGGCAATCGGCGGGGCAGTTCGTTGATCTTCGGGGCAGACGTTATTGAATCCCGCCGGAAAAAGGTTGCTGTCGACGGGAACGATCTTGTTTCCAGAATCGCGAAGATCGACTGAACAATAGAAAGCAGGCGGCATCTTTGCGGCAAGTTCCAGATGCCAATCCCAAAGGCGACGACGATTCTTTTGAATGCCCTGAGCGATCAGGCGCTTCGTTTGATTCATTTTGATTCACAAGTTGAGGGCGGCCAGATCTACTGGGCCCGGCCCATTTTTTCGATGCTCCGAAGTAGCGTTCTTACCTGACGAACCCGGGTTTCGGAAAGGCCTTCATCGGAAGACGTCATAGGCTTCGCTAGATCGACCCATTGCAGTCTTTTCAAGTGCGCGCGTTGCAGCAACTTGTCAGATAATTCGAAACGGTATTGGTTCAGCTGCTGCTGGGTGCGCGGCTTGATCGGATCCGGAGGCCGATCTGAAACCAGGAAGTAGCGGGCCCACGCTTCTTGATACGTGTCTAAAAGTTCGCCCGAGATCCGATCCACGGCCGCGATCAGAATCTTCTGCGGGGTTTCTTCCAGTCGCGATTCGATTTTGACTCGAAGCCCGTCGCGAACTTTTCCAAAGGCCTGAATCAAACAGTCGCCGCGACGATCCAATTGGTCCAAAACCTGGTCTTCGGCCAAACGTTTTCCGGTGGGGTAGCGTTCGCATCCATGGATCGCGATCCTTAGCGCAATCAGGCTGGCTCGAATGCGAAGCGATTCGATCGAAAGTTCTGGGATCATCGGCAAAGGCGGCGCGGGCGTTTCGCTTGGCGATGGCGATGCTTCGGGCTGAGCGGGCACTGCGTCTTCGGGGCTGGGTGCAACCGCAGTGGGATTGGTCGGGTCAACCAGTCCTGTGAAAGAAGGTGTCGGCGAAGGGGAAGGGCAGGGTTCGGGCGAAGGGCTGGCTGTGGCCGTCGAAGGATCAATCACGACTGGCTTTGGCATCACTTTCAATGCGCTTTGCACGGAAAGATCAGCGCGACGCCAATCGTTCACGGCCATTAATCCTTCTGCGCGGATCAAAAGGGCGGCCGCTTCAAAGGCGGGGTCGCCTTCTTTGAGTTTTACCTTTTTCAACGCGTTCAGAATTTCGATCGAAGTCAGGTACGCATCGTTCAGCTGCTTTTTTGCGACAAAGACACGGGAAAGTTCGAAGCGCGCCGAAAGGGAAGCTTTGGAATTGGGTTCATTCAAAATGAAGGCGCGAAGCTGCTTTCTGGCAAATTCCCAATCCTCCAGTCGAAGCGCCGTTTCTCCGATCCAAAACGGAAGTAGAGAATAAAAGGAATAGCCCGGATAACGGTCCTGAAGCCTTTTGAATTTCCCAAACGCATCTTCAAAACGACTTGCTTCAAAAGACTGGCGTGCGTCGGTCCAAAGAAGATCGGCTTCAGTATTCGAAGTCGAACCCCATGCGGTTCTTGGAACAGGATCGGGAAGAAGTGTGCTTTTGGGTTTAGGTTTCTTCTTGGGGCTTTTTTTGGCTTTCGCTTTTTGGGAAGCTTCCGTCGCCATGTCGACCTTCGCTTTGGGTTCGCGAGGTTCGATGGCGGGAAAAACTTTTCGGTTTTCGTCAAATCCGGGATCGCCTGGACCTGGGGCAACAGTTGTCGTCGAGGGCGACGGCGCCGGCGATTCGGTCGCGGCGGACAGTCCAGTCAGCAGACAAATGATGATTGCAGATAGCGAAGCCATCTTGCCTAGTTTGTCTTTGATTGCCCCTGCATCGCAACGGAAATTCGCATCAAATCCCCGATCGAATGAACATCCCGTGCCAATTCCGGCAGGCGCGCCAGCACCTGGTCTCCTAGTTTGCTTCGAATCTGATCCATGGATGACTTTTCCCGATCCTGAAGCTTTTGAATCAAATCCAGACCGGGATCGTTTTCGGGGTTTTTGGACATCGCAAGATCGCCGATCGATCGATTGATCAAGACC
Organism: Bdellovibrionales bacterium; assembly: GCA_016786465.1. Lineage (GTDB taxonomy): Bacteria > Bdellovibrionota > UBA1018 > UBA1018 > UBA1018 > JAEUWC01. The sequence continues at coordinate 86,947 of JAEUWC010000029.1, read as the reverse complement.
CCTTCAAAACGAAATCGGTGCAGGCGAACAGATTCCACAAAATGTTCGATTTCTGCCCAGCTATCGGGGGTTAAGTTCATGGCCAGGACAAACCCCACGTCTTTGGATTCCAAAAGCGCGATCACTCGTTTCAGGTTTTCGGTAAACGCGAACCGGACTTCAAAAAGCGACTGTGCGAACGACATCAGTTCGGTCATGAAGTTCGAGCCCGTTAGTTTTTCAAGCAGCCCCATGACTTTTCTCATCCCGACGGCCAGGATTTTATTGGCCGGAATCACCAGCCACTGAATCAGCTTTTCTTCAAAAAGGCGGCTTAGGATTTTTGGAGCATCCAAGAAACCCAAGGTGTTTCGGCTGGGCGGGGTATCCAAAATGATCAGGTCATAGCGACCCGATTCGTTCAAAAGGTAAAGCCGCTTCATCGCCATGTATTCGTTTGTGCCGGAAAATTCTTTGGCAAAACTTTCAAATAAGGGGCTTTGAATCAGTCGATCCACTTTCTCCGGATGAGGAGAAAGTGTCTTAAAGAATCTTTCAAAAGAACTTCGCGTATCCGGCATGATGGCATGAAGGCTTCCGGGAATCGTCGGATCGATGGCCTTCAATCGGTCCGTCAAATCCAGCGGTTCATCCCCCAGTAGCGCGGATTCGCCCTGGGCGGAATCAGACGCAGCGTCTAGGCCCAGGCTTGTGGCCAGGCGCTTGGCTGGGTCCATGGTGATGACCAGGGTGTTCTTTCCCAGGCGCGCGCCTTGGATTGCTAAAGCTGCGCTTAAGGTGGTCTTGCCAACTCCACCAGTTCCACAAACGATCACGACTTTCTTGGATTTTAAAAGATCATTGATCATGGTGTGGCCACCTGGGATTGAATTTCTTGCGCCAAGGATTTCGAAACTTCCGCGATTCCTTGGCTTGGGTCGACATAAGGAAGCTTCGAATACTGGCGTCCTTGCCAGGTACGAAGGTTGACCTGATCCAAGATTCTTTTCTTTTCCAAAAAATCCTTCGCGTCTTTTGCAAACGGACTTTCCCAGCTAGCAGGATCACCCAAAGACGCTTCAAGATTTTTCAAGGCCGGGTAAATCCGATTCACCAAAAGTCCCGGCTGGGTTCCAGGCAGGATCTTGCGAAGCTGATCTGAAAGTTCCAACGATTCGACCAGCGGCATTTCTTCAGACAAGGACACGATTAAGAAGCTGGTCCAAACCGGGTCCAAAAAGGTTTCGATCATCGCGGTCGCGTCCTTGGAAAGGGGCCCTCCGCTAAAAAGTTTTGAAAAGTTCTGGGTGCTTTGAATCATCGTCACCGTGTAACCGCTGGAAGGCATGTCGGCGACGATCTGATCGTAATGGTTTCGTTCGTGCCAAAGTTTTCCCAAAAGCACCATTTCATGAAGCCCGGGGGCAGCCTTCGCCAAGTAGCGGATCACTTTGTTTCCCACAAAAAGTCCGGCCAACGCGGGCAGACCTAGCTTCAGGCCGATGTATTCTTCAAACGAAGCCATCGAATCGATGTTCAATCTTTGAAGCTGGTAGAACTTGCCTTGGGCGATGGTTTCCAAACCGTTTGGGGGCAGGGTCGGGTCTTCAAAAGTCACCCAAAGAATCTTCTTAGTGCCTGAGCCGAGAACTTCCGCCTGGGTTGCCAGATGCCTTGCGATCGCCTGCGAAACGGCCGACTTTCCGGTGCCGCCCTTGCCCGTAACGAAGATCAGGCGGGATTTTAAGACATCCGCCAGCGCCCGATGATGATTGCCGGGGCTAGGGCTGGGCGGATTTTGGGGTGAAATTTTCTGGGACATTGCGTTCGACTCATCTCACGCGTTAGGCCATAAAACAATGCCGCTTGCATTTGCCCGGGGCCCACTTAGAATCCTTTTTTATGAAAACGAATCCAAAGTTCAGCACCTTTTTTATTCTGATTGCGTCCCTTGTTGCTCTTTCGCTTGCCGGTTGCGCGACCGAAAAAGCATTTCATAAAGGAGAGTACGACGATCCGACTCGCGTCGAACTTTTGGATGACAAGTACAATGAAGCCGACATGCAGCAGATGGCCGACACGATCATCCGCGCAATGGTCGCGTGCCCTTACATCGCAAACGCACCCAAGCCTCCGGTGGTGATCGTTGAAAAAGTTCAAAACCGAACCGAAGAACACATCGACACGGTTTCGTTGACTGACAAGATTCGTACCGCCCTGATCAAGTCAGGAAAGGTTCGCTTTGTGAACAAAGGCGAGCGCGGAACCTTGGATGAAGAATATGATTACAACGCCGGCGGAAACGTCAGCGGACCTTCACAAAAGAAGCGCGGAAAGCAAATCGGCGCGGACTACATCCTTTCGGGCGCCATGGCGACCAACGTGCAACAGGTCGGCAAAGAAAAATTCATTTACTACAAGCTGACGATGAACTTGACCAATATGGAAGAGTCCACCATCGACTGCACGGAAGAGCGCGAAATTCGTAAGAAGTTCTTGAAGAAGTCAGTCGATCTTTAATTCCGGCTAGACCTTCGTGCGCAAACGAATTTCAACCCTTGTCGTGGCCTGTGTTTTCAGTGCCCAGGCGATGGGTTGTGTGTCTGCGCGCGTCTTGGATGAAGAAGCAGACCGAGCCTTTCGATCCGGCGATTACAGTAAAGCCGCTGCACGTTTAGAAGAAGGCCTTAAGGAAGAAGGCGAAAACGGCAACGACCGTCTGCTTTACCTTTTGGATTTGGGATTAACTTACCATCAGGCGGGCGAATTCGATAAAGCCATCAAAGCCTTTCAAGCCGCCGATCGGTTTGCTGAAGTCAAAGACTACACCAAGATTTCCGAAGAAGTCGCAGCGTTTGTCACCAATGACAACATGAAGGTCTACAAGGGTGAAGATTTTGAAAACGTCATGATTTCGACCTACCTGGCGATGGATTATGCGTTGAAGGGGGATCGCGAAGGGGCATTGGTCGAAGCTAGGCGCGTGAACAGCAAACTTTACCGAATGGTGAATGAAGGAAAACGCAAATTCACCCAAAACGCCTTTGCCCGTTATCTTTCTTCGATACTTTATGAATCCGATCGCGACTGGAATAGCGCGTACGTGGATTTGAAAAAAACGTTGGAACTGACGGATTCCTTACCTGGGTTGGGTCGCGACCTTTGGCGCGTGGCTTGGCTAAACGGAATGCGCGAAGATCTAGAACGCTGGGAAAAGAAATTTAATTTAACGGCGGAAGACCTGGCCGCAGCCAAGGCGTTGCATCCGAAGAACAAGAAGGCCGAGATCATCGTCCTTTTTGAGAACGGGATCAGCCCGATGAAGGTTCCTCATCCGAATATGCAGTCGATTCCGACTTTTCGACCTAGATACAATCCGGTGACGCATGCGCGCGTGCAGGTGGATGGCAAGGATACCCAAGTCGACACCTTTCCGCTTTTTGACGTTCAGTCGATCGCCATTCAGAACCTTCAAGAAAACTATGACGCGATCATTGCGAAAAAGATGGCGAAGGCCGTCACGCGTGAAATCGTGACGCATAAGTTGATGCATGATGATCGCCCGGGACTTGCGGCACTGGTTTGGATTTTTATGGCCGCGACCGATCAGGCTGATTTAAGATCGTGGCAATTGCTTCCCAAGGACCTTCAGATCGCGCGGATCACAGTGGATCCAGGCGTACACACGGTTCTGCTGAATCCCGTCGGTGCAGTTGCGACGAAGGAGAAAACCGTTTCGGTTTCAGCAGGCGGCAAAGTTTTCGTCGGCTTTAGAACCATTCCTTAGTTGATCCCAATGGATCCGGAGAGTCCCCATGTTGCGTCGTTCATTTGTTCTCGTTCTTTCCTTAGTCGTAGCTGTGGCTTCCGGTTGCACGAAAGCCTCTAGCGAAAAAGTTTTACACGTCGCCAGCTGGTCCAATTACGTGACCCCGGATGTGGCAGCTGCTTTTCAAGCGCGAACGGGAATCAAGGTCCAAGTTTCGAATTATTCTTCGAACGAAGAACTTCTGGCCAAACTTCAGGCGGGCGCTAGTGGGTACGACTTGGCTTTTCCGTCGGACTACATGGTTTTGGTGATGACCAAGCTTGGGCTTTTGCAGCCGATTGAAACTGGAAAAATTCCTGGCTTTAAGAACCTAGACAAAAAGTGGCTTGGAAAAAGCTTTGATCCGAAGAACGAATATTCCGTTCCCTTTGACTGGGGCACGACAGGAATTGCTTATAACAGCGAAGCGGTGAAAGAACCGATCACTTCTTGGAAGGATCTTTTCGAAAGAAAGGACCTGGCCGGAAAGGTCACTTTCTTGGACGATTCACGCGAAACGATCGCGGCGGCGCTGAAAGCTTCTGGAAAAAGCCTGAATTCAAAGAACGCAGCTGATCTGGAAATCGCAAAGAAACTTTTGATGGGCGCGCGTCCTCGCATCAAAGCCTTTTCGTCCGAAACCCAGGAACCTTTGGTTAGCGGCGACTTCGTCGCGGCTCATGCCTACATGACCGATGCGCTTCAAGCGCGTGCGCGCACATCGGGTAAGATTCGCTACGTGATCCCAAAAGAAGGAAGCACGCTTTGGATCGACACCATGGTGATTCCAAAAGGCGCTCAGAACGTCGAAGAAGCGCGACGATTTGTGGATTTCATGTTGGACCCCACAGTGGCTTCGACCCTGATTCAAAAAATCTGGGTCAGCCCGGCGAACGCCTTGGTTCCAAATTTGCTTCCGCCCAACTTCAAGAATGAAGAAGGCTTGTTTCCAAAAGACGCCCAGCTGAAGAATTCCGAAATGTTGGAAGACCTAGGCGAAGGAATTACGGCCTGGGACCGTGTTTGGACTGAAATCAAAGCTGCAGGCTAAAGACCATCTGAATTCCTAGTGTCTAATTTGACACATTTTCGGAATCCATCAGGCATGAGATCCTTAAAAAATTCCTGAGGGGGTTTTTTAATGGTTTCACGTTCACTTTCTTATTTCATGGCATTGGGTCTGGCTTTGTCAGGTGCGACTTTCGTTTCTGAAAGTTCTGCGGAAGCCGGCTTCCTTAAAAAGTTTCGCGAAAAGAATCAGGCTCGTCGCCAGGCGCGCCAGGACTGTCGTCAAGGTGGTGGAAGCCGCCGGGATTGCAGAAAAGCAGGACGGGCCGCTTTCAAAGCAGGTTCTTACACGCCTTCGGCTGCAGGCGGTTCCGTGCCTAAGGCTGGCGGACAATAATTCGGATCTTTTTTGAATCGGGGGATTTATGTCTAAGTTTAAAATTTTCGTCGCGTTGTTTGTTGCGTCTTCATTCGTGGTTCTTCCGGGGATGACCCAGGAGGTTCATGCGAAAGGTAAGTTCAAAAACTTCCTGAAGAACAAGTTGAATCCGCTGGGCGCTCGAATGGAACGGGCTAGAAATGCCCGCAAGGATTGTGAAAAGGCCGGCGGAAGCAGGAAAGATTGTCGGAAAGACAGCCGCCGGGCGTTTTTCAAACGCGAGAATCGCAGTCTGCTGATGAACAAAGGTTCGCAGTAACTAAAGTCGCGTTAGTTTCATCTGATGGATCTTGATTCCATCTTTGATGAAAAGACGCTCAAAAAGCGTCACGTCTGGAATTTGTAAAGTTGTTGGATTCGGGTGGTCTTGGTGCAAGTCGCGGTTCAGGTCCGTGACTTTCCAAAGCCGCCCGTTTTCTTTTTGAAGTTCCGAAACGGCGTTTTCCATCCATTCAAAGTACCCCGCGTGATCGGTCTTGATGTGGAACACACCACCTGGCCTAAGTAACGGTGCAATTGCCAGCAACCGATCTGCGGTCAAGAATCGGTTCTTCCACTGGGCCTTCTTGGGCCAGGGATCAGGGAAGAAAAGGTACAAGAAATCGATTTCGCCATCCCCAAACATGAACGGCAGCCGTTCGGCGTGGGATCGAAAGAAGATCAGATTATCCAGTTTACGTTTATTCGCTTTTTCAGCGCCGCGGTGGATCTGTTTGAATTTCCAGTCCAGGCCGATGAAGGCGTCTTTGGGATTTCGGTCGGCCCATTCCAGGCTGACATGGCCGCCGTTGCAGCCGATTTCGACATGAAGTGCGCGACGCTCGGAACTTTTTTGGGTTGAGGTGTTTGAAGCAGAATCCAGGAAATGTTCCCGCCAGGAACCCCGGTGTTTTTCGGTCGCATTGTCGCTGTAGATTCTCCCCCGAAATTCTTCCATTTTCGCCCAGTAAGGGTTCTTGGAAGGGGGATAGATGTAATTCGGGTCGTGAAGCGGAACTCGGTTTGGTCTGGGCACCGACGGGGTCTATCAAGAAAACTTCTACGCATCAACCGGCCCGAGAGCCTTAACCAGCGCAGACTGGAAGAGGAGGCGGGTGCTCAATCTTAGAGCACCCGCCCGATCTTTGCGTATTTTCCAGACTTGTCAGTCAACTACCCGGCTAACTGAAGTTAGCCGACTAGTTTCAATGCAGCCTGCGGATTGGTGTTCGCCTGACCCAAGACCGTGATGGTCGCGTTGGTCAAGATGTTCTGCTTCACCAATTCAGCAGTTTCTTCAGCCACGTCCGTGTCACGGATACGGCTATTCGCTGCCGACAAGTTCTCGTGATAGATCATCGAGTTGTTGATCGTCGATTGTAGGCGGTTTTGAAGCGCGCCTAGGTTCGAACGATTGTCGTTCAACTTCGAAATCGCAGCGTCCAAGACTTCCAGGTTAGACTGAGAAGCTTCCTTGGTGGTCGTTGCAACTCCATCCATCCCGAAGACGGCAAGGTTGCTGACCAGGTTTTCGCTGTCGAATACGAAGCGGTCTTCGCCTGGGCGGTTGTGCAATCCGACCTGGATTTCCAGGGCAGGTGACGAACCATCCAAAAGCTTGTGACCGTTAAATTCGGTCGATCCCGCAATACGATTGATTTCAGCCTTCAAGGACTGAACTTCTTTATCGATGAAGCCGCGTTCCACATCGCTGATCGTGTCGGATGCGCCTTGAATGCTCAATTCACGCATACGGATCATGATGTTCGAGATCTCGTTAAAAGATCCTTCGGCAACTTGAATCAAGCTGACGCCGTCTTGTGCGTTCCGGATCGCTTGTTTCATCGAACGCAGGTGGCCCTTCAATTTTTCAGAAATGGCCAGTCCTGCAGCGTCGTCGCCGGCACGGTTAATCCGTGAACCCGATGACAACTTTTCTAGGGACCGTTGTTGGTTTTCATTATTAATCCCAAGCGAGCGCTGAGCTGCTAGAGATTGTACGTTAGTCGCAATACGCAAAGCCATGTGGCTATCCTCCTGTTAGAGTCATTTGGATCCTCCTTGGTTCTGATCTTCCATCACGGGCAATCCCTGCCCACTGACAGAACACTCATCGGTGAATTTTTTGCCGCCTTTAAAAAATAGTGAATCATTTCCAATATTTATATAAGACCAAAACAGTCAGGAATAAAGTGCTCTGAGCACCTTTTGATGCTCACTGCGTAAAATGTGACTGAAATCACGACGGTTTTTTTGAAGAGTACCCGACAAAAATGGTTAAGGGTTTTTGTGGGCTTCACCACCTTAGAACTGAAGGCAAAAAAAAACCGCCCGAGAGTCGGACGGTTTTATCGCAGTGAGCATCAAAAGGTGCTCAGAGCACTATTTCGAAGCAGGCGCGCGCTTCACGTCCAAACGGCGAGAAACGACTTTTCCACCCGTGTAGGTGAAGTCCAGCTGGATGGCATTGATGCCTTCTGAAAGCGGGATGTAGTCGGTCGTGAACTTCATTCCCCGGGTGTCTGGAAAGACGGTCGCGCGGAATTGGTTGGTCGTGTTCACAATCGAAGTCTTGGTCAGCTGAGACGCTTCTTCGGGGGTTTTTGCCCCGCAAATGGCCCCATTTAACCGCAGCTTCAAGTGCTGAGTGTCTTGATTCGACACCGCGTTATCACAAAGCAAAGTCGATGTGCCCAGCGCAGCCAGGCTTTGGGTGACCGTCGCCCCCGCAGCCGCCGGCGAGCGTGCGGCTTCAGCCTTGCTCCGGGCAAAGAAGCCCTGCGCAATATTGGGGCGGTCGTGAAAAAGACTGTAAAGGGAATTGAAGAAAATCAGGGTGACGACGGCAAAGATGCCAATCTCGACTGGATTTACTTTAAAACGTTTTCCGGATGAATGTACGGACATGCGTGTAGGGCTCCCTGCAGTCCTATCGGCGCCCCCCTGCGATGACTTGATGACTGTTTGAATTTTAGGTAGCGCAGTCCTATGGACCTTTTAGGGCAGACTTCGTGGGTCGTGTCCGGGATATCGCTGACTGTTGGCCTATCGGCCTTGCTTCGAAACACCCGGAACCGACTTTACTGGGCCTTTTTCTTCCTTTGCTTAGTGATCGCGGCCTGGGAAATGAGCTTTGCCATCAGCCGCGTGTACCCTCAGGGCCCGGCCTACACGGTTCATTTGGTCATTCATGTTTGGCTAGCGCCGATCGGCCTGGCCTTCATTCGAATTCTGACCCAGAACCGTCGTCTAACGAATTTAGCAGTCATCCTTTGTAGCGCCTTGGCCGGAGCAATCTTATCTTGGGCGGTCTTGGGAAAATGGTCGGATTCTGCGCCCTTTCTTTCGCCGGAAATTTGGAAGCTTGCGATCGCGTTTTCGCCCGTTTGGATTCCGGTTCATTTGGCGACTTTGCTTTGGCTGGAAAGATCCAGTTTTTACCCGATGGGTCCCGGACCAGTGATCGCCGGCCTTGGGCGACGAACGATGGTTTACAGCGGCGGCATCTTGGTTCTGATGGCCACCACGCTGGATCACGCGCCGATGCTTCCCAAGACCTTTCCCGTTTTCGGAAACATCATCATGTCCGCCTACATGGTTTTCTTGGTTCAAAGTCTGACCAAGAACCGAATTCCCAACATGGTGGGGCTATTGGGCCAGTTTGCGACCTTCGTGCTTCTTGCGACGGTCCTTTTTGTTTTGAACCGAGCCATTTCGATCTTCGATGTGGGATCCGATAGTGCGCTGATCTTTTATTCGCTTCTGATGTCGTTTGTCGTCTTGAATCTGATTTCGCCGATTCAGTTCTGGGTCGATACGGTCTTGGAACGCCAGCTTTCCAGGGATTTTCGGGGCGTGCAGGACAAGATTCAAAACGCCAGTCGCGAGCTTTTTCGATTGGAACGTGAAGGCCGGGTCCAACCCGAAACGCTTTACGAAATGACGCTTTCAACGACCATGCAGGTGCTGGATCCAGAAAGCGCCAGCCTTTTTGTTTTGGATTCGACCGGCATTCGGTTTCATCAAGTGATGGATTTGCGTCAAGGAAGCCAGCCCGAAACTTACAAACCCAAGGCCCAAACCGAACTGGCCCTGGAAAGTCACCTGGTCACAGCCGCCAAGAAAAACGGTGACCGCGGAGAATTGCCAGTAGTCCTTCAAGCAGTCCTTCAATCCGACGCGGAACGGTCGCTTTCGTTGATTGAACGCACACGTTTAGGGCGCTTAAGCCAGACCTTGAAGGACCTGGGCGGAAACGCGTTTTTCCTGCTTCTATTTCGAAAAGAACCCGTGGGTTTCATCGTCGTGAATTCGGAAAAACTGGCGGGGATGTCCAGCCAAACTTGGGGTTCCAGCTGGGGACCCATGACCTACTTGATTCCGTTTTTGGAACAGGTCGCAGGAAGTTTGCGAAACCTGGAAGTGCTTCAAAAGCAAAAATCCCGCGAAAGGCTGATTCACTTAGGCGAAATGTCAGCCGGCTTGGCTCACGAAATTCGAAATCCCCTGGGAGCCATCAAAGGTGCTGCGGAACTTTTGGAAGACGGCGCAAATGTTTCAGAAGAACAGGCGCGATTTCTGCGCGTGATTAAGGATGAAACCCATCGTCTGAATCGAGTAGTCGAAAGATTCTTAAGTTTCGCGCGCAGCGACGATGGAGAAGTCGCTTCAGGCGGCGCTTCTGTTGGAAAGGTCGATTGGGTCAGTCTAACCCAAAAGACCATCGACTTTGCCAAGCCAGGAATCCCAACCCATTTGGATCTTCGTTTTACCCATCCCGGCGTTCAAAAAGCTTGGGTCATGGCACACGAAGACCGTCTGCAACAAGTGATGATCAATCTGATTCAAAACGCAGTCAGGTCGGTGACCCAAAAAAACGGTCCCAAGCCACTGGGTTCGGATCCGGGTGAACGCCCAGCGGAACAGGTGATCGATTTGGAAATTCGTCACCGCCACGATCGCGCATCACGTCGCGATTACTGGATTTGGTCCTGCAGCGATCGGGGCCAGGGAATGACGCCAGAAGTTCTGGAAAAGATTTTCGTTCCCTTTTTTACGACCCATCACCAAGGTACGGGACTTGGGCTTTCGATTTCCCAAAAAACGATCGAAAGCCTGGGCGGCAGTATCGACGTCACCAGTCGCCCTTCCGAGGGCGCTCAGTTTCGAGTAACGTTACCTTGTGCGGAAGCAACGGAGGTCATAAATGCCTAATTTGGGTCGGATTTTGGTGGTCGATGACGAACCGAACCTGCGTTTGGTCATTCAGACCATGCTTGAACGAGCCGGTTACGAAGTCGTTTCGGTGGGGGATCCGCAAGAAGCATTGAAGATCGCTTTGGAAGAAGATTTTGACGGAATGATTTCGGACCTAGTCATGCCCGGAATGTCGGGGATTGAACTTTTGGGGCGCCTAAAGCGCGAACGTTCATCGCTTCCGATTGTGATGATCACGGCGCACGGTACGATTGAATCTGCGGTGAATGCGCTTAAGCTGGGTGCTTTTGATTTCATCACCAAGCCTTTCGGACAGAATGATCTATTGGCTTCGATTCAAAAGGCCATTCGGACCCGGATTCGGTCGGAATCCGAACCCACTTCGCGGTCCCAGGGTTCGCATCACAGCCTGATCAACGACGAACAACGTGCCTGGATCGCGAAAGTTTCAAAAACGCCCAGCCACGTATTGATTCTGGGTGAAAGCGGAACGGGCAAGGAATGGATTGCTGAAGAAATCCACCAGAAGTCACCCCGTGCAGATAAGCCTTTCATGAAGGTCAATTGCGCCGCGATTCCTAAGGACCTGATCGACGCTGAAATTTTTGGAACTTTGGAAAAACCAGGGCGCTTGGAAATCGCAATGGGGGGCACCCTTCTTTTGGATGAAGTTTCCGAGCTTCCCTTTGAAGTTCAAAGCAAACTGCTTCAGTGGCTTCGGACCGAAAGCCCAAAGGCACGCCTGATTTTTGCGGCCCACTGGGCAAATCAGGCTGCGCTGATGGACGCGGTTAAAGCCGGAAAGTTTCGCGAAGATCTTTTCTACGAAATCAACGTCATGAACCTTCGCTTAAGCAGTCTTCGAGAAATTCCGGATCAGATCCCGGGACTGGTTCAAGGCATCATTCAAGAATTGGCGGTTCGCTTTGGAAAAAAAGTGACTTCGGTCGACGATCGCGTGATGGGGCGTTTCCAGTCGTATGAATGGCCGGGAAACCTTCGCCAGCTGGAAAACGTTTTGGAAAGAATGGTTCTTCTGTCGGAAGGCCAAGTGATTGCGTGGGATGATCTTCCGGAAGAACTGAAAAAAGGTGATGAAGCAACGGGTGGGGCGACGACCAGCTTTAAAGAAGCGGTTCGCGTTCAGACCCAGTCGATTGAACGGGTACTGATCTTGAAAGCGCTGGATGAAAGCGGCGGCAACGTCACCCGAAGCGCCGAAAAGTTAGGGCTTTCGCGTAAGGGCCTTCAACTGAAGATGAAGGAACTGGGAATCCGCCGGGATTTGCACCATTCCTAAAAATCAGTCGTGATCGTTGGGCGTGGCGGGTTCCGGGGGCGCGGTGGCCGAATCCGTTGCAGCGTCTGCTCCGTGGTCTGGTGCAGTGACCGAAGCGGCAGGCGCCTGGATTTTTTTCTTGTCGCCAGGTTTTGTGCCGCCCTTTGCCGCGGCTTCTGCTTCGGCAGCGGCTTTCTTTTCAGCGGCTTCCGCTGCTGCTTTTGCTGCAGCGGCTTCTTTTTCCAAAATCGATTTCAAAGCCCATTCGACCGTCAGCATCGCCGCGTGGGTAGCATTGGCCAAAGCCACGCAAGACGCCTGGTGCAAGCGATTCCGTTTGTCCGTTAGATCAGGACGCGTGACCAGTTCGCGGTAATTCAAGCTGCCTTTTTTGTTCGCGATGTCGACGCCTGGTTTCATCAAGTCTTTTCCAAAAAAATCCAGGCTGGCTGCGCCGATATCTGCGGCCAAGTCCCTAGAAGACGCGGCAACGGCATGCGCCCACATTTCAGGGGTCGCAACAGCCGATGTCGCATTCGGACCCAAGCGGCTTTGGTTTCGGGGTTGATCCAGGCATGAAATATAAGGATTGGTCAGGCCTTCTTGCATTCGGATCGATGTGTAGGCTTCAAATCCATAATGGTAGTTCGAAATCATTCGCGACGTTTCGGAAACCATTTCTTCGAATCCCTTGGAAGGCGGCCACTGAAAAAGTTTTCCAAGCGCGGTCATTCCAAAATCGGGAACTTGGGTCGAATGATAAGGCTGCGCCAGGTCTTCAATATAATGAAGCGACCAAGCTAGGGTGCGAATCCCCCAGGTCAGATCGCCTTTGTCGATCAGCGACTTTGCCTTTTCCGCCATGATCTGCGCACGGGTCGGGGCTTCGCCCACGGCACCCGTAGGAATTTGAAAGGTCTTAATGGGGCGCTTGATGTCGATGCCCCCAAAGTACATGTGACGGAATCCCTGCGAATTGGGGCCCTTCACACCCCCCATCATTTTGCGTTGATTCTTGGGGTCGAATTTTTCAGGAAGGTCCTGATCCATCCCGCAATCGGGATCATCTGACCCTTGGCTTAAGATTGCTCGCAAAACCAATTCCGAACCTTGCATGCAGCCGTCTGGGTGCATGGGCTTGGGCGCTTTTCTGGCGTTTAGGCCCAGTTCGTCGGCTAAGTTTTCGTAACGAATCTTTTCGTCTTCCGTGCACGGGGCATAGACGCGTTTTTCCAGGAACTTCTGCGCTTCCGGCGATAGCCCTTGGAAAATCCAAGGAACGAAGGCCATGTGCAGATCCCAAGCGAAAGCGGACTGCGCTTGCAATAGCAAAACAGCGCCCGCCCAAGACAGCCCTGACCAGCGGCGGTGAAACCGCCGCGAGATCCGAAGACCGCCCGAGCACCCAAGGCCAAAAGGCCTCACGGAAACAGACCCCGAAGTAGCATCGCTTTGTTCAGTCGATCCACACCTGTGATCAAAGCAGCGGTCTTCATTCCGCATTTGTACTTCAAGTAATTGTCCGTCACGCGCTTGAAGGCATTGGACATGACTTCAGCCAGCTTGTTGTTCACTTCCGTTTCGCTCCAGAAGAAGTTCTGAATTCCTTGAACCCATTCAAAGTAAGAAACGATGACGCCACCCGCGTTGCAAAGAACGTCCGGGATAATGAAAGCACCGCGACCTTCCAGATCCTTCATCGCATCTGCGGTGATGGGTCCGTTTGCGCCTTCAGCAATGATCTTGGCTTTCACGCGGCCCACGTTCTTCATCGTGATCACGCCGTCAATCGCGGCAGGGATCAGGAAGTCCACGGGAAGCGCAAGAAGTTCGTCATTCGAAATCGGTTCAGCTTCTTTATAGCCGGCGACCACGCGATTTTTTTCAACCCACTTCATGACATCTGGGATGTTCAAGCCGTTCTTGTTGTAAATGCCGCCGGATGCGTCGCTGACGGCAACGACTTTTGCACCCAAGTGATAGATTTCTTCGGCGGCGACAGCCCCGACTTTTCCGAAACCGTGAACGGCGACTGTGCCACCATCGATTTTCGGCGCTGACTTGCCGTTGTCCTTCAAGAACTGAACGGCGTACTGAATGGTGTAGACCACGCCGCGTCCGGTACTTTCAGCGCGTCCCAAGCTTCCGCCGATTTCAATCGGCTTGCCGGTGACGACACCGGGAACCGCGAATCCTTTTTCTTGCGAAAAAGTATCCATCATCCACGCCATGTGGCGCGAATCAGTTCCGACGTCCGGCGCTGGAATGTCTTTGTCCGGACCGATGATCATGTTGATTTCAGTGGTGTATCGACGCATCAGCGCTTGCGCTTCTTGGCGCGAAAGCTGTGAAGGGTCGACGCGAATTCCGCCTTTGGCTCCGCCCAGCGGCAGGCCGACCAGCGAACATTTGAAAGTCATCAGCATCGCAAGACCTGCGACTTCGGAAAGGTTCACTTCGGGGTGGAAACGAATTCCGCCCTTGCCCGGCCCAAGGGTCATATTGTGTTGAACGCGATAACCTTCGAAAGTTTTGATGTGGCCGTCGTCCAAACGAATCGGCACGCTGACGATCATCGCGCGTTTTGGAACGCGAAGGCGTTCGGCGATGTTTGGATCCAATTTCATGACATTCGCCGCTTCCAACAATTCAGTTACCGCGTTGCGGTACAGATCGCTGGTATCCCAAAGATGTGAACTCAAGTAGCCATCGCCGCCAGACATAGTTGCTCTCTTTCGCAAGGGGCGAGCAGAAATGCGCTCGCCCTAAACCCGGGCGAACAGAAATGCGCTCGCCCTATAAAATATGATGAGTCACGAACCTAACACTCATTTTTGAGGGGAATCAATATAGACGCAGCGCGTTTGAGCGCGTTTTCCTTGATCGTTTTCCGAATCAATTTGATCCTATAGGAAGGTATGGCGAAGAAAATTCGAGTTGCGGTCATTTATGGGGGTAAATCAGGAGAACATGAGGTTTCGCAGGTTTCTGCGGCTTCGGTGATCCGTCATCTGGATCCAAAGCGCTTTGAGCCCATCCCCGTGTCCGTGGACAAAGAAGGAAAGTGGAACGTAGGGGACACCCAGCTTTTGGAAGGGGCGCCTAGGTCGCTTCCCGTGTTTGCCGACCGCCCGGAAGTGTTCTTGCCCCCTTATGAAGTTCGCCGCGCGGAAGACGCGATTGGCCCTGGTACGACTTTAATGACCATTGGTGAAGGGGGCGGCGCCTACAATATCGATGTCGTTTTTCCCGTGATCCACGGAACGAACGGTGAAGACGGAACAATCCAGGGGCTATTTGAATTGGCGGGAATTCCGTACGTGGGTTGCGGCGTGCTTTCCAGTGCCGTGGGGATGGACAAAGACGTCGCCAAGCGCTTGGCCCGCGATGCGGGTATTCCGGTGGTTCCTTACATCTGCTTAAAAGGTGGATCTTACCAAGGATCCGAAGAAAAGCTGCGCGAACGCGTGGGGCGTGAATTGGGCTTTCCTGTATTTGTGAAGCCTTCCAACGCGGGATCCAGTGTGGGCGTGCACAAAGTGACGGAAGCTTCGGCGCTGAAAGCCGCGATCGATGATTCTTTCCGATTCGACACCAAGGTTTTGATTGAAAAGGCGATCAATGCCCGAGAAATCGAGCTTTCGGCGCTGGAATCTTTGGATCCGAAATCGCCCCCTCGGATCAGCATCGCAGGCGAAATTACTCCGACCCATGAATTCTATTCTTACGAAGCGAAGTACGTGGATGAAAACGGCGCGAAACTAAAAATCCCCGCCGACCTGACCGACGCACAAATGAAGCAGGCGCAGGATCTGGCGCGCGACGTGTTCGTTGCTTTGGAATGCGAAGGAATGGCGCGCGTGGATCTTTTCTTGGATAAGAAAAATGGCGTTTTTTACTTAAACGAAATCAACACCATCCCCGGTTTCACCCACATCAGCATGTACCCCAAGCTTTGGGAAGCCAGCGGTCTTTCCTACCGAGATCTATTGACTGAACTGATTGACCTGGCCATTGCGCGTTTTGAACGCAAAAAAGGTCTGGTTCGCGATTTCAGCGAAATCTAAGGGCGCCTGCTCCTTTTGGCGTATGCGCAGCAAAACCGTGGGTTTCGCGGCGGAATAATGCCTTGAGCGCCTTAACACTGTCTTGAATCCCGCCTGACGATTTCAGATTCCTTCGGCGGATCCAGATCTTACAGGGTGTTTTGGAATTGTTAAGCAAGCGAAATAATTGAGACTTTTTCCTGACGCAGCGCGATAATTGTTCTTAATCACATAGGGTGGTTTTTGGAGGGACGGATTATGCGTACTTTTAAGAAAAAGGTGCGTGGACAAAAACAGGGACCAAGTCTCAAGAAGCACGGCTGGATGGCGGCCGCGGCAGTCGTTCCCTTCACCCTGGCCGCTTGCAACGATGTGATCAATAACATCGGCCAAGATGGCCAGATCGACTTTGCTGGCGATTCAAACTCGATCGCTCTGGTCGATAATATGTCGTTTGCCCCCGGGGGCCCCAATGATCCAGGCCGCGTGGTCTGCGATCCTTTTGAAAGCGTTTCGGGACCTCAAGCCAGCGGCGATTGGGGTTTGGCCGGTACTTTGTATTATCTGACGGCGGATCAGCCTAGGTATTCGACGGCCATGGAATACAAACAGCACGGCCATCAGGCACCCGTCAGTTTGTTTTTGAACCAATTGGATGTTCCTACTCGCCGTTACGATCGCGCATTCTACACGCAATCGGGACAGCTGGTGACGGACGTCAACGGCAACGCCTTTTATGAATACTTCGGCGTTGAAGTCGATTCGCAGATTCAGCTTGCTGATGGCGAAGCGGCCGGACAGTACCAGTTTGCGATTCTTTCAGATGACGGAGCGGTCATTCAAATGGACACGGGATCGGGAATGCAAACCATTGTTGCCAACGATGGCGTGCACCCAACCCGCATGGCTTGCGCTTCGGCACCTGTTTCAATCGCAGCGGGACAGAAGATTCCGATGAAGTTGAATTGGTACCAAGGACCTCGCTACCATATTTCGATGGTGCTGATGATGCGCCCTTGGAACGAAGCGGACCATTCAGATCCTGAATGCGGTCAGCAAGGAAATTCACGTTACTTCGATTCCAGCGTTTCGCCTTCGGTTCCGACTTCGACCTTCAACGCCCTTTTGGGCCGTGGATGGAAAGTCTTGCATCAAGATAACTATGCCTTGCCAGTAGCCATTGATACGAACCCATGCCGCTCGCCGGATCCGGTTCGTACCTTCATTACGCGCTACACGCCAGATGCATCAGTTTCGAACAACCCAAGCGTCACGTTTGAATTTACATCGAACTACACGACCGCAACGTTCAGCTGTTCGCTGGATGGCGGTGCCGAAGTTCCTTGTACTTCACCAGCGACCTACTCGGGTTTGGCTGATGGAAATCACACTTTCTTCGTACGTGCTTCGGTTGGCGCGTTGACGGATGAAACGGGTGCGACCCATAGCTGGCGTATCGATACGCTGCCTCCGGTGATCACCTTTATCGCCAACAGCACGACCCGTACGACGATTCAGTTGGACTTTGCTACCAGCGAACCGACTTCGGCCGGTTTGAAGTGGGGTCCGCATATCGCAGGTCAGGTCAACTTGATCAATACCGTGCCTGAAAGCACGGACTTCTTGGTCAATCGCACCTTCTTGCTGGAAAGCTTGAATCCTGCGACGACCTATATCTTGCAGATCAACGGCCACGATGAAGCGACCAACAGCTTCCAGTCGCCGAACCTGCTATCGGCGACTCGCCGGTAGAAGGTTCTTAAGGGATCGGCCGAGCCGAAATGTGCTCGGCCCGAATACTATGGCGGTGGACCCGATAGGTCACCGCCATCAGTGTTATTAAGACCAGAAATTCGTAAAAGGCGTTTTGGGAAGCTTTGTTTTGGTTCGAGCGACCAAGCCCTGAAGGCCCGCCAGGCCCGCCGACCCATGCTAGGCTTCCGCACCCAAAGCCCAATCCGAATTCAAGCTCGGGGACGCCTAGCTCGGTATAGGGGATTTCTATCTTCGATATCGTAGGCGTGGTGCCGCTGGCCGCGGTGATGTTCATCGTGATTTTTAAATAACGAATATTTAGATTACTAAGGGTCAGAATGTCGGTGGTCGGCGCCGTGTAGGTCGTACCATCCTTGGACCCTTCGTACTGAATGCTGATGGTCCCGCCAGCAAGATTTTGTGTGACGGTGGGTGCCGCCGTAAAGCTAGCGTTCAATGTGCGCAGGTCATAGGCTTTGGATTTGACGACATACGCACCGGGAACCGTGTTGGCTAAATCGTGGCTGAAGCCGGCGTTCGGAACCAGCCAGTTCGGGGGCGCGACACCGCCAGGAAGGTCCGCGCGCTTATCGCCGTCTTGTGCCGGAGCCGGTGCAGCCCCGCCACCGCAAGTGCTGGTGGGATCGGTTCCGTTGTCTGTGTCGGGGTCAACGGTGGTTGTGATGGAAACCAAAGATTGCAGCCAGATCAATCCGCCGTTTCCCGCAGCACCCACGCCCGAGCACGGAGCCGACACATTGTTTCCGCCGCCGTTTCCGCCGCGCGCACTGATTGCGCCCGTCAGGTTGATCGGTCCCAGCGCGGAAATTTTGAAATAGCCTCCGCCCGCACCGCCACCGCCACCCGAAGTCGTCGTGGTCCCGCCGCCGCCGCCGGATCCGCCACCCGCGAAACTTCCAGGTACCGCATCAAAGTCGCCTAAGAAAATCACGTTGCCTGAAGGCGCGCCCGCCGCCGCTGGGCCACCTGGTGCACCGCCGGCGGTGTCGGTTGTACTGGAAAGATCCAGCGACGGCGATCCCGCGGTGTTGATCGTTCCACCCGCACCGCCAAATCCGCCGCCGGCCTTAGGTATGCCGCCAGCCCCCGCTGCCGCGGTGGCGGTTCCGGTCCCGCCGGCGCCGCCACTGACGTCGATTCCGGCGGCAATACTGACTGCGCCCAGAACACGAATTTTTAGCGGTTGATTTCCCGTGATGTTGATCGTGCCGCCGGAAATCGTCAGGCTGGTGAATTGGTACCCGCCCGGTTTCGTCGTGTCGAAAGTATATCCGCTTGCGGTGTTGACCGCGCCGTCAGAACCGTCACCAAAGGAAACCGTGCGGGTGGGGTCGGCGGGCGCGCCCGGCGTGTTCGCTGCGTTGCCCCCGAAAACGGCTGCTTGCGCTTGGCGGGCGTAGCTATTCCAAAGTCCGGTCGTGGCCGAAAAATCGCACTGATAGGGGTTGCTGAAATCTTCAACCAGGGTTGCTGCATTTGCGTGCGAAAGCGCGGCGAATTGAAGAATCGCGGAAAGCGCAGTCCAAGGTCTAAAGACCATAGCCCACCCCGATTCCGATCGACCATCCGAATTCTTTGGCGACGTAACGAACTTGCGGATCCATTTGGGCGTAAATGCCTTTGTAACCGCGCCAGTAAATCGGCTGCGGTTTTGGAATCGCCCGGCGAATCGTCATGCCGAATTCGCCTCCGACCGATTTTGCCGCCCAAGGCGTCAGGTGGGCCATCACGTTCCAGGTTTTTAGAACATCCGGATCGGATTCGATTTCAAGACTGACCCCAACCAAAGGAATCTGCGTTTCTTTCAAAACAATATCGTTCCACTGAATTCCGGATGAAAGTCCGCCGGCAAATCCCAGTCGAGCGTAATAGGGATTTCCAAAAATTTTCCAGGTCCCAACCCGTTTCATCATTCGCACCATCAAGACAGGAACGAATGCAGGTTGGTCGGCAACGGCGTCTTCTTTGGGAGAAGCCTGTTGAAGGGCTGCGCGAAAAGAAAGGTGCGCCCATTCTTTGGAAAAATCGGGATCTTGTTCTTCGTCTGGGCGAGCAGAAATGTGCTCGCCCTTTGCGATAGTTTTAGATTTGCTTTTCACTTTGCGCGGCGCCGGACGCATCATGCGGCTTAGGTAAATTTCGCCTGCGATGATCCCTGGTGTGATCCCGCGTGCGATCGATCGAAGCGGGTTCGAAGGCCCGACGAACTTTCGATAAGCATAGTTGGCGCCCGCGGCCAGTTCGCTTCGAAACTGGATTCCACTGACGGCTTTGGGTTCTTCGGTAGGCGATGGGCTAGGTGACGGACTGGCAATCGCAGCAACGGAAGTGGTTGGTGCGACCGATGCGACAGGTGAAGGTGTCGGGCTTAGGGCGGGTGCTGCCGAAAGCGACGCCCTGGGTGATGGGGACGCGGTTGTGGCGGGTGATTCATTTCTTGCCAAATCCGAACGCGAAGTTTCGGTCAAAGCTGGGGCTGTCTTTGTGGTCTGGGTCGCAACCGGCTTTGGCTTTTCCGTGGGCTTCGCAACAGGTAACGCGGGTGCGCCTAAAGGAGCAGGCACTTGAGTCACTTGAATCAACGATCCGCCGCCGCCGCCTTGGGCGACTTTTGCAAGATCGATTCGTTCAGCGTCGCTGAATTCGCCTTCGTTACCTTCCGAATCAAGACCTGCCACACGCAGGTAGAAGATCTTCGATTGGTCTTTGGCCGATAGCGCCTTTTCAAAGCTGGGTTCCTTCAAATCCTTGGATTCGACGCTGCCCGTGAAACGCGGTTTATCTGAAATCTGCACGCGGTACCCGGAAGCGCCCTCGACTTTTTCCCAGCTGAAACGAACCTGAAATTCTTCGGCGGCCTTTGTTTTTCTGGGGCCGGCGTGGGCTTCCGGGAAAAAGAAGTTCCAAATCTTAAAGAAAGCACCCTTCTTTTTCATTTCGATCTTGATCTGCGGACGTTTCAATTTCGGTGCGGGCAAAGCGGGACGCTTGGATGGTTTTGAAATCACTTCACCTGGAACGACCTTCAGGCGTTCGCCTTCCCCGACCAGGGCTTCTTCTGTTTTGTCTTTTTCTTTGCGAGTGACTTGAACTTTTCCCGTTTCAGAAAAGACTTCAACTCCTCCGGTGGCGCGCTTGGAAACGCGGAAGACGCTGCTGTCCGGTTGTGGATCCAATTCGACGGATCGACTGACTTCGGTCCCGTCGGCGGGGACGACCGAAAATTCTCCCGAACCGGACTTCTGCCTTTTGAAAGACCCGCGGTGAACCTTGACCTGGATTCGACGACTGGTTCCCGGAAAAGCAAATCCCGGCTTCGGTCCTTCTTCGATCACAATCATTGAATCCGGTTCCATCACGATTTCAGATCCATCGTTGAAAGCGATGGTTGCGCGGGCGCCGACCATGGTTGCAACGGAATCTTTGTGGAAAAGTGGGACACCTTTTCGGGATTGCCCCCAAACCAAAGTGCCGCCCGGCTTCAAGCGAACATCTTTTTCATTTTCTGAAATTTCTGCGATCCGGTCGCCGTCGCGATCCATCAGATCCGGGTAGAAAGTATCCGGAAATTTCCAAAGCAAAACCAGGCTTCCCAATAGCGTCAAGATTCCGACAGTGGCCGGAATCTTCGACTGAAAGCTCTGCATGCCTGGAGCAGTTTGTGTCATACTCTTGAGATAAAGGTTCCTTAAAAAACTATGTCATTTCGTTGGTATTTTTCAATTCGAACGAAAATCTTGATCGTACTGCTCGCACTCGTGGTTCCGGCGGTCGGACTGTACTTGGTACTGGCTTCGCGGATCTCGTTCCAGGATAAAACACTTCTGATCTACGAGCTAAGTCAAAATTCAGTTCGTAGTCTGGGCGATGGGGCCGAAGCCGTCATCGGTCGCTGGGTCGATCGACTTCGATTGATCGGCAAGAACCAAAAGGGAAAAGGCAACCTTTGGGTGGAAGGAAACCAGGATTTCGCACGAATCGAAATCTGGCAGGGTAATAAGCGCGAGAAAATTTTTGAATCTGACGCGTTCTTAGCAGATCTGGGGCTGGATCGTTCGTACTTGAATTCGCTTCGAACTGAAGTTCCGGTGAAACTTGAAGAAGTCATCCGACGGGGGGTTTGGATTGCGTCGGTGATCCCTGAACCCAAACTTGAATCCGACGAAGTTCCCAATCTTTTGACCTTGGCCGTCGCTCTTTCAAAAGACACTGCGATTGTTGCGGATATCAAGTCGGATCGAATGCTGGAACTTTTTGGTTCAAGCGGAATCGCGACGACCTATCTGGTGGGTTCGGATGGGCATTTCTTAGCGCATTCGGATCAAAAACAAGTCTATCGAAAAAAAGCGGCCCCTTCGGCCGGTGAAGCCCTGGATCCAGTTGTGAAGGCCGCGCGGCAATCGAAAGTGAAGACCGAAGTGAAGCGCTTTGAAGAAAAGGACCAGGTCTTTTTGGGTGCCTATTCGCGGATGGGATTTGGCGACATCATCGCTGTATCCAGAATCAGTCAAAGCGAAGCCTTTGCCGCAGTTCGGGTTTTGGTCCAAAAAAGTTTGATCTATGCGGTCGTCGTCATTTCGTCCGCGTTTCTGATCGCTCTGTTTTTCTCGCACACCTTGACCGAACCGATTCAAAACATGATGGCGGCCACCCGAAAAATTGCTCAAGGCGACTTTTCGGCATTCATTCGCGTCGACACACGCGATGAACTTTCGGTTCTTGCGACGTCTTTCAATTCCATGACTTCGGATTTAAAGACTTCACGCCAGAAAATCGAAGAATATTCCAGGGATCTGGAAAAGAAGGTCGAAGAAAGAACTGCAAAATTGGAAGCCCAGCAGATCGCTATTCGTGAAACCCAAGACGCATTGGCTCGGACGACCCGATTGGCCAGTGTGGGTGAAGTCGCAGGTCGCGCGGCACATGAAGTCTTGAATCCGCTAACCAACATGACGACTCGGATGGAACGGGTTCAGGCCGGATCGATTCAGGAAATGTCGCAGGATTCGAAGCTTTTGGGCGAAATCACCGATGCCTGGGGCAAGGCGTACCAAGAAAAGGGTTTCGACGGCCTGATTCAGTCGCTGAACGTCCCTAGCCAAGCGATGCCCGGAAAGCAGCTGATCGACGAAGACCTGGGGAATCTGCAATCCATCGCAAAGGACGCCCTAAAGCGTGCGGATTCTTTGAATCAAGACATCGGCTTTCTTTTGAAAGAAGCGGGTCGCATCACCAAGATCGTCAATGGAATGCGGCAGCTGACGCGGGTTTCTGGTGCAAAGAAGAAGGTTGATCTTCACAAGACGATTGATGAAGCCTTTGAAGCAGTGGGCGACGTTCTAAAAAAGAACAAGATCGCACGCGAACGCGCCTTTTCAGAAGGACCGCTTGAAGCCGTGTTTGATCATGATGAATTGATGCAGGTTCTGAACAACCTGGTTCGCAATTCCGTTCAAGCCATTCAGGGTGCCCCAGCCGAAGCCCTGCCGGCGGGCTATCAGCCCAAAGTTTGGGTCACCACCCAGCAGTTGAATGGACAAGCTTTGATCCGCGTTTCTGATAATGGCCCTGGGATCAGTGCGGAAAACGCAGGAAAGATTTTTGAACCCAATTTTTCAACTAAGACCATCGAGGAAGGCACGGGGCTGGGACTGGCGATCTGCCGTCGTTTCGTTCGTGCCTACGAAGGCGAAATCGATTTGGAAAAAAGCATTCCATTTTCCGAAACGACTTTTTTAATCGCCTTGCCTTTGCAACTTGAAGCCGGAGAATCCAGCGCATGAGCGAGAACAAAGTCATTTTGGTCGTCGATGACGAAAAAGACATTGTCGAAGCCTATGTGGGCTTTCTGACCCCGACACGCACATCGACCCAGAAAGTGTCGTCCCGAGGCGGCGCCGGCGCCCCCGCCGCAGCAGCCGCATCTGAATACGAACTGATCCAAGCTGCAAGCGCCGAGGAAGCCTTAAAAAAGGTCGAAGAACATTACCAGGCCGGTAAGCGAATTGCCGGGGGATTTTTTGACGTGAAGCTAGAAGGCGGAATGGATGGCCTTTCGTTAATCCGCGAACTTTGGAAGAAAGACCCGCAGATTCTTTGCACAGTCGTCACGGCTTACCAAGATCGAAGCATCGACGACATCGATCTGCTTTTCGGCGAAAAGTTCAAAGATCAGTGGGACTATCTGAACAAGCCCTTTACCCGCGCAGAAATCATGCAGAAAGCGCGGCAGATGGTCGCGTCTTGGAATCGCCGTGAACAATTGAAGTTGGCCCAGGAACAGTTGATTCACGCCGAACGTCTGGCTGCCGTCGGTCAGGTCGCACGCGGGATCGGGCATGAATTTGGCAACATCCTTCAGGCCATTGTGGGCAAAGCGGACTTGGCCCTGATGGAAACCAGTGACGACAAGGTCAAAGAAAAATTGAAAACGATTCTCAGCGCTTCAGACCGCGCTTCTTTGATTGTTCGAAACCTTCAGTTCTTTTCAAAAAAACAAGCGGCACCAGCAAAGACGGCGCTTGATAAAATTTTCACCAACACGCTTTCCTTGATCGATCACGAACTTAAGAAGCACAGCGTGAAGATTCAGCAAAAACTGGAACCGAATGCCTTTGTCAAAGGGAACGCGCCTGAACTGGAACAAGTCGTTCTGAACCTGATCATCAACGCGATGCACTCGATGCCCAGTGGCGGCGAAGTCGAATTGGGATGCGGTATCGAAGGAAAATTTGCGCGCGCTTGGGTCAAGGATACCGGAACCGGAATCCCACCCGATGTCCTGGGTCGAATCTTTGATTTTGCCTTTACGACCAAGGGCGAAAAAGGCAGCGGACTGGGTCTTTCGATCGCAAAGAAGATCATGGAAGAACATCAGGGCAAGATCGAGGTAGAATCCAAAGTGGGGCAGGGGACTCAGTTCACCTTGGTATTCCCCGTTTTTGAAGGCGGATAATGGAAAAAGAAATCAAACTCGACATTCCTCCGACATACACGGTGCTGGTCGCAGACGACGATGCAGACGCCCGTCGTACCGTTCAGGAATACCTGCTTAGCCTTGGATTTTCGTCCATTCTGGTCGCTACCAACGGTTATGAAGCCTACAATCTGATTCAAAAAGAACCTGTCGATTTGATCATCAGCGATTGGGAAATGCCGATCGTTTCTGGGATCGAACTTCTAAAGACGCTAAAAAAAGAAGAAGCGTTTAAGAATATCCCTTTCATCATGGCGACCAGTCCCGTTAGCCAGGAACAGATCAAGGTTGAAGAAGCAGCCGCCCTTCAGGTCGATGCCTATTTGACCAAGCCTTTCCGAATCGCGACGCTGAAGCAGAAGCTGGGAGAAATCCTGGAAGAACACAAGGCCGATCTGGTTCGTGGCGTTCTGGTCGTGGACGACGATCCGGTGGTTCGCGGAACGATTGTCGAAATTTTGGAATCGATGACCTATCGACCGATCTTCACAGGATCGGATGGCGAAGAAGGTTTTGCGATTCTGAAAGCCAATATCGAGCAAATCGCGCTGGTCATCAGTGATTGGGAAATGCCGAAATTAAAGGGCATCGATTTTCTTCGTCGCGTTCGCGCGGACGTCAAGCTTCAGCACGTGGCGTTTTTGATGTGCACATCCCAAAGTTCAATTGAACACATCAAGGTCGATATGGCGATTCAAGCCGAAGTTGACCATTACGTGATCAAGCCCTTTAACGTGGAAACCCTTCTGACCAAGGTCGAAGTGGTCATGAAGAACGTCAGGCTTCATCGCAAGATCAGTTCACGCCTGGAAGACGCCAAGAAGCTGATCAAAGACGGCGATTACTTCAATGCCAAGCGTTTGTATAAACACGTGCAGCGTCTTGACCCTAAGAACGTCGATGCCTATTTAGGGCTGGCGCACGTCAAAATTTTAGAACGCCCCGATCGCGGTTTTGATGAAGCGATCTATTTGGTTCGTGAAGCCATCCATATGAATCCGGCACTGGATTACCCTTACATCGAATTGGCTTCGGTCTATGAAAGGGCAGCTTCGCTGGACAAGGCTGCCGCAGCCTTAACTGAAGGGGTCGTCGCCTGCCCGATGAGCCCCAAGTTGAACTACCACCTGGGCCGGCTTTTATTGAAACTTGGGCGTCAGCAGCAAGCCATTGCCG
The DNA here is from genome assembly GCA_016786465.1 of Bdellovibrionales bacterium. Lineage (GTDB taxonomy): Bacteria > Bdellovibrionota > UBA1018 > UBA1018 > UBA1018 > JAEUWC01. The sequence goes on along the minus strand of JAEUWC010000029.1, from coordinate 61,264 downwards.
CGCTGGAAAAGGCAGTTCAACTTCAACCGGATCATCAAGAAGCCGGCCAACTTCTTCGTGGAAGCGTGAAACCCGTGCAGACCGCAGCGGGTTCAAAAAAGTTAGACCACGGAAAAGTCGACCCTAACAAAAAGAAGAAACCCTAGTGGATTCCCTTTCTGATTTGCAGCTGCAGTTGCTGATCCGCGCGCCAGGATCCGGGATCCCGGCGTTTTCTGCAGGCGTGGGTGCCGATTTGATCACTCAGCGTCGGTACTATGCCGCCATCCACGAAGACCAGGCCCATCGCGCGGATCGCGACTGGGTGAAAAAGATCTGGTTGATCGAACTTTTGAAAATTCGCCAGGACTTTGAAGGCGTCGTGATCTTGGGCGTTCCGTCGGATACGGGCGGCGGGATTCGTCGCGGGGCTGCACTGGGCCCTCGGTTCTTGCGCGAAAGATTGGCCGAGCATCCCAAGTTTCAGGAACTTTGGAAGCAGGGCCTGGTGGTGGACGCAGGCGATGTGTACTGTCACCCTCAGCTTCTTTTGGATGAAATGCTTTCAAGCGAACAGATCGAAAAGTGCCGATCCGGTATGTACGGCGATTCCAGTTCCGCGCGCGGGCTTCCTGTTTCTCCGTTAAGTGTTCAAAAAACCGTTTTGGAAACACTGTACGCCCGCGCACCTAGGTGCAAGGTCCTGGTCTTGGGGGGCGATCACAGTGTCGCTTGGCCCACAACCCAGGTTTTGACCGAAAGGTACCCTGACCTTGCGATCATTCAATTGGATGCGCACACGGATCTTTTGGATTCGCGTCTGGGAATCGATGTTTGCTTTGGATCGTGGTCATCCCATGCAGCCCGGATGTTGAAAACGCCGGCACATTTGATTCAGGTGGGGATCCGCCAAAGTGGTAACGACCGTGGGCACTGGGAAAAGACCAAGGGTGTGGTTCAGATTTGGGGGGACCAGTGCGAAAAGCTTTCCCCTGAAAGTCTAGCGAAGCTGATTTGCGAAAAGATCCGGGCAACCGGAAGCCGAAACGTTTTTCTAAGCAACGACATCGACGGCACGGATGCGACTTACGCGTCTGCGACGGGGACACCTGCCGCTGGTGGATTGATGCCCAAGCAGGTCATCCACCTGATTCGCGAACTGGGAAAGCAGTTTCAGCTGGTGGGCGCCGATCTTTGTGAAGTCGCCCCCGCGCTAGGTCCCGATGATTCTTCACGAGTTCAGACCGGAAAAGTATCAGCGTCCTATCTGGTTTCTTCGATTCGATCGATGCTGGGGGATGTCCCGTGAAAAAGCTTGCGATCGATTTTGGGACTTCGAATTCCTTGGTGTGTTTAGTCGACGGAAAGAAAGTCAGTCCGCCCTTGGCGCTGGACCACGAAGCAACCGACCCGGTTGTCTTTCGTTCGGTGCTTTATATGACGCCAAAGGAAACTTTTTATGGCGCACGGGCTGTGAAGCAATTTTTAGAAGATGAACTTTCAGGTGGTGTCGAAGGTCGCCTGCTGCGATCGATCAAGCGCTTTTTGCCACAACGAACTTTTGGCGGCACGCAGATTGGGTCAAAAAAAATTCAGCTTGAAGAAATGGTCGCCAGTTTCCTGGGCGAACTTCGGCGTCGCACGTTGAAGTTAACGGGTGAAGACGTTCGCGCCGCGATTCTGGGGCGTCCCGCACTTTTTTCGGAAGACCCGGAACTGGATCAGCTGGCACAGGCCCGGCTTGAACGCGCAGCAAAGATCGCCGGATTTGAAAAAGTTGAATTCTTGCCCGAACCCGTGGCCGCGGCTTTTCGTTATCGCAATGACCGCGGTCATCAGCGCGAAGAAACGGTCTTGGTCGCCGACTTTGGCGGCGGGACTTCCGACTACACGGTCATGAAGATGGGTGCGCGCGATTTTCGCCCCGACGATGTTCTAGCCATCGGGGGCGTTCCCGTGGCAGGCGACGCGCTGGATGGAGAAATCATGCGCCACCGCGTTTCCAGGCAGTTTGGCGCGCAAGTTCAGTATCAGGTTCCATTTGGATCCAACGTTCTGACCATGCCAAGGCTATTGATGGAAAACCTTTGCTCGACGGCACATATTCCGCTGCTTTCCAGGCGCGACAACGCGGATTTTTTGGACCGGGTAAAGAAAGCTTCCCTGGGAAAAGATGACCACCGGGTGATGGAGCAGTTGGAAACCTTGATTTCTGACCAACTGGGTTTCCCTGTTTTTGAAGCGATTGAAGGCTGCAAACGAGGCCTTTCGGCGTCTGAAACTTCGGCCGTCGATTTCAGCTACCCGGGGGTTACCTTCAAAGAACCCATCGACCGCGCCCAGTTCATTCAGTACACGGACGCGTCGTTTTCCAAGATTCTGAAAGCATTAGATTCGACGCTAACTGAAGCGGGATTGGACTATTCAGGGATCGATCGCGTCTGCTGCACGGGTGGAACCGCGCGCGTGAAAGTGCTTCGCGATGAACTGGTCAAAAGATTCGGTGAAGCGAAGATCGAAGAATACCGCCATTTCACGTCAATTGTGGAAGGCCTGGGCGCTTGGGCTTTGTCTGGAAAGACGTAACGAGGACTTCCTTCCCGTTACTCTGTCGCGGGATCCCGGAGGACGCCCCGCTTAACCAATTGATCGAATCGTCCTTCTAGGTCTGCAACTTTTTTCTGTTCGCTCTTTGGAGATCTCGTTTTTAGGTTTTGGATGGCGCTTTTGAGTACCTTGTGAAAACTGGACCTCCAGACAGCGAGGGCTTCTTTTTCGCCACTGATAGTTGCGGCCCACTCGGCAAACCCCGTTGGCGTGAAAATGAAAACCGGGTTGGTTTCTGTCCAAGCCGGGCGGTAAAAACTCTGCTTTTCAGTATACTCTATCAGGTCTTCAGTCAGGAGAGTCGCGCGCGCAATTCGTTTCCGATCTCTTGCTTTGCCTTGGATGTCGGCCGGTATTCGATATCGGTGTTGGTTGTGGTGCCGGACCACCCAAGCTGTTCCCAAGACAATCTGAGTTGCCGAATTTGACGTCTGTTTTGCAATAATCCTCGAACTCACTTTGTCCTCAGGGAAGTGCGGGGCGACTAGATTGGGCTTCGATGCTACAAACTCCCTGGCAAAGCTTGAAAACCCGACGACGTCTTTTGCGATGATCATGTAGTACTGACTGAAAGCCCCTGTGAAGACTATGCGATTTACGTATTCTGGAAAGGGCTTCTGACCTTCACCCAGGACAAACTGAATGGATGTCACAACCGAACCCAAGGCAAGCGCAGAAGCGATACTTGCCGAAAGCCAGAAATGCCCGGACCGAATTTTCGAGATTTTTTTCGCCGGGGAAAAATACAGGAAAACCATCGTCGCGCAGTAAAGGAGCGGTTGGAACAGAAGGGCGGTCATGTATGCAGAGACTGACCAAGCCGATCCAGCGGTCAACGTTCGGAATCGTTGGTAGGGCACGCCCCCGCTTTTAAAATGGAAACCCAAACCAGCCCCCATGCCTAGTCCGGCGATGACTGCAGCAGCAATCACCCAACTATCTTGATGAGAGGATAGACCGTATAGGTGCACCGGCAAAGCGACCGCCCAGAAAGCCAGTTGGATGGCCATGTTCTTCAAAAAGGCTTTTCGGTAAGCTTTTTGGTCGATCGGTTTTGGGTGAAAGAAGCCTTTGAATGGTTTACGACGCACCCTGTTTTATCGGAAAAAATCCATCCCGCCTAAAGAGGCCATGAAAGTGGTAATTTATTCATTTATATATTAAATTACCTATTAATTTATTTACTATATTTGATTATACTTTATTGTAATTATTAGGTAATAGATAGTTTTTATCTATTCATTTATCTATTTATTTTCTAGTGCTAGGATAAGTCATGGATGAGGCCAAGTTAACGCACACCTTGAAGCGAATGGGTCCAAGTAGCGCAAAAGCGGTCTGTGCGGAATTAGGTATTAGCCAATCAACCTTTTCCAATACTTTTGCGCGCCTCAAGGGAAGTGTTGAGGCAATTGGGAGCGGGAGAGGAACCACTTACGTGGTTCCGAGAAAATTGAATGGTTTGGGGAGCCGAATTCCTCTTTTTCAGATCTCAGAGAAAGGGGACTGTAATCCTGCAGGTGAGCTTTTGGCGTGCGAACCCAGGGGGTACGTTTTCCTTCCGAAAGACGCTCCCTATAAAATCTTTCCAGGTATTCCCTATTTTTTGGCCGACATGCGCCCTCAGGGGTTTTTGGGCAGGTCCTTTGCCGAAAGAAACAAAGAGCTCCTTCTTCCTTCGCGCCTAACGGATTGGAATGAGGATCATTCAATGTTGGCTATGGCCATGCGGGGCGAAGACAGTCCTGGGAACTGGATTCTGGGGGAGGGGTCTCTTCAGCGGTATTTTCGTTGGCTGCAGATCGATCACGACCCCTGCTTTTCAGAAAGCGAAAAGCTCACATTTTTGGGCGAGTCGTTAAACCAAGCCCTAAAAGGTTCGCCCGGCGGCTCTTCTGCCGCAGGCGAGCAACCCAAGTTCACTGCGAATTATGCCGACGAAAGCGGAACTCATCGTTCATTGATCAAATTCTCTCCGCTCATGACCGAGCCCGTTGGTAGGCGGTGGGCTGACCTGCTCGTCGCCGAGGCGATAGCGCTCAATATTTTGAAAAGAAGCGGGACATCTACAAGCCGCAACCAAGTTTCACAAGTGGAAGACCGAACCTTTCTAGAGATTGTTCGCTTTGATCGAGTCGGAGGTAAGGGCAGACTAGAGGTCATTTCGCTCGACGCGTTGGACAGTGAATGGTTTGGGTTTAAGGACAATTGGACCAACGCTTCGACTAGGTTGCTCGGTAGAAAGGCGATTTCGAAAGAGGATGCGGCAACAATACGTTTTTTGGACTGCTTTGGAGGGATGATCGCGAACTCAGATCGCCACTTCGGCAACCTTTCTTTTTTCTTCGATCATAGGTCAGAGCGGGCCACTCTCGCTCCCGTTTACGACATGTTGCCAATGCTCTACGCACCAGTGAATGGACAGATTGTCGAACGAAGATTCGAGGTCCCTCCACCTCACCCGAACTCAATCGAGGAGTGGCGAAAGGCTCTTCCAATCGCAAAGACATACTGGGACGCGGTTGCTAAAGATTCGCGCATTTCTCAGGACTTCAGGGACCAGGCTCAGGCAAATCTCGAGGTCCTTGAACGAGTAAGGTTCTAATCCTTCTTTTTTTCGTCCTGATCGATTTCGTCGCCCGACTTGCCCAGGCCTTTCTTAAAGCCGTGCAGGAATTTGCCCATCGACGAACCCAGTTCGGGAAGGCGCTTGGAACCAAACAAAAGAACCACGACCAGCACGATCAAAAGATGACCGACGCTTAGGCCAAACATCACGCAACCCCTTCACTGGGGGCCTGACCCGGTTGCGTGCCTTCGGTCGGCTTGTCTTCAATCAGTTCGGTCCAGCCGCATTCTTTTTGCGGGCACTTGTAGAAATGTCCCATGCGCTTGGTGGTCTTGTCCGTGACAATCGGCCACTTGCAGTCCGGGCATTCCTTCTGAACGGGTTTGTCCCAAAGGGCATAATTGCACTTGGGCCAAGTTCCGCAGCTGTAGAAAACGCGACCATAGCGAGACTGTTTTTGGACGATGTCGCCGTCTTTGCAAACGGGACACTTCACGCCGATTGAAATTGCGGCGGTGAATTTACAGTTCGGGTAGTCGCTACAGGCCAAGAAGGTTCCAAACTTTCCGGTCTTGACCACCATGGGGTTTGCGCACTTTTCGCACTTCTTGTCGGTGAACTGCTTGGGCACGATGTAAATCTTGCCTTGGTCGTCTTTTTTGAAGTCCTGAGTGTTTTTGCATTCAGGATAGTTCGAGCAGGCCAGGAATGATCCCAGTTTTCCCCACTTAATGACCATCATGTGACTGCATTTTTCGCATTTGACGTCCGTGGGCACCTCTTGGCGCTTCACGTTCTTCATTTGCTCTTTGGCGGTTTCCAAAGTTTTTTCAAAAGGCTTCCAGAACTTGCCTAGGGTTTTTTTCCAGTCGGCTTTTCCTTCTTCGATATCGTCCAACTGGTTTTCCATGTCGGCCGTGAATTCATTGTTCAGAATGTCTGGAAACGATTGAACCAAAAGATCCGTGACGACGACGCCCAATTCGCTGGGCCAGTAACGGTTTTCGCGTTTTTCAACGTATTCGCGGTCAACCAAGTTTGAAAGAATGGTCGCGTAAGTCGAAGGGCGTCCGATTCCTTTTTCTTCCAGTTCCTTAATCAGCGAAGCGTCCGAAAAACGCGGAGGCGGTTGCGTGAAGTGTTGGCTAGGATCAAAGCTTTTGTGGGTGACGGAATCACCTTCGGCAATTTTCGGAAGCTTCAGCGCCCGTGTTTCTGCCGGGTCTTCGTCTTCTTTCTTTTCGCCTTTACGCTTCTGATCTTCTTCTTCGCTTTCGGTGTACACCTTCGTGAATCCCGGAAACTTGATTACCGAACCTGTGGCCCGGAAGGTTTGGACGCGACCCTTTGAATCTTTTGCGACGACATCGACGGCCGTTTGATCATAAACGGCTGGGGTCATCTGCGAAGAAATGAAGCGGTTCCAAATCAGTTGATACAGACGAAATTCATCTTTATCGACGAAGGGCTGAATTTTTTCTGGCGTGAATTCCAAGCTGGTCGGGCGAATCGCTTCGTGGGCGTCCTGGGCCGATTTTTTGGTTTTGTAAAGATTGGGTTCTGACGGCAGGTAGTCTTTGCCGTATTCTTTGCCGATGTAGGTTCTAAGATTTTCTAGCGCCCCGGGTTCGGTTCGCACCGAATCGGTTCGCATGTAGGTGATCAAACCGTTGGTGCCCATGTCGCCCAGATCCACACCTTCGTAAAGTTTCTGGGCCAAGGTCATGGTCTTCTTCGCGCTAAATCCAAGCTTTCGGGCGGCTTCTTGCTGCAGGCGGCTGGTGATGAAAGGCGGCTGCGCCTTTCGTGATCTTTCTTTTTTGTCGATGGATTCGACCATGAACTTGGCCGATTTCAACGCATTCAGAAGATCGTCGACTTCGCCCTTGTTCCCCATGACCGGGTCTTTGCCGTCGACCTTGAAAAGTCGGGTCGGGAAATCGACGCCATCTTTTGAAAAGATCGCTTCCACATCCCAGTATTCTTCGGGCTTAAACGCTTTCACTTCGCGTTCGCGATCTACGATCATACGAAGTGCGACCGATTGAACTCGTCCGGCGGAAATTCCGCGCTTCACCTTATCCCAAAGCAAAGGACTGATCTTGTAACCCACCAAGCGATCCAAGATCCGGCGGGCTTGCTGCGCGTGAAACTTATCTGAATCCAATTTCTGAGGATTCTTGATCGCTTCCAAGATCGCGGACTTGGTGATGGCGTTGAACAAAACGCGATGAATCTTCTTGCCCTTGGATTTCAGTTCTTCGTGGATGTGCCACGCGATGGCTTCTCCTTCGCGGTCCGGGTCCGGAGCCAGGAAGATTTCAGGAACCAGCTTGGAATGCTTCTTTAATTCTTCGATGACTTTGACCTTGGTCGGGATGACCTGATAATCCGGTTCAAAGCCCTTTTTTGGATCAACGCCTAGTTTGCTTTTCGGAAGATCCTTGATGTGGCCCACGCTGGCTTTCACGACGTACTCACGTCCCAGATACTTCTGGATCGTTTTCGCTTTCGAGGGGGATTCGACGATGACGAGCGCTTTCTTAGCCATATAAGGTAGAGGTTCCTTCCCCATTTATTCGGACGGCGCGGGGTTTTTCAAGAGGCGTCCGTTGGATTCAAAAATTTGACGCTGCTCAGAGAGCAACTGAATCGCGCGAATCATGCGATCGGGCGTTAGACCTGACTCGATGCCCCAATTCAAAAGAGTTTCAATGGTCGGACCGCTAGCTTTGGGCTTCTGGTGGTCTTCCTGAGTCATGCACGCGTCGCCTTCAGAAATTTTCTGAAGCAAGATTTTCGAATCATCCTGCTGTTCTTTTTCTGCTCTGAGTTGTTCCCGGGATGGGTCGAAAAAAAATTTTTTGCCGCTGACCCTTTCCCAGCTTTTTTCCCAGGTTCGGTCAAAAACCTGCCCGTCGATTGCAGCAAAAGGTCCATCCTGGCTTTTGAACAGAAAATCATTTCCCGCGAAGGTCGGGTCTCCTGGAAAGCACGGCGTGACGTAAAGGTCTCGCCCCATCTTCCTTGCCCACGAAGCAGTTCCAAGCGCGCCACTTTTGCCGTGAGCCTGCACCACCCAAACCGCTTGCGACCAGGCCGCAATCAGGCGGTTGCGCTGGATAAATCTTCCCCGGTGCGGCTTTTCATTCAAAGGCGTTTCCGAAATCACCAAGCCATTCGATTCCAGGATTTTCTTTCGTACAGGGTAGGTTTCGCGCGGGTAGGGGTCGTTGATCGATCCCCCTAGGACCGCAATCGTGGGTAGTCCCAAGCGAAGTGCGCAAGAATGCGCATGGGTGTCGATTCCTCGAGCCATTCCCGAAATCACGACCGGGCTAGCCCGCTGGGACAGTTCGCGAAGGCAGCTTTCAACGTGATTCAGGGATCTGCGTTCTGGAAAACGCGTGCCGACTATCGCAAGACCTTGAAAAGGGATGCGGCCTAAAAGTTCAATCGCTTGATCCGAACCTTGGACCCAAAGCTGGGCAGGGTTCTTGGTTTCTGTGCAGCTTTTAAAAAGGATCTGGGCTTCGGGGGGCGCCGTCAGGGCCAACCAGTGGTAGGTCTTCATGGCCCCTGGCAACAGCAAGGAACCCGCCAAAAAACCAACACTTTATTCATTTTCGCAGGCTGCCGATAGGCAATCTGAGATGAGCATGCAAATGAAACCCGTGCTGAGAAAGGTTCCCGAAGCACCGGTCGTTGCGACCGAGGCTCCGAAGCGCCGTCACAGCTACTGGATCAATCCGCGCTTTCAGTGGTCGATGATCGGCTGGATGTGGGTCTGTGCAGGCGTCGTGATTTCCGTGTTCTATGCCGGAATTCGTTACTTTTTCTACAAATTTGAAAAACTGGCGATGATGGCAGGGTTGCCGCCAGAACACGATGTCTTTCAGTTCTTCATTGAACAGCAAGACCAGATGAATCGAATTTTCTTTGGAACGTCGATGGGAGCGCTCATTTTTTTGACGCTATTGGGACTGATTCTCAGTCATCGCGTCGCAGGGCCAGTCCTTCGCATTCAGAAGCATCTGGACAAGCTTGCGGACGGAAAGACGATGGAAGACGTGCAATTTCGCGAGAAAGACTATTTCCCCGAGCTTGCCGGCTCGGTCAACGCGTTCGCTGCGAAGTACAAAAAGTTGGCTCGTAAAGCGACTGCTCGCCGCTTTATCAGTTAATTTAACTGCTTAAAATCTTTTACGTCGTAATGCTTCTTTTGAAGAAGCGCGGTGACTTCGTCACCCGTCAATGTGGCGTCGCCTTGGGTTTCCACTGTGACTAACTTTTCTTTCACATTCACCTTGACCGAAGAAACGCGCCCATCCTGAGTCAGGGTTTTCTCGATGGTTTTTGCACAACCCCCACAGGTGATCGACGGCGAATGAAACTGATACTGAAGCGCCCAGGCGGGGCTAGCTGAAAAAAACACGGCGGGCCAAAATGCGATGAAGAATTTATTCATGGCGTTCGTTTTAGTCGAGCGTTTAGGGATTGGCTAGGAAAAACCTGCCCGTCGACCGCGCCGTTTCAGTCCTTTATCATAGTAAAAGATGCGGATCGGGTTTCTTCGACAATCTATGGGGCTTCAGTTCCCTCGAATTCTCGCGGCGCTCTTTGCGATGTCGATTTCGACATCGTTTGCGCCGATTGCCGCTCTTGCTGATCCGGATTCTCTTGAAGAAAACTTGGCCGAATACCTTGCGCTGACTCGTGAAGCGCTGACTCGTGACAGCGTTCGCGCTTTTTTACGCGACATTTTCCGTGAAGAACAAGTTCATTTCTTCGACACGATTCGCGAAGCCGAAGGCGAAGCCCCCAGGACACGCGACGTTTCAGAAACTCAGTTTCTACTTCTGCTTCGCGAGAATCCGGAATTGGTTCCGATGCTGAAGCAGTACATGGCGTCTGTGCCCCGAACGGTTTCGGAAACTGAATCGGATGCTTTAACCCAACGTCGTGAAACTTGGGCACAGAAATTCAAGCACGCCCTGGATAAACCGGGCATCAAAGAAAAGTTTGGAGAACTGGGAGATCCGACCGTTCCTTTGGAACTGAATTCGCCAGATAGCCCGAACGCGTACAAAGACGTGAAGTTCTATGTGAACCATCCTTGGAAGATGAATGGGGTTTCACAGCCAGTGACCAATTTGAAGCAGCTTTGGATCGAACAGATTCGCCAGGCTTCAGAAGTGATGATGAACGTCTATGAATTTGATCTAGACGACATCGCTGATGAACTGATTGCGAAGTGCCAAGAAGGTAAACCCGTTTCAGTGGGAATTGACTTGAAAGTCATGGACGACAAGCCGGGCACAAAAAGGATTTATGAAAAGTTGAAGGGCACTTGCGTTGACGTTGTCGCAGTCGACGCGGTTCGGATCAACCACCAAAAGCTTTTGGTAACGGACTGGAGCAATCCGCTGAAGGCCAAAGTTTTGATGACTTCGGGAAATCCAACACAATCTTGCATCGGGCCAGAAGGTGACCTTCCGAACGCGAATCCGCGACCACCTGAATCCTTGCCCAACGCAAACCACGCGGTGACCCTGACGGGGCAAACCTTGGCCCTATTGATTCATCACGAATTGACCAAAACCTTGAAGGAACCTTACCGACTGAAGGGACGGCAGTATCCCCTGGGTGGCACCTATAAGATTCATGGTGCGCCCTTTGCGTCGGCTTTCCAGGGGCCAAAAAAGAATCCCGAAGTTCAGACTCCGCATGTTTTGATGGCTTTTGCGCCCAACGGCGCATTCAATGCCGTCGGCAAGAACGTGATTGGAAGAATCATTCGTGAAACCAGCGGCCCGGTATTGATGGCGCAGTTCGCGTTTTCTTCAAACTGGGTCGAGCAAGCGCTTTTGGCCCGAGCCAAAAAAGAAGTGAAGAAAACAGGCGTCTTTGATTTCAAGTTCGTCGGTGAAACTTCTTTTGCGATGATGGACTGGAGCATTCCGTTAAAGATTTCAGGGTTGGCGCTTGAAAGAACTGAAACCAGTAAGCGTTACTACGAACTGACCGATTCCGAATGGAAAAAGGCCCTAGGCGCCGCGGGGCTTGCGAACCTTCGTCGAATGATTCGGACTGCCCCACGCGAATACCGAGCCACCAAAGTGAATGTTAATGGCGAAGACATCGTCATCGTGGCCAAGCAACATCACAAGGCCTTCGTCACCGGCAAGCGCGGAAGTGTCCGCTACGGGTCGACTGGATCTTTTAATATCAGCACCGGCGCTGAAGAAAACCAGGAAGTCATCGCCGCATTTTTGGACGAACGAGTTTCCGAAGGCCTTACAGGAATGATTCAGACCTTGCACGCTGCGGGTCGGTCGTCCGTTTACGATGAAGCTCAACGGCGGAATCGAATGGGCGGAATCGAAGACATGGTCGACGTGAATTCGACCGAAAAGTCTGGGGTGCCCCGAAGTTCAGCACCTTGTGATCAAAACCTAAGGCGCGAACAACCTTAAATCGCTTCTTCTTCCGGAGGCGGAAGCGGGGGAAGTTCTTCTCCGCTAGCGCCGGTTTCCGCCCCAGGCAATTCAGCGTCGGGCGGTGGCATTGAATCAATTCCTTCAGGCGCCGGAGGCATTTGCGAATCCGGGGGCGGCATCTGGCCTGGATCCATCGCTTCAGGCGGCATCTGCCCTTCCAGCGGTGCAGTTTCCGGAAGCGGAGCGGCCTCGGCATCCAAGGCATCTGAACCAGTCTCGGGGTTTTCAGATTCTGGATTCTCGTCCCAGTTTTCCAGCTGCTTCAGTTCTTTTTCTTCATCTTTACCCAGTTGGTCGGAACCGCCTAAGCTATCCAGTTCATCCAATGGATCCTTTTTCACGCTACCGGATCCATCATCCACAATCTTTTCGCGAGCCCGTCCTTTTTTCCTAAATTCCGAGACGTCCGTTTGAAGGACCACAAGGGATCCTTCCTGTAGGTCCTTGCGTCCGTTGATCACCAGGCCCGTCGAATATTCTTCGGAACACTGAACCACCATGATTTCAGATTCGACGATAAAGTCTGAATTCGTGATCCGTTTATCGGTCGCAGGGTCGAAGTACTGGTAAGCGCGGAAAATCATTCCGGGCGTCAGGCCATCTTCCGTTCCTTTATCTACGAAAACTTGTTTGAACTGTGCGGTCGAAAAAGTGTCACGGGTCTTGTCCAAGGTCAGAATCCCTTCCAGGGCGCGAGGCCCTGGGACGGGTTCTAACGGAAAAACCTTTTTCGGAAGTGGGATCAACTTGGTGCCACGAAACGGGACGTCCGCCAAAGCCTCGATGGATCCAACAAAAAGGCCATCTTTCACGCCGATGATCTTAATTGCACCGATGTTCAGGTATGAAAACCCGACTCGATCTGACTTTCTAGACTTCAACAAGAAGGGTTCTTGGGTCAGTCCATAGGTTTGGCCGACCTGAACTTCTCCGTCTGGACGAACGTAAACGATGTCCGTCAGGCTGGGGTGAAGCGCTTCGGTCCGGCTCGCGACAATTTCTCCGACCGGCGTAAACTTTTCGCTTCGAATGGTATACGGAAGAGCAAGCCCCTTGATCGCATTGAAGGTTGCACGTGAATTCATGTCAATTCCGTGCTCATCAAATCCAATGGGCATCTGGTACTTGCTTTCAGATTCCCAAGCCTGGGTGGGCAGGGTCATCCATTCCTTCTTGCGCGCCTTCTTGACGCCGACGTTTTCGCGGATGATTTCGTCGTCAGTTTTCCGGTTCTTTCGTACGGCAAGAATGTTGGGATTCGTCGGAGCTCCCAGTGCCGCCGCTGCGGAAGGAGCGCCCTTGGATTCGCCGGAAATCTGCATGGAAGGAAGACTGGTGGCGGATCCCATGTTGAATGCCAGCTTTACACCGGGCTGAATCAAGTGCGGATTCATGATTCGGTCTTGGTTCAATGCCCAGATCTTAGGCCAGTATTTGGGGCTTCCAAAAAGTGCAGTAGAAATATCGGCTAGGGTGTCGCCCTTTTTGATTTCATATTCCAAAGCACCCTTGGTTTCTAAAATCTTTTCCCATTCCGTATCGCTGACCGCAGAAATTCCGCGATCGATCGATCCAAAGGCTGCGGACGACCCCAGCACAAGTGCACACGCGGCCCAGGTGGTAAAACCGGACTGAATTCGCTTGGCGGGGTTTCGTTTCATTTAGGGTGCTTCAGCTTTCTTTTCTGTCGGAGCCACTTCGGCTGATCCCGGAAGTGGAGCTGTCGGAGGCGTTGCTTCCGTTCCTGCTTTTAGTTCTGCTTTAGGCGATACCGGCGCTGGCTTGGTCACACCGCCATCGACCACGACGTCATCACCATCGGATTTCGTATCTGCCGTCTGCTGTGCTGCGGGTGCTTCAGCAGGCGCTTGCTCGGTGGGCTTTGGGTTCGCTTCGGCCGTGGCCTGTGCACCGGCTTGCGCTTCAGCACCTGTGGCTGGGGTCGCGGCTTGCTGGGTCGCTGTTGCCCCGGGTTGTCCCGATCCGCCTTCCATGTTCATCCCTGCCGCTGCCGGCGAAAGCGCGAAAAGCGTGACCAAAAGCTGTTTGGATTTCAATGCTTCATCGCTTTTGTTGGATGCCAAATGCGATTCCGTCAGTCGTTTCAGCGCGTCAGCCACGTGAGGGCTGCGATCATACGAAGTCAACACGCGGCTGTATTCGTTTGCAGCCAGCTGATATTCCTTTTGCTGAAAGTAGCATTCGCCGATGTGGAACTGGGCCGATCCCGCCAAAGCGTGATCTGCGTAGCGTTCCAGAAATGCAGAAAACGCCAAGATGGCTTCCGCGTATTTTTTTGAAGATTCCAAAAGCATCGCCTGGCGATAAGCTTTCACCGCATTGTCATTCAGGAAGCCGGCTTCTAGATCGCCGGCTGCGAACTTTCCCGAGGCTGAATCAACAGGAACTCCACGGCTATCGACCGCCGTCATTCCCACTGCCTCCGTCTTGGGTTTCTTGATTCCCATCAAGATGTCCATGGATGCCTTGATTCCGTCCATTTTCTCGTTGAAACCGCCCATTTGTGTGTCGATTTTGGTTTCCATCGCGGTGACCTTTTTTTCCATCGACGCGATCTGAGCTTTCATTTCATTCAGCTTTTGATCTTGTGCCGCAACCGCCTGGCTCGCTGCAGCCTGGGCAGCGGCGTGCAAGGTGTTGTCCTGGTCTTCTTTCGAGTTATGCGTCGACGCGCAATTCGCAAAAAGAAATGTGATTCCAAGGACAAATCCGGTTTTCAAAATTTCTGTGCGGCATTTCATGACTCATAGGATAAGGGTTAGAAACCATGACCGCAACCGACAAGACTTTGACGAATCAGTATGGCGAAGCCTCGCGTCATACTTTGCTGCGAAGGGTTCGAGTCCAAAAGTCGGAATCCGCATTTGTCTATGCCGTTTTTGAAGCTTGCGAAGGAATCATGGCCTATTCGACGCTGGACACAGAAGATCCGCATCAGCTGCACCGCGACCTGGAACTTCAAATTCCTGCCGGATTCGTCGAAGAAGCCGAAGCGGTTTTGGAACGTTTGGCGGATTTGGTTTATGATTTAGGTTGGACCACGGAGCTCGCCGAAATATGCAAACCCAAACACAACCCCAAGCTATCCCCCAAGCCCTGAAAGAAGCGCTTACGACCTTCGGTCTTCCCGCTTTTGATCTAGAAAAAGTCCTGCGACTTGCGCTTTCGAACGGCGGATCACTGGCCGAACTTTATTTTGAAGAAAATGAATCCACGCGGATCATTTTTGAAAACGGTCGCTTGGATCAAGTGACGCCCGGAACGGATCGTGGCGTTGGACTTCGAATTCTTTTTGATCACCGACAAGTCTACGGTTACAGCACGGATCTTTCACAAGGCGCGCTTGAAAAACTGGCTCAGACTCTTTCAGCGGCGGTTTCAACAAAAGACCGTTCGGCGACGGATCGAAAATGGGATTTTCGAACCACACAGCAAAAGACCGCAGAAATTCGCGATTATCAGATCCGCAAAACGGCCCGCGAAGTCGACCTGTCGACCAAAGTCCAGTGGGCCACTCGCGCGGATCAGGGCGCAAGACAGGAAATGCCTGATGCCCGCCAGGTTATGGCGGCGTGCATGGATTCGCGACGAAAAATCCTGGTCGTGAACAGCGACGGTGTCGTTTCAAGTGATGTGAAGTATTACCTTCAACTTTTTGTGGAAGTGGTCGGAGAAACGACGGGCGAAAACGGTCCAAGGGTCGAGTCCGCGCACGAAAGTGACGGCGGCTTCGTCGGTGTCGAATTTTTTGAAAAGCGAAAGCCCGAAGACATCGGCGCCGAAGCGGCTAAGCGCGTGAAGATTTTGCTTTCTGCAAAGCCTGCCCCTGCCGGAACCATGACCGTCGTGCTTTCTTCGCGCGCCGGCGGCACGATGATTCACGAAGCGGTCGGGCACGGACTAGAAGCCGACTTGGCCTGCAATGGTCTGTCGGTTTACGGCGGAAAGCTGGGCACCCAAGTCGCGTCACCTCTGATCACCGTGATCGATGACGGAACGATGCGCGAGCGTCGCGGAAGCTTTCGCTTCGATGACGAAGGAACGGCTTCTCAGAAGAACGTCTTGATCGAAAACGGCGTCTTGAAGGGCTACATGGTCGACAAGTTGTCGGCGATGAAGTTTGACATGATGGCCACAGGCAACGGTCGGCGCGAATCTTTTCGAAACAAGCCGATTGTTCGGATGACCAATACGTACATTGCACCAGGGAAAGACCACCCCGATCAGATCCTTCGCGAAACCAAAAGCGGGATCTTTGTCGAAGCCATGGGCGGCGGACAGGTCGACACCGTCACGGGCGACTTTGTTTTTGCGGTAACTGAAGCTTATTTGATTCGTGATGGAAAGCTTGGCGAACCCATTCGCGGAGCGACCTTGGTCGGCAACGGTCCCAAAATTTTGATGGAAGTCGACCGCGTTGGAACTGACCTAGGATTTGCGACCGGCACCTGCGGAAAAGACGGGCAGGGGGCACCGGTAACCGATGCTCAGCCAACCCTGCGCATCCCGCGGCTTACAGTCGGTGGCGAAGTTCCGATGGCGACTTACTTCGGAAACGATTCAGCCTAGACCCATTTTGGGGTGGCACTGATTCTGCTTAAGTCCATCGATGATGGCTTGGTTATTTCCGATGGCGGCTTGGACCGCATTCTTTGCGCTAGTGTATCCGTCGATTCAAAAATCAGTCCGTGCCGTTTTTCTGTACTTTAAACCCCCGGTCGATCCGGCCCTGACGGGCGTGATTTGGACCCTTCAAGAACTTCAAGAAACCCTGGAATCTGGTGTTTTTCCGGACGAATCCCTTTGGGAAGAAATTCGTGCATTTCCCGCACCCTGGGGAAGCCTTTGTCGGGATGGTCTTCAAGCACTGCGTTCTCAGGGCGTATCGATTTTGCCCTGTATTCGCCGAATTCGTGCGCTTGCAGAATCGTTCCGTCGCCTGGGGCGCGAAACTTCGTCCAAAGCTGTGCCTGCTTTTGCGCAGGCCTGGATCTGTGTGCTGGGTGTCCCAGTCCTAGGATTTGGGCTTTTTCAAATTGTGGAAGGGTTAGCCGCGTTCCTGGAAGTCTGGGTTGGAATCTGCGCGCTTGGGTCCGGACTTGGGATCGGCGCTGCGTTTTGGATTCACCGGATTTCGGACCACGCGCGCTGGGGCGGTCTTGAAAGACCAAAACGTCCCGGGCTTCTGGGTGTATTGGTTTCTGGCGAAAGATTTTGCGCCAAGGTTCGCGCCGGAACCCCGGCGGATCTTGCGTTATCGGATGCAGCTGATTTCTTGTCTGGGTTTGACCCGGATCTTGCGCGTGCGTGGAAAAGATCGGTTTGGGATCTGGAAAACCCGGATGTTCCCAAACGCAGCCCGTTGATCCAAAGGAAGCTTCCGGGAATGCTTGAAAACTTCGGACAGGTTCTAAAAAAGGCGGTTCAAGTTTCTCTGATGGATGGGCGTCCTTGCTTGGAACGGGTCGAAGTCGCGTTGGACGCACTTCGTTCGGATCTTTTTTCGGCAATCGATGCCGAAGTCGCGCGTCTTCCGCACCGAACCTTGCTTCCCCTTTTTCTGGGCGTCGCGCCGGCGGTCTTGGGGCTGATCTTTTCTGCGATCGCACTGACGTCTTGGGAAGCTTGGAGCTCAATATGAATCTGACCTTTTTTCAGTGGATGGCTTGGGGAATTCTTCTGACCGCGTTGATCGATGGGATCGGCCTTTGAAGCCGGGGTCTAGAATCCAAACTGAACGTAAGGATTTCGGCTGCGATCCACGATTTCAAGCGAAGCGGTTCCGTTTGAAACCAAAGTCTGCTCTAGTTTTCCGCGTCGATAAATCCAAAGGGTTAGGTTCGCCAGTTTTGAATGCGATCCATAAAGTAGCGACCCGTCGGTATCTTCATAAGTGATGCCGGCAAAATCGCGATTTTCGGCGATGGCTTCGCCTCGAAAGCGCAGATCGTCTCGTTCCACTTCAAAGTTCCAGCGATTCGCCGTCGACTGTGATCGCATTCGAAGCGATTCCCAGATGGAATTAAATTCGTAACGCTTTCCTTGGTAAATCAGGCAGGCCGAATGAATCCGTGGACCTGGAAGCCCAACGGGCAACGCAATTCTTCCGCTAAAGCCTTCAAATACCGTGTCGACCGGTTCACCTTTTTCGGTCGTAAAGGAATTCGAATGACAGCGAACCCAACTATTCCATTCTTGAAACCCGCATCGATGCGAAAGGCTGCCATGGGCGGTTTTCCACTGAACTTCTTCGCCATCCAGGCTCGACGAACCCTGAACTTCCAGATCGCTTTCGGGTGAACCCCACTGCTGCGACACCAGTCCCAGCTTTCCAAGCGGAGCAGGAACGAAATTAAACGCCGCATTTTGCCGAGTCTTCCAATTCAGATTCCATTGAATCTGTCGGCCTTTGGAAAGGACGCTGCCCTTGCAGAAGCCTGGCCCCAGTTCGCAGCTGCCCACTTGAACTTGTGTTCCATTGGATTTGAACTGCGAAAGATCAAACCCTTGCTTCATCGCAATCTTGGAAACTTCTTTGGTTGCTTTTCGGTGTGAAGCAATGACCCAGGCTTCGCAGACTTTTCTAAAACCGTTGGTACTGGAAAGTAAGTTCAGGCGAATCCAAAGCGAGCGGCCGTCTTTTGGGTCGACGACATTCACGGTCCAAGATTCGATGAAGCCCTTGTAGCGTTTGGCGTCTTCGTCCAGTGCTGTCCAAACGGGCTCGATGCCAAGAACTGAAGTCATTTCGGTCATTTCCGAACTAACGTACCGTGGAAATCCAGTCACGGCAATGCCCTGCGCATAAGCACGGCGTCTCCTTCTCGGCCTTCGACTTTCCAAAGGTCTTCGATTTCCCGCCCCTGGGTCGTTCGCCCAATCTGCACGACCCACTGAATCCCCGTGGCAATCAGCTCACGAATGACTTGGATAGGGACCTGCGATCCCCCATGAAGAAGGGCCATCCATTCCAGTCTTCTTAGGGCATCCCGTGGGCTGTTGGCGTGCAAGGTCGCAAGCGTTCCCCGATGGCCGGTGTTCAAGGCCTGCAAAAGCTCAAGGACTTCGGCACCCCGGCATTCGCCCACCACGATTCGGTCCGGACGCATTCGAAGCGACTGCTTCAATAGATCCCTGAGCGTCACTTCCCCCTGACCTTCGGCATTCGCAGTCCTGGATACCAGCGCTAGAAAGTGGGGGTGGTCCGGATCCAGTTCTCGGGTGTCTTCCAGGGCCAAAATCCGTTCGGTGGGTTGAATTCGGGTCAAAAGGTCGTTCATCAACGTCGTTTTTCCGCTGCCCGTTGACCCCGAAATCAATAGCGTTTCCTTTCGCTCTAAAATTCCAAGAAGCATTTCCCAAAATCGCGAACTTCCCCAGCGCGCATCGCCGGCCTGTCGATGGGTTTCCCGACGAAGCCGTCGAAGCGAAATCAAGATTCCCATTTCGGTCATGGGTGCGAAGGCCAAATGCATCCGCCAGGGGTTTTCGTTTTCAACAAAGCTTAGGTCGACGAATGGAAATCGCGCGTCCCAGGCCTTTCCTGTTTCACTCATTTTGGAAAGGGCCCAGGTTCGAACTTCGTCGGGCTTCAGTTCGGGCGTTTCAATCGCGCGTAAACCATTGCCTTCATCACGAAACGCAGAACGGTTTCCGTTGATCAAAAGGTCGGTGACGCCTGCTCGGCAAAGTTCGCTTCGAATCCAGCTACTAAAATGCATTCCAGGGGTACTCGGGTGATTGTAAAAGCGCGTCGATTTCGCTTTCACGAAGGTAGTTTCGGGCCGCAGGTGCTTTTCCTAAAGGAGCCTGAATCCTGGTCCACCCCTGCGGAAGATTGGGTCGGGGTTGGATGGGTGACGGAACCAGGATCGCGACCAGTTCCGCTTCTTCTTCGGTGTTTGACCCGAATCCGAAAATCAAAGGCCCAATTAAAGGAATCTGAGACCAGAAGGGGATGCCTTCGCGTTGCTTTCGAAAGGTCTTTTTCAGAAGTCCGGAAAGTAAAAGCGGTTCGTGAAATTCCGCATCGACCTGGGTTTTAAGCCGATTTGCGTCTAGCCCCGGAGCCGGGTCTTCCCCAATTCCCGGCGCTAAATGACTGACTTCGGTTTGGATTTCCAACCGGACTTTCTTACCGTTGGTTTCTAAAACCTTCAATTTCAACGACAGTCCAAATGACTTCCACTGAATGTTGGAAAAAAACTGAGCCGATGTCCGAATCGGAAGCTCTCCACCGGAAAATAGTTCTGCTTCGCCGGGGATGCGCACAGCGACTTCGGGTTGAGACAGAATTCGGGCGTCGCCGCCTTTTTCCAAAGCCCGAAGCGAAACTTCTAAATCAGCCGCGTTTTTTCCTTTAAGAAGGGGCCACGACCCCGGCCATCTCACCCCGGTTTCCTGGGTTTGGTTTCGCGCGACTTCCAATAGAAAGACTTTAAACAAGACGGTGGGATCGTCCGATCCTAAGCTTGAAAGCTGCCAGTCGATTCGGGGGTCAAGTTTACGTAGGTCCTTTTGCACGCGATCGCAAAGGGCCCGGCTGGGGCAAAGACCCCAAAAGCGATTTCGGTCGGGTTCGGATTTCAGCTGCAGAAAATCAAGTTCTTGGTCCTTCAGATAGGCGTCCAATCGGGTCCTGGCCCCGATCACGTATTGGGGGGATGGCGTCGTTTCATCCAAGACTTCCTTGGGAAAAGCCTTCTTTAGGTCTTCAATCCTTTTAGCTTCTTCCCAGCTTTGTAGTTCGCCTCGGATCAGGGCCCCTTGGGGAATCCAAAAGATTTCCGTTTCACGAAGGTCCTGAAGGGCTCTGAGCAAGGTCGGCTTCGTTTCCACCCAGGGTGTTTTCTGAACCCAGATCGTCCTTTTTTCGGTCCGACCGTCTAAATGTTGAATGACCAGATTGGCCGCCCCGGCTTCGATCGCCTGGACCAGGATTCCGCGTCCCTGGGTTTCGGTGGGATTCAGGGTTGTGGCGCGAAGTTTCCGCGACCCAAGCGAATACTTTTTTAGGTCTGGGATGGCGAGAAACCGCTGCTCGCCGATCCCCAAAAGCAGGGGTGCAGATTCCTGACTTAATGCGTGGTTTATTCCGAAAACTAGGCCGATTCCAAGAAGCAGGGGTAATCGCATGCTGTCCGCTTCAGCAACTTCTAAGCCGTTGACAATCTTGATCCAGAAAAGCTAAACGATCCCTTCAAATCATCAAACACGCTCGGAACGGTTTCACCGGTCCCGGTTATCATGGAGCACCTATGCCATCACGTCGAATGAAGACAAAGATTGCGCGCAAAGTCCGCAAAGCCCGTAAAGGCAAAATCCGTAAACGCCGCGAACAAAACAAAGGAACGACCCCGAAGTTCCCCATTCACCAAGACTGAAATTAAGACCATGGCCGGCAACTACCTTTTTACTTCCGAGTCCGTCACTGAAGGTCACCCAGACAAGATCGCCGATCAGGTTTCTGATGCGGTTTTGGATGCGATTCTGACCCAAGATCCTAAAGCTCGCGTCGCTTGTGAAACACTGGTCACGACGGGCTTGATCGTCGTCGCCGGCGAAGTCACCACCAACGCAAAAGTCGACTACGCCAATGTCGCACGCGAAGCCGTGAAGAAGATTGGCTACGATTCTTCGGACAAAGGGTTTGATTACAAGACCTGCGGGGTCATGGTCACTTTGGACCGACAGTCGCCGGATATTTCTCAAGGCGTAACGGTGGGTGCGGGCATTCACAACCAGCGCGAACAAGGCGCCGGCGACCAAGGCATCATGTTCGGTTATGCCGTTCGTGAAAGCGAAAACCTGATGCCGCTGACCATCGACCTGAGCCACCAGCTGGCCTATCGCCTAAGTGCGGTTCGCAAAGATGGAACGCTACCTTGGTTGCGCCCAGATGGAAAAACGCAAGTCACCATTGAATACGAAAACGGTGTTGCCAAGCGCGTGGACGCCATCGTTGTCAGTTCACAGCATGACGAAGAAATTAGTCATAAGAAAATTCAAGAAGCCTTGATCGAAGAAGTCGTGAAGAAAGTGGTTCCCGCGAATCTGATGGATTCAAAGACCAAATTCTTCATCAACCCCACTGGACGTTTCGTCATCGGCGGACCGATGGGCGATTGCGGACTGACGGGTCGTAAGATCATCGTCGATACTTACGGTGGCCACGGCGCACACGGTGGCGGGGCTTTTTCCGGAAAAGATCCTTCGAAAGTCGATCGTTCGGCCTGTTACATGGGTCGCTATGTAGCAAAAAACCTGGTGGCAGCTGGCTTGGTTGATCGTTGCTTGGTTCAATTGGCTTACGCCATCGGCGTGGCCGAACCCGTCAGCGTGATGGTCAACGGCTTTGGAACCGAAAAAGTGGAATTGAAAAAGCTAGAAGCTGCTGCGCGCGAAGTCTTTAGTCTTCGCCCAGCCGGGATCATTGAATCCTTGAACTTGCTACGCCCCATCTATTCGAAGACGGCCGCATACGGACATTTTGGACGCAACGACCCGGATTTCACCTGGGAAAAGACAGATCAAGTTGCCGCGTTGAAGTCCATCCGCTAGGCTTGACTTCATGGAAGCATTCCTGACCAAGTACACACCGTTCGTGACGATCCCGCTCGCCTTCATTTTTCTTGAGCAAGCGATTTCGTACAAAAAGCGCCATAAGGCTGGAACGTCCCAAGCTCTTTTCTGGGTGCTTTTTGGGCTCAGCCTGGCTGGAACGTTGTTATGGGCCATCCTGAAATTCGTTTAGAAGAAAGCTGGAAAAGCCGGCTTGGGCCTGAATTTGAAAAGCCCTACATGCAGGGCCTAAGGTCCTTTCTGAAAGAACAGGCGGCCTTGGGTAAAACCGTTTACCCCAAGGGCGACGAAATCTTTTCAGCCTTTTCACATGCACCATTTGATCAAGTCCGTGTCGTGATCATGGGACAGGACCCGTACCATGGTCCGGGTCAAGCGCACGGGCTTTGCTTTTCGGTTAAACCGGGCGTGCCTGTTCCACCTTCGCTTCAAAATATTTACAAGGAATTGAAGGCCGATGTGGGTTTTGAGATTCCCAAGCACGGCTACCTGACGTCTTGGGCTAAGCAAGGAATCCTGCTTTTGAACGCCACATTGACTGTCGAAGCGGGCAAGGCGGGGTCACACCACCAAAAAGGTTGGGAAAACTTCACGGACCGTGTCGTTCAGGTCTTGAATGAACAAAAGTCAGGTTTGATCTTTGTTCTTTGGGGAAGTCCCGCCCAAAAGAAATGTGGATTTGTCGATACGACCAAACACCATATTTTGAAATCACCCCATCCATCCCCGCTGTCTGCACATCGAGGTTTCTTGGGTTGCCGGCATTTTTCGAAGATCAATCAGATCTTGACCGCCCAGGGTGGGGCGCCCATTGACTGGTCGTTGCCTGCTCAGGTTTAAAGGGCGTATCCCATTCGAAAGACGATTTCGGGTCCAACGGCCTGCATCCATGGCCGAAGCCAGGTGTTGTTCTGCAGTGACTTTGAAGCGCCCACGATGTGAGAAAGCCCAGCGCCCAGCCCAATCGTAAGTCCATCCGACTTTGTCCAGTGCCGGTAAAACATCAATCCAGTAATCGGTGTTTGGTATTCGGGTACATAACTACAGAAGGGTGAAAGTACCCAGCCCGGTTCGAACGCCTTTTTTCCAAACCACCAGTGTCCTTCGACGCCCGCGCTCAGGACAGTGCGCGAAATCACCGGGATGACTTTGGCGCCGATCACCCATTCGTCCGAAACTTTCACCCCGGCACCGATCGGCATTTGAGCGAGCAATACCGATAGCGGGGTTGTGAAGATGTGAATCGACCGCTCGCTGGGTTCTTTTGCCCAAACGGTCGTTTCCAATAGTGCCCAGACCAACAACGTCATCATTTTCATTTTCGTGAAATTAATCGAATGCGCACCCAGTCGAAACTCGCGATTCTTGAATGGGGCAGGTTTCAGAAGTACCCTGAAAAGGGTTGGCCAATCGTATGAATTCAAAAGGAAAATCTAGGAATCAGGGAAAACAAGAACGCTCGAAGTCGATGGTCGAATCGATCGTCGAAGCAGCGACTCGCGTTTTTAAGTCCAGCCCCTTTTCAAAAGCGACCACGAATCGGATTGCCGAAGTTGCCGGTGTCAGCATCGGTTCTCTTTACCAGTACTTTCCCAACAAAGAATCGCTGATTGGGTTGATCATTCAGCGTCGACTGGATGATCAGCTGGAAGCCTTGGAACGCCACCTGGAAGGGGCAAAAGGGATGCCCCTGGAAACCGTGATCGATCGCTTCATTCGAAAGCTGGCTGACGACAGTCTTTCGCATCGGACTTTGCTTCGATCCATTTATCGACAAGGCGTCGTCTTGGATCAGATTCCCGAAGTGATTGAAAATCGTCGGCAGGTTTGTTCGAAAATTCAAAGCTTCCTGGTTCAGAATGGCCACCTGGCGGAGGTTAGCGACGAAGTTCTTTCTGCTCGAATTCATGTGGCAGTGAACGGCGCCGTGGGTGCGCTGATTTCATTGGTCGTCGCCGACGAAAATTCGAATTTTGATGGGCAGGCGGTTTCGGAAATCTCGAGGATGGTTTTTTTGGCGCTGAAGTAGTTTTGTGAAACAGTCAATAGCGTCAAAAAAATAGCCAGTTTCTAGCCCAATTCGATTTTAAGTGGATCCTGTGTATTGGGGCGACCGTCATGAAACGAGCGAAAAAATCCTGTCACAAAATTTTTGACAGCTCGGCAAGTTTTGCTTAGCCTATTTTTAGTTCTACGGTGGTTTTCATAACCACTCGAGAACGGCGGTACTCACAAGAGTGTCGCACCTATGGATGGGTCAGCCCAAACACTGGTCAAAATCCCGAAACGTCAAGAAGACGCGGAAGGGGCCCATTTGACCGGGGACAGTGAACAGGCAGGAGGAGCATTGATGCTCACGAATCGTTTCTCGTTGGTTGGGGAAAGTCAGGCAATACAAAATGTTTTCACTACGATTGATAAGGTCGCACAGACCGATTCAACCGTTTTGATCACGGGCGAAAGCGGAACCGGGAAAGAATTGGTCGCCAAGGCGATCCATGAATCTTCGGCTCGTGCGAACAAGCCTTTGGTCATCGTGAATTGTGGAGCCATCCCTGAAGAGCTTTTGGAAGCCGAACTTTTTGGCCATGTGAAAGGCGCTTTCACCGGCGCAGTTCAGACCCGCGTGGGTCGTTTTGAACTAGCAAACGGTGGAACGATCTTCTTGGACGAAGTCGGCGAACTTCCACTTCACCTACAAGTTAAACTTTTGCGCGTTCTTCAGCAGCGCCAATTCGAAGCCGTCGGTTCGAACAAGACCGTCGAAGTCGACGTGCGCATCATCGCTGCTACGAACCGCGACATGGAAACCATGGTTCAGAATCGTGAATTCCGTGAAGATCTTTACTACAGATTGAACGTGATCCCTCTGAAGATCCCTTCACTTCGTGAACGGAAGTCAGACATTCCGATCTTGATCAATCACTTCGTTTCGCAATTCAACAAAGTCACCGGACACAACGTTGAAGCGCCAAGCGGCGAAATCATGGAAGCATTGGCTTCGTACGATTGGCCAGGCAACGTTCGTGAATTGGAAAACTTGATGGAGCGTTTGGTCATTTTGAAAGGCCAAGGCACTGTCGATCTGGGCGATCTTCCGCACCGGATTTTCCAAAAGTACGCAGAAGGTCGTCCGCAGGGCGACGGCGCACTTTCGGGCTGGGAATTCCCACGCATGGTTCTTCCAAACATCGGCGTCGATTTGAAAAACATCGTCGCAGCGTTTGAAAACCACCTGATTGACCAGGCATTGGCTCGTACGAACAACAACAAGAACCGCGCAAGCGAGCTTCTTCAGATGAATCGTACGACCTTGGTTGAAAAACTTCGTAAGCGCGGAATGATCATTCCGGCTAAGAAGCCAGGATCGGACATGGATGGCGATGAAATGGAATCGTCATCTGGATCGTCCCTAAGTCAGTAAGCGTTTGTATTGGATCAAGCATTGAGTGGCTTTTGCTTTGCCCTTTCATTGGGCTGAGAGGGCTGACCAAGCACAACGAGAAACAGACGGCCGACAATGCGAAAGCGTTGCCGGCCGTTTTCATTCATGTAGGCTTTCAAGTATGAAATTAACAGCTTCGGCCCTACGGGGGTTTCTGTGGCTTCCATTGGCGATTTCTTCCACGGCCCTGGCACAGGATCAGCATTTCTATCTGAAACACAATCAAACCGCGGGAATCACGGCTGGACTGACGCCCCCCGGGGATGGTTCAGAAACCGACCAAAAGGACATCCGCGAACTTCAGCAGCTTCATGCGACACGGACGGCGGCTCAGTGTGTGCGGGCAAGGGCTGAAATGAATCAGAAGTTTTCGTCATTCTTTGGGGACATGGTTCCCGCAGCTGCCGTCGAAATCGTCAGACCCATTGCCGAAAAAGCGGGATCTGATGCCCTGGATATGGCGTTTGTTTTAAAAAGGGCGTTTAAAAGGACGCGCCCTTTGGACCGAAATCTTGCGGGTGTCGGAATTTGTCCTGGGATGATTAAGGGTCCAAACGCGATGGCGCCCGATTCTTTCCCCAGTGGTCATGCGGCGCAAGGGTACATGCAGGGCTTGGTCCTTGCGAAGATCTTCACAAAGAACGCGACCGCGTTTTCGAATCGTGGGCGAGAAATCGGACATAGCCGCTTGGTCTTGGGGGTTCATCACCCGTCGGATGTAGCGGCGGGGCAAACGATCGCGCAGCGAACATTTGATGCGATTTCGCAGGATAGAAACTTTGTCTCTGAAATCGAAAAGGTCAAAGAACAGATCCAGGCTGGCGGCAAGGCCTTGAAAGTGAAAAAGCAGAAGCAGGAAAACCCTCGCGGTAAACCCGGTCGCCGACGGTAGCTTTTACTGATTTGGCCCCTGGCACTGTTTCATGCAGGCGTTCAAATCCTGAGCGTTGATGTGTGCTTTCTGGCACTGCTGAACGCAGACATGAGATAAACTGGCTTTGACTTGCGGGCCCGTGCATCCGTAAGTCGCAGTCGCGGCCGCAATCGACCAGACGGAATAAAAAAACCGGCCCCGTAAACTACGGAAGCCGGTCTTTTTGAAATTTGAAATTTTCACTTAAGCCTTTGGGCTTGCGGAAGTCTTGTTCTTCTTTTTGTAAGAAGCGGTGGCTTCCAAGTAACGGCCGCTCGCCAACTGAGCGCGGGTAATGCGGTGTGGGCGGGTTTTTTCTTGGTCAATCGGGCTGGTCACCAAGGTGATTGGGTCCAGTTTGTAAGCGGTTGAAAAGCGGCGCATGTTGCGGCGGCTTTTGGATACTTTTTTCTTAGGAACTGCCATGGCTAGGTCTCTTTCTTTAGGTCTACGGGGTCTCGCGCCGGTATGACCAGCACGGTTCAAAATTTTTTGAGAACCGACTGCTTATCGATCTTTCAGGTCTTTTGCAAGTATTCAGGTAAACTGGGGGCAGATGGCCGAAACCTTCTATTCCAGCCTTAAGGCGCGTGATCGCTTTCA
Source organism: Bdellovibrionales bacterium (assembly GCA_016786465.1). Classification (GTDB taxonomy): domain Bacteria; phylum Bdellovibrionota; class UBA1018; order UBA1018; family UBA1018; genus JAEUWC01. The sequence continues at coordinate 34,046 of JAEUWC010000029.1, read as the reverse complement.
AACCGCCTTTCAGTCGCAGTTTTATCAAGGGTTACCCGAAGACTGGTGGATCGCCCTTTCGGACGTCCGGGGGTCGACCGCGGCAATTGCCCAGGGGCAGTACCGAAACGTCAATCTGGTTGGGGCAGCCACCGTGATTGCCTGTGTGAACGCCCTAAAAGACGTCGAAATCCCTTATGTCTTTGGGGGGGATGGAGCAACCCTGTTGGTTCCTGGATCACGCCTAGACCCAGTTAAGGGGGCTTTGGCGGGGGCTAGAAAGATGGCTAGGGAATCCTTCGGACTTGAGCTTCGGGTGGCGTTGGTTCCCATGAAAGAAATTTTGGATGCCGGCCTGGACGTTGGAGTCCTGAAGATGAAGTTGTCTGAAACAGTCCATCAAGCCATGCTTTCGGGTGGCGGGATCAGCCTAGCTGAAAAGCTGGTCAAAGACCCCGTGACGTCGGACGCCTATAGTGTTCCATTGGATTTCCCGCCCCATGCTGATTTTACGGGCCTGGAGTGCCGTTGGAACCCGGTGAAAAATCAGAATGGCGAGATCGTGTCCCTGATCATCAAAAGCCGGGTCGACGACTTTGAAGAACAAAACGCGCACTACCTGTCGATCACCAAGAAAATCGACGAAATTTACGGCAAAGCCGCCAAGCCCATTCAGGCGAAATCCCTGAAATTGGCGCTGAACCCAAAGAAACTGATGGGCGAAGTGAAGGTCAAAGGCCAACCCACCAAAACCGTTTGGGGACTTTGGTTTTTCAATTTTCTTTGGGTTTGGGTCTTTAAGCTAGGCCTTCGGCTTTTTGGTGTGGATTGGGGTCGGTATTTTTCGGAAATCCCAACCCAGTCGGATGATCGGAAATTTGATGAAACCCTTCGTATGATTCTAGATGGGTCCAAAGCCCAGCGCGATCAGCTACTGGCCTATTTGGAAGGGCAGTACGAAAAAGGCCGCGTTTTCTATGGGATCCATGTCGCCAAAGAAGCGCTTCTGACCTGTCTGGTCTTTGATCGCCAGGGAAAGCACCTGCACTTTGTCGACGGCAATAACGGCGGCTATACCGAAGCGGCGCGGGGCTTGAAAAAGCAGATTGCCGGTGCAGCGGCGGCAATAACTGACTAATTATATCTGTTAAAAAGGTCGTGCGGCCCGCCGTTTTCTTCCTTGCAAAGACCCCTAAGTCCTTATAAATCCCTACGCTCATTTAACAAATTTAGGACTTAGAATTATGAAACAAGGCATTCACCCCATTTATCGTGAAGTGGTTTTTCAAGACGTCTCTAGCGGATTTTCGATCTTGACCCGCAGCACGGCGAACACCAAAGACACCGTGAAATGGGAAGACGGAAAAGAATATCCCGTCCTGAAAATGGAAATTTCAAGCGCATCTCACCCCTTCTTCACCGGCAAAGAAAAGCTGATGGACACTCAGGGTCGGGTCGAGCGTTTCAACCGCAAATACGGAAAGAAGTAAGGTTCATCCATGGCACGCAAAGAAGGAACTGAAATGGAAGCAAAAGGCCGCGATCGCGCTGAAAAAGGCGACAAGGGTGAAAAAGGTGAAGACCGCGAGTTTCGCCGTCGTCGTTTCCGCCCAGCAGTGGATCTTGTTTTTGATTACAAAGACACGGACGGCTTGAAGCAATTCTTGGCTGAAGGCGGAAAGATCGTTCCAGCTCGCGTTTCTCGTCTAAGCCGAAAGCAACAGCGCAAGCTAACGACCGCTGTGAAGCGCGCTCGCCAGTTGGCACTTTTGCCGATTTCGGATCGCCACGAAAATCTTTAATTCGTTTACTCAATTGGATTAAAAGAAAACGCCCATCGGTTCAATGAATCGATGGGCGTTTTGATTTTTCAGGACCTAAGTAAAACTTAGTTTCCGGTCGCGACCGTGCAGTAGGTTGAATAGACGCCCAAGATGTTCTTGTACTCGTTGTCGACCGACGCAATGTTCTTGATTCCGCCAGCTTTCTTAGCAGCTTCAACCGAAGCGTCGCCGGTGGTGTAAGCGCCCAAGATGTTTTGTTGGCAAGCGCGGCCGGTTTTGCTTCCGGTTCCGGTGCCGACCAAGAATGAATCTTTAGCATCCAAGTACAGCGAGCCCATTCCGCCTTTGTTTGGCAACATTCCAGCACATCCAGACATGATCACGGCAAAAGCAGTCATCGTAATGATTGATTTCATGAAGTTTCCTTTCGATGTTTTTCGATTAGGAATAAGTCTACAGTGAAAAGATTAAGGGCGCTTGGATTTTTTTGGGGCAGGTTCGTTTGCGGCCGCAGCAGCTGCGGCACCGTCTTCGCCATCCTTGATCGTCTGACGAACCAAGTTACGTACGATTCGATTTCGGTTGGCTCCGCCCAAAAGTGCACGCGCATCATAGTACAAGCTTGGGTCATTGATCAGTGCACCCAAGGTTCCCGTGCCGCTGTTGATCTTTTCTAGGATACCGTTCAGGTTTTTTAGCGTGCTGTTATCCAATTTGTGAGTCGCGCTGGCCAGGTTCTTCGCAGTCTGGGCAAGGCCTTCGAAGGTTTTATCGCTGCGATTTGCAGCTTCAAAACTTTTCAGGATCCGATCCAGGCTGGATGCGATCCCGTTTAAGTTGACCATCAACTGATCACCCTTGGTTAGAAACTGGGAAATATCTTTGGTGGGGCGCACAGGGATTTCTGCCCCGTCTTTGACCTGCGGCTTGTCCGGTGTTCCGCTGGTGATGGAAAGGTACTTATCGCCCAACACGCCTTGGGTCAGCATTTCGGCCATGCTGTCTTCTCGGATCCAGTTTTCAAATTTCTTTTCGACCTTCAAAGTCACTTTGATGTTCTTGGACTGTTCATCCAATTCAAAGTCGCTGACCGCGCCGATGGTCAGACCCCCGATGACCACCTTTGCCCCCACGATCAATCCGTCCACCGCAGGGAAGTGCAAAGAATAGGAAACGCTTCTTTTGAAAATGCTGTCGGCGCCGCCTAAAAGCAAGATCGCAAACATCGTCAGTGCGGTACCCAGTGTGACGAATATCCCGACTTTGATTTCTAGATCGTGCTTTGCCATTTTTTTAGTCCTCGAAAGTTCCTGAGACGAAAGACTGAACCAGTGGGTCTTTGGACTTCTTGATTTCATCCACTGAATCAATCACGTGAATTTTTCCGTTATATAAAATCGCGATTCGATCGGCGATTTCAAAAGCTGCCGGAATGTCGTGCGTGACGAAAATTCCGGTAATGCCGCGCTTTTTTAGCTTCAAAATATTTCCGATCAGGCGCTTGGTGTTGACTGGGTCCAGGCCGGCTGTGGGTTCATCAAAAAGAATGACCTCGGGATCCAGAATAATGGCCCGAGCCAAACCCGCCCGCTTCTGCATCCCACCCGAAAGTTCCGCCGGTAAAAGGTCGTTGGATCCAACCATGTCGATCAGTTCCAGCATTTCATTGACCTTCTTCTTGATTTGGCTTTCGGTCATCTTCGTGTGTTCTTGAAGAGGGTAGGAAAGGTTTTCTTCGACGGTCAATGAATCGAAAAGTGCTCCGTTTTGAAAGACGTACGCCATTCGCGTGCGTACCGGAGTCATTTCTTCTTCTGAAAGTTTGGACACATCAGTTCCACCAAACCAGATTTCGCCTTCATCGGGCTGTTCAAGCCCGATGATCGAACGAAGGACCACGCTTTTTCCGGTTCCAGATCCGCCGAAAAGCCCCAAGATTTCTCCGCGTTTCAGTTGGAAGCTGACACCCTGGTGAACCTTTTTTTCTCCGAAAGATTTTCGGATTCCCTTTAGTTCCAAGGCGACTTCTTCTTTGGGTTCTTGTGACTTTGCGCTCATTAGAATTTTGGAAAGACCGTCAGAATGAAGAACTTCGTTAAGAAGAAATCACTGATCATGATGAAAATACTGCTGGTGACGACGACCCAAGTGGTGGTGTTACCCACACCCTGAGTTCCGCCTTCGGTGTTCAGGCCCCGCCAACAGGCGGTGAAGGCAATAAAGAACGCGAAAACCGAAGTCTTGGCCATTCCAGTCAATAGGTCTTCGATCTTTAGCGTTTCGATGATTTTGGCCAGAAAGTATTCAGAATTGATTCCCAGTTCTAGCTTTCCAACCAAGGTCGCGCCGAAAAGTGCGATGAAATCCGCAAACAAGGTCAAAATCGGAAGCGCAATCATGCAGGCCAAAAGCCTAGGGATCACGATCTTCTTAATGGGGCTGGTGCCCAGCGCGCGAATGGCGTCGATCTGCTGGGTCACTTTCATCGATGCGACTTCGGACGCGATTCCTGAACCAATTCGACCCGCGACCAAAAGGCTAGTAAAGACCGGTCCCATTTCACGAAGGATCGTCAAAGCTGCGATTTTCGGGACGTAAAGTTTGCCACCGAAGCGGGCTAGTCCGAAACCAAACTGAAGCGCCATCACGGATCCAGTCGCAAGTGCGGTGACCATGACCAATTGAAATGATTCCACGCCGATCTTATAGGTCTGGTCTACCGCCAAGCGGAAATAGAAGGGGCGTTGAAACATTTCGCGAAAAGTTTGATAAACCAAAAGTCCGAAGCCACCGCCAAAATGAACGGTCTCGGTCAGGTTGCGGGTCGAGCGAATCAGAACGTTTTCCAAAAAGGAAGTGTTCTTGGGCAAGGAACGATCCGTGATCATTCACCCAGAATAAACCTAAATTCAGGGGATGACGATGGAATCTCGGAAAATCAGGAAGAACTTTTCTTGGTCAGAAAAATGACGGGGCTTGGTGATATAGACCAAGTCGTAAAGGCAGGCCCTTTTTTTCAAGACGACCGCCCGAATCTTGATGGGTTGATCCTGCATCTTGCCGACGACCGTGGTCTGAAGGGCAGGAATTCCTGCCACTTCGGTTTCTTCATCTAAACGTTCAGTAACTGCTGTGATTCCCAGCAGAAGCTGCTGCATGTAATCTTTCAGTTCCGGAAAAATCTGACCTTCGTTCTTGATCGAATAGCGTGGGCGGCAGCTGGTGGTTAACGCGATCGTCGAAGCAGTTTTCTTGGATTGAAAGCTGACGTCAAAAACATCCACGCCTTCTTCTAGGTTTTCATCCGATGCGGAAGCTTCCGTTTCTCCGGGAATTTTGGACCCCGGATCCCCGTCGCTTTGGTTTTGGTGAAGCCGAATCCAATCGGGGTCTTTTTTAGAAAGATCGGCATATTGGTAATCGCTGGTTTTCTGTGCGATCGGTTTCACTCTTCCAAATAGAAGAGAACAGCCCGATGCCAAGAGCAAAATCAGAACCAAAGGAAGTAGGAAGAATCTGGGAAGCCAACTCATTTTCTTTTGATACTACTCTGTCAAAGTCTCGGCGTAAATTGTCGTCTTTTTGGCGAGAGGGTCAAAAAAGCCGCTCCTTTTGCTGCCGACCTGCGAAGCTTGCCCAGGACGCTTTTGCCCACTGGAACACGGACTTCGGTCAAAAAGATCCCTCGGTGCGTCAGTCCAAAAATGATGGCACCCCATTTGCTTAAGTATTCCCCGAGGGGATCTTCCCAGGGAGCCAAGAAGGCTCTTTTCAACGGGTCGATCAGTGGACTAGGTGGGGATGGAAGCAGGACGCGACCAATTCACAGTAAGGCATTTGGCCAAAACATTGGCGATTGCCCTTTTCTTGTCAGCAACCGGCGCCTTTGCCAATGGCGACGCAAGCGACGACTTTCAATCGATTCAAATTCATACGTTTAAGACTCATTCACGCCTGGTCTTCCGCTTGGATGAATCCATTTCTTTGGACTGGAAGGATGTCCGAGGCGGCTTTGAAGTTCTGCTGAAAAGCTGGTGGTTGACAGACCTGGGCGCCCCAGTGGGTGGAGAATCCGAGTGGGCCAAAGAATACGCCAAACGATTGGTCGATGACCGAGTCAAGAGCGTCGAGTTCATTGAAACCCCAAAAGGGGTCAAGATGGTCGGTCAATGGAGATTCCCAGAAGGAAAGGACCGTCCGGTCGATCCTTCCATGGAAAAGTTTGATTACCGTGAAAAGGGACCGTATCGCTACGTCGTCGATTTCTGGCCCAAGAAGGGCCAGACCATCGGAGAACTTGAGGCTTGGAAGGCGCGCGAGAAACGTTTGGCCGAAGCCAAGAAGATGGAAGACGAACGGCACGCCCGCCAGAATCGCAAGATTGCCGCGATTCAAAGAAAAGCCGAAGCCGAAGATCTGGGACGCTTTTGTCGTCAGCCCTTGAATCAAGACACTGAAGTCGTTCTGCCATTCGCGCCTGTTCACGAAAGATTCGACTTTTCGCGCTGGTTTCCGACCCAGGTTGCGGACACGGACTATGAATTCATTGAGCCCAAATCTGCTGCGCGCGATGCTCAATATGTTCGATTGGCTCACGAACTTTATCGCCAGGGCCGCCCGGCCTTGGTGATTCGTACCAGCGAATTTTTTCAGACCGAACATCCGATGTCGTCTTACACGGAACTGATGCTTTTCCTAAAAGGGAACGCACAAGTGAAGCTTCGTCATGTCGAAGATGCTGAACTGACTTTCCGTGAAATCTTGAAGTCAAGAAAGCCGACCCCGATCACTTTGCGCGCGGGGCTTTTCGTAGCGCTTCGTGCCCATGAACGCGGCAATCACCTTCAAGCACTGGAACTTTTCACACGTCTTTTACAAGACAATCCAAGCAGCAAGTACACTTGGGCCTTCCATATGGGAGCCGCTGAAGCCTTGTACAATCTTCGGCAGACCGAACGTGCGTCTAAAGAATTCCAGTGGGTGGTCTTGAATGGACCGGATCCTGCGGCGCGGTCTGAAGCCGCGATGCGAATGGGCGACATTTATTTAGAGCGCCAGCAGTATGAACGCGCACTAGCGACTTATTTTCAGGGAATTCGCCGCTTTCCAGTTGAAGCCAAGAAGTACCCCGCGATCCATTTAAACCGTGCGGAAACCTTGTACTGGTTGGAAGACTACGCACGGGCAGAAGAAGCGTTTCGAACTTTCTTGAACGAATACGAAACCTTTCCTGAAGGCTGGAGAGCGACCTATCGTTTGGGTGAAATCCTATCGCGTGGAAAGAACGTCACTTTGGAAAAGTCACCCGGACGTGATTTCTGGTACCAAACCATCAACCGCTTTCCATTCAGCCCCGGAGCAACCTTAGCGCGCCTTCGTTTGCTTCCTTGCGGCGATCATGGCGGATTCACCCTGGAATCGGCTGAAAAGTTCTTGAATCGGCAGGCTGCCGAATTCAACGGGTCCGGTGGCGTGATGATGGACAAGTACAACGACCTTCGCTCGATGGCTAGGGTCCAGGCCTACGCGGCTTTGGCGCCGGCCGAAGTCACCACCGATATCGCTTTGTCTGAACTAGAAAGACCTCTGAAGCCGATTTCAAAAGACCGAATCACGCACATTGCTTCGGCCGTATTCAGAAAGGCGATTCTGAAAATGATCGATTCGGGCAAGAAGTTCGACGCTTTGAAGTTTTACGAAAAGCGTGAAAACCGGATCGTGAAGTCTGAAGTTGATCCGGATTACATCGTGAAGCTGTCCTTGATCGCATCGGATATGGGCTTTGGGTCTTTGGGGGCAAAACTTTCGTCCGCATATGCGAATTCCTTAACGGACTGGTCCAAGAAGGGTCGCGCGATCGCCCATGAAGGTGAATCGGCAGACTTTGAACAGAAGATCAAGAAGGCTGAACGGGTGTTCGCAGACGCTAAAGCGCTTTGGATGTTGATTGCAGCGGATGTTCGGACGTCGGCTTCTTCGGCCAAGTCAAAAGAACCTACCGAAGAACAGATCAACCGCGTCGTGGAAATGATTTCTGAAGTACCCGTTGAATCTGAATATTCGTTTGAAAAAGAAATCATCTTGGGTTTGGCGGCCGAAAAACTAGGGAAACCTGTCGCCGCTTTGGATCACGCCATGAAGGCGCAGCTTTTGATTCCAAAGACGGCTAAGCCTTCGACACAAGAAGATGCGGCGCGGATCGATTTTTGGATCGCTTCGCTTCAAGCCAAGACAGACCAGAATCGGGTGGCCGTTGAAGGAATTCGCCGTGCTCGTAAGAACTTCCGTAAACCTGCATCGACCGCGGGCATCGATTGCACCACCCGCACCTTGGGCGTTTCCGCGGTACCGAACGAACTGCAGCTAGTGGTTTTAGAGGGCGAAATTTTGGAAAAATTGGGGCGCTTAGCAGAAGCGGCTTCCGCCTACCAGACTGCGATTGAAGCGGGTCTGGGTGGGAATCACATCCTTTACCAATACGCGCGAGTCTTGGGCGCGACGGGAACACAGACTGACGCAACGGAATCCAGGAAAATTCTGGAAAAAGTGGCGAAAAGTGAAACAGACGATTTTTGGAGAAAACTGGCGAGGGAATCCATCGCCGGAAAAGGAAACGAGTAAAGGGTTTGTAAAACTGAGAAGGGCAGCCGAAGGCGGCCCAAGATCAAATGTCAAACAGCCAGGGAGGGCGAAATGACGGATATCATGACGGGTGACAGAAGAATGAGGGAACTAATCGCGTTGGCCAAGACGGTCGCCGCGAGCAAAGCTACTGTTCTGGTTCAAGGCGAAAGCGGAACCGGTAAAGAACTGATGGCTAGCCTGGTTCATGAAAACAGTAACCGTGCATCGCGCCCTTTTGTTGCGATTAACTGTGCAGCTATTCCCGAGAACCTATTGGAAAGCGAACTTTTCGGCTATGAGCGTGGGGCTTTCACAGGTGCCGTGACCAGCAAGGCTGGGCGTTTCGAATTCGCAAACGGCGGAACGATCCTGCTGGATGAAATTTCAGAAATGGATGTACGCCTGCAGGCCAAGCTTTTGCGCGTGATTCAAGAAGGTGAAGTCGATCGCATCGGTGGAAGAAAGCCAATTCCAGTTGACGTTCGAATCATTGCAACGACCAATCGCAACCTGGCTGAATGCGTGAAGGAAGGTACTTTCCGTGAAGACCTTTTCTATCGCCTGAACGTGGTCAATCTGACTTTGCCGCCTCTTCGCGAGCGGATCGGCGATGTCGGTGTTCTTTCAAGTCATTTTGTGAAGGTCTACGCCGATAAAAACGGCAAGACGATTTCGGGCATTGCTCCGGAAGCGGCTTCGCTTTTGGATGCTCATAACTGGCCAGGAAACATTCGTGAACTTGAGAACGTCGTTGAACGCGCAGTCATCACGGCGCAAGAAACGACGATTCAGGCTCGTGACATTGTTCTGGAACGCCGTTCACCGATTAATCTGATTGCTGCAGTCGACGACGGCCAGGAAAAGATCACTTGGGAACCCGGCCGCACTTTGGACGACATCGAGCGCGGCGTGATTTTGGAAGCTTTGAACTACCACCAAGGCAACCGAACCCACACTGCAAAGGCACTGGGAATTTCCATCCGTACGCTTCGGAACAAACTTGCCGACTACCGTCGTTTGGGGATGAACGTTTAAGTGGAATGCGGAATTTTTTTCCTCTTGGAAGGGCGCGTCGGGAAGATTCTTCCCGGCGAGCTTCTTCCGAGAGGCAAAAGCTGAGTTTTAGTGGGTTTGGACGTGCCGGTTTCCGGCATAAGGCTTGAATGGTCAGGGTAAACGAGGAGAGGGCGAGCGGCAATGCGCTTGCCCGATACGAGGGGTAAAATGAGCGATTCAGGATTTGATCCAGTCATTGGCGCACTCAATACGTCGCTGAACTTGCGCCTGACGAATCAAAACGTGATCAGCTCGAACATCGCCAACGCCGATACCCCGAACTACAAGGCTAAGACCATGGAGTTCGAAACGGCTTTTCGCGAAGCGTTGCAAGTCGGTAACCAACTTCCCATGGCTGAAGGCGACCCTAAGCACATCGTTCATCGCACCACTGATCCGGTGAACCCCGAAATCTATGACGATCCCAACGGCGTCGAAAGCCTGGATGGAAACACGGTGGATCGAGCTGCTGAAATGGCCAAGATGTCAGAAAACCAGCTTTTGTACGATGCATCCGCGGAAATTTTGAAAAGAAAACTGGGGATGCTGAAGTACGCAATTTCAGAAGGCGGAGGTAATCGTTAATGGACTTCTTTTCTTCAATGAGAGTCAGTGCCACGGGACTGGATGCGCAGACCAAGCGCATGAACACGATTTCCAGCAATATTGCGAACGCGGAAACGACACGGGCCCCCGATGGTGGTCCATATCGCCGCAAGGACCCGATGCTGGCCGCGCACACGGACCGCGAAAATTTCGGAGAAATCCTGGACAACGCGTTGGACGAAAGTGTGCAGGGCGTTTTGGTCGAAGAAATCGTCGAAGATCAGCGTCCACCGCGAATGGTTTACAACCCTGGCCATCCTGACGCCAACCCAGATGGGTATGTGGCCATGCCCAACGTTAATACGGTTGAAGAAATGGCGAACATGATTAGTTCGCAACGTTCGTATGAAGCGAACGTCACTGCGATGAACGCTGCTAAGCAGATGGCTCAGAAGGCTTTAGATATCGGAAGGTGATAAAAGAAAATGCCAAATAATCTGACGATCGAGAATCTGAGCAGGGTGGTGGAAACGGGTGATACCGGCGCGTTCATGGGGCGCAGCCAAGCCGTCACTGATTCGATGGTCGTGCGCGAGATGGCAAAAAATGGAATGCAGCCATCATCCGAGACCAGCGCCGCTGGGGCAAATGCCAAGACTTTTTCAGGAATGCTGGAAGAATCGCTGGATAAAGTGAACACCTACCAGCACCAGGCCGACACAGCGGTTAAAGAGTTAATCAGCGGGCGTTCGAAAAACATCCACGAAACGATGCTGACTTTGGAACGGGCGGACACTTCTTTGAAACTAGCGATGCAGGTCCGAAACAAGATTCTGGAAGCGTACCGCGAAATCATGCGCATGCAGGTCTAGTTGATTTTTAGGGTTTAGGTTCAAGTAGTAATCGGGTTCAGGAAGAACCTGAAAAGTCTGAAAACTGGGGATAGGACAAGTCATGGAAGACTACATTAAGAAAATGGCGACTCAGATTGGAGAATTCTTCACCAATCTGTCACCGGGAAGAAAACTGGCAATGACGGCCACGGCCGTTGTCATTTTTGCCGGGATCTCGGCGATGTTTTTCTGGGCAGGGGATACTTCCTACCAGTCCCTGATGACGAATTTGAACGCAGAAGATTCAGCGAACATCATTCGAATCCTTCGCGAAAAAAAGATCCCGTTCAAGGTCGACCCAACCGGAAAGAACGTATCTGTTCCACCTGATGCGATTTACCAATTGCGCCTGGAACTGGCGACCATGGGACTGCCGCAAACCAGCGTCGTCGGATACGAAGTTTTCGATAAGCAGTCCTTGGGCCAGTCTACCTTTGTTCAAAAACTGAATCAGAAGCGCGCCTTGGAAGGCGAACTGATGCGCTCGATCAATCAGATCAGCGGTGTCAAGCGTTCACGCGTCCACTTGGCGATTCCTCAGAAAGCCGCTTTTGTTGAAGACCAAAAGAAGTCCAGCGCTTCAGTGGTCCTGGATCTAGATCCCGGCACCCAGCTTTCAGAAAAGCAGATCTACGGAATCGGGAACCTGGTTTCACGTGCGGTTGAAGGACTGGATATCGTCGATGTCGCAATCATGGACGGAATGGGAAAAGTTCTTTCAAAGAATCCAAACGACCCATTGGCAGCAGCCACTGCAAGCCAGCACGATTTTCGTGCAAAAGTTGAAAAAGATTTCGAACATAAAATTGAAAGCGTTTTGGCGCGCATTGTGGGGGACGGTCGTGTCGTTGCTCGTGTTTCGGCCGACATCGACTTTTCGCAGACCAATGAAACGCAGACTTCTTATGATGGTGACGGTTCGGCGATTCGTTCGGTCCAGCGGGATCAAAAGTCCATGGAAGGTTCACGCCCAGGCCCTTACGGCCTAGCCGGTGCAGCGTCGAATACTCCGGGTACGCCCCCTGCGGCGAATGCCCAGGTCAAGACCGACACCAAGACGACGAACGAAACCACGAACTATGAAATTCCACAGTCGGTGAAGCGAATCGTTCGACCGGCTTGGGAAATCCGTAAGCTATCGGTTGCCGTAGTGGTCGACGGCAAAACGGTTCGAGTTCCGGCGTCAGCCCTAGCAAACGCATCCGCCGACGCAGCCAGTGCGGCAGGGGCCGATGGAAAGTCTTCACAGACCCCGGTCAACACGGCAAAGACCGAAGCATGGAGCCCTGAAAAGCTGAAGGAATTTGAAGCCATCGTAGCAAGTTCGGTGGGAATCGATCGTAAACGCGGCGACGTCTTGGAAGTGAAGAACATGGAGTTTTCACGCGAAGACTTTGAAGAAGCGACCCGCTTGATTGCAGAAAACGAACGCAAGACCTATGTCCAGAACCTGGTGACCTACGCGATCATTGGTCTGACCATTGTTCTGTTCTTCCTTTTGGTCGTACGCCCCTTCATCAAGTGGTTCACCGACAACACGGTGGAAAGCGTCGACAGCTTCTTGCCGCAGACGATTGAAGAACTGGAAAAGCTTCAGAAGAACCAGGTGATTCAGCAGATCGAGGATTCGGTACCGGTTGTGCCTGAACGGGTTGACCCGGATAAAGTCGAAGGCGAAATGCTGAAAGAAAAGATCACGACTTTGATTGATTCGAATCCGCACAAAGCCGCGTTGGTTTTGAAAGACTGGATGCACGGAAACATCGACAAGCGTGGCGGCGCACCTGACCCAGGAAAAGGAAAAACGGCTTAAACGTAGTTCACTTGTAAATTAAGGACCTGAAATGCCATACGAAAACTTCGAAGAAATGAGCGGAATGGAGAGAACAGCTCTTCTGCTAAACGTCCTGGGGAACCAGGTCACGGCGCAGATCTTCAGTCGCCTAAAGGACAACGATGTGAAGCGTTTGGTCGCTGCGATGGGGCAGGTCACCAAGGTACCGATCCCAACCGTGAAAGCTGTTTTGAACGCTTTCTATGCGGAAATTTCTGAAGAAGAAAAATTGATTTTCGGCCATGCGACGGGCCGCGATTTCGTGCTGGCCACCTTGGGTGAAGAACGGGCGAAGACGGTTCTAGGTCAGCTTTCGGTCTTTGAAGGCGGAAGAACCCTGGAAGCTTTGGAACTGGTCGACCCAAGAACTTTGTCCAACTTCTTGGTCAACGAACATCCGCAAACTATTGCATTGATCTTGGCGCACTTGGAACCGAACAAGAAGTGCGAAGTCTTGAAGCGTTTGCCAGAAGCAATCCAGACCGAAGTCGTCTTGCGTATTTCGAACCTGGACTTCATTTCTCCGAACCTGATCGCTCAGGTCGACGAAGTCTTGAAGCAGGAACTGGCGACCTTGGGATCGATCGATACGCAACAGTTGGGCGGTGTTCAACCGATTGCCGACATGTTGAACGTCATGGACAAGACCAGCGAACAGAACATCATGGCTCGGGTCGAAGAAAAAGATCCGCAGTTGGCCGAAGAAATTCGCAAGTTGATGTTCGTCTTCGAAGACATCGTCTTCATCGACGACCGCGGAATGCAGCAGTTGTTGAAGGAAGTGGCCAACGACAAGCTGGTCATTGCGCTACGGAACAGCCCGGAAGAAATCAAAGAAAAGATCTTTCGCAATATTTCCAAGCGTGCTGCCGACCTTCTTCGCGAAGATTTGGAAGCCATGGGTCCAGTTCGTTTGTCCGACGTCGAAAATGCTCAGCAAGAGATCGTCAACGTCGCCAAGCGTTTGGAAGCCGAAGGAAAAATCATTATTTCTCGCGGCGGCGAAGCCGACGCGCTGGTTTAAGGAGCGGGCGAGCAGAAATGCGCTTAGCCGAGGTATAAATGGGAAACTCGACCGGTTCGAACTTCAAGATTGCCCAGTTTGACGTCAAGCAGGAACCCCGCTTGGATGATCCGTTTCGGGTGGTCAAGCTGGACACGCCGGAAAAGCCGGATGTTCAGGATTTTCAGCCGGCTCGTTTAAAGGAACCTGGAAAGGGCGAATACGGTTCGACCAAGGCCGTCTTTGGTTCTTTGGCCGCAACCGACCCCGATCGACACAGCCGTTCCCAAAAGGATTCGCGCTTTGCCATGAGCCCGATTCTTCGGGATCCTTTGACCGTTGAAGCTGAAGAACGCCGAGTCATCGAGGAACGGGTTCGTAAGCGCATCGAAGAGCTTTCAGAAGAAGCCAGAAATGCAGCCGCCGAAGAGGGCTTCAAGGCCGGCTACAAGAAGGGGTATGACGAGGCCTTCACGATGTACCGTGAAGAAGGAAAGAAGAGCCTTTCACGGTTCGAGGAATTTCTGACTTACTGCGAATTCGCGAAGATGGAAATTTTCAAAGCGAACGAACGTTTCATCGTCGAGCTGATCTATCGTGTCGCACGAATGGTCTTGTTGCGCGAATTGAAGGCTGACGAAGGCTACTTGATTCGTCTTTCCAGTGAAATTTTGGAACGCATCGGTGCCAAAGAAAACATCAAGATCCAGTTGAATCCAGTCGACCTGGCCATCGCCGGGCAGTTGAAAGAAGGCCTGGAAAAGCGTCTGGGCACTTTGAAAAACCTGATTGTCGAACCATCGGCTGCCGTCGAAGGTGGGGGTTGCATCATTGAAACGCAGTGGAACGCCATTGACGCCAGTGTCGACACTCAGCTGATCAACTTGCATGAATCCATCATCGGGGCCAAGGCAAGTGGCTGAGGGTTGGGAATTCAATAAGGCGCTTTACGAAGACCGCCTTCTGCGCGCCATTCAGTACGACGAAGCCGGAAAGATCACGAAATCCCTGGGCTTGATCTTTGAAGCTCACCTTCCCGGCGCTTCAGTCGGAAGTATTTGTCGGATTTTGCGCGGGCGAGACCTGCATTCCCAAGAGGGGGTTGACGCCGAAGTGATCGGTTTCCGCGATAAGCGCGTTTTGCTGATGCCCTTTGAAGACGCCGCCGGCGTGAACAACGATAGCTTGGTCGTGATTCGCGAAAAAGCGTCTACCGTCAGCGTGGGGCCGGAACTTCTGGGACGCGTGATCGACGGACGGGGTAACCCCATTGATGGAAAAGGACCGATTTTCACCCGTGCCGATCGCATGGAAGAAAAGAATCTGTATGCAAAGCCTTCCCACCCGCTTGAGCGCGAAGTGATTCGCAAGCCCTTGGATCTTGGAGTTCGATCCATCAACGGCCTATTGACCGTGGGCAAGGGCCAACGAATCGGAATCATGGCCGGTTCAGGGGTGGGTAAGTCCGTGCTATTGGGAATGGTAGCGCGACATACAACCGCAGACGTTAATGTGATTGCGCTGATCGGCGAACGGGGTCGCGAAGTGCGCGAATTCATCGAGCGCGATCTGGGCCCCGAGGGAATGGCCAGATCGGTTGTGATTGTTGCGACATCCGACAAGTCGCCCTTGCTACGGATGCGTGCGGCTTTCTTGGCGACTTCTGTGGCCGAATACTTTCGCGACAAAGGCAGTGACGTCCTTTTGATGATGGATTCAGTGACTCGGTTTTCTATGGCCCAGCGGGAAATCGGTCTTTCTCAGGGTGAACCGCCTGCATCCAAGGGCTATACCCCAAGTGTGTTTTCCATGCTGCCCAAGCTTTTGGAACGCGCCGGAACCAATCCAGGTAAGGGAAGCATCACGGGAATTTACACGGTTCTGGTCGAAGGCGATGATCTGGACGATCCGATTGCCGATTCCGCTCGATCCATCTTGGATGGCCACATCGTACTTTCGCGAAAAATTGCGCAGCGGAATCATTTCCCGGCCGTCGATGTCCTTCAAAGTTCAAGCCGGGTGATGCGATCGGTTGCGGATGTGGATCATTTGAAATGGGCCGGAGCCATTCGTGAATGGATGGCGCTTTATGCGCAGGCGGAAGATCTGATCAATATCGGTGCCTATGTCCGTGGATCCAATGCCAAGATCGATCAAGCGATTGCGGTTCATGATCGGATCGATTCTTTCCTACGCCAGGGTGTTGACGATCCTGGACAGTTGAATGAAACGCTGACTTTGATGCATTCGATTGTGCGTGCGGCTGAATCGGCAACTTCTACCCAGACCCGCTAGCGCAAGCCGGCAAATCATTCAGTCTAGAGAAACCCCCTGTATCGGAACAAAATAGAAAAAGATGAAGCGATTTCGTTTTCGATTTGAAGCCGTCGAACGAGTTCGAAAAGCAAAGGAACAGGAAGCCTTGAAGGCACTGGGGTCCGCGCAGCAGGCGCATTCGTCCGCCGTTCAACACAAGTTTTCCATTCTTGAAAAAATGGCTGAAAGCCTGACCCGTCGTGATGACATCGCTTCGAGCACCACGGGACCGATTCTATCCATTCAGATGGAAACCATCTTCATCGAAGGCTCGCGCCATCGTCTGATTCTTGCTGAACAGTCGATTATTCGTGCAAAACGAAACGTTGAAAAAGCGCTTCGAGTTTATCTGTACGCGCGTCGGCAGCTTCGCATGATCGAAAACCTTCGTGAAAAGGCTTTTGCGGAATTCAAAAAGGAAATGAACAAGCGCGAGCAGAAGCAGATCGATGAATTGAACACGCTTCGCGCCCGTCTGAACCATGATCGTCGTATGGGGTTGATCGACGGCGAAGAAGTTTCTCAGGAGGCCTCGGCATGAAGTTCTGGTTAGCGCTTTCTTTGGGATCGGTTTTCTTCGCTAACGCTTCCAGTTCAACTGAAGCGGACGTCAGCCCGAAGGCAAAAGTCGTCGAAGCCGCAGATCGTGAAAAGCCAGCAGAAGCGCCGACTGCCGCCGCTCCAACAGTTGCGAAAGAATCCCATCGCCCGCAAAGCCCAGAAGCCTGTTTGGCTTATGAAGGCGCAGCCGAAGATATCAAAAAGCGCCGCGAAGAATTGGATGCGCGCGAAAAGGAACTGAAAGCAAAAGAAACAGAATTGCTTGCAAAGACCCAGGCCTTGGAAGCTGAAATCAGAAAGATTTCGGACATCAGGGACGAAATTTCAAAAGTGGAAGCAATTCAGGCCAAGGAAAATGAAACGAAGGTCGCCAAAGTGGTTGAAACCATCGAATCCATGAGCCCGAAGGCGGCAGCAAAAATGATTGCGAACTTGGACGAGACTTTGGCCGTTTCAGCGATGAATCGCCTGGCCACCCCTAAGCTTGCAAAGATTCTGAACTTGATGGAGCCCGCAACGGCTTCTCGACTGAATGAAATTCTAGCCGGAGTAACCCGGGCTAAGCGGTCTCGCGACCGTTCCGATCAGCAAGCAAGACGATCGGCAGAGGTTACAGACCAGTCCATGGATCGGGCAGACAGAGTCCCGGCAGCTGGTTCTTCTACGTCCGCGAAGGGAGGTGAAAAAAATGGACAGTCTATCAATGATAACGGGAACGCCGGTCGCTCAGGAACGAGTCGGACCGACAAGTAGTAGCGAAGACACTGCTGAACAGGCAGAAGAGTTTGCTGGAGCACTTGCGGTAGCCAATTCGACACCGAATCAGGCCCAAGCGGCCCCGTTGAAAAACAGTGTTTCTCAGACAGAAGTCGAAAAGAAATTAGTCAACGCCGTGCAGTCGGAAAACGACAAGGCAGCTGCCAAATACGCAGCCGCTGGAAAAGCCAACGCGGCCGAAGGCGAGACCAAAGCTGAGAAAATGGGACAGTTGCAAAACCAAAGAAACACCACCAGCGCGATGGCTGGGGCTGTGAGTGCCGGACCCAATCCATGGTCAGGTGACTGGGTATTTGAGCCGTCTGAAGCAAATATGTTGAAAGAAGGGGCTTCGCAAGATGCTGCGATCAAAGAAGCCCTGGAAAAACTTCGTAATGCTCAGAACGCTCCGAAACCTAATGTCATCTCGCCTTCGGGAAGCACGCAGTCGACTCCAGAACATGGAGGAGTGGCAGTTCTCGCGGGGATGCAAGATGTTCAAGTCGAATCAGATGGCTTAGATGCCGATTCAGTTCAGAAACCCAAAGGTCGGGGTCTGGATTCGAAAGGTGCGGCCGGTTCTTTAAGCGGAGCCGAGTTCCTCACCACTCTTCAGCAAGCGAAAAACGGACAGGGATCTCAAACGGGCGCAGGCTCGGATGGAAATTCTCAAAAGCGTCCGCAGCTTCGTTCGATTGAAGGGGACGGTGCCAAGGCAGGACCTCGATTCGGGGACGACAGTCTTCCGATCAGGCCCGGCGCAACCAAGCCCAATCTGATGGCCCATGAAACGATCAGTCCGGTCGGAGTGATGCCCGGACCCGTTCATGAAGCAGGAATCCAAGGTCGGCAGGTTGCCGGAAACGCGGCCCTTCAGGGTGGAGTACCACTACTGACTGGGCATGTGACTTCCGGTTCGATGGCGCGTGATCGGCTTTCTTCGGAATCCGTGAACGGCATCGGAATGCAGATCCGTAATTTCCAGAATGTTGGAAATGGTGGAGAAATCCGAGTCCGGTTGAAGCCCGATCATTTGGGTGAACTGAACTTGCGCGTTTCTACACAGGGCAATTCCGTCGGTCTTCAAATTCGGGCCACTGACGAGCGAGCCAAGCAGATTCTTGAAGATAGCATGAGCGCTCTTCGAGACAGTCTAGCCGCTCAAAGCCTGAGTCTTGGAAAAGTGGAAGTCACCCTAGCCGGAGGTTCTCAGCTAGGTCAGGGCTTCGGACAATCCGATTCTTGGCAGAATCAGAACCCAGCAGCGCAACAGGATTTGAATCTGAACAACGGATTCAATAACCCAGGTTCGCAACGCGGGTTTGATCAGGCTTGGAACGACCAGGGAAGATCCCAAGGTCACCAGTCATCGGCTCGCGAAGCTGACTACGCAGGAATTATCCGCTCGCCGATAGGCGCTACGGGTGCGCGTAGACCGCAAGCAGCTGCAGCTGGTCGCTTGGACGTAATGGCATAAATCAACTTTGAATCCCCGGATCCCGATGGGATCCGGGGCAAGTTGGGAAACTAAAGTTAGAAAGGCTCGGCCCGAAATACGATGTTAAACGGAGTTTCATCAAACAGTCAGAATCAGGCAGCGATCGCTGCGACCGACCCAGCCGGAAGTGGCGCGGGAATGGTCGGCGATAGCGGTTCTGGCTTTTTGCTGAACAACAAGAAGGACACGAAAGACGCGACGACTGATCCGCAGTTTGGCGCGATCTGGAAAGACATGCAGGCCAAGTACGGTGCGAAAGCCGAAAAGCCTCGCGAAATCAAAAAGCAGCTGGGTAAAGATGACTTCCTTCGCATCATGATCACCCAGATGAAGCATCAAGATCCAACCAAACCTTTCGAAGCCGAACAGTTTGCCGCCCAGCTTGCCCAGTTCGCATCGGTTGAACAGCTTCAAAACATCAACAACAACATCACCAAGATGACTCAGGCGAATCAGCCTTTGGAACGTATGGCGATGACGAACATGATCGGAAAGACCGTCACCGTCGATCGCGATCGCTTTCCATTCACCGAAGGCGAAAAAGCTTCACTGAACTACACACTTCCAAAAGACGCAGCAAGTGTCATCGTTCGCGTTCAAAACGAAGCAGGAGAAACGGTCTTCGAAAAAGACATTGGTGAGCAAAAAGCGGGCGATGGCCTTTTTGTTTGGGACGGGAAGAAAACCAACACTTTGCCGGCTAAAACAGGTTCTTACATGCTGCGCGTGGAAGCCAAGGACGAAAACGGCCAGTCGCTTTCAACCGAAAACCGCGCGCAGGCTCGTGTGGTCGGGGTGGGCTTTGAAAACGGCGAAACCATTTTGTTGGTTGGAAACCCAGCGCGCCCAGACAAGGTCAATTTCAAGAACGTCACAAAGATTGAAGAAGCAGCGCCAGCAGAACTTCTTCCGGGCGCGAAGTCGCTTGCCGGGGCGGCGGGCGCGGCTTCGGGCGCTTCGGGTCAGTCCGCCGGCGGGGTTCCAAACGGAAACGGCAAGCAGTTTGATTTTCTTCCGGGCGGTCCCAACGGAAAAGGTCAACCGGTGACGATGCCAATCGGTAGCCAGAAACCGCCGATGCCTTCAGCAGCCAATTCAATGCCGGCAGCGGCAGCTGCTCCGAAACAACAGGATCTGAACGCAGCGGCCGCAAAAATGATTCAGCAGTTCGAAGAAAAAGGATTTCCAAACGGACTTTCTCCTGAATCTTCTAGCGCAGGTCCAAATCTGTCGAATGCCAAGCCAGGACCGGCAAAAGCTGCCTCTGGCGCGTCGGATAAAAAAGGTTATTCTGAAGATGTACCGCTCAATCCTGGATTGGGCGACAACCGAGGGGCAGCAGCTGCTCCAACCACTGATGTGAAGAAAAGCCAATTGATCGGCAAAGCTTTAAGTCAGTAAATTTTTAGAAAGGGGGAAGTGAAAAGTGAGCAGCACATTTCTTTATCCAAATGTAACTTCGTTACCTGGTCAAAGCGGCGTTCAGCCGAATGAACGGGGAGCTCGTGGGCCGCAACCAACGGCCGGCGAATTCGATGAAGTTTTCAAAAAGACAATTGGACCAGAAACGACCAAGCCGGATCTTGAGCAGGTCAAAAGCCCGCTGAAGTTTTCTGCGCACGCAAGTCAAAGATTGCAGGATCGAAAAATCGCAATTGATCCAGCAACCATGAATCGCGTGAATGAAGCAATCGACAAAGCTGCATCGAAAGGTGTGGAAGATACCTTGGTGTTGACGTCGAATGCGGCATTGATCGTGAACGTACCGAACCGAACCGTGATTACGGCAATGGATCGGAACCAGCTCACGGGGAACGTTTTTACCAATATTGATGGTGCAGTGATCGTGTGAATGAAGGGTGAGCAGGAATCAGCTCACTCGTTGCGGTGCAATTGGGAATTGAACAGGAATCAAAAAGCTGGACCCACAAGGGAAGCCTCTGTTCTGCTGGATCGATTGAAGGCAGAACATTCTTGATTCAAGTCCCGTAACTGAATCACAAAGACGCATGGAGGCGTCTCGACTATGGGTATTCTATCCTCTCTTTATACCGGTATTACGGGTCTTCAAGGAAACGGTGAAGCTCTTTCGATTTACGGCGACAACATCGCCAACGCGAACACCACCGGCTTTAAAACCAGTCGTCCAGAATTTCAGGACGTCATCGCAAAATCTCTGAAAGGGATGTTGGGTGGTAACCAAATCGGTCGTGGTACCCGTTTGGCTGCTGTTAACCCGATCTTTACTCAGGGATCGATCATTCAGACGGAAAGCCCGACTGACCTTTCGATTACGGGCGACGGCTTTTTCGTGATTCATGGTCAGGAAGGGCGAAGCTTTACGCGTAACGGTGCCTTCCACTTTGATAAGGACGGAAAGCTGATCAATACCGATGGCTATCACGTTCAAGGCTTCCAAGCCGACGAAGATGGTCGCGTGACTTCGAAGATGGGCGACATCAGCGTCGACCGTACGGTCTTGGATGCAAGACGCACGACGGACGTTTCGTTGTTCATGAACTTGGACATTCGTGCCGACAAGAGCCTTCAGTTCAATCCAGAAAAGCCAGATCAAACGACCCACTTTGCGACCGGCGTGACGGTGTTCGATTCGGCCGGTAACGGACACGTGGTCACCATGTACTTCAACAAGGAAGACGACGGCGTGTGGCGCTGGAGAGCAATGGCCAAAGGTGAAGAAGTCACCGGCGGCAAAAAGGGCATGATGTCGGAACAGGCTACTGGCCGACTGATTTTCGATGTCGATGGTCGTTTGAAGGAACAGATCACTGACCGTTCGAACTTCAACTTCAATAAGGGCGCTTTACCGGATCAGAAGATCGAATTTAAATTCGGTACGGACAAGTCCAACGGTGGAAGCGGTACGGAAGTCACTCAGTACGGCGTCAATTCGGAAGCGTACAAGACCCTTCAGGACGGTTACACCGGCGGTACTTTGGCTGGTTTGACCATCAATGACGACGGCGTGTTGGCTGCGATGTACACCAACGGTCAGTCCTTGAACCTGGCTCAGGTTGCTCTGGCGAAGTTCGAAAACCCAGAAGGCCTGTTCAAGATGGGACAAAACCGGTTCCGCGAAAGCCGTCTGTCGGGTCAACCGACGATCGGCGCTCCGCTGGCTGGTGGACGTGGTTCGGTCGCAGCGAAGACGATTGAAGCTTCGACGACTGACATCGCCAACGAGTTCATTAACTTGATGACCGCGCAACGCGCGTTCCAAGCGAACTCGCGCATCATCAGCACTTCGGACGAAATGATGCAGGAAGTTCTGAACATCAAGCAGCGTTAATCCTGATTGACTTAGAATCAAAGCCCTCGCTGGATTCCAGCGGGGGCTTTTTCTTTTGGGTTGGGCTGTATAGAATCCAAAGCAACATGATTCGAAAACTAAACCCATTTTGGGTTCCGGCGGCAGCGGAAGATCAAGAAATCTTGAATCCCAGTCGCCTGCGCGACATTCAGTGGGTGACCCATTCCAATCCCCTTTGGCTTCTGCTTTTGCTTTTTGGCGCTTTTGTAGGATCCAGCGTTGCGACCCTTTTTGTGCCTTACGCGCTTTGGCAAATGGGACTTTTTGTAGTGGGTATCGTTGTTGGCTTGTTTTGCCTGATCCTTGCAGGATCTTTGGGTTTCACGTTCTTTGTATTTTTTCGCTCGCGCAGGGACGATGTCCTACGTCAGTACTTCCAGAATCCCGATCATTTTGCGGTAGGCAAAGGAGAACTGACCGGTTCACGCGGAAAGTTGATCGTCACGGGGCGCGCAAAGACTTTGGATGGTCGGAACATCGGCCTTCGTTTTCCAGTCACTTTACGGGTTCTGCGCCAAATCAAGTTGCCGGTAAAAGTCTGCGTTCTCTATCGAAAAGAAAATAAGTGGGATGCGGCACTTATTGCCATCTATCGCGACTATTAACGATCGGATTTTGGCGAAATCCGGGGCTTCGTCGGGCGCTTGACGCTGTTAAGACCCGATCGGGAATTTCTTGCCTACCTATCTGAAAAATCACAGGATTTTCAGACGTCCCTAGGTAAAAAATTTCACCAAGATAGGTAAATCCACCCTTGTCGAATCATGACTCCGTGATGCAAAATCATGGAAGGGACTAGGGAGAAGATTCGGTCATGGCAGACGAGAAACCAGCAGAAGCAGCACCGGCAATCGCCGCAGCCGCACCCGCCGGAGGCGGTGGTGGCAAGCTCACCATGATTTTGACCTTGGTCAATTTGGTCGCGACGATGGGCATGATCGGCATGATGTTGGTGTCGTTTAAGAAAGATCGCCAAAAACCTCAGATCGAAGACCTTGCGCATTCAGGCGGTGAAGAAGCTGCCGGAAAAGACGTCGAAAAAGGGAAAGACGGAAAAGAAAAAGAAGCGAAAAAATCCTTGGAAGCTTTCAAGATGGTTTCGCTTGAACAATTCACCGTAAACCTGTCCACGCCGGGAAGTGTGAATCCGAAATTTGTTCGCGTGAACGTTGCCATTCGTGTGCCGAATGCTGACGCAGAAACCGAACTGAATTCAAAAATGCCTCAGGTCCGTAACGCGATTATCGACCTTTTCAACAGCAAGCGTCCCAACGACTTGGCGACGGTTGAAGGCCGTGAATATTTGAAAGAAGAAATCAAGAACGCTTTGAATGGTTTCATGATCACCGGAAAGGTGGAGGGGATCTTTTTTACGAATTTTGCGCTCAGCAGCTAAGAGGGTTGCTGAAATTTAATTGCTAAGGAAGGCAATCAAATGAATCAGGTCTTAACACAGAACGAAGTTGATGCGCTTTTAAGCGCAGTTTCTGAAGGTTCCGTCGATACAGGCGGACAGGCCCAAGCCGGCGGTGGCGGCGGCGGTGGCGACGTCAATCTCTTCGGTTCGTCCAATGCGGCCGAAGCCGAAATTACTCCTTACGATTTAACCAACCAAGACCGAGTCATCCGCGGACGGATGCCGACCTTGGACATTATTTACGAACGTTTCATCCGCCTTTACCGGATGTCGCTTTCAAATTCGCTTCGCAAGATCGCTTCGATTTCGATTATTTCTACGGATCTTTTGAAGTTTGGTGAATTTGTGAACACGCTTCCGATTCCAAGCTGCATGTGCATCATGCGTTTTGAAAGCTTGCGTGGCCCTGCGCTTTTGGTCTTTGAATCGAAGCTGGCCTACGCTTTGGTGGATAGCTATTTCGGCGGAACGGATCGCCCTTACACCAAGATCGAAGGCAAGGAATTCACGCGCATCGAACTTTCGATCATGAAAAAGGTCATGGACCTGGCGTTGAAAGACCTGGAAGAAGCCTGGTCTCCGGTTCACAAGACGGACATCAATTTCGTGCGTACCGAAGTGAACCCACAATTCGTCGGCGTGGTTCCTCCTTCAGATGTCATCATTTCAACCACTTTCGAAGTCGAATTGGAAAACGCCAGCGGCACAATTGCACTGGTCATTCCTTATTCCACCATCGAACCCATTAAGAACAAGCTGAATGCGTCCTTCCAAACCGAAGCCGATCGCGTCGACAAGGAATGGACCGCGAAGATGGAAGAACACCTTAAGGACACGGGCACGAACATGGTCGTGAACCTAGGAAGCGCGCAGATCACAGTGGGTGATCTGGTGAACCTGAATGTCGGCGACATTATTCCGCTGACCCAGGACGCGGATGGCGAACTGCAAATTTTGGTCGAAGGAGTGCCCAAGTATAAGTGCTTCTTTGGCGTATCGCGTGGGAACCGAGCGGTCCAAGTGACCCGTGCGGTGGAGACTGATTAACAGTGACCAGGGCAGCCGAAGGCGGCCCGAGAGTATTTGATAAGAGGGGAAATAGAAATGAACGAACCAGCACTAGGCGGAATGGATATGGGAGATTTGGGCGGGGCACTTGCCGGAGGCGCAATGGACGCTCCAGCAGCACCGGCCGCGGCAGCGCCAGCTGCAAGTGGCGGACGCCAGGCGGCTCCTCCGGTTCAGTCCCTGGATTTTATTTTGGACATTCCTTTGAAAGTCACTGTGGAACTGGGACGCGCCAAGATGGCGATCCGTGAAGTTCTTCAGTTGGCACAAGGGTCGGTCATCGAGCTTTCCAAGTTTGCTGGCGAACCGTTGGAAGTTCTTGTAAACGACAAACTGATTGCGCGCGGCGAAGTCGTCGTCGTTAACGAAAAGTTTGGAATTCGTCTGACGGATATTATTTCGCCAGTCGAACGCATCGAGCAGTTGAAGTAAGCGACTTACGAAGTTCTTAACCAGACCGAAAACAGGATGTTTCGGTAAGAGTTGTGAAGATGAGAGGGGAAGCAGGATGCTTCTGAGAATCTGGAAAAGAAGTGCATTTTTGTCATTCGCTTTGGGTCTAGGGACCCTGTTGGCTTTGTACGGATCCGCTTTCGGCGCGAATCTGAAAAAGGTACAAGTCACAGATTCATCCCGCATCGACATCCTGCTGGATTCGAAGATTAGTCCCAAGCAGATCAAAACCGAATTCTTCGGCGATATCGTTCAGATCAGCTTATCCGACGTATCGGTTTACCCAGCCCGGGTCACCAGCGTATCCGGGGGTGAAATCACAAAAGTTTTCGCATACCAGTATGCTCCGAAGCTGACCCGCTGCCGCTTGACCGTAAAGGGTGGGGCAGAAGCACTGAAAGACCGCTTTGAAGTTCGGGCCGACGGAAAAGCGATTTCGATTCGCACGGTTCAATCCGACAAAGCCGTAACGAAAGCAGCGGCACCGGTTCGCGAAAAAGCGGAAGCACCGGCTGAAGTCAGCACTGCGGGATTGGGCGATTCCGAAAAAGCACTTTTGGACCGTGTCATGAAGGGTCCCGCAAAAGAAACCGCCAAGGAAAAAGACGAAGCCGCAAGTGATCTTCCGGTTGTTGCCTCTTCGAAAAAGTCTTCGGAAAAAAATTCAGAAACGCGTTTGACGGACGGAAAGCCACTGCCAAGTCCATTTCGTTCCTTTGCAATGCTGGGAATCGTTTTGGCTGTCTTTTTCGGTTCGGTTCTTCTTTTCAAGAAGCTGAAGTCAGGTTCCGCGCCTAGCATTTCTGGAAGCCAAGGGGGATTGGCAAAGATTATCGCGCAGGTCGGTGGCAGCATCAAAGGCTCGACCAAAGGCAAACTGATTGAAGTCATTGCTAACCACCATATTGGTCCAAAGAAAAGCATCTCGGTGGTTCGTATTGGCGATCGCCAGCTGGTTCTTGGAATCACCAATGATTCAATCAACCTGATCACCCAGTTGGGTGAAAGCGACGGGGTTTCAGCTTCGGTTGCTCAAGACAGCGATTTTGAACAAATCGCCATGGAAAGCATCCGAACCGCTTCGACAGATTTTAAGCCTCAGGCCCAAGCACCGACCCAAACGGGATCAAAAACGCGTTTAGGTGCCTTGATTGATCACGCCGTGTCACTTCCGCAAGCCAAGGCCCCAGCATCGCAGGTGCAAGGGACGATTCCGCGGGCGCACGCGGCTCGGGCGTACAGCGCGGCTACCCCTTCGGAAGTTCAGGCGGCAAAAGCCGACTTTGACCAACAAGACATCGTTCGATCGACTTCAGGCGTTCGCGCTCAGATTCGTTCGAAACTCGAGGGGTACAAGCCTCTATGACTTCAAACTTCGCTCGGCGCACGATCAGTCTGGGAGTCGTTTTAGGAATCGCAGCTTTTGTTGCTTCGGTATTCTGGGCACTTCCAGCGCACGCTGATGC
Organism: Bdellovibrionales bacterium; assembly: GCA_016786465.1. GTDB lineage: Bacteria > Bdellovibrionota > UBA1018 > UBA1018 > UBA1018 > JAEUWC01. The sequence goes on along the minus strand of JAEUWC010000029.1, from coordinate 7,461 downwards.
GGGGAACCCTTCTTTTGTTCCGGGGACTTCGGGCCTTGCCTTGCCGGGGCTATCTCTTTCTTTCAATAACCCTCAAAAGCCTCAAGAAGTCGTATCCGTTCTTCGTATCATGATGATGCTGACGGTGCTTTCTTTGGCACCGGCAATCCTGATCATGATGACGTCGTTCACACGGATTGTCGTCGTTCTCAGTTTCCTACGCCAAGCGCTGGGAACTCAGCAGATGCCTCCGAACCAATTGATCGTGGGGCTTTCGCTTTTCGTTTCTTTCTTCGTCATGGCCCCAACCTGGAAACAAGTCAGCAGTGGGGCTCTTGAACCTTTTCTGAACGAAAAGATCGATCAGACGACCGCTTTGTCCCGCGCTGAAGCACCTTTGCGCAAGTTCATGTTTGCTCAGACCCGTGAAAAGGACCTGGAACTTTTCTTGAATCTTTCTAAAGAAGCCAAGCCCAAGACCCGGGAAGATGTTCCGACTTACGTTTTGATTCCGGCATTCGTCATTAGCGAATTGAAAACAGCGTTTCAGATCGGATTCATGATCTACTTGCCGTTCTTGGTTTTAGACATGGTGGTTGCGTCCGTCTTGATGGCAATGGGGATGATGATGTTGCCGCCGGCGGTGATCGCGCTTCCGTTTAAGCTTCTTTTGTTTGTTTTGGTGGATGGTTGGGAATTGGTGATCGGCAGTTTGGTGAAAAGCTTCGGCTAATAGGGGCGAGCAGAAATGCGCTCGCCCGGTGTGAAAATAGGGGATCTTGATGTCAGAAGAAATGGTCATGAATATTGGAACGGAAGCGATCAAGACGATGCTTTTTTTGGCAGGTCCGCTTCTAGTTGCAGCCATGGTGATCGGTATCATCGTCAGCATTCTTCAGGCCGTGACTCAGATCAACGAAGCCACGCTGACCTTCATTCCAAAAATGATTGCCATCATCGTTGTGTTAGCGGTCATGGCGCCATGGATGCTGGAAACCATGCAGACGTACATGAAGGATTCGATTCAGAACGCAGGAGAATGGGTGAAGTCGTCCGAGTAGTGTGTGCGCGCTTTGGCTTGATTTAAAGGGGGAGATTCATTGTCGCTTTTCAACTTTTCAGAACCTGAACTTTTGACCTTCTTTGCGATTCTGGTCCGGTTCAGCGTCTTGATCGCGGTCTTGCCATTCACGGGTGACAAGTTCGTCCCGATGCCAGCGAAAATCCTTCTTTCTGTTGCGATCACGTTCTGTATGTTTCCATCTTTAACCAAAAGCGGCGTCGTCCAGACCCGCGAAGCCTTGGTTTGGGGTTCGACCACTTCGGGGATTGCCCAAACGATCGGAATGGAAACTTTGTTTGGACTGGCCATGGGTTACGTCGCCAAGCTGATGTTCGACGCCATTACTTTCAGCGCTTCGCTGGTCGGTACCTTCATGGGCTTCGCCATGGCGACCACTTACGACGCCAACGCAGAATCGCAGACCCAGGTGGTCAGCGAATTTCAGTTGGCGCTGGCGACTTTGGCATTCTTGGCGTTGGACGGCCATCACTGGATGTTGAAATCCGCCCTAGACAGCTACGCCACAGTCGGGATGGGACGCGCGGGAATTCAGCAATTGACCAGTCAACACCTGACCCAAATCACAGGACAAGTCTTAAGTTTCGGTCTTCAGTTAGCCGCTCCGGTTGCGATTTTAATTTTCGCGATCAACGTCGCCTTTGGCGTGATGTCCAAGGCCATGCCGCAGCTGAACGTTTTGGTTCTTTCTTTCGCAGTGACCTCGATTGTGGGGTTGGTCGTCATGGGACTAGGTGTCCCCGAATTCCAAGGCGCGGTCGGAGAAGTTTTCCACCGTGGGGTCGAATGGATGGATTCCATGAAAGGGGCGCTGGCGCAGAAGTAAATGGCTGACAATCAAGAAGACCGGTCCTCAGAAGACCTAACAGAAGAAGCCTCTAGTTTCCGCCTGGATGAAGCCCGGCGGAAAGGTCAAGTCGCCCAAAGCCGTGAACTTGCTGGAATGATCGCTTTGATCGCCGCGGGTTCAACGATGTACGTGATGGGCCCTGAAATCGGCAAGCAGATGGCTGAATTCATGCGCGAAGTCTTTCGCACGGATGTGACCGCGCGGCTGAACCTGGCGGATTCGTCGATTTTGGGAACGACTTTAATGAAAAGTCTTCGCGTTCTGATTTCAGCAGCGCTGCCCGTGGCGGCAATTGGATTTTTGGTCGGAGCGCTTTCCAGCTTTGCTCAAATTGGTTCCATTTTTACCCCAGAACCGATTCAACCGGACTTTTCAAGAATCGATCCCCTGAAGGGATTCCAGCGAATCTTTTCGATGCGCCAGTTTGTCGAAGGCTTCCGCCTGACGCTCAAGACGGTGGTTGTGGCTTGGGTGGTTTACGGCCTGATCAAGGCTGAAGTTTTAACGGCACCGTTTCAAACCGGATCCGAAGCAGGAACGATGATGCTGAAGATGGGTGAATCCGGCAAGGCGATCTTCCTTTCGCTGATCGGAGTCTTAGTCATCTTTGCGATGATCGACTTTGCTCTTCAAAGACGCGAGTTCATGAAGGGGATGCGTTTGACCAAGCAGGAGGCCAAGCAGGAATACAAAGAGCGCGAAGGGGATCCGCAGATCAAAGCGCGCATTCGTGCCGTTCAAAGGGAAGTAGCTCGTCGCCGCATGATGGCTGCGGTCAAGAAGGCAGATGTGATCGTCACTAACCCGACCCACATTGCGATCGCAATCGTTTACGAACGCGACAAGATGGCTGCTCCGAAAGTCGTTGCCAAGGGCGCTGATTTCTTAGCCCAAAAAATCAAAAAGGTGGCGTCGGATGCCGGAATTCCTTTAGTGGAAAACGTTCCGCTGGCTCGAACCCTTTTCAAGACCGTAAAGGTGGGACAGTTCGTCCCTCGCGCATTGTACCAAGCAGTCGCAGAAATCCTGGCTTACGTTTATCGGCTTAAGAATAAGAGGATGTGATGAAATCTATCTTTGATCGATTTGGAAAATCTGGAGACGCAGCAGTCGCCCTAGGAATCGTGGGAATTCTGGCCGTCATGGTCATCCCGATGCCTCCGATTCTTTTGGACATCATGCTTTCCTTGGGAATCGCAGGGTCACTGGTTCTGCTGCTGACCGCCGTTTACGCCAATCGCGCCTTGGACTTCAGTATCTTTCCGTCACTGCTTTTGGTGACAACCCTTTTTCGTCTGTCGCTAAACGTCGCTACAACCCGCGTGATCCTTCTTCGCGGTGCAGACGAAGGAACGTCGGCAGCTGGGAACGTGATTCGTTCGTTTGGTGAATTCGTAGTCGGCGGGAACTATGCCGTCGGTATCGTCGTATTCGTGATCTTGGTGATCATCAACTTCATCGTCATCACTAAGGGCGCAGGCCGCGTCGCTGAAGTCGCAGCACGTTTCACCTTGGACGCAATGCCAGGTAAACAAATGGCGATCGACGCCGACTTGAACGCAGGCATCATTAATGAAGAAGAAGCCCGTCGTCGCCGCGGTGAAATTTCTCGTGAAGCTGACTTTTACGGAGCCATGGACGGTGCCAGTAAGTTCGTCCGCGGGGACGCGATCGCCGGTATTCTGATCGTTGTCGTCAATATCATCGGCGGAATCGTGATCGGGACTTTGCAGCGCGGAATGTCAGTCGGAACCGCCGCAGAAGTCTTTGTTCTTTTGACCATCGGTGATGGCTTGGTGACCCAGATTCCTGCCCTGATCATTTCAACTGCGGCCGGTATCATCGTCACACGCACCGCAAGTGGAACGAACTTCAGCACTGAATTCAGTAAACAGCTTCTGATGCAACCCAAGGCGCTTTACGGCGCCGGCGCGGTCATGTTCTTCATGGCCTTGATTCCGGGTCTTCCTTTCATCCCATTCATGCTTTTGGCAGGAACCTTGGGTGGAACGGCGTATCGGATTCAGGCTCGCGAAAAGGCCGCCGAAAAAGCCAAGACCCAAAAGGCAGAAGCGGACAAGCTGAAACCGTCGACCGAAAAGCTAGAAACGCTTCTGACTGTCGACGCCTTGGAATTGGAAGTTGGATACGGCTTGATCAACATCGTCGATGCCGATCAAAACGGCGATCTTTTGGAACGGATTGCAAACATCCGTAAGCAGTTCGCACTGGATCTGGGGATCATCGTTCCGCCTCTTCGAATCCGCGATAATTTGGAACTGCAGCCAGGCGACTACCAGGTTCTTCTAAAGGGCGTTCAGATCGGAACGGGGTCTTTGATGGTGGGACACCTTCTGGCTATGGATCCTGGCAATGTCAGTAGCCCCATTGCGGGAATTCCAACGAAAGAACCTGCGTTTGGACTGGACGCGATCTGGATTTCCGATCGCCAAAAGGACGAAGCGACCTATTCAGGTTACACCGTGGTCGATCTTTCAACAGTTATTGCAACCCATTTGACCGAACTGATTCGCGCAAGCGCGCCTGAACTTCTGGGTCGTCAGGAACTTCAGTCGCTTCTGGACGGAATTAAGCAGACGGCGCCTAAGGTGGTCGAAGATCTGATTCCAAATCTTCTTCCACTGGGCACGGTCTTGAAAGTGCTGAAGAATCTTTTGAAAGAAAGCGTTTCCATTCGTGATCTTCGAACGATTCTTGAAGCCTTGGCGGATGCGGCTCCACATCAAAAAGATCCATTGATTCTGACTGAAAGCGCCAGAACGGCCCTTTCTCGCTCGATCACCAAGAAACTGATCGGTGGCGAAGGAAGTCTGATGTTGATGACCCTGGATCGAAATATCGAAGAAACGATCGCGGCAGGGATCATTCAAACGGATCAAGGACAGCAGCTGTCTTTGGATCCTGAATTCGTCAGAACGCTGATTGCAGAACTGAATCAACAGGCCATCGAAATGGCGAATCAAGCATCACAGACCATTATTCTGTGCTCGCCATTGATTCGCTCACATCTGAAGTCTTTGGTCGATCGATTCATTCCAAACATCGTTGTGCTTTCTCACAACGAAATTTCTTCCAACGTAAACGTCAAGTCCTTGGGAACGGTGAGGTTAGCTCATGCAAGTTAAAAAGTTCGAAGCACCAACGATGCAAGAAGCCATCGAGACGATCAAGCGCGAGCTTGGTCCCGAGGCAATCATACTTCAGACCAAGACCCATAAAAGGGGATTTGGGCTGATGTCCAAAAGTTCGGTTGAAATCACGGTGGCGATTTCGGACCGATCCTTTCAAAAGAAGCAAATTGCGGAAAAGACGCTTCCCGAACCGGTCAAAAAGGCGGTCGAGAAACTTCCGGCAGCCCGCCAGATGCAGATTTTTGAAAAGTCAGCAGACGCTTATTTGGAAAGAAACATCAAAAAGACGCAGGATCAGGTTCAACTGACAGCGACTCAGCAACAAGTGGTTGCTAGCCCAACGGGCCCCGTGAATGTCACGGTCACGGCACGTCGATATGCCGATATTCAAGACACCGACCGCGGAACGATTGCTAAAAAGAAGGTCAGTTCGGCGGCTCCGGGGACCACGTCCGTGGCGGGACAGCTTGGCGATAAGCGACCTGGCCCAACCGTAGGGAAAGCAGCGGTTGAAGAAGAAGTCGAACGCCTGAAGCGGATGATTCTGGAAATGAAATCCGCGCAAGAAGAAAACGTTTCGCGGAACATCGACGCCAGTGTCACGGGCTTGGAAAGCGCGACACTGAAAGAAGTCTTTGATCAACTTTTAATGAATGGCGTGGATAAAAAGTTGGCATTGACCTTGGTCAAACGCGCGGCTTTTGAACTGGGTGATGAAAAGGCAAAGAATCCGGAAGCCGTCATTGATCAAGTGGCGCAAGAAATGATGGCTGCGACGGACACTTTCACGGCGTTAGATGGAATTGTCGAAAGAAAGAAAGACAGTACCGGTCAAGCGCGTTCGAATACGGCGGCAGTGATTGCTTTGGTTGGCCCTACCGGCGTGGGCAAGACCACGACGCTAGCCAAGATCGCAAGCCTTGCGATTCTGAAAAAGAAGTTGAAGGTCGGACTGATCAATCTGGATAGCTACAAAGTCGCGGCTTTTGACCAGCTAGCAACATATGCCAAAATCCTAAACGTTCCGTTCCGATCGGTTTCTTCGAAAGAAGATCTTCAAGCCGCGGTCGATGACTTTGAAAAATTGGATTTGGTTCTGATCGACACCACTGGAAGATCGCAGCGCGACCCCGAATCACTGAAAGAACTGGGCGAGCTTTTGAAAGTCATTCCCAACGTTCAAACCCAGTTGGTGCTTTCCAGCACGACCCGGGATGCGGAACTTTACGACATGGCCAATCGCTTTAAAGTTTTCCTTCCACAGGGAATCATTTTCTCGAAATTGGATGAATCCACAGTTTTCGGAAGCATCTTGAATGTTTGCCACAAGACGAAGCTTCCATTGGTCTATTTTACAACCGGGCAGCGCGTCCCCGAGGACATCGAAGATGCCTCGCGTGAACGTTTGGTGTCGTTGGTGATGGATCTTTAACCGGGAAAAGGACGCAAAATGGATCAAGCAGACACACTTCGCAGATTGATGCAGTTTCACGGTAAAAAGATCACCCCAGCACCTAGGCTTCGGCAGCCGGTTTATGTTTTTTCAAGCGGCAAGGGCGGAGTCGGAAAAAGCGTTTGTGTGTCTCATTTGGGCGCACAACTGGCGCGCCAGGGACTTCGTGTTCTTTTGGTCGACGGTGATTTTGGCTTAGCCAACCTAGATATCCTTTTGAACATTCAGCCTGTCGCGACTTTCGAAGAAGTCGTTTCGGGCCAAGCATCGATGAAGGAAGCATTAATTGGGGTTGAACCCAATCTTTGGCTTCTGCCTTCGGGAAGTGGATGGCTTGAAGCCCGCGCCTGGGCGCCTGATTTCCGCGAAAAGTTAGTGGGCCTATTCGAAGCCTGTCCGTGGGAAATGGACGTCATCCTGGTCGATTCTGGTGCGGGTATTCACGAAAGTGTGCTCAGCCTTCATCAGCATGAAGTGAACAGCGTTGTGCTTTTGACACCTGAACCGACGGCGTTTGCAGACGCTTATGGGCTGATCAAAACCCTGAATCGCGTGAAAGAAATTCGAGACTTCAAGATCGTCGTCAACCAAGTGGCGAGCGAAGCAGAAGGTGAAGAAATCTTTAATAAGTTTCAAGGAGTTTGCCGCAAGTTCCTAGAAGTTAACCTTCAATTTTTCGGGTCCATCTGCCGAGATGAAAAAGTCACTCAAGCAGTGATGAAACGAAAAATTCTGTTAGACTTGGACATGAGGGCATCTGCAGTTCAAGGGCTTGAAAGAATTTCTCGGCGTTTGATCGGTCATATTGGACAGGGTCAAACGAACGAAGCAGATGGCCGGATTCAGTTCCGGTTTAAGGATGAACCGGCGCAAAGCGCGCCATGGATAACACAAGGACTTCCCGTCTCGGACGTGATGAGAAGTTTATTGGGTTAAGGGTGGGGAC
>JAEUWC010000030.1 GCA_016786465.1 Bdellovibrionales bacterium | reverse complement strand
TCGGTATTCACGGGGCCGGTGAAGCGCGCCATGATGACGGGAAGAAGTCGATTGGCGATCGAATACTGGGTCGTGTACTGAGCGTACCCGCGAAGGGGAAGCGCGTTGTAACCCCGAATGTCGGCCTGAACGATTGCGACTTGGGTTTTAGCAGGAACCGAGACGGGGATGTCCATGATGCAGGAAGTGCGCTTCATCCGGACGCCGGTCCCCAATCCCGCGCGGGCCGTAAAGTTATCAAACAGAACAGAAAGCGCCGAACCATCCGGCGCCAGCGTTGCCGAAGCGGTTGCAGAACCCGTGCAGCCGTCACCCCGAAGCGTGGGGGTTCGAATCTGAACCTGTCCGTAAGCACGGGCTGACGAAGCCAGTGACAAAAGAATCAGCCCAACTACCCCAACACCGATGCCCAGAATCCTGCCTTTTTTGTTCATCATCACCTGGGACATCAGCAAGTCCGAGGCCAGTAAACCGGGCGTGGGGTTCGGCTATATTTCAGATGGCGGCCGTGCGGTCCCGAAATGCTACCAAACTTGGGTCTTTAGGGTGCCGCAGCCCAGGTCCATTTCGAACCCAGCCGGACGGAATTCACAACGAAGCGTTCCATTGCTCCAGTCATTGAAAAGTCCTTTGTCACCTAGGTTATAAGGCACGGTGACGTTAAAACGCATCGGACGGGTCTGACCCACATCCACCCAAGTTCGATCGACGACAGAATTCTGTGTCGAGAACGGCCCTACGAACTTTTCGAAAAGGTCGATCTCGATTTCGCGCGAAGTCAGGCCGCTTGAAGACCCTTCGTCAAAAATTGAAATGCCTTCTAGGGCTTTCCCCGATGGAATCTTGATCCATGCACCAGTATCCGGAAGGTTCAGTTTGGACTGAATTCCTACGCCCGCCGTTTCGGCATAATTCAACGTCGCGTAAGGATACGAAAATGCAGAAACCCGGGCTGCAAAAAAGGATTTCGAAAGCCGGGCTGAAGATTCAAATCCCTTCGCAGTGGCGGTACCCACTGGGAAGCTGTACTCGGTTTGTCCGGCGGCCCGAGTCGCCTTCAAAGTTTTTAATGAACCCAAACCGCCGATCGAAATTTCGCCCGCTTGCGAAGGCAAATCCGTCAATACGCGGAAGCTCAAGTTCAAGGACTTCGAAGCCGATGCTTGCTGCATTTCTGCGCGAATTCCCGACCACTGAATCTGGGTCGAAAGCGATTGTACAGCGGGGCACGAAACATGGCTTCTTCCACCTAGCCAAACGATTTCAAAGAATCCGCCCTGGCCGACGGGGAAAGCACTTTGTTCGACTGAAGCTGATTTCCTGGTCGCTTCTGCCGCAATCACGATTCCTGACGGATTGTATGCGCGAAGTTCTCCGCAAATCGGCTGAGTGACCGATTGGCTGATGCGCTTCAAAAGCAAGTGATCTGCCCCGGCTGGCGATTCCAAAAAGACGCGCGTGACTTCACCAGGCGCAAGTTTTTGATTCAACACCATCTGCCCGCCTGTCTGAGGCTTCAAGATCGTCACCGGAATCACGGCACGAAGATCGCCCGTGTCCAAACTTTTCAATCGCACCAGACCCAGGTATTCGCCGGGACCCATGGCATCGATCTTGGCCCAATCCAACGCGACTTCCGCGTTTGCGCCACGAACCGAAACCAAGGCATTCGGGGTCGTGGAAATCCAAGGCTGGTCCGCTTCAAGTGCAAATGCTTCGGCATAGTTCGCCTGGTCTTGAACTGGCCATTCCGAAGTGAACCGTGCCATTAATGCAAAGCGATAAGTATCTTGGCGATCTTGCGAACCGCGAACATAGATTCCGCGCGAAGGAACGCCCCGAGAATTATCGGCACCCGTCACTTCCAAGCGTGGAAGAATGCGACCCTGTCCAGCGATTTCCCGATACTTCGTTAAGGCCGCCGACAGCTTAGGAACGCCGTAGCCCTGATCAATAAAGTGAAACCCAGAAATCGGGACTGCCGACGAAATCAGCGCCTGACGTAACCAAGTGCGTTTCACAGGAAGCCCTTCAGCACGAATCTGAGAAATCAGTCGCGCCGTGAAACCCGAAAGCGCCGGGGTGGCTGAACTGGTACCACTGAAAGGCCCGTAGCCCATGGTTTCCCCCGGATAGACCGTGATTCCGGCCAGCGGGCTTAACAGCAATGGTCCGCTGGATCCGTCGGCGCCGGGTCCGCGTGAACTGTAGGAAACCACCCCGCCGTACGGGGTCGAACTTCCGAACGTCGTTTGCGCCAAAAGGGGATCCAAGTACGCACCCACTTGAATGCTGTCGGCGGGATACAGCAGCGCGCGGTTCATTGATCCGCGGCCTGGGCCGTTATTGCCCGCGCTGAAGAAGTAGATCGCATCCGTCTGATTCAACATCGCCGTCAAAAAGCGGCCCATCGCAACCTGAGAAGCCGCGCTATCAAAGAACAAGCTGTACGAAAGGTTTACGATATCCGCGGACCTTCCGCCCAAAAGAAGTACGCGACCGATTTCAGAAATCGTGTAGCGGCGATCACTGATTGAATCGCCGAAATGGACGTCAACCACCTGCGCACCCGGAGCCACGCCGTCGAAGTTTCTTTTGCCAATTTTGTAGCCTGCGGCGATTCCGGCCACACCGTCGCCGTGACTTCCGAAATCGGAATCCGAATTGTTTGGAAGCGTGAATGTTACTGCAAAGTCGACCGTGCTATTCGCCGAACAATCTGAAACTGGAAAGTCCCGCGACTGAGTCGGAAGAAAGGGATGCCCACCCGCGGTAGCTTGAACCGGGTGAATATCAAACCCGATCGCATCCCCGCGCATCAGCGGGTAGATCGTGCCGCCGGCTGCGCCCGCGTCCGTATCCGAAAAAGCAGTGAAGACTTCTTCGTCGCTGATCACGCCGTCGCCGCTGACATCAAAAAGCACGCGCTGCTTGGATTTTCCGGAAAGATCCTTGAATTCGACAAAGCGTGCAGCGCCGACGAAGTTTCCATCGATCATGCGTGCTTTCCCGTTGGGAAAAACCTTTTCCCAAGCCATGCACTGATTCGCTAACGGAAGATCGCCATTGATTCCGCAGGGGTGAATATCAAACGCTTGCGAAAACGACCAATCTGCTGACTGCGGAATCGAAGTCGTGACGATTTTCCAAGCGGCCGACTGGCCTTCGGTCAAAACCGTGCGACGAGCACACCCGTCGGCCTTTAGGCGAACTGGAACCAACCAAGATGTCCCAGCATTGATGCTTTTTGCGAACTTCGCGCGACCGTCACGCGTCTGGATCAAACCTTCACGATTCAACGCCACGCCGTCGTCGACGACGGCGATCTTGACTCCGCGTCCATCGGCGTCTGGAAAAGATTTCTCCCACGCAGAAAGTTCAAAAATTTCTTTGCCGCGGAAAAGAAGGTTTTCATCCGCATTCAAGCCCGTCCCTGAATCTTGAACACCGCGAGCAATGCCAACCGCTTTTTGATCCAAGAATAGAACTGCTCCTGGATCCGATTCCAAAATCTTGTTTTCTAGTTTTTGAAGTCCTTCGAACTTCACTTGATGACTGGAAAATTTGCCGTCGGAATGAAAGACGGTGATCGCCGAGCTTCCTGATTTCGCGCTTTCGGATTCGACTGCTTGGCGTTCGGCGTCGCTTAAGCGACCCGGAAGGTCCTTCGATCCGATTTTCGATCCCGAACATGCCGTTCCAACCAAAGCCAGAACGACGCCCCCAACCCCAACAAATCTCATCATCATATGTAGGTTGGCTGCTATCTCATTCAAGATGTCTTGACAATGCTCTGCGAAAATCAAGTAATCCCATTGATAAATCATTGAAATCGATCAAGAAAACCCTTTCTTGGCGTATTCTTGACAATCTTGATCAGTTATTGATATTTTAAAAGCATGGAAGCTGAAAATTCGAACAAGAGACTGAAGATTGTAGGCCAGTTCATCCGCTCGGGTCGCGAAAAAGTAGGAATTTCCCAAAGAGAACTAGGACTTAAGTTGAATCCGGCCGTTACAACCCAGTTCATTTCAAACGTCGAACGCGGCATTACTCCCCTTCCAGTAGATCACGTCGCAGCCGTGGCTAGGGCTTTAGAACTTTCGGAATCAGACCTATACGCCGTTATGGAGCGCGAATACGCCTTCAAGATCACTGGGGGTCGATCCGTCAGTTCGAATACCGTCGATCCTACGTCACCCGTTGGGCAGATTGTGGACGCCGTGGCGACCGCCTTTGAAAAGGCGGATTCGGGTCGCCGTCGCGAATGGGCTGAAATCACTGCAAGAATTTTGAATGCCCCAAATTTGATTGATCTAGTCAAGAAATATGGATCATGATAGACGCTAGTCGTCGTGACACCCGTATTAGAACCACAGAAACCCAGACCTCAAGGCGCGCGAAAACCCGGACTTCAACGTGAAGCCGGAACCGCTGCGCCTGTCCACCATGGCTTCATTCGAAGCTTCGATGGAACGCGGATTTTTTACAGCGTGGAAGGAAGCGGGCCTCCGCTGGTTTTCTGTTACGGATTGGTTTGTTCAAGCCTTCATTGGACCTATCAGATCGAACACTTCCGCAAAAACTATCAGTGCATCTGGTTTGATTATCGCGGACACCACAATTCGGAATCACCCACCGATCTGAAATCCTTAAACGTGGAAGTCATCGCCAAGGATCTGCTTTGCCTTTTGGACGAATTGAAAGTCGAAAAGCCGATGCTCTTGGGCCACAGCATGGGCGTGAACATCGTGCTGGAATTCTACCGACTTTTCCCACACCGGGTTGCTGGGATGGTTTTGGGAAATGGAACAGCACGAAAGCCCCTTGAAACCTTGTTTGGAAACAACCTTCTTCAAGGAGCATTTAAGGCCTTTCGCGTCCTTTACGAAAAAATGCCGGACACGGTCCGCAAACTTTGGAAATCACAAACTAGAAATCCGCTGGCTCGGGCGGGAATTGCGTTTGGTGGTTTCAACCCTCACCTGACACCTAAAGCGGACATCGACCTTTATGTCGATCAAGTTGCCGAAATGGATCCCATCATTTTGCTGAATCTAATCGAGAATTACGATGATTATGACGCCACTTCATGGCTTCACCACATCGACGTCCCAACCCTGATCTTTGGTGGCGAACAAGACAAAATGATTCCGTTTCACCAACAGGAACTGATGCACCAACTGATTCCTGGAAGCGAACTTCAGCTGATCCGTCAGGGAAGCCATTGCCCGCAGATGGACCTTCCGGAAGTCATCAATCACAAGATCGAAAAATTCCTGGCCCTACAAAATTACGGCCAAAACCCGGCAATTAGCCCAGTTTCGCAACCTGAACAGCGACCGGCACCGAGTCCAATACCGCTTCTTTCCGGCGCCGATACACGTGCTTCACTTCGCAAAGACCGACCCACTTCAATAGGGTGATGTAAGCGTATCCGATGTCGAATTCGTACCAACGGTGGCTGAATGAAGCTGAACGTGGGAACGCGTGGTGATTGTTGTGATCCAATTCACCACTGATCATCCAGTTCAGTGGGAAGACAAAACCTAGATTGCGCGAATTGTCGGTCGTGCGGTGATTGCGATACCCAAAATAATGGGCAAATCCGTTCACGCCACCGACTGCAAAGAATGGCGAAATCAAAAAGGTCAGCCCCGCCAGCAGCATCCCTTTGGAAGGACCGAAAAGGATTCCTAAAATCGCCGCAGTCAGAATCGGCCCAAGCAAGTGGTGTTTATCGATGAACGATTCCAAGCGGTTTTCTGGAATGCGCTTTCGGATCTTCATGACTTCGGGATCCGACTTCGCGACGACGTAATCATAGACGCCGAAAAAGAAAATTCGGGCCAGGCCTTTTTGCTTCGGACTGTGTGGATCCTTTTCAGTGTCCGATGTCGTGTGGTGATAAACGTGAATCGAAACCCAATCCAGCTTCGCCATCGAAGTCGTCAACCAAAGCCAGATCTGCATGGCCGCGTCGACGGCCGGATGCAGTTTGATCGCTTGGTGTGTATGCGCACGATGAAAGCAGATGCTCATCGCAGCGATGGTCAAGTGGGTCATCAAGACCGTGTACAAGGTCATTTTCAAAACTGCGTTTTCAGCAAACGCCGTTTCCCAGATTCCGTTTTGCCCCAGCGCAATGGGCAGGACAAAAAGAAATGCCCAAAGGGCAAGCAAGGGTTCAGCGACGGACCAGGTAATCGAAAGTGCCTTCTTCATACCTTCAGGATACGGGGGGCCCCTGAAAAGGTGGTGTAAGAGAATTGTAAGTCCTTAAGAATCCACTAGTTAGTCGGCGCCAGGGTCCATTCCCCCCAAGGAAATTGCCAATCCGACCAACCCTTCGCATCGACGCCGGACCGCTCTAGGAGCCTGCGAAGAGCCTCGGTGCAAACTTGCCCATGACATTTCCCACACCCCACCGAAGTCAATGCTTGCACCGCTTCCATCGAGCCCAGCTGCCCCTTGCCGATGCGTTCAACGACGTCTTCCGTCTTTACGCCGACACAAGGACAAATCACGTTGTCGCTGGGCGAAATGCCAGGGGCATCGCCCATCACGCCCAAAACCCTTTCGACGTTCCTTAGGGCCATGCCTTTGCGAACCGTGGTTTGGCACGCGGACCGTTTCACGCCGTCGACGAAGATGGTGCAAAGTCCGCAACCGCCGTCGCCACAGTAAAGAACGTCTTCCGGCCTTGCGATCCCGAATTCAAAAAGCGCCGCAGTGATCGGCACTCGATCCCGAATCAATCGCTTTTCACCATCTAAAGTGATTTCGACCATGTCTTTCGAATCGCGTCTTCGATCGGTGCCTTGAGTTTCTGCGTATTCCTTTGCAACCGAAGCTTGGACTTGAACTTTGCTTCGACGAATTCCGCGCGCTTCCCAAGCCAAGTGCGAAGGCACTTCGACTTTGACCCACTGGTGGTCGCCCGACTGAACCTGGGCGGTCACGTCGTCCTGTGCCGCGCCTTGGACTTCGCTGACCCGTGCGGTTCCCAAAATTTCGCCGCGACGATTGACCAAGGTCGCAAAATCCCCAGCCTTCCATTTCGCCGATCCTTTCCATGGAAACGTCAAGGTCGCCTGGGTCGATTGTTCGGGGTCGCGGATCATCAAGATTGAAGAACTGGGGCAGGCCGGCAGACAAAGTCCGCAGCCAGTACAATCTTTTTCACTTAGAACGGGTTGAACTGCGGCATCCGCAGCCTGAATTTGGCCGCGCGCCCATCGAATCGCGTTTTCTGGACAAACCTTTTCGCAAAGATTGCAGCCGATTTCCTCGAAGCATTCCAGGCTTGCGACCATCCGGGTCTTTTGCGCCGTCTGCGGCACGCCTGAAAAAGATCGAACCGCACGTTGGGTAGCTGCCGAAGTCCACTTGCCCTGATAGTCCCAATGAAACGGGAAATCGCGGTGCTTGAAACTGCGCTTGATTCGGTTCTTCGCGCGTCTTGCGATTCTTTCCAGGTCGTCTTTTCGCGACCCAAGTTCTGTTACCAAACCCTTGATCACCCGCGTGGCCAACCAACGTCCACGTTCTTCTTCCAGGTTCCAACCATCAAAGTCTTCTTCTTCGGTTCGAAGCGAAGTCTGTTTCAAATCAAAAAGAAGATTCCCAGGCGGTGATTCTTTGATGCCTGAAAAATCATCAAAAGGTCCGGCCGAAACAACACGCGCGACTTCTAGAATCCGAATTCCTTCGGCGTCCTGAATCCTGAATTCCCAAAGCAGCGGCGCTTTCTGCGAAAGCGAAACCGGACGACCTTCGATCACCTTTCCACCCAGCATTTCGAATCGGCGACGATCGACTTCCCATCCAGCGAATCGCTTTCCACCCCACTGTGAATGGGTTTCAACACAAATCACTTGGGTTGCATCCGTCGCACGCGACATCGACAAAAGATCCGACCCAAATCGGAATGCCTGTCCCGAAGTTCCCAGGATCACGGTCCTTGGCGCCCAGAAAAGATCGACCTGTTCTTGAAGACGTCTGGCGGTTGAAAGCGGAATCAATGCCTGCGATCGCCACCCCGGAAAAGGATCGGGAAGTTCCGTCGGTGCAGCGACGCGAAGAACCGCGCGGGCGTGAATTCGGTGAATTCTTTTCTGAGGGTCTTCGGCGATGATGACAGCGCCGGTTCCCGAAAGCGGAACCAATCCGCGCACCGAAAGTGTGTCGGGTCCATAGATTCCGACTTGTAGATCGTATTCCGCGCAAAGCGATGCGAAGCTTCGTATTCCGGCGCTGGGCCATAACTGGACCCGCGGTCCAGCCGCGACAACCACATCCAGCTTTCCGTCACGAACTGAAAAGCTCATGACAAGGTCTCCTCGAAAACGTTGCAGGCTTTTCGAACTTGGTGCGCGACCTCAAAAAGCGGTCCGTCCGCACCGCCCATCACGTTCCATTTTGAAAGTTCTCCGCCTAGACGAAACATCGGTTGGGCCAGTTTGCGGTAATCCCATTCCAAAAGCACGCGCGCTTCGAACGATCTGACCGAAAAGGCGGACCAGCGAAGCATCTGCCCGCAAAGTCTTTCCAAAGCGCGAAAGGATTCCAGACCGCCCGCAGTTTGTTCAGGCCCAATTCGCATGGCCTGTTCTAGGCCGACAACGGCTCCGGGGCGAAGGACTCGAAGCGCGTGGACCCCGTTTGGATCTTTGGGTGCTCCTTCATAGGACGCGAAAACGGTCATGTCTTCAAAAACCCCGACCACCGAAGGGTCCAATGCATCGCGGGAAACCAACGTCCAATCTTCCCAAACACGAACCCCACCTGGCTGCGGAATCGTGGCTTCCAATTTTTTTGCAATTCCGTGAATCCATCGCGTTAGCCTAGGTGTCCAAAAACAGATCGCGCCTTTTGAAATTCTGGCCGTTTGATACTGGCCTTGGTCAAAGAAGCGAACGCCTTCTGGAATCCATTCGACCTGCGAAGCCGAAGTCACCATTCGTGAACCACCGATTCTTTCGCGGACGTATTCCAAAAGCCCGTACTGGTAGCGAACCACATCGACGTCACAAATCCGCGGCACCCAAAGCCCGTGGTAGGAAGATTCGAATTCACGCGAACTTCGGTTCACGCCCGGAAAACGGCGAATGGCCGTCAGTTCCTGCAAAATCTGCGGATGCAGGCCCGCATCGGATGCTTCGACGTACAGTTCTTCAAGCCTTGGCCAATCCAGGTTTCGTTCGCGAAGGCTAAACGTATCTGAATCAATCCAAAACCGCGAACGCGCACGCACATGGGGCGCCATGGGATCTTTGAATCCGGTTGTGCCACCGCTTGCGCCGGTGCTGGTTTCATTTCCTAGCCAGGTTTCGATTGCTCCCGGAAAAAAAGGACGAATCACTTCCGTGACCCTTTCCGGAAGACTTCGGGAAAGACGGGTTGCTGAAATTTCGCCTGTGGATGTCAGCAATGGATCTAATGGAAGTTCGCTGCGTTCCCGGAAAAAGTCGCCATCGGGATTCAGAATCAGGACTTTATAGCCTTCGGACAGAAATCGTGCGGCCGCAAGCAACGGGGCGACGCCGGTACCCAACAGGACAATGTCGCTATCCCACTTAGGTTCGAGTCCCATGGACTAGAGCACCCATGACCCTTCGAAGGGCCGTCTGCACTTGTGCTTTCTTGTATTCGCTATGTGCGCTCCGGCCTTTTTCGTTTTCTTCATGGCTTTTCTGATCCACGACCTGAACTTCGTACGGATAGAAGAATCGTATTTCTCTTTGGATGTGTTTCAAATCAATTTTTTCAATCGTTCGGGCAGCTTTGCCCGCTGCGACCGAATCGGTTTCGCGAAGGTCCTTGCCCAGGGACTTTAGTTCACGAAGATCGTCGTAAATGGGGTTCTTCAACTTCACCAGCTGGCGGGCTGTGAACTGGATCGCGCGGTAAAACTTGCTGGAATGCGGGTTGCTGGAATCGTTTTCCAGGTGGATCAGTTCGTCGTCGACTTGCGCGCGAAGCTGGCTTTCGGTGATTTTTCCGGCTTCCACCTGGGCAATTCCCTTGGCTAACGAATCGCGGAACACGTCTAAAGGAACCAGGGTGTTTCGCGAACGACTGGGTTTAATGTTTGGTGGAAGGATGATCATTTTATCCTTCAGGTACTTCACGACCTGAATGGCTTGAAGGCGACTTGGAGTGACGAAACGAATTCCGACCCGGTCGAAAATATCTTCTGCGACGTTTTCGGGTTTATGCAGAAGTTTGACCAAGGTGGATTCGCGCGACTTTTTTGGCTTGGTTTCAAAGGCGACCAAATCGACCCGCGCCGGATCTTCATCCCGTTCACCCAAGTAAAGTTGCCCTTCGCCGTCGCGGTGAATGGCGCGGTAATAGCGGTCTAGGATCTGCTGTTGAATATCGGCAAAGTAACCCGATCGTAGGTCTTGATCGATGTGCGCAATCGTGTGCATGACCTTCAAAATGCTGCAGGCCCAGTTTCGAAGTAATGTCCCTGGGCCGTCTTGCGACTGCCCGGCCAGCGTATAGTTCGCCATTAACAAAAGTTCGCGAACATCCGTCAATTCCAGAACCTTCCTAGGTATTTCTAGGCGAAGACCTTCGGGATTGTCGGGCCAAAGAAAGTACTTTCGAATGAAATTCAACGCTTCGTGGAAATGGCCAAAAGCTTCGGCTTTTTCGATTGGGTTTTCGAAATTGAACCCGTAACTGGAAATGAAACGTTCTGCGTCTTCCAAGCTTCCGACTTGAAAGCCTTGCTGCGAATCGATGGACGAACGGCCGCTGATGATGATGTCTAGGACATCCCATCGGAAGTCGTACTTCTTTCCGTCGAATTTGGAAGTTGAACCTGGATTCATTTTGGAATTTGGACCTTAGTCGAGCGGGCTCGGCGGTCCAAGACAAAAGCCCAGCCGCAGCGCGGTGATGCTGGCCGTCATTTGCGCGATGGGTCACCTTGCCACGTTCGGCTGATGAATCCGGGTGCAAAAGGATGCTGAATCCTGCAAAAGGCTTCAAACGAGAGCTTCAAATTCATGATGGGTCTTCTGCAACAACTTCGTAAGACGATCAGCTATCCCGGCGTCTGGGTGGGCGCCTTGGGATACTTCGTCGACCTTTATGATCTAGTCATGTTCGGCGTCGTTCGGGTCGAAAGTCTGAAGTCCTTGGGGCTTTCAGCTGAAGAAATCGCCATTCAGGGCGCGCGAATCTTGAATTGGCAAATGGCGGGAATGCTGCTGGGCGGACTTGCGATGGGTTGGGCATCCGACCGCCTGGGCCGTCTTCGCGTGCTGTACTTTTCAATTCTGATGTATTCGCTGGCCAACTTCGCAAACGGTTTTGTTCGCGACACCGGCACGTATTCAATTTTGCGCTTTTTTGCCGGAATGGGACTGGCCGGAGAATTCGGCGTCGCCGTCACCTTAGTTGCTGAAAGCTTGCCGGCGACCCTGCGCGGACTGGGGACCAGTGTCGTGGGAATGGCCGGATTTTTGGGGGCGATGTCTTCCGTGCTCACTTCACGCTTCTTGTCTTGGCGCGAACTTTATTGGGTCGGTGGCGTGATCGGAATTCTGCTTTTGATTCTTCGAATTCGGGCTCCAGAATCGCCCCTTTTCTTAAAAATGAAGGCGACCCAGAAAGTTCGTGACCGAATCCTTCGCCCCAAGAATCTTCTTCGAATCTTTCTTTGCGTCGCCGTTGGGGCCCCCACTTGGTTTACGTGCGGGTTGTTATTTTATTTTTCGCCCGAAATCGCTTTGCGATTGGGGGTTGAAACGCCCGTGCTTGCCGGAAATTCGATTTTCTGGGGCTATGTCGGGTCTTTGATCGGCGACATCAGCGGAGGAATCATCAGCCAAAAAATGGGAAGTCGAAAGCGAACGGTCCAGTTCGCAATTTTACTTTGTTTGATTCTGACCTTGGGCTTGCCGTTTTTTCCAACCGGCCTGCCCGCCTGGGCCTATTACTTGATGTGCGTCTACTTTGGATTTTCAATTGGGTACTGGGCGCTTTTCGCAACGCTGACCGCGGAACAGTTTGAAACTTCGGTTCGGGGAACGACCACCACTTGGGTTCCCAACCTGGTTCGCGCAAGCGCCATTCCGATGGTTTCCATCTTCACGGCAACCCGGGGCAAGTTAGGTGACATCCAATCCGTCGTCGCTATTGGTGTTTGCGTTTGCACGATCGGCCTTTTTAGCCTGGGTCGCTTGAAAGAAGATTTTTCCAGTTCTTTGGAATAAGAATCCGGTTTAGCAATAGACCTATGCCCATCACCCACCTGATCGAACCCAGGAAAGCTCAGATCGCCGACGAAATGTTCGTCACCCGAATCCTTCCGTTTCGTGAAAAACGAATGGTTGGTCCTTTTTGTTTTCTGGACCACATGGGGCCGGCGCGATTGAAAGGTGGTGGCCAAAGCGACGTCCTGGCACACCCCCATATTGGCCTTTCGACTTTGACTTACCTTTTTGAAGGCCAAATGGTTCATCGCGACAGTTTAGGTACCGTCCAAACGATTCGCGCTGGCGAAGTGAACTGGATGACCGCGGGCAAAGGCATCGTCCATTCAGAACGTGTGCCGGACGAAATCGTAGCCTAAAACCCCAAGATGGAAGGCCTTCAGGCCTGGGTCGCTCTTCCGAAGGATCAGGAAGAATGCGACCCAAGCTTCCAACATTACAACCACGACCAAATTCCTACGATCGAAGAAAAAGGCGTTCAAATTCAGTTGGTCGCGGGATCCATGAAGGGAAAAGCGTCACCCGTTAAGACTTCATCGCCCCTGACTTACGCCAAAGTCGAAATGAAACCGGGATCCGAATTGGTCCTTGAATCCGGGGATCAAGAACTGGCGTTCTACTTGATCCAGGGAAGCGTCGAAACCGAAGGGCAAGCGGTAAAGACTGAAAAGCTGATCGTTTTCGAAAAAGGTTCCACGATTCACTTGAAAGCGAACGACGGCACTTTAGGTGTCATTCTGGGTGGGATTCCGCTTCCCGAAAAACGGCTGATGTTTTGGAACTTTGTGGCGACGACGCCCGAAAAACTGGAATCGGCGAAACGCCGATGGAAAGAACGACGTTTTGACCCGATCCCCGGAGAAACCGAATTCATTCCGTTGCCCGAATAGAACCGCTGGCATAGCATCGGTTCCATGAAGATTCGTTCCAACGGCTGGAGAATGGTTCGCCGCCTAGTCACCTATAAAGATGGCTTTGCGTTCACCCTGGCAAGTGGGTTTGGCAGTGGACTGTTTCCCGTGGCCGCCGGGACATCGGGATCGATTGCTGCGCTGATCGTGGTCATTTGCCTACACGGTCTTCCGATCTTGCCGGTGCTTGGATTTTGGGTGCTTCTTTTCATCGCAGGACTTTGGGGAATCAAGCACCTGGATCAACGTTTTCAAATTCGCGACCCCGGTTTTGTCGTAGTCGACGAATGGCTGGGAATGGCGATCGCGGCAATTGGAATTCCACCCGAACGCCCGGCGCTTTACATCGTCGCGTTTTTAGCCTTTCGACTTTTTGACGTCTGGAAACCCGGACCGATCCGAAGCTTGGATCAGCTTTCGAAAAACCAAAACGCCTCGGCCTGGATGCGTGGTTTTTGGGTGATTGCGGATGACTTGGCCGCCGGGCTTCTGGCGCTTGCCGTCACCCAAGCTGCGATCCATTGGACGAAGATCGGATGATGCTTCAGAAAACCTTGGCCCAAGAAGCCGCTGCGGTTTCCAAACTTTTGAAGAAATCCGGACATCAGCTGGTGCTTGCGGAAAGTTGCACCGGTGGGATGATCGCTTCAAGCTTGGTTGCGAATCCTGGAATATCCGAAAATCTTTGCGGATCATTTGTCGTCTATCAGGTGAAAAGCAAAAAAAAGTGGTTGGGTCTGAATCCTAAACAGCTGAAACGGGATTCAGTCGAAAGCTGGCAGACCGCACGCGAAATGGCGAAAGCGGCGCTCAGGCAGACTCCTTTTGCTACGATCGCGGCATCGACCACTGGATTTCTGACTTCGAAAAATGCGGATGACGACGGGCGAATCTGCTTTTCGGTGGCGATCCGAAAGGGAAAAAAGATTGAAGTCCGTGAAACCGTTGAGGTTCACCTGAAAACGCTCCAACGGGACAAAAATCACGCGCCGCATAAGCTTGTTGCGTCATTGTTGAAAATTTCTTCGAATTCCCCACCCCTTCCCTTGCGCTTGAAACGTCAGATGCTAGCTTCATGGGTATCGCTTTCAATGGTACGCGGGTTGCTTCGGGGGAAGCCAACACCGCATTAACTTGAGGGTGACCACAACGGCCACACTATTAGTTGGGGCCAAGGCATTTCAGTCAGAAATAGAAAGAGGAATTAAAAATGGCGAATTTAGAAAATGGACCTGTGAAAAGTTCAGGCGATTACGGACAGAAAAACAAGGCCATCGAACTAGCCGTTCAAGCGATCGAAAAGCAGTTCGGAAAAGGCTCGATTATGCGCCTGGGCGAAAACGACAGCCTGGTCAATCAGGACGTCCCAACGGTTCCAACCGGGTCTCTTAGCCTAGACATCGCGCTGGGAATCGGCGGCTTGCCACGCGGACGTATCGTCGAAGTCTACGGGCCAGAATCTTCCGGTAAAACCACTTTGACCCTTCACGCGATTGCAGAAATGCAAAAGCAAGGCGGCATCTGCGCATTCGTCGACGCCGAACATGCTTTGGACGTGAACTATGCTCGCAAGCTGGGTGTTCGCACCGACGATCTTCTGATCTCGCAGCCTGACACCGGCGAACAAGCTTTGGAAATCGCCGACATGCTGGTTCGTTCCGGCGGCGTCGATCTTCTGGTCGTCGACTCGGTCGCAGCACTGGTTCCTCGCGCTGAAATCGAAGGCGAAATGGGCGACTCGCACATGGGCTTGCAAGCTCGCTTGATGTCGCAAGCGCTTCGCAAACTGACGGGTTCGATCAATCGTTCGAAAACGTTGGTCATCTTCATCAACCAGATCCGCATGAAAATCGGCGTGATGTTCGGAAACCCAGAAACCACGACGGGCGGTAACGCTCTGAAGTTCTACGCTTCGGTCCGTATGGATATTCGCCGCATTCAAGCAATCAAAGACGGCGAAAACGTCATCGGTAACCGCACTCGCGTGAAAGTCGTGAAGAACAAGATGGCTCCTCCGTTCAAAGAAGTTGAATTCGACATCCTGTACGGCGAAGGCATCAGCAAAGAAGGCGATCTTCTGGACCTAGCCGCGAACATGAACATCGTTGAAAAAAGCGGCACTTGGTACGCGTACAAAGACGAGCGCATCGGCCAAGGCCGCGACAATGCTCGCCAGTACCTGAAAGAACGTCCTGAAATGATCAAAGCGATCCGGGAAGAAGTTCTGAAGAAAGCCGGAATCGGACAAAAGGCAGCACCGCAGGCAGCCGCAGGAGCAACCTTGGCGGGACAACCCCAAGTAGCCTCTGCATCCGCTGCAGCGCCAAGCGCCGCTCATGCCGCAAGCATGAAGGCTGCAATGGCCGCCGCCAATAAAGCGTCGCCTTCAAAAAAGGCGTAAAACAACGCTAAAAAGCATCTGAAAGGCCCGGGGGTGGTTCACCCTCGGGCCTTTTGCTTTTGCTCAAAGCCCGCGACCAAAGTACCGATAAAGATTCATGAAAGAGCGCTCGAAGAAGCCCAAAGCAACCCGTCCCATCAGCCTGATTTTGACACTACTGGGGTTGGGCGTCGCAGGGTGGTACGGAAACCGATTCACTCATCAAGAAATGAATCGCTCACCCGCACAAACTTCGGCGCTGGGTGTGCAAGACCACCACGAAGTCATCCAGAAATATTGGAACTATCGCCAGAAGCTTTTTGAACGCTTCATTCACCTAAAGGGTGGCCCCGGAGACGGAATGGTCGCTTCCCAACGCGATGGTGGCGAAGCGGTTTTTAGCGACGCGACTGTAGTCCTAGGCTGGTACCTAGCCACACTTGGAACAGAACTGGATTTGCTCAAGCGCCTGGGAAAGCCAACGGCCAGCAACCTTCTTGAAATCAGCCACGTATTGGACGCACAAGATCGACTGACTGCACTTGGAAATCAGATGGACGGAATTCCGGGATCCGACACGGGCTATTTTTTTCGTGACGATGTCGACCGTTCAATTATCGGAAAGCTTCCTGGAACAACCACCGTACGATCCGACTTCCTGTCATCATCCGAAGACCCAGCTAACTGGGGTTTCTTAAATCAAATGAGCCAAGATCAAGCCATCAACATGCTTTTGGGTTATCGCATGCTGGCCATGTCGCTGGATGAAAAGGATTCCCACGCAGGAAAGAATCTTCGCACCCAGATGGAAAAACAGGTTGAAAGAATCGTTCGGCACCTGCGTGGAAAGGGCGATTGGCAAATCCGTTTTCCCGGAACCCGCGGCAGGGGTTCTAAGACTCGTCGCGGTCCGGACGCCCGCGCATTTTCTGAAGCGCTAGCCGACATCGGTCAAGCGATCTTGGGCAAAGAAGCCTGGAAATCGAAAATGAAGGAAATCAAGCCGGCTTGGTTCTCAGTTCCGGCGTTCGAACTGATGCGCGTTCGCGGCGTCCCCTATCCATTCTGGACCCAAGCGATGATTCTGATTCTAGGGTCCACCGGCGACGTTTGGGGCAAATCCGCGCGAAAGACCTTGGGAAACTTTGCTCGAAGAACGGGTTTGATTTTGTATCCGCTTCTCCATGCGTACGTTCACGATTCCAAGCTGAAACTGAAAGGTGGATTTCTGGGGATGAAAGACAATGGAATTTCGCAAACGGATTTCATGGAATTAATGAAATCTGCGCCAGCTCAGGGTCCCAACGGATCGGACAAAACACAGTGGTGCGGACCTCAGCGCTTTTACAAGTCCCGTCACTATTGGACCTGCCCCGTGCAGTACAAAGAAGGCGACTACTGGCACTTCGAAAACGAAGAATTTCCGGGGTTTGACTACATGTTCTTTCACAATCTTTACCTGCTTCACTACAATCCAGAAGGGATCCAATCCTACGGACCGACACCCGGATATGAAGCTGCGCTTAAGGCAGCGCAGTAGAAGGCCGATAAGCAAGCGATGAAGAAGGCTAGAAAAAATCCAAAAAAACGGTTTCAGACCTGGGTGGGAACAGCCACTGGAATTGCAACATTTGCGATCGTGGCATTCGCCATCGGATTTGCGGCGATTCGAATGTCAGGGTCGACACTCGCTGGAAAGGCTCCTCGCTCTTTGGCGCAAGTCGCCCCTTCCCCAGCCGCTTCCTTGAGCCCGTCTGGGAAAACAAACGTCGAAATCATCAAGAAGTACTGGAACTATCGAAAGCGCCTTTTCGAAAAATTCATCCACCTGAAAGGTGGCCCCGCGGATGCGCTATTGGCCGGCCATCGGGACGGCGGGAACATCGTCTATTCCGACGGAACCGTTGATCTGGGCTGGTACCTTGCCGTCTTGGGTAGCGAACTGGAACTTTTGAAAAGCCTGGGCAAACCCACTGCCAACTGCCTTTTTGAAATCAGTCGCGTGCTCGATGCGCAAGATCGTTTGACCGAAGTCGGGAACCGCCTGGAAGGAAAACCGGGTTCTGCGACTGGATACTTTGCTCGGGATGATGCCGATCGCAGTGTGATTGGAAAAATTCCTGGGGTCACCCATGTCGAATCCGACTTTTTGTCTTCAGCCGAATATCCCACTGACTGGGGATACTTGAATCACATGAGCCAGGACCAAGCGGTGAACTTACTACTGGGTTATCGGGTGCTGGCTCATACGCTGGAAACTTCGGACCAGCATTTGGGCAAGAACTTAAGAATGCAGATGGAAACGCAGGTTTCTCGAATTCTAAAACACATGTACGGTCAGAAAGACTGGATCATTCGATTTCCGGGAACCCAGGGCAAAGGATCAAAGGTTCGACGCGGACCCAATGCCGCTGCATTTTCTAAGGCGCTGGTCGGGATCGGCAAGCGAATCTTGGGAGAATCCCAATGGGACGAAACCATGAAGCCGGTTAAACCCGCCCTGATTTCGTACCCCGCCTTTGAATTTCTAAAGATTCGCGGAATCCCCTATCCCTGGTGGACCCAGGCCATGATTTTGATTTTGGGAACGACCGGAGACGCCTGGGGAAAATCCGCAAAAAAAGTTCTTTCAGAATTCAGTCTGAAATTGGGCTTTCCGCTTTACCCCTTGCTGCACGCACACCTGAATTCCCAGAAAATGAAACTGCGCGGAGGAATCTTGAACCGAAAGGACTATCAGCTTTCACAAGACGAACTGCTAGCACTTTTAGTTTCAGCACCTTTTGATGGGCCAAACGGTGCTGACAAAACCACTTGGTGCAACAATCAGCGCTTCTACAAGGAAAGACGCCTGTGGACCTGTCCGGTCCAATGGGAAGACGGGGATTATCGGTTTACAGAAACCACCGAATTTCCAGGAACGGACTACATGTTGTTTCACAACTTGTATCAGCTTTATTACAGCCCTGAAGGCGTCGAAACCTACACCCCTACACCAGAATACGAAGCGGCTTTGAAGGCCGCTCAGTAAATCGAACGAAACTTTCTAGGGGCGTGAACACATCTTGACGGCTTCGTCTTTCGTGTAAGGCCCCGCATATGCCTTGATCGCGCAATCGGCATTAGCGACCGTGCCGCCTTGGCAAATCTTCAGGGCTTGTTCGCGGCTAAAGGGACCAGCATAGGCTTTCTTCGCGCAAGCGTCCGGACCGTCGGTCAGCACGACTGCACCCTTGCAAAGATCAATCGATTCTTGGCGACTGAAAGGACCTGCGTACGCCCGAATTGCGCATTCTGCGGGTGCCGTGGACCAAGCGCCTTGGCAAATTTCCTGCGATTCGGATCGCGAAAACGGTCCTTGATAGGCTCGATCGACGCAATCCACTGTCCCTGCCCCAGGTGAACCTGAACCTGAAACCGGATTGCATTGATAAGTCACTCCGCTTTGAACGATTTGAAACCCAGAAGACGACTGCCCGACCGCCCACTGTGAAAGGCCCAAGATACCGACCGCAAGAACCCAGTGATGTAACTTCATCGAAAACCCCTTGATTGAATTGTTTGCGCGTCTATCAGCAATCCCTATGCCAGGTAAAAAACAAAAGCTTTCATGGAGTTACCGCTTTGCACCCAGACTTGGTGCCAAAAAATTATGGCCTTGGGTGCGAAACCACACCGAAACCAGAGTAAAGTCAGGTCAGAAGCCCATAGGTCACCTTTGTGAAAACCCTGTCGATCCTGAAACAAAGAAACTACCAATTGTACTTTTCCGGCCAAGTCGTTTCCCTGACCGGAAGCTGGGTGCAAAACGTTGCGATCACTTGGCTGGTCTACGAATGGACCAAATCATCCACGTGGGTTGGCGCATTTACATTTGCAAGCCAGATCCCCAGTTTCTTGGTCAGCTCGATTGCCGGAGTGCTTTCAGATCGCACCAGTCGAAGAAAACTATTTATGGCTTCCCAGTGGGCCGGCGCCATTCAAGCGCTGGCCATGAGTCTTGCGTTTATTTCAGGCAGCAAAAGTCTTCCGTTGTACATGGCACTGACCGTGATCCTGGGTTGCATCACGGGGTTTGAGCTGACCGCACGGTTTGGGTTGGTGGTCGACCTTGGAAAACGCCAAGACTGGTCGTCAGCGATTTCTTTGAATTCAGCGATGGTCCAAGGAACCCGAATGCTGGGGCCCGCGATTGCGGGAATTTTGCTTTATAACGGGCAAGCGCTTGCGTGCTTTTTGTTCAATGTCATCAGCTATGGCCCGGTGATTTATGCCCTATCCAAAACGGTGGTCGACGAAAAACCCAAAAAGGTCGCGCAGGGCGAATCGTTCTTTGAAGCCTTCGGGCATTCGATCCAGTACGCGTGGTCGCACATCAAGATTCGTCGCATTCTGGCCGTCGCGGTTCTTTTAAGCGCCGTGGGTGCAGCGATGAACGTTTTGCTTCCGGAAATTTCTTCGGTTCGATTAAGCGGCGACGCCCGTACATTTTCGTGGCTGACATCGGCATCTGCACTGGGCGCAGCAACCGGATCCCTGTACGTGGCGCTTTGGGATGGCCCAAAGATGGGCCTTCGGTCACTGACTTTGCGAATTTTGGCCGGGCTTGGAACGATTTTGACGATCTTCGCTTTTTCAAAATCTTTTGCCGTCGCTTTGGCGTCCATTGCCGTCTTTGGATTCTTTTCGATGCAGCTTTGGCCCACTTTAAATCACGCCATTCAGTCGACCACCGACGAAGCTTTTCGCGGACGGGTGACGGCACTTTGGAACATGACCTTTATGGGCATGACTCCGCTGGCCAGCCTTTTGATCGGATGGGCTTCTGATCACAGCAGTCCCGAACTGGTATTGCTGGTTTCTGGAACAGGAACCTTTCTTTTTGTGATCGGAATTTTCCTGGCGCCGTCGTTATCGAAACCGGCACGCCCATAGGAACCTTGACCATGCAAAATTCAAAACTGGTGCAATACCCCAAGATTCAAATGGACGGCGCCCAACTCAAGCCGCTTGAACTGGACCACGCTGATGAAATGTTTGCACTGATCGATCGCAACCGGTTCTACCTTCGTGAACATCTGCCATGGCTAGATATCAGCCGTTCGGCTGAAGATTCGCGCGGCTACATCCAGATGACCCTAGAGCAACGAAAGGCTTCTGTGGCACTTGTGACGGGAATCTGGTGGAACGGTAAGTTTGCCGGAACTATCGGGACTCATCCTATCGATTGGAAGAATCAAAAGGCATCTTTGGGTTACTGGATTTCTGAAGACCTTCAGGGCAAAGGGTTGATTACGTCAGCCTGTCGCGCGTTTCTCAAGTACCTATTTGAAATCGCCCAGCTGAACCGCGTTGAAATTTACTGCGGGACCACGAATGAAAAAAGTCAGGCTGTCCCCAAACGCCTTGGGATGAAGCATGAAGGAACTCTTCGCGAATCTGAAAATCTTTATGGCCGTTATGTTGACCATCACCTTTACGCGATGACTGCATCGGATTACCGGACAAAATAAAACCGTGCACAGAAAAAAGTAGCCAGGCGCCTAAGCCTTGATCTTCTTGTTTTCCGGATCGTAAAGGGGCTTCAAGGAAACTTCGGCGGGATAAAGCTTGCCGTTGATTTCCATTTCCCATTTTCCGCCGGCCAAATAAGCCGCGTCGATCGGTTCGCCTGCTTCCAACATCGCTAGGCCTACGGCACCCCCCAAAGTGTGACCATAAGAAGCGGCGCGGGTGTAGCCCACCATCTTGCCGTTTCGGCGCAAAATTTCTGCGTGGTACATCAGGGGTTCTGGATCCTTTACCAAGACCTGAACCAGACGGCGCGTAAACGGCGCAGACGCTTTTTGCTTTTCAGCCGCCGCACGCCCAATGAAATCGTCCTGCTTTTTCAGATCCACCGCAAAGCCCAAACCCGTTTCGTAGGCGTTATCCGTGTTGTCGATGTCGTGACCGTAGTCGCGATAGCCTTTCTCCATTCGAAGGCTGCCCAGTGCTTTCAAGCCAGCGTGCTTCAGACCAAACGCTTTACCGGCTGCAACTAGGCGGTCATAAACGTGCACCGCTTGTTCGGAAGGAATGTAAAGCTCGTAGCCCAATTCGCCCAAATACGTGATGCGAATACAGGTCACACGCGCAAAGCCGATATCGATTTCTTTTGCGGTACGGAATGGGAACGCTTCGTTAGAAAGATTCACTTCAGTCAATGTCTGAAGAAGTTCACGAGACTTGGGTCCCTGAATATTGATCTGCGCTAGGCCCGAAGTGACGTCGGTGACAAACGCGAATTCATTTTCCTGAATATTTCGCTTCATCCAAGTTTCGGCATGGCGATGCATGGTGTCGGTCACAACCACCAAAAATTTGTCTTCTTCCAACTTCGTGACGGTCAGGTCGGCTTCCAGTTTACCTTGTGGGTTCAACCATTGCGTGTAGGTGATCATTCCCACTTCGCCATTGACGTTGTTTGCAGAAATCCGATTCAAGAATTTTCCAGCATCACGCCCTTGAACCAAGAACTTCGACATGAAGGACATGTCCATCAAGATCACGCCGTTTCGTGCGGCTTCATGTTCTGCTTTCCAATACGGCCACCAGTTCATCCGGCCCCAGGAAAGCTTTTCAACTTTTGCTTCGACCCCAGGCGGTGCGTACCAATCCGCGCCTTCCCAGCCACTGACATCCTTGAAATAAGCGCCGGCAGCTTTCAGACGGTCGTGAATCGGCGATCGCTTCGCGTCCCGCGCAGTTTCAAGTGACATCGTCGGATAGTGCGCGCGGTAAACCAAACCCAGCGATTCAACGGTTCGGGTTTTGCGGTATTCTGGGTTGCCTTGATACCGATGCAAGCGATCAATGTTGAATCCCGTGACGTCGACGTCCGGCTGCCCGTTGATGATCCAATGAGCAATCACGCGGCCCATTCCGCCGCCGGTCAGAATACCGACCGAATTCAAACCTGCCGCGACGAAGTAGTTTTTCACTTCGGGCGATTCGCCGACAATCGGACGAAGATCGGGAGTGAAGCTTTCGGGGCCACAGAAAAACTTTTTGATGCCGACTTCCAGTGTCGCGGGGATGCGGCTCATCGCCTTTTCCAGATAAGGCGCCATTCGGTCCCAGTCGGGCGGAATTTCTCCGAAACTGAAATCCGAAGGGATGCCATCGACTTTCCAAGGCGCGCAGATCGGTTCGAAAAGACCGACCATGATTCCGCCGACTTCTTCGCGGAAATATCCATACGACGATGGATCTTCCAAAACCGGAAGGTTCTTGGGCAGGTCTTTGATTTCTTCGGTGATCAGATAATAATGTTCGGCCGCTTGATTCGGGATGTTGACGCCCGAAATTTCACCAAACTGGCGCGCCCACATTCCGGCGCAGTTCACGACGTATTCACACTGGATGGTTCCGCTGGTGGTCGTGACGCCCGTTACGCGACCGTTCTTTTTCAGAACTCCGGTTGCGGAAACACCTTCGATGATTTTCGCACCTTGCAGGCGCGCGCCCTTGGCCAAGGCCATCGTCACGTCAACCGGGTTCACTCGTCCGTCTTCTTTGACATAGAATCCGGCCAGAACATCATCGACTTTTGCTAGCGGGAAAAGTTCCTTGACCTGACCGGGCGACACTTCATGCACGTCGATTCCGCAAAACCGGTTGAAGGCGGAAACACGGCGGTATTCTTCTAAGCGGTCTTTGTCGGTGGCGACCTGAACGAAACCGATCGGATTGAATCCGGTGGCTTGGCCCGTTTCAGCTTCCAAGCGCTTGTACAAGTCGCGTGTGTACTTACGCATTTCGGTCGAAGTTTCGGAAGTCGATCCGAAACAGACCATCAGCCCCGCCGCATGCCAGGTCGTGCCCGAAGTCACTTGGTCGCGTTCCAATAGAACGACATCCTTCCAGCCCATATGGGCCAAATGGTACGCAACTGAAGTTCCGATCACGCCGCCGCCCACCACGACTACGCGTGCATGTGCAGGAATTTGCTTCTGAATCATTGAATTCGGGGCAAGCGCATTTCTGCTCGCCCGCTCCCTTAGGTTTCCCGGTGTGTAATCACAAACCGGGCGGGCTAGTCTAGGAATTCTTCGCCCACAATCAGATGGATGAAATACATATGGCTGAGCCGAATGGTTTCACCACGATAATTCAGGACGTATTCGCCGTTTTCGCCGTCAGAATCGGCCTGGAAAGTGTACGAATATTCCATTTCCCGACCCGTGGAATAGACCCACCTTTTGGATCGGCGCATTTCAATGATCTGGCCTTTTTCATTTCGTAGCAGATGCGAAACGCCCCTGCGAAAGCCGTTTTCCGAATGGATTCTGAAGACTTGTTTTTCGGCAATTCCCCCGCTTTTCAACAGCTTAGTCGTGGTTCGAATTCTGACTTTTGCGCCGTCTCGGCGAGTGAAAACTTGACGGTCGCGGACGACGCGATCGGGTTTTTGGTCACCGATCACGCCAACGCCGGATCCAGAAGCCGCGGACGACTGGCCCTTTCCTGGCTTCCCATCGCTTTCACCACCCGCAAAGCCAGACGCCGATGCGAACGATGCGATCAAAAGCAGGGAAAAAAGGGTGCGCTGAAACATGCCGGCTCTTTACCACATGGTGTCAAAACCGGGAGTGAAAACCTTTGGGAAATTGTTTTTTCAATGATTTCAATCTTTGGTAAACCTTCAGGACGAGCAGACATGCGCTCGTCCTGACTGGATGACACCCTATGAAGACCGCCGAAATTCGCTCTAAATTCTTAAAATTCTTTGAAAAACAGGGACATACCATCGTCGAAAGTTCGTCCTTGGTTCCTTCCAATGACCCGACCCTACTATTCACCAATGCGGGAATGGTTCAGTTCAAAGACGTCTTCCTGGGCAAGGACCCGCGACCCTACAAGCGGGCGGCGACTTCTCAAAAATGCGTCCGTGCCGGCGGCAAACACAATGACCTTGAAAACGTCGGCTTCACGGCGCGCCACCACACCTTTTTTGAAATGCTGGGGAACTTTTCTTTTGGCGACTATTTCAAAAAAGAAGCGATCGCCTACGCTTGGAAATTCGTCACTGAAGAATTGAAGCTTCCTAAGGAACGCTTGTACGTCACGGTTTTTGAAACCGATGATGAAGCTGCCGACATTTGGCACAAGCAAGAAGGCGTCCCAAAAGACCACATCTACCGTTTCGGTGAAAAAGATAACTTCTGGTCGATGGGTGACACCGGCCCTTGCGGACCTTGCAGCGAAATTTTCATCGATCGCGGCGAAAAGTATTCATGCGGCAAGCCGACTTGTAAAATGGGCTGCGACTGCGATCGCTACATGGAATTCTGGAACCTGGTTTTCATGCAGTTTAACCGCGACGCCAGCGGAAAAATGACCCCGCTTCCAAAGCCATCCGTCGATACGGGTGCCGGGCTTGAGCGTATTGCGTCCATTACCCAGGAAGTCGAAACCAATTACGACACCGACGGCTTCCAACTGATCATTTCAAAAACCGCCGAGCTTGCAAAAGTCCCTTACAAACCCGGCGACGCATTGGCAGCTTCTTTCCGCGTGATCGCCGATCATTCGCGTGCAACTGCCTTTTTGATCGCTGACGGCGTGATGCCTTCGAACGAAGGTCGCGGCTATGTCCTTCGCCGAATCATGCGTCGTGCGATTCGCCACGGAAAAAAGCTGGGGTTCGAAGCTCCGTTTTTGTTCCGAACCGCTGGGTTCGTGATCGACCAAATGAAGGACGCTTATCCCGAACTGGTTGAAAAGCGCACCTTTATTGAAAAAGCCGTTCAAGCTGAAGAAGAACAGTTCTTTAAAACCCTGGAACGGGGTTTGGCGCTTTTGGATGAAGAAACCGCGAAGCTGACTGGCAAGAAGGTTCTTCCGGGCGAAGTTGCTTTCAAGATGTACGATACGTACGGATTCCCGCTGGATCTGACCCGGGTCATTTTGGCCGAAAAAGGGATGAGCATTGACGAAGCAGGCTTTGAAAAAGCGATGGAATCGCAGCGTTCCGAAAGCCGAAAAAACTGGAAGGGTTCGGGGCAGCAGTCACTGGATGAAGTTTATTTGAAAACCACATCCGAACTGCGGGCCAAGGGGTTGCTTCCTAAGTTTGTGGGGTATGACCAAACCGAAGCGACTTCGAAAGTTGTGGCGCTGATCAGCCCGGATTCCGAAGGCTATGTCGAAGCCGTTTTTGAAGTGACGCCTTTTTATGGTGAAAGCGGCGGTCAACGCGGCGACCGGGGTCGTGTTGTGTCGACCGGCGGCGCACCTGATTTCGAAGGCGAAGTCGTTGATGTTCAAAAACCCACGCCGGACTTGATCGTCGCCAAGATCAAGCCGATTCGCGGTGAACTGCTAGCGGGGAACCACACCTATTTGCAGCAAACGGATCGGGCGATCCGTGCCCTGACAGCCAGAAACCACACCGCGACCCACTTATTGCACTGGGCGCTTCGCGAACTTTTGGGAAAACACGTGAAGCAAGCGGGATCCTTGGTTGCACCGGATCTACTTCGTTTTGATTTCACCCATTTTCAGCCTTTAACAGACGCTGAAATCCAGAAGCTTGAAGAAATGATCAACCAGAAGATCTGGAATTCTGAACCCGTGAAAAAACAGGAAATGGGAAAAGACGAAGCGGTAGCGGCCGGTGCGATCGCGTTCTTTGGCGAAAAGTACGGCGACAAGGTTCGCGTCGTTTCTGTTGGCGGGTTTTCCACCGAACTTTGCGGCGGCACCCATGTCGACAACGCCGCCGAAATCCATCTTTTCAAGATTCAATCCGAAACCGGAATCGCTGCCGGCGTCCGTCGAATCATCGCCTACACATCGAAAGGTGCGTACGAATACCTGGATTCGCGCGAAGCGCAGATGAAGAAACTTCGTGATGCGCTGAAAGCGCAGAATGTCGATGAAGTCGGAACACGGGTTGAAAAGTTGCTTCAAAGCGAACGCGACCTTCGGAAAACAATTGAAGGTCTTCAGGCTAAGAATGCCGCCGGCGAAGTCGATGAAATGCTTTCACGCGCGAAGTCCTTTAGCGGCGGCCGCTTAGTGGCCGAAGTTTGCGGGCCTGACCTTCAGGGGATGAAAAAACTTCGCGACCTATGTGACCGGATCAAGCAAAAGCACGCCGACGCCCTGATCGTCCTGGGGATGAAAGACCCTGAAGCCGATAAAGCATCGCTGGTCGTTTGCGTTGGGCCCGGCTTGACATCGAAATTTAACGCCAATCAGATCCTGCAACAGCTGGCCCCAAAAATCGGGGGCAAGGGCGGCGGCAAGCCTGATTTTGCACAAGCCGGCGGTACGAATCCGGGTGGACTGCCCGAAGCGATCGAAGCCGCCAAGAAGCTGGTTTAAAAAACTTTTTGCGCGAGGGCGTTTACTGGATCACGCGCTGAAGTACGCCCAAAGTCACGGGATCCATTTTCGTTTGCCCGATTTGATTCAGCAAAAATTCTTTGATCTTCATCGCCGGGACTGCGTACGAAAGTTCGGTCCAAATTTCTTCGGTTGGATGGACTAAAAGCGCATCCAAGTAAGATGAATTCTGAACTGTCGCAAGTTTTGGAAATTTACCCGTCCAGATCACGCCGACGACTTCGCCGGTTTGACGGTCGACCATCGCGGAACCTGAATCACCATGTGAAACATCGCAGCCGGTAGCAAACGACCAGGCTTTGTAAGTGCCGGGCTTGATGGCATCGGGATCGGCCATAAACCGAAATTCCCCGCGGTCTGAAAAGACTTTGCAGTCGCTATCTTGGTTGGCGACGATTCGACCCATGGGATTGCTGGCGGACCCGTACCCTACGGTCAAAAGAAGCTGACCTCGATAAAGTTCATGATCAAAGCTGAAGTTTTTCGCGATCGCCGAAAAGGTAGCAGCTTCCGCCGCAAGAACGTCAATCGCGTGAAGCGACAGATCGATTTCAGGCCAGGTTCCAAATGTCATCGAAACTTTCTGCTTTTTTCCAAGTACGGAAAAGCGCGCCATCTTTCCCACGCAGCTTTTCAGGGTTGGGCAGACATGGTGATTGGTCGCAATGACGTGCTTTCCGTCAAATAGCCCGATGTAAAAAGCAGTGCCTCCGCCCAAGAAAGCCGTGGCTGCGGCTGCCCGTTGAAACACGGCAGTTTCAGATTGGTACTGGGTTTGGGTAATCGGCGCTTTTCCCCACTTGGATCCGATCTGATATTCCTTGACCGAACGAAGCTGCGCGAAGGCTTGCGATTGCAAAGCAAAAGATACGGCAAGGATGAAAAAAGTTTTCATTGAATGAGTTCCCAAAGTTTTTAGGATACTGGCATAGCATGGCGGATTTGCAACCCACCTTAGTTGAAGTTTTAGTTCTGGGAGCCGGCGGTGCCGGACTTTTTTGCGCAACTTTTGCAGCCGCAAGGGGTCGAAAAGTCTGCGTGATCGATCACGCAAAGAAAGCCGGGGGGAAAATCCTGATTTCTGGTGGCGGACGCTGCAATTTCACCAATATCGGTGCCGGCCCGGGAAATTATGTCTCGAAGAATCCACATTTCGCGAAGTCGGCCTTGTCGCGATTTCCACCTTCAAAGTTCATCGAAATCGTTGACCGCCACGGTCTGGCCTATCACGAAAAGAAACTGGGCCAGCTTTTTTGCGACCAAAGCGCGGCCGATCTGGTGAAGATTCTGATCGCTGAATTCGAAGAATCCGGCGCAAAGCTTATGCTAGAAACCTCTTTTTCGAAGGTTTCGCGCCTTGCGGCTTCGGATGCTCCGTTACGGTTTGAAGTTCAAACATCCAAAGGCGCGATCCGTTGTGAAAGTTTAGTCGTGGCCACTGGCGGGCTATCCATTCCCAAGATTGGAGCCACAGGAATCGGATATCAGCTAGCCAGCCAGTTCGGTTTAGAATTGATCGAGCGGGCGCCGGCGCTGGACGGATTCACACTTTCACGTGATCGACACGCGCATTGGCTGGATCTTTCGGGGCTATCGGTTGACGTTGTGCTTTCCTGCAACGGAATGAAGTTTCGCGAAAATATTCTATTCACCCATTCAGGAATCAGCGGACCCGCTTCGCTTCAGGGGTCCCTTCACTGGTATCCGGGCGACCCCATTCATTTGGATTTCCTGCCCGACGGTGGCGACCTGATGTCCTTCTTCAAGGCTGAAAAATTGGCGGGAAACCGCAGCACCGTAAAGAATCTATTGGCCCAGAAAATCCCGGCGCGACTGGCGTCGGTTCTTTGCCAAGAAGGTTTTCCCGAAGAAAGCCCCTTGCCCCAAGTTTCGGAAAAAAAGCTGGAAGCCTTTTGTACGCGAATCCGAAACTGGGAAATCATTCCCAGCGGAACCGTTGGGTACAGCAAAGCAGAAGTCACTCGGGGCGGCGTTTCGACCGACGAACTTTCGTCAAAGACTTTGGAATCCAAGAAAGTTCCGGGTTTGTATTTTATCGGAGAAGTCGTCGATGTGACCGGATGGCTGGGTGGCTACAATTACCAATGGGCCTGGGCGTCGGCCTGGGCGGCTGCACAAGTCGTTTAGTCGTTTAGTGCTCTGAGCACCTATTGATGCTCACCGCGTAAAATACGTCTTAAAATCGGACACTTATCCACGCCACCCGTCTCGCCGAGTCTTCTTGACGATGGGCCAACCGCTCGGTATGACGCAAAGCGTGAATTCCACCCATCCGTACGCACACTTAAGCGTCCAAACGCAGTCCAAGGCCATTCTTCGTGCCGTTTTCGGATCGGGATTGATCTGGTTCTTGGTTTTGGGACTTTTGGCTGCGCTCAGCGGGTGCGGAACTGATCGCCCCGATAGTCCCGTGACAGGTGAAAGAAATCGTCAGTCCCAGCCACCTGCAGGAATCGAAGACTACAAGCAATTGATCGTCGGAACTTGGGAAACTTGCATGTGGGCCGGTGGAACCACTTCGGAAATGATCCGTTGGGAAATTTTATCTGACCTTCGCTTCACCCAGAAATTCATGACTTTCAAGTTCACTGAAAATTGCGTGGGCGAAAACGTAACTTACAAAACAGTCACTGGAAAACTGGTCCTGCCCAACGAAAAGTCGAAATCCGAAGACGCATATGCGCTGGATGAACATCGCGTGGAAGGCACCACCCAAACCGTTTTTTACAACATCATCGCGATTCGCGACGGCGGCCAATCCCTTCACTTTGGGCTTCGCGAAGAACGCGACACGGGAATTTCGCCCGAAAATCGCCCTTACCGTATTGCGCCCCTGGGATACAAGAAAGTCCGCTAACCTTTTTTCTTCATGACCAGTAGATGAACTGAATAAAGTTCGATCTGGCGGTGATGTTTAAAGAAAAGCCACGGAATCTGATCACGACTTTCAGCTAATTCGAACCCATTTTCCAGGTATAGTTCTTTAACCATCGTGGCCGAATCGGAAGCGGCTTTTGGAAACTGTGCGCGCAAGTTTTTTGCTACTTCAGGGTGCCAGATGTAAGGACCCGTTTGAATTGCGATCCCTTTGGGTTTCAACAACTTCGCCTGGGATTTGGGCATGTCGTTTGGATTTTCTAACATATCGATAGCGTTCATGCTGACGGCCACGTCCCAGCTTCCAACCTGAACCGGCATGACCGAAAGATCGCCTACGACGAAATCCACATCCGTCGTTCCTAGCGGTAAAATTTTTGGAAATGCCTTCGACACCACGCCTTCGATCAAATCCGCGGGGTACTGAATCTTTGCGCCGTATGGCGCGCCCAAGTTTAAATGCCTGGCCAGGGCGATGCTCGCGAAAGAACTGTCGACACCCAAGTACGAACGCCCGTCCCCCTTCTTCTGAAAAATTCGTCGTGCCAGTCCGCCGACTCCGCATCCTTGCTCGACCACGGATAGCCCGGGAACATCGATTTCGGCGACTCGCATCGCGACTTCTTCCAAAGGTCCTTTGTCCCAAACCTTCGCCACCCATTCCCGAATCATCGGATCGGGGCCCGCGAAATCCAAATCCCGGGTCGCAATGTAATGATTCATCAGATAAAGCGCGTTCACGCGATCCGATTCCAAATCTTCTTCAATGTGATCTGGGCCCATTTCACGCATTTCTTGCAGGGCTTCTTGATAGGCGCGCCGGTACTGCTTTGGAATTTCTGAATCCTTCACCAGCTTGGAAATTCCCTTGGCGTGCGCGCAAAGGTATTCTTCGACGGGTTCGACCAAAACTGCGACACCCGCCAAGATGGGATACGCGGTCCTGCACTTTGGACAATCCAACGCCCCTGACAAGATATCTGCCGTCGATGCTTCAGCACCCGGGGGAAGCTTCAGACCACCCCGGCACTTCGGACAACGCAGGCGCGAAAGGGTTGCCGAAAACATCAGTCATGATCCTTTCCAGGCGGCTTTTTTCCGCTGACCCCACCCTGCTTTGCTCCGGGAAAAGCCTTTGTAATTTCTTGTGGGTGAAGTTCGCGCCACGAACCTTCTTCCAAGTCATTCAGATTCAAAGTTCCAATCGCGACCCGCTTCAGTTTCCTGACGGGCGTCCCCATCGCCGCCATCATGCGACGAATTTCTCGGTTCTTGCCTTCATTCAGCAAAACCGTCAGATGGGACTCGCGCCGGGATGCCTTGCGAATTTCCACGGATGACGCTTTTAGGATTTCGCCTTGATCTGTAACCCCCGCCAATATTTTCAAGCGCATTTCGGGCGTGAACTCTCCGTCCACTAAAACTAAATAAGTTTTCAGCACGCCGCTTTTGGGATCCGTGATCCAATTCGCAAGCTGTGTATCGTTGGTCATGATCAAAAGTCCTGAAGTCGCCAGATCCAGTCGACCAACGGGGACCAAAGGAATTTTCACGTCTTCAATCAACGAATAGACTGTTGGCCGACCCTTTTCATCGACCCGAGTGGTGACCAGGCCTGTGGGTTTGTGAAGGACGATCGTCATCGGACGCTTCTTGGAAGAATCCACGCCTTCGACCGTAATGCCGGCTTTTTCCGGAAAGACCCACATCTTGGGATTCGTCACCACTTTCCCGGCGACCTTTACTTTTCCCGCCAAAATCCATTCTTCAGCCTGTGTGCGTGTTCCGATGCCCAGTTTTGAAATCGCTCGAACCAAGGAAACCTGACCCAACGGCCTAGCGCGGGGCTTGATCACGCTCATGGCTTGGACTTACCCGACCCTTTGAACTTGTTTTGGTAATCCACGAATGAAGCGCGAATCACTTCCAGTGCTTCCTTTTTTCCGTAACGACCTTGAATATTGACCGGCTGCGCTTGGCCGGGAATCAGTTTATAGGTCGAAAAATAGTGTTCAATCCTTTGGGTCAAGATTGCGGGCAAGTCCGAAAGCTCGTTCACGGACTTCCAGTAAGGATCACTTTCTAAAACCGCAATGATCTTGTCGTCGGCCTCGCCCCGGTCGATCATTCGAAGACCACCGATGACTCGCGCAGGTACAATCACTTCATTTCGACTGATGGGTCTTTCACTGACCACCAAGATGTCCAGTGGATCTCCATCCCCAAGCTTGCAAGTGGGCGCCAGCTTCGCGACTTCATCACCGCAATAGGTCTGTGGAATGAACCCGTAAAGTGCCGGAGGAAGCGACGACGTCAACTGCGGACGATCCACGCGAAGGTAACCGCTATCCTTGTCGATTTCGTACTTAATGCCATCAAATGGGGTGATTTCGATGTACGCGTTGACGCGTTCAGGTGCCGCGTCTCCTGCCGGTAATCCGTGCCAGGGGTGCGGCCTAAAGACCGAGTAACTCATACGATCCGCCTAGGCGGCTTTCCCGCCCGAGCCCTGCGAACTTCCCCGAAGGAAGATGCTAGCCAATAGATTCAAAAGATCGCGATCATACTTTCCTGCTTCACGGCGCATCAGTGCGATCGCCTGTTCCGGTGTAAATGCAGGTCGATTCGGACGTTTTGAAATCAAACCGCTGAAAGCATCCGCGATCGCTACCAGCTTTGCCGGATGGTAGATCACGGGGCCACGAATCTGATTCGGAAAACCGCCGCCACCGGGCTGTTCGTGGTGCTGATAAATAATGTAGCGAACTTCGTCAGGAACGTTCGGGGTCTTTTCCACCATTTCAAGGCCCAGCTTGGGATGCTCGCGCATCTTGTAAAGTTCAGTTCCCTGAAGGTCGTCCGCCGCACAGACCAATTCCTTAGGAAGCTTTGTTGAACCAATGTCGTGCAGAAACCCGCCCATTCCGACCAGTTCCAAAGTGCGGGTATTGTACTGTCCGCTAGCCTTGGCCATGAACATCGAAAAAATCGCGGTGGCAATGGAATGGTAGTAAAGGAAGTCACCGTGAGAAACCAGCTTCAGAATCACAGCCAAACTTTTTGGGTTTTCAACCATCAAGTTGACGTAGTTCTTCACCACTTTCTGCGCGTTCTTCGCAGTCGCTTCAGGAACACGCGCTAAGGCGAAAATTTCTGACATGTTTTGTTCCGTCATGTTCAGAAGGCTTGCGATCTTCTTTTCGTTTGGAACGTTGGGGTCGTGAAAGATGGAATCAGCCGTTTTGGTGACGAATTGTTCATAGGCCTGCTGATCGGCACGGCGGATATAAAGCTGGCGGACCCCTTTTTGGATGTACTGAGCCAGGCGCTTGTAATCCAATCCCGTCGTTCGAGAAAAGACGTGCGCATAGTTATTGTCCGAAAGCTTCAAGAAGACATCGAAGGTGATGTCCCTGGTCGCGTTACGAAACGAAATGATATCAACGGATTGATATAAATCGGACACACGCCCTCCTAGGCCTAACAGAACCTTATCGGCAGGAAGCGACGAAAACTTGACTGGCCATAAAAACTGCTATTGTTTTCGTTAGTTGGAGCCGAAAAAAAGAGCATGAGAACCATTATTTTCACTTTCGTCCTGGCCACGTTTTCCGTATCCAGCGTCACCCCAGTTCACGCGCAGCAAAAGCAGGAGAACGAACGCGAGGCTAGAAAGACGAAATTGAAAGCCGAACGCATGGAAGATATTGCGTTCAAGAATAAAGTGAAAAAGTCTGCGCCAAAAAAGAACTGGATGGCAGCAGCGAACTTGGCGGGGAAAATGACCGACGGGCACCGCCTTTTGTTTCAAGCCAAGTCCTGTGAAGGAAAACCCTTTAGGCTCAGTGATATTGTTCCCAGCGAAGTCGAAAGAAAAGTTTTGACCGATGGTCCTGCAGACCTTGTCCTTCAAGGCGATGCCGATGATCCCATCTGTAAAGAACTTAAAGAAAAGATTGTCTTTGATCCAGCAGTCACGCAGCTCAATGACATCGTTAAGGTCTACTTAAGTTCGGCAAACAACCAAAAAAGGTGCAACCTGAACCATTTCGTGAACTGGCATCAGAACGGCTCAAAATTCACGAACGTGCACAGCCATTCCAAGATCAAACTTTTTCAGCAGCCTTCGGGAATGGAAATGACCCTTCGTCTAAACGACGGAAGCACGCAACGAGGCAAGGGCCTGCTGACATTTCATTTCGACGGAAAGGCCCAGTCGGTTCCGGTGGACCTTGAGGGCCGTGGCGGAATTCGTGCAAGATGGTGTTCGGATTTCCCTCCTTTCAAGATGATTTTACCCAAGGAAGATAAAACCGAGCTTTTCAAGTCCGCCGACCGCGACATGAAAGTCGTCACTCATTGCCAAAAAAACCCAGGGGATAAAGAAGTTCAGATGATTAACCGTGAATACACGGTCTACAAGATCTTGGAAGCGTCCGGTCTTGCGCATTTCAAAACGCAGCTGGTTCAGATGAAGTATCAGAACGCCAATGGCGAACCCTTTGACCAAGGTCCTGCAATTCTGATTGAAAACCAGAAAAACGCATTTGATCGGATGACGAAGAAAGATGGCAGCCTAAAAGAAGGAATCGTAGGCACAAGCCGAGAAGAACTTAACGTAGCCGAGGATCTGGTTCAAAATACGGATTGGTCGCCGGGCCACAACA
Organism: Bdellovibrionales bacterium; assembly: GCA_016786465.1. Taxonomy (GTDB): domain Bacteria; phylum Bdellovibrionota; class UBA1018; order UBA1018; family UBA1018; genus JAEUWC01. The sequence goes on along the minus strand of JAEUWC010000030.1, from coordinate 318,185 downwards.
CCCGTGACGTCGATCCCGGGGCCAATCAACTTTGGGTACCCTATGATTTCGATTTGACGAAGCTGGTGGGCCATCAATGGGCGGAAGGAAAGATCCCAGACACTTCGGCTTCGGTCAGGTATGGCAAAGAAACTTCGTCGGCCATCAAGACCATGGTTTCAAACGAAGCCAATATGCTAGCCGCCATCGCTGATTCGCCCATGACGGACTCGGACAAAGATAAATTCACCCAGTACATCAAAGCGAAAGTTGAATCCTACCGTAAGCTGATTCCAGAAGAGTAAGCACCGCCAGTTTTTTGACCCTGTCCAAGATGGCCGGTCGCATTTGACCCTGTGTAAAATTTGCCTCAGGTTCCGGCAGAACTTGCCGATAGGTCTCATGACAGGCTTCGTTGCCTTTCAAGTTTCCCGCAAGGATGCGGCACAAAATTTTGGGCAGGCTGCCCTCTTATTTTTAGGTGCTTCCATGCGAAAAGATCTGATTTTTACACTATCTTTGGCTCTTTCATTCATCGCGATGCTCGCGATCCCACTGTCCCAGGCCAGCGACTTCATGGTCTACAGCGTCTATAAGTCGGTGGACCTAGGCAATACTGGCGAAGTCGCGCAAAAAGACTTCTATGTGAACATGGGCACTTCCAACGGTGTTAAAACCGGAACGAAGTTAAAAGTCTTTCGAATGATCAGCACTTTCGATGTCACCAGCCAGAAGCTGTATAAGGATATGTCGTTTCCGATTGGCACCATTAAGGTCATTCATGCTGAATCCAACGCAGCGATCGCACGCCTGGATGAAATTGAAAGCCCCGAAAGAACGCCGGCAACGACCCGCGCCGTGATGGTTGGCGACAAAGTCGAAATTTCCAAGGACTAAGCAAAAAAGGGCGAACGCAAAGTGCGCCCGCCCTTCTTGAAGAATCCTTTCTTCTGCCCGTTTGGGTTTACCCGATGGCTTGCATCGCACGTGAAGGCGGATAGCCCACGAAGCTGACGTTTTCTGCGTGAATTTCCACAGACAGCTTCGAGCTTCCATCCTTGGCCGAATAGCGCCGAGTCTTCAGACTGCCTTCGACAAAGACCGGAGATCCCGTCTTCAGATACTGGGCACAGGCCTCCGCCTGTTTTCCCCAAGTCACGATCCGATGCCACTGGGTTTCTTCTTCGGGGCGATCCGCCACAGTTTCTGCCTGCGATTCGGTTTCTTCTGCTTCGCCAGTTTCAGCGTCCCGCGAAAAAATCGGCCGAGAAGTCGCAACAGAAAACTGCGTCACTGCGATTCCTTTTTTCGTCTCACGTTTGACGGGGTCTGCCCCGAGTCTTCCCAACAACACTACTTTGTTTACGTCTTTCATTTGCTTTACCTCGCGCATCACATTCTGCTTGCTCTGTGCCATCACAGTCGGGGCGGGTAACGCGCGGCGCGGCAACGTCAGCGAACCTTTAAAAAAAGATGTTTGCTTGCGCGAACCTACTTGGGTCGTCTAATCTTTTAGAAATACTGATTCAGACAACTGCTACAACTGGAGGATTTCGAAATGTACGGGAATAAAAAAGGACAGATTTTTGCAGTAACGGGGCTATTGGCCGCTTTGATGATGGCCTCGGGCTGCCCAGATAAACAGAAGAAGCCAGACGAGCTTCCAGTAGCGAACAACGCTCCGGCCATCGACGAAAACTCGATGGGTGACTCGGATTCAGGCAAAGCGATGGGACTCCAGACCATCAACTTTCCATACGATTCATTCACCATGGACGACGGTGAAAAAAGCAAAGCGATTTCAAACGGCAAGATCATGAAGGAAAATTCGGGTCTGAAAGTTCAAATCGAAGGCCACTGCGATCAACGCGGCGGAATTCAATACAACATCGCCCTGGGCGAAAAGCGCGCAAACGCAATCCGCAAGTTCATGGAAGGCCAAGGCATCAGTGCTGATCGCCTAGCCGTCATCAGCTACGGTAAGGAACGCCCATTGGACCCAGGCACGACGGAAGCCGCATTTGCTAAAAACCGCCGGGCCAATTTCGTCATCACCGCGAAGTGAGCAATAAACTGAATCAGAAAATGACGGGAGCCCGGTTCGATCTGGGCTCCCGTTTTTTATTCGCCTTTAGCCTAGCGCTTTCCACCGGCGCCTTGGGCTGTTCCAGCTTTACCCTGCGTCCAGTACAACTGATGTCGGATACCGCTGCCGCCTTAAAGGCCGCGCGCGAAGTGAAGGCCGATACTTTGGCCCCCGAACTTTTCCGCCAATCTTCCGAATGGTACGTGAAATCGAAACGCGAGTACCAACTGAAGAACTACGCTGCCTGCGAACAGTACGCACGCAAAGCCAAGTTCTTTGCCGAACAAGCCGAATACGAAGCCGTGAAGAATGGCGCTAGCCGAATCGAATTTTCGGCACCCGATCCTTTGGCCGATACCGCGTTGGCGCCAAGTAAAAAACCCGCCGACGTCAACCGCACCAGCGGTCCCGTTTACCAAGGCGAAGGCCAGGCACCTATGGCGGCTCCAAGCGCTGGCGGGGGCATGGGCGGAATGGGGAATATGGGTGCCACCGGTGGATTCGGAATGGACCCGCTGGGTGGAATGGGCGGATCGACTGGAATGCCGGGGGCGATGGACCCGATGGGTGGATCGACTGGAATGCCAGGAAGTATGGATCCAATGGGTGGATCGACCGGAATGCCGGGTGGCGCGATGGATCCTATGATGGACCCCACGCTGGGCACCGGATCAAATATGGGAACGCCGGGATTAGGAATGTAATATGAAGACGATGCAAAAAAGACTTTGGGTTCTGATGGTAGGTTTAGCTTTGGTCGCTTCTGGCTGTTTAAAGACGCGCTCACAGCTTAGGGCAGACGACGAAGACAATCCAGCACCGCAAGAAGCACAAGTTCGCGACGTGACACCCAAGGCGGATTACCTGGTTGACGAAATGAAGGCCGAAATCACCCGCATGACCGGGCGGATTGAGGACTTGGAGCGCGCGCAGAAACAAGGAAAAGACGAGCCTGCCGCAAAAGAAGAAATGAAGAAGCTGGAAAACCGAATCGTCGAATTGGAACAGGCCCAAGCTTCGATGTTGGCGGAATTGAAAAAACTTCAAGGCACGATCCCTCAAAAAGAAAATCCTGAACTTTTTGACAAGGCCAAAGCCGAACACAAGGCAGGCAAGTGCAACGACGCCGTTGAAACCTTGAACGAATACTTAAAGGCGCAGAAACCCAAGTACGCAGAAGAAGCCACGTTTATGCGCGGCGATTGCTATCTGACCTTAAAGCAATACAAAAAGGCGATTTTGGACTTTTCAAAGTTTCAGGAAAAGTTCACCACATCGAAAAAACTTCCTCAGGCACTTTTGAAGATTGGGCAATCTTTTGAAGGAATGGGAATGAAGGACGATGCCAAAGGTTTTTACCAAGAACTGGTCGAAAAGTTCCCAAAGTCGCCTGAAGCCGCAAAGGTCAAGAAGAAGGCCAAGTAAGTGTTTCTAGTCGCGACTTTAGGGGCTTTGATTTCTACCCTGCCCGTTGCGCGTGCGACGACTGTGGTCTTTTCTCACGACGTGCTGGGCGAACTAGAACCCTGCGGGTGCCGGTCCAACCCCAGTGGCGGGCTGGATCGCAAGGCGATGCTTCTGGAACAAGAACGCCGGCTTCACCCCAAGGAAGAACTGATTCAAGTGGATACCGGCGACCTTCTTTTCGATTCGGCCGACATTCCCGACCTTCTGAAGAAACAAAAAGAAGAACAAGCACGAGCCCTTTTGAAGGGCCACAAAAAACTTGGACATCAGTTAATTCTGCCGGGTGAAAAAGACTTCGCATTGGGGACGACGTCCCTTCTTCGGATGGCGAAAGAAAGCGGGATTACTTTCATCGCAGGAAACCTTTACGACAAAAAAACAAAGAAGCCCCTTTTTCAAACGCAGTGGAAATCGCCGTCGAAAGTTCTTTTTCTTGCGGTCGTGGGGAAGGATCTGAATTTTCCAAAAGACGTCGAAGTACGCGATCCCATTCGAACGATTCTTCAAGGCTTAAAAGACCGTGGCGACGCCCATGAAGTCGTGATCTTGACTCACCAGGGGCTTGAAGCGGATCAGAAATTAGCAAAAGCAATTCCAAAGAATTCCAAGGTCGACGTCCGAATCATCGGTGCACATTCGCAGTCTTTTCTGCAACAGCCGTACATCGAAAATGAAATCCCCATTGGCCAGACCAGCTTCAGAAACCAAGCCATCGGTTTTTGGAAGATCAGCCACACGACCGGAAACCTGGAATACAAGCTGAAGATACTGGACGAATCGCTTTCACCCAAATCAGACGGGGCCAAGGATCTAGTGACTGCACAGGTGAAGGACATCGAAAAACTGATCGAAGAAACCAAGAAGAAGGTCGCGGATCAGAATCAAGAAATCACCCGTCAAAGTCTGAAAGACATGGGCGCTGAAACCCAGGAAATTCAAACCTGGGTTCGCTGTGCGGAATGCCATCAAAAGCAGTGGAAATTCTGGCGCGACACTGGACACGCTCGGGCGTGGAAAACCCTTTTTGAAGCCAAATCGCACGAAAACCTGGAATGCCTAAGCTGCCATTCCGTCGGAATGGGTCAAAAGACTGGCTTCAACACCGCAAAGGGGGTCAGCCCATTTGCCACTTATGAAGAACTTTCCACGTTTCTAAAAGATGCGGCAACCGCGGATGCGCTAGAACCCGTATTAAAAAAGCACCCACTTGCGAACGAAAAGGGGAAGGTTTTTACCCCCGTTCAATGCGAAAACTGCCACGGAAATGGGAATAGCCACCCTTTTGGTAACGGATTAAAGCCCATCCCGCCCACCTTGGCGTCGGTCGAAGGGGTTTGCGTGAAATGTCATCTTTATGAACGTGCACCTACCTGGTACACGAAGGACAAAAAACTGGATCCAAAGATCGTCCTGGAAAAGATCAAGTCCGTCGCTTGTCCGCGCGATTCTGAAGCTTCCGAAACGCAATGAATCAACCTTTGAATCAAAAGAAATCCCTGATTTTGGGAATCGAAACTTCGTGTGACGAATGTTCTGCATCCGTGATGGATGCAGAAACCTTTCACGTCCTGAGCTTGGCTACGTTTTCTCAGATTCAAATTCACCGCCCCTACGGTGGTGTCGTTCCCGAAATCGCATCTAGAAATCACTTAGAAACCATCAACCCGATGATGGAAGAAGCCCGCGCGCAGGCGGGCATTCAGTGGTCCGATATTTCGGCGGTCGCTGTGACCAATCGACCCGGCCTGGTGGGTGCGCTTTTGGTCGGAGTATCCGCAGCCAAGGCCTTTTCTTACGCCCGCGACTTGCCCTTGATTCCCGTGCACCACCTGGAAGGACATGCTTTAAGCCCGTGGTTGGATCAGACGGACGCAACCCGCCCCGGCGCGAAACCCGGAAGCTACCCCATGCTGATTGCCATTGTTTCAGGGGGTCACACCAATCTTTACGTAGCCAAGGAACCCCCCGAAAACTGGCCCGTTGATTTTTTGCAATCATCTTGCGTCGGACGTTCCCGCGACGACGCCGCAGGCGAAGCTTTCGATAAGACGGCCAAGATCCTTGGATTTCCCTACCCCGGCGGAAGATGGATCGACCAGACGGCTCGGGGTGGAAATCCCAAAGCCTTCGACCTGCCCAGGGGCCTGAATCAGAAAGATTCCACCGACTTTTCCTTTAGTGGGATGAAGACGGCCACATTGAATCTGGTTCAAAAACTTCAGAAGGCCGAAGAACTGGAAACGCGTCTTTCTGACGTCTGTGCTTCGATCCAAGAAGCGATCGTGGACGCCTTAGTCACGAAAATTTTTCGAGCCGTCCAAATGAATGGCTGCAAAACCCTGGCCCTGGTCGGTGGTGTTTCCGCCAATTCGCGCCTTCGTGCACGTTTGGACGCCGAATGGAAGTCGGCGGGACTTGCGCACGAACCGTTCTTTCCGAAAATGAAGTACTGCACCGACAATGCCGCCATGATTGCAGCAGCCGGCGCCGTTCGCTTCAAGCAAGGGCATTTTTTACGAATCCCAGAAACTCTAAGCCTAAACGCTTGGGCCAACCCCAATCACTAGATCGACAATGCCCCTTCACCAAAAAAGATCCTATGCATCCAAAAAGACCAAGCGCCAGGCCTTGGGTCAGCATTTCTTGCGCGACACCCGGGTCATCGGAAGAATCCTTGAAACCGTTTTTGAACAAGCCAAGGCTAACCAAATCGTCGATTTTGTCGAAATCGGGCCCGGCCGTGGGGCTTTGACTTTTCCATTCACCATCGAACTGACTTCACGAATGCCGGGTCAGGTTCAAAGCTTCAAGATTTTCGAACGCGATCGTGAACTGGTAGATTTCTGGAAATCTGAACAAAGTCCGTCGATCACGGGGATCTTCGAAGGCGATTTCATGGATCAGCCCCAGGAAAATTTTCTGCTGCCAGACAGACCGGTCGGCGTCTTTTCAAACCTTCCCTATTCAGCTGGAACCGCGATCTTCACTAGACTTGCCAACCATCCCGATCAGATCCGATTCATGGTGCTGATGTTTCAAGCGGAAGTCGCACAGCGGATTCGGGCGGAAGTCGGAACCAAGGCCTGGGGAAGTCTCAGTCTTTTTTCCCAGAATCTTTGGAAGGTATCCAAGCTGATTTCGGTCGCCCCGGGCGCATTCGTCCCTCCGCCAGAAGTTCAATCCGAAGTGATCCTACTTGAACCTAGGTCAGAACCCCTGATCCCGGGAACGGACCCCCAGAAGAACCCAGAAGGTGCTCGTCTTTGGGAAGACCTGCTTCGCGTCGCCTTTCAGCACCGCCGCAAAATGTTGCGCGGCGGGTTGCCGTCGACGGGCCCATGGAAATCTGCACTAGAAAAGTCACAGGTCCCTGGCACGAAGCGCGCCGAGGCTCTAAGCTGGGAAGAATGGAAAAACTGGTTCGACTGCTTGGTGTCCTGAATTTAGGACTGACTTTCACAACATCGGCTTGGGGCAATCTACTGGAAAACGTCGGGGCCAGTTCTTCATCTGCGGCCATGGCGGGGATTTCAGCTCAAGGACCGGGATCCCAAACGGCTGCGCTTTCAAATCCCGCGCTTTTGTCGGGATCATCGAACCGGACTGAAAGATTAAAACTTCAGTTCAGCGTCGTTTCATTGGTTCCGTCGTTTGATCCGATCAACAACGTCGTGACTGCAAATGACTATGCCACTGGAACTTCGACTCCGACAATCGTCGGAAACGTCGATAACGATTACAAAACCACGCTAGGAACCATTCTTTCGGCAAACTACCGTTTCGGTGAAAATCAGAAGTGGGGCGCCGGAATCTTTGCGTACATCCCGACGCTTCAGATGTTCTATTCAGATTCAGGCGAAGCCTACGTTCCTGAATACATCCTGCACCGCTCGCGAACACAAAGACCGCAGATTGCATTGGGTGCGGCTCGGTCGCTTAGTTCCAGCTTTTCGGTCGGTTTCGGAGGGCAAGTTGCCTATTCTTTGACCGGAAACGGAAACGTCCTTTTAAGCCAATCGGGCAGCAATCCTTCGGCCATGCGTTTTTCAGCCAGCATGAAGCCGTTGCTTCAACCTTATGTAGGGGCGGCCTGGGAACCCAGCGCGAAGCTGGCCACAGGTCTAGTTTTTCGATTTCCACGGACATCCGACATCAATTTCACTTTGAATTCAGGCGCCCGAGTCCTGGGAAGCTTAGGTGCTTTGGACTTCAATCTTAAAGCTGCGGCCGCCATGTCGTATGACCCCATGTCCATCGAATTGGCGCAGACCCTGAAGCTGACCGACACCCTGACGACCATTGCGCAGCTGGATGTGCAGTTTTGGGACAAATTCGAACCTTCAGCCATGAACATCGAATGCAGTTCAAACTGCATCGTGGTGGTCAATCCTTCGAAGAACCCCGCCTTTGATTTTCGCAACATCGTCATTCCCCGATTGGGTCTGGAATGGAAGCGTCCCAAGTGGACGTTTCGAAGCGGATACGCATACCGCCCAGGAATCATCGCCCAAGGGGCCCTTTCCGGAGCAGGCAACCTTCTCGACCCATCCCGTCACACGATTTCAGCTGGCGCCGGCTTCACCGGGGCAAAATTCCTAGAATTTGACGCACCATATACCTTAGACTTCCACGTCCAGTACCAGTCTTTGGTTTCGGAAAAGGTGACGAAAACTTCGGGCAACGAAGTCGGGGCGGCTGGGTCAAAGATCGGGTCGCCCGGCTATACAGTCGGTGGTAAGCTTTTCGGGGCAGGTCTAAGCCTAACGCTTCAGATCTAACGCCCAGAACTGTAGACCCAATTTGATGTGGAATCCTAAGCCTTCACCCTTTCCCAATCTGCGCGCGCTGTTACGAAGCAATCTGATCGCAGGGCTGATGATCGTCATTCCTTTGGGCGTAATCGCTTGGATGGTTTTTTCTGCTGGCGCCGCGGTGCTGGGACTGCGCGAATGGATCCCATCTGACTATCGCCCTGAAAACCTGATTCAACACGAACAGATCGCCGACGTCGTCAACTACCTGATCGGGATCGTGATCTTTCTGGTTCTGGCGCTTTTGATTTCGCTGATCGGGTGGACTTCCAAGCAATACCTAGGAAAAAAAGTTTTCGCGCTGATTGCTGAAGTCATTCAGCGCATTCCCGTTCTTCGAAGTGTTTACAGTGCGCTAGACCAACTGCTTCGCACGATTGCATCGGGAAAAGGTCAGCAGTTTTCACGGGTCGTTTATTTGGAATACCCCCGCAAGGGAACTTGGGCGATCGCGTTTGTGACGGCACCTGCAAAAGGAATTGCCTTGGGCGACGGTTATTTGAATGTCTACGTTCCGACGACCCCCAACCCCACATCGGGATTTCACCTTCTGGTCCACGAATCCGAAGTGAAAGATTCTCACCTAAAAGTCGAGGAAGCGTTCCGAATGATCCTTAGCCTTGGAATCGCGCAACCGACCCATGGCTGAAGGTGAAAAGCTGATCGCAACCAATCCGAATGCACGATCGGATTACTTCATTCAGGAAATCGTCGAAGCCGGCATGGTTTTGACAGGAACTGAAATCAAAAGTCTGCGATCGCAAAGTCCGAATTTACGCGATGCTTACGTTGAAATTTCAGGGCGAAAAGGCGCAGGACGGCTTGAAGCTTGGCTTTCGAACGCTCATATCGCACCCTATTCTCACGGGAACATTTGGAATCATGACCCGCTTCGCAAAAGAAAACTTCTTTTGCAAAGGCATCAAATCGAAAAGCTTTTCGGAGCGATCACGCAAGACGGAATCACTGTGATTCCCATGCGGATGTACTTCAAAAAAGGAATGGCAAAAGTGGAATTGGGCTTGGGCAAGGGCAAGAAGAAGTACGACAAACGACAGGACATCAAGAAGAAGTCCCAGGACCGTGAAATTGCTCAAAGCATGAAAAGTAAGCAGTCGCGAGGAAAGGGCTAAGCGGTGCCGATTCTTCTTCGACCGACCATTTCAGCAACTTTCTTGGATCGCGTCCGCGCGACCCCAAACGTCGTAGGATTCAGTTACCGCACCCAGTATCGCGAAGCCGGATCCGCGCATCCGAACCGAACCTGGCTTCCAGTGACCTTCAGCGAATTTTTTTCCGAATGTCAGTTGGTTTCGCAAGGCCTTCGGTCGCTGGGCGTACAAAGCACAGACCGTGTCGCACTTTTGTCGTCGACCCGTTACGAATGGCCCTTGGCCGACATGGCGATTTTAGGTGCATCTGCCGTTACCGTTCCCATTTACCCGTCAAGCACCGTGGCTGAAGCCAGCTACATCGTGCGACATTCGGATTCAAAAGTGATCTTTGTCGAAGATCAAAAGCAGCTTGAAAAGATTCTGCCTGAAAAGGACTTGAAAGGAATTGTCGTCCTGGATCCCGAATTGGGACCCGAAGACTTTCCTGCTTCTGAACGTCACCGCATCCATACATTTGAAGAATTGAAAGCCAAAGGCCGCCACGAATTGGCGAAAGACCCCAAGGGCTTTGAAAAACGCTTGGAAGAAGCGAAGCCCGAAGACTTGATCACGATCTGTTACACTTCGGGAACAACCGGAACTCCGAAGGGCGTCCTTCTGACCCATGACAACTTGATGTCGACGCTTGAAGATTGCGCAGCCGTTTTTGCGAAAGACATCGCCACTGAAAAGGAAGTTCTGGTCGCATTCCTTCCGTTTTCGCACATCATGGGCAAAGTTGAATCGATGGCGACTTACGTTTTCGGATGGCAGGAAGTGTATTCCGAAAACATGGAAACTTTAGCGACTACGCTTCAGGAAGTTTCTCCGACGATTCTTTTTGCAGTCCCGCGGATTTTTGAAAAAATCTGGGTTCGAATCCGAAATCAAACCGAACGGGCTTCGGTCTTCAAGAAAAGGGCATTCCAAGCTTCAATGAAGCTGGGGTTTTCGTACTGGAACAAAATCTGGAACGGTAAGAAGCCTAATCCCATTGAAAAGGGTCTTTACGACGTCGCCTTGAAAACCGTTTTCGCTTCGGTCCGTGCGAAACTGGGGGGCCGGCTTCGCGTCGCAATCTGCGGAGGCGCCCCGTTGAATCGCGAACTAGGCGAACTTTTTGAAATCATCGGGGTTCAGGTTCTAGAAGGATATGGATTGACCGAAACCTGTGCGCCAGTTTGTTTCAATACCCCCGAATTTCATCGTTTTGGCAGCGTCGGACGACCCTTGCCTGAAGTCAGCCTTCGAATCGCCGAAGACGGCGAAATCATGGTCAAGTCGCGAAAGGTTTTTCAGGGCTATTTCAAGTCCCCAGAAGAAACAGCGAAGTCGCTTCAGAACGGTTGGCTTCATACCGGCGATGTCGGACACATTGATCAACAAGGCTATGTTCACATCACCGATCGCAAGAAGGACCTGATCGTCACCAGCGGCGGAAAAAACGTCGCCCCTCAGAAATTAGAAAAGCTAGCCAAGGCCCAGCCCTTCATTCAGCAAATCTATATTCATGGCGACAAGAAACATTACCTGACCGCGTTAATCACCCTTGATCAAGAATCCGTGATTCGGTACGCCAAACAAGAAGGGATCCTTTTTAGCGAGTATTCCGAGCTGATCAAGAACCCCAAGATTGAATCCCTGGTCCAAAAGTCGATTGATTCGGTGAATTCGCAAGTCGCCAGTTTTGAATCCATCAAGCGGTTTACGGTCCTTCCACAAGACTTTACGGTGGCTTCGGGTGAAATGACCCCTAGTTTGAAGCTGAAACGAGCAGTTATTCTAGAAAAACACCGAGATCAGATCGAAAGACTTTATTCGTCTTAAAAAAACAGGTAACAGAGACTTTCATTTCATTTTTAAGGAGCTCAAATGGCACGCGTCACCATCGAAGATTGCCTGACTCACGTCGATAATATGTATGAATTGGTCCACCTGGCGACCAAAAGAACCCGCCAGCTTTACAAGGGTTCAGACCCTCTAGTGAAAAGCAAAAATCGCATCATCGTTACCGCCCTGCGGGAAATCGCAGCAGGCGCCGTACGCCCAACGATGGAAAATGAATCGCCGGAAGAAGAAATGCCGGCCATGGATCACTAAAAGTTCAATAAGATCATGGGCTTAATCGGCCCATTTTCTTTGTTTCTATAGTTGACTTAATTAGTCGGAAACTGTATTTCTTCCGGCGTGAAACTTCCATTCGTGCGCGTAGCCATCAGCACTTTTGCTGCCATTCTTGTGGCCCACCCGGCCCGGGCTACCTTTTCTGAAAAGCACCCAACCCGAATGGAAAAAGCCGTCGCGATTTCCATTTCGCCTTCGGGACAAAAGTACTTTGAAGAAAACCTAGGCGCGATTTTGGCCGGGAACGGGATCGCGATCGACGCCGGGATTTACGACAAAATCGACTTCACGTTTGACGACTTTCTTAAGGAAAGTGCCGCGAAGAAAAAATCACCCGAAAGCGACGCCTTCCGGAAGCTTCTTTCAAAAATCAATCTTCTGACGATTGGACTGGACCTCAAGCCCTCGGTCCCAAACATCCACATCAACGAACTGATGTATTACGGCGACACTCGCCTTTCAATTCGTCCCGACTGGGCAAAGATGGACGCGAATCCTGGGAACGGATCTGTGACCCTGATCGCTTCGATGGAATTTTCAGAATTCGAACTTTCCGCAACCCAGATTCGGCTGAAAGATCAGGCAAACCCAGTACTTCGTACTTGGGGAATCAACGAATTCGCCTTTTCAAAAGTCCCAAACACGAATCCTTTTTATTTGCGGATCCCGGTTGAAATCGGCGTGTCCGCAGCAGACCGGACGATCGATGTCGTGGCTAAAAGTCTAGAAACCAACATCGACACGGTTGAATTTCAACTTCCAAAGAAAGTTCAACTGCTGACCCCGCAGGTGGACCTGGGCGTGGGCAGCGCGAAAGGTCGCTTGGACTTTTCTGAAATCAGCACCTTCATCGACAAACACAAGAATTCACTTTTGAAAGCGCTTCAGAATTCATTAAAGGCCTTCGTGGACGAAAAGCTGGCTTCACAGATGAACCACGAAGTGAAGCAGGGCTACAATCCTAACGACCCTGAAGTCGACACGATGGATCCGCCGGGTGCATTGAATGAAAAAGACGAAAAGTACCGCTTCGGAATTCAACTTTCAGGTCTGACTACCACTAAAGATCACCTGATCATCGCTGACCTTTCCGCCAACATCGACGACCCCATTCGAATCAAGACGCCGCTTCCAGAAGCCCGAAAGGGAACTGCAGACCATGCCTTTGACGAAGATGCGCTGAATTCAGATCTATCCTTTGCGATCAAAGAAACCTTGGTCAATCGCACCCTTCAGCTTTCATTTCTTCGCGGATACTTCGACAATATTTCGATCGGTGACGGCGAAACCATTAAGCTGGTGTCTGCCCCAGCCGTCATTCTGGAACAGGGAAAGAAGTCGGACCTAGTTGCATTGACCATCGATGCGAATTACGAAGTCAAAGACTTCCTGACGCGAAGCCTGGCCGTCCGAAACCCCATGCACATGCGCTTCAAGCTGAACGTCCAGATCAAGAAGACTGGAAACGCAGTGAAACTGGTTCAACATTCAGTCGACACTTCTTCACTTTGGATCAATCCAAATTCTTTGCGTAACCTAGGTTTCAAAAAGAAAGTTCGTAAAACCATTCTGCAGAAACTGGAAGCCGCCAACCGCGCTTGGGCCGAAACAGAAACTTTGCTTTCAAACGAAGTGATGATCCCACAATCGTTCTACGGGATTCCGCTTAACCTAGACCATTTCAAAGTCAGTGACGGGTACATCTACCTGCACTTCAACCTAAGGGACTAAAAATTATGAAACGTGTCAGAACTGGAAATAAAAGGAGAAAAAAGATGAAGAAGAAGACGATGACTCAATTCGTGACGGCGCTGAGCCTGGGCCTTGCAAGCCTGGGAAGCTTGGCGATGGCACAAAGCTCACTGAATTCGAAACTGGCTCGCGCAGTTCCAAAAATCCGCGTCGAGCTACCAGGATCCTCTGGAAAATCGGCTTCGGTATTCTATGTCGCTGGCCGTGAAGCCGCCGTCGGCGTTCCGGGACACAATCTGAAGACCCGCACGGTCCTGCCATTTAAGCTGGAAGGTTCTGCGGTTGCTCAACCGACTTACGTGACGGCAGTCGACCCAACGACCGAAACCATCGAAGTCAAGGCTGCAACCGTCATGCGTTCAGGCGCGGACATCGCAAGTCACTTGGTGGTTCTTGTTCACCCGTCGAACCGTCCAGAAATGTTCATCTGCAGCCCGGAAACCAAGGTCCTTCCTAAGGATCCACGCTTGGACGGAAAAAGCTGCGACACGCTTCCGCAGGAACTGTATCGCCCAGACGCGACCTATTTTTTCCCACTGGATGAAATGAGCAAATTGGCGGCTGACCCTCAAGGGTTTGTCACCATCGGCTCGGCAGTCATGTACAAGTTCTAAAGAACAGTAGGTTACATGCGTTTGAATCGCTTTTCTCTTCATTTGCTTCTGAGCACAGCACTGGCAGCGGTTCCGGTTTCGCAATTTGCGAAGGCGGAACCGCCTGCTCGGTCCAAGCCGATTCCCCATTCTGTTGGGATCTTTCTGACGAAGTCAGGGCAGGACACCTTGTTTCAATCGATTCAAACAATCTTGAAATCCATGGACGTTGACCTTTCCCAGGGTAGGGTTGACGAAATTTCTGAAAAACTGACGACGCCGTTCACCGTCGCGCGCATTAAAAAGATGCTGGCAGGAAGAAAAGGCGGTGAAAAAGCTGCCGAAACTTTCGAAGTTTTTTGTGACCTGTTTCGCGCATGGCTTAAGGGCTTTAAGGTCAAAGCCCCGTTGATTTCGTTCAAAGTCCAAGGCCTTGAATACCAATTGCAATTCGATCGCCTGGGCTTTCAACTGGATCCCGCCGCTACGCTTCGTTCGGGTCCTGCGAGCATGGCTTTTGAATTCGTGGCCTCGATCAAGTCGGCCCGTGTCGATGTGAAAAAGATTCGCGTGGAAGACCGCGCAAATGCCTTTTTGAACCCTTTGGGTCTTAACGATCCAAGCATGGTCATGCCTTCATTTTCTCCGCCCCTGACCATCAACCTTCCTTTCGTGTTGCGTTCGAAAGACGGGAAAGTTTCCGTCGAATTTTTCCCGGGAAGGTCGAACCTGGCGAATGTTCTTCTGGATCTTCGCTTCGGACAGCTTGAACTACCTGAAATTGCATTGACGTTATCGGATCCAACCGATCCAAACGATGTCCCGACGAAAATTTTGCTCAGCAAGGCGGGATTGAATCGTGAAATTCAGAAAATAGAACCCGATTTGATCAAAGCAATTCACACAGCAGCGGCAGGTTTCATCAATAATGAACTTCATGAACAGCTGAACGAAATGGCCGAAGCCAAGCTGGCCAGCTTCTTGGACATGAAGCCTTTCGCCTTTCCGGCACCCGGTGAACCCGCAAAAGAACTGAAAACCGAAAAGGATGTCCCTTTTGATTTTCGAATTTTCCCTGGCGAAATCGAGCGAATCTTCGATTGGAGAAGTGAAGCGCTATACTTCAGTGCCCAAACCCAAATTGACGATCCGGTCGCATCGGTAACGACGCAACCGATTTCGCGCTTTCCGTCGAAACGTCCGGAAATCCCTAGATCTGTTACGACGACAGGAAAGAATGCACCCCAAGCGTGGGTGTCCGTGAATGAAGCCCTATTGAATCGTGCATTGCGACTTTCATTCGATCGCGGCTACAACAAAAGCATTCCGATCGGTGGCGGCTTTTTCATCGTGATGAATGAAGCCCCGCGCATCCTGCTGGATGGTCGCTTGGGACCTGATCGTGCGGTCATGCGCATCAATGCCAAATACAAGCTGGATCGTGGAAGAGTCGTTCCCGTTCCAGTCATTTACCCCATCCCCACCACGGTTCCAGTTCCTGTGCCTGGATCCGACTGGGATTGGTTTGCGACACACGGAGCCTTGGACATTCAGTTTGATTTGGTCCTGAAGATCGACAAGTTTGCGGATCAACTGAAAGTCACAAAAGAAAAGATCGACTTGAAAAGTATCGTAGTGGATCCAAAGGGCGTCCGATTCGGTTTTGCCGACGGCATCGTACGTGACAAAGTTCTAAAACGCTTTACCCAAGCCAGCTTGGACATGGAAAAGGCCGGCGAAGTGATTTACGAAACCGTGATTCCGGAAAAACTTTTCGGAATGGATTTCTATGTCGGCGCAAGCATGACCCAGGAATCCGGCTTCCTTTGGGTCCCGCTTTACTTATACGCGCCTTAAATTGACCGACTTTGAATCACGCACATTCTTTGAATGGGTTCGAATCACCTTGCCGGACTTCTTCTTTTTTTTCTGCGCGGCCGGTTCTAACACCAGGCTAAAAACTTCGTCGACTTGGCTGGCCCAATGAATCGTCATTCCCTGAAGCGCTTGTTCGGGCACTTCAGTCAAATCCTTCTGATTCAACTTCGGAAGAACGACTGTGTGAATTCCTGCCCGCTTCGCAGCCAGGATCTTTTCCTTAATGCCCCCAACGGGAAGGACCTTGCCGACCAAGGAAAGTTCACCGGTCATTGCAATCCTAGCTTTTGAAATTCGACCTGTGATCAAGGAAAGGATCGCCGAAGCCATCGTCACCCCGGCCGATGGTCCATCCTTTGGAATAGCACCGGCGGGAACGTGAATGTGAATGTCGCGGTTTTTGAAAAATTCCGGATCAACGCCATGTTCTTTTTCAGCCCGCTTCTTGACGTAGCTGTAAGCAATGGCAGCGCTTTCGGTCATCACTTCGCCTAGCTGACCGGTGATCTTCAATTGTCCGTTGCCGGGAATATCCTGGGCTTCGATGAACAGGATGTCACCACCCATCGCTGTCCAGGCCAACCCCGTCACCACGCCTGGGGCCGTGATCCGTTCCGCTACTTCGTTATAGAAACGCTTAGGTCCAAGCCAAGTGGCCAGGTCGTCAGGTTTAATGACGATTCTAGCGGTCATCTTCGCGCGATCTTCCTGGCTGATCACAATTTTCGCAGCCGCTTTACGCGCGATCTTGTTCATCAGTTGTTGAAGCGTTCGAAGTCCGGGTTCGCGCGAATAGTCCGTCATCAACGCCTTCAAGGTCGCCTTTTCCAGGCGAATCTGCCCCGACTTCAGCCCATTTTCTTGAAGGACTTTTGGTAGAAGATAGCGGGTAGCGATGTCTTCTTTTTCTTCAAGTGTGTAGCCTGGCAGTTCGATGATTTCCATTCGGTCCAAAAGCGGGGCCGGAATCGATTGAAGGTTGTTTGCAGTGGCAATGAAAAGAACTTTAGAAAGGTCAAAGGGCACGTCCAAATAGTGATCCAAAAACGCATGGTTCTGTTCGGGGTCCAGAACTTCCAAAAGGGCCGAAGCTGGATCGCCTTGAAAGCTCGCACCCAATTTGTCGATTTCATCCAACATCAAAACGCAATTCTTGCTTCCCGCACGCTTCATTGCGTTCAAAACTTTTCCGGGCAGTGCGCCCACATAAGTTCGGCGATGGCCCTTGATTTCGGCTTCGTCGCGCATACCGCCCAATGAAAAGCGGTAAAAGTGCCGAGCCAAGGCCCGGGCTACAGATTTACCAATCGAAGTCTTCCCCACCCCAGGCGGTCCGACTAAACAAATAATCGAACCCTTGGGACTTTTGTTCAGCCTTCGCACTGCTAAGAATTCGATGATTCGATCTTTCACCTTTTCCAATCCAAAGTGATCGGCATCCAAAATCTTGCGCGCATGGGTTAAGTCCAGGTTGTCTGCCGTTTCGATTCCCCACGGAAGACTGCAAAGAAGTTCCAAATAATTTCTAAGGATATTGTGTTCAGGCGACTGTTCACTGATGGTTTCGAACTTTTCCAGCTCTTCGAAGGCGATCTTTTTCACGTCTTCGGGCATTTCTGCCTTTTCAATGCGCTCGCGAAAGCTTCTGGAATTCTTGTCCTTGCCGTCTTCTTCAACACCTAATTCTTTTTTGATGCTCTTCAGCTGTTCTTTCAAAAAGAATTCGCGCTGAAGTTTTGAAATCTTTCCGTTCACTTCGTCGGAAATTTTCTTTTGAAGGTCTGCGACATCCTGTTCGCGCCGCAGGTGGATCAAAAGTTTCTCGAAACGTTCTTTCACATTCAGCGTTTCCAAAAAGTCCTGGGCATCATTCTTCGGAAGCGCCAGCGCAAAGGCGACCAAGTCAGCTACCGTGCCTGGGCTAGGTGCATTGATCATGGCTAAACGCATTTCTTCGGTAAAAAACGGATTCACTTCCGAAAGCTTTTTAACGTGTGAAATCGCGGCGCGTGAAAACGCGTCCATTTCGTTGGACTTTTCAATTACATCATCCAGGTATTCCGGGTCGGCGACGAAATGCGGTTGATTGGACAGGAATTTCTTAACTTTGAATCTTTTTACGGAATGAATCAGAAGATTCACAGATCCGTCGGGCATCTTCAGGCGCTTAAGAATCTTTACGACCACACCGACATCGTGAAGTTCGGATTCTTTCAGCTTGTCGCTGACTTCGATGTCATCCCGGGTCATCAAAAGACCGATGGTTCGATTGCGTGCGACAACTTCTTCAACGGTCGCTACAAAGCGCGGGTTCTGAACCAATACCGGGGCCATCAAAGTCGGGAATACGACTGCTGATTGAATGGGAAGAACGAAAAGATTGGGCGGCAGGACCTGATCCGGCAGAACCAGTGACCCCACCGGCACGGCCGCACGGACCTGCACGTCATCTGAAGTTTTTTCACCCAAGCCCGAATCGTTGTCTGACATAGAAGCTCCTCACCTATCCCTAAGATGGTGTTGAATCTAGGTCTGGCAAGAAATTAGATTCCGAGCATCGGCATCGAGTATTCAAAGACGTTCTGATCGAACTTGAAAACCTCATTCTTTTCATTGTCTCGGATCGAACGCAGGAATCTGCGAATCTTGCCCTTCAGGCGCATTCGGTGAATGCGATTCGCGATGAATTTCGCAGGGATGGTCGCCACGTCAGCCACGAACTGTGCAGGCACCGTAGCGATGCTTAGGACCACAAATGGGGCGGGTATATTGCACTTGTCGAATACGCAGGTTTTCCAAAGTTCAATGATTTCAAAGGTGCGAAGTAATTTTCGATCAACAACCAATTCGCCGTATTCGTGGGTCGATAGCAGCTGAGCCGCCATCACATCCGGAGTCGCCGGCGCCGGCTGGGTCCGAATGGCAGAATTTGCGACCACGTAATAGCCCTTTTCGTGGCGGCGTAGCAGGATCCATTGGTAGATCGCGCAATTGCCGGTTGAACTGTTGTATTCAACGCAAAGGAATCGAGCCTGATCCTTGGTTTTACGGCTAATGGCAGCACCGCCAAAGGCGCGTTCACGGATTTCCGACGCCACAATATCTTGTCCAGCGACCAAAGGGGGTAACCCGACCGCATGTGCTTGGGACATGAACCCAAAAAGTGAAATCAGCCCCAAAATAGAGCGGACTAAGTGGCGCATCATGGGGCTTCTTTTAGCGGATTTTAACGCTATGCGCAAATAATTTATGAGTTATTTAGTCTGGAATTAATTTCTTTTAATTTCAGCTAGTTAACGATTATAAAAAGCGCCTTTGGCGACCACCTTGCGACCGACTTTAAATCGGTACATGACTTTGTCGTCAAATTGAAAGGAAGGGTCTTTACGGCGGTTTTCCAGGGTAGTCCGAATGCATTCGTCGACCGTGACGTCACGCCCTGATTCCATCCAACTGGTCCATTCGCGAAGGACATAGGGGTATCCCGATTCCTTAGGGGATGGGGTATTGGCCATTTTGAATTCGCAGGTCCCTTTTTGGTCAATACCCTTAACGACCGCCGGGGTTTGCCCATACGAAGAAAAAGCCATCAATGCCAAGACCAGTACTGCCAATAGATTGGATGCCATGGCAGGGCGATATCAGCGTTATACGCGATGTGTCAAGCCCCCTGTGGTTCAGGGGAATTAGGCCCTAGATATTGGGCGCCGAAAGAATTCCGGCCCCGATACGGTCCAAAATTTCAGCTGCACGGCCAGAATCGGGGTCTTCGACCGAATCATAGCCACGTGAAGATCCATCTTCCTTCAATCTTTCCAATTCTTCTTTCAATCCCACTTTGACTTCCGTGCCGCCCATCGTGGTCTTCAGAGAAAGCTTGTATTTCAGGCGCACCTGCAAAGCTTTACGCCGGGGTGATCCGTTGACTTTATATTCGTGGTACTTGTCGCGCGACTGCGAATAGATCCAGTCGGTTTCAAGCGACGCTTCAGTCAACTTTTTAAGTTCGACCGGGTTGTCGTCTTCAGGCTCGCGATCGACGATCTTGTTGTCTTTCAAGGCACGAAGCGAAGCCTTCCAAACAACCGGAAGTTCGTATTCAAAAGTTCGAAAGTTGGGCGACGATGCGTACGCCTGCTTCTTCACTTCGGGTCCGCTCGAACAACCTGCACCCAAAGCTGCAGAAATCAAAACGATCGAAAGCCCAGATAAAATCTGTTTATAGGTCATAGGTATTTCCTTATCACAATCTTACTTCCCGGTTTTCAGATCGACAATGATCCGAACGGGGTTTGATAGTTCAAATACCTCAACTGGGACCCCTTTTTTCAAATTGACGCTAAAGGTCCAGCTCTGCTCCTCAAGCTTTGGGAAGAGTTCCAGCGATGACACAAGTGGGCTTTTTCTAAATGAAGCCAAAACTTTCTTGGAATTGAAGTTGAACTTCGGATTTCCAAAGATGGTGAAAACCATCCGCTTTTCTTCGGGGTTCACCGCGACTTGATAGTACGGCGGTCTGGGGATCGCGACGGTTTCTCCGTTTTGAAATCCTTCCAGGTCGATCACCCACCGTTCGAAACCCTGATTTGGCGCACGACGAATATCTTTCAAAATCACCGCATCAATATTTCGATCACCGCCCGTGATCAATCCATCGTCGATGAAAACTTTCTTCGGACGATTTTCCGCAAGGTAAACCTTTTCAGGTTTCAACGCCGCTATGACCTGCGGCATTTGGGACAGAGCGATCGCTGAAATCACGAAGACGAGGGTCGAGATTTTTCTAGTCATGAAAGAAGCGTAACGCGAAGCGATTCCGAATTCTAGCCCGGAACGCCCGGGATCGAGTCCAAAGCATCGCCAAAAGCAAAGGCAAGAAGAAGCCCATGGCATTCAACCAGGCGGCATGACGATGGGCCTGAAGTACTGGGCTTTCAATTGTCTGAATCTTCAAAGCCCAAGGCGGCAGTTTTTTGTCGGTGTAGCGTCCACCGTTTTCATGAATTTGGCGAACGCTTCCGCAGAACCCGGTCTTTGGCGTAAACGAAGTGTCTTTTCGCGGCGGCAAGCCATCGGGACTTACGTACGCTGTCGTCGCATCCGCAGATTCACACCTAGGATTTTCCGGCAGTGACGACACCAAAGCGCCGGCAGATTCATTCAGACTTCCTGTCAGAATCAGAAACGAAGTCTGGTCGCCCAACGGCCAGCTTGCAGGATAGGCCCGCGATTCGACCGAAAACGCTTCGATCTGAATCGTGTAGTCGTCCAACGGCAAGCCGGACTTCACGATCGTCGCATCCCAGTTTCGGAATCCGGATGCGCCGGTGAACGAAGGATTCGCGCCTGAAGTGGCGACCGTCACGCCCGAAGAATTGATCAGGT
The DNA here is from genome assembly GCA_016786465.1 of Bdellovibrionales bacterium. GTDB lineage: Bacteria > Bdellovibrionota > UBA1018 > UBA1018 > UBA1018 > JAEUWC01. The sequence continues at coordinate 296,956 of JAEUWC010000030.1, read as the reverse complement.
TCAAACGGAATCCGCGGTCAGAATACAGACTGAAACCGATGGCGGAAAAACGAACTGAACCTGCGACGCTTTTGACTTTGTAGTAAGTCGTCGCATTCTGACCGACATCATTTGAAAATCCGAAGCCCCCGACCGGATTCGCAGTTCCGGGTCCTGTGTAAATGACCGGAGCCGTAGAAGACGCAGCCGCACCTGATGCCGTTTGAAAAGTCGCTTCCCAAGAAGCGCCGCCACTGCAAACCGCCGTGATTGCGCCGACGGGCTTGGTTTCTCCGGCCTGAGCCACAAAAGAACGCGGAGTCAGACCGTCAGCTTCAGTCAGTAAGAAGCGTCCGAAGGATTTTCCGCTGCAAACCAAAGTCGAAACATCCCGATAGTAGTCTGACAAAACAGTCGGGCTAGCCAAGAAAGGCTCGATCAGCAGAAAATAGGTGTCAGGTTCCAACGAAGAAATGGTGAAGAAGCCGGATTTGTCCGTAACTGCTGACCCCAATGATACGCCTCGACGACGTGAAATCGCGGTCACCATGGCGCCGAAAATCGGCGCACCTGACTGAGAAATCACGCTTCCCTGAATCCCGGCACGAGAACCGAAATCACCCGACGGATACAAGTGGTGAATCGCTGTTTTGTCGTCACAAGCTAGGAACGCTTGTTGCGACGCTTCGACAAACAGCATCGTCGATTGCATCGAAGGGCTATGCGAAAGTCCCAACGCGTGTCCCATTTCGTGGGTGACAACGTTTTCCAGAAATACTCGGCCCGTTGGAAAACCCGAAGACGGCTGGCTGGAATCGCGGACGTTTGTGCTGAAGATGTAATTTTGGTCGTTAAAGACCATATCGGTTTCCAAGATTTCTCCGCTGTCGGGGCGGTACCAAACCTGGGTCAGTCCAATCACGCCAGAACCCAAGCCGGGATCGCTGTTGGCGTTTGAAGAAAAATAGACGGATGAAATTCCGTTGTATTCGCTATTGGGTTCGAAAACTGAAGAATCGCTTCCCTGCCAATAACGAATTTCAACCGAACCGTTGGCAGCCTCATTCCAACGCTGAAGTGGTCGTGTAAAGGATTGAAAAACTTGCGCATCGGTCAGGCCCGACTGATTCTTTGGATTTCCCGCAAGGTCCAAGCGCGCGACGGTGCCGCGATGTTTGATCGCGGTTCCATTACCCATGCGTGACGGGATGAAGGCGTGTGCCGAAGAAGTGGCGAAGCAGAATGCGAACGCCCATGCGGAAGCGCGCAAGAAATCCATCCTTGGACCGTAGCTTTCCGAGCCTGACATCATGTCGGGCCCTTACCCAAAGTTTAATGCAACCGCCGGGCCCGGGTCCATGAGCGTTTTCTGGCACCCTGAGCTGGTCTTAGGATCTTTTGAGGACGTTTTGGGGCCAATTTGGGGCGCCTTTTGGGACACAGATAGGCAGATTTTTCAGGGCCATTGCGTTTTCAACGATACCCATAGACGATCGGTAGCGGATGAGACCTGTTTTCTTGATGGTGATTTTTTCGACCCTAGTGATCAGCAGCTCTTCTTGTCGTTCACGTGGCGACGGCGATTCAGAAGAAGCAGCACTTCCCGCTTGTACGGACAGTGATCTTTTTTCAGTTCAGCCCGTCCCCACTTCGGCAATTTCGTACCTAGCACCCATCGGTACACTTGCACCCGTGGGTGGAAGCCCACTGCCCAAGGCCCACACCGGCTTCATGTTGAATTCGTCAAACGTTCCAGTAACGGCGCCCGGAAACTTGATCATCAAATCGGTTCGCGAAGTCACTTACGTCACATCACCCACCCGTCCGGGCTACACTGACTATGCCGTTTACTTCGACGTTTGCCGAGAAGTCGGCGGACACCTGGGCCACCTGTCTTCGTTAGACCCTGCGATTTCCAGCCAACTGGGGACCCTGACCTGCAGTGAATACAGCACCGTCGACGAAACGGTCAGGAACTGCGAAGTTCGCGTGAATATTTCGGTATCTGCGGGTTCCACTTTGGGAACGACTGGGACTCCTCCGCATTCACCAGCAATGGACATTGGGATGCGAGACAGCCGTGTTTCTGATTACGTCAACCCTTCCCGTTACGGAAACCCCAGTTCAGGAACGCTTTGCCCTTGGAGCTGGTTTTCTGAGCCGATTCGCAGCCAGCTGGAATCAAAGATTGGGGATGGCGCGACTTTCACAACCGAATCCCCGAAGTGTGGAACCATGCAGGTCGACCTAACGGGAACGGCGCGGGGGCGCTGGACGCTTGAATCAAGCCCCGCTAACGGCACTGATCCGACCGCCAGTGATTTTTTTGTTCTGGCGCGCGATCCTTATGCAGGCGAAACGAAAGCGGTCATATCAACACGAATTGCGGCCCTGAATCCGTCCGCTTTGGTAAAGTTCACTTTGCAAACCACAGGAAAGCTGAACGCCGCTCCGGAAAACATCAGCGCGGATGGTTCAATTTATTGTTACGATTCAAATCTGGGAACTTCGACTTACAGCTTCCTGGTTCAGTTGATTTCAGAAGGTCGCCTAAGGGTCGAAAAGAAAACCCACGCGGCTGGGACTTCCGTTTGTAATAGCGCCCCAAGCGCTTGGGCTTTTTCAGGTGCAGCGGTCTATTTGATTCGTTAATTTTTTCCGTTCTTTTTCACGGCCAAGCGCCGAAGAAAGTGAACGACCAGGAAAAGGGCGACCAGTCCAAATCCCATCGGACTTTTCAATTTCGACCAGCCGTCATCTTGCGAATCAACTTCCGCAGTCTGTGCTGCGTTCGGGGTTGCGCTTGCAAGGGCAGCGGGCGTTGCTGCAACGGGGGCCACTTCTTTGACCTGGGCGACCTGGCCCGTTCCAGATCCAACGGTTTCCTTCACGATTCGCCGAAGGCCTTCCAAAGTTACGGGTTCTGTTTTTGCTGGGTCGCGATGATCTCCGTGCAATGCGACACCTTCGGCACCGAAATCACCGCTGACGGCCGGACCTTTCAAGACTTCCTGACCCTTTTCATCGCGAACAACCTGAAGCTTCCCAACCATCAGTCCCATCAAATCGTGGGTCTGATCCGATAGCGCGGGTCCCAGCATAACGACCACATCTTCACCCGCCGAAAATTTTGCGGATCCCGGAATCGATAACCCCACCCCGTCTTTTTCGCCCCCCATTTGGCGAATGATCACAGACTTCGAATTTGAAAGATTTCCTTTCACGACTTCGTCCACTTTCAATTCGTAATAGGTGTAGATGCGCTTAGAACCTTCGCCATCCAAGGCGACTTTGCTCCAATCCACATGTGAATCGCCGATCTTTCCACGCACGATGGTGTCAGCTTCCTTCACGGTTTGCGAAAAAGGGACCGCCACAAACGTCGTGGCCCAAACCGAAGTGATTGTGATCCAATGAAAAAGTACGTTCATAACGGATTCCAAGTTTTCAGTTGTTCAACGATCCAGTCCGGATCGTCGACACCCAGATCATGCCCGCCCCATGGATGATTCCTAAGTTCGCCTTCCCACGCTTTTGCCAATGCGACCGAACAGGATGGGTGGACCATTTCGTCCCCTAATCCACACAGCACCAAAGTTTTTGGATGCCGCGGTGGAACTTGCGGATCAAACTGCGAAGCCGCCAGAATTTGACGGATCGCCGCAGTTCGGGAAATGGGTCGTTCTTCGTGAACCTTGATCCAATGCGGAAGCGTTTCGGCACGCCTTTTTTCACTTCGAGCGACGTTCAGAAGGACCCGTTTTTCGCGTTCTTCAGCAGTTCGCGAAAGTGAAGCCCGGAAAATCCCATACAGGGATTTGGGATGCATCCTTTTCCAAGGAAGGCTGAAAGTCTTGGCGCTGCTGTTGACCATGACGGCGCCTTGAAAATCATCCGGGAATCTGGAAATCCATTCCATGACCACCATTCCGCCCAGGCTCATGCCCAGGACGAATGCCGGGCCTTCGGACCCTTTTTTGGCCTTTAGAAAATCGGCCCGACTGATATCTAAGAACTTTCCGACTGAAAGGGGTACGGTTTCATGGCGATGGACCCCGGATCCGACCAAGTCCAAGCAATGGATTTCAGCCTGGGGAAATGCCCGCTTTAACCGGGCCTGAAAATCAACCCAATGACCGGCCTCACGGGCCAGGCCACGGACCAAGAACCAATGGTGTTTTTTTTCAAAGACTTGCTGAGTCATAAGTTTGAGTGATATCGGAATCTCAGTATATGCCAAGTGGCGAATCCAACAGGCTAAATTTTTACTTCTTCCCATCCCCATACGGAACCGACTGGTCCAGTCCGGGACGCCTTGCCTTAAGTGCCCTTAAGAATCGATTTTCGCTTTTGCCCCGGCCGCTTCACCCACTGGGTCACGTCAATATTGAAGGCGTGAATTCTGCCGGAGAACGACAGTTCCTGACTGGGATGGTGACAGAAAACACGTCCGACCAATTGCATTTAATTCTTCGGAAGCATTACGGCCTGGGAATCTTCTTTCATAATTTTCCGGGCCTGCTGGAACACCCCGACGAAGTCGAAGCCCAGTTCGAAAAGCGGTTTCGCACCGACAAGATCAGTGTTCTGTCACTGAAGGTTTCCGACAGCGTCTTGAAACGCGCATGCAACTACCTTTCGGCCTATGTCGACGAACTGGGGTACCATTCGTACGGACTTCACAATCGGCCGTTGCATCTGGAAGGCGCTGGCTGTTCAGCTTTTGCCGCAAGTTTTCTGGAAATCACCGGACTGGACCACACTGAATTCCGTCAAAACTGGTCGCACAAAATTCGAATTCACAACGATCACTTGGGCGGCGGACACGCGCTGGATGGTCACAAGAAAGTTCCGTTTCTGAAACTGATTCGCCAGGCCCGCCGTTGGGCGATGGAAACTGAACCGCACCGCGAACTTTCTTTCTGGAGCCCCGATCACATGCACCAGTGGCTGGTGAAAACCTGGGATCGAGTTCATTCGGGCGACACGGTTTTTTCTGACCGCGCACAAAGAGCGTTTCAGATCCAAAAAGCGCGCGCGTTGGAATTTGATTTTTCGGATGTCACAGCCCTGCCGTTTGCCGGCACAGCGTCGGATGATGAAATCGCGTTTCACGCCAAACCCACGGGTCCGCATCTGGAAAACGCCATGAAGGTGCGCGAAAATTTGAAGAAAGCGCTAACCAGTCACGCCGGAAGAAAGGTTTCGCACCTTTTTCCATGAAAAAGAAACTGACCCGCATCTTTGAAAAAGCATTCCAAGACTTGGGGTTCGATCCCGCTTATGGCGAAGTCATCGTTTCTGACCGCCCAGATTTGGGCCAGTTCCAATGCAATGGCGCTTTGGCTTGCGCAAAAGCTGCAAAAAAGAACCCCCGAGAAATCGCTCAAAAGATCGTCGCTGCGGTGGCGCCCGCCCTATTGCCTGCTTCGGATGGATCCCTTTCGCTTGCCGGACCTGGGTTCATCAATATCACTTTGACCGACGAATTCATCGCGCGTGAAGTGGCTGCGGTTTCCAAGGACGCTCGCTACGGGATTGAAAAGAATTCGAAGCCTGAAAAGACGGTGATCGATTTTGGCGGTCCTAACGTGGCTAAAGCCATGCACGTTGGCCACCTTCGGTCATCAATCATTGGTGATTCCCTTCAGCGCATTTTCCGGTTCTACGGGAACACGGTCGTTGGCGACAACCACCTAGGCGACTGGGGTTCGCCGATGGGGATGTTGATTTTGGAAGTCCAGGCCAAGAACCCATCGCTTCCCTATTTTGATGCCGCGTTTTCCGGTCAGTATCCTGCAGAATCGCCGGTCACGCTGGCGGACCTTGAAGAAATGTACCCCCGCGCGGCCGCCCGTTTTAAGACCGACGAAAAATTCAAAGCCGACGTTCTTCGCGTAACCGATGAACTTCAGAAAGGCCGCAAGGGTTACAAGGCGCTTTGGCAGCACTTTGTGAACGTAACAGTTGCTGATCTGAAGCGCGACTACGCGACCATGGGTATTACTTTTGATACCTGGTTAGGCGAAAGTTTTTTTGAAGATAAAATGCCGGCCATGGTTGAATCGCTAAAAAAAGGCGGCTTCACCGAAATCAGCCAAGGCGCTTTGATCATCCCGCTGTCGGAATCCAAGTCCGTCGCGAATTCTGATTCCGAAGAAGAAGCGACGCCCACCGAAGAAACTGCTGAAGGCCAGGCTCCGGGCATGCCGCCATTGATCTTGGTGAAAAGCGGCGGCGGATTTTTGTACCACACCAGCGACCTGGCAACGATTCAGTATCGGGTCGATCAGGAAAAGGCAGATCTGATTCTTTACGTCGTCGATAAACGCCAAAGCATGCATTTCAAGCAGGTCTTCACTGCCGCTTCAAAGACTGGATTAGCGAAGGCCGCGCAGCTTGAACATCTGGGTTTTGGAACGATGAATGGAACGGATGGCAAACCGTTTAAAACCCGAAGTGGCGGAGTCCTGAAGCTTCGCGACCTGATCCAGATGCTGAATGACGAAGCCAGGTCGAAGCTGAACGAACTTGGTGTTTCGAAGGAATACCCAGTCGATGAAGTTCAAGAAATCGCCCGCTTAGTGGGAATGGCGACATTGAAGTTTGCTGACCTAAAGAACAATCGCGTATCCGACTATGTTTTTGATCTGAAGAAATTTGCGCAGTTTGAAGGCTTCACGGGTCCTTACCTTTTGTACGCCGCAGTCCGAATTAAATCGATTTTGCGCAAGGCGCGCGAAGCAGGTTTGAATCCGGGCGCAATTGTCCCCGCTCAAGTTCCTACTGAACGAAATCTGATGCTGGAAATCGTAAAGCTTCCGGATGCGTTTTCGCGATCAATTACGGGGCGCGAACCGCACCACTTAGCGCAATTTGGCTACGACCTTTCGCAGTCGTTCAATACATTTTACAAGGACTGCCACATCCTTCGCGAAACCGATTCCGCAAAACAAGCGTCGTGGCTAGGACTTTGTCAGCTGGTCCACGACGAAATCGTGTTTTGCCTGACAATGCTAGGAATCACCGTTCCCGAGCGAATGTAGTTCTTACTTTTCGCGTCCGTAAATTTCCGCGCAAGGTCTGAGCTTTCGCAACATCGCCGCGACAAGATCATGAGTCGGGGGAACAAACACATCCAAGCTAGGATCCAACTTTGCCTTCAGGGCTTCATATTCAGCAACACTGTCTGCGCGTGCCATCTTGGCTCGGATCTTTTGATTCTTTCGATGGTAGATCGTGTAACCACGTTCAACTTCGTAATCGAAAATGTTGACCCCTTGGGCGTGTATAAAGCCGCTGATGTGGCGCATGTAAACGATGTAAGCCCAACCGTCAAAAGCGACTCCGTGATTCGAAATGTACGAAATTTCAAAAGCTGCGCTGGGCGACTTGTTCAGTTCGTATCCATTGAAATCCCCCTGCAGTGACGTCTTGGTTGACGACACCGTACAGTCAAGCGCCTGCCCATAGGCAAAAGACGATAAACACAAACCCACTACCCAAAACCCCATAAAATTTTTCATTGGGGCTGGGATTATCAATCATAATGCAATGTGTCAAATTTAAACCATTTTGGGGTTTTCCCCGTGATTTGCAGCAATTACTGCATCCGCCGATCGCGTGTCGAAATCACTTTTCCTGTCTGCGCGTCGACGATGACTTGGCGACCACTGGAATAGTATTCGTAAGCTTTTCGAGCTTCAGTGCCAGGCACGGCCCAAACGATTAGGCTTCCACCCAAAATTCGGCCCGTCGACTTTCCACCGGATTCTGAATCTTCATCATCAAACTTTGGAACTGCAGCCAGTGCTTGGTCTGGTGAAATCGATGCCCAATTGGTCACGCGAACCCCAGGCAAATAATCCGAATCCAATTGAATCAATTCGCCTGACGGCCCCAGGTTGACGGTAATCGTTCCGTGGGGCTGAACGACCAGACCCTCGTACAGCTGCCTGAAGTAAACCTGCGCCGAAATATCACCTGTCTGCACCAAAGGATCACCCACGGGTGAACGCCCCGTGATTCCCAAGGCGTCACGGGCGGACTGTATCAGTTCGGTTGCAAGCTTTTTCGCGTGCCCTGGATCCTTGGTTGAAAAACCTGTTTTGCCTTTTAGGTCCGGGCGCACACGACCCCGAAGCTGTGTCACGCGTCCGTCTTGTGAAAACATGGCTTGAAGGTCAGCGCCATACCTAGACTTTACGTTTTCAAATGACTGCTGCATCCGCTTGCTAGAAGGCGCCTTGATGTCTTGTTCCGAAAGGGGCGAAGGTGAAATCACCGGTGAAGGAATGGGCGAACCCGCGACTTCGGTCATCGGGCTTGGATCAGCTTGTGGAATCGAAGGCAAGGGGTCAGGTGAACGGTGACCCACCACAAAATAGGCGCCTACGGCCACCACCAAAAGAACTAAAAAGCCGATGATCAAAGCTTTTTTGTTCGCCATCGTTTTATCAGTAGATCGTCACCGGAAAGTCCACCGTGGTGGTCGCGCCATTCGATGGCGTCAAAGTCAAACGAATCGTAACTGTCTTCGGACTTGCTGTACTGCTGACCTTCATCCACAAAGCCGTTCTGTAAGTCGAAGCATAGTACGGATTGGTTTTGAAATACCGATTTTCAGTGCTGATCGAATAAGCGCCTGTTCCAGTACCTAAAGCAGTCACGATTGCAGAACCGTTGATCTTCGAATACATGATCTGGGCTTCAGTCGATGAAATATATCCGTAATTGTAGTGACCATCCAAAAAGGTCACGTCGGGATCTAACGACTGGGCCTTCACATTGATTCCACCGGCAGTGATCGTCGAATCGTTCTTGATATCAAACCAGATTGCGACGACTTCTCCGGCATTCAGGCGATTATTCAAACCGGTTGCGGTCGTGTGCGTGACCACCGCCGACATGTTTGATCCAAAGGCCGAAGCAATCCAGCTTTTCAAGGTGTTCGGATTGTCGACGATCTTCACGCCGGCAGCTTCTGTGCTTCCCGTTCCAACAGAAGCCCAGCTTGCCGCCAAAGTTGATCCGCCCAAAAGACCACGCGCTGTCAACGCGTTGGTAATCGCCGTTTGCTCGCCTGCTGTGTATCCCAAAAGTCCGGCGGTCGTGTTGACCGTCGATGCGAAAGAACGGAAAGTGACGGGCGTTCGATTGCTGACAGTTGGCTTTGTCGCCAGCTTCAACGCTTCAATCACAACCTTTGCTGACTTCTGAAAAGCGATCTGCTGGTTACCGCCGTTTTCGGCCTTCAAACCGTCGTACATGTCGTAAAGGGCACCGGCCATCAAAGGTGCATTGTTGTGAATCTGTTCATGCGACGGATTTCCATAAAATGCCGATTGCAAGAATCCTGGTCCTGTAAAATCCTTGGCAAACTTCCAACTTAGGCCATCCGGATATGCGTAACTGGCACGGTTAGTAGCAGCATCAAAACCCGCGGCTCCCAACGCATACCCCGAGCAAGTCGGAAAAGTCGCATCGTATTCCGGACACTTGTGTCCGCCACGGTTGTAACTATCGGCTCCGAAGAAGGAACCCAAAGCCCAGCGGCTAAAAATCCGGGTATCGAAGCCCGTCGTCTGCGGTTCCAAAAAGGTCATCGCCATGAAATCGGAAATCGCTTCATTCAATGAACCTGCTTCATCGTAAAACAACTGGTTTAAGTCTTCGGTCGAAGAATATGCCTTACCAGTCGTTCCATGTTGAAGTTCATGGATCACAACGGTGGAATCATCCGCATAATGCGCGCCAAAGGATTCCTGTGAATTTCCTAAGCAAACTTCCCCATAGATTGAACCATCTAGAAGCTGGTAGCGCTGGTAATAGGCGTTATCTTCGTCCATGCAATTGGACACGATCGTTTCGGACCCGGTCGGCAAAAGGGCATTGATTGAATTCAGTTCTGACCGAAAGCGATCTCCGGCATGGTAAGCGGTCACTTCCTGAAAGGCCTTGTTCGAGTAATCAAACTGAAAATCGTTCGAAGTACTGTAGGCATTAAAGTCAAATTCGCAACTTTGCCCATCAATCACCGTGACAAAGCTTCCTTCAAGAACGCCCTTGCCCGTCAGGTTTTGCAAAGTGACTGAAGTTGAAAAATTTCCGACCGTGGTCGATGTCGGCGACAAAAGAGAATTTCCAGACGACACCATCGGATCGACAGCAAAAACTTTTCCGGAACCCGTTGCTCCGGTCCCTGAGGCTAGCGTTTTCACACAGACCCCGGACCGCTCTTCTTTTTTTGCGCACCCGAAAGTCGCCAGCGTCAGCATCAAGGAAATAAGAATCCCCAGGGCCCGTCGGCCCTGTGACTGATTTGATTGCTGCTGAAGCGCCCTTCCTAAGGCCAATGGCATCCCTTCCATTTTACCTAGGACCGATCGGTCAATCCACGGATTAACTACAGTCCAAACACTGGAAATCGTGGTTCTTTTTAGATTTGTTAAGGGAAAAAACTGCCTAGCAATCGAGCAGTTTTTGACGTTATCCGAAGGCCTGTCGAATTTTCTTTTTCAAAGCAGCCACATCCGATTCCAACGTTTCATACACGGGTTTTCGGCTCAGGATTTCTTTCAGTTGGGGAGCAAGTTCAACCGACCGTCCAATCGAAGGTTCAACAATTGTTTCAAACTTCGAAGCATGAGCTGTAGCCACCCAGGTCACCGGTTGAAACGGCTTGATGGTTTCCGCAATCCAACTTGCCGTCGCAGTGTGCGGGCAGACGATTTCTTGGTATCGGTCATAGGTCTGCCGAATGGACTTTCTGATTTCTTCGTCACCGACAGAAAAAAACGAAATTCCGTTCTTCTTCAGCAAATCAAGTCTTGGGAAAATTTCTTTCAGGCGTTCAAAATTACTTGGATTACCCACATCCATCGCATTGGCCAAAGTGGCTACTGACTTTCTGGGTTCATAGACGCCAGTTTTAAAGTACTGAAGCAGTGTTTCGTTCGCATTCGTCACGATTCCGATTTTTCCAACAGGAAAGCCCATTTGCTGCGCCCAAAGCGCCCCAACAGCGTTCCCCAAGTTTCCAGATGGGATCAAAAGCTGAAGCGGCGTGCCCATTCTTCGAACCGACCATGTACCCGCGCACGCGTAGTAAGCCATTTGCGGAAGCAACCGTCCCACATTGATGCTGTTTGCACTAGAAAGGTTCAAATCCTGGGACAGGTTTTCGTCTTGAAAACATTCCTTCACCATTCGCTGGCAAGCGTCGAAATCCCCATCGATTTCCAAAGATAGAATGTTGTCGCCCCAGGCGGTCAACTGATGCTTCTGCCTAGGACTGATTCGATCTTTCGGAAAAAGAACGACGACGTTCACGCCCTTGACCTTATGAAATGCCGAAGCGACAGCTCCGCCCGTGTCGCCCGAAGTCGCAACCAAGATTGTCGTTCTAGGCTGAATTCGTGAAAGGACTTGGGCTAGGAAGCGCGCACCAAAATCTTTGAACGCTGCTGTTGGGCCATGGAAAAGTTCCAGCACGCGAGTCTGAGCATCCAACTTCTTTAGAATCAAAGGAAAATTGAAGGCCTGCTGACAGATTTCTGGAAGCTGTTCCTTTAATGGATCCCCCTGAAAGTAAGGCGCTAAAACCAAAGCTGCTATTTCCGGAAATGAATCCAAACCCGCCAGTTCAACTTCGTTTGAATGCGGAAAATGGGAAGGAAAGAAAAGTCCGCCGTCGGGGGCCAACCCCCTTGAAATGGTTTCACGGGTCGTGAAGGGATTCCTTGAACCGCGTGTGCTGAACCACTTCAACGATTCGGTCATCACAAACGGCGGGTCACCCGCGCGCCTCCGCATCGACCTTTGGATATTCCACCTTGGGCGCTGAGCCCCGCAGCCTTGAAAGCTTCAATCATCCCGTTTTTCGCTTTTTCCGCAGAAGCCATGTCTTCAAACCAAGCAAAGACCGAAGGGCCAGAACCCGAAATCGAACAGCCCAGTGCCCCGGCTTCCATCGCGGCCTTTTTCACGGACATGAATCCCGGAATCAATTCCATTCGCTGCGGCTCGATCAAGTTGTCGCGCAAACACTTCCCGATCAACTTCAGATCAGAACGGTGGCAGGCATGAATCAAGGTGGCCAAATCTGCGGCGGCGCGCACGTGTTCCTTGAGAAACATTTCTTTTCGCAAGATTGAGCGGGCCATTTTTGTGTCCACACGATGTGACGGATGAACGACCACGCAATGAACCGCTTCAGGAAGTGGAATTTCCAAGACTTCGACCGGGTCTACGGAACGGGTCAGTTGAAGACCTCCCAGAAGCGCGGGAACTACGTTATCACCGTGGCGCGATCCACTGGCAACGGATTCACCGATCAGCGCGTAATGGATCAGTTCTTTGGTCGTTACCGGACTTTCTAGAAAGGCGTTCAGTGCCACGATACCGGCGACTGCGGATGCGGCTGATCCGCCCATTCCGGACGAAAGCGGAATTCCTTTTTCAATCACGACTTCGAAACCTGATTCAATTCCAAGATCCGAAATCATTTCCAAAAGGCCGGCGGTTGCGGTGTTGGAACTTGCATCTAAAGTCAGGCCGGTTGCAGGCTTCACTTCCAAAATTCGTATTCCGCTTTCCTGGGACCGGGTCAATGTAACCGTATCGCCGGCACCATCGATCGCCATTCCCAGAATATCAAAGCCCACAGCTAGGTTTGCCACCGTCGCCGGAGCATACGCCGAAACTTCGATCAAACCCGGCTTCAACGAACGCATCAGATTCCGCCTCCGGTCTGGGTCATCAGCCGGATCAAATCCGCAAAAACGCCGGCTGCAGTGACGTCCGGACCTGCGCCCGGTCCGCGAATGACCAGCGGTTGCTTGCGATATCGATCGGTGGTGAACACAAATACATTATCCGTCCCTTTCGCCTGCGAAAGAAGGTGGTCATTCGGAAGGCTTCGAAGTTTAACGGAAGCTTCAACCTTCCCTGACTTTACTTCCAAACTTCCGACGTAGCGTAGCGTCTGCTGCGCTTTGGCGGCTTCCCGAGCCTGTGTCTTCCAGGTCGCATCCGTTTCAGGAAGTTTTTGTAGATATTGGTCAGCTGTCAGGGATTCGTGTTCAGGTGCTACTAAGCTTTGAACTTCGATTTGATCCACTTCAAGCTGCATTCCCGCTTCCCGGGCCAGAATAACCAGCTTTCGAGCGACATCCTTTCCTGAAAGGTCATCGCGAGGATCCGGTTCTGTGAACCCCTTGGCTTTCGCATCCAAAACGACTTCTGAAAATACACGATTTTCTGAAAACTGCGAAAAGACATAGGCCAAAGTTCCTGAAAACATTCCTTCAATTTTGTGAATCCGGTCCCCGGTTCGAATCAGATCCTGAAGCGTGGTCATGATGGGAAGCCCGGCGCCCACGGTGGCTTCGTAAAAGAAGTGTCTAGCTTTCTTTTTGGCTTGTTCTTGGATTTCTTTAAAAAGTTTCAGTTTTCCGCTCCCGGCTTTCTTGTTTGGGGTCACCACGTGAAAACCCTTGGCCAAGAAAGAAGGGTAACGATCCGCAATTCCCTGGTCAGCCGTGCAATCAATCACCACAGGATGCGGCTGACCTTCAGCCGCCAAATGAGCGCAAAGCAGATCCAAGTCCAGTGGCTGTTTTCCCTTTGAACCTTTCCAGGATGTCGAGTCCCAATCCAGTTTCATGCCTTCATGCGAAAGAAGCATTTCTTTAGAAGACGCAATCGCCACCAGTTTTGGAATGACAGAAAAACGAACAGCGATTTCATCTAACTGTTGGTGAATCTGTTTCAAAAGCGTCAGACCTATGTTTCCAGGCCCAATCAAAGTAAAGGGCATAACCTGCTTAGATAGCGTGAAACCTGAATGCGCGGCCTGAAGGGCCATCGGGACATCTTTGCGCCCAATCACGACGGAAATATTTCTTTCTGACGACCCCTGCGCAATCGCACGGATGTTCACACCCGCGCGGGACAGGTCTCGAAAAAGCCGAGCCGCGACCCCTTTTTGATCGACCATTCTGTCGCCTACCATCGCAAGAATGCTGCAATCTTCGATCTTTTCGATGTCTTGAATCAGCCCTTCCTGAATTTCATTTCTAAATGTCTTTTGAACCGCTACACGCGCTTTTTCGGCGTGATCCGCCGGCACGGCAAAACAGATGCTGTGTTCGGAAGAAGCCTGCGAAATCAAAATCACAGATACTCCGGCTTCCTTTAGCGAAGTGAAGACGCGGCTTGCGACCCCAGGTACGCCAAGCATTCCCGTCCCTTCGACGTTGATCAATGCGACTTGATCAATGGTCGTGAATCCTTTGACCGGGTACTTCGATTTTGCCTGTCCATGAATCTTGGTACCAGGTTTCGACGGGTCAAAGGAATTTCGAATGGTGATGGGGATCTTCTTCCGAATCGCTGGCGCCATCGTGCTGGGATGAAGGACCTTCGCGCCGAAATACGCCAGTTCGGCCGCTTCTTCGTATGAAATTTCATCCAAGACCTGAGCAGCTGGAACCAGTTTTGGATTCGCACTTAGGATCCCGTCAACTTCTTTCCAGATCGTGACGTCTTCGGCGTCCAATAGATTTGCAAAGATCGTCGCTGAATAGTCACTTCCGTTTCGTTTCAGCGTCGTTGGAATTCCGGATTCAGTCGACGCAATAAAGCCCGTGACGATGACTGGGCCAGTCCCCTTCGGAAAGATCTGATCCAGTTGCGCCTTCGATTTTTGCCAATCGACCAGAACCCCAAGTTCTCCGTCCGAAACCACAAGTACCTGGCGGGCGTCGATCCAGTGGCCACCTTCTGAAATTGCGGCCAGCATCCTTGAAGACCAAAGTTCGCCCATTCCCGAAATCAGTTCGATCTGTTCGTTGGAAGCAGTCTTGGCCAGCGAAATAGCGTGAAGAAGATCGTGGGCGTCTTTAAATTCCTGAGCCATTGGCCGCGAAACAAAATCGTTCGAGATCCCAAGGTCTGCCAAAACTTTTTCGTGTTTCGCTTTCAGGGTTTCGAAATCACCCCGCCAGTTTTGCCCCTTCTTGGCGCAATCAATTAATGCCAACAATTGGTCGGTCACGCCCGAAAGCGCTGACACAATCACAACGTGGCGATGGGATTTCGGAAAGGACGCAATCAAATCCGCAACCGCCTTTAAGCGGTCGGAAGATCCGACACTCGTGCCTCCGAACTTATGAACACGGAAAGACGCCATCAGAACAGTTTAAGGGGAAAAAAAACCAGGTGCCAGGCAAAACACGATGGCAGTCAGATGTCTGACGCTATTTTGAATGACACAACAAGAAATCCAGAATCTTGTCCCGCATCCCAGGCAGAATCAGGGGCACATGGCCCCAGGCTGGATGAACGTCCATGACCACTTCCGCTCCACGTTTACAGCCGTCTTGATAGTGTTCTGGTCCATCTTTTCCGCTGCACCCATTCTTAAGGGCCCAATATCGGGTGGTTTCTTCAACCCCAGGGAAACGGACTAAGGCTTCGTTTGAAGAATAGGGGTAAATTCCTTCCCGTTTCTTTAAGCGCTTTTGCAAAGTCTTTTCATTCATCCCTTCAAAAGGAACCCGCCAGTCTTTCTTTCCTTGAATCATCATCAACGCCACTGGCGATGAAGGTTTACACTGGTTCAGATCACGATAACTTGCGCCAGCTAGACTCACTGCCGAAGAAAAAAGATCCGCATGATCGCAGATCATTCGATGCATCATGAAACCGCCGTTCGAGTGTCCCAGAACCGACACGCGCGAGGGATCGACGTTGTACTGTGCGATTGCCTTTTGAACCGTGGCTCGAAGGTAGCCCACATCGTCAACGCCCGAACCAAAATGATCGCAGCAATAGTCCATGGCATTCCAAAAGCGGAAACCTTTTTGATCGTACGTGGTACCAGGGATCAATAGAATGAAGCCCCTTTTATTGATCTGCTGCTGCGAAATTCGAAAGTACTTCTTTTGAAACTTTCCGCTGACTTTATAACCGTGAAGCAGGACCACCAAGGGCCACTTCCGGTTCGGTTCAGTTTGGTAATTTTTTGGAAAGTAAATCGAATCGGGATCCCGTGCGGGGGGCGCTGCAAAAGCGATCCCCGCACAGAAAACCGAAAGTAAAGCTAGAATCTTTAGTTCTTTTCCCAACCCGAAATTCCGTCTTTGAAATGCTTAACGTTCGTAAAGCCCATTTTGCAGGCTTCCTTAGCTGCCTTATGCCAGGCCGTGCACTGAGGCCCGCCACAATAGGCGACAATCAATGCATCCGTCTTCTTTTCAGCTTTCATTTTCTCGAGCGCAGTCTTGAATTCCTTACCCTGAGTCCCGAAGTGGAAAGTTTCTTTTCCGCCAACGTGTCCTTCTTTGAAACGCGATTCGCTATTCACGTCGACCACCATCGGCTTGACCTTCGAATCCAGTTCCTTCTTCAGATCTGATTTTGAAATTAAGGGAAAAGTTTCTTCTTTGTCACAATCGACCGCTGCGGCGAAAGAATTCACACTTGGAAAAAAAGTTGCGACTGCTGCCAATGCCACCACCAACAAGATATTTTTCTTCATGTTGCAAACGTTACTATGGATCATAGTATTCAGCTACTCCGCCCAAGCCATTTTGAGTCACGCCAAAAATGACGGTCGAACGCGCGGCGTCCCATGAAACGGTTTTACTGCTACAAACCACTGACGATGTCCCGAACGGAAGATTAACCGTCGCACCGCCTACCGTCTTTCGATAAAGAAGACCGTCAACGGCATTGCAGTAATAGACTTGGTCAGGTGTTCCGAAGCGTACCGCAAAACCCTGAATGTCGTGCGCAGCTGTTGTGCTGGTGTACGTCGATATTGTCCCACCGACGGGCAAGGCCTTGATCACGTTGCTTGTATTTGCGGCCATCAACCAACGCGTGTTGGCGGCGTCCCAGGTACTGCGCTGGGTTCTGCTTCCCAAAATGATATTCGTACAGGTGTCAACGTTCGAACCATCCGCGCACCAACCTGTATTGGGATTGCTGATCCCGCTGATGTTTCCGCCAGCAAAGTGGGTCTGCACCTTTGTCGCCATGCTATAGATTTTGTGAAAAGGATGGTGATTCTGTGCCCCGAAGTAACTTTGAATGGCCAGAACCAAGTTGGTTCCGTCAGATCCAATAATGTAAGAAGACGCACCGTCGCATTGATAGGTACCGTTTGACGTCCCAGTAAACTTCATCAGTGCGGTTCCATCGGATGCAGGATCATTGTAACAAAGAGTTCCAGACGCATCGTCAATGAAGTTTTCCCAACGACCTGTACCACGATTCAGTCGATTGACTTCTCCATCAGGAAGGTAGACGTCCCCAGATGCAGGATCGATCGCCATTCCACCGTAGTACTGTTCGTAGTTCATCCCAGTGTTTGTTGCCAAAACTGCATATGATGGACCACTTAGGACCCCATTTCCCGCAATCTTGTTGATCGTTCCACCAATGGTCATTTCCCAAAGCTGTTCTGAATCATAGTCGGGGAAGATCAGACGTCCGTCGTTTCTTTGTTCAATCCAGTCCGCATCGGAAAGTCGAATCGAAGATGCAAGGCCACCATTCCCGCCGAAATACGATTGACCAAAAATGGTTTGAATCTTTCCGGTCTTATCAATCACCCGGATCATATTGTTGTCGACCAGGTATATTCTGCCCGTCGCGCTAACAAAAAGGTCATCTATGCGAAGATTACAGGTCAAGACGGTAGATCCGTCCGCACAAAAGCCCTTGGTTCCTGCACTGATCGTTGTCCAGGTATTGCTTCCTGAATTGTAGACACGAATTGCCGAATTGGGTCTACCGTACCAAAAGTAAAGTTTGCCATCTCGCCCGGGCACATAGCTGATCGCGTACGAATAGCTTGTATGCAAGGACGGTGGATGCGGCCCAGTCGCACCCAGCGATACGCCGGTCGTCGGATTCAAACCCACACCGGCAAAGTTGAAATAAGTTGTCGAAAAATCGGCCACTACAGCCGCCATTGTTGTTACGACCGAAGTGGTTGGATCAAACGCTAATCCAATTGCCATTAAGTCGCCCAACGCCAGGTTTCGAACCGAATCCCCTTCGGCACCCGTTCCGGATGGATAGATGGAAGTGATCTGTCCAGTCGAAGCGGTGTACTTACGAATACGGGCACCGGAAACAGAAAACGTGTTCCAGTTTTGTTCCGATCGAAAGTAAAGATCACCGTTTGGAAGCGGGTCAAGAAGCATCGTCGAACCAAACTGATAGTTGGCACGAAGGGCCGGGGTCAGTGCGACCAGCGAAAGGTTTGTTGGTGTTGCAACGGTATCGGCCGTCGATGCCCCGCCGCCAATAAAGGTTGTGATGATTCCCGTTCCCAAGTCCACCCGACGAATTCGGTTATGATCCCAGATCAGCAGTCGGTTCTGATAATCAAGCGAAATCATGGCAGCGTCCCGAAGGGTCGCCGCAGTGGCCAGTCCGCCGTCGCCGGTCGAAGTGCCCGTCTGTGGAATATAGGTCGATACCGTCTTCGTGGCGGGATCGATCTTCAAAATTCCACGAAGTTTGTCTTTGAAATAAATAGATCCGTCGTTCGCGACGACCATGACTTTCTTGTCTGGGATCCCGCTAGCTTGATCAGCACCCGTGAAAAAGAACGAAGACGCGGCGGATCCCCCCGAGCCGTTATCCGTGTTTCCGGCAATCAAGCGAAAATTGCCCGCATTCAAGAAAGAACCCGATCCATAAGTGATAATTCCATCAGCGTCGGTAAAGCCAACACGAATTCGATAGTATGAATTCGTCGGCGAACCACTGGTCCAGCGATAGCATCCAGTTGCCGTACCGGTTAGGGTGCAACCCGCACCGGCAGAATTATCCAGTCCTGTAACGATCGTCGTAAAGTTTACTTCATCCGTTGTGTAGTACAGCGCGACACTTGCAGAAGGGATTGCTTCATCATCCGTGATCTTCCACTTGATATAGACAGAAGTCCCGCTGGGAGCCGTCAGTTCTGCGTAGGTCGCAGGGCTTGACGGAGTATCGGTATTCGCAACGACCACGTCTGATACTACACCAGCGATTCCAGGGTCGAATGTGATGGAGCGTTTGTCCTGCGCGTTCGTACCCGCCCCAGCGGCGGTCAAAGATGAAATATGACCCAAGTTGTCTTTGCCCCAAACGTAAAGGTCGTAAAGTCCGGGAAGGTATTCGGTCGTGAAACTTGCGCTGGTCAAGTTAACGGTTGTTGCCGCTGTGCCGCCGTAAATATTCACTGCGACCCAGCAGGCGTCTGTTGCCGTCGGTGCGGTATTTGAATCTTTGAAACAGATGGATTCAACCGGGCTGAAGGTATCGACTGCTTGGACGGAAATGCTCAAGGTGTTGTTGTTCGTCGTCGTTGCACCGCCGTTGATCACAAACGATGAAGCGGTGAAACTTGGGCCTGCAGAATCGACAGTATTGTTCGTGCCGGTCTGTGTTCCAACGTTTCCTAAATCGTCAACTGCACTGATTCGAAATCGATAAGTGGTACCGTCCGCGTCTCCACCGGGAACGTTCCATGTATGCGTTCCGTCGTTAGGTGTCGCAGCGACCAGACTAGTCCAGGGCCCGCCGTTTCTAGAATATTCAATAGCCACCGGATTCACCGCCAGATCGGTCGCCGTGCAGTTCCAAGTGATCGCAGGGGATGTACCGTTACCCACGATGGTGCCGCCCGACAATGAAGTCAAAGTGATGGTCGGTCCTGTCGAATCGATCTCAAAGTCAGAAGCTGATGAATCCGAACCGACTCCGCCCAAGGCATTGACCACCGTCACGCGAACGCGCATTGCAGTGAAGTCAATCGACGGGGTTGTCCAACTGTAAGTTCCATCATCTGCTTCGGCGGTTGCGATCGTCGTCCAGGTCGAACCGCTGTTTACCGAGTATTCCAACGTCACAGGATTCAAAGCCGGATTGGATTCAATCGTCGACCAGGTCAACGAGACTACTTGCGAACCCGCGACACGCTGTCCACCGGTGAATGAAGTCAATGAAACAATCGGAGCGGGTGGAACCGTAACTGGAAGTGCGGGTGTACTGAGCCGGCTTAGGTCGCGTTTCATTTTTACACCGCAACCCGAACCGTGAACGCCAAGGAAGGCAACTAGCGATGCCAATACGGCACGCTCAAGCCAACGGCTTTTTGAAATTACCCCCCAAGTCCAGACCATGTTGATACGCAGTTTCCCTTCCTTTAAGTTTCTCATCGCTCTAGGAATCCCTAAATGTGTCATTTTAAACCGCAAACTGTTAAGATGATCCGGAATGCATGGATGCAAGGGGGTTCAACGCTACGAATTTAAAGAATTTTCTGCGTTTGTGACTTTTGTACGACTTTCTACTTTAGTCGTTGTGTCGGCATTCTTCGTAAACTTGATCGCGGCAACCATCTGCCTTGCCCAAAATCTCAAGACCCCGCAGTTTCCTGAACTTCCGCAAGAAAGAATTCGTCCCGACCGATCCGCCGTTTCAGTCAAGATCGTGAAAAAAGACGGCGCGGTTATCGACTTAGATTTTAAGGGAATCGCTTACCCATTTCATGGGGACCGCGATGGGGTCGCAGTCTTCATCGATCTGCGGCCAGAAACTCAAAGCGATATTCAGCTTCCCAAAGCTGAAATGCTGAATCGGAAGACTGGCCGACTTTCCATACTGACGCACACTCCGAACGTGAACTTTCTTGGCTTGAAGGATTCCTACTTGGTTTCAATCGAACCCACCGAACCTTGGATCAAAACCGACAACCGATGCAAACAAGCAGGCTTAAGTTTTCACATGGACCGAATGTCTGGAATCACGCCACTTTTCCTTCGGTTTGAATGTGCGCCAGTTGCAAACGCTCCTGGCGTTTTTGAAATTCAACTGGTCTACCCAAAGAATCTAAGTCAGTTCACATCCATCGACACTTTGACCCACCAGGCATCGACGACTCGCACGGAAGCCACAGGGAATGGCCCTGCCTCGATGAAGTGGCGAGTTCGGATACCGCCGCTGAAAAACACGGGCGAAAAAGTGGTCATTTCCAAATTCATTCTTTCTGAAGCCCGCTTGAAGACTCTTCCTGTTGCTTTTGAAATCAGTTACGGCGACCCGGGTCCGCGTTGGAATTTCGACGCGGGGCTGGGAATTTCCTATTTGGATTACCGCGAACCCAATCCGCTTGCGCAGCTTTCGATCTCACAGCTGGCCTTGACTGGGAAATTTTCGGGATCTTACGCACTTGTGCGCGACAAATGGCTGATTGCGGGAAATCTTTTTTCAACCTTGTATCCCTACATACTGAAGCGCGACCCCGCGGGTATTCCCGCAAGTTACTATGCGGGTTTCAATATGCGTTTGGGATACGTCCTTCCACCCCGGTTTCGATTCTTGGGCGCGCGGATTTCCTTCTTCGGCGGGTGGTACGTCTGGACGACGCTGGGTCAAACTGAATACGGCGTGACTTCGCTTGCCGGACCACAGTTCTTTGCAGTGCTTCGATTTCCGTCTTCGAAAAATTTAAATCACTTTGCTTATGCGAAAATCAGCCCGATCGCAAAGAGCATCACCCAAATGCGGGCTTCCAATTTAGAATGGGCCATCGGTGGTGGACTAGGTTTTCAGGCGTTCAAGCGACCGATGATTTGGACACTTGATGTCGCAAAAATCCAGGCAACCGATAAAGAAACCGCGAATCGGTTTTCGCTTTTCAGCACGACTACCGGAATATCCGTTCCATTTTAATTGATCTGACGCTGCTTCACATTCAGATGTGTCGAAGTGTGCTTTTGATTTCGAGATTCGGTCTTCAATTCCTGGTCGGTGATGTCTTGCGAGCGTTCTTGCTGCGCCCAAGATAGGGTCAGCGCCGCAATGCTTAAAGTCGAGGTCACCAGAAAAGCCAGGAAGCCAAAAAACGGGTTCGTCATGGAACCCGTATCGGCCTAATAGGTTGAAAGATTAAGGTATTCGCCGACCACACGGGATTGGACGACTTCTTTGTCCAGCTGGCGGGACCAGGCCGTGGTCTTTTCGTCTAGGCGGTAAGTTCCGGCGCCATCCGAAGCAATCGTGTATTCCACCAGCACGCCGTCACTGGGGCGATCGTCAGCAGAACAATAAATCGATTGCGGAGTAATTAGGCAATCTAGACCTTCCCAAACAGTGACTGGGCCTTGGGTCACTTTCTTTCCTTGGACGCGATCGTAGAAAGTTTCGTACTGGACCAGGTTGTAAAGTTTAAGAACCGTGTCGAACTCGAACTTAAATTCGACCAGCGTACCGTCGTAAGGCAAGCCATCATGCGACAATGTGGCATTGACCGGTCCCGCCTGGGTCAGACCCATCTGAGTTGCAATGACGACCAAAAAAATCAGTACAAAAGACTTCATTTGTGGACCCCGTTCCCTTTTGATTCCCTAAAAGTTGAGCGAACCTAGCTTGTCCGACATAACGTGTCAAACTATGGTTAAGTCATTGTATTTTTTAGTTATTTCGATCTACAAGCTTGATCGAACCCTTTCGCATGCACTGATGCTGGGTTCTTTCTAAACCTTCGCAAAGGCTTCCCTTGGGATTGCGCCGACGGGTCAGATCCCCGGCAAAGAACAAACGTCCGTCGGTCAAAGTCTTTTCATATGCATGTCGTGCTACACGAAATGAATAAACTTCGCGAAGGTCCGGATTCCAAGAAAGGGCCATCGACTTCTGCTGAACATCAGCAATTCGTCCGCGGACTTTGTCGGCTTCCTTCATTTCTCCGCGCTTGATCAGCGATTGCATTTCATGGGTCAAACGCACTTCTTCTTTTTCAAGTTCGTAGAATTTTTCGTATGTTTCGTAACCCTGCTGAACTGCCGCCGCTTTTTCCGCGCCGGTCAGCTTGGTGGTTGTTTCAAAAACGCCCAAATTGAATCGGATCACACCGCCCAAAACCGTGTAGGTGATGTTCGTAATCGTTCCCAGATTCGGGGTTTCGAAGCCACTTTCGGAAACGGTTTCACTGCTAAAGTTTCGGCTTCCAGCGTCGTCGCTTAGATCCCATCCATTTAGTTCAACCACTGGATTTGCAGCCGTCATCCGAAACGAAATCGAACTGGGCTGAGTCTTGTACCAATCCACGATCTGAATCATGCGATCGACCTTTGCGGTTCCTTCGGCTTCGACACGAACGCGGTCATTGGCCAAAAACTCCATGCGTTCACGCTTGGGTCCTTTTGGCGATTCCACTGTCGGAGGGTCCAATTGATCACCTGTGATCGCAGCCTGATGGGTCTGATCGATCAGATTCTGAGCTTCGATCGCGCGGTCTTGTTCAGCTTTCGCCAGTTCGTTTTTCCACTTGGCCAAGTTCGTCGGATTCTGCTTGTCCATGGGCTTCTTTTCTTCGGTCGCGATCAGGGTCTTACGGCCCTTGATCGTGGTATCCAAAGTTTTGATCTTCTTTTCGATGTCTTTGATCGCTTCCTTGATCGCCAGATAAGCGGCAAGGTCCGTCGTTAGGGTCTTTTCTTCCTTCGAATAAGCAAAGCTCACCGTGTCTAGATCATCGATTGCTCGACCGATGCGAACGGCTTCAGTCACAACGGCAGGGCTGCTTTCTACCGGCCACAAGAACATCTTGTTATTGACCAAGTAATAGTCGGTCAAAGGAAATTCCTGAAGCTTGGGCGCGATAATTGGATTTTTGGGTGCTTCCGCTTTCAATGGCTCACAAGCCGAAAAGTGGATCGCTGCCGAACTGATTAGAACCGTCATCAAAATCGTATTTGAAGTTTTCATTTTCTGATCCCTTTCCGACTTAGAAAAACAAAACCAATTCGGCCAAAAGCATGGAATTGGTGGTCGCGTTCACGCCCGCAAGCGCTCGGCTGTAAGCCAGGTTTGCTTGAATCGGCGCAATGAACTTCTTTCGCTTGTACATGTCCACAGTTGAAAATCCGGCCATCACCAGACCCGAATGTAGAATTCGAACCGGAAGTTCGTTTTCCAAAAGGCGATAGCGCGAACTTTCAAAGACCCCATCTTTTACAGAAGCTTTCGCCATGCGCTGGAACTGATAGCCCACGCCAATCGAAAAAGGTGAACCCTGAACTTCGTAGTTCACCGACGTTCCTCCGACCAGGATGTCCCCCAGGTCAACGATCACGCCTTCTTTATCCGCAGACAAAGAATCGGTTGGAGAAGTTGGAAGACGCCGAGTCATCGTCGCCGGCAACTGTGCGATGTATCCACCGAATGCATTCAGTCGAATCATCGGCGCAAGTTTCACGTCCGTGATCAAGGAAAGACCCGCGTCCCACTGACCATCGCCAATCGGAATCGCAAGGACGTTATCTGGGTCCGGTGTCCTTCCAGTGGGAAGGGTGGCTTCGTGCTTCAAGGTCAGTGTCTTGATTTCGTCTTGGTAGAAAAGATACTTCCCAACCAAACGTAGATCGCCCAAGACATTCAAGGTTTGGTCCTCGATCGGCTTGTAGCCCAAGCGCTTCAGCTTTTCCTGAATCGCGTTGTTCAGTTTTCCAGCAGCTTCGTTGCCCTTTTCCACGTTGACGCTAGCGGCTTGGTCAACAAACTGTTGACCCTGACCTGCGCGAATGAATCCCGCGTCTGAATCAACGCGAACCGTATAGATTGGAACAGCGACCGCTAGGGTGTAGCTATCGGTCACTCCGTAAGCCAGAACCGGAGCCATGACTTGCGCGTAAGTATTGACTACTCCGCTGGTTTGCCCCGGGGACGCGTTCAGATCAGTCAGTCCCGCATCGTTCAAAATCCCGACGATCGAATCTTTATCGGCCTGGGTGGGCTGAGCATTGATCACGTCATTCCAACTGACCGTCTTATTTAGACGCTGCCCCAACGGTTGTTCGATTCCGTCGCCGCTGAAACGCCCGGTGATCGAAGTGAAAACATTCTTGAAACGGGGATTTCGAATTTTCTTCGGAAGAACCTTCGTGCTCTCCAATTCAAACGGAGCCCGAAGATCCAGGGCCATCGCTGAATGGGTGGCCAGTGCGAAAACAACTAGAATGGAACGGATCATGAAACTTCTCATGGGTACTGCTCTCTAACTTACTGCGGCGCGTTAAACGTTAAAACATCAGGGGCCACCTCTTTGTTCAAGCGGCGGCCCCTTTTTAATTACAGATTACTTTCCAAGTTGGCGGCGCAGGTCTTGAGCCAAGACGAATTCGTCGATGGTTTCTGCAACACGCTTTGGATTGTAGGTGTTTGGATCGTTGGCCAGCAAGGTGTCCAACATGGTCTTAGCGCGGTCAATATCGGTCTTGCTTCCGCCTGCTAGGACTTCAGCCAAGTAAACGATGTTCAGCGCGTTCTCGATTCCGTTTGCGTATGCGGTTTCCAACAAGGCCAAAGCCTTGCCACGGTCGCCACCTGCGAAACCTGGAAGCTTGAAATAAACGCGGCCCAAAGTGCGGGCTGGTCCGTAAGCATCGTACGCTTCGCCTGGGTTTCCGTCACGGGTCACGCGGGCTTGTGCTGCTTCAGCTGCTGCGATCAGGTCGTTCTTTTTGCTCAAAGAAGCCAAGACGCCCTTTGCTTCTGCCCAACGGCCCAAAGCAATTGCGAAGACGTAATGAGCTTCAGCATAAATATCGCCGAAGTTGTCGACGTCGATCTGAATCGCTTCTTTGCAGCGGTCCATCGATTGTTCGAAGATCGCCATTTTTGCTTTATCGCCAGAAGTGCGAATGCCTTTGAAATAAAGTGCGCGAGCCAAAATGACCTTCGCGTCGTACTTGATTTCAAAATCGTCCGCGGTTGCTTCAGCATCGGTCGCCTTGGTGATCGCGATGTCGACTTGCTTCAGGTCGATGCGTCCGTCGAATGCGGTCTGAGCATCAGCAAGAAGGTTCAAAGCCTTTTGATTGTCGCCCGCGAAAGCGGCCGACGAAGTGACGATGGCCAGTGCCAACGAAACAAATTGCATTTTCATAAGGGGTCCCCTTTTTTCTCTCTCTCCACTGGTTGCCCAGCGGTTGATGTTATTTGTTGATGGGCTCCGTTTATGCACAACGCGTTATTCAGTCAAGAATATGCTCGAAAAATAATCTAGGTTAAAGGCGCACCGTAAATGACGCGCGCCCGGCCTTCCATAGGAAGAACCGCTTCCAGAGCGGTTAAGCGGCCATTCTTGGCTAATTCAGTCAGATATCGCATCCAGGGCTTGTACGGCATGGAATTGTCGCTGCAGCATGGCACGACGGCATAGGGGATTCGGTGAAGGGCCGCATATTCAATGATCAAGCGGGTCGCGCCATCTGCGTGAAGACCCACAACCAGATCGGCTTCACAGGGTTCGGTCAGTTTGAATTCGCGTTCGGCATAAGGAACATCCAGACGCTTGTGGCGAAAATCAAAGGTCAGGCACTGCCGCCCTTTTGCAGTCAGTGCTTCATTCAACGCGCCCATTCCCCCGGCCACATCGAAAACCCGGGACGCGTTCGGAAAGGAATCCACCAAAAACTGGGCAAAAAGGGTGAAGCGCCGTTTATCAGCCATGCTATGCCCCTTAACATGAAAAATAAGAAAATCGCATGGATCACCGGGGCAGGAAAAATCAACGGTTTGGGCTATCAAACTGGACTAGCCCTTTTGAAGAAGGGCTACCATGTCGTGTTTTCCAGCCGAAAAACGGATGGAATCGCCAAACTTTCGAAACAAGATCTTGCGTCCTTTCCAGACCACGACTTCATTGATCTAGATGTGACCAGTGACACTTCCGTCGCGGCCGCAGCCCGCAAATGCCAAGAAAAGTTTGGGCACCTGGATGTCCTGATTAACAATGCTGGACTGTATCAGATCGAAGACAACGAAAAATCGGGTGACAGCCTGTTGACCGCGCGGGCGACGGATCTGATGAAAATTTTTGATATCAATACCTTGGGTTCTTTTCGGATGACCCAGGCCTTCATGCCGCTGCTTCAAAAATCAGACGCCCCCAGAATCGTGAATATTTCATCGGGCATGGGTGGACTGACTGAAATGGAAGGCGGCTACCCAGGCTATCGACTTTCAAAAACAGCGGTAAACGCATTGACCAAAGTGACGGACGCCGAAGTCGGTGGCAAGAAACTGAAAGTGAATTCAGTTTGCCCGGGTTGGGTGCGTACAGAAATGGGCGGACCCGGCGCTGACCGCTCGTTGGAAGAAGGAATTGCAGGTATCGTTTGGGCTGCAACCTTAGATGAAAAGGGTCCTTCCGGCGGCTTCTTTCGCGACGGCGAAAGACTGGACTGGTAAGTTGACCTAGGTGAAGGGGATATTCTTAAATCCACGCACTGCGTCATGCTATAGTTTTGCCCATGGAAAATACAGTGAATACGCTTCATGCGATTGATCAGGTGCGCCTGAACTTTAGCCCGACCAGTTTAATGGCGCTGAATTTAGTGCTGGCGCTTGTGATGTTCGGTATCGCCATTGATTTGAAGATTGCCGATTTCAAAGCTGCGCTGAAAACACCCAAGGCCTTACTGATCGGAATGGTTTCGCACCATCTTCTTTTTCCGGCCGGAACTTTTCTTTTGATTCAATTGATTCAACCGCAGCCTTCGATCGCGTTGGGTATGCTTTTGGTTTCATCGTGTCCGGCAGGTCACATTTCCAACTTCTTCACCTACCGCGCTGGCGGCAACGCCGCCCTTTCGGTTTCGATCAGCACGCTTTCCACCCTAGGTGCTTTTTTCTTTATGCCGCTGAACGTTTCCTTCTGGGCATCTCGTCACGAAGGGATGCGAGCAATCCTGGCCGACTTTTCGTTGGATCCAGTGAAAATGGTTTTGGAAATCGCACTTCTGATTGGTGTTCCACTTGGGCTTGGACTTTTTCTTTCACACAAGCATCCAAAGACCGCGAAAAAACTGCTGAAACCGATGCGAACTTCTTCGATGGTCATTTTTGCACTTTTTATTGTCGGAGCATTGATCGCAAACGGGAAGCATTTCATCGCCTATGCACCGTTGGTCGCGGGTCTGGTATTTGTCCACAATGGGATGGCATTGGCCTGTGGCTATTGGCTGGCAAGACTTTCGGGACTATCAGAACGCGATTCGCGCGCAGTTGCTTTCGAAACTGGGATTCAGAATTCGGGCTTGGGTTTGATTTTGATTTTTAGTTTCTTTGGCGGCCTAGGCGGAATGGCGGTCATCACTGCTTGGTGGGGGGTCTGGCACATTTTCGCAGGACTTGGACTTTCCACGTACTGGATGAAAAAAGGAATCCGAGCATGAAAGATCGAAGAATTGCGATTACCGGAGCCAACGGCTATGTCGGAACGCAGATCGTCCAAGCACTTGCACGCGAAGCCCAATTCATTTTGGCTTTGGACATTCGGCAGCCAGCCGAAGAAAAGCGCCAACCCGGCGTCACTTACTTGATCAGTGATATTCGGGACCCAGGCCTAGCAAATCTTTTGAAAGAAAATCGCATCGACACCGTCGTCCACTTGGCGTCGATCGTCACGCCGGGAAAAGAAAGCCGCCGCGAATTTGAATACAGCGTCGATGTCGATGGAACACGCAACGCCCTAGACGCATGCGTGCATGCGGGCGTTCAACAGATCATCATTTCGTCCAGCGGAGCAGCGTACGGGTATCACGCCGACCAACCTGATTGGCTGAAAGAATCCGATCCGGTGCGGGGAAACTATGAATTCGCCTATTCTTGGCACAAGCGCCTAGTCGAAGAAATGCTGACCGAATACCGCAAAAGCCATCCGCAACTGAAGCAATGTGTTTTTCGGATCGGAACCGTGCTGGGAAAAACCGTTAACAATCAAATCACGGCACTTTTCGAAAAAAGGGTCATGGTCGCGATTCAAGGTTCCAAAAGTCCATTTGTCTTTATTTGGGACCAGGACTTGGTCGACATTTTTCTTATGGCGATCCAAGAAAAAAAGGCAGGAATTTTCAACGTCGCGGGCGACGGGGCCCTTACGATTTTCGAAATTGCGAAGCGACTGAATAAACCCGTCATTTCGATTCCGCCCTTTGTTCTGAAGGCGGCCCTTTTTGTCCTGAAGCTTTTTGGGTTGACTCGTTATGGCCCAGAACAAATCGATTTCCTGCGTTACCGCCCAGTTCTTTTGAATCACGCACTGAAAGATCAGTTTGGGTACACGCCAAAAAAGACATCAGCTGATGTCTTCGAATACTGGAAGCAATCCAAGGTGCCTGCTACTTTAGGCGCGTCCGCATCAAAATGAACCTTCTGAAGGACCCTATTGGCGTTCGTATGCGCCGATATCCGGCTTAGGACCGACGACGCGTGGATTTCCGTCCAAATCGATAGCGACCCCGGACACGTCGATCGTACGTCCGCCGTTCACGGCCGCAGAACCCGATGACAATCGGTAATCACCGCCAGCTGGGTTCATGAAGCCAATCGTTGCCAGATTGTCGTTATAAATGTTGTTTTCGTCCGTGAATTCCGTGTTCGCATGTTTGTTGATGTACTTGTAGCTGGCGTTTGTTCCCGGATGAATACCTGCGATCAGGTTATTGTAAAAGATGACCGGCATGTCCTGTGAATTCACCGAATCGACGCCATAACGGCCCGGACGAATGATCGTGTTGTTGAAAATCTTCTGATCTGTTCCTGGAACGATCACGGAATCCTTGGTCATGATCCCACCAAAGATTGGATCAACGATTAGGTTGTCGTGAATCACGGTTCCGCCAGTTGCTAAGGTTTGAATTCCCCAGTTACCCCAAGCGGGATTGCCCACGATCACATTTCTAGAAACAGTGGCAATCGTTCCGGGGTTCAACTGAATTCCGGACGCGCAATAATTGAAATCCAAGCTAGAACAGACTCCGTTAATGGAATTGCGGGTCACGACTGCGCCACCCACTGCACTTCCCAACTGAATGCCATCGCGTCCTGTATTAATAATCACGTTGTCGTAAATCTGAGCGTTGTTCACATCGTGTTCCATCACTGTGACTGAAACTCCGCTACAGGTTAGCGGCGCCCCTAAGCGCCAGTGTGAATTGCCGACGTAGAAGCCTTCTTGCCCCACGTTTTCAACTTTCAAGTGGTGAAGAAGTACATTGTTCATCACAAAGCCCGTGGGATTATCCACAGTCTTGCGTTGCGTGGTCACGTCGCAAGTTGGATCCGTCTTCACGTTCACGCCGATGCCGGTCGTGTTTGAAATGTACATGTGATCCAGTTCGATATCCGATGTGCGGCTGGCCTTAATGCCTTGATTCCCCCCCGAAGTTTCAATTCCAGGTGAACCATCCGCAAAGGTGTAGCCGGTCATGCGAACGAAACTGACTCGAGAAAATTCAATAGGCGCAGATCCGCCCGTGTAATTGACCTTGAACTTGGATCCGCAGTTTTTGATCAAAATCGGCTGCGACGCCGTTCCATTCAAGTTGGTGAACATCACGCCAACACTGATTGGTTGGTCATAGGATGGGCCACCCCCCCGAAGGCAGATCGACTGACCCGGCTGAACGCCTTTGGTGACGCCATCAAAGGTTCGCGTTGTCGGATTGGTGTAAAAATCGCAGTTGCAGGCCAACGCAAAAGGCGTTTCCGACGGCGACGGGCTTGGCGAAGGCGTTGCGGTCGCAGACGGCGACGGGCTTGGCGAAGGCGTTGCGGTCGCAGACGGCGACGGGCTTGGAGAAGCCTCAGTTCCGCTCCCTAAAGTCGATTGGGTCGAGATTTTGAAGTCCGGCTTAAAGCAACTCGAACCCATCACGCCAAAAAGCGTAACCGCCAAAACTACCCTATTTGGAAGAAACATAACCCCGATTCCCCGTAAGGAATAGATTACGCCCGATGCACGAAGGCCGGAACTGCGTCACAACAGACACAGTTCCGGCCTAAAAATAGCTGAAAGAACGACCGTTTATTAGCGGATCGCCGCCTGCTGCTGATACTCGCAGCTTCGGCTGCTAAGAATCAGCGCAAGTGATGCCGCTCCACCGAACCCCGCAAGAATCCCCAACGTGGTTTTCGTCTTCCGAATCTCGTCGTTCTTTTCCGAAATCTCTTCGTTCTTCGCCGGCATTTCAGCCAAGCTCAGCTGATAACGTTCGTTCTCGGCCTGAACAGCGCCTGGATACCAGATTTCAAGCTCAGCGCGTTCTGCTGCAATGACGGCTGGATCTTGATATCGAATCTTCTCGGCTTCATAACGACGAATATTCTGCAGCTGATTGATCGTGTCGTTTTGAAGGCTGGAAATCTTTTCTTGGTAATGCTGATTCTCGCGTCGAAGAGATTCCAAATTGTCGTAGCATCGGTCAGCTTCGTCTTCGTCTAAACTGCTTGAACAGCCCCAGGAAATCGCACTTGAATTCTTATTGATTTCATTCTGGTAGTAGCTGACTGAATTCATGTTCGAATTGATCCGCGATTCGGCATCACTGATCTTTGAATTGAAGTATCCAGTCGGGTTATCCAACTTCTGGTTTGTATCATTATAGGTGAAGTTAATTTGCCCAGCCTTCTGGTTGTGCTCTTTGTTCAGTTGCTCGATGGTAATCAGATCCAATTTCTTTTTCGCAATCGCGATGATTCCCAAGACCACCGCAGCAACGCCCAAAACAATTCCTGACGTCCGGGTTGCACAACTGCTCCAGGTAAGGCCTTTGGGCTGCGTTGCCACTAAGGCTTGTTCGACGACGCCCGAAAATTCTTCTGCCGTCATTTGGGAAGGCTCGATTCCTGCCAGCGAGATTTTCAAAAATTTCTGAAATTCTGCGTATTCCTTTTTCGACAGTTTCTTGCCGACGAAGGCTTCTAGATCCGCTGTCGTGTAACCCTGATCCAAAAGATCGGTCGAAAGCGACTTCATCAAAGCTTCGCGGTCCGACTGCGACTGTTCTAGCTTGTATCGATAATCAGTCAGGACCTGTTCGAAAGGCTTCTTGACTGAAGATGTGGTCGCAGCTTGGACAGCCGAGACACCTGAAAGTTGAAGAATCAAAACCGAAACAACAAAAGTACGTAACATGACAAGAACCCCTTCTTGATTGCCCAAAAACAGCAATTGATTGTTTTGAAGAACACTGAGCAAGGGGTGTGCCGACCCAAGTTCGTTTTACAGCAACTTAAGACCCTGAAACGCAGACTGGGATCAAAGTGCACTAGTCACTTTGATCCCAGTCTTTGGTCCTTTGCGTTTTAGGCGCTACTACCAGCCGTATCGGGACTTCTGGCAGCTAGACACGCTGGTCAGAAGGGCTGCCAGGGAAGCGGCCCCACCGATGCCAGCAATAATTCCCAAGGTCTTCTTGGTCTTTGCAATATCCACGTTCTTTTCCTCAATCTCTAGACGACGTGCTTCATTGTCTTCACGAATCAAGTCGTTGGTCTTGTCTAGGTTGGCTAGGCTGACTTGAAATTTGTCTTCGGCAGTGGCCAGCGCCTGTGGATACCAAACTTCCAATTCCGCTTTTTCAGCCGCGATGACGGCTGGATCAGAATAGTAAATCTTTCTGGACTGATACTTCGAAATATTGCTCAGCAAAGTTTGGTTGCTATACTGCAGGCTCGAAATCGAGTCGTTGTAGCTTCTGATCTGGCTCTCCACTTTGTCGATCTCGTTCGAATAATAGTAACGGTCGTTTTCAGTCACGGCTTGCGAATAAGCATATTCTAAGTTCGAACGACGTGTTTCTGCGTCCGCGCGACGAAGCTGGTAGTCCTGAATCGATTGATTATTCAACCCCATCTGGACATAGCTGCTTTGGATTTTTCCGTCATAGTAGGCCTGAGGATCGCGAAGGATCGTGGTCTTTGTACTATAGGTGCTTTTGATTGAACTGATTTCTCCGTCCCGAGTCTTTTGAAGGTCTTGCGGGGTAATCAACTTCTTGGCCTGAAAGTCGATTTTTGCTTTAGCCAAAGCGATGATTCCAACAATCAATGAAGCTGCTCCTAGAACAATCCCACCGGTCATCGTTGTGCAGCTGGACCAAGTTAGGCCTTTCGCTTGGGTTACTTTCAAAGCTTGTTCGACAATCTGAGAAAATTCTTCAGTTGAAAGCTGGTTGGGGTCCAGACCCATTAGGGCCGTATCCATATACTTCTGATAGGCCTTGAATTCCTTGGATGATAGCTGGGTCTTCACGAAACCGCTGACTTCATCAACGCCGACGTTTTGATCAATCAATTCTTTTGCAAATCGATTCATCACATCCCCGTGGTCCGCTCCGGACTTTTCCAGTTCAGCACGGTGATTCTTTAGGATCGAAACGAACGACGCTTTTGGCGCCGAAGTTTGTGCCGCCTGAACCGTGGGCGCGATCGAACCTAAAACTAGCTGAGAAACCAAAACGACTGACAACGAACGACGAAGCAACATGGACCACCCTCCCGAGTGCGAAAAAACTTCTCTCAATAGATCTGCAGGCCCGTTGAGCAAGGCATGTGCCAGACTTCACCGCGAATTTATGCGCACTGGCACGGAATCCTCGCGAAAGCCGGTTACAAAATGGCCCCAAGATTGGAGTTGTGATTTTAGATGCATTGCGTTAAACCAGTGCCAATGGGAATCTGGGGCTCAAAAAAACCAATATACTTCGTGCACTTAGCCGTGCCCTTGGCACTGCTGGTGTCGTCTACGCTTGAAGCGGCTCCAGCAAATCCCTGCGCCACCGACCTAGGCAAGGCCATTCAGGAACTGAAAGATCGTTCAATCAAGGGCGAAACACTTTCCGTGCACGACATGCTGATGCCAGTTCTTCACCATGCGAAGGCTCATCGGGACTGGATCTATAGCCCTGACGAATTTTCGGAAAATCCGACGTGGGTTTCAACTGCCTGGGGTGGCAAGTACCTGAAAGATCTGAAGCGCCTTCATCAAGGTCAGTGCATCGACGAAGTCACCTGGACTTTCTTCAAGAAGATATCAAACACGATTGAATTCGTGTCTCAAGACGATGTCGAATTGAATAAAAAGAAACTTCAAAAATTTCCGAACCTTCGCCAGTACTGGGTGAACGTCGCGCATTACGAAAAAATTCGTAAGCTGAAATTTTCTAGCCCCGATCAAGAAGTACTGCACAAAAAATTGGTAAAGATTCTTCCTAAGTACTTTCAGCGCAAACACCCCATCCTGGGAAAACTTTCGATTCACGAATACCTTCTTTTGAATTTCAATCGCGGGCAAATCAACCTTTTGGCGGATCCGTTCAACCAAACCTTGGACATCATGACTTCCACGTCGGGGAAAGTTGTGCTCGAGAATCCCAAGGTGCCCGGTGGCACGATCGAAATCGAATTGACCCCGTCGGACATTTTCCGTCTTTCGATCAATCAATTCGACATTCAGTTGAACAAAACCCAAAGTGCGTACTTTTCAGATCGTCAGATTACATTGGGCGATTCGCTTTTTGCTTCCTACTTAACCGGCGCAATTGACCCGGAATCGTTCATGGTCGTCATGAATTACGGCGACTTGCGCGAACCCAAGAAAAATTGGGTCAAAAGCCTTGGCCTGGTTGCCTGGTCGACCGCAAAAGTCGTTCTGTACCAGATTCCTGCAACCGCGCCTTTTATCACCCTAGGCACCTTGGTGTATGAAGCGATCGAAAGAAACAAGACTATGGAGAAAGCGAGGGCCAATGAGACACACCTTATTCGGAACTAAATTCCTTGCTGCCTTTGCAACTGCCTTGATTTCGATTGCGTCCGCGTCCGCGCAGACATTCACAGTCCCAGTTCGTAATGAAAAAGGTAGGCTAACCGAAGAAAAGATCGAATTAACCGACCTGACCAGTTCAGTGGCATTCGAAGGTACGCATTTTAAGATTCTAGAGAAAGACACCGATCGAGTCGTTCGATTTGATGGCGATCCCAACCTAGTCCGACACGCGGCTACGGTTTACTACCACCTAGAAAAAGCGCGGGCGACCTTTGACGACCTTTCGCAGAAAATTCCTGCACTTCAAGCATTGGCGACACAGATTGCTTATCCGGTGACCATTCGAATCGAAATGGACCTTCCCTATTCAGATGTCAGCCATTTCGTTCGCGACGGAAGCAAGCAGTACAATAATTCTTTGACCATCCCAGCATCCGACATGATGAAAGCAACGGACGTCCCGGCCTGGGGAAATGAAATTTGGTTCTACGCTTCAAAAAAGGAAAAAATCCCAAGCTTCACTCAGCAACTGACGGCGGTATTGAATCAAGGACATTTTAAGAAAGCGATTCTTCAACAGCTGCTTTACCCGGAAATCGTCAAGATCGGGGCAACACTTTCCTACGGAATCAAACCCGTTTGGAGCAATCACTTGGTCAGCTTAGGTACATCGATTTTGATTAGCGAAGTCGTGATTCCGTTCCTGGCCGTGCTCGCAAAACCATTTTCGGCAACCCAGTACATCGATACTGCGATGATTCCCGAAGTCGTTTATCACGAATTTGCTCACTTGGTTTTCGAAGGACAATTGGGGCTTTTCCGCCCAACTTCAATTGTCGAAGGCTATCCAAATTACTTTGCCTACCAGGTTTCGGGGCTGACTCGACTTGCACAGAAAACCAAAAAAGCCGCGAAAGGCTATTTACCCAAGAACGCAAAGTCGAAAGCTAAGTTCTCATTCGATCAAGACCGGTCGCTGATGGCTGCAACCGGAAGCTTCGTATTTTCGCTGCTGTATCAGCTTCAAGAATCTTTCGGCGAAGAAGGAAATCAAATCATTTACGGTGCGCTGGCCTACTTAGACCGCAGCAGCGAAATCCAATTGGATTTCGAACGTGCGATCATACAGTCCATACAGGACAACAGCCAAAAACCGATGGTCCAGATCCTCAAGGCCCACGAAGTCTTTCAGACTCGAGGACTTTAGTCCTTTACGCAGGTCAGGCTTTCTTGCAAATTCGCTGACATCTGGTGGGTGAAATCGGATGCCATTTGACCCTGCAGGGACTGAACCCAAGTCGCTTCGTCAAAGAAAACCCCGTATTCGCGATTTGAATCCAACGAAGTGGTCGATCCATTGATCGAACCGACCCAGCCGTACTTTCCGTCTACGACGATCGCCTTGGCGTGCATGTAACCCGGGTATCCGTTGACCTGAATTTTCTTGGTGAAGAAACGTGCGTCGATTCCGGCCTGCGCAAATGCACCGTAAATCGAATTGAACTGCTGCGTATCTTTTGCTGTCGGCTTTCCAAAGTTGCAGGCCGAAACGACCATTAATTGAACTTTCACACCGCGGGTCGCGACATCGATCAAAGCCTGGTTCAAGTCCGGATCACGAAGGTACTGGTTCTGTACTTCGACCGAAGTCTTTGCTGACTGGATCATGTCGATCAGCGCCTGCTTTGAAATCGGGCTGACCGTCATCTTCTGCGCTAGCTTTGGGGTCAAAAGACTTTTTGGGTCGAAAGGTGCGGCAGCAAAATCCTGATCAAAGAAAGACTGAAGACCCGCCAGGATTTCCGAATCATCGACAACCACGGAATAGTCTCGATTGCACTTCGACGGTTTTTCCAAAGAAAGGCAAAGGTTCGAAGAATTGAAGTTTCCGGTGCTGACCAAGGCTACTTTCTTGTCAGAAATAACGATCTTGCCGTGTTGAAAGCAGCTAGTCGTCGCGGTTCCACAAAGTTTCTTATTAAAAGGAACGGTTTGACCTCCGTTCTTTTCGACCTGTTTCAGAAATGAAACAGTGGCCATGCAGTTCGGATCTTTGGATTGAACGGCACCGCTGACTCCGCCAACAATGTCGCAGGAAGAACCGACGGGCTTGGGTTCATAAATGATTCGTACCGAAACACCCCGCTTCTGCGCGGCGTAAACTGCATTTCGAACCGTGACGCTCGACATCTCGTAGATCTCGATATCCAGGGTCGATTTGGTTGCATCGATCATGTCCAAAAGTGAATTGGACTGAGAATTCACTTTGAACCCTAGATTGAGCTTCGACTGGCTTCCGACTGGAAAAGACGCCGTCGCCGTTTCCAACGAAAGTTGGAACGGGTTCGGAAACCCCGCGGTTGCCAAGTTAGAAACGAAAAGTCCACAAACCAAAGGTCCGATCAGGGCCAAGTTTGAAACGGGCTTCATGAATTCTTCCCCCACTGAAGAACTTCGTTAAAATTTGCAGAATCATATCGAAGAAAGGGCATGACGCGGACTGTTGTTTTGCGTCCTAACCATTTCCTAATCTGAATTTTTAAATTGATATGCCCCGCCATTAGTCAAGTTATGCGAACCTTTTCCGAATGCATCACTTCAAATCGAAAATCCTGGCCCTATTTGCTCTGCTATTTTTAGACGGATTCATTTCCGGAAAAGCCGCGCTAGCAGCGCCCACCGCGCCATCCGGCAATGTGATTTTGATCACTTTGGACGGGGTGCGCTATCGTGAAATTTTTAAAGGCGTGCAGATGTCCAAAAAGGCGGGCGAAAAGAAGGGATCGTCCTTGATTCCCGATATTGAAAAAATCATCCAAGCGAACGGGTTTTCCTTCGGAAATAAGTGGAAAGATTCGTGGGGCAAAACAAGAAGTCCGATGGTGATTTCGAACAAAATCGCCCTAAGCCAACCCGGCTACACGTCGATCCTGTCGGGGGTCTTCGAAGAAAAGTGCCGAGAGAACGGATGCCCTAACACCCCGCACGAAACGGTCATCGATCGACTGATTTTGAAGGAAA
The DNA here is from genome assembly GCA_016786465.1 of Bdellovibrionales bacterium. Lineage (GTDB taxonomy): Bacteria > Bdellovibrionota > UBA1018 > UBA1018 > UBA1018 > JAEUWC01. Next base: position 259,329 of record JAEUWC010000030.1, on the reverse strand, counting down.
AGACAGACCCGAAAAAAGTGGCAACCTTTGCATCTTGGGACCTGATTGATCGGGTTTTGGAAAAAGGCGCTCAGACCGCTGTGCGTAGCATTGAATTTGGTCCAGTTCGCGGTCTGACTCCTCAAGAATCCGCCCCCTTTGACGCGATTCAAGCCCAAGCGCTTGTCGATCGCCCAACACGCTGGGGTGGTTCAAGGTGGGACAAATACACCTTTGAAATGGGCCATCTTTATCTCAAGACGTTTCAACCCAAATTCCTTTACATGATGTTTGTTGAACCCGACGAATACGCTCACAAGAAAGATTACCCTGGGTACTTGGCGACGCTTCGTGACTTCAATTCGCGCTTTGTTCAGCTGGTCGATACTTTGAAATCAATGGGATCTTACGGTGCCAACACTTCCATTGTGGTCACGACGGATCACGGCCGCGGTCGCGGATTGCTATTTCCAAAACACAGCCGTGAATGGCTGGATTCACGTTATATCTGGGCGCTAGTTTTACCTTCAGAAAACTTTCGCAAGCAGGCTGGCATTCGCGCGACCGAAGACGACCGCTTCTTTCACGTCGACATTCGCCCAACTTTAGAAAAGCTGATGGGGCTGGAACCTTCGAAGATCTCGACGGGCGGAAGACGCAAGTCGGGACGTTCGCTAGTGACGGTCGACTAGGAACCTAAACGTCTTAGTTGCAAAATCCCATGTCGCGAAGCTTGGTCAGCTGGAAGTCCGCTTCATCTTGCCGCGACATCGGATAATCATGCATCCAACCGTTGGTGTCGCTTACGACTGCGAAACCCGTTTGTCCGGGTCGCAAGTCGACCACGCTGCAGTTTGCTTTGACCTTCAATTCGCAGATTCCCGCGGCTTTCAGTCGATTGAAATCGCGAACCGCGTCCGATGCCAGGCTGTAACCCGTGCTGACCAAGTCATTTCCTTCAATTGCGACGTAATAGCCGCGGAAAGATTTTGATTTTGCGCTTCTGAACCGAAGCGTGCAGTTTTCGGCAGCGCCAGCGCTACAAGTGCGATCATAAACCGCGTTCGTATACGCCGAAATTCCCTGGTTGAAATAGGTCAAGCCCGTCGCTTGGATCACCGTATTCCCGGCAAGCACGTTGTAACCCGCGTTGGCGCCGGCTGACGAATCAAAGTAGCGAAGACGACATTTGCCATCATTGGGAACTGACTTCAAAATCGCAGTCATTTCCTGAACGGGGACATCTTGAACTTGCGTTGGAAGTGCCGTGGTTGTTGGATTCGGCGAAGGTTGTGAAGTTGAAGTCGAACTTGGACGTGGGGTTGCGATCGTTGCTTCGGATCCTAAGACCTTTTTCTTTTCTTCGGCCGTCATTCCGCAATCTTCTGCGTATCGGTTCAAGAATTCAGGTTGAAGTCTTGCGCGGGCAGTGGGATCGCCCGCGGCGGCACGGTCACGAAGGGGCGCTACGCGTTTTTCGTAGCAAAGCCGCTTGGCTTCGAATTCGTCGTCTTCCTTACCGCATGATGCAAGCGCAAAGGCCAAAGCCGACAAAGCCAAAAATACAGACACATTCTTTTTGGATTCCATTCCAAATTCCCCCGTTCACACACAGGTATCATTCGTTTTTTTGAGCGTCAAATTTGTCGCATTGAATACCCGCTGCGTCAGGGAATAGAATCAGAAAATGAAACCACTGGTTCGAACTTTCGCATTGTTTCTGGCCTTTTCGGCAACCGCTTTCGCTGGTCCCGCGATCCCTGTCGAAGTCCTGCAAAAGTACACGCAGGAAAACGACATGATGCCCTTCGAAGGAAAGTGGTCCGGGCAGAAAGTAGAAAACAAGCTACGCCGTTCGCTGATGCTGCTGAGCGCCGGTGACAAAGTGAAATTGGGAATTCCCGAGGATCAGCTGGCAGTCGCGAATATGCGACACCAAGGAAACTTTTACATCGCTATTCTTCGTGGCGCAAAAGTCGACCAGAACGGCCGTCCCGTTTCCATGAATTCGCAAATCGAAAAAATCGGATTAGCCCAGAAGCACTGGGCGGCAAAGTCGCGCCCGGAAACCCAGAATCTGGAAGTTCATACAGAAGTTCTTTTCTATTTTAAGGACGGAGGCGGTTTCGAACTGGTTGGAAATCAGGACGCAGGAACGATGCTTTCGAAAACAAAACTGGTTAAGACCGCCGTCTTCTCGATTGAAGCTGCGCGTAGCTCGCTCGAACCCGAAACTCCATTCTTTCCTTCGGCCGTCGGAAAAAACTTCGCCTTGGCTCATCGGATGTATTCCATCCAAGACCGAAGCAAGCAGCACGAAGGCGATCACGACCGACGCTTGACGTACGACACATTGGACTTCTCGAAGACGCGTTCAAGAATTCCAGGAATCTCGAGCGCAACCGAAGCTTTGTTATTCAATGCCATACAGACGGTCGATCGCCGTGGACGCAAAGAACCCTACGACATCATGACCAACAACTGCACCAACAACGTCTTCACTCTTTTGGACAGCAGTTTGGAATACCCAGGGTTCATCACCGAAGAACTGAAGAACGACGTCGCTTATTTCATGAAAAAGGATGTGAAGGACATTCTTCCTTTCCTGCAAAGGGCGATCGAACAGAAGATGGGTGCCGAATACACCGCATTCAAAGGATGGGTCGACGTTCACTTGGGCGCCATCAACGGGCTTCCCGTCCCAGAAATCGACTTCAGCCGGGTTGTGAACCAAGAAGTCTACATGATTTCGGTGCCTGCTTTTACTGATGGTCACCTTCGCGCCCGTGGGCTGTTACCCCGTTCGCCTTGCAGCCCATCGTTAAGCAAAAGCTGACTACTTCGCCATCCATCGAAGCAAGTCACTCGGCATCGCCAAGCGCTTCTTCAAACGGACTGCAACTTTTACCCGCTTCGGACGCTTCTTTTTCAGCGTGCCGTTGCACATGTCACCGGATTGGTCGAGCTTCGCGATCAAGGACTTCATTGAAGCAATCGTCCAGCGTCCTTTTTGCTCAGGATAGCGGTGTTCCAATTTTTCAAGCCACTTGGCGGTGACTTTTTCATCCGTGCTGGTTGATTCTTCAAGCAAACGAATCATCTGATGGGTGTGAATCAATTTTCCAACCGACGTCACTTCGATTCCTACGCCGGTCACACCCGTTGCGCCGGCAACTGCAAAGAAAACGGCAAAAAACGTAGCCAGGTCTTCGAACGATGAATAAACGTGACCTGCAGCCTTAGCGATCGCGATGGTCGCGCCACCGATCAATGCGCCGCCGACGTAACCTACGGCGACAGTCACAGGAAGGGTCAACGCGACTTTCCAAGCCAAGCGTTTCTTCCATTTTTTATAATCAGGCATGCACTTTCCAGGGGTCGATTGCGCCGTGGGAAACTGCGCTTCGGCGATCACGTCCTGTGCGATCTGTTGGCTCTCTTCAGAAGTCAAAAGGGATGCTTCTTCCAAACTGAATTCTTCAGGGGTTTGCAAATCCAGTTCTTCAATCGACTGAATTTCATCAGCCTGTTCATGAACTTCGGCCCGAGCCAGCGCCAAAGGCTGAAGTACGAAACCCAAAGCCATCACCATCGCAAGACCGCGGGAAAATAGGGATGAAGCAACCATAGGTCGCTATTCATACTAAATTTGTCAGGTATTGTAAACCCGGAATTATTCGGTTAGCCGAATCACCACATACCCAGCCGAACCGGCTGTCCCTGTGGTCCCACCCGCCGAACTTAGGGCCTGCCCCCCCTGCCCGGGGACGCCATACGTTGAATCCGAACTGACGCCGTTCACGTCTCCACCTGCGCCTACGCCGTTTGAACCATCCGCACCCGGATTGCAGCCCATGGTGGGTTGGCCACCAGTTCCGCCAGAAGCTGAAACGCTCCAAATCAAGGTCGATGCCACTGTGTACGAAACCTGTGATCCCTGCCCAACACTTCCTGGCGAAGCGTTGCAGCCCGCGTCCATTCCCGCAGCACCACCTGCCCCAACCTGGATCACCCAATTTTGTCCGGCAGCTGTCGACACGTCCAAATCGATGGACGCATACCCGCCACGTCCCCCTTTGCCACCGCTAGCACTGGAACTGCCGTTGCCGCCCCCACCACCGCCGCCGCCGGCTCCGATGACTTCCACGGTGGCCGTCGAAAATCCCGACGGAATGGTAAAGCTGGAATCCGCGAAAAAGAAATACGATTGGCTATTTCCGCTGCCGCCGGAAAGTCCGTCACTGGTGCGATTGTTCTCGCTCCAGTTCATCGCCGAACCGCACGACGAAACAAGCGCCAAAACGGGCGCTAAAAGAAACTTCATCCTGAATTTTGTGAAGTGCATAATGCCCTCCGACCACCTTCCTTCATTATAGGTGATCCGGTGCGGGGGAAGAATGTGGCGGGGAAGACACAGGTGAAAAGTTAAGATTGCCACTTTCGACGGGTCATCATCAGTAAAACCCATCCTGCGAAGCTCATGGCCGAAGCGAAAAAGTACGGAGCGCCTGGAAGTGTCACTGCGTGTGAAGAATCCGTGAAGTACGAAAAAAGCTGCGTGACGATAATGGGATTCAAGACTGCTGACAGACTTTGCAAGCTGACTAGGATTCCCTGCAATTCGCCTTTTCCTCGGCCGCCGGCCTGTCGCGTGATGATCGACTGAAGCGCAGGTTGCGCGACGTAAAATGCAGATCCGAAAACCACGATCGCAATCATCATCCAACCCTGCGAACAGGCACCGTAAAGAAAGTAGGAAATTCCGTATCCAGCCGCACCCAGAAGTACGGCGGTCGTTTCTCCGATCTTTGGAACGATCAATCGGGTCAATCCACCCTGAACCACTGCATGGCAAATCCCAACGACGGCCAGTGAAAGGCCCACTTCTTTTGGACCCCATGAAAATCGGTATCCCGTGTAAAGCGCCCAGATCGAAGGATGGGTTTGCCCGGCCAGTTGAAAAAGAAAAGACACCGCCAGCAATGCCAGAAGTCCTGCCGACCCTTGGATTCGCAAAAGCGAACGGAACGGATTGATTTCTTTCCAATCCATTTTGGACCGATCCGCCGGTGCCAACGATTCGGGAAGAACAAAAAGCCCGAATAAAAAATTCAGAAAATGAAGCCCAGCCGATGCGATGAAAGGAACCTGGGGACCCAAGTGGCCCAAGAACCCGCCGATCACCGGACCGATGATGAAACCCAAGCCGAAGGCAGCACCCATGGTTCCGAAATTCTGAGCGCGATTCTTGTCAGTGCTGACGTCGGCAACATACGACATCGCAACTGTGGCATTCGCACCGGTCAGGCTTGCAATCACGCGGCCCACAAAAAGAATTGTCATCGTCGGTGCAAAACCCATGATCAAGTGATCAATCGCGGCAACGAAAAGTGAAACCAGCAAAACCGGACGACGGCCTTTCACGTCCGAAAGCATTCCCAGAAACGGTGAAGCCAAGAACTGCATGATTGCATAAATCGAAATGAAATATCCGAAGTACCGCGACGCGTGGTTCGGATCCTGAATGAAACGACGAATCACATCCGGAAGAATCGGAATCACGATCCCCAGACTGATCATGTCCAATGCCAGGGTGATAAAGATAAAAACCATTCCCGCTTTTCGCGCCGATTTCCGTGAATCCATTGGACCAATCCTATTTCTATTCCCACTGATTGGAAGTACATTCTTCCAATGTCCAACACGTACCGACTTTTTGTTTTCGTTACGATCATGGCGACCTTTTCGTTTCTGATCGTTTGGTGGGTAGGAAAGCGTCTGATCGCCGACACCACCTGGCCCGAACCCACCCAGCGCGGGGTTTGGATTGCGCTAGCGACTTTTTTCGCATCGATGCTGATTGCGCCGTTTCTTTATCGACTGACGGGACGCCCGAACGATTCAGTCTTGATCCGATTTACCCAGTGGTATTCGTACATCGGCATGGGCTTCATCGCGATGCTGGCGTTTTCGGCGCTGTTTCGCGATCTTTTCCTGGTCGTCGGCACCTGGGCCGAAAAGCTTTTACAGTCTGGCCCCTTGGATGAATCCAAACGCGACTTCCTTCGCAATTCCACCAGCGTCGGCGCTTGGGCCTTGGCCTGGACGGGAACTTCGGTCGGCTTTTACCAAGCGCTTCGAAAACCCCAAGTGAAGACGGTGAAGATTCCATTCGAAGCACTTCACAAAGACTTGCAAGGCTTGACGATCGCACAAATCAGCGACGTCCATGTCGGACCCACGATTCACCTGGACACCATCGAAGGGTTGGTCCGCCAACTGGAAGAAATCCAGGCCGACATCTTGGTGTTCACGGGTGATGCGGTCGACGGAACCGTCGACCAACTGGCGCAACACTTTGAACCCTTCAAACGCTTGAAGCCCAAACACGGCAAGTACTACATCAACGGAAACCACGAATATTATTGGCACGCACCGTCTTGGATGCAGTTCTTCAAAAAAGAACTGGGCTTTACCGTTCTGGAAAACACGCACGCGATTGCACCGATCGGCGACGCAAAGCTGATGGTCGCCGGCGTGAACGATTTACAGGCGTCCTCCTTTGATCCCGAAAACGCGACCAACCCTTCGCGCTGCCTTCAGGGCGCGCCACAAACGGATTTTCGCGTCCTATTGGCCCATCAACCCAAGACCTGCCGCATGACCGAAGGCACGGAATTCCACCTTCAACTTTCAGGGCACACGCATGCCGGACAGTTTTTTCCGGCAACAATTTTCATTCACCTTTTTGAAAAGTATGTCTCCGGTTTGTATCAGCACGGCCAGATGAAAATTTACGTGAACGCTGGGACTTTCTACTGGGGTCCGCCCAATCGATTCATGAACCCCGGCGAAATCACCCTGATTCAGCTGACTAAGTCCTGAAATAAACGCGGAAAGTGTAATAAGCCCCGCATGTCAGCAGCACGACGGAAACCCAAGGGTATCCGAACAAAGTTCGCTCGTCGTGAAAGTTCAAAGAAATCGATCCAGCAATCAAAAGGCCCGCCGCCACGATCCCGTGACTGACCCGTTTTCCATTTCGATCCATCGTTTCGCGAAGCGATTCAATCTGGGGTGATTTGATTTCTAGCGCAAAGTCGTTGCTGTTGAATTTCTTCAACATCCAGCGAAGCTGGCGCGGAAGGATTCGAAGAAGTTCCATCGTATCGCGCGTGATCCAAGACAAATCGCGAATCACCCGTTCCGGCGCGTAACGTTTGGCAACCAAATCCTGGATCAGTTCCTGACCCATCGCTATCAGGTCAAATTCAGGATCCAGCGTGCGACCCATTCCTTCAACCGTCAGTATCGCTTTGAAAACCAGCATCCAGTCGCCCGGAACTTTGACCTGATACTTGGTTGCGATCTTAGTCGCTTCGATCAGTACGCGACCGACGTTGACCTGATCCAGCGAAAGCCCCATGTACGGCGAAAGCGCGTTTCGAACTTCGCGCTGAAAGCCTTCTAGATCGATGGATGCGTCCGCTGAACCCAGTTCGGCATACGTGTAGCAAAGGTTTTCGTAATCCTCGGTCAAAAGCGCCATCACCATCGTGGCCAGCTGATCACGCGATCTTTCAGAAAGTCGTCCGACGATTCCAAAGTCGATGATTCCCAGTTTATTTCCGGGCAAGACAAAAAGGTTTCCGCCGTGAAGGTCACCGTGGAAAAGCCCGTCGATCATGATGCTTTTGAAAAAAGCTTTGGCGCCCAAAGCGACGACCGCCTTGCGATCAATTCCCGCCGCATCCAATGCCTTTAGATCATTGACGCGAACGCCTTCCAGGCGTTCTTGGACCAAGATTTTCTGCGTGCTTAGGGACTTGTAGACTTTCGGAACCACGATTCCCGTAAAGGACGCCATGTTTTCCGCGATCTTCACCATGTTGTTGGCTTCGACGATGAAATCGACTTCGAAGTTTAATGTGCGGAAAAATTCGTCGACAATCACTTGGGGACGCAGGATCCGGGTTTCCGGAACGTAATTTTCCAAAAGGCCCGCCAAAAATCCCAAAAGCGCGATGTCATTTCGGATGATTCGATCAATGTCGGGGCGCTGAACTTTGACGACGACTTTTTCATCGGTCAATAAAACAGCTTCGTGAACCTGGCCGATACTGGCAGCGGCTAAGGGTTTTTCTGAAAAACTTTTGAACGCTTCTGAAAGCGGGCGTTTCAGCTGTCCTTCAACCACGCCCTTCACGACTTCAAACGGAAGTTCTTGGACGGTGTCTTGAAGCTTGGTGAATTCTTCGATGAAATTTTCGGGGACCAGGTCTGGGCGGGTCGAAAGAAGCTGCCCCAACTTAACAAAGGTCGGGCCCAATTCTTCAAACGCCATGCGCATCCGAACAGGAACGCTAAGCTGGTGGTCAGCTTCAGGCAGAACCGCCCAACGGCTGGGCAAGTACCTTTCCAATTTCATTCGGACGGCGACGTCCGAAAAGCCGTGCTTGGCAAAGACACCCAAGATCACGCGCAGGCGCTGGACGTTCTTGACTGCTTGGCCAATCTTGATTCCGCTTCGGATCCAATTTTTCATGTTTTTAACTGAAAATCGATGGTTCGGGTTTCCAGGTCAGCCGCCACTGCCTGTACACGAACCTTATCACCGATCCGGAACGTCCGTCTCTTCCGCTTGCCATAAAAAATCATTCGATCTTCGTTAAACTCGTAAAAATCATCCTGAAGGCTGTCGCGGTTCACCATTCCTTCAACATAGGGATCGGGGATCTGCACAAAAAAACCTGACTCAACCATTCCGATAATGGTTCCCTCGAAATCATCCCCGAGGTGTTTAGTCATGATTCGGACCTGTTTCAGCTTGATGGATTCGCGTTCGGCGTCCGACGCCAGCCGTTCGCGGTAAGAACAGTGTTCGCAGATATCTTCCAATTCCTTTTCAAGTTCCTGGCGGTCGGTTTCAGAAAGGGCGGGCTTTGAACGGTTTTCAACCTGAAGCGCCCAACGAAGAAGACGGTGGACCACCAAATCTGGGTAACGACGAATCGGGCTAGTGAAATGAGTGTACCCTTCCGATGCCAAGCCAAAGTGATTCCCGTGCACCGAAGTATACGTCGCCTGTTTCATCGAACGAAGCATCGCTGTATTCAAAAGATACTGGGCCGGGTGTCCGTCCAGCGTTTTGATCACTGAATTCAATTGCTGGTGAAGGTGTTCGCCCGCTTCAGCGTCCAGCTTCACTTTCACTCCGACGGTTTCAGCCAGATCGATGAAGCGCTGAAGGGATTTTTCTGCCGGTTCTTCATGGACCCGATAAACGAAGGGCCAGGATCTTGCCAGCATCCATTCAGTGACGGCTTCATTGGCAGCGATCATGAATTCTTCGATCAAGCGGTGAGCATCGTTTCGTTCTCGAATCTTGATCGATTCCACTTCCCCTTCCGGGGTCACGCGCATTTCGGCTTCGGGCAAATCAAAATCAATCGACCCGCGTTCGTTTCGGGCCTTTCGCAAGATTTTGTACAATTCAAACTGTGGGGCGAATTCCCACTGGGTATCGGATCCGTGCTGCTTCATTTCGGCCGCAATTTCAGTGTAAGTCGCGCGCCTTCGGCTTTCGATCAGGCCTTCGTAAACTTCGGTTTTCACTTTGCGCCCGTGTCGATCGATTTCAATCTTCGCGACCATCGTCAATCGCGGTTCTTTCGGTCGAAGGCTGCAAAGGTTTTCAGACAACGCGCGCGGAAGCATGTGAAACGCACGTTCAGGAAAGTACACGCTAGTTCCGCGCGACCGGGCTTCGTCATCCAATGCAGTACCTGGCTTCACATAGTGACTGACGTCGGCAATGGCGACCCAAAGCTGATACCCGCTTCGATCGCGTTCGACGTAAACTGCGTCGTCAAAGTCGCGCGCAGTTTCGCCGTCAATCGTGATGAAAGGAATGTGACGAAAATCCTGGCGACCCCGGCTTTTCATGTCTTCTTCGTCCAGGCTGTACGAACGCGCTTCACGATCAGCTTCGTCAGAATGCATTTCGATCAGATTGTATTCGCCGGCGACCATTCCGATGTCGGCTTTAGGGGGTAATTCGCGCCCATAAACTTCGACCACTTTTCCCAGTGGCCCTTGGTCGCCGAATTCGACTTCGGCCAAAACCCAGTCGCCTTGTGAAGCAGTGGCGGATCCTTCGGGACAGTAAAGGCGCTCTTGCGCGCGCTTTCTTTCGTAAACGACGTACCCACCTTTTCCGCGGCCTGCAGGCAAAGGCAAGTAACGCCCCACCAAAGCACGAAAGCGATGTTCCAATACAGTGATGTCGATGACGTCTCCGGATTCTCCGATACGAACTTCAACACGGTCGCCGTGAAAAAAACGGTCGGCGTCGCGTGGAGCAATGAACGCGTCTTCCAGCTGATCGGAATCAAAACACAGGAAAGCAAAACCTTTTCGATTCTTGTCGATCGTTCCCTTGACCGTCTGGGCGGTGACTTCCGATGGTTCATGTCGATCGCGCCGACGTTGTCCGCGCTTATCGTGCCAGGGATGGGATTTCTCTTTTCGATCCGGGCGCCCATGACGTTCCGGACGATCTTTCTTTTCGGTTCCCCAGGGTGCCGGTCCCCAAGGTGACTTGGCTTTCTTATCGTCACGGCCGTGGCCGTGAGCACGATCACGTTCGCCGCCGAACTTTTTTCCGAATCTTTTTTCGCCGTTGTGTGGGCGTTCCCCGCGATGCGGCCGTTCCCCACGGTGCGGGCGATCCCCGCCGAAGCTGGGGCGTTCTTTGCGTTCTTCGCGACCGCGCTTGACTGGCCGGTCTCCGAAACTTAAGCGCTCGTTTCTTTCTTTGCGTTCTGCGCGGCTGGGCTTATCTGCCCGTTCGCCCCGCTCGGCACGATCCGATCGATCGGGCCTGCGTGATCCGACGGTCCCCTTCGCTTTTCGGCCTTTACGATCCCAGTCGCGGGATTCCTTTCGGCCTTTGGATTCCTTGCTAGGTGCCGTTTTATCGGCGCCCTCGGCAGCTGCTCCGCCGCCGCGAGCTCCAATAGAATGCACTTTGCCGCTACGATCCTTGAATGAAAACCCGCCCCGATGCTTATCTGCCATTGCAGAAAACCTAGCATACTCAAGGCTTGAGCCTAAGCATTGCTTGTGTTACCCGCTGCGTCAGCTATGGTTCAAAAAATCAGTCCACTGTTGGGTCTAGGTTTGGTTTTGGCAGCTTGTGGCGGAGAGCCACCCAAGTCACCCATCACTTCTTCAAGACTTAGGCCCGAGACCCAGAGATCTTCAGCCCCGACTCCTGGATCGAGCGCTTCTCCTGCAACCCCAACAACCCCACTTGTCCTCCCGACTGCAGTTCCCGTCAGCGGGGCGGTCGGCACCATTCCACTTTATACTCCGCTTTCATTCAAATGCCCTTGGGGCCAGGTCGAACTTTATGATCCCTATGTCGGCGCGTTGGTCGACTGGGGTCCACTGGCAGGCAACAATCGGCCTCTTTTGGTTACGAACATTCGTCCGAATGACATCGAAGTTTTTTTGAATGATTCTGACAAATCTCCGATCTACCTGACTCACACGACGGGAAATTTTTTCAGTTACGGACAGTGGCGTCGCGGAACCCAAGGACCCTGCGAACTGATATCCATGGGAAGCGGGCCCTACCCAGGGCAATCTCCCATACCGATCCCAACGCCAAGCCCGGCTGTCGTACCTAGCCCGACTCCGGTACCCAGCCCATCAGGTGGCACTTATTCGTGGGCGCACATGGTCTTTGTTTGCCCGTGGGGAAAAGTGGTTCTTTATGACCCGTACAAAGGGGCCTTGATCGATTGGGGTGGTGCCGGACTTTCGCGCGGATTTAACGTCGTATCGGCAAGCTCATCTGAAGTTCACGTCGTATTGGGCGATGGTTCGGATGTCTATTTGGTCCGGACCACGGGCTCGACTTTCGCGTATAGCTATCTGTCTCGAGACCCCACCAGCACGAGCTTTTGCGACAAGCAGTAGATTTTGAAATGGTGCCCAGGAAAGGACTCGAACCTTCATGCTTTTGGCGCTCGCCCCTGAAACGAGTGTGTCTACCAATTCCACCACCTGGGCACATAGAAATTTTCAGGAAGGGCTAGCACTACCGAACGCCTAGACGTCTGTCAAAAGCTTAGACAAAGCGGTGTTTTCTTTCTGGTCAGCGTCCTTCTGTGATCCGTACAACTATTTGATATTCATGTCTTTTTCTGGACGGCCCCAAAGCTTAAGCTGGCACGGTCCATGTATTACCACCGGGTATGAAGACTTTTCTAAGAAAGAATCTGAAGTGGAACCGTTCAAGCTTGGGCGCCGTGCTTGCTGCATTTGGAATCGCAGCAACGCTGGCTGCATGCGGATCGAAAGCACCGATCACCGCTCCGGTTGGAACAACCAACGGTCAAATGTCTTGGTACAATAACCAGTCCTGCTTCGCGAATCCGTTTTCGCCAGGCTGCCCAGGTTCGGGCGGGCCTTTAAGTTCCTGCCAAATGGTTTCGATGGTGAAAGACAGCGCTGGGCGCGACCTTCAGAAATACATTTGCTACCCACTAGCAGGTTACAGCGGCATCGGACAGAACCCAGCTCCATGGTTGTCGCCTGACAGCCCTCAAGGTCAGTACTACGGCGGTTACGGCCAAGTCCGTAACGCTTTGATGACGTCTTCTTATGTTCGCCCTGGCGACAAGGTCGTGTTTTCTGCTTCGGGCGGTTACACCGCGACCAACAGCAACTTCGTATTCACCGACTGTAAGAAAACCAGTCTGAACGCAACCCCACACGGCTTGTACGCTTCGGACGGAACAAAAGCTTATCCGATGCATTCGGGATCACAGATCGTGATCGAAAACGAAGGCGCTCTTCGGATCGGTTTCAACTACGACGCATCGGTATCGTATTCCTGTACGGCACTGTCGAACATGCAGTTCGTGGTTCATCACTGCCAAGAAGCAAGTGGAACGACTTATCCTTGCCCGTAAAGGGAAAGAAATGAAGTTATGAAAAGATTGATCGTCGTAACAGCAGCCCTGATTGGAATCAGCAGCAGTTTTGCAGCCGACCCGGGAACAGAAAAAATTTTGAAATCCCAAACGGTTGTTGAAACCGTTTCAAAATTTGAAGCGGATAGAAACGTCGACTGCATGTCTCCGAAAGAGAAACAAATACATTGGATGTGCTCGATCGACAGCTGTGGATTTTTTCTAGATATCACCTGCTTAAGCAGAATTGATTCATTTTCTTCAAATGACCGGGTGACCCGTCTATCGATTTACGGATACTTGGATCAGCAAAACCTTGAATTCAAACCCGAACTTAATCGTGTGACCGAATACAAAAAATTAGAACGCAAGTAACGAACGTCAGTAAATCAAGAAAGGCCGTCTTTCGACCAAAAAGGCGGCTTCTTCTTTTTCGATCTGCAGCGCTGAATCCGAAATCGACTTCGATCCAGTTACCTTAAAAATTGAATCCAAAAGCCCTTGGCTTCCCCAATACCTAGGCGCCCAGATATTTGGCGCTAACTTCGCGCCAAAAAAATCCGCAAAAACAGACGCCACTTGCATCGCGGCTTCACGCGTCTGCACCTGACTGAAATCTCCCATCGTGACTTCAACGCCTTCCACCCATTGGCCGTCATGCGCTGCGCGCGTGACTTTCCAGCCGATCGGGGAAAAGCGAAGTTCTTTCGTGGTGACTGCCGCATTCAGATTCGCGGCCAAAATCGCGGCATCGTTCGTCGTGATCCAAGGGGCACCGAAGCGCCGAAACGCTTGGTCGTTTTGCAACCCACGCCCCACCGAAAGATCAAACGCTTCCAGCGGCCCAAAAACAGAATACAGCTTAGCTTGATCGGCAGTCACAAGGGCCGGTGACGGAGCAACCCAGTTCAACCCCGTATCACTGAAGTAAAAAGACCGATCCCAGTCGACCATCTTCACCACGCGAAGTCCGGACGACGTACCGGGTTTTTCATAACCCATTTTTTCGACATACATCCTAGCGATTTCACCCATCGTCATTCCGTGACGGGTGGGAATTTCAAAAAACGAAATGAAGTGACGCGCCAACGAAGATTCCAAACGCGAGCCTTCGACTTTTTCGCCACCCAATGGATTCGGACGATCCAGAATCCAGATTTCTTTTTCAGGCTGGCCGACCGGCGTTGCCGCGCGCGCGGTTTGCAATGAATCGATCAAAAGCGCGACTGTGCTGGGATACGTGTAGTAACGAACGCCCACGTCTTGAAGATCCACCAGCAAAACATCGATTTGCGCCCAATCGGCAGCATCCAACGCGCGTTTGGAAACTTTATAAAGACTGATGACCGGAAGCCCGGACTTGGGGTCGATCCCATCTTCACCGTCGGAATCATCGACCGATCGAAGCCCGTGTTCCGGGGCAAAAAGAAGTTTCAGATCCAGTTTCAGTTCCTGGCTGATCCAATCAACGGCGTGGGTGTTGGGTTTCGATGAACGCGAAGACGTTTGGCTGACGCTGTGGCTGACCAAGCCCAGGCGCTTGCCCTGCAGGGTGCTTAGAAAAGTGGCTTCGTCTAGGCGATCCAGGCCGACCTGAACGCTGGTCGCAGCGGTGGCTCCGGCAGCGCTAGCGACTGCGGCGAAACTGACGCCAAACAAAAAACAGAAAAACGACCGCTGCAACAAGCAGAACCCCGCTTTGAAATTCACGAATGGTGGTAACAACTTTTTCCCAGTTACCACCGACCGCGCGCACTGCATAGACCATTAAGGGGACTTCGATTGCAGCGGCAATTGAATCGTAAATCCAAAGACTTCGGTATGGGTAATTCAGGGTCCCAGCGGCGAAAAACAGGGGCGTTCGAATGAAGGGTAGAAATCGCGTGGTAAAAAGATAGGCCGGTCCCGCGGCCTTCATCTTCTTTTGGAAATCACCGAATTTTTTAGGGTCGACGATCTTGGATCCAAAACGCGTCGAAAGAAGTCGGGTTCCGTATTTCCGACCCCAATGAAAGATCAGAAAATCACCGACCACGACACCCACGCCCGCGACGACGATCAAGGTCACCGGATCAAAGATTCCCGATAGCGTCAGCGAAGCCGCTGCCAAAATCAGGATGTCTTCGTTCATCGGCAATCCGATTCCGCACCCGACCAGCAAAACAAACAGAAGCGAATACCCTGGAAGTCCCTGAAGCGCGTGCAGCTTTTGTAGCCAAAGATCGACATTGCCCATATATTTAGAAGCTACCTGGAAGTAACCTCTTTGCAACTTGTATGGACAACCTGACCCATTCTTTAATTGGCGTAACTTTGGGCCGATCGATGCGCAGTACTTCGGCAGCGCGTTCGCGCGCAGCGATCTGGACAGCGGTCATTGGCAATAACTTTCCTGACCTGGACTTCTTGCAAAGTGGCTTAAACGGCCGCTTTTTGTCCGAAGGCACGATGTCCTACTTGCTTCATCATCGCGGCTATTCTCACACCCTGGTTTTCGCGGCAATCGCGACGCCCCTGATTGCTTGGATCGGTTCATTTCTGGGGCGTGATTCCAAGAACTGGAAATCGATGGTTCCGCTGGCCTTCATTTCTTTATGCCTGCACATGGCGGCCGATTTTCTGAACAACTATGGGGTGCACCCCTTCTTCCCTTTCAACAAAAACTGGTTTTATGGTGACACCCTTTTCATCGTTGAACCCTTGCTTTGGTTTTCGCTTCTGCCGCTTGCTTTTTTGCAGCTTCGAAATTTCATCGGGCGCATGATTTTTTTGGGCGCTTACGCAGTCGTTTGGGGAATGATTTGGCTAGGGCCTTTCTTTGATCTGACCTTTCAATTGGGCTTGTCTGCATTCGGGATTTTTTGGCTGGTCTGGCAGTATCGTTCGAAGACCCCGATGCCTGCATGGGTTGGGTTGATCGGCGTAATCAGCAGTTTCAGCGCGATTCACCACAAGACCCATGCGAAATTGACCCACGAATTTGAAAACGGAATTCGATCGGAAGCATCCGAAAAACTTGTCGATTTGGTTCTGACGGTTTCGCCCGGGAATCCTGCTTGCTGGAACGCTTGGTGGGTCAGTGTAAATGCAAAAAAAGAAATGATTGCTCGCTATGGGAACTGGTCGTGGACACCCCAGTTTCAGGCGGCCGCGACCTGCCATACGCAAACCACCGATTCCTGGGCCGCACCGGTCCGACGCCCCGAACTTGAAATCAAAAACGGAAAGCTGACCGAAGCACAAAGCCGAACGGACCTTGCGATCTTGGGCGAATACCGCGGGCTTCTTAGCGAAGCTGAAGCGCTAGCGAAAAAAGACTGCGCCTTCAGGCAGCTTCTTCACTTTGCACGGATTCCGTTTTGGGACCTAAACGCCCAGCCACCGTTAGCCGGCGATCTTCGCTATGATCACGGCCCGAAGATGTCCTGGGCGAAAGTGATTTTGGGGGATCCGACCCAGTGTCTTTCGAATCCGCCAAACTGGACCCCACCCAATCCGCTTTTCGTTCAGATGGTGGACCAATGAGCCCGTCGGGATTGACCGCAAAAGACTGGCTTTTAGATCCAGGAGGATGCCCGGGCTTTGAGCGCTCGGAAGTCACCGCCCGAATGGAAGCCGGGCCCCACATAAACCATACTGAAACGCTCTGGATTAAGATTCCAAAACGCTACGCCCTGGTCAATATTCAGGATCATGTCGAAGCCGCGATCACCCGATCTGGCGTGGTCGATGGGTTATGCCTGGTCAGCGCCATGCACATCACAGCTGGGATCTATATTAACGACGCTGAATCCGGGCTTTTGTCCGATATTTCCAGCTGGATCGAGCACTTAGCGCCGTTTGGGAAGGATTATGCGCACCACCAAACGGGCGAAGACAACGGCGACGCCCACCTAAAAAGCTACCTGACGAACCATTCTGTCACGACCCCGATCACCCAGGGGCGATTGGATTTCGGGACATGGCAGCAGATTTTCTATGCTGAATTTGATGGGCGGCGGTCCAAACGCGTTCTGATCAAGATCATGGGGCTAGGGCGAGCAGAAATGCGCTCGCCCACTAAAATATAAACCCCAATAACCCCCTTAAAAAAAACCTGATTTTGTCCTTTCTAAGACGGCCCTTTTTTGGCAAAGAAGGCAGTCCACAAACAAAATTTTGTAGTTAGGTTTTCGAGGTATTTTATGTTGAAGAAGAACGACAACGTCATCGTCATTGCTGGAAAAGACAAAGGGAAGACCGGAGTCATCACGCAAGTATTGACCAAAACCGGCAAAGTCACCGTGAAAGACGTGAACGTTGCTACCCGCCACACCAAGCCGACCCAGAAAAATCCGCAAGGTGGAACGGTCCGCAAAGAACTTCCGATCGACGCATCGAACGTGATGATGCTGGATCCGAAAACCAACAAACCAACTCGCCTTGGCAAAAAACAAGTGAACGGCAAATGGGTTCGCGTCGCCAAGAAAAGCGGCACGGTTCTGAACTAAGAAATTTCACCCCCGAGGTTATTTTATGTCACGCAAATGCGAACTTACCGGAAAAGGCCCAGCAACTGGAAACTTGGTCAGTCACTCGAACATCAAGACCCGCACTCGCTGGTTGCCGAATTTGAAGCGCAAGCAATACACCATTCCTGAACTTTCCCAGACCGTCACCGTTCGCCTTTCGACGACCGCGATCAAGACGATCGACAAATTAGGCGGAATTGTTCCAGCACTTTTCTGGGCAAAAGAAGAAGGTCTTTCAGAACAACTTCTGAAAATCCGCAACCAAGTCAGCAAAAAATACAAAGCAGCAACCAAGAAATCGGCATCCGCGAAGTAAGCGATGACTGAAGTTCTTTCCCTGCGTAAGGCCGCAAGGTATCGGGTTCCCGTAACCCTGGTCACTAGCCCTACGCCGGACCTCATTTCGGACGTCGTGTCCCACTGGATGGCCACTCAGCCGTCCGATGTGCTTTCGCGCCTGGGTTCCCCGAATATGGAATCCATCATGGATGACGTGATGGAAAAATTCGCTCCCGGAAAAAACGCCGCTGAAGAAATGGCGCAAGGTCCGCTGGCCCCGGAAGTTTACGAAGAAGTCGGCCAGATTCTGCGAAAGGACCTGGACCGCGCGATCGAAAATCCCAAGTGCCAGCAAATCCTTTTTGAAGTGGGTCTGGACAGCGACCCCGTTTTTGTCGCTGAATCCGTGTTTTTGAACGAAGAACTGGAAGAACGCACCGAGCTTCCGTACCGCTTGGACACTTTGGTTTCCGTGTTGGATGGACCGACGCTTTTGAAGCGCTGGATTGAACCCGGACGCCGTGCGTACCCGCCTTCAGATGAACAAGAAGCTTGGACCGTTTCGATTGAATCGGCTGACCGAATCGTCGTGATGGGTCTGACGCAGATTTCGGAATGGGGCCGCACCCGAATCCGCGAAGCCCTGACCCTTTTGAATCCTAGGGCCGAAGTCTTTGAATGGCCTTTGGAAGACCGTTCAATTCACCCCCTGCAGCCCAGCGGACACTTTAATTGGAAGCTGACCCTAGACGGCGGGACCGCATTTCAGGCCCTTCAAGGCCGTGAACTGGACGCCCAGATCGAAGCATCGACTTTCGTGTATCAGCGAAATCGCCCCTTCCACCCCGAAAGGCTTTACCAGATCGTGGAAGACTGGCCTGCTCAGGTACTAAGAACTCGGGGCACTGCGTGGGTCGGAATGAAGGGCCACGAAAACTTTCAATTAAGCCAATTAGGCCCAAATCCCATCATTATTGCTCCGAGCCAGGAGCCCGAAATCACCCCGACAAATCTGGCATTTGTCGGAAAAAACCTTGAGTTTCAGGCGCTAGAGAGGATATTAGACGCCTGCTTACTTACAGATCTAGAAATGCGGATGGACTGGTCCCGGTTCAGGAACCCGTTCGAGCCTTTCTTGAAAGAAATGATGTCAGAAGCCTAAAAATTTTGAGGATGTAATTAGAATGGCTACGTTGTCCAAGATCAATCACAACAATAAACGAATCGAAATGTCTGAACGCTATCGCGCTCTTCGCAAAGAACTTCGCGACAAAGTGAAAAACTTGAAGCTGTCGGATGAAGAAAGATTCGCAGCACAAAAGAAGCTTCAGAAGCTTCCACGCAATTCGGCTGAAGTCCGCGTTCGCAATCGTTGTGCGCTGACCGGCCGTCCACGCGGCGTTCTGAGCAAATTCAAGCTTTCACGTATGAAATTTCGTGAATTGGCTTTGACCGGAATGATCCCAGGCGTGACGAAGTCCAGCTGGTAATTCGGTCTTAAAGTCTCTCAAAAAACTTGGGCCCACCTGTAGTTCCTATTTGTTGATAGGGGTTCGGAACTAGGGGTGGGCCTAAGTGTTTCTTCTGCTTACTTGCGGGCGGTCAATGCCGTTGGTGGCTGTTCCTGCAACAGATCCACCATCACAGCTACGCCTTCGTCGACAAACGGCGCTTCGATGTCCTTCTGCTTCTTTTCGCGTTCGGCTTTATTTTCAGCAGGCTTCTTCGCTTTTTTGCGAAGGTCAGCCAGCTTGATCACGCCTTTGTTCTTTTTGACTTCTTCTTGTTCCTTGATCATTTCGGCAAAGCGCTTGTCGGAAGCCACACGGGACTTCGACTTTTCGGCCAGCTTCTTGGTCAGGTCGCTTGAAACTTCCTTCCACTGCTTGGCTGGGTCGGTCGAATTCGCTTCCTTACCCAAGAACGCAGGAATCGTCTGGGTCGGCAGCGAATAATCCAAGGTCTTTTCGCCAATATCGTCACCCGCCCATGGGGTCGGAATTTGGATGTCCGAAGCGACGCCCACGTGTTGGGTCGAAGCCCCGCCAGGAATAAAGAACATTCCGGTGGTGACCTTCATGGCACCTAGACCCAACGGAAGCGGCGAAAGAATCTGAACCGTGCCTTTTCCAAACGTGTGGTCTGATCCCAAAATCACGGCGCGGCGGTAATCCTTCATCGCACCGGCCAAAATTTCAGAAGCAGAAGCCGACATGCGGCTGATCAAGACGACCAACGGTCCGTTCCACTGAACTTCGGGATCTTCATCCGGCAGAATCTGGACTTTCTTTTTTGTGTCCTTAGTCGCGACAATCCCGCCCTTTTGAATGAAAAGACCGGAAATCCGGACCGCATCTTCCAAAAGTCCGCCACCGTTTTTGCTTAGATTCAAAACGATGCCGTGGGCTTTAGCGTCCTTCACTTCTTTCACGATCCGCTTCATGTCGACGTAGCAGTTCGCGGAACCTTCCTTATTGCTTCCGTAGAACGAAGGAAGATCGATGACGGCGATCTTGTAGCTTTGATTGCCCACTTTCTTCGTTTCGTAAGTGACCTTTGCGGCTTGGTCTTTCACGTCCACCTTGTCGCGCGTGATCTTGACGTCAAAGGTTTCCGTTTTTTCGGCTTGGCGAAGAATGGTCAGGGTCACCTTTGTGCCCTTTTTGCCGCGAATCTTTTTCACGACGTCTTTCAAATCCATATCGACGACGTTTTCAGCTTTCTTGCCTTCTTGTGCGACGGCGATGATTTTGTCTTTGGCTTTTAGAAGTTTGGTTTTTTCCGCACCACCGCCAGGAATCAATTCTTCGATCACCGTGAATCCGTCCTGAGAACTGAGCGATGCGCCGATGCCTTCTAACGAAAGACCCATTTGAATTTGGAAATCATCAAATGCGTCGGAAGAAAGATAGCTGGAATGGGGGTCCAATGCCGAAGCGAAAGCCAAGGTCAAGTTGCCGGGAAGTTCGGTCAACGCTTTGGGTTCTTTCAAGCGCTTGGTCAGAAGTTCGTACTTGTGGATCAGTTTCTTTTTGGCTTCGGCCAGCTTGGATTCCGTCAAAAGATACTGCGACATCTGAAAGTGGATCAGCTTCAGGACCAGGGCCTTTTTTTCGTCTAGGTTCTTTGGGAAGCCGCGCTTTTCGGGATCCGATACCAGTTCAACGGAATCGTCCACTTTGTAATCCTTATTGTTCAAAACCGACTTCACGTACGCTTCGTCTTCTTCCGCGCGCTTGACGGTCAGGACTTGGGCGTCGTTCAACGCCGAACAATTTCCCGTTTCCATCGACTTGAAGATCCCCTTTAAAGAAGCCTTCAGTCCCGAAACGTCGGATTCAATGAAAAGCGACTTCGAAGGATCCAGAAACTTGATGTATTGGTCGACGGTTTTGTTGCGGATATCGTCCGTCATTTCGCGATTCGAATAGTGATACTCGAAGTAGTACTGAAAAAGGTCAGGCACTTGCCCGCACATCAGGTCTCCCGCGAATACGGAAGAAGATGTAGAAACGATGATCGCGACCGGTAGAAGAATTTTCCCGAGAAATTGCATAGAAGCCTAGTTTAACCGGGAATTTTACTGATTCAAATATCGATCGGAGGATCGAAGGCAAATTCCGTCCACATTTGCCCACCCAAGATACTGAACGGAACGACCACGGGTGGACGGCTGGACGGATACGAAGACTGGATTTTTGATCCGCGTACGACAGTTGGAATGGAGGTCTGCAGCATATGGCCTTCTGCATTCAAAATCCGTTTCGCCACGCCGAACGAAATATTCACCAATTCTGCTGCGGCGTCCTGAATTTCGGCCGTGATCTTTTGCGGTCTTTCGCCGGTCATGTGCTCGACCAGTTGCAGAAAAACATCTTCTTCAAAGAAGATCGCAAAGGTCCCTGTAAAGGAAGCCGCCGTGACCGACACAATTCCGCCAATATCGTAACCCTTGGAATCTGCCTTGTTGGATTTCGCAAAAGGCGTCCCGGCTTCAGGAATCGTTCTGCACTGAGTGTCAAAAGTCGTTCGAATCGCGCGAACGAAAGAAACCAAAACATCGGTGTCCAGCTTCGGAACTTCGAACTTGGTTTGAAGCGCGGGATCAACGGCTGCAGGTGCGATCACGTTTCCAGCCAATTCAATGACAATTGGGCCAAGCTGCGTAGAAAGTAAGACTTCCGTGGCGGCGCCTAGGCCTTGGCTCATGGCCGAAAGGTCGTCCGATCGCAAAACGGTGGGCAGGGCCAATTTCACTTCATAGCCCTTTTCGTTCAGCATGTGCTTGGCCAACCCAAAAACGACGTTGCTCAGTTCACCGGCGCCGTCTTCGATTTCGGAAGTGATGTCGATGTGATTGGACTTCAAAATCTTGTTCATCACGCGAACAAAGGTTTCACGCGGAAATCCCAGGGTGAATGCGCCGCTGAACTTCTTGCCCGTCACGCCAATCACGCCGGCGATCGCAATCTTGGGTGCGCCGGTTGTGCCAACGGGACCAAATTTTTCCATTTTGGTTTCCAATTCGCAGAAATCCTTCAGCGTGACGGAAAGTCCCGTCACAAAAGGCGTGATGAATTTTTCATCGAATATGGGTTGACCCGGCATCGTCCACTTATTGTGCCCTATTCTTTTCGATTTACCACTGTCGGAATCGTCAAATAATTGTCTATAAAGATCTTTTTCGGCTTGGACGATAAGCAGCACGAGGAAACCCTTATGCCAGTAGCTAAAAAGAAAAAACCTGTTCGCGCGAAGACCCGGAAGTCAGCTGCCCGGGGTGCCAAACGAATCGCCGTACTGAAACTAGCGAAAAAAGGATGGGACCGGTTTGCGCCAAAAAGCCTGAAAAAATGGGCTTGGATGGTAAAGGGTGTCGCATCGGCGGGGGTTGCGATCCTTTTTGCCTTCTGGGTTTACCAGATCAACTGGGATCAGTTCCACATCCTGCGCGCGCCAGCCGGGATCAACCAGACTCCGATTGAAAAGGAATTCGGGCATGTTTGGAACATGCCTTTAGAAAAGCGCCTGGATTATTGGAGCCAAAAGATTCAGGACAAGCCGACTTGGATGAAGGATTTCGAAACCCAGGCGAAAACTCAGGCTCCGGCGATTGCGGACAATGCGCCGTTGATTCCCGCGAAATTCAACTGCACGACCTATGTTGAAACGGTCGTCGCGCTAGCCAAAAGCAAAACGCCAGCCGACTTTTACCCCAACTTGGTGAAGATCCGTTACAACGGTGGAAAGACCGATTTCTTCGGACGCAATCACTTTCCGGAAGCTGACTGGATCCCAAACAATTCAAGTGCCGGAATTCTTCGCGATGTCACCCGAATCACGGGCCTAAGCGTGCAAGCAGCCGCCGAAACCCAGACGAAAGTCATCGATCGCGGCAAGTGGTTTGACGGCAAAGTGGCCCAAGGCCAAGTGAACCGCAAAATCGCTTCAGCAGTCGAATCGGTTTGGCGTGAACCCGTTCAAGTTGAACTGCCCTATTTGCCGACGGCCAAACTGCAGAACCATTACAAGCAGATTCCAGACGGCACGGTCGCGAACCTGGTTCGCGCATCCAAGCCCAAGTTTCCGGTGGTCATCAGCCACCAGGGATTTGTGTTCCAAGGGAAAGACGGCGTGACTTACTTCCGTCACTCGACCCCACAGGGCGAAATCAAAACCAATCGCCTTGCGGAATACATGAAGTCAGTCACCGAACACAGCCCGAAGTCGTGGCCAATGGTCGGTTTGAACTTCAACCAAGTCCTTCAGTAATCTGAACGACGACGCTACCGATCTTTTGTTCGGTTTCAACGAACCGATAAGCTTCGACGATCTGGTCGGCTGAATACGTGCGATCAATCACGGGCTTTAATTTTCCGGCTTCGGCCAACTCGGCGAAGTACTTCATTTCGGATTGGTTCAAAACGGGGATCGGAAAACGAACCTGAACACCCCCGCGTATCGGCGTCCAAAGCGCCAAAAGTGGATTCTGCAAGAACCAGTCGCCCAGTTCCGTTGAAAAATAAAATCCCTGATCCCGGATTAGATGTTTGCAGCGGTGAAACGAACTTTTTCCTACCGCATCGACCACGGCGTCGTACTTTCCTTCAAGCTGGTGAAAGTCTTGTTTTGCGTAATCCATCACCAAGTCCGCGCCCAACGAACGGATGATGTCTAGGCTTCGGGTACTGGCCACGGCTGTGACGTGCCAGCCGCCATTTTTGGCCAACTGAAGAAAGGAACTTCCGATGGATCCAGACGCGCCGTTGATGACGATTTTCTTGTCCGAACCAGGAATGCTTTTGGCTTCTAGCTTTTTATAAAGATTGTAAGCCAACCAGGGTCCGTCGCAGATGGCGACAGCTTTTTCGTGGGTTAAGTTCTTAGGCTTCAGCGCAATTGCGGAATCGGCGCGAATGACCAGCTTTTCGGCGTGGGTTCCAAAATCGTTTCCGGTCAATCCAAAGACTTCATCACCCGCTTTAAACTGGGTGACCTTTGCGCCAACCGCTAGGATGGTCCCGGAAAATTCGGTTCCTAGGATCTGGCGCTTTGGACGGAACAACCCTTGGATCGGTCGAATGATCCAAGGGTATTCCGGTTTTCTGAATCCGCAGTCGTTTCGGTTCACCGTAGTCGCGTGAACCCGAACCAGAACCTGATCGGGTTTTACGCGGGGATCGGGAACTTCAACCCAATGGACGACTTCAGGTGGTCCGTACTGGGTATAGACGGCGGCTTTCATCTTTACTTTTTCCGTCCGAACTTGGCTTTCAATTCAGCCACGCCCAGGTTCGCATTCAAGTTGAATCCGACCATGGCGGGGCTGGCACCCGCGTCCAAATTCAAAAGTTCCTTCTGCGCGAAGACTTTGAAAATGTAACGGTGCGGAGCGCCCGGAGGAGGACAAGGTCCGCCGTATCCAGGTTTGCCAAAATCCGTTTTCACCTGAACCGAACCCTTCGGAAGTTTCGAACCGTCTTCGGTTCCAGCGCCGGCGGCCAGTTCCGTGGTGTCAGCCGGAATGTTGTAAACCATCCAGTGCCACCAACCGCTGCCCGTTGGCGCATCCGGATCGTACATCGTCACGGCTAACGCTTTCGTACCGGCTGGAATATTTGAAAACTTCAGCGAAGGCGAAACGTTTTTTCCCGTGCAGCCAAAACCGTCAAAGACCTGATCCATGGCGATCATACTTCCTGCCTTGATTTCCGCGCTGGTGACCGAAAATTTTCCGCCTGCCTGTGCCGAAATCGCTGCAAATGCAAATAAAGACAAAACTGTGATTCTCATAGTGACCTCTTTTGTTTTTCTGGAATGAACTGAAAGTCTATTTCCGTTTACGGAAGGAAACAATCACCCGTCAGATTAATGGCAATCGACGGACCCAAAGGCGTTCTGCATAATCAAGGGGTCAGGAACCCAGACTATGAAGAACGCACTTTTTCCGATCCTTTTTTTCACCGCAAGCACTTTGGCCCACGCTGAAGACCGCACCTACAAGCTTTATCAAGGCCCAAGTATCGGTGCAGAATTTGGAAGCTTACGATTGGACTGCATCAGCGTATTTAACGCGTTGGGAATTCACCCAGGCACTTCGTATTCGCTGATTGCTTGTACCGAAGCCGGCTGGCAACAGAACGCTGAAAAGTTTAACGGTGCCCAAGAAGTTTCGGTTCAGGAATATCTGAAAAGCTTTGAATCGGATCTGAACGCTGAAATCGAAAAAATTTACGACGCCGTTTACCGGAAATACACCGCACAGGAAGCGAACATACGGTATGTAACTTCATCCAGCGAACGCGGCGACGCGTTTGGGTTGAACTATACCGGGGAAACGGAATCCAAAGACGACCTGAATTACTACCGTCGCCGTTTAGCCGCCCTTTCGACCTTGACCGGCGACGCACTTGAACAGGCAATGCTTAAGATCCAGAGAATGATTGCCCGATATGAACAACGCTACGATCAGCTTTATGGATCCACGGGCAAGAAAAGTGCGTTCATCCCGGTCGATCAGCTTCTGAATGCATTGATGCTACCCACGACCATCGAAAACGCATTTCACCCGGGGTTCAGGCAGGACTTTTCCAGGACCGTGCTTTGGAATTCTCACGGGATTCTGAAAAAGATTTTTGCGGAACCGATCAAAGACACGTTTCCCTACCGTGCACTGATGAAAAGCACGAACTATATGGCGACCCGGACCTATTTGATTGAAGAAAGCGTCGTCCGATCCCAGTTCTTGACCCAACAACATCGCGCACGGTTTGTGGACCTTCACGACAAACTGACCGGGCTTTCTTGCCGCGACAACTTATCGAACTGATTTTCGATACGGCATGTTCATGTAAAGATTGCCGGCCCGAAGTTCGCGAAGCATCTGGGATAAACGCTTTTGCTTCGTTTCTTCACGCGCAGCCTGGCCGATCCAGCCGACATAGTCGTTTTGTTGGTACGGCGGACGCGCGTGATAGGCTTCCATCAAATCCATTCGCAATAGCGCGGATCGAACGAACGCAGGCATCGGATGGCGCGCGCGCTTGGGTCTTTGGACGACCTTGCGGGATCGGTCCTTTTTCGAAAGATTTCGGCTGACACAGAATTTTACGATTTTCCGGACCAGCGCTTGCGGCAACGCATTTTGATAAGGAAGCTGCATCGTTCCTTTGGAAATATCGCCATGCTTGGCCCATTCCTTTTTGAACTTGGCCACCGCATCGGACCCCGGAAAAAGGCTGATGTGGTTTTTGAAAGCGGCGAAATGAATCAGATTCCCTTCAAGGTAGAAAGTCGGCATGCCCCACGCGATTTTTTCGGTGGCCTTTGGAACCGTTTTTCGGATCAATGTGCGCACAGCTTTCAAGTAGCGCTTGGCCAGCGGGGCTTCTTGTTCAATATAGGTGTCGATGTCGTATACGGTGGCCATGATCTTTGCCCTCGAAAGCCGTCGGAATTAAAAAGGCCGCAAAGATTTCTCTTCGCGGCCTTTCTAGTGGCTGGCCAGGTAGGACTCGAACCTACGACCAATCGGTTAACAGCCGATTGCTCTACCGACTGAGCTACTGGCCACCATCAAATCTGTGTCGGAATCTAAGACTTAAACGATCCCAGGCCGGATTGTCTATTTAAAGTCTAATCCTGACCAAAAAAGTTTTACTTTCGAACCACCCAACCCCGGTCCAAGGCCAGGTAACCCATGATCATCATCACGCCGAAAATCACCAACGTCAGCACGATGTACAGAAAATAAGGGTGTTTCCAGGCTGGGCCGCGAAATTCAGGTTCATGGGACATATTCCCTACCCAATACCGCACAAAAAGTAGCGAAGCCAAGTCCGATTCGATAAAGGATTTCGATATCGCACTATGCCTCATCGATCTTTTACGGAATTGATTCCGGAACATCTGAAGCCCTATGTCGCCCATCAGGACGCTTCCTTATATACGGCAATGGACCATGCCGCCTGGCGTTTCATTCTGAAGATTTCCAAGGCCTTTTTTTCCGGAAACGCACACCAGAAGTACCTGGACGGGCTAAAAGAAACCGGCATTTCGACGGATCGAATTCCCCGAATCGAAGAAATGGATGAATGTCTGAAGGCCCATGGCTGGAGAGCCGTCGCCGTGAATGGCTTTATTCCTCCGGCAGCATTCATGGAATTTCAGTCGTTGGGGATCCTGCCCATTGCTTGCGAAATGCGCACCCTGGATCACCTGGCCTATACCCCTGCCCCGGACATCGTTCACGAAGCTGCGGGCCACGCGCCGATCATCGCTGACCCGGAATACGCCGCGTACTTAAAGAACTATGGCGAAGTTTCGCGAAAGGCGCTTTCAAGCCGAAAGGACATGGAAGTTTACGAAGCCATCGCCCGCTTAAGCGTCGTTAAAGAAGACCCAAGTTCGACAGCCGCGGACATCGATGCCGCCCAAAAGGCTTTGGACCGTGCGATTGAATCGGTGGATTACCTGACGGAATCCACTTACCTGGCGCGGATGAATTGGTGGACCGTTGAATACGGTCTGGTCGGTGATGAAAAAAACCCGAAGATTTATGGTGCGGGACTTTTGTCTTCGGTGGGCGAAAGCTACCACTGCCTGTCGTCGGAAGTGAAAAAGATCCCGTTCACTTTGGCCTGCATTGAAACGCCTTACGACATCACACGGCCGCAGCCGCAGCTTTTTGTCACCAAGAACTTTGGTGAATTGACCCAAGTGCTTGAAGAATTTGCGCGAACCATGGCGTTTCGAATCGGCGGCGCAAAGGCGCTTGCGAAAGCGTTGCGATCGGCAACTGTTTCAACCACCGTCTTGAATTCCGGGCTTCAGATCAGCGGCGTGATTGAAAAATTCGACGTTGAAGGGTCTTCCAGTGGCAGCGAAGACGTATCCTTCATTCGATGGAAGGGCCCCGTTCAGCTGGCCTTCGAAGATCGCGAAATCGAAGACCAAGGTCCGACGGTTCATGGTCACGGATTTTCTACGCCCTTGGGTGCGGTTCGCCTGCCGGGTGGAAAAGTTTTGAAGGACCTTTCGGATGTCACCGATTCGCAGCTTTCTGAAATGGGATTTACCGCCGGCAAGTCGGGCAAGATTGTTTTCGCATCCGGGATCGAACTGACCGGACGTTTGGCCCAGTCGTTTAGGAAAAAAGACAAAACCCTGATTTTGACTTTCGACCCGTGCGAAATCAAAAAAGGTTCCGAAGTTTTGTACCAACCCGCGTGGGGAAGAATGGACTTGGCTTGCGGGGGCACGATTCCGTCCGTCTTTGGCGGCGCCGCCGATCGCGCCGCTTACATGCGCGCCACGAAGACCACCGATTATTCGGCGAAAAAGCACAAGTCGAACCTGACGGATGAAAACCGACCGCTGAATGCGCTTTACGAAAAATTCGCGAAAGCACGCGCGCAACGGAATGCTCCCGAAGTCGCCGCCATCGTCGATCAACTGGACCAAAATTTTCCCGAAGACTGGCTTTTAAGGATGGAAATCTTGGAAGCGCAAAGCGAACTGGGTTTGAAATTGGAATCGCGCCTGCGCGCGCGGCTGGCCGAAATCGCAAAGACGCGAAAGGACCGAGGCGAATTGATTGACCGCGGCCTGAAGCTGTTAGGGATGGAAAAATAAATGGCGCCTTCAAAACTGGATAGCGGTCATTGGATGTGGATCGGGGCTTTGGCCTGCGGATTGGCCGTCGCGCTGGGCGCTTTCGGCGCGCATGCGCTTCGTGAAAAACTGGAACCCCGGTTGCTTGAAGTTTTTCAAACGGGCGTTCATTACCAGATGCTTCATGGGCTTGCGCTTTTGGCGTTCGGAATCTGGGTGCCTGGTTTTTCAGCTTCCAGCGGACAAGATCCGCGCTGGATCGGCTGGTTTTTTCTGGCCGGGATTTTGCTTTTTTCAGGAAGTCTTTACGCGCTTTCCCTTTCGGGCACGCGTTGGCTGGGTGCCATCACCCCCATCGGTGGCGTGTCTTTTTTGGTCGCGTGGTTTGGGTGGGCGGCCATCTTGATTCAGTCGGCGGTCAGAAAATCATGAACGAAACCAAGACCCAAAAACCCAGCGAAACTTTTGAACACACGCCGATGGCGGTGATCGCCAACGTCAGCCGCGTGGTCACCAAGGTCGTCGACCGAATCAGCGGCGATCGAAACGAAGTTCCCTTGATGGTCGCCGCGGCGGTCGTTGAAGGCCTAAAGGGTCACGGCATCGAATCGCGGGTCATGTATGGTCCGGCGGCCTGGCTTGAAGTTCTAGAAAACAGCGGCGTGATCTGGACCGGGTGTTGGGGCGAATCGTTTCACTTTTGGGTCGCAACCCAGTTTGGCGAAGTCGTCGATCTGAACACCTTCGTTTCAGTTCGCAAAAGGTCGCACCAAAATCCGGATTGGAAACCCCAGTACGCGGCCCCGCTGCTTTGGTCGCGCGAAGTTCCACGATTTTATCGTTACCAACCCGAAGGAATCGCCGAACTGGAACTGACTTCCGAAGACGACCAAAAGAAATTCGACAAGGTTCTGGCGGAAATCCGCGAAAAGTGTCGACCTGAAAACCTGGCGACCGCGCCAGGAAGCGAAGAAGAATTTCCGAACGAACCCATGCTTTGCCCGGGCCGCCGCGTTTTGGACGATTCGCACAAGAACTTCCGTCAATTTGATCGCGCGATTTCGGTTCAAGGCATTCCGGATTCGCCGTTTTGAACGCTTTTAGCTTCTGCCCGGCTTTGCTAAACTTTTAAACATGCACTTACTGAAAGTCTTCGCGAACCGGCGAATGTTCACCGTTTTCATTTTGGGTTTTTCGTCGGGACTGCCCCTGATGTTGACCGGGGGTGGAAGCACCATGCAGGCCTGGTTGAAGGACGGCAACGTGGACCTGGCGACGATCGGAAGATTTTCGTTAGTCGGACTGCCCTATGCGCTGAAGTTTTTATGGGCGCCATTTTTGGATTCTTTCGCTGCACCGGGGTTTGCGAAATTCGGGCGTCGCCGCGGCTGGGCTTTTTTGTCGCAGCTTTGTTTGATTGCGTCGCTTGCGGCGCTTTCGATGACGAATCCGGCGACGGGCCTGGTCGCATTCACGGCAGTCGCCGTGGCGGTTGCGTTCTTTAGCGCAAGCCAGGACATCGTTCTGGATGCGTTAAGAACAGAAATCATTCACGACGACGAAGTGGGCCCAGGCGGAAGCTTGTACACCACGGGATATCGGGCCGCGATGCTGGTTTCGGGCGCTGTGGCGCTAGCTGCTTCAAAAGTCTTTTCTTGGCAGATCATTTACCTGGCGATGGCCGCGATTCAGACGATTGGGATTGCGATGGTCTTTTGGACCGCGGAACCCAAGACAGCGCCCAAAAAGTACGTCAGCTTCAAAGACCGCGTCTTGGATCCTTTTGCTGAATTTTTCAAACGCCCCAGCGCCATGGAAATCCTGGCGTTTGTGATGCTTTATAAATTGCCGACCCTGATGGCGACGGCACTGACCACGGTTTTTCTTTTGGATCTGGGATTTGATCGAACTGAAATCGCAGCGGTCGCCAAGTTCGCGGGTCTGGTCGCAACGATCGTGGGCACGTTGGCGGGTGGCGCTTTGATGGTCAAGACCGGACTTCGAAGCGCACTTTGGATTTTCGGGGTTCTTCAAGCCTTGGGTGGCGGGCTTTTCATCGTGCTGGCTCAACTGGGAAAAAATTACGTCGCGATGACATCCGTCGTGATCGCTGACAACTTTTTACTGGGAATGGGAACGGCGGCGATCGTCGGTTTCATGATGTCGGTTTGTTCAAAGCAATTCACGGGAACCCAATTCGCGCTGCTTTCAAGTTTGACGGCGTTCACGCGGGTGATCTTGATTGCTCCGGCAGGGGCCCTTGCGAAAGCGATGGGTTGGTCCGGGTTTTTCGTATTTTCGATCACGTTGGCCGCACCTGGGTTATTGCTTCTTTTGCGGTTCAAGGAATGGACAAAACCCATGCCGGCCAGCAGCGGGGCTGCGAAACTTTCGAAACTGGACCTTTTTGTCATGGCCAGTTTCCTGCTTTCGTTGATCGTGATTTCAACCGACTTTGTTTGGCCAAAAATCGGGCTTCCTGACATCGGGCTTTGGGTGGGCGCAGCGGGGCTAGGAACATCCTTATTGGGTTGGGGCGCCAAGGCTTTACGCCGCACCTGAATTTGGGATAGAAGGGCGGGACTATGCCCTTCCAACGCGCGCCTTTTGATCCCAAACTTAACCCATTGCGTCAAACCCTTCTGGAACTGATTCCGATCTTGGAAGCAAAACCTGAATGGTACGGATCCGCTTATTTTGAAAAAAAATCGTCCCAGCTTTTTAACGCCAACCTTCGCCAGACCAATCTCAAGGAAGATCGGACCCAAGGCGTCGTGCTTCGAATTTACGACGGCTACACTTTGCACGAACAAGCGACCGACGACCTGGAAGTCGATGCGCTGAAACGCTTGGCTCGCGAATTCGCCGCGCGCGTAGAAAAACTTTTTCAAGCGGCCGCTGCACAAGGACTTCCAAAACGACCTTACACCCCACCGACTTGGGCCGAACGCCTGAAAGAAAATCTAGAAACCGAAATCACGTCGCAGATTCCAAAGGACGTCGACGCGAAAACGCCGGTGCACTTTGGAATTCGTTTTGAAAAAGACCCGTTGAAAGCGACGCCCGACGTGGTCTTTGCAAAACTGAAGGGCCTGGTCAGCCGTCAAATGGAATTGGCCAAGACGGTTGGGCTGAAGGAATCCGATCTTCATTACTTGATGTCGCGCCAGACGACGGCGGTTGAAGAATCGATTTTCGTCGATCGTCAGTCGAACCTTTCGCAAACTTTGTATCGGGTCATGCTGGGGCTAGCCGCGATGTCAGGCGCGGATCGAAGCACGCGTCGCATCGGGGGACTGGGCGGCGAAGAAGCGATTGAAATTCCGGATTCAGAAATCACGGAAATGCTGGCGGATTTAAAGGGCATCAAGGAAGCGCAACGGATGACGCCGGGACGGTACCGCGTGATCTTTAGTCCGTCGTTGTCGGGTGTTTTGGCGCACGAAGCGTTTGGACATTCGCAAGAAGCCGACACCTGTGCCCGCGGACGAAGCAAGGCGTGGGATCTGCACTTGGACGGAACTTCGGTGGGTAACGAACACGCGACGATTTTGAACAATCCCGCGATTTTCGATAACGGACCTGACGCCTATGCCGCTTGGGGAAGTTATTTCTTTGATGAAGAAGGATGGCTGGCCAAAGAACAGGTCCTTTTGGACCGCGGGACGTTGAAAGCCCCCATGACGAATCTGACTTCGGCGATTCGCTTGAACATTCCGCGCACGGCGAACGGAAAACGCGAAAGCTTCGCGCACGGCGTGTACACGCGCCAGACGAACACTTATTTCAGCGCCGGAAAATCCACGCTGGATCAGCTGATCGCGGAATTGGGTGATGGTTTCATCGCAACCGAAGCGGCCGGAGGAATGGAAGACCCCAAAGGAATGGGAATCCAAGTCGGCATTCAGTTTCTGAAGGAAGTTCGCGGCGGAAAGCTAACTGGAAAATACTTCAAAGGCCCAGCCGGCGGAGACATCCAGCTGACGGGTTACACGCCAGACGTTTTGAATTCGATTGTGGGAAAAACGAAGATCGAATTTTTGAAATCCGAAAAGGACCGCGCCAAACACCCCGTCAACGACGTCGGCGGTTGCGGCAAGTACCATAA
Source organism: Bdellovibrionales bacterium (assembly GCA_016786465.1). GTDB lineage: Bacteria > Bdellovibrionota > UBA1018 > UBA1018 > UBA1018 > JAEUWC01. The sequence goes on along the minus strand of JAEUWC010000030.1, from coordinate 226,357 downwards.
GGAATTCGTCAACGCCGGTTGCGGCGGGCCGTATCTTTTGATGAAAGACGTGATTCTAGGTTAAGCGGGCACAGGAAAAATTATGGATTGGAAAATTGACCAGCTGAAATCCGAATTGAAAAACTTTCCCGATGTCCTGGGCTGGATCGTCAGCCAGGAACACATTCATCGCAAGGAACGTTATTTCTTGAACGACGCGCAGAAATTAGGGATCGACCAGGATCGCGACACGCGCTTGCAGTCGATTCAAATGCGCGTTTTTGTGAACCGCGGCGTTCAAGGGCGCCAAGGCGAAATTTCCGTGAAGCTTTTTCCAAGCCTGGCTTTGAAGCCGCAGATCGATGCGGCCATTCAGGCCGCAAAGCTGACCGACCACCAAGCATGGGCGCTTCCGACTTCGCTTCCTGAAAAGTTGCCGCAGCTGAAAACCAGCGATCCGCGGATCGCCGAAGACATGGATGGTTCCATGGATCAGTTGACCGCGCAGATTCGCGCGGCTGTGGAAAAGAAGCGCGAAAGCGCTTTTAATTCGGCTGAACTTTTCTTGTCCATGCACCACCGCGAATTTCATTTAAGCAACGGGCTGACCCACCGTTCGTCCCAAAGCCGGATTTACGTCGAAGCGGCGTATTCAAAATCCATCAAGCTTCCCAATGGTCAGAACCACGCGGACGAATACCTGAATTCGCACTGGGCCGTCAGTCAGGACGACGTGAACATCGCGGCGCTTTTTGACGAAACCGCCGAACTGGCCGCCGCATCACTGGCGACTGAAAAACCCGCCACCGGAAAGTATCCGGTGATCGTGAACGCGGAAGTTTTAAGCACACTTTGGAACAACCAGATTTCGCATTTTTCGGCGGCCAATGCGTATAACCAGCTTCCGTTTCAAAAGCCTGGAACGCCTTTGATCGAAGGCGCGACCGGTGATCTGATTTCAATTTGGCTAGATCCGTCTTTGGATTATGGCGCAGACACTTCGGCGGTTTCTTCCCAGGGGATTGCGCAAAAGCGCCTGCAGTTGGTGGATCAGAACAAGATCGTGGCCACGGCGGCCGATCTTCAGCACGCGACTTACCTTTCGATGCCTGCGACGACGACCGCAGGCGCAGTGGAAATCGGGGCCGGTCAATTCAGTCATGAAGAATTGACCCAACAGGCCCCCCAGGTGATCGAAATTCTGCAGTTTTCGGGATTGTTTGCGGATGCTCAGTCGGGAACCTTCAGCAGTGAAATCCGATTGGCGCGGCTTTACGATCGCAAAACCAAGACGTCCAAGTACTTAAAGGGCGGATCCCTTTCGGGGTCGCTTTTTGAAAACTTTAAAAACGTCAGGCTATCGAAAGAACGCGTGAAGCATGCGCACTTTTCTGCCGACCTAGGCCCCGGACATGGGTACTTTGGGCCGAAATATGCGCTGATGAATGACGTTTCTATTGTGGGCTAGGCGTCCGGTCTGCGTTGGCTAGGTGCGACGTAGCCAGGGTCAAAAGAATTTCATTTACCGCCCTAGGCTGGGGCCCCAGAATGGAAAGACGCATGCGAAACGCCTTTCATCTGGTGATCACGACGATATTTTTAACGACTTCGGCCTGGGCCGCGGAATCGACCCCTGCCCCGTCACTTCCGCCGCCAACGGCTGCCGAAACGGAAGCTGCGAAAGCCGACGTTCCGGTCGAAGTTTCAATTGGGCTTTCTAAGCTTTCACTGGTTCCGCCCAGAAAAGATTGGCTGATCGACAAGAAAACCTTGGTTCTGATTCAGGGAAAAGAAACGACGATCACTTGCGAAGGCAATATGAAGTTCATCGTCGTGGCCGACGAAGAAGTCGTGAAAGTGAAGGAACCGGCTGAAGTTCCGGGCAAGGCGACGCGTCCTTGCAAGTTCACGCTGACGGGCGTGCCCAAGACGGGCCACACCAATCTGATCGTGACCACGTCCAGCTGGACGTTCCATCGCAATCTTGAAATTCGCGGTAAGGGTACGAAGGATTTCGCCAAGGCCGAAAAGCTTTATAAGAAAGAAGTCAAGCTGACGGACCCCGATCCGATGGATGGTCCGGGGCAGCCGGTGACGAATTAGCGGCCAATTGGGCGCGAAAATCAGTGCGAAGTCGGTGGCCTTTCGCCGCCGCCTGCAGGGCCAACCGGTGCGCCGCCAGGCTGACCTGCTTCGTTCACGACAAAGACATCAAAATCCAAAATCGCTTCGCCTTGCTTGTTGCCCGCGCCATCTAGCCACGCGACGACAAATCGGTGCGGGCCGGCTTGCGTGACCGGAAAGCCACCGAAGCGAAAAACGGCCTTCATGCGCTTTTGTTCGGCAGCGACGTTTAGGTCGCCGTTTCCAACCGTTTGCGAATTTCCGTCTGGGGTCAGGATGTGAATGACCATCTTGCCGTTGAATCCAAAACGCGTGGTTTTTTCCAGGCTTAGCGCCAGGACCAGCGACTGCATCTGAATCGGAAGCTGCGGGGTGCGGATTTCTTCCAGCACATCGAAAACGGAAAGTGCGCCGGTCTGTTGATCCACGGACGCGCCTAGGGATAGGGACGCAAAGTGAAGGCGTAGGCTCATAGGAACCTAGGAATTTGGCAAAGGTTTTAGGGAATTGCCAGATCGAATCTTTAAGGAGCCAAATTTGTCGAACCTAAACCAACTGCGCCAAAAAGCGATGCGCGGGCATCAGACTGATCCCGTCTGAAGTTACGACGTCTTTTTGGCCCTTCAGGGCAATCTGAATGGATTCGACTTTAGGAAACTTGGCTTTCAGGTACCTTAGGCCTGACGACACTTCCCCGTCGGAAAGTTTGCATTCGATAAACTGGACGGGCTTTCCATTTTCAAGAACAACGAAATCCACTTCGCGTCGATCCGTGTCGCGAAAGTAGCGAAGTTCCATTGTTTTCCCGTAGACGTCTTCTTGGAAATGAATCCACTTTTGAAGATGAACGGCGACTAGATTTTCAAACCGAAGCGCTTCGTCGGATATCAGGGTCCAATCGAAATGATAGTGTTTGCGTTCTTTCTTTACGGCCCGAATCTTGGGCGAACCAAATGGCGCCAACCGAAAGATGCAGTAGGTCCGATCAAAAATTTCCATCCACTGGCTGACGGCTCGATGACTGACATGCAAGTCTTCGCGAAGAGAATTCAAAGAAAGCGGGGATCCTACGTGTTCGGGAAGTCGGTGCAAAAGAAGTTCCAGATTTCCTAGATCTTGAACCCGTTCTAAGTCACGAATATCTTCCTGCACCACACGGGTCTGATATTCTTTGGACCAACGTTTTGCCTGGGTTTCGGACTGGGAAAAAAAAGGTTCTGGAAAACCACCTAGTTTCATCAATGTCAGAAGATCGCTTTCCGTCCTGCCTGCGATTTCTGCCAGCGAAAGCGGGTGAAGCCGAAGAAAGTGATAGCGGCCTTGAAGAGAATCACCGCCTCGTCGATAAAGATCCAAGCGGGCACTGCCGGTGACTAAGATTTCCCGGGTTCCTTTGAATTCATCAAAAAGCCCCTTTAAGTAATTTCGCCAAGGACGGTGCTTGTGAATTTCGTCAAAAATCCAAAGTTCCGTGTTGGGAAGTTCGCGTTTCAAGATCTGCATGCGGTGACCAGGGATGTCCCAGTTCAAATAGCCCTTTAGGTCCCGAGCCAAACTTTGTGCCAGCGTGGTCTTTCCGACCTGCCTAGGTCCCCCCAGAAAAACCATTTTGCGCTTCAGGTCGTCCTGAATTTGTGCATTGAGATATCGCGATTTCGGCTTCATTAGTTTTTTTGCTACCTAGTTAAAATAGTAACACATTTTTTTGCTAGGTAGCAAAAAAACCCTATGGCGAATCTTTGGCCGGATTCATCGATTTCAGCAGCGCTTGAAACTGATCATGCCGTAAAACCACCGCGCGGACGCGACCATGAAAAGTCAGGCCGATCGCCTGTTTCCCCAAGACGACATCATCTAATAAGGTGCCAAACTTCTTGGACGCTTCTGTTGCCGTGACCATGCGCAGGTTTTGATTGGGGAAAATTTTCTTCGAAGGTCTTAACTTTTGGTCTTTTTTCACAAGTTTTCCAGGGGTTGCTTTGGCTTTTCCGGACTTCAAGAAAAGTCCGGAAAATGCGACGTAACTTCATGAAATTTGAACAAAACCCCAGTTTATACCCCACTTAATTTTCCTTACCCGCGGCCCGTTGTTGCCCCCGACCCGCGGCGTTAACCTAAAAGGACAGTTTCAGTAGGGATTCGGGGGCAAAATGAGTTTCAATCGTTTACCGCTTTTATGGGTCGGCTTGGCTTTTGCTGCTACCGGTTGCGAACTGACTTCGACCGATCGGCAGATCGTTTCCGATTCGTTTGATCCAAGCGTCACTTCCGCGCCCCCTGCCCCGCCGATTCCAGTGACCCAGATTCCGGCCTGCCATGTTGAACGCTTCACGCAGCCGCAAGCGGTTGTGACTGAAAAACTAGACCTGCTTTTGGTCGTCGATACGTCGGGGTCACTGAACGCTGAACGCGGGAAGCTTGCCGACGCGATGGATGCGTTTGTTCGCGCGTTGCCGTCCACTTTGGATTACCGAATCGCCGTGATGCCTGCCCATGGTCCGCATTCGCAGTGGGCGGGTAAGATTTTTCGCCGCAACAAAAATGAAGCTTGGATCTTGGATTCTGAATCGATGTCGCTAGCGACGATTCAGTCGGAACTAAAAGATCGGCTAACGAAGCAATCTGAAATTCCAAACGATTCGAAATCCGATGGCGGAGAAATGGGAATCTATTCCCTGCTTCGCGCTTTAGATACCGACCGTGTGGCTTTGGCGCGGTCACAGGGGTTTTTCCGTACCGACGCGGCGTTGGTTTCAGTCTTCATGTCAGATGAAAATGACATTTGCGCAGTTTATCCAAGCGGGGTCACGCCGGTTCCTGATCCACAGGGCGCTGAAAAGAAAGCGCTAGCCAAGGACTGCGCGGGGGTCACGAAGGAAGCTTTGGCTTCGAAGCTTGCTTCGTTCATGGGTGATCGCCCATATGTTACGGCCGCCGTCATTTACAATAATCTTTCGACCGTCCCACGCGGAAAGTCGGCTGGCGAAAACGAACTGGGATACGGGTACCTGGAATTTGTTCAGGCGACCGGTGGGATCACCATTGACATGGCGGATGCGAATTACCGCACCGGAATGGAAGCGCTTGGAAATCGCGCCGCGGTTCGGATGAATCTGAAATCGGATTTCACGCTGGCGCGCGCAGGCCTGTCGGCTGCTAGCGTGGTTGTAACATTGGATGGCGCGGAAGTGCCTTACACGCTTGCCGATCCAGGCGCGGGTGCAATGGCTTCGGTGAAGCTAGCTAGCCCCGGGCTTCCCAGTTCGACGATTGATGTGACTTATTGTGTGGCGGGTGCGGATACGGTTCCACCGGTACTGACCACGAAACCCGCTGATTTTTGGATGATTTCGCGCGGGGTTCGTCCAGTTTCGGGTTCGGCGAATGAAGCGCTGTCGTCGATTTCAGTTTCGGTCGGAAGTCTGTCGCCCGTGGCGCTGACTTTGTCAAACGACCGATTGTCGTTTTCAGGGTCTTTGGATTTTGGTGCTCCTGGATTGAAGTCATTGCTTTGGATTGCAACCGACATGGCCGGTAATCGCCGCCGTCTTACGACCCAAGTCGACGTAAGCCCCGATGTGACGGCGCCTGTGATTGCAGGTGGGCCGGATTCGCCGATACTGACCAACCAGGTTCAGTTCACCGCACCGATCACGGTGACGGATGAATCATCGGTGAATACGAAAGTCTTTTTGAATGGTCTAGTCGTTCAAGAAACTTCGGCACTTTCGTTTACGTTGTCCACCACGCTTGCCGAAGGCATGAACGCAATCAAGATCGAATCAACGGATGCGGTCGGACTGACATCGTCGCGAGATCTTGCGATGGTGACCTTGGATACGGTCGCGCCCGTTTTGACGGGATTTTCGCCGACTTCTGGCGCAAGTATCGCGACCCTAAGCTTCCCAGTTAATGGATCGGTAAACGAAGTACTTTCACAGGCCGTACTGAATACAAAGCAGCTGTCTTTGTCGGGTGACGGAAAATCCTTTAGTGGAATTGAAACGGCGATCGGCCAGGGTCCTTATGTTCTTGCCGGAATCATCACGGACCTTGCGGGAAACGCGACTTCGTTTTCAGTCCCAGTCAGCATCAATCTTTCAATTCTTCAAGCGGCCTTGGTCGTTATTCAGCCGCTTCCAGATGACCCAACAAAGCTGATGGTTCAAGGGATGCCAGGGGCGGCGTATGCCGGATCTAGCCTGACCCTACGTGTAGGATTCTTTAGCCAGTTCACCGCCACGGCCGCAAGTGACGGAACCTTCTTGATCGAATCACCCTATTTTACTTCTGCACGCTTGACGGCTGTTAGTCCAAGCGAACCCCGAAGCGAATCGATTGATCTTTCTTACAATTCAACGACTCTACTTTCTGGTGTCGTTCTCGATACAGAAGATCGTCCGCTACCCAACGCCAAGGTCTCGATTTCAGGGCGTGCCGACATCAATCCGGTCATGACCAATGCGGCTGGAATCTTCATCATCACGCAAAAAGTAACGGGTGATCAAACCCTTCTGGTTGACGGATCGCAGGTCACAGATCCATGCACCACCTGCACTTCACGAAAGTTCACCAACACAAGCCTTAAGATTTCAGTGGGTCTGAATCAAACCAATGCGCTTCAGCGTCCGATCTATTTGCCGCCAGTACTTCAGGACGGCACTGCGGTGGCAGTCACACCTTCCCAAGGTGGAACCGTCACTAGTCCACATGCTCCTGGCGTTTCACTTGAAATTCCTGCCGATGCAATGACTAGTGCAGGAAACACGCCGATTGAATTTTCGATGGGTTTTGTTGATGCCAAAAAATCCAGCGCGGAAGTTCCTGAATTCGCGGTTCCAGACCAAGTCTTGAACCTAGAACCTTCAGGCATGGTTTTTAGCAAACGCATCGATGTGACTCTTCCAAACGATAACGAGCTACCCGCCGGAGCAAATCTTTTGATCTTTTCATTTGATTCAAAGACCGGATCTTGGGCACCAGACGGCGTCGCGGTCGTCACCCCTGATGGCCAAAGCGTGAAGACCAAACCTGGAATGGGCATCAGTCACTTTTCGCAGATCTATGCAGTGCCACCCGGAATTCAGGTGAGCCAGATGGGTGCGCAGGATAAGCCTGGAACGACTACTTTTGATGGCGGCTTAACCGCTCAAGTCGATCTTCCAAGCTACAAGGTTCTGGGCGCCGATGTGGCGCCTGGGCTGATTTACAACAGCCGCTGGGCGGCACCGACCGTAACAACGACAAACCTGATTACCTTGCCTTCGGTCCAAGCTTCAATGCAGGTTGTACAAGGGCAAACCATTTTGCAAAAATTGGTTTTCTTTTTTGACCCGTCACCCACTGTCAGTACCTTTTACCAGATCGTTCCAGAAAAAATCGAAGCCACCTTTCAAACCACCGGCGTTCTTTCAGAAAAGATGCCCGTGACCGGTGTTCCTCGCGAATCCGCAATTTCGTTTAATTTCGATCTGGGTCACCTTCAAAGCGGCGTCTATCCCTACATTTCGCATTGGGACGTTTACCTTCGTCACATCAACCTGGTCACCGTTCAAAAACGGAAAAAGAAGTATTCTTTGTTTGGTCCACTAGTGAATTCCGGAAAAGAAGTTTTTGATAATTCGTTCACGCAGTATGCTCCAAGCGACTTTTCGGGTCAGATCTTTGTTCAAAACAAAATGAATTCCGCCATCGGCCAAGGCTGGAAGGTTCAGGGCCCTGCGCGGATCGTCAACCCTACTGAAAACAAATTGATGATTGAAGAAAGCGACGGAAGGGTTTCGACCTATTCGATCGAAAATTCGATCTCGACGGTCGTCAATACTGCTTCAACTGACATGACAGTTACGGATTTCGGAAGAATCCAGTGGCCAAACCTACTTGGTCTTCGCAGAAACCTAGTTTCCGGTCGTTACGCGATTGGCTCAATGGATTTGTCAAACCCTTCAACTGTGTCAAATCTGGCAACCACACTTCCAAACACCGACGGAATTATTCGACACAACTGGACTCATGTTCAATCCTGCGGTTTTCTGTGTACTTCAAGGACACCTGCACATATCGAAACGGGTTACTTTGCTCCCAGACTTCCAAGCGATGCATTAGGGCTTCCGGACGGACGTTTGATCACGACTTCCGCAAAATTTCATACGGTCCACTTATCTGCAAATCCGGGTGATCTTTCTGGTTTGCTTGCCGGAGGAACGACGGTTCCGCCGACTTCTTTTGGCGGGCAAGAAAACCCCGCTGGCGCATTGAACTTCATTCAAAGCGCCTATTGCAATTCTGCACTTGGAGTTACCTGTAACTTTAGCGGCCGAATTTCTGGACACAGAAGTTCTGAAGGTCACTACCCACTTCCGGGTGCCTTTAAAAATGGCAGCACTGGATCGCTAGCATCGGATTTCCTGTTAAACCGTCCTGGTGGCTTGGCACAACACCCCTTCCGGTCAGTAGTCGCTATTGCGGACACGGGTAACCACCGGGTCATCGAAATCGACTTGTCGACCGGCGCGACGTTGGTCATCGCTGGCAACCAGCAAACGGTGGCCAAGACAGACGGTGTCCCCGCGTCCCAGTCATCACTGGTGAATCCTGTTTCACTTCAATATGATTCCGGTGGCCGGCTGATCATTCTGACAGAAGAAGGCTATATTCGCCTGGTTGACACCGGGGGAATCATTACGACGATCGCGGGTCGGCCATGGAATGATCCTGATGCGATTTTCAGCAACCAGGGTCCTTCTTCGACTTTTGCCCTTAAGGAACCTAGGTCGATCGTCTTGGACGAAGAAAACGCAACCCTTTACGTTTCTGACACCGGATACCATCGTATTGTCGCGTTTGACGTATCGTTTGGCGGCAACACGGCATGGGCGGTTGCTGGTAACGGAACACCTGGGTTTAACGGTGACAAGCGCTCGGCCTTAGACGCCCAATTGAATGCGCCCATGGCCTTGGCACTGGATCCCGACAAGAATCTGCTTTTCATCGATTCGAAAAATGAAAGAGTTCGCCGAGTTATTTTCAACCGTTCTACATCGACCCCGCTGACCTATTCCCCGACTGCTGAAGACAACACTTTGATGGCTCGAGATCGTACCACCGGAAGCTTCACCCGTACCCTTCGCGACGGAACGGTTCAAAACTTTGATGCAGATGGATTTGAAACCAGTGTGACTACCCGCACGGGCCGTACGGTCAGCTACGCCTATGATTCAAATCACCTTTTGAAATCGCAAACGGACCCGACCGGAAGGATGATCCAGTATCGTTATACCGGCGGGAAACTTTCGGAAATTGAAGATCCCGCAGGAAGAATCACCTACTTAAACCATGTAGGAAACTACCTGCAATCGGTCAAGTTCCCAGACCAAACGACGCGTTCCTTTGGTTATGCAACCGATGGCAGCGGTCGTATTGAATCAGAAACCAACGCGAATGGATATACGACGCAGTATCAGTACAATAACGTCGGGCGCTTATCGAAGGTGATTCGTCCGGACGGAAAAGCGATCACGCTTTTTGACGTCGCTTCCGGAACGGTTGCAAATGGCTACACGGCGGGCAATGCCGGTCAGATCAAGCCACAGAAACAAGAAGGCACTCAGAACGAAGTCACCGACCCTAGAAATATCAAAGTAACGATGAAACCCGATGCGAAGGGCTACATTTCAATCATCAAGGATCCGAACGGGATCGTGACCAAAATCGACCGCAATTCCAAGGGTCAGCCTTTGGTCATCTACAAGGATTTCAAAGACAACGGCACTGCTGAAGACGACCGCGACGATACTTTCGAAAGCAAGGTCACGTTTACGTACGACAGCGTCACAGGCGACCTTCTGTCTAAAGTAGATTCAGCAACCGGTCATACCGAAACAAGAACCTACAATTCCTTTGGACAGACCCTGACTGAAAAATCAATCACGGGCATTACTGTCACCCACGTCTATGACCCCGTCACCGGGCTTGAAACTGAAACTCGAGATTCGGTGAACGGAATTCTGGGAAGTGTTACCTATGCTCACCCTCTGAAGCTTCCAACCCGAAAAACGGACGCGCACGGAAAGGTTTCCGATTTCACCTATGACCAAAAGGGGAACCTAGAAACCCAGGAAACACCCATTGATTCAAGTCGAAAAGCTAAGGTCGTCTACACGCGTGATGATGCCGGAAATATTCTAACGGCAAAGAATCCAAACGGCGATGTGACAACCTATGAATACGACGACTGGAACCGCCTAACCGCGGTGATCAGTGCCGAAAACGAAAGAACTGAATACACCTATTCATTCACGGGAAAATTGACCCAAGTGAAGGATGCTAAGGCAAATCTGATTACGTATAATTATAATTCTTTGGATCAGCTTGAAGAAAAAGTCGACCAGCTGGGAAAAGTTTATACCTACCAGTACGACGATTCTGGAAACCTGAATTATGAAAAGGATCCAAATGGAAACATCAAGCGGTTCACTTACAACAACAGAAACCAGATCGAATCCAAGATCCTTCCAGACGATCAATATGACTTTACATATGACGGCCAAGGAAATCTGAAGTTTCTTTCTAATCAGAACTATTCGGTTCAAATCAACCTAGATTCTGAAAACCGCTTGGTTCAAAGCATTCAATCACACGGACAAGGGCTAAAGTCGTCGCACCCAGACGTTACCCTGGCATTCAGTTATGACGAATTTGATCGTAGAAAATCGATGACTACGCCTTCAGGAACCATCGACTATGAATACGATTCGTATTCACGAATCAAGAAGGTCACGAATGAAAAGTCAGAAGCGTTCACTTTTGAATACGATCTTTTGGGCCGTGAAAGCAGGCGCACCCGCCCTGGATCGCAGACCGTGCTTTCGTTTGATGACGGAAGCTTTCTGAAAACGATTACCCATACGGGCTTGAGCGGCAGCAGCTTAAATCTGGTGGTGGGCTATGACCGCGACCTAAGCGGTCTAAGAACCGGTGTCAACCGTTCTGGGATTTCGAACTTAACGTTGGGCTATGACAAAAACCAACAACTGACATCATCTGCTTCAAGCAACACCGGTTTGGTTCCAAATGAATCTTACGATTATGACGAAATCCACAATCGCAAACAGGATCACGGGGGCACTTACGCCTACGATCTGAAATCCCAGCAGTTGACGGAAGACTACAGAAACTTCTACTTTTATGACGAAAACGGAAACTTGATTTCAAAACAAGCCAAAGGACTTACCGGCGAAGTCACTAGCTTTGCCTACACCAGTGAAAACCAACTGAAGTCGGTGAAAGTGTTTGCTCCTGGTGCGCCGCAAAGTCAGTTCTTTGTGATCGGCACTGCCGTTCCCGTGAAAGAAATCTATTACTTCTACGACCCCATGGGTCGCAGGGTTGAAAAACAGGTCATTGATCACCAAAACGCGATCAACAGTCTAACCCGTCGCTACGTTTACGACGGACAAGACCTGATCACCGAACTGGATGAAGGAAACCAAATCTTAGCCAGCTACACGCATAGACTGAACCCAAGCGATCAAGTCGTTGATGATGTGCTTTCCGTGAATGTGACAAGTTACGGCCAAACTAAAGGACTTGCACAGACTAGCGGCAGCTATCACTTCGTTAAAGACGGGCTTGGATCTGTGACTGAAGTCACGAATTCGGGCGGACACTTGGTTCAGCGCGTGGTCTACGCCACATTTGGAAAAATCCTAAGCATTCGCGACGCAAACGCGAATGACGTGACCAGCAGTCCCGTTCTTAAAACGCATTTTGCATTCACGGGTCGCGAATACGATGAAGAAACTGGGAACTACTATTACCGGGCACGTTATTACGATCCGAACATCGGTAGGTTTTTGCAGAAGGATCCGGAGCCGGGACTTTCAACGATTCCGGCATCGGTCGTGAATAACTACAGCTATGTAAAGAATCTACCAACAGGTCTTGTGGACCCTACCGGAAAGTCGTGGATAGGAGATTTCTTCGAAGGAATACTTAACATCGCCGGATCTTTCTTAGAAATGATCGTCGGCTTAGCTGTGATGGTGGGTGGACTCGCATACGGGATTCTTTCGTTTGCGTTCTCTTTAGGGCAGAATACGGACTGGGACTATCTAAAGCTAGGAAGTGCCATAGGTCTTGCTGGTCTCTACCGTTTTGGTGGGGGGTTTGAGTTGGCATTTTCAGGAGGACGAAAGGCAATCAAAGGAGCCAAGGCGCTTGAAGCGGGAGCGATCGGTGGCTTGTTTGGAAAAATAGGTGGTTATGGCTTTAACGAGGGATTCAAGGGAGGGTTCGCTGCCCAAGTTGCGAGTGATATATATTTAGATTCGCTCGGCGGGTCCCAGCAGTGTGCCGATTCGCTAGAGAATGCAGTCTTTGAAGGTTACATATTGAACTCACTTGAGGCGAAAATGTCGACTTGGAGCGCTGGATGCGTACAGATTTCATACGAAGAGCGAAATATCCCGTTTGTCGGACGAACAAGGGTTCCGATTCCGAGGTTCAATTGAAAGTGATAAAGAAAAATATTCTGTTTCTATCGGGCTCCGTAATGTTGTTCGTCTCGAGCTCTGCTATTGCAGAGCCGTCTTCTTGGGCTGTTCGACTTTCGGGCGGTACTGGCAGGATTTTGTACAAGCCCGAAGACCTAGGCACAACGGGTCAAGAGTTCCAAGGCAACCACCTTCAAATCGCTGGTGCTATAAACGTTAGGTATGTGCTTTCTCAAAATAACTCGATCGGGATCGGAATAACGGTATTTTCAGATGCGGATATGGTTTCCAAGGCCCAAGTTTCAACTGGAACCTACTCACTAGACTACCAACGAAACCTAAACAACATTTCCTATCTTCGCATTGGCGCTGGGCTTGCTCCTAGATCCACGAAGGACCGAAGTGGAAATATCGTCTTCAAGTCAACTGGTATCGGTCAAAATACGGCCTTGGGTCTATACCTACATAAGGGGCCTACGGTATCATTTCAGATTGAAGGAAATTCAAGTCTTACATTTGCAGGCGGAAGGCCCATGCATTTTTTTGGAGCGACGCTCGGGATCGAATTGAACCTCGGTACAATTGCCAAGGATGAGTAACAACTGCTTCAGCGGGCACCCCTTAATCTAAAGAATCTTAACTCACGCATGTGCTGCTTCTATCCGATCAGAGCCGAATGAAGATCCTAAAAGTTCTTGGGTTTCTGGCCCTTTTCAGCACACAAGCCTTCGCTGCTGACGATCGCGGCATCGTGCAGTTTGGCCTAGGCGCTGGGATCAACTGGACGACGGGATACTACACTTCGACGGCAGGTACTTTCCCGATCATCACATCAACGGCCCAAACTAGCGGCATCGGTCCGACTCTAGGCCTAACGACCAGTTGGTTTCAGGAATACATCATGGGTCTTCAGATCGATGCGGCTTTTTCTAATATCAACCTGGATTCTCCAGGCTACCGAGGCAACTGGTGGCTTGCCAGCGCGACGGGTGGATTTCATTTCACTCTCTCAAACACACGCCATTACTTGGGACTAGGCGCTGCCGTTGTTCAGAAAGTCAAAGGCGGCGGACAGACAGTCGCCTTTGTTTTTCAGGGAAAAGATTTCTGGAGAACCGGAAAAAATGGCGACGTTTTCTTAGACGCGAAAGTCGTCGCGATCGGACCGACTGAAAATCCAGGCCTGTCGTTGGTCATGTTGATTGGGTACGAGTTCTAGTTTTTACAGGCGAATTACCCCTAACATTTCCTTATAAGTTATGAATCTAAAAGGATTTTTCCAATTCTTTCCCTTGGAAATATTCTATAACCACGCTATAATTGAGTAAATTGATCAGCTTTATTTCTGGAGTCCGGGGGGATCATGATCAACTTACGCGCGTTCAAAGAAGGCCTATTGGCATTGCTGGTCGCTGCATCGGCGGGCGGTTGTTTTTCAACCACGACCAGTTCTGAAATCACATTCCCTGCGCCCACACCGACTTTGGCATTGCAGACTTCGATGCCGAGCTACGACACCAAAATTTATTTCCGCGCCGACAACATGGATACTTTTTCAGGAACGATGACCGTCTACTCGGACGGAAACTGCGGAACCGCTTTGGGTAGCATCGCGTTTCCTGCATTCACCAGTTACATCGTTTTCTATGTCATCGTCGCAGGTCCAGGCACGGGCACTCTGAGCGTTTCGATGAACTACAGCACCAGCGGGGGCTCTTCTTGTTCAAACGGCGTGGGCGTCACTGTTCTTCCTCCGCCCACACCTTCATCCATGACAATGGCGTATAGCGATCCGAACCCGGGCTACATCGCGAATCCAACAGTCACTGTGTCGGGTGTTGCAAGTGGCTTGACCGTGAAAGTTTACAGCGACGGAAGCTGTACGTCACAGGTTGGATCCGCTTCGGCGTACGGAACAAGTGTGACCGTTTCGTTGTCTGGACTTCCTGTCGGGGGAACCCCTTTGTACGCAAAGTCGGTCATGACTTCGTCCGCAACCGAATCATCATGTTCGGGGCTTTTAATGACTTATGTCAGGAATGCTCCGCCTGTGCCGACGGGAATGACGATGTACGGAAGCTACACAAATCCGGGTTACACGGACGCACCCCAAGTGCAGGTTAGCGGAATCGTCAGCGGCGTCACGGTGAAAGTTTTTAGCGACGCAAGCTGCACGACCCAGGTGGGCTTTGGTACTTCTTATGGCACGACTCAAAGTGTGACCCTTTCGGGAATGCCGGTTGGAGCAACGACGCTTTACGCAAGGACTTCTTCTACAGGGCCGGTGGATTCGGCCTGCTCGGCGGCGCTGATGACCTACACGCGAAATGCGCCGCTTGTTCCATCAGGAATTACGATCACCACTAATCCTGGGTACGTTACGAATCCAAGTTCGACCGTCGATGGAGTCGCTGTCGGTCTAGTCGTGAAAGTGTTTAAGGATCCTGCTTGCACTGTCCTTGCAGGTTCAAACAGCGCGTATTCGTCCAGCGCATTTGTTTCCCTTTCGGGCTTGACCGCGGGATCCAATTCTCTTTACGCAAGATCGGAAGTTGCCGGTCTTCAATCTGCGTGTTCGGGACTTTTATTGACCTACACTTTGAATCCTCCGACCGTCGATGCTGTCGTTCAAGCCTATCCAAGCGTTTCTTCGCACCATTCGACACAACTACTTTTAAAGACGACCAGCACTCCGACGATGATGTCCGTCCAGTACTTTACGGACAGTTCTTGCGCGACGACGACGATCGGTTCTGGATGGGCGTACGGTACCGGAAGTTCTTCAAGCACAATTGTTTCCGGCCTATCAACAGGAACACACACCATTTATTCGAAGATTCCAGCTTCATCGAGCTACTTGGCTTCGACTTGCACATCGACCGGAATCACTTACACCGTCGCACCTAGGCTCAGTTTTGCTGCGATTCAAACGTACTCGACCCCTTCTATGGCCGGAAAACCAGCGATTGCTGACTTCGACGGCGATGGAAAAAAAGACGTTGTTGTGCCTTTGAGTGGAGCAGCTGGAAATTCACCACTGCGTCTTTATCGTGGAAACGGTGACGGAACTTTTGCGACACCTGCTTCGCTTGGGGACTATCCGGGTGCTACCGATGTTACAGCGGTCGACCTAAACGAAGACACGAAACTGGATCTGGCTTTAGTCAGTAAAACGGACAAGACTGTTTCCATTCTTTTGGGAAACGGCGACGGGACTTTTTCTTTTTATCAGACCATTTACGTGGGAACGACCGCGTCGCCACCGATTCGCTTAATTGCGACAAGCCTGGACACAGATGCGCACGCGGATTTGGTTGTCATGACGGGCGGCCCGTATGAATCCAGCAACCTTCATGTTTTCTTAGGTTTGGGGACAGGCGCGTTACAATCCGCAGTCAGTTACGCAGCGTCAGATCGGCGTATGAATCTTGAAGCCGCTGATCTGGACGGTGATGGAAAGATGGATATCGCAGTGGGCGGAAGTAATTTCAAAGGGTTGAACATTTTCAAAGGAAATGGCGACGGAACACTACAGACTCGGGCCGAGTACAATCTGGACTACCCAACGGGTGGAATCGCGTTGGCCGATTTTAACGCTGATGGAAAGAAGGACGTGGCAGGGTTTTGCACCAGCAGCGCTTACAATACTTCCGTTACGCTAAACAACGGTTCGGGCTTGTTTCCGACCACAACCCCCCAGAATGCGCTACAAAGTTGGTTGTATTCGATTGCTGCTGGCGACATCGACGGCGACGGCAAACCTGACGTGATTGTTGCATTATCGGGAAACAAAGTCGCCGTATCTTACGGGAACGGCACAACGGTTGAACCCGCAGAATACTTTTCTACTTCAAGCCTGTCTGCGATGATCGTTCAAGTCGCTGACTTGAACGGCGACGGGAAGCCCGACTTCCTAGTGACCAGCGGCGGGACTGGGTTTGGGGTGATGACGCAGAATTAGTATGAAATAGACTCCGACAATGAAAGACATCGAGATAGAAATACTACCCAAACGTCAATTTATACTTAGGTATCTCCATCTCCAGTTTTGTTGGACCGTATCGTGTCTTGCGGGTCTCCCGGCGATTGCACTAATGGTGCCTCTAAAGGACGCCAGATGGGACTTATTTCCTCAGATTTTTATAGGAGTGTTCAACTTCAGGCTCGTGTCTACGGGTGTCTTGATGAGCTTTATTGCGGTACTTCCTATCTATCTTTTCACTGGTAAAAAGTGGCTTGGGCTACGTCTTCGAAGAATCGGCGGTAAGGTCCTCTTTGGAGAAATTGAGCTGGAGGGTGGCCTAAAAACAGAGGTGACAGTTCTAAAGCCTTTCGGAAAAAGTGCGAAAGTAGTTCTCGCGACCCCGGTCGCTGAGATCAGCTACGTACCGATTTTCTTCCTTACTCCTGATCGAGAAAAAACCTTGAAGTCGCTACTGGGGGATAGGGCATGAAACTTGTCGTCCCATACGGAAACTTCCAATCCGTAAGAATTGCAAAGTACCTTTGGAAAGGCTGGCTAATCATAGGCCTGTTGGGCGGACTCTTCGGTTTGCTAATCCGAGTCTCTGAAAATGGAGATCAAATAGAACTCGGTGGACCTATTCGATCAACGGTATCTTTAATGATTGCGTTGTTTCTTTTCTGTCTGGTGCGAAACCTCTATTTAAAAACAGAATTTTCACAGAATGGAATTCTGCGCATATTTGATTTTGGTTTTAGGATCGAGTTTTCTCTTAGACACGACTGGAGTAACCTAGATCGCGTTCTAGTTTATCCTGATGGAGCGGTTTCGCTCTGCTTTAAAGGTTCACCGGATGATCAGAAATACAGGTCTATATTTTCTGTATGTGACACAGGGCTTGTTGCTCCAGTTGACGAAGTATTAAGCATAACTAGAGAGGCTAAAGGTGATCTACTGAAGGTAATTCATCTAAAGGGGTCAGATTCTGACACCGTGATTGCGGCGTTGATGGAGAAGTAGAAACCAAATGTGGAAATCAAAAAAGAGAATGCTGACTTTCAGTACGAGTATTCTTCTTGCGGCCTGCAACCTCTCGGTTCTTGTGAATGGTTGTGGCGAGGCCTGTGAAAAAACGATGACGGTAGTGGGAACGGTGACCGACGGATCGTCCTCACCTGTCAGTGGCGCGAACGTGTTCTGTTGCACGACTGGCGAGACTTCTCCAAAAACTACGACAGGCGCAGACGGAAAGTACTCATTTTCAACAAGTAATATGGGTGGATTCAAAGATACCCAGGCACGTTTTGAAAAACCAGGCTACACCACGACGTCAGCGACATCGTTTAGCGAAACCGAAGCAGGGGTAGAGCGATGCGGAAGCTACAGCGTTACTCGAGATGTTATACTTAGTCCTTAGTTCAACTATTTTTGACCTATGAAACATTTACTTCGGGGAGGTCGTTTGAATCGAAAACTATTGCTAAGTTCTTTCTGTCTGTTCTGGATGTCTTCTTCTTGTGCGACAAATCACAAGCTGGGTGAAGACCTAATGATCCAGTGGTTCATCGCGCCTACCAGGAATGTGATTCAGAAATGCTTTTCAGAAAACTCGAAACCTCAAAAAAACTTTGGCAGATCTCCTGATCGACTAAAAATCCAGGTTAGCAACTTAGGCGAGCTGCGCTACAACATCGAGTATAGCTACACGCCAGACCCTTCGAAGAATCTGGATCAATCAAAGAAGTGTTTGAGATCGGAACACTTCACGGATGACTTTGACGTAAGTAAGACCGGTAGTAATCGAACGACAATTGAATGTGACGGGTTTGCACCCGGGATCTGCGCCGTAAGAACAGAAAACGAGTCACATACTTTTTGGATTGAATGAACCTATGCAGGCCACAAAATTTTTTGAAAAAATGACCCGCCCAAAAGCCCTGTGTCATTATCTGGCAGGATTCGTCATGGGGTCGCTACAGATCTACTTTTTTGGTTTCGTAACCAATCTGGATACATTCATGCACGCGTTTCGTGAATACTTCTGGATACCGATAATCGCATATCCAGTCACAGCTTTTGGAGCCTTCTACTTGAGACGCTGGAGTTTGAATTGGAGACCCCTAACTCGGCGCATTTTCGTTTTAACTGTGATCGGGGGACTCATCATATTACTAAAACTACCTGTAGCCATACGCCAACCCGAATTGATTCCTGCCTACGATACACTAGGACCCCTTCCTGAAAAGCGCTTTCGCTAGTATCCTGCAGTCATGAAAGTCCTGATCGTCGGCGCAGGCTTCGGGGGTTTGAATGTCGCGAAATCTTTGGGCGGCGATTCACGCTTTCAAGTTACGGTCCTAGACCGCAGAAACTACCACCTGTTTCAGCCGCTTCTTTATCAAGTCGCGATGGCAGGCCTTTCGCCTGCTGAAATCGCAGTCCCCATCCGCGCCGAACTTTCACGATTTAAAAACGTCGAAGTTCTTTTAGCCAATGTCCAAGCCGTTCACCCGAAAGAAAACAAAGTCGCAACCGACATCGGTGAATTTTCTTACGACGTCTTGGTCCTAGCCTGCGGCGCAACGCATTCTTACTTTGGGCACGAAAACTGGGAAGTGTTTGCTCCGGGGTTAAAGACGCTTGAACAAGCCACAGAAATTCGTAGACGCGTGCTGATGGCGTTTGAACTTGCCGAACGGGAAAAAGATCCCGTGATCAAAAAAGAACGACTGACTTTTGTCGTCGTCGGCGGGGGCCCAACCGGAGTCGAACTTGCCGGCGCGATTGGGGAAATTTCAAGGTACACGCTTTCAAAAGATTTTAGGCGTATCACGCCGGAATCTGCGCGAATCGTTTTAATTGAAGCGGGTGATCGGATCCTAGCCGCGTTTGACCCTAAACTTTCAAAATCTGCGGCAAGGTCCCTGGAATCGCTTGGCGTACAAGTCTGGACGAATTCCAGGGTCACTGAAATCACCGAAGAAGGCGTTGCCGTGGGATCAGAATTCCTGCGCGCAAAGACCGTGGTCTGGGCAGCGGGAGTGCAGCCGTCGTCACTGAACAAAACGCTTGGGGTCAGTTTAGATCGCGCAGGCCGAGTATCCGTAGGTGAAACCCTAACCACTGCCGAATACCCAAACGTCTATGTGATTGGCGATCAAGCGCATGCGAAATCAAAAAATGGTGAACCCCTGCCCGGCCTGTGCCCAGTTGCGATTCAGCAAGGAAAGTACGTAGCGCAGTCGCTGAAAAATCTTGTGCGCGGTCGCAAACCCGAACCCTTTCATTACTTAGACAAAGGCATCATGGCGACGATCGGTCGCAAGGAAGCGATTCTTCAAGTCGGCGCGATTCGGTTATCGGGGCTGATCGCCTGGCTGGGATGGCTTTTCGTTCACATCTATTATCTGATTGGTTTTAAGAACCGAATCTTCGTGTTCCTGCAATGGTCGTGGCACTACATCAGCTTCGGCCGTGGCGCGCGGCTGATTGTGCATAAAGAATGGAAGTCGCATTCGTGAGGAATTTATACTTTCCAATCGTACTGCTGAGTTTTTTATCGGGTTGTATGAGTACGCTTGCGCAGTACAGGCTGGATGGAGACTTTTGGGATCAGGAAGGAAAGAATCCGCAAGTGGGAAGGAAGGTTAGGCTTCTTCTTCCAAGCTCAGTGGGATTGGGCGCAGGTGAATCTCCGGAGATGTTCGGAGCAAAGGACCTGACCGAAGCCGCGATCACTGATAAGGATGGAAAGTTTAAGCTTCAGTTCAGGACTGTTGTTCACGCGCATATAGGGATGAAGCAACCCGAACCCCCTCACTTCATTTTGGCCGCCGAAGGAGAGAAGTGCTCCAAGGTTTGGGGCCTTGATTTCAGGCCGCGGAACCCCCAACTTTACGAATGGAAGAAGGACACTTCGGAATTTGTCTCTTCGGCATCAAAGACTGCCGAAATCACATCCGATGATGGTTCATGCCGTTCTTCAAAAGGCGGATGTCAAATGACCCGGATGGATCACGTCAAGATCCGCTGGAACGGCTCGGATTGCGACTCAACTACCATTGGAAAGGCCGACTGGATTTCTTACCCCGACCCATTGAAAAATCACATTGAGTTAACTTACGGAACGATCTTTTCGGGGTCCTATGGCTTGAGCTATACGAGAAGCTTTTTTAAGAGTCGTTTTCTGCAATTGGAAATCCCCATTGGATTTGATGGAAGTTCCAGCGGTTGGGCTGTGATGGGAAAACTTCGCCTTCTGGGTCATGTCGGAGCGGGAATTTACATGGGGGTTGGGCCGCAGTGGGCAACTCGGTACAATGAAGGAAGGATCGTTAGTACGGGTGCGAATCCAGTCTTATCCTTCTCTTTCCATGTGGAACTTAAAAATCACTTTGTTTTTGGCGGTGGCTGGGCCACGACAACAGAAGGAAGCCAACAACACCATGGGCGGGTCGTTCTTCGATTTGGAAAGGCGTTCTGACAGAATCCTTCAATTTTCCCCAATCATTCCAACTCAACTTTTTAGGGGTTTGTCCGATAAGTAGGTCTATGTCGAATGGTATTGCGCCTCATCAAGGTTCGATGGAAAAAATCCTGAAATTTAGCGCTTCTATGCAACCCAAGATCGCAGAATGGGCGGCGGGATTGGACGCCGATGCGTTAGAAACGCTTTCGAATTTGATCCTAAAATTTGAAGAAGATTTCAGCAAATCCGCGGGAAAACCGTTCACCGAAAAAGCGGCGATCGTCATGAACTGGCTAGAAACCTTTTCAGCTGCCATCGATAAAAGCGGCAAAACCAGCAGCACCTGGACCCTGCTTCAGACCGAAATCCGTGAACTTTGCAAAACCGTCCCCACCGGAATTTCTGAAAAGATCGCGGTCATGGGATCCGCCACGCTTTTGATCGGTTTGCTTCTGACCCACTTCGATCGCCGCCGAAACATTTCGCGCGGGCGTAAGTCGGCTTAAAGTTTCGACTTTACTATATTCATCCTAAAGCTGCCCAATTGGCTTGGGAAGCCGGACGACCACCCAGCGCGGGTCATTTGCGTCACCGGGGATCGCCATTTCTACTTTTCCGTTCTTGGATAAAAGTTCCTTTAGAAAATCGCGTTCCCAATCTTCGTGGGTGTCCAAGACCACCCGGCTGGCTTCACGAAGCGAACGACCCCGATCGCGGGGATCCGTCTTTGGGTTTAAGTTTAAAAGCTTCGTCCAAAAGGGTTTTGCCGGATCACCAAACGGAGCATTCATCGTTGTCAACCGCGGAAGATGGGTCAGGTGCGCAGCAATCGATGCGTTCGATGCAGTCGGTTCGTCGCCCTGAAGCGTTGAAAACGCATGGGCCGCACGGGCTTCGCCCGTTTCCGGCCAAGAATGCGTGATCGTAAACCCGGGCCAGCGACCCGAAAAGCAAAGCGCAATCAAAAGCCCCACCGCAAGAACGGGTTTTCCCCGTGCCGGTGATTTCATCAAATCGCGAATCCCCAGCATCGCCGCCCAAACCAGAAAAGGCACGATGATCAAATCATAGTGAAACTGAAGCATGCGCTGGGTGGATGCTGAAGAAATCAGATTCATCGCGATCCCCGCAGTCGCGGGAATCAACCAAACGAAGGCTTCGCGCGAACGAAAGAAGAAGGCCACGGGCCCTAAAAGAAAAACCAAGTACTTCAGCGCGTCCGGCGTAACGATCAGCTGATAGATCAAACCGAAAAGCCGTCCGGGTTCGGTGAAAACCCGAAGCAGGATTTCCCCGGGGGTTTTTCCAAAGGTCGAAAGCCTGGCGCTGATCGGGTGCTGCGCGCCTGCGATTCCCACAAACTTTGGGATCAAGACCTTGAACGAAAGCCAGGCATAGAAAAGACTGATCAGGGCAACTGCAGCCGCGACCTGAACGCGGCGCCTGCGATCCACACCCGATTCACGCGAAAGCAGGATTGACACCGAAAAGACCAGCGTCACCGCGAAAATGTTTTCCTTACTGAGCAAGGCCAAAACCAGCGACGAAAAGAAAACCAACCAGTTTTGCCGATGAAAGCCCAGGATCATGAAGAAAAGGCCAAAGTACGCCAGGTCGTCTTCGCGAAAATCCCAGATGCCCGCATTTCGCAAAGTGCGTTGGCAAAGAAAAATCAAAAGAACTGTTAGCCAAAGCTTGGGTTCAAGCCGGGTACGAATCGCATAGTATAAAGGAAAGCCCAGAATCAGAACCTGAACCAAAAAAATGAACGTATCGGATTTTAGAATCCAAGTGAAAGGCGCTAGCAAAAAGAAGCTAAACGTCAGGTGTTCACCCAAGGTGGATAACCCGATGCAGGCATCACAAGCGAATACCCGGGTCTTTGCCGTGGGCCAGGGATTGAAAAGCCCCTGATGAACCGGAACCATGTCCCAAAGATGGGTTTCAAAGCCCAGGTGCTTAACCCCGTGGGCTAGAAAAATCATCGCAAAGAAGAACACGCATACCCGCCAGGCCCAGGTCTGCGAATTCTTCGCATCGGTGATCCAGTTCCAAGCCAATGCCGGCCAAGACTTTTCAAAACCGCGGGGATTCCATCGACGGACCGCCCAGACGCTGGCCACAAAAAGCAGCGCCCAAAGATCCAAGGTGCTGAATTCAATTTTTGCGCGACCGAAATGCAGAATCGTTCCGCCTGTCAAAAGTAGAAAAGACACAAGCGCGAACAATCCATTTAGGACCGGAACTAAAAAACGAATCACGATGCACTTCCCTTTTTTTCCGACCGTCGTTTTGAAAAGAAATCCTTTAAGATCTGACTGCAACGCGGGTCTTCTGAAAGAGTGACTGCAAAACGATGATTGGTTCGTTCGTCTTCATGAAGTCGATAGCCCAGGCTTAAGGCCCCCGCTTTCGGGTCAGTTGCACCGTACACCACCAGTTCCACACGCGCCGCCTGCGCCGAAGCCAGGCACATCGCACAAGGTTCCAACGTCACATAAAGTGCGCAGCCTTCTAGGCGCCAGGTTTTCAAAGCCGTGGATGCGGCACGAATCGCGATGATTTCTGCGTGCGCCGTGGGATCCTGGTCCAATTCCCGGCGATTCATGCCGTGGGCAATGACTTGCCCGTTGTGGACGATGATGGCTCCGACAGGAACGTCCCCATGAGCCTGCGCGCGCGAAGCTTCTTCCAACGCCAAATCCAAAAACCCAGGTTCAACTTTAAGTGGCTGGCGCATGCAGATCGTTCATTCGTTTTGAAAATTCTTCTTCGGCCATCAAAAGTCGGTAGGTTCGATAAAAGGCGCGAATCCGTTTTAGGCGGCGATCCATCGCCCGAAGCGCTTTTCGATTCACGCGGGTCATGGTCCCAAATTTAATTCCCACGCCCTTGGGGTGCGTGACCGCACTTTGTGGGCACCAAACCACGGTCCCTGCGATTTCGGCCTTTAGGCCAAAGGCCGTGAATTTCAGTTCTAAAACGTCACCCACTTTGAAGTCGTCGCGAATTTTGACAAAAGCGCCCTTGGTCGAAAGATCGACAATTTCGGCTTTGTAAAAATGATCGGAAAGCGAATCAGCCAAGGCCAATTCAACCGGGATGTGGGTTCGGTAACGAGGATTGCTTTCCCACCAACGGATTTTCGGAAGAAAATAAGGCACGCGAAGTTCACGCGCCACCCGAAGCGTGAAGAACAAAACCAGGAAACACGAAACGGCGAACATTTCCCAGGAATGCTGGGTGGATCCGTAATTCGTCAGGATGATGGCGTTGCTGTAGCAGATCAGAAAACTAGTCGCCAAGAACACGTGCCAAGACCAGCGGCGCATTTCCCAAAGACCGTATCCGGAAACAGCGGCTGCGATCGCCACCAAATAATAGAAAGGCGAAAGAAGAAGGCTTGCCATTTTCTGTGGCGGAATTTCGAAAAGAAACCGAACCCAAATCAGGTAGCCGACCGGCGTCGCCATGTGCAAAAGCGCGACGAATTTTAGAAATCGGCTGGCGTATTTCTTCATGCTTGTATCGTAACACTTTCCCAGTGAAACTGACGACCCTATGAAGACGATCGTGATCACAGGATGCACCAGCGGATTTGGATTGGAAACCAGCCGAAGACTTTTGGCTCAAGGGCACCAACTGATTGGAATAGCGCGCGGCGGAAAGGCGCGCTGGATGGAACTTTTGGGGCCCGAAGCGTCAGCAACCGGACGGGCCCTGGCGTATGACGCAGACCTAGCTGAAGCGAAAACCGTTGAAGATGCCGCGCGAAAAATCTTGGCCGAAAATCCCACCGTGGATGTTCTGATCAATAACGCTGGAATCGGGCTGATGGGCACGGCTGAAGATCAGGATCCCGAAGAACTTCGCCGCCAGTTTGAAATCAATTTCTTTTCAGCCGTTCGGCTGACCCAAATTTTCTTGCCGGCGCTTAGAAAATCCCGGGGTCGCATCATCAGCGTTTCAAGCATCTGCGGAATAGCGACCTTTCCCTTTTACGGGGCTTACTGTTCGTCGAAGTATGCACTGGAATCTTATATGGAAGCCCTTCGCCATGACCTGGCTGGAAGCGGGGTCCAAGTCGGATTGATTGAACCCGGTACTTTTCGAACCGAATTCGCGGGCCGAAACTTTTGGCTTGGAAAAAGGTCGCGCGATCCTTCTTCACCGCATTTTGCTAGAACCCAGGCCTTTGAAGGATTCGTCACGCGAAAGCGCCTAAGCGCACCTGACCCCGATTGGGTGGTGCGCACCATGGTCAACTGGGTCAACCAGCCCAAGATCCCCGTTCGCCTGCTGATCGGCTGGGACGCCAAATTCTTGGGTTTTTTGAAAAAACTGCTGCCCACGCAGCTACTTTTCGACCTGACCCAAAAAGGCTTTCGAGCTATGACTAGGTCATGATCCCAAATATTCCAGACCTAGAACTTTCCGAAAAGAACGAACCCGTGCGTTCCTACGATCCGAAGACCGCTTTGGGTCAGGCGCAGATTCAAAGTCTGAAGGCGCGGCTGGATTCGATGTCGCGCGAAAAAATCGAAATTCCCCTGATCATCGGCGGCAAGGAAGTCCGAACCGGCAAAACCCGAACGGTGGTCATGCCCCACGATCACGGACATGTGCTGGCAGAATTTCATCTGGCCACCGAAAAAGAACTTTTGATGGCGGCTGATGCTGCGATCAAGGCCAAGAAAGCCTGGGCCGCGATGCCTTGGAATGAAAGGGCCGCGATTTTTCTAAAGGCCGCGGATCTGCTTGCGGGCCCTTGGCGCGACACCTTGAACGCCGCCACGATGCTGGGTCAGTCGAAAAACGTTTTCCAAGCTGAAATCGACGCCGCTTGCGAACTGATCGATTTCTTGCGTTTCAACGCGCGCTTTTATTCTGAAATCCTGCGCGAACAGCCGATTTCTTCGCCTGGCGTTTGGAACCGAATGGACTGGCGTCCGCTTGAAGGTTTTGTTTTGGCAATTACGCCGTTCAATTTCACGGCCATCGCCGGAAATCTTTGCGCTGCCCCTGCGATTTGCGGAAACACGGTCGTTTGGAAACCATCGGATACGCAGATGTTGTCCGCGCATTACATTCAAAAACTTTTTGAAGAAGCCGGAATCCCCGCCGGAGTGATCAATCGCGTGGCTGCGGATGGTCCTTTGGCCGGCGACACTTTGCTTCCGCATCCGGAACTGGGCGGCGTGCATTTCACGGGATCGACGGCGACCTTTCAGACCCTTTGGAAAAAAGTTTCCGAAAACCTGACCCGCTACCGAAGCTATCCCCGAATGGTGGGCGAAACCGGCGGCAAGGACTTCATTTTCGTTCACCCATCGGCAAGCACCGAAGCGGTGGTCGCAAACGCCGTTCGAGGGGCATTTGAATACCAAGGGCAAAAGTGTTCGGCCGCTTCGCGAATTTATCTGCCCAAGTCGCTTTCAAAACAGATTTTGGAAGGCGTCGTTTTTGAAATGAAGACGCTGAAGATGGGTGACGTGCGGGATTTTTCAAATTTCGTGAACGCCGTGATTGATGAACGGTCTTTCAAGCGCGTATCTGCGGTTTTGTCGGGCTTGGAAGCCGCAAAACAAGGACGTTTCCTGGCCGGTGGGAAAACCCATGGCGAAAAAGGTTACTTCATTGAACCGACCTTGATTGAAACCGCTGACCCGAAATCGCGCACGATGGTGGAAGAACTTTTCGCCCCGGTGCTGACCGCGTACGTGTACGACGACGCGCGCTTGGAAGAAGCGCTGGATCTTTGCGATTCGACATCGCCTTACGCTTTGACGGGGGCGATCTTCGCTCAAGACCGCGAAGCCCTGGTCCACATGTCAGAACGTTTGCGAAACGCGGCTGGGAATTTCTACTTAAACGACAAGCCCACGGGCGCAGTCGTCGGGCAGCAGCCCTTCGGTGGAGCCCGCGCTTCCGGAACCAACGATAAAGCGGGCAGTAAATTGAACCTTTACCGCTGGCTTTCACCGCGAACTATTAAGGAAACCCTGGTTTCGGCGACGAACTACCGGTATCCCTTCTTGGGCTAAATACGACCTGAAAACCGCTTTGATTTTAAAGGGTTACACGGGCTTCAAGTGCTCGTCCAGGTGCCCCCGGTTCCTAAATTTTGCTTTAGGAAAGTCAGAAAACTGCCGATCAGTAATACAGCGGGGATACTGATCTATGGGATTTATCACAAGTCGCGTTTTGAGCATTGGATTCGCAGCCGCTTTGGCCTTTTCGGCCGCAGCCGCGCATGCGGATTCGATCCAATTCTGTTCGCTGACCGGTGCAGATGATCCAATCATGAAGGTTTTCAAGCGCCACTTTTCGGATGGCGATTCCGTGACCTTTCAAAACATCGGTCCTGCGCAATCGGCCCCAACGATGTGGCTAAAGCGCGCCTGCCAGACCAAGGTTTCTTGCGACGTTTTGGTTTTGAACACCGAACTTTTGATGGGCGGAAAACAGAAGAACCGCCAGTTTCCTTTGAAACAGCTTTTCACGGGTGCGACCAAAGAAGATTGCCCAGGCGTTTTGGCCAAGCCGGTTCAGGTTTTCCTGGTTGGCAACAACACGCTGGATTCAGCCGCCCAGGGATTTTTCAAAGACGGAAAAATCTTTTCGCCGATCACCGAAGTTTACGGTTTCAAGTCGGCCAAGTCCGAAGCGCGCCCGATGAACGAAGCGCTTGAAGACTTCGTTTCTGAAACGGCGACTTATACGCAGTACCTTCGCACCCGCATGACGGCGCGCGATCAAAACTGCACGCATTACGGAATCCAAGACGTCGCCGCCCCAAAGGCCATCGAAGGAATGGACGCCGCGATCGCGTTGGCTTGGCAATCGGGCGGGAAGCCCGCGGAAGCCAACCGCGCCATCGCAGCTAGCCCGTCTTGCCCGACGCTTTCGAAATAATTACTGCCGAAGCTTTTGGCCCAAAAGCGCTTCAATCGATAGCTTGAAGTCTTCGACCGCGGCTTGGCTTGCAGGACCGACGGCTTTCGCCGATTTTGCATCCAGCTTCATATTCAAATAGATCTTTGCGACTTTCTTGTCCGCTTTCGGTGCAACGCCGATGGACATCAAAAGATCGCGAGTTTCACGGGCTTTATTGATCATCGTCGCATAGTCGCGGAATTGAACAACGGTCAGGTCTTCCACGCGCGCTTCCCAAGGGGCGACCAACATCCGAAGTCCGGTCAGTTTTCCGGAAAGTCCCAAAAGCTTTTCAGAAGCAATTTTTGAAACGGCGCTTAGGGGCATTGCGGCCAAAAAGTTCATGCGAACTTGCATCAAGTAGATCACGTCCTGATAAACGCTTCCGACGGCTTGGGCTGAAAGCGAAAGTTCGCTTTCATGGCGCATTCCATGAGCGACTTCGGCATTTTCACGAAGACCGTTGGCCAATATGTCAAAAAGCGAAACAGGCTGAAATTTTTCTTCCTGCGCTTTCAACAATTGGGTGTCGTCGATTTTGTGCATCGTCGCGACGTATGCGTACAGATTGCGATGTTCTTCATCCTTTTTCGCTGCCGACACCTTTGCGTCGTCTAGATCCGAAATATGGATATTCAAGTATTCGCGCGCGTTGCGGACGTATTCGCGAACCGCTTTTGCGAAAAGGATTTCGCGTTCCTGTTGGGTTTCCATTCTTGGATTCCACTTTTGAAATTCAAACGCGTACTGGAGAGCGGCGCTTTCGCTAAGCTTCGCTTCCATTGAATCTTTCTTCATCATCGATTCGATGATCACTTCGCGCGCCGTTTTGGCGAAAGCTGGGCGGGTGTCTTCCAGCATTCCTTCGGTCGCATCCAAGAGCTTGTCGGTGGTCTTGGACATGGTTTCTGTGGTCTGAGCCATTTTTTCCGTCGTGCCGCTCATCTTTTGTGTCGAGTCGTGCATTTCGTCCATGTTGCGGACCATCTTGCAGGCCGACGTGGTTAGGGCCAGGGTTGCGGCCATCGTGAAAATTGAAATCTGCTTCGACATAGGATTCTCCAAAAAGTGCCTGCTCCTTTTGGCGCAGGCGCGTTAAGTGGCGCGGTTGTATCGCGATCCGATAATCTTGACAAGAATAATCCACTATTCGGGTCTTCATGGGTCTTTGAATCTTAACAGTCATAAGTTCCTGACAATTAACAATATAAACTAAGTTATTGATATTATTTAGAAAGTAAAAGTGTTAAGATTCTTTACGCGACGCGTTGATAGGCGGATACTCAGACTCATGACTAAAGAAACCTTCCTCGATGCTGTTCGTCGCCGGTTCCTAGAAGACATTCGCGAAGCGTACCTAGAGTGCGCGCATGGTCCTGGGAAGCCCATCGACGAAGTTCGGCTGACCCGGATTCTTGGGAAGCTGAAGAACTTTGCGAAAAAGGCCGGCCTGACCCCCGACGAATTTGAAGAACTGACGATGATCTGCCTGCCCGGCGTGCTTTCAAACGTCATCGCGTTTGAAAGGCCCGAGCGTCCGGTCATCCGGCCCAGGCGCGCCGCTTAGGTGTCTGAGCACCTTTTGATGCTCGGTGCAGCATATTCGACCGAAATTCGGACGCGTGCGTCCGAGTTTCGGTCTTTTTTATGCGGTGAGCATCAAAAGGTGCTCAGACACCCCAGCCTTTCAGCACAGCCGCTTCTTCTTCCGGGCTGGAAACTTTTTTAAATTTTGCGCCGGGGCGGCCTTTGACCCGCGCTTCGCAAGACTTCCAATCCGTGTGTTTTTCAAGCTGATCGTTCACCAGGCTTAAGTACCAGACGGGCTTCTTTTGGCTGGGGTCGCCCGGCGCTTCGCGCGGCCGCATTTCGGGCAATTCCATGTTTTCTGGCAAATCCGTGATCGCGTATTCGTATTTTAAAAGCGGGCCTTCATACAGATCCACCCACTTGCCCTTGGAAAAGGCCACCGCGATTGCGTCGACCCTTTCGTTTCCTGGCGTGCCCTGGTGGCCGCGCACATAGCGCCATTCCAGGGTTCCACCCTTTTTCTTCCTGGCCGAAACCAGGCGGCTTAATTCTTCCCAGAATTCTCGATTCGCGACATCGGCGCCTTCAGCAGTCTTCCAATCGCGTGACCGCCACGCCCATATCCACTGCGTGATTCCGCGAATCACATAAGTCGAATCGGTTGCGATCGTGACGTCCCCGTCGAAGTCGCGAAGTTCGCGCAATCCTTCGATGGCACCCAAAAGTTCCATTTTATTGTTCGTGGTTTCGGCCGCCCGCCCGCCCAATTCGCGGATCATTCCATCTGGCGTGTAGACGATGGTTCCCCAGCCCCCGGGACCGGGATTGCCTGATGACGCTCCGTCACAGAATACGACGGCCCCCGACCAGATATCGCCCTGTGTCGCTTTGGTTTTCTTTTTTGTCATGACAGTGTGGTGACAATCCGCCTTTAAACCCTTGGTAACATCTATCCGTGCGCTTCGACGAGCTTTTTGTGATTCATCTTCCTGCACTTTCGGCGGCCCCGCAGGCGGTCCCCGCGACGGATTCCGCCGCTTCCGCGCACGAAGCCTTGCGCGGATTCTTTCATCTGAAAACCTGTCAGCGCCAGATCTGGGTGGGATCTTCCGCAGAACTTTCAGACCCGATTCTTGCTTCGCCCGGATTGGAATTTCGCACCGGTGATGAAGCTTACAAATTCTTGCTTCAAGTTTCGACGGGCCTAGCGTCCCAGATCAAGGGTGAAACCGACATCTTTGGCCAGTTGAAAGATGCGTGGAAAGAATTTCAGACCACGGGTTCGGGCCTGACGATGGGTTTGGACATGGCCCATGAACTTGGACCCTGGATGCAGCGCTTGTTTGAAGACACCAAAGACATCCGCGCGCGTTTTCTACAAAACATCGGAAGCGACGGTTACGGTTCTTTGATTCGAAAACTTTTGAAGCGCACTGCGCCCCGCGGTCCCGAAGAACCGATTCTTTTGGTGGGCGCCGGGAAAATCGCGCAGTCGATCGCGCCTTGGCTTTTGCCCAATGAAATCTGGATTTGGAATCGAACCCCCGCGAACCGCGCCGCGCTTGCTTTTGAACTTCGCCAAAAGGGCGCAGAAAAAATCCGTGAACTTCCTGAAACTTTGACCGCGCTTCACGATGCGCTTTTGAAAACTTCGCACGTGATTTTCTGTGTCCCACCCACTTCGGATGCCGCAGAACTGGCCCTGACATGGCGCAAGGGTTGCGAAGGCGCAGCTTTCCCCCGCATGTTGATTCACTTAGGAGGATCCCGTGCCGATCTTCCCGCGTTTGCGGAAATCCTGCGCGACAACGTGAATGCGTTCACGTTGGATGACCTTTTCAAATTTCAAAAAGAACAAAATGCTTTCCGAGAATCTCTGTTTGTTCAGGCCGAGCGCGCTTGCGAAGAGCGCGCCCGCCTTCGCGGCATTCCCGGATCCGCCGGAGGATCTGCGACCCTTCCCCATGGCTGGGAAGATCTAGCGTTATTTGCGTGAAAAAAATCCTGAAGCTTGGCAC
Organism: Bdellovibrionales bacterium; assembly: GCA_016786465.1. Lineage (GTDB taxonomy): Bacteria > Bdellovibrionota > UBA1018 > UBA1018 > UBA1018 > JAEUWC01. The sequence goes on along the minus strand of JAEUWC010000030.1, from coordinate 194,845 downwards.
CCGCCGATCATTACTGGCCTGGACCCAAAGCTCGTGGGTCGCCCGCGAAATCGAAAAGACATCCCCTGATATCGCCGTCGAATTGGTCGGAATTGAAACCCAGGGCGACCGCATCCAAGACATCCCGTTGCAGAAAGTCGAAGGCAAAGAATTCTTCGTCGCCGAAATCGACCAAGCGCTTCGCGCAGGATCGGTGGACCTGACCGTTCATTCGTTAAAGGACTTAAGCCTGGATCGTCCGTCGGAATTCGTATCGGCCGCGATCCCGCGGCGTGAAAATTCGCGCGACGTGATTTTGTTTGGGCCGCACGCGCGAGCGCGCCTTGCCGCGGGCCAGGCCCTGAAAATCGGGACGTCATCGCCCAGGCGGCTAGAAAACCTGCGCGGGTTTTTAGACCGCGCGCTTCCGTTTACGGAAAAAGGCCACCCACGCGCGCAGTTTGTTGAAATTCGTGGAAACGTGAACACGCGACTTTCACGCGTGCATGAAGCGGTGGGCGCAGAAAAATACCTAGACGGCGTCGTTCTGGCTTTTGCCGGGCTGATTCGTCTGAATTCCGACTCCGAAGCGCGTGAAAAGATGGCGCCCCTGATGCGCGGAATCCACTGGATGGTTTTGCCGCTGACGGAAAACCCGACCGCGCCCGGGCAAGGAGCTTTGGCGATTGAATGCCGCGCGAATGATTCCGCAGTTCAAGGCGTCCTGAAAAAGCTAGACCACGCAACATCGCGCGCGGAAGTCGCAGCCGAACGCGCGATTCTTCGCCGAAGCGGCGGCGGTTGCCACCAAAAGTTTGGTGCGTCGGCACTGACCTTGGATGGCGTGGGTAAAGTTCTAGTGATCCGCGGCCGCGACCAGGCCGGCGTTGAAATGAACGAAATTCAGTGGGACCGACCCGCGAAACCCGCGGGTCTTGGCGCAAGCGGCGCGGCCGGGGGCGCAGCAGCCGGCGCGGCCGGTGGTACAGCCGCGGCCGGGGGCGTTCGGGCTTGGGATGGGTCCTTGCACCGGGCCGAGAAAGCCACGCGCGGCCAGTCGGCGATTCAAGAAGCAACCCATGCAAGGCTGGATCCGGTTAGCCAGGCTTCCTGCGTTTTCGTCGCGCATAGCCGCGCGGTCCCGACCGCCGAAGTCGCAGCCGCGATCAGTGGCCCAGGGCAAAGGGTCTGGACGGCAGGCGTTCAAAGCTGGTGGAAGCTAGCGGAAAAGGGCATTTGGGTCGAAGGCTGTGCTGAAGGATTTGGGTGGGACCACATTCGTAAAACCTTGTCTGAACCCATTTTGGGCCTGTCGAAGCCGGACGGTTGGGTGATCCTGACCCACGAAGATTCTTCGGTCGAAGAAGGCACCAAGGTCGCAACCTACCGAATCAGCGAAGAATCCGAACGCGACGCCAGCCAGGACCTGGTCGGCTACACGCATTTTTTCTGGGGCAGCGGAACCCAGTTTCAAAAACACATCCGTCACGTGCCACCAGGCGCGCACCACGCGTGCGGCGCCGGCAAGACCGCAAAAGTTCTGCGCGACGCTGGGGTCGCATTTCAAGTTTTTCCCAGCATTGAGGAGTGGAGAAAATGGATTCAAAACTAGGTCTGACGCTTCGTCGCAATCGCGGCAACCCTTGGGTTCGCGAACTGACGCGCGAAGTTCGCGTTTCAGTCGAACAGCTGATTCAACCCCTTTTTGTCGTCGAAGGAATCCCAGCACGCGAATCAATCCCCGGGCTGACGGGTGTTTTTCGTGAAACGCCGGAAACCCTGCTTCAGCAAATCGAAAAAGACCTAGAAGTCGGTGTCACGAAATTCCTTCTTTTTGGGGTTCCGAAAAACAAAGGCCTGTCGAACTTCGATCCCAGCTTCGTGGCTTCGCAAATCCAAGCCGCGAAGAAAAGATTCGGAAAAAAGATTTTCCTGGCCGTCGACGTCTGCCTTTGTTCGTCCACCGCGCACGGACAGTGCGGCGTCTTGAGCGATTCCGGCGATCACGTCATGAATCCTGAAACGGTTTCAGAACTGGTCAAGGCCGCCGTCGCTTACGCGCGCGCGGGCGCGGACTGTGTGGCTCCAAGCGATATGATGGATGGCCGAATTGGGGCCATTCGCCGCGCGCTTGACGAAGAATCCGCCAAACACCCTTCGCTGAAGCAAACGTTGATCTTAAGTTATTCCGCAAAATTTCATTCCAAGTTCTATGGACCGTTTCGTGTGGCGGCCGATTCCGCTCCAAAAACCATTGCCGGAATGTCTGAACCCCTGAAAGACCGCGCGACTTATCAGATCGATCCAGGCCGCCCGTCAGATGCGTACCTTTCATCCGTTCGCGACCAGGAAGAAGGCGCGGATATTCTGATGGTGAAACCCGGAATGCCTTACCTGGACGTACTGGCCGACTTGTCAAAAAGAATTCCGCTTCCTTGGGCCGTTTACGAAGTCAGCGGCGAATACGCCGCAATTGAACTGATGGCGGAAAAGGGCCTGATCCAACGAAACGCCGCGCACCTGGAAGCATGGACCGCGTTCATTCGCGCAGGCGCAGAAATCATCATCACTTACGGGGCGCGTGAAGCCCGAAAAATCATTCAGGAGAACCAGCAGTCATGAGCGGATTTAAAGAATCAGAAGCCTTGTTTGAACGATCGAAAAAAGTCGCACCCGGTGGCGTGCATTCACCCGTTCGCGCATTTCGCGGCGTCGGCGGCGTTCCCCGCTTCATCAAATCCGCCGAAGGGTCCCGACTTTACGACGTCGACGGCAATTCTTACGTGGATTTCTGCATGTCCTGGGGACCTTTACTTTTTGGTCACCAAGATCCGGAAATCGCGGACGCCGTCAAAGGCGCGCTTTCGCGCGGATGGTCTTACGGAACCACCGAACCGTATTCTTTGGAACTGGCCGAATACATCACCGGGCAGCTTCCTTGGATCGAAAAAATTCGCTTCGTGAATTCAGGAACCGAAGCCGTGATGGCCGCACTTCGTGTCGCACGTGGTGCCACGGGCCGATCCAAAATCGTGAAATTTGACGGCTGCTATCACGGCCACGTGGATTCGATGCTGGTTCGCGCGGGTTCGGGCCTTGCCGAAATGGCGTCACCCGATAGCGCTGGCGTATCTAAGAATGTCGCTGGCGAAACTTTGGTCGTGCCTTTGGATGACCTGCCCGCGCTTGAAACCATGTTTCAAGCCCACGGCAAAGACATCGCGGCCGTGATCGTGGAACCCATTCCCGCCAACAACGGGCTTTTGCTTCCAAAAGACGGCTTCCTGGAAGAAATGTGCGCGATCGCAAAAAAGCACGGCGCGCTAGTGATCTTTGACGAAGTCATCACGGGCTTTCGCGTGGCCTTTGGCGGAATGGCAGAACGCACGGGGCTTCGCCCAGATCTTTTCACGTACGGAAAAGTCATCGGCGGTGGCTTCCCTGTCGGCGCTTATGGTGGGCGCCGGGATTTAATGGACCTGGTCGCACCCAGTGGCCCGGTTTACCAGGCCGGAACTTTGTCAGCGAATCCCGTGGCCATGACAGCAGGGATTGCGATGCTGAAAAAATTGAAGCGTGAAAATCCGTATGCCCGTTTGGAAAAACACTGCGACGAACTTTGCCGTAAGCTTGAAAAAGCGTCGGCAGCTGCTGGCGTAAAAGACATCAAGTTTCAGAACTACGCTTCCCTGTTCTGGGGTGTCTTGGGTTCGGCAAAAAGCGCGGACGGATTTGTGCGCGCTCAGACCCAGATTCCGGAAAACCAAAAGGAACGCTACGCCAAGGGATTTCATTCCCTGCTTTCGCAAGGCTATTATTTAGCGCCTAGCGGATTTGAAGTTTCATTCATGTCCACCGCGCACACCGAACAAGACCTAGACGGTCTAGTTTCGGCTTTTGTGAAGGGACTTCAGTGACCGGACAAGGCCAGCTTTCCATTCGCCCAATCCAACGGCTTCGTTGGGTTTTGGGGATCCAGCTTTTTTGGATCGGCTTCATCGCGGTCTTGGCCGTCTGGTGGGGAAGCGTGATTTTGGATCGATCCGAAAAGATCGTCGCTTTAAAGAAGGAATTGGCCACGGCACGCGGGCAAACGCTAACCGAAGAACCACGTGAACTGCAGTCGGCGCAGCGAATGATTTATGCCGAATCGTCGGCGTTCATCTTTTTGATGGTTTCATCGACGTTCTTGGTTTTTTGGTTTTATCGCCGTGAAAAACTGCGCGCCAAATCCATGCAGGCTTTTTTTGCGTCCGTCACCCACGAACTTCGAACCCCGCTAACCAGTATCCGGCTTCAAGCCGAATCCATTCACGATGCGGTTGCTGAAAAAGGAGACACGGCCTTGCACCCCTTGGTCGATCGCCTGATGGACGACACGACCCGGCTACAAACCCAAGTCGATCGCACCTTAGAATTAGCGCGCCTGGAAGGCGGCGGAATTTTGAACGTCAACGGGGTATCCATTGCGGATTGGATTCTTCGCGCGCGCGCTGAATTTGAAGGACGCAAAGACCACTCGGTTGAATTTCAGGTGAAACTGGAACCCGCTATCGTTTTGGCCGACACCGGCGCCTTGCGCACGATTTTTAGAAATCTGGTCGAAAATTCGGTTCGTTACAGCGGAACGAACCCCACGGTCGTCACCGTCGAAGGCAAGCCCGACGGAAATCTGTATCGCTTGTCTGTTTCCGATCGTGGAAAAGGCATTCAAGGGACCCAGGGCGCATCCGGTGGCTTGGAACGCCGATTGGGTCAGATTTTTCAGCGCGGGGAAAAATCCCAAGGCGCTGGTGTGGGCTTATACCTGGTGCGCGCGCTTTCTGAAAAAATGGGCGGGCGAGCAAGTTTTGGGGGCCATCCCAGTGGTGGCTTTCAGACTCAGATTTGGCTAAGACGTGAGGAACCTTCCCATGGAAATTAAGCCAAAACTTTTAGTGCTTGAAGACGAAAAGAACGTCGCAGCAACGCTGACGGAAAGGTTGATTCGCGAGGGTTTTGAAATTCACCTGGCGCCCCTGGTGAAAACAGCCGAAGACCTTTTGGGTCAGCACCGGTTTGATTTAGCGCTTTTGGACGTGGGCCTTCCCGATGGCGATGGTTTTAGTTTTGCCAAAACCCTAAGGGCGCGCACCCCCAGCTGCGCCATTGTTTTTCTGACGGCGTTTGGAAACCCCGAAGACCGAATCAAGGGCTTGGAACTGGGCGCAGAAGATTACGTCGTGAAGCCCTTTCATTTTAAAGAATTGGTTTTGCGCATCCGCAACGCTTTAAAGCGCGCCGAAAAAATCGGCTCGCAGGCGACGGTTCGAATTGGGCGCGCCGAAGTCGATTTCCAAAAATTCCAGGCCCTGGTCGATGGCGTTTCGCATCCGTTGACCCACAAAGAATGCATGGTCCTAAAGCTTTTGGTCCAGAAAAAGGGCCAAGTCGTTTCGCGCGATGACATCTTGAACGAAGCCTGGTCCGAAGGCGAAGACCCCAGTCCCCGCACGGTGGACAACTTTATTGTCAAGATTCGTCGCTTGGTCGAAGTCGCGCCTGACGATCCCAAAACGATTCGAAGCGTACGCGGCGTTGGATATCAACTTATGGATGGTGAAGAATGAACCTTTTTCAAAAAACTTTAGCTAAGCAAAACACACAAAGACCCCCAGTCTGGTTCATGCGACAAGCGGGCCGCTACCACACCCACTATCAAGGGCTTCGAAAGCAATACGGATTCATCGACCTTTGCAAGATCCCCGAAGTCGCCTGCGAAGTGACGATGGGACCGATCCGTGACTTTGGTTTTGATGCCGCAATTCTTTTTTCGGATCTTTTGTTTCCTTTAGAAGCCATGGGAATGGGGCTGAAATACGAACCGGGCCCGGCTTTGGATTGGTACCTGAAATCTGCGCGTGATCTTTCGAAACTGAAGGGAGGAAAGGCCCGCGCTTCGCACATGGATTTTCAAGCCGAAGCGCTTCATTTGATCAAACGCGAATTGTCGCCTGAAAAAGGCCTGATTGGGTTTGTCGGCGGCCCATGGACGCTTTTTTGTTACGCCGTCGACGGATCCCACAAAGGTGAATTGAAGGATTCAAAAGCCGGCCTGACGGATGGACGCTGGGAAGGCTTCTTAGAACAGTTCGAAGAACTGATTGTGGAAAACATGTGCATTCAAGCTCGGTGCGGAATCGACACGCTAGCGATGATGGACACTTGTGCTGGCGATCTTTCCGCATCTGAATATGCTCGTTACGTGATCCCTAGCCTGAAGCGCATCTTGAATTCCTTCAGTCAGTATTTTCCAAAACTTCCTGTGACCCTGTACACCAAGGGTACTTCTTTCGAACATTGGGGGCTTTTTGATGCTCTTCCAGTATCCGCGCTTGGGGTTGACTGGCGAACGCCCATTGACCGCGTTCTTTCGCAATTGTCGGATCGCTTCGTGATCCAAGGCAACGTCGATCCCGAATGGTTGTTCTTGGAACCGAAAACTTTGGAAGCCCGGCTTCGCGAAGTTTTCGCCACCGTCAAAGCCCTGCCCAAGGCCCAGCTTCAAGGTTGGATCTGCGGACTGGGGCATGGCGTTTTACCAGGCACACCCGAAGACAACGTTCGACTTTTCCTGAAACTTCAAAAGGAGATCTTCGCATGAATCTTTTGAAGAAGTACAACGTCCCGGGTCCGCGCTACACCAGCTACCCCACAGTTCCGTACTGGGACACCAATCCCACCGAAGCCCAGTGGGTTCAGTCAATCGATCAGGCGCTTTCGGAAGCGGCCGCGCAGAAGGTCGGTGCCGCGCTTTATCTTCATATTCCGTTTTGTCAGTCGCTTTGCACTTACTGCGGTTGCAACACCCGGATCACTCGAAACCGCGAAGTCGGTGGCCCTTACATTCAAACGCTTTTGAAAGAATGGAAGCTTTATCAAGAACGCTTGGGTCACACGGCATCGGGAAAACGCTTGCCGCTGACGGAACTTCACTTGGGCGGAGGGACGCCGACCTTTTTAAGTCCTGACGAATTGGATTCGCTTTTGTCACGTGTTTTAGAAACCGTAGACGTTCAGCGCGATCACGAATTTTCAACCGAAGCCGACCCGCGGGTCACCACGCGCGACCACTTGGCTGTTTTGGCCAAACTGGGTTTCAAGCGCTTAAGCTTGGGGGTTCAAGATTTCGATCCCAAAGTCCAGGACGTCGTCCACCGCGTGCAAAGCGAAGAACAGACGCGTGCGACCACCGAACAAGCGCGCGAACTGGGGTATACCAGCATCAACTTTGACCTGATCTACGGGCTTCCGTTTCAGACGCAAAAAAGCATCGAAAACACGATCGATGCCGTTCGCCGTCTTCGCCCCGATCGCATCGCTTTTTACGCTTACGCGCACGTGCCCTGGATCAAGCCATCGCAGCGGCGCTTTACCGAAGCCGATCTTCCGGGCGGCGATGACAAGCGCGCACTTTACGAACTGGGTCGCAAGATGCTGGAAGACGTGGGTTACCGCGAAATCGGGATGGACCATTTTGCACTGGAAACCGATAGCCTTTGGAAATCTTCCAAACAGGGTCAGCTTCATCGCAACTTCATGGGCTATACGGCGCGAAACGTTGCGCCCTTGATCGGCCTGGGCGTTTCGTCCATTGGGGATTCTTGGAGAGCGTTCGCCCAAAACGAGAAACTTCTGGAAACCTATCAATCGCGAGTCGAAAAGGGCGAACTGCCTTTGTTGCGCGGACACGTCTTGTCGGCTGAAGATTTGGTTCTTCGTCGGCATATTTTGAATCTGATGACCCAGATGAAAACGTCCTGGGCACGTGACGGCGGCACTTGGGACCAGTACTTGGATCAGGTTCCGGGGCGTCTTCAGGAATTGGTCAAAGACGGGTTGATTGAATTTCGGGAATCCGATTGTCAGGTCACCGAAAAAGGCCGGCCGTTTTTGCGCAATGTCTGCATGGCGTTTGATGCGCGTTTAACCCGTCAGGCTCCGGCGACTCAGCTATTTAGCCAAACGATTTAGGGCAACGATAGGTTCAATCCGATGATCGGCAAACTGGATCCGACCCGAAAGAAGTCCATCGTGATTGGCGGAGGAATCGCGGGTTTGATCGCGGCCTATCGTTTGGTTCAGGCCGGTCAAACAGTCCAGATCTATGAAAAATCGAACCGCCTGGGTGGACTGATTCAGACGCGCGTTTTGGACGCTGGCCTTCCATCCATGCGTCTGGCCGAAACAGCGGCCCATTCATTTTTGGCAAGCCCCGACGTTTTGAAGTTTTGCGAAGAACTGGCAGTGGACTGCGTGCAAGTCCGTCCGGGATGCAAGGGGCGTTTTGTACTTTGGCGTGGGCGCGCGCGTTCGCTGCCCGGTGGGATTTTTGGTCTGCTTGGGCCGATTGGGTTCTTGGGTCTTTTGTTTCGAGTTTTGCTGGCGCGATTTCGTGCGCCCGGGAATCTTCGCGCTTGGGGCGATCGGCATTTGGGTCGGCGGGCGACGGATTTGCTTTTAGTGCCGTTTTTGCGGGGAATTTACGGAGCCCGACCCGATGACCTGAACGTAGAAATGACTTTTCCCCGCCTGGTGGGCCTGCCGGGGCATTCCTTGGCCAGTCGCTGGATTGGGGAAAAGATCACTCGGCGCGTGAAAGTGCCTGCTGCGTTGGATCGACGTGCTCGATCCAAGATGGTTGCCCCAAGGCTGGGGATGGAATCTTTGGTGCGAGCGCTGGAAGCGAAACTTCGCGCGTCCGGACGCTGTGAAATTTTTCTGGGTCAGGAATTGGATCCTGGGGTTTTGAATACGCGGTTAGGCCCAAATTCTAGCGATGCGAACTGGGTCTTTGCATTACCGGCACCCGCCCTTTGTGAAATCGTGGCGCGGATAGAAACTTTAGAAGGGATCGAACCCACTTTTTCTGCGTCACTTCGCCGCGTGAAGCAAGTGCCGCTGACGACGATCACTGTTTTTGTAAAGGATTCGGTTTTTCGTCGGGGCGCGCCCAAGGGTGTGGGAATCCTGATTCCCGAAGCTGAAAAAGGCCGCCAATGTCTTGGAATTCTTTTTAATTCCAGTTCGTGGGAAGGCCGCGTCGGCGAATCGTCGGCGCCGGCGAAGGATACTCGATCGCCGGCGAAGGATGCGATTTCGTCGGCGACACCAGATGCGCGATCGTCTTACACGATGATGTTTTCTTCGTCCGCGCCTTTACCGGACGACCTGGTCCGCCGTGAATTTCAGGCGGTTTTGCAAAGCTGGGGCTGTCGGCTTTCGGACGACGGCCCTGCGAACGATGGCTGGGAAACCCATCCGACGTCGTGGCCGCGCGCGCTGCCAGTTTATGGTGATGACCTGCGCGCTGCTTGGGATGCGGCAAGCCAGGGGTTCTTCGCCAAGCCCGGACGGGTTTGGTTTTCGAATTCCACCGGTCAGATTTCGTTACGCGGAATGATCGAAACGCGATTCTAGGTACGGAGGTTCTGGGCACTCTGTTCAGTTGTCGGAAGTGTGTCGGACTTTGGCGGGCGCGGGGGTCCTGGGCACTCTGTTCAGTTGTCGGAAGTGTGTCGGAAGTAAGTGCGATCGTAGGTTGTCGAAAGACCCACAACCATTGGAACGTTTGCTGCTGACGCTCTTCCTGAATGAGCCCAAGGGAAACGTATACGGTTGGCCAAGTCAGTTCGTGGCGGGGATTTCGTCTGGATGTTAAGCTCACAACCTTTGCTTCAGTCACACCCGAAGTCCGAAAAACGATTCTTCTGACCTTTTTCAAGGCACTTGAACGGAAAACTTTGTACAGCCTGGAACAAATCGACATCTGCCATCTGGAACGGCCGTTTCAGCTTCGTAGCCACCTTCATGTCCGGACTTCGCATCCGGACGCGATCGACCTTGGCGAGGACCACGATCGGAAAATCTGGGGATATCGGCTGCGGATTCTTCGGCAAAAGCTGGGATGGTCTCAAAAAACTTTGTCGCAAATGACCCAGATCAATCGCGGGCATATCAGCGATCTGGAACGGGGAAAGCATCTTCCCCACCCCGGCGTTTGGGACCGACTTTATGGCGTCATGAAAATGCACGAAAAAGAACTGGTTGAACTGAGTAAGCAGGGGGCGCAAATGGCTCCGAATGGGCCGAATCGCGGCGAAACCCGACACACTTCCGACAACTGCACAGGAGGACCCAAGGGCCTGGGGCCAAACGAAACCCGACACACTTCCGACAACGGAACAGGATGACCCCGAAACAAAAATGGCCCCGCCGAAAGCTTCGGCGAGGCCATTCTTAAAATTGGAGGATCGGGCGCGCAGAAATGTGCCCGCCCGATCCCGTAGATTTACTGCAGACCCGCGAGCTTACCGACCTTGCCAGCAAGGTTGATCAGCAGAAGCACGCCGCTGTTGCGGCCGTTCGAGTCTTGGCCAACGATCGAAAGATTTCCGATGCGATCGCCCGCGCCGTCATAGAAACGGAACGTTCCCATGTAGTCCTTCCAAGGAAGGTTGACCGGCACGAAGACGCCGAACAAAGCCGTCCCCAGATAGAAAACGATGTCGTTCCACTTAGGAACCTGAACGGCCAAGCCTGGAAGTTCTCCAGCCGCCACACCTGGAAGCGGTCTGCCGCCAGGAAGTGTCGTAGGATCCAAAAGCGCGGCTTGTCCGCCGGCCATCGCCACCAGGTCCCGAGCATCAATTCCGATGCTGATCAGAAGCCCGTTGGTCGCGAAATCCGGACCGACTTCCACATAACTGTTCGGAAGTTTCGGAATCGGAATTCGTGTTCCCACATCAAACTGCACTTGGGTCAAGGTCAACGCCATCGTGAACTTGTTATCGACGAAGTTCACGCGAGGGCCGTCAACGCCATCGATTTTAACGTTCTTGTTGGAGCCTCGTCCGCAACCGCTCACCATCAGCGCAGCGGTTAGGGCGACGATCCAACCGGAAGTCCTCTTCAATTGAGTATTCATACGTTCACTTTCCGCCACCCACTGTTAGCAGAAGAAGGACTCCTGCTTCGCCTGAGGGGCCGGGTGGCACAGCATAGCCCTTGCCCAAGCGATTTCCTTTTTCATCCGTCACTGGAAATGAAAGATAGAAAGGTAAAGACGTTCCCACCGGAAGATTCAACGGCAGAGGAATGTAGATCCCGAAAACTTCGGGTGAAAGATAAGCGGAGATTCGAAGCGCACCGACGTGGAAATCCCAGCGCGGAAGAACACCATAAGAAACATCCGGAAGCGCACGTCCATCTGGAAGTCCTAGCCAAGGAAGAACGCCCGGAGCCGCCGCACGCGCCAGCGACGCCAAGGGAACTTGGATCTGAAACAGGGTTCCGTTGGACGCAAAATCGGGCGCAACCGCAAAGCTGCTGTCCGGAAGTCCCGGGATCGGAAAGGTGATGCCCACATCCCATTGAAGTTTTTTTGCGACGAAGCTGGCGTAAAGGCGTCCTTCCAAAACCTGCACCGAAATCCGGTCCAAGCCTGGAATCTTTCCCTTCCCACGACCGCAACCCTGAAAGGTCAGAGAGGCCGAAGCCAAGCCCAGAACCAAAAACAGAGGCGTTCCTGTCTTCAAAAACCGCAATAAAGTAGGCACGAAACTCCTATCGGTCTAAGCCTTGAGAACATAAGGAAAAATAGGCAAATGACCCTCAATTATTTATAATTATTTATATTATATATATTTTTTAACTATTCAAGTAAAGCCGATCAACGGATTTTTGTATGGATTTAAGTGCCTGAAATTAAATAGTTTTTTTATCTAGAAGTTTTTTTGAAGTCACGGTACCCGACTGGTCTTCACAAGCATGGCCCGGTTTTGGCGTGAAGCAGCCCTGGAGGCGGTTCTTCAAAGAAAAGGGGTCCGATGGCCCATCGAGGTAGGCAAAAACTGCATCCAGTTCAGCATCCTTTTGAAGCGCAAAACCCAGGTCGCTGGGATCCCAAAGAATCCAAATCCGGCCCGGGCGATCCGCCCGCGCCACCCTTCCCATCGCCTGCGCCAAAGCCAGAAGATTTGAAGGCGGCGTGAAGATCACCGCTTCATCTAAATGATCAAAGTCCATTCCCATTCCAAACGCCGACGTTGCGCAAAGGACTTCGTATTCTTCCCCATCGCGAAACGCCCATTCGATCACGCGCCTTTCTTCACGAGACAATCCGGCATGATAATACGCCGAACGGACCCCGGCTGCCCGAAGGCTTCGTGAAAGTCTTTCGCAAAGCGAACGCGTGGGCGCGAACAAAACACCGGTTCGCTGACGTCGCGCCAACGTTTGCGCCCATTCGGAAATGAATTCCATTCTTTCAGCCCACGAAATTTTCAAAGCGCGAAGATCCAAGCGCGGCGGAAGACCAAAGCTTCCCTGAACCTGCGTTCGGGGACCTTTAGGCAGAACCGAAAGAAGCTGATCCATCGCCGGCGGCGGAATCGTCGCGCTTAACCAAAGACTTCGCGGGATCGAGAACTTTTCAAGAAACCCAGGAATTGCGGCAATCGCAGGGCGAAAGCTTCGGCCCCATTCCCAAAGCGTGTGGCATTCATCCACGACCAATAAATCCGGGCGCCACGAACCCGCGCGAAGGTAGTCGGCTGATTCCGGGCTAAGGATCCAAACCTGGGTGTGCAAGTCCGGATGTTCGCGTGTGCCGCCAGTGTAGACGGCCGTTCGAACGCCCAGAGCCAAAAGCTTTTCCTGATGCTGCCGCGAAAGTGCGACCAACGGACTGATCAAAAGAATTCGAAGCCCGTGAACGCGGGCCAGATCCTGAAAGATCCGACTTTTGCCCGACCCCGTTGGCGATTGCACGATCAAGTGGTCACAATCAGAAGAAAGAAGTGTCTGAATGGCCCGTTCTTGAAAGGGGCGTAGCGCCGGGGCGGAAAAAGCAAAAGTCACTCGACCGCTTCTTCAAAAACCCCGCCAGAACGAAACTGCAAGTAAACCAACCCACCCAATAGCCCAAAAAGAATCTGAAAAAGCGCAAACAGGCTAAAGCAATCTGCGCCACGATCCGTTCCTAAAAACTGAAACAACCACGAAAAGGCCATGTGACCCGTTCCAACGCCGGCAGGCCCAAGCGGGATGGCCGTGAACAAAAGACCGATCGGAACAATGATCCAAATCGCCATCACGGCTGTGACTGAAACCCCTAGCGCTTTCAGGAAAAAAGTATTCGCCCCAGCGACCAGCGCGTGAATCAAAATCGACGACGCTACCGAAAGTAAGACCACGCCGCGGTGGTGGTGGTACTCGCGAAGCCCTTGATAAATCCGAGTCACACTTCCGAAACGTTCCCATCGGTCTTCAGTCGCCACTAAGATCTTTAAAACTGGGTCCCGCTTTTCAGTGATGAAGAAAAGGTAGCCATACGAAATCAAGAAAATCAGGGCGGGAACCAGAATAAAAAGCCGAACCGCGGGAAAAAGCCCCGTGCCCGCAATTTCAGACCGATCCGCCAAGGTCATCCCGGCTGATAAAAAAACCAACGCCGACAATCCCACCAGGCGGTCAAAAAGAATGCTGCCAAAGGCCTTGGCGCGGCTGCCGGGAACTTCGCGGGCAATGTAAATTGCTTTCACAAAATCGCCGCTGACTGCACCCGGAAGCGCGATGTTAAAAAAGTTCCCCACCATGGCCAACTGAAAGATCCGGCCAAACCCCATTTCAATCCCCTGGGAACCCAAAAGCCACTTCCAGCGAACGATTCCCAAAACAGCGGCAATCGTCAAAAGCAGAAAGGCCGGCCCCATGAATTCCAAACGCGAAAGCGAATGCGCGGTTCTTTCCAGATCCAAGAACCCTTTACGGGCCAAAATAAGAAGAAGAACCGCGACCAATCCGAACTTGAAAATCTGGATGGCCCATTTTTTCAGTCGAGAGTCTTTTCTTTTCGATCTTTTTGCGCCAGCTGCCATCGGAAATTTATTCCTTCAAAAAGTTTGAAAAGATCACCTGAGCGACCTGTTCACTAAAAAGTTCGGAACCCCTGTCCGCATTCAAAAGAACCTTGGGGACGCCTGACTTTTTCCGGCGGGCAATCGCTTGATTGCCTTCGTCCAGCGATTTTTCCGGGTGAAACTGAATCCCAAACACCGGAGCATCTTCCATTTCGATCCCCTGAATCCCACAGTCGGGGCTGGTCGCAGTCAAACGCGTGCCCTTGGGAACGTGCAAGACTTCATCGAAATGCGATGAAAACGAATAGAAACGATCGGGCAAGCCTTTGAAAAGCCGATTATTTGGCTTTTGATCGATCTGCGTCCATCCATATTCAGGGGTCTTGGTTTTGGCGACGTTTTCCCACCCTCCCAAAACGCGCCCCAGTGCTTGATGACCATAACAAATGCAAAGTGTGGGTTTCTTCAAAGCAATCGATTGCTTCAAAAATTGATCGTGTTTCTCGATCCAGGGCGCTCGATCGTTTGCTGCCGTTAGCGAACCGGAAAATACGATTTTATCAAATCCACGCGGGTCAGCCGGCAAATCCAAAGCAGGAGCGCGCCTGACAACCACTGTGATGGATGGATCCACCGTCAGACTTCGAACCAAGTCCCGGGCTCCCCAGCTTTCGTTCATCACATTGTTGTCAACGACCAAGATCTTCATTTTTCTTCCTTAAACGATTCTTCCAGCTGAAACGAAAACTTCAGAAAAATACTGTAGGCGGCATTGACGGAAATCACGAATCCCGCCCAACCGTCTTTCCAGCCCGATTTCAGAATATAGGTTTCAAAGAACTTCCAACCCGGCTTCAAGATTTGCTTCAGCAAACTGGGGCGCCGATGCTTGCGATTCAGTTCCCGCGCACCGAGCTTTGCGTACTTCAAGTTCGCCAAAACTTGGTCTTCGATTCCTTCAAACGTAAAGTGTTCCAGATCCGACTGAAGCCTTTGAACCAGACCCTGAACTTCTAGAGCTTCATGAATTTCCGGTTCGCTCCAGCGTGCGGATTTTTTATTCGCCAGGCGCACCAAGTAATTGGGGTACCAGCCCCCATTCAGAATCCATTTACCCAGGTAGAAAGTTCGTCTAGGGACTGCAAACCCCCGCGCTTCCAACTGACCGGCGGCATCCAGCTTCAAAATCGCCAGGATTTCATTCTTCAAATCTTCGCTGACGACTTCATCGGCATCGATATTCAAGACCCAATCGTTTTTCGTCTGGTCTTGCGCAAAATTTTTCTGCTGGCCGTACCCCTTCCAAGGGTTCGTGAAAACGCGCGCACCTTTTTCGCGTGAAATTTCCAGGGTCCGGTCTTTGGAACCCGAATCGACCACGACCACGTCATCCGCCCAAGCCACACTGTCCAGACAACGCGCAATATTGTCTTCTTCATTCAAGGTGATGATGGTGATTGAAATCTTGGCCTTCGACACTATTTCACCCGCCCTAGCAAACGGTAGCTTCGGTATTCAAATAGACGATAACCCGTCAAACGTTCAATTCCATCCAAGATGACTTTCTTGATGTCCTTCCAATGGAAAGTCATCGGGGATGCCTGCAGATCCCACTTCCACCCCTTGGACGAAATCCGTGACTTCATCACGTCAGGATGATCGCCCCGGTACGGACGAAGCCCCCAAAACTTCTTGTAAACGTAATTGGTTCCCGTATGCGGGACGCCGTCTTTTTCAGAATAATCGCCGTGGTAAAGGCGATCCATGAAATAAGTCTTTTCCTTCATCGCTTCGGGGGTCCGAACCCATCCGTAATGAAAGACCCGGGCCTTAGACAAAAGCGCACCCAGCTTGCTGCCGTCAGGAAGCCTGAAACTTTGCGCATCACCCACGCTTCGGGCGCGGCTTGCGCGGCGAATTGCCCGAACTTCGCGGCGATACGCCGAACGGGTTTCTTGGACCACATCAAACGAACCGTAAAAATGCAGGTAGCGAAACAAGATGCCGTCCACGCCGGGTTTGGCGTCCGCTTCTTCAAGTGCTTGCCGTAAACCAGGCAGGTCCGATTCATGAAAGACTTCATCGGCTTGAAGGTAAACGCACCAATCGCCCGTGCAACGATCCAAAGAAAGATTGGTCTGTTCTGAAAGAATCAACCCGCCCTTTTTCTTTTCTGGGTCATTCATGGGCCAGTGGCTTTCAAAAATCTGAATCTTGGAACCGCCGGGCGCAGACCGCTGAAGTTCTTGGACGGCTTTCAAGGTTTCGTCATCGGAAACGCCCACGTTCACGATCAGTTCATCGACCAGGGGCAAAAGCGAAAGAATCGATTCCCGAAAAGGGTAATCGAATTGAATCCCGTTTCTGACCAAGGTGAATCCCGAAATCTTCATGCCCTAGACGAATCCTTTTCGCGAGAATACTGCCACATCTTGATGTGGCGAACGGCACGAGAAATTCCTTCAAGAACCGAAATGATCAGCCCGTGAATTCCATCCTTATAGGCACCGTAATAGACATAATTTTTGTAGACCATCGCAGGGCCTGCAAAAAGAATGTGAATCAGGTTGGTCTTTTGCCCCTGCTTCAAACGATCGCGCGCTTCAATGGAAGTGTAGCGATTCATTTTATCCAGAAATTTTTCGGCGTTGAAATCGGGCCAGTGAAGAATCGGTTCGTGAAGATCCTGCGCGGGCGAAGGGAACTTGGGATATTCGTGAATGTCGTTCACGTATCGAACGCCCGCACGGTGAAAGAAGCGATCTTGATAGCTGGGATTCCAGATTCCATGCCGAATCGGTTTTCCCAAAAAATATTCAACCCTTTTGACCTTGTAATAGCGGCTGGGGGGCTGGCCGCCGTCTTTGAAAAATCCCAGAATTTTTGACTGAAGTTCAGGTGTGCATTCTTCGTCGGCATCGATCACGAAAATCCAGTCGTTCTTGGCTTGATCCAGACAGTAATTTCTTTGATCGCGAAAACCCGTCCAACGTCTTTCCAAAAACTTGATTCGATCGGCCCACTTGGCACTTTTATCCAAGCAGATTTCGGCGGTCCGGTCCGTGCTGCATCCGTCAACCACCAGGATTTCTTGTGCCCAGGTCAACGAATTCAAGCATCGTCCGATGACTTTTTCTTCGTTTCGACAAATCAGAACCGCTGAAACCGGAGGCGTCATCGGCTTGCTCCTTTTTTCAAAAGTCCCAAGCAAGCGTCCAATACGGAACTGATTCCAATCCCCCGCATGCAGCGGTGCTGCTGTTCAATGCAGACATTGATCGCGCACCAAGGCTTCATTCCCGGATCGGCATCACGACGGCAATCCAACCCTTCGATAAAGAAATACGGATGTCGATCCTGAGGGTAAGGGTGCCATTCAAACGGATGTTCTGGGCCAAACACGGTCGCAGTCGGTGTCCCCACCGCGACGGCCAAGTGCTTTGGGCCCGAATCGTTTCCGGCAAAGACTGCAGCTTCACGGATGTAGGCCGGAAGAATTTGAATCGGCACGCCGCTGTCGCAGCCGATGCGTGCCTTCAAAGACGCGCGATCCCGATCCGATTCGATGTGCAAAAGCTGCTGATCGATTTCGTTTAGAAAGGTTTTGACCAATAGATCTTCGCCGGGACCCGCCAGCGCCAGCGCTGCGCCGCCCGTGGCCTTAACCCATTGAATCGCTAACCCAGCGAATCGATCCAGTCCCCAGTTTTTGCTGGGGCGGCTTGAACCCAAGCCCAAGATCAGTAGCGGACCGGCCGGCACGAGCTTGTCGATTCTTTCGCGCGCACGCGTTCTTGCATCGGCCGTGACCTGAATTTCAGGAAGCTTGCCTTCGTCCACGTGAAGACCCAGCGCGCGAACGGTGTCCATGTCGCGTTCGATGATGGGTTTCAAGACGCCTTTTCCAGGAACTTCGACCGTGCTGTAGCGATTCTTATCGCGGTGCCCGTGAAAATGGATGGAACGGATCCGCGCGCCGGTAGCAAATGACAGGGTTGCGCTGGATGGGCTTGCGTGAAAATTCACGACGGCGTCGTACTTTGCCTTGCGAAGATCCAAAGCCATTCTGGCCACCGCTTTGGTTCGCGCCGCGGCAGAAGGCTTTCGGTCAAAAGGAATCAAGCGATCGACTGCGGGGTGACCTTCCAACAAGGGCGCCCAAGCGGTCTGAGCCATGACATGAATTTCGGCTTCCGGGTAAGCGGCGCGAAGTTCGGCCAACGGGGCCGTCATCAAGATGGTATCGCCCATCGCGCGAAGCTTGATCGCTAGGATTTTGCGGGGACTTCTGAAAACCATGGAAGCCCTTAAGCTATCGATTTTGTGGGCAAAAGAAAACCCCCAAAACCGGTCGAAACCAGGCGTTTTGGGGGTTCTTGAAAGACTTTGAAAAAAAGCTCGAATTAGTGAGCTGCTTTTTCTTCAGTTTTCTTTTCTTCGACCTTCTTTTCAGCGGTCTTCTTCTTGCCTTTTTTCGTTTCGGTCTTTGCAGGAGCAGCAGCTTCGGTCTTTGCACCTTCTGCAGCGGGAGCAGCAGCACCGCCGTGTTCGTCAGCGAAAGCAACCGAAGACATAGCCAATGCAGCAATAGCGATCAAAGAGATCTTTTTCATTGTGATTTCCTTTACAAAAGAACGATAAAAAATCGTTCGGGTTATTTGGATTAAGCATCCATTTTACGCATTTTTATCGGGAAAATCAGTGGAAAACTGAATTTCAGGCTGTCGCAAATTCAGTAGGAAAAATCGCGACAGTGTCGCATTTCGAAACATCAAAAACGCGACGCAAAAGTGTAGATGTGCTTGATGTCGATGTGGTTGAAACGCAAGTGCTTCAATTTCATGGATGAAAGTTGAAGGATCAGTTTTGTTTGCCGCGTCTTGTCTTGAAAGCGCACCTTCTTAATTTC
Organism: Bdellovibrionales bacterium; assembly: GCA_016786465.1. Classification (GTDB taxonomy): domain Bacteria; phylum Bdellovibrionota; class UBA1018; order UBA1018; family UBA1018; genus JAEUWC01. Next base: position 176,056 of record JAEUWC010000030.1, on the reverse strand, counting down.
ACCCAGAATGAAACTTCTCATTTCGACCGGGTGGAAACAAAAGCCGCGGGAAAATTCGTATCCGCCTTTGAATGGGATGATTCGCGCTTCGAAAATGTCCCCCCGCGAAAACCCCTGATTGATTTCAGCGTCGCTGACCAAGTGATTCTTGTGGGTGAAAAGGTCAGAAATGATCAAACTTTTCTGATCCCAAGTGATTCGTTTCAGCCGAAAAATCGAATGCGTCGTTGAACAGAAATCCCGGTAAATACCCAGGTCTTCGTTACTGAACTTGTCCTTGTTCTTGCGGAAAAAGTACTTCATCGGCGGAAGGTCCACACCGGGAAGATCGCGATCAAAAAGGTACCAATCCATGAAGATGTGCATCCGCTGCTCGAACTCGGGGTCGTCTTCATAAACGACGCCGGCCTTGCCGAAGTATTCTTCCTTAGCTTGGTAAACTTCCCGGTAATATTCGGCGGTCGTGAATTCCTCGATCACCGGTTCCAGGTATTTTTGATACATGCCCATTCAGGCTTTTAATGATGCCTTTTCTTTTCCATGGTCTCAACGAATCGTTGAAAAAGTTCCATGGAATCATGGGGCCCCGGGCAAGATTCGGGGTGGTATTGAACGGAAAAGGCATCCTTTTCCTGAATCCGGATTCCTTCAACCGTCCGATCGTTCAGGTTCAGATGCGTGATTTCGACGCCGCTAGGCAAAGAAACCGCATCCACCGCGTAGCCATGGTTCTGGGAACTGATTTCGACCCGTTGCGTTGTTCGATCGATCACGGGCTGGTTTCCGCCGCGGTGACCAAATTTCAATTTGAAGGTTTTGCCGCCCAGGGCCAATGACAAGATCTGGTGACCCATGCAAACCCCAAAGATGGGCACGCGGCCTAAAATCCCCTTCACCGTTTCAACCGCATAAGGCGCTGCCGATGGGTCGCCCGGACCGTTTGAAAGAAAAACGCCATCGGGCTTTCTGGCCAAGATTTCGTCGGCCTTCATTTTCGCAGGAACGACTTCGACGTCGCAGCCAAAGTAAGTCAGGCTGCGAAGCAGATTTCGCTTCACGCCGTAATCGACGGCGACGACCTTGTAAGGTTTCGAAGGCTTATTTTTTAGCTTAAATGGCGTCGTGGTCAGAAACCCTTCATTGGATTTTTCTTTCCAAGCATAGGGTTCGCGTGTGGTCACTTCACCGATCAAGTCGCGGCCTTCAAACGCAGGAAGTTCCGCCAAAAGTTGGCGCGACTTGGAACGATCAGCCGCCGAAACCAAAACCCCGCGAACCACACCGCGAGAACGCAAGTGCCGGGTCAAAAGGCGCGTATCGACACCCCAAATTCCAGGGATTCCGGCTTTTTCTAGGTATTCGTGAAGCGATCCCTTCGACCGCCAGTTGGACGGATGGTCGGCGGCCTGATGAACGATAAAGCCACCGCACCAAGGCTTGATGCTTTCTGGATCTTCCAGGTTCACGCCCGTGTTGCCCACGTGCGGGACCGTCATGCAGATCATTTGTCCATAGTATGAAGGGTCGGTCAGGATTTCTTGGTAGCCGGTCATCGACGTGTTGAAGACGACTTCGCCGTAACCACGATCCTTGCTGGCCATGCCGCCGCCGTTCTTTGCATTGGGGCCGCCCAAAGGTGCTCCGAACAAGAAGCCTGGAAATTCAAGTCCGTCTGGATTCGACGGATCTTCTAGGACCAAGTATCCCGGTGACGCCTTAGACATTTCGATTCCCCCTTAAAAAACCTGGCGGCCATCCACGATGGTCGCTTTGATTTTTCCGCGCATTTCCCAATTCAAAAATGGACTGTTGTGGCTTTTAGACAAAATCTGATCGTCGGTCAAAACCCATTTCGCATCGGGGTCCAGAACCGTGACATCACCCGGACGCCCCACCTTCAGCGTTCCCAGATCCAGGTTTAAAAGCTTAGCCGGTGAACGCGAAAGCGATTCTACCCAGCGCGCCGGGCTGACGATCCCCTGATGCACCAGGCTTAAAGTGACCGGCACAGCGGTTTGAAGCCCGATGATTCCGTTCATGGCGTGGTCGAATTCAACCGCCTTATCGACTAGCGCATGCGGAGCATGGTCGGTTGCGATCACATCGATCAAGCCTTCCGAAAGTGCTTTGCGCAAAGCTTCGACATCCTTTTCCGATCGTAAGGCGGGCGCCATCTTGAAGTTGGTGTTGTACCCCCGCACGGCTTCTTCGGTCAGTTCCAGATGATGCGGGCTGGCTTCGGCGGTTACCGGAAGCCCGTCTTCGCGTGCGCGACGAACATGTTCCAACCCTTCGCGGGTCGAAATATGAGCAATATGAACCGGGCATTTGGTCAGGCGCGAAAGCGCCACTTCACGCGCGACAAGGATTTCTTCAGCCGCGGCAGGAATTCCGCGAAGCCCCAGTTCGTTCGAAAGCGCGCCTTCGTTCATCACGCCTTGACCCACCAGGTTCAAGTCTTCGGCATGGCTGATGATCGGAACGCCAAAGGCTTTTGCGTAATCCATCGCTTTTCGCATCAGATACGAATTCATCACCGGCATTCCGTCGTCTGAAAGCGCAAAGGCACCTTCGGCGATCATCCCGCCGATTTCTGCCAATTCTTCACCCTTCAGCCCCTTGGTCACCGCACCAATCGGAAAAACGCGGCAAGACGCCGTCGCTTTTGCTTTTTCACGAATGAAGGCCGTGATGTACGGGCTGTCGTTCACTGGCTGTGTGTTCGCCATACAGGCTACTGAAGTAAATCCACCGGCCGCGGCCGCGCGGGTTCCGGTTTCAATGGTTTCTTTATATTCAAGACCGGGTTCGCGAAGGTGAACGTGAACGTCGATCAGCCCCGGTAAAACCCAGCAGCCTTTTGCGTCGATCACTTTTTGTGCCTTGGAAGCCGGAATTTTTCCGGGATCATCCACGGCCGCGATCTTTCCATCCAAGATCAGGACGTCGGCCGGGCGATCGATTTTGGAAGACGGATCGATGACCCGACCGCCTTGAATCAAGATGTTCTGTCTGGGTGTTTTTTCTAAGCTCATTTTTTCAACCAATCTTTCAATCCTTGCGGATTCACGACATGGGCCAAAATCGCCATTCGAACAATGACTCCGAAATAAACTTGATCCAAAATCACGGAATCAGGGCCGTCGGCGACTTCGGTGTCCAGTTCCACACCACGATTCACGGGGCCTGGATGAAGGATGATCGCACCCTTCTTTAATTTTTTCGCGCGTTCCAAATTCAATCCCCAGAAGCGCGAATATTCCGCAATCGACGGAAGCTGCATCCGGTTCTGCCGTTCCAGCTGGACCCGAAGCGCCATCACGACATCGGCTTCGGGCAAAAGTTCTTCGGGCCGGTACGCGAAATCGACGCCAAAAGTTTCAGGGTGCGGCGGCAAAAGAGTGGGCGGAGCGCAAACGGCAACCGACGCGCCCATCTTTTTCAGAAGATAAATATTGGATCGAGCCACTCGAGAATGGGCGATGTCGCCTAGAATCACGACCCGCTTACCCTTCACGGTTCCCAGCTTTTCTTCCATCGTGAAAACATCCAGCATCGCCTGCGTGGGGTGTTCGTGAAACCCGTCGCCGGCATTGACCACTGGGATATCCACTTGCGATGCCAGGAAATAAGGGCTTCCGGCAGAAGCGTGCCGAACGATCAAGCAGTGAGGCTTCATCGCTTCTAAGTTTTTTGCCGTGTCGATCAAGGTTTCACCCTTGGCCACACTGCTGGTGGATGCGGCGAAGTTCATCGCGGCCCCACCCAGTCGCCGCGTCGCCATTTCAAAACTGGACCGGGTGCGGGTTGAATTTTCGAAGAAAAGATTGACGATCGTTTTCCCAGAAAGAAGCGGGATCGTTTCACCTTTTGCGACGGGACCGGCGAAGGCCTTGGCCGCATCCAGAAGGTATCGAATTTCTTCAGCCGAAAGTTCAGCCGCTGAAATGAATCCGGGCTTTAGTCTTTTCGCCGGGCTGCCAAAAAATTTTTCTCCGACTTTGAAAGCTGCTTTTGTGGTCATCCTCTTGCCTCTAATTTTCTAAGCATTCGATCGAATCGAATTCTGGAAAAACCGGTTCCTGATCCACCTTGGGTCGATGGTTCAATTGAAATCCAAATCCACATGGCACGGCCCTTCATGTTCGCAACCGGAACCAGTCCCGACGAATGAAAAGTCAAAGGATCGCTGGGCCGGGACCGAAGATCGCCCAAAACAAAAACCTGTCCTTCGGGAACAACGACTTCTTCGCTGACTTCAAGAAGCGGGGGTTCGTGGCAAACTTCAAAAGTCACCGTGCCCGCCTTTTCTTTTCCACAGGCGCCTGCAGCAACCTGCGCTTGGACGGATTGGTCGACCCCGTTTCTGAAAACGCGCCCGCCCTGAACCTTGATTCTGTCGCCAGCAATCCCCACCACCCGTTTCAAGGTGTCACGATCGGGATCGCTGGGGGCCGAAAAAACCACGACTTCACCTAAGTCCGGAGCCCTGCCCTTGGAAACGCGATTTCCGTTCCAAGGATTTCTAAATCCAAAAGGGTATTTTGCGACAAAGACGGTGTCGCCCGGTTCCAGCGTCGGGCGCATGGATGACGACGGAATTCGATAAGCTTCGATCCCAAAAGACCGGATGACCCAGGAAACCAGAACGGCCAAAAAAATAGCGCCCCCGTAGTCTCGAAACAACTTCTGAATCGATTCTTTGGTTTCCTGCGCTAAAGCCATAGTTCGTCTAGTCCACCTTCAAAACGGCTAAGAAAGCCTCCTGTGGGATTTCCACCGTTCCAATTTGTTTCATGCGCTTTTTGCCTTCCTTCTGTTTTTCCAGAAGTTTGCGCTTACGTGAAATATCGCCGCCGTAACACTTGGCGGTGACGTTTTTGCGAAGCGCGGAAAGGCTTTCACGCGCAATGATCTTCGAGCCGATCGCAGCTTGAATGGCGACTTCGTACTGCTGGCGCTCGATCAGTTCCTTCATTTTTTTGACCAGTTCGCGTCCGCGGTACGCAGCCTTGTCTTTGTGAATGATCAGCGACAAAGCGTCGACGGCGTCGCCGTTGACCAAAATGTCCATTCGAACCAGGGTCGATTCGCGGTAATCGACCAATTCGTAATCCATCGAAGCATAGCCCTTGGTGATGGATTTCAAGCGGTCGAAGAAATCGAAAACCATTTCGTTCAAAGGCATTTCGTAAACCAAGGTCACGCGATCGCTGGTGACGTAATCCAGCTTCACTTGAAATCCGCGGCGGTCGTTCAAAAGCGCCATGACGGATCCGACGTATTCGGCTGGCATGTGTACGGTCAACTTGATGTAAGGTTCTTGAATCGATTCGATTCGGGTCTGATCGGGAAGTTTTGCCGGATTATCGACCCACAATTCTTCGCCATCCGTTTTCTTGACTTTGTAAATCACGGACGGGGCGGTGGTGATCAGGTTCAGATTGTATTCGCGTTCCAGGCGTTCTTGCACAACATCCATGTGCAAAAGACCCAAGAAGCCGCAGCGAAAGCCAAACCCCAGCGCATTTGAAGTTTCTGGTTCAAAGCTGATCGCCGCGTCGTTCAGCCGTAACTTTTCCAACGATTCTTTCAGGTCATTGTAATCGTCGGCATCGACCGGGTAGACGCCGCAGAAAACCATCGGCTTCACTTCTTTAAAGCCCGCAAGCGGTTCAAGCCCGGTTTGGCCACCTTCCATGACCGTGTCGCCAACTTTCATGTCGCGAACGTCTTTGATTCCGGTGACGATCGCACCGACTTCGCCGCTAGCCAGAACGTCAACATCGGTGAACTTGGGTGAAAAAACCCCGACGCGCTGAACGTCGAATTCTTTTCCGACGTGGAAAAGTTTGATCTTCATTCCCTTGCGAACTTTGCCTTCTACAATGCGGCAAAGCGCCACCACGCCCTGATACGGATCGTACCAGCTGTCGTAAATCATCGCGCGTAGCGGTTCGTTGTCCGCATCTTTTGGCGGAGGGAAGTAGTTCACCACTGCTTCCAAAATTTCATCAATTCCGATTCCGGTCTTCGCGCTGCACATCACGGCGCGGGTGGTGTCGACCAGCCCGATCATTTCGTCGACTTCTTTCAAGACTCGATCAGGATCGGCGGAAGGAAGATCGATTTTGTTTACGGCTGGAAAAACTTCCAAGTTTCCGTCCAGGGCCATGAAGACGTTGGCTAACGTTTGCGCTTCAACGCCTTGTGAAGCATCGACGACCAAGATCGCGCCTTCGCAAGCAGCCAGTGATCGCGATACTTCGTAAGTGAAGTCGACGTGCCCCGGAGTATCGATCAAATTCAAAATGTAGTCTTTGCCGGCTTTGGATTTGTACTTCAGACGAACGGACTGAGCCTTGATCGTGATTCCACGTTCGCGTTCGATGTCCATATTGTCCAAAAACTGCGCTTCCATTTCGCGGTCACTGACGGTTCCGGTCCTTTGTAAAATCCGATCCGCCAACGTGGACTTGCCGTGGTCGATGTGCGCGATAATGCAGAAATTTCGAATATTTTTGGACATGGTTGGCCGGTTGCGGCCAAGCTAGCAGATGCGGAAGGTTGACACTCAGCGTTGTTTGTCTTAACCCATGAATTATGCCCCCAAAATCACGCTTCATCCCGGCGGCCGACCGGCCGACTTTCGAAGTCCAGATCCGCGACCTTTCGCGGGCGGGGGCCGGCGTGGGTACGGGCCCTGACGGTCGGATCGTTTTCGTGCCTTTGACGGCGCCTGGCGACCGGGTGGAAGTCCGGATTTTCAAAGAAGATAAGCGTTACCTTTGGGCGGATTTGATCCGGGTCATCGAAAAAAGCCCTCAAAGAATTCAACCCAAATGCGCCGTTTTCGGTCGCTGCGGGGGCTGCCAATGGCAGCACCTGGACTATGAAACCCAGTGGAAGACCAAGGCCAGTGGGGTTGCCCACGCCCTGTCCCGCGTCGGTGTCACCGCCCCCGGTGCCCCTGAAGAACTGCGTGCGACCCAGATTTGGGGCTACCGAAACCGAATCCAGCTTCGGACGCAAGGCGCCCAGATCGGATTCTATGGTCGCGCTAGCCATGACCTAGTTGCCACTGATCGCTGCGAAATTGCCCGGGATGAATTGAATCAGCTTTGGCCGGAACTTCAGGCAGAAGCGGCCAAGCGCCAGGGTGAAAACAAGGTCGAAGCCGAAGTTTTCCCCGATGGGCGCATGGTAAAGACCTGGAACGCCCGGCATGCGTCGCAAGGCTTTCGGCAGGTTCACGACGCACAGAACGAAGTCTTGAAAAACTGGGTCGGATCCGCGGTGACCGAAGGCGGTGTGGTTTTGGATCTTTTCGGAGGGTCCGGAAACCTAAGCCTGGGGCTTGTGGGAAAGGCGAAAGAAATTCATTGCGTCGACAGCGGGGCGCCAGAACCCAGCGCCCAAGACCCAGCTGGCTTCCACTTTCATCCCCTTTCCGTTTTGCCTTGGCTCAAGGCGCGGAAGTCCTTCGAAGACGCGAAATCGATTTCAGCGATCTTGGATCCTCCGCGCGACGGCCTAAGCGTGCACGCCCACGAAATTCTGGATCGCTTAGAAAAGTTAGGGGTTCGCGAAATCGTCGCGGTGGGTTGCGATCCCAATGCGTGGGCCCATGACCTAGCCAAGATGACCAAGCGGGGATGGACCATCGACCGCTGGGCGGTCCTGGATCTTTTCCCTCAGACCCCCCATGTCGAATCGCTGGCACGATTGGTTCGACGGAATTGACCCGGGCGCGTGAAGCGCATACTCTAAGTCTATGAAAAATCAGGCTCAAAGGTTGGCGCTGGTCTTTGCTTTTCCCTTGGTTCTTCCCTTGGCTTTTTCCTTTGCGGGATGTGCCGGCAAAAAATCCAAAGAACTGACCAAAACCGAAAGCGCGCGAATGATTTTGGACATCGCCGCCGGAGCCATTAACGAAAAAGATCCGACCGACGCGTTGGAAAAAATTCAATTCGCAGAAAGCCTGGATCCTTCACTGCCCGAAATTCCGTTCTTGAAATCGCTGGCGTTTGAACAAAAGAACGATTTGAGCCGCGCGACAATTGAAATCAAAAAGGCTTTGACCCTGAACCCGAAATCTTCGGCCGTCAACGCGCAGCTAGGAAAACTGATGCTGGAACAAGGACACCCAGCTGACGCCGTTCGCCCACTGACCCAAGCGGCAAACGACCCGCTTTACCGTGAAGCCTATCGCGCCCGAACGAACCTAGGAATTCTTCACTATCGCCGCGGAGAATTGGATCTAGCCGCCAAGCACATGAAAAGGGCCGTGACCGAGAATCCGTTGATGTCCTGCATGGCCCACTACTATCTGGGACATATTGCGTTGAAGGCAGGAAAGTTCGACGAAGCCATTCGATCTTATGATCGCTCGACGCGTTCAATCTGCGGCGGTTTTGCGGACGGGCACTATGCCCTGGGTGTCGCCTACCAGCGTTCGCGCAAAATCGAAGATGCGCGCAAAAAATTTCTATCCGTCCAACAACAGTTCCCACGCACAGCTGCAGCAGAACGTTCACTGGATCACCTTCGCGAGCTTCAATAAAGGACGTTCATGAGCCAGGAGTCTTCCAATACATTAGGCGATTTTTTACGCCAGGAGCGCGAACGGGTCGGTTTGACTTTGGAACAGGTCGCGTCGGCGACGAAGATCAATATCAAGCTTCTGCACGCGCTTGAAAGCGATCAGTATGATGATCTTCCAGCTAAACCGTTCATCCGTGGATACGTAATCGCATACGCGCGTTTCATTGGGATCGATCCGAAAGAAGTTCTGACCCAGTTTGGATCCTTCATCGACATTCGAACGGAACAGCGATCCCCCAAGCGCGCGTCGGTGGGACCTTACGTTTTTGAAAAGCGAGAAGGCGAACAAAGCCGAACTTGGCTTGCGGCCGTCATGGGCGCGGGCGCGGTGGTCGTCGCACTTTTCTTTTTGATGAAACCCAAGCATTCACGTCACCACCGCCAGGTGGAAAAACTGAAAGGCCCCCAGGCCACCGCTTCGGTTTCGCCTTCGACGTCGAGTTCGCCTGCTGAAGCCGCGGCCGTGACATCACCATCGGCGTCACCCAGCGCTGTCGCGCAACCATCCCCTTTGGCGTCGGTAAAGCCATCGCCATCGCCATCGCCGTCGGTAAAGCCATCTGCGTCGCCGTCACCTTCGACATCACCCAAGGCTTCACCTAGCCCCGGTGTCAGCCGAAAACCCGATCCGATGAAGGCGGGCGCAGATTTACTGCCTTCTGAAATCAAACAAAAGATTTTGATCAAAGCGAATGAAGACGTTTTCATTCGTTACATCGTCGACCAGAAAGATCCTCACCGTTTTGTTTTGAAGGGCGGGAAGATGATGTCGCTGAAAGCGGCTGAAAGAATTTTTCTACAGCTATCCGATCCGGCAGCTGCCACCGTCAGCATCAACGGAAAGGCCGATCAAACTTTGGTGGATGTCCCCGGAGTGAAGGTTTTTGATGGCATCACAACGATTGGCGCTCCGCAGCAAGTAATGGAAATTAAAGAAAATCCCTTCAAGGGATTGCGTGCACTTCCCCAGGTTCCTAAAGTCGAAACCGAACCCAGCGAGCCCGACACGAACGAAGACCAGTAGTTATCCACATCCAAACCGCGAGTTATCAACACTTGTTAACTTGATGTTTTGATTAGCTATTTTTCCTTATATCCCTGTTTTTCAACTACTGTTGCTGAAGATTATCCCCATTATGGGCCTTAGAAGCGGGTTTTCGCGGGTCGAGTCAAAGCAATCGTCAGAGAATTGTCGGAAAAGCCCGCGTTTTTTCGGCAACCATCGCAAAAAAAGCCTAAAAATAGCAGTTTTCGACTTATTTAATAAATCTTGTACGGATTTCAATTCCACTTCAGACTGGAAGTCTATGAAAACACTTCTTATTTCGTGCGTGGCGTTATCCACTTTGGGGCTTTCAAGTGCAGCTTTTGGACAAATGACCCTGCCTGCTTGTCAGGAAGCCCAGAAAACGAAGTTCTTAAAGGACGTCCAAGACCGTGTCCAAAAGGAATGTTCTTACGCGCACGAAGTCAGCGGATACGTCGCCGCCAGTTTCGGCGAACTTCATGGCCACTTTCAGCAGACCTATGGAACCCCGGTTGTCGCGCCAAGTTTTCAGCAAGAAGGAAGCGCGATCCGCACTTGCCAAAGCGATCCTGCATTTGCCGCGACGGAAGCCAACAAGCGCATGGCCGCGGCATCCAGCGTGTTTCTGAATTACTGCCAAAAAAACATGAACGCCAAGAAGCCAAAAGAACTGAAGGCGAAAGAAGTCTTGAAAGCCGTGTCTTCAAAGAAACTGGTCTGCACCTTTGAAAAGGCCGACGAACTAAAAAAATTCATGAGCCTAGCTAGCCCGGCCAACATCAAAAAGCGCCGCGCAGAAATTAAGGCCAAGCAAAAGGCGAATCCGAATCTAAATCCAAAGTCGGCTTACGACGAAGTGAATCGCGTCGAAAAGCAGTACCAAGCTTTAAACAAGTGGTCGAAGACCTACTGCAACAAAGCGGTGAAATAGCCGGCTTGATGCTGGGGTTGCCTACCAAGTCGCGGTTCTAAATCCGAAGTAAGCGGCTGCCCCCAAAACGGCGTTCGGCAGCCAAGACGCGACAAAGGGCGAAACCCAGCCCTTGTGCGCGGCCGTGGTCATCACGGCCTGCAGCCCCCAGAGCACCAGCACGGTCGCTAAACCGACGATCGCCGCACCCGCGCGAACGGCGCGCGTGCGAAATGTTCCAAAGCCGATTCCCAGAAAAACAAAAAGCAGCGGGGTCACCAAGACTGCATAACGCCGCCAGTATTCGATCTGAAGTTCCATCCGCCAGCGCTCTTCAGTCGCAGGATCTTCCATGGTCTTCACCAAATCATGCTGCCGGATGATTCGCGGACGACGAGAAACTCCGCCCGATCCTTCCGCAACTGAAAGATAAAGACGGTATTCGTCAAAATCGATGCGCTGATAGGTGTTTTCCTTGATGTCGTTTCGATGAATATTGCCTTCGCTTAGGCGCAGAACAATCGCGGCGGCCTGACCGGGATTGGGGCGAACGGGAAGAACTTCGCCGTCTTTTGCGATGATGGTCAAAGGGTTCTTGGGTTCGCGTTCATCGAAGATAAAGACGTGCTTCATGCGGTTGGTTTTGCCGTCGATTTCGTCGGTGTAAACCAAAAGATCAAAGAACCCCGTGGTGAATGTTCCTTCCTTGATGGAACTGGTGGCTTTCGTGTTTCCCACCTTGATGATCAGATCGCGGTAACGAAGTTCGCCCCAAGGAACCCAATCAAAGGACAGTACCAAAGAAAAGATCCCAACCCCCATCGCTAGAACCAAAACCGGAAGCGACATTCGCGTCACGCTGACGCCATTGGCTTTCAAAGCGACCAGTTCACTGTCTGTTGAAAGGCGCCCAAACGAAGTCAAGATGGCGATCAAGAAGGCCACCGGCAACGAAAATGGTAGGAACGAAAGAATCATCAGCCCAATGATTTCCAAAAGCGTCGGTACCGGAACGCTATGAACGATGAAGTATTCGGCTAGGCGCAAAAGCTGGAACATCAAAAAAACGAAGCTTAAAAAAATTAGGCCGCCCAAGAAAGGCACGCCGACTTCGCGAATCAAATAGCCATCAATTCGCAAGGGAATCAGATGGCGAAGCGGGCTGATGCGAAGCCGATCCCTAATACGCATTCTTGTTCACAAACCCTTTGAAGACCGTCAAAAACAGGATCTTGATATCCAGCCAGTAAGACCAATTGCGAATGTAGAAAAGATCGCATTCGATGCGTCTTTCTAGGCTGGTGTCGCCGCGCCAACCATTGACTTGCGCCCAGCCGGTGATTCCGGCCTTCACTTTGTGGCGAAGCATGTAATGAGGAATTTCGTGACGAAACTGATCCACAAACACCGGGCGTTCAGGACGCGGCCCAACCAAGGACATTTCACCCAGCCACACGTTCCAAAACTGGGGAAGTTCATCCAGACTGGTCGAACGTAAAAAGGCCCCAATCGGCGTTCTGCGATCGTCGCCCTTCACGGCCCAAACCGCGCCGGTTTCTTTTTCGGCGTCGACCTTCATGGATCGAAATTTATACATCTTGAATTTTCGACCATCCAAACCCAGACGTTCCTGTCCGTAGAAAATAGGCCCGCGCGACGTCAGTTTCACAGCCAAGCCGATGATCAAGAAAATCGGCGACAAAACCAAAAGCGCAAACGTCGAAAGAATGAAATCGGTGATGCGCTTTCCCGTCGAACCCCAGCCATCCAAAGGCGATTCGTTTAGATTCACAATCGGAAGCCCATCGAAGTCTTCCACGCGACAGCCCAGCGTCACGTATTCATGAACATCGGGGATCAAAAGCAGATCCATCGTTTCGTCCTTTAACGATGCCAAGATGGAATCCAGTTCGGCGGATTCATTTCGTGGCAACGCGATCATCACTTGATCAGCGCGCGTTTCGCGAATCAGACGCGGAAGATCTGCATAGGTTCCCATCGCGCCCTTGCCGTGCCCTACCGTGCCCAAAACCCGAAGTCCCAGTTCTGGAAAACGATTCAAGCGATGGATCAGGTGATCCACCGCTTCGCCGTGGCCGACGATCAATACATGACGAAGGTTGTGACCGCGCCGACGGATCGCACGAAGCAGATTTCGTAATGTCAGACGAAAAAGAATTAAAAAAAGTCCGCCCAAAACCGCGAAGCTTGCGATCACGATTCGCGAATAACGGTATTCACTAAAAAGATAGGTCAGGCTGATAAAGACCAAAACCGCGACCGCATGTGCGCGAAGCATGGTGAAGGCTTCGTCCGTCCTTCGAAGCATCCTGCCGGACTGGTAAACTTTGAACTGAGAAAGAACGATCGCCCAGATCAAAATGACAAGCGGAGTCAAAGACGCATAGGTTTCAAAACTGGGGAATCCTTTGGTGACGGCGATTAAGCCCAAATCAAAACGCAGCCAATAGGACGCAAGCCACGCAGCGCCAATGACGATGCAGTCCACTAAGCGGAAAACCCCGCCGACGATCTGGTGATACCTCTTCAACATACCGAGACCCTATGTTAATGGCGCTCTATGCCGAAGCCAACCCACAAAAATCCGATTTCACATCATAAGAACGCTTGGATCCCTACCTTAACGGTCGCGCATCCGTCCAAAAAATCGAAGGCCCCCCGAACCGACATTTTCTGGGTCGCGCAGGATGCCAAGAAGAAGCTTTTAGCCCCAAAAGGGGTTTACCAAACTGTCCTTGAAGACGTACGCGAGCAGGACGGCTTTTCAGCCAAGGCGGGAACGATCAGCTTCCTTCGCTTCATGGGCAAAGGCGGTGCGCAGAATCTTCTTTTGGTCGGCGCGGGTACTGACGCAGACGATCTGACGGTCGAAAAAATGCGGGTTGCCGGTGCAGCGGCCTTGGCCAAAGCACAGGCCGAAAAACTGGCCCGTCTAGAAATTCAGTTTGAATCGCTTCCATCACGCGTCGATTTCAAACACGTCGTCGCTTTCTTGGAAGGAATGATTCTTTCCGCTTACAAATACGAAGGCCCAAAGCCCAAAGAAGGCGTAAAGCCTATGGCCCCGGAAGTCGTGGTGCTGACGGCTGACAAGACTTGCGGCCAGAACTTTGAAAAAGAAATCGAAAAACTGATCGCCGTCGGCGAAGCGCTGACAATCACCAGAAACTGGTCGAATTTCCCGTCCAATTACGGCACCCCGCTTTTTTATGCAGAAGAAGCCGTGAAGCTGGCCAAGGCCGCCGGCCTGAAAGCCAAAGTTTTGAATCAAGCTGAATGCAAGAAGCAAGGAATGAACTTGTTCCTGGGTGTGGGCGTGGGCAGCGATCGTCCACCTGCAATGGTCGTTTTGGAATACACACCACCAGCGGGATCCAAGGGCAAGAATATTGCTTTGGTCGGAAAGGGTGTCACTTTTGATAGCGGAGGGATTTCGATCAAGCCCGCTCTTCGAATGGAAGACATGAAGCACGACATGACTGGCGCCGCGACCGTGATGGGCGCAGTCTGGTTGGCCGCAAAGATGAAAGTTTCAAACCGAATCGTCGCGGTCATGGGATTCACTGAAAACATGCCGTCAGGCAAGGCTCAGCAACCGGGCAACGTGATCATTGGCCGCAGCGGAAAAGCCGTTGAAATCATCAACACCGACGCCGAAGGCCGATTGCTTTTGGGCGATGCCTTGGATCTGGCGCAAGACTACAAACCCGACGTGATCGTCGACGTGGCCACACTGACTGGCGCTGTCAGCGTCGCGCTTGGAAAAATTTGCTGCGGAATCTTGGGCAATGACGATTCACTGGTTCAGTCTTTGATCAAAGCCGGAGACCTTCAGGGCGAACGCCTTTGGCAATTGCCGCTTTTTGATGAATACCTGGAAGACATCAAAAGCGACGTCGCTGAAATCAAGAATTCCTGCAACGATGCTTCAGGTGGAACCATCCGCGGTGCGATGTTCTTGAAGCAGTTCATTAAAAAAGGAACGCCTTGGGCGCACATGGATATTGCCGGGACCGCGTACCACACGACCCATCTTCCTTACTTTCCGAAGAAGGGTTCCAACGGTCAGTTCGTGCGCACGCTGGCGCATTTCGTCCAGAATTATTCGTAAAAAGGGAACCCTAGTTTATGTCAGAAAAACGTTTCTACATTGAAAACGCTTCGCAGTTTGACGGTCAAACCGTCACATTGAAGGGCTGGGTTTATAACAAAAGAAGTTCGGGCAAGATCAAATTCTTGATGATGCGCGATGGAACCGGCCTGATGCAGGGAATCCTTTTTAAGGGTGAATGTTCCGACCAAGCCTTTGAAGAATTCGAAAAACTAACTCAGGAAAGTTCCATCGAAGTCACCGGCACGATTCGAAAAGATCCACGCACCCCTGGAAAATTCGAAATGGGTGTTCAGTCTTTCAAAGCCGTTCAGATTGCTGACGTTTATCCGATTTCACCCAAAGACCACGGCGTCGAATTCCTGATGGAAAATCGCCATCTGTGGATCCGAAGCCAAAAGCAGTGGGCGGCGCTTCGCGTTCGCGCCGAAATCATTCGCACGATTCAACAGTTTTACGACGAAAAGGGATTCGTTCGCTTTGATGCTCCGATCCTGACGCCTTCTTCCTGCGAAGGAACGTCGACACTTTTTTCGACCCCGTACTTTGATGAAAAAGCGTACTTAACCCAAAGCGGTCAGCTTTATGGCGAAGTCGGCGCAATGGCCTTTGGAAAGATCTATGTTTTCGGCCCGACTTTCCGCGCTGAAAAATCCAAGACCCGAAAGCACCTGACTGAATTTTGGATGGTTGAACCCGAAGTCGCTTTCAACGACTTGAACGACAACATGACCTTGGGCGAAGAATTCGTCGAATACGTTTTTCAAAACGTGATCTCCAAGCGCGCGAAGGAACTAGAAATACTGGAACGCGACATCAAGAAGCTGGAAAAAATGAAAGGCCCTTTCCCAAGAATTTCCTACGACGACGCGCTGAAAGTTTTGGAAAAGCGCGGATGCGCAATCCCCTGGGGGGAAGACTTCGGCGCACCCCATGAAACAGCGCTTGGCCAGGAATTCGACAAGCCGGTTTTCGTGCACCACATGCCAGCGCAGATCAAAGCGTTTTACTTCAAGCAATCCGACACGGTCGGTGGCCCGGGCGTTACCGGAAACGGCAAGTACGCCTTGGGTTGCGATTTGATTGCTCCGGATGGTTACGGCGAAGTAATTGGCGGCGGTCAGCGTGAAGAAAACATCGACGTGTTGAAACGCCGAATCGCCGAGCACGGCTTGGCCGAAGCAGATTATTCCTGGTACCTGGACCTTCGCCGTTTTGGCTCGGTTCCTCATTCAGGATTCGGATTGGGCTTGGAACGTACGGTCGCCTGGATCACGGGCGTTGAACACGTTCGCGAAACGATTCCGTTTCCACGAATGCTGAACACGATTCGTCCTTAGCTTCCGGAAGGCTTAACCCGCGTGCTGAACATTGTTTTGGTCGAACCTGAAATTCCGCAAAATACCGGTTCGATCGGACGTCTTTGCGTAGCAACGGGTTGCGCGCTTCACCTGGTTGAACCGCTGGGTTTTGAAATTTCGCATTCACGCCTAAAACGCGCGGGGCTGGATTATTGGGAACACGTGAACCTGACGATCCACAAAAGCCTTGAAGCATTTTTGGACAGCGTGCCGCCCAACGCCCAAAAATGCTTTATCGAAGAAAAAGCCGGAAACACGATTTTCGAACACCAGTTTCAAGACGGCGCCTATCTGATTTTTGGCCGAGAAACTTCGGGCCTTCCCGATTGGATCATGAACCGATTTGCGCAGGACACGCTACGCATCCCGATGTTCGACGCACGGATTCGGTCCCTGAATCTGTCCAACGCCGTCAGCATCACGGCTTATGAAGCGATTCGGCAGATTCGGTTTAAATGACATTGGGGTTGGCTTCGACGAATCGCTTTTCTTCTCTTCTCAATAAAAAGTGATCCTTCTTGTTTTGTGAGCACCGTGTTTCGGGTTTCGCCTGTTTTTCCAAAGTCCGATACGGTTTCCAGAAAGGAAACCCTATGAACGTAAAAAACTTGTCTTTGATCTGTACAACTTTGCTTGGCTTTGGATTCTTGATGATGCTGGGCCTGAAGGACTTTAATCGTACTGAAAGAAAAATTTCCGTCCGCGGTTTAGCAGAAAAGGTCGTCGATTCAGACGTCGCCGTCTGGAGAATTTCGTACACCGCTTCCGGTGAACGAATGGAAGCCATCCAGACTTCGTTTTTGAATGCCCAGAGAGAAGTCGAAGACTTCCTGAAGGAAAATGGGTTTTCCGACGATGAAATTTCAAAGACTTCTAATTTGCAGGATCGAATGACCGAAAGTTACGCCACCGGAAAAGGCGCGCGTTTCGTCGCGTCTGGTTATCACATCGTAACGACGGGAAAAGTAACCCAGGTGGAAAAGATCGAACAAAAGGTGGATCGCCTTTTGAAGAAGGGGATCGTCCTGACAGGAAGTCAGAAGAACTACTATTTCACGCAACTGAACAAGATCAAGCCCCAGATGCTGGACGAAGCAACCCAGAACGCTAGCGAAGCAGCCCATGGCTTTGCAAAGTCCATGAATGTCAAAGTCGGCGCGCTGAAGTCGGCGACACAGGGCGTGTTCACAATTGAAAGCCCCATGGCAGACGGTGAAAACCGCTACGGCGGTTATGGCGAACGAAACAATACCATCAAGAAAAAGGTTCGTGTCGTGACCCAAGTGGACTTTGACGTCAGCTAAATGGCTGCCTTAGGTCGCCCCTACATATCGGACTGAGTCCTGCAGATCGTTTGAAATGCCTTAGAAAATGACTGTATCAAATGATCGCCGTGACTCTGTGAATGGCCGACCAACCAAACACCATATCGCCAGTAGCCATCCTTTGGACCTATGGCGCGAATCGATTTTTCTCGAATCTCTCGGGCCAAATAAAGGACCGGAAGAAAGGCTAAGCCAACGCCATCCGCCACCGAACGCACCAACGATGCCATGACGTCACTTTCAAAGGTGATGCGAGTTTTGATTCCGTTCTTTTCCAGAAATCGGTCGATCTCGGATCGAAACCGATATCGTGAGGACGGGACCAACCATTGCGCCGTGTCCCCTCCGCGAATTGCGGACAGGGCGAAACTGAGCTTGGGGTTCCTAGGATAAGTGTTTAGTTTCCATTTTGTCGAACATGCTAGAACGACTGGCACTTCGGCCCTTGCAAGGCTTTCTAGGTCGGGGTCGCTCGTTGGCGCCGCCGTCACAATTACGTCCAACTCGCGAAAGCGTAATCTTTCCAGTAATTGCTCATGATGCCCGGAAACCACACTGATCTTCGGTCTCTTTTCCAGGCCATGCTCTTTCAGAAAACGGCTCACCACCTCTACAACAAAGGGTCTGTCGACTTCCTCTGATACTCCTACGTGCAATCGTCTTGCGGCCGAAGGCAATCGATTGGATATCGAGTCCGTCATTTCTTCTGAAATCTCGAACATCCTTCTACAGTAACCAAAGATAGTAGACCCTTCTTCCGTCAGGTGATTGTTTCTTCCAACTCGCTTAAAAAGCTTCACGGATAACGAGTTCTCGAGGACCTTCAATTGACTGCTCAAAGACGGTTGACTGATTCGCAAGTGCTTTGCGGCCTGAATCACTCCCCCCGCTTTAGCGGTCACATAGAAGTAGTAAAGATGATTAAAATTATACATAACCAAATCCTATCTGATTACTTGAATTTATGTATTTAACTTATGTTCCAAAAAGTACGATCCTTGTCTTATGAGTAAATCGTTCAAAATAGCTCGAAGTGCTTGGGTCCGATCAGCCAGTCGTTCCTCGACTCACAATTCATCTCCATTGGATAGCAACACCATAGATTCCGGCGATATTTCGCCACTTTTTTGGCTAAGCGCCACATCGCCGATCAGTCCGCCCCTATTATTGCAGACGACTCCTAGGAAGTTTTGGAAGATTTCAATGAAGTACCTTTTCTTGATCGCAATGGCATTGATGATTCTTGTCATGCACCACCTTGAAAGCTGAAATAAAATTGCAGACGGCCTCGGACTAACATGAGCGTTCGAAATCCGTCCTAACTTGGACTCATGGAATTAGCGGAGATTTAAATTATGGATACACAAATCAGTGAAAAAAACTGGGCTGAACTCAAAGGAAAGATCAAAGAAAAGTGGTCAAAGTTCAATGAAGCCGAAATAGAAAGTGCAAAGGCAGACCTGAGTAGCCTAGGGACTAGCTTGCAAAAGACATATGGCTTAGCGAAGGAACAGGCAGATTTACAGTTAGACGAGTTCCGAAAGGCGGTGCAAGCGCTGGTGTCGCCTGTGGCTGCACAGGCAGCAGCTTCCGGGACCATCAAACCTGCCGTCAAAAGTTAACACCTGACTTATTGGCCATACGAAGTCCGGTCGAGCAAACCGGACTTCGTAGTTCCGTCAGAAAAGATGCAACACTTCTAGGTAGGTAATGCGATTCTTCCGAAACGAAGCTAGACTGAGCACAGAAACGACGGGAATCATCATGAAAACGAAGAATTTTGCTGTCTTGCTGGGTTTGGTGTTTTTTTCCTGCGCCCATAGTGCGCAGAAATCCAATCTTGATTCGAAATTGGCCCAAGAATCAGCCTTTACGGATTATGAATCGCTTCGAAAAGAAGCCGCCGAGGCCGTCAAGGTTCATCCCGGAATCAGCGAAGACCAAAAGACCCAGCTGATTGACCTGAAACTGGAAACATCCAAGAAAATGGAATCGTTTCAGCTGGAAATTTTGAAGCTAAAAGGTGCTTTGATGAAGAACATCGTCGCCGATCGCTACGACGCCAAAGAAGTTCGGTCGATCGAAAGCCGGCTGGACACCTTGACCACGCAGAAGCTTCACGCGTTTTACGAAGCGTTAGAAAAGGGTCGCAAAATTCTGGGAAAAACGTCTGCGCGTGAAGAAGTGCTGAACGACCTGGGACTGGATCGCGACTACCGCTTCAATCGCGAAGGTTCGACTGGGCGGTAAGTCACTTTTGTTCAATCAAGACTTCATCGTCGACGCAGAATCCGACCAAAAGCCCAACCAAGGTTAGGTCCAAAAGGATGTTCCCCGGCGATGTGCAGAACTTCACCGTCAGATCTTTTCGAATGACTTTTCCGTCTGGAAACTTGGCTTGAAAGACGCGCTTTCGACCCCAGATTCCCGATCTTTCGTTAAAGAACGTAGGTGATTCGCCCAAAGCTTTTCCATTCACGTAAACCTGCGCGCCTTCGGGAACGGTCAGAACACGCGTAGAATGCGCGCACGCTTGGAAAAAAAACGCGACCAGCGCAAGAAGTGTCGCGACATAGCCGTTAGCCTTCGACATCGCGTTCGGCCTCGAAGACGGTCTGAGCATCGGGGTCCAATTCCTGACTGGGCTTCAGTTTACGAATCGTTTCATTGGCCTTGCGCAGGCGATCGGCGACCGACTTCATGATGGCCTTGAAATAGTCAGGCGTTTCTTTCCAGATTTTTTCCAGGCTTTCAAAATCGATTTCAAGTGCTTCAACGTCGCCGTCGGCCATCGCCGCCGCACTGCGTGGTTGGCGATCAAAGAATGACAGTTCGCCAAGAACTTGGTTGGGATAGATCCGACCAATTTCAACAAAGTTGCTGCCCTTCATTTTGCGGACCGAAACCGTCCCTTTTCGGATGATGAAAAGAGAATTCGACGCTTGTCCGTCTTTGAACAGAAACTGACCTTGTTTAAAGGTTTTAGGTGTAGCCGGCATGAAAAAATGTCCCTTCACTTCATCTTTCACGATCCCAGCGCAACTTGCAATCCAAGACCTCCCGGGGCAAAATTCAGGTATGACAACACCTCAGCCCCGCGTTACGCCAAGATTGCAGAAACTTTTCAAAGAATACGCTTCTTCGCACCAGACGAAGGGAAATCAAGTGACCCACTACATCGGGATCCCAATGATCATGCTTTCGCTTCTGGGGCTTCTTTCCCTTTTAGTGATCTGGACTAACCCAACGCCGGGTTCGCTGGGCGATCTTCTTCGCTTAGATGGCGGGATGATTCTTTTTCTCGGAGCGACTTTTCTTTACATGTATTTGGACTGGAAGATCGCAATCCCGTTTGCTTTCGTCGTCTTGAGCTTTTATTTCGTCGGGCGTTCGATTCCCACTGGCTGGTTAGCGGCCGTTTTCGTGGTCGGCTGGGTCATTCAGCTTTGGGGTCACATCAAGTACGAAAAGAAGCGCCCTTCCTTTATGCAGAACCTGGTCCACGTTTTTGTGGGCCCGCTTTGGATTTTTTCAAAGACGATTGGCTATATTTCCGCCAAATAAGGACCGCGCCTAAAACTTCCGCAACAATTGCCGGCCATCGGTCAAAGACCGACAAGTGCCCAGCCATGTCTTTCCAACGAAAGTAGGGAAATTCAAAACCCAGGGCCGGAAAGAATATGGCGTTCATCAGCGGTGGACTTTTGTCATCCTGAAAAGTCTGAAGCAATAAATCCAAGACCAGGTCCATGGCAAAATCCAAAAGCAGATGGGTCAGCATCCCCACGGCGATCGCCGTTGTGATGGGTTCTATTTTTCTTGCTTGGGCCGCAGGTGCGGCAAATCGCCCCGCTAGAAAGATCAGAAGAAGCACAAGCAAGCTGTGCCCAAAGGTCCGGGTTCCTGAAATCAAACCATTCGCCGGACCGTGAACCCCGTTGAACCACGCCGTCCCATAGTAAAGCGGTTTGTCGATCAGATCGGGAAGTAAGGTTCCAAACGCGATCCACTTCCAAGGCAGACGCCTTGAAATGGGTTCAGCGATGAAAGTTCCAACCCCAATATGGCCTAGTGGATACATTCGGTACGCGTGCGGCTACGCGTGTTCCTGGACCCATGCCGCAATCTTCGCGGCCGACAATCCGTGCTTTTCATAAAGATCGGGGCCGTCACCGCTTTCGCCAAAGACATCTTGAACGCCCAAGCGATGAAGCTTCGTTGCGACGCCTGCGCCCGAAATCGCTTCGGCCACGGCCGAACCCAAGCCGCCAATGACGGAATGGTCTTCGATGGTGAAGAAAAGTTTTGAAGCGCGGGCGATTTCAACGGCCTTTGCGTCGTCAAAAGGTTTCACGGAATGGGCGTTCCACACATTCATCAGAATTCCTTTTTTCGAAAGTGCGTCCGATGCCGCAACCGCTTCAGCCGTGGTCGCACCGCTAGCAATGCAGGAAATCGATGCCTTCGAACCGTGGTCGCGAATCGCCATCAATTTCAAAGGCTGGAACTTTGCGCCTTCCGGATACAGGTTAGGCAGATTCTGACGGGTTAGGCGCAGGTACGCAGGACCTTTCCATTCATGAACCAAGTACTTCATCACTTCTTCGGTTTCACGCGCGTCCATCGGCTGGAAAACACCCATTGTTGGAAGTGCACGCATCAAGGTCAAATCTTCCAGGCCCATCTGGCTGTGACCGTCATCGCCGATGCCCACGCCGGCATGAGTCCCGATCAAGCGAACGTTTGCGCCCGAATACGCGACGCTTAGGCGAATCGTGTCGTAACGCCCGGTCAAAAAGCACCCAAAGCTGCAAAGAAATGGTAACTTTCCCGCAAACGCCAGACCGGCGGCGGTTCCAATCATGTTCGCTTCGGCAATTCCCATTTCGTAGAAACGGTCTGGGAATTTTTTCGCAAAAATTTCCGACTTCGTGGATTTTGAAAGATCGGCGTCCAGAACAACGATTTCGCGTTTTTCTTCGCCCAGTTTTGCAAGACTTTCACCAAAGGCCTGACGTGTGGATTTCGACATTTTTTCCTGCCTTACTTTCTAATTTCTGCGATCGCTTTTTCGGCTTCGTCTTTCTTTGGGACGACGCCGTGCCATTCAATTTTGTTTTCCATAAAGGAAACGCCTTTTCCCTTCACCGTGCGCGCGATAATGAAGGTCGGCTTGCCCGGGCCTTTCGCAGCGTGATCGGCGAACTTCGTGTACGCGCTATCAATGGCTTTCAAATCATGACCGTCGATTTCAATGACGTTCCATCCAAAGGATTCCCATTTTTCCTTCAAAGGATCCAAAGGCATCACTTGGCTAACTGGGCCGTCGATCTGTCCATTGTTTGCGTCCAAAATCGCGCAAAGATTCGAAAGCTTGAACTTTGGGGCTGACATGGCCGCTTCCCAAACTTGGCCTTCTTGAATTTCTCCGTCACCCAACATGCAGTAAACATGGGCCGGACTTTTGTCGGCTTGGATTCCTAGCGCAAGACCTTGGGCCACCGAAAGTCCCTGCCCCAACGATCCTGTCGATGCTTCGACAATGGGCATACGCATCCGGTCTGGGTGCCCCTGAAGTCGGCTTCCGATCTTCCGCAACGTCATCAATTCCGATCGTTCAATAAATCCCTTTTCAGCCAAAATGGCGTAAAGGGCGGGAACCCCGTGCCCCTTGGACAGAACGAACCGGTCGCGACTGGCTTCCAGAGCCTTGGCCGAAGTGACTCCCCGCATTCTAGCGAACCAAAGTACGGTCAAAAGGTCGATCGCCGAAAGGCTACCGCCGGGGTGACCCGACTTCGCTTCCGTCAACATTTCGATGATGTCGACACGAAAACGGGTGCAAAGTTTTGTAAGCAGATCAAAATCGAATCGGGGACTGGAATTTGGCATAGGTGGACCCTAACAAAGAGTCCTGATAAATTTGAAGGTAATTTGATGATCACCCAAAAATGGTGGGTACTGGCCGCCGTTGCCTGCGGAACCTTCATGGCGACGCTGGATTCCAGCATCGTTAACATCGCGCTTCCTTCCATGACCAAGGCCTTGTCGGCCGATCTTTCTTCCGTGAAATGGGTCGTCGTTCTTTACCTGACGGCCATCACTTGTACTCTTTTACCTTTTGGCCGTTTATCTGACCTTTATGGTCGAAGGCGCGTATTCGTCGCGGGCTTCGCAACTTTTATCGTGGGGTCGGGCCTTTGCGGTTTGTCCGGACAAATCGGTTGGCTTCTTTTTTCGCGGTTCATTCAAGGCCTAGGCGCGTCGATGCTGATGTCGAATGGGCCCGCGATCATCACATCCAGTTTCCCTTCGGGCGAACGCGGCAAGGCCTTGGGAACTTTGGCGATGGTCGTCAGCATCGGGCTTCTTTCTGGTCCAGCGGTGGGTGGATTTCTGATTACGCATTTCGGATGGCCTTCCATCTTCTTGGTCAACATCCCGGTAGGCTTGATGGGGCTGCTTTTGGTCAAGAAATTCGTGGCTGCTGACATCCGTGTCGAAAGCCGCCATCCCTTTGATTGGGTCGGAACTTTACTTCAGTCTTTCTTTCTTCTTTCAGTGATGTTCTTGGTCGAACCCCCGGCCATCAGCTTTCATCCCACATCCCCGGTTCACGACCACGCGACCTTCCCGATTTCGCGCCTTCTGATGTTTCTTTTGACGATCATGCTTGGAGCAATCTTCGTCAAAGTCGAATCGATGTCCAAAGCCCCGCTTTTTGATTTTTCGCTTTTAAAGATCCGTCGCTTTTGGACCGCAAACTTGGCGGCCTACTTCGTCTTCGTCGCTTTTTCTTCAATCGGCCTTTTGATGCCTTTTTTTCTGGAAGAAGTTTTTCATTTCACCACCGATCGAGCCGGACTTTTCATGACCGCGGTGCCGGCGGTCGTTTTCGTGATTGCTCCGATCAGCGGGCGCTTGTCAGATCATGTCGGATCCCGTGAACTGGGAATTTTGGGAACCCTGATGGGAAGCTTGGGTCTTTTCAGCCTGGCCGGGATTTTTGGAAATGGGATTTCCCAGCATTCATCAGCGATTTCAATCCTGATTCCGTTGGCGATGATTGGCGGTGCAACCGGATTTTTTCAATCCCCCAATAACAATCTGATCATGGGCGTGGTTCCCCCGAATAAGTTGGGAATTGCATCAGCACTTTTGGCGACGATTCGAAATCTGGGGTTAGCGACAGGGGTCAGCATTTCCACCCTGATCTTCACCTGGCGTCACTATGTCACAGGCGACTTCCAGCAGGCCCTTCGTTTCACCTTTGCGGTTGCGGGGTGTTTTGCGCTTCTAGCAACCGTGGCAACCATCGCACAGGGGCGGAGGCCGTAACCGCCATGGCAAACAAAGAACTGACCCGCGAAGAAGCATTAGAAAAGGCCAAGCAGGAAGTTTCCCATCAATGGCTGAATTCAACCCCTTTAATGGCGGCTTTTCCCGGTACGGCGGGAAGACTTCAGCTTTTTCCCTTGGATCCGATTTTTCAGAAACAAGGGTGGCTGATTTTCTTTAAGGATCCCACCCATCCTTCAGCACCCCATGAATGGAAGATTCTTCACGAATTTCAGCGGCGTTATGGCGATCACGGATTCAGTGTTCTTTTGGTTCTAGACCCCCACTATTCCTTGGTTCGTGAAAAAGAATTCACGGAACCCTTGATTCGTAAGAATGGACTGACTTTCCCGATTGTGATCGACACCAATCGCGCGTTGGCCCAGTGTTTTGGTCTGACCGTTTCCAGTAAAGGTGAGAAGCCCACCCATTCGGTGATTATTTTTCCCGGTCAGAAGACCGTCCCGCACAAAGGCACGGGTTGGTCAGAACCATTGGAAAAAGTGATTCAGCAGTACCTTCGCGCAAAGGACCCGGGGCTTCCGTTGCCTCCGATTTTTGAACCCCCGACTTTGCCGGGCGTTGAAATCGATCGAACGGATTTTTATCGTGGCGCTGCCGACCCCGTACCTGAACTGCACTTTGAATATGCTGGAATCTGGTACCAAGAAGGTGACCGCTTGGTGACGGGCGACACACATGCGACTTTAAGTTTTAACTGCCCTTCCAGTCATTTCACTTTGGTGGCGCGCGCGTTAGCCCGATCATCCAACGTCGCGCGCGTGCAAGTCGAAGTGAACGGAGCACCCGTGCCCGTGGGATTCGCGGATCGTGACCTTCAGGCCGACGACGACGGCGGTCTTCGAATTCGTTTAGAAGAACCCCGACCGTATTCGGTTTTGCAAAACCTTCCCGCAAATCTTCGAAAGGTCACCTTGAGGTTTCCGAACGCAGATCGCGCTGCAACGGCAATTTACGGCGTCAGCTACTGGAAGACCGAAAAGAAAACCTAGTCAGGCCTATTCCAATCCTGAAACGTCGACTTTTTCGGGATGCCGGACTCGATACGAAAAGACAATGGAAGCCTTTTCTTTCGGCTTTAGGTTCAGCTTCCAACTGTAAAGGCCGGGCCTTTCCGGATTTTCAGGCAGCGGATCCGGGCTGATGTCCATTGCTTCGATCTTAATTTCTTTTTGCTGGGTGCGTGGCAGTTGTTCGCGAACTTCAATGGCGCGGGCGGATGGATGAAAGTTCGAAACGGTCGTCGTCCACTGGTAACGGCGATCGCCTGGGCTAGACTTTGTGTCGCCCTTTTTTCTTTCCGTCCGAACCAAATCGTCCTGCCCAAATCCTAGATTGAACGTTTCACCCGGTGCCTTAGCAGCCAGGCTGGCGGTGCCGACAAATTCTCCGTCACGAAAAAGTTGCGCATTTCCAGGCAAAAGAATCTGGTCCCCACCATAAGTCACTTTTGCGTCGATAAAGGTGGCCAGCGATAGCTTGGGAACCACGACCAGCGAAAGTTCGACGTCGTGGGGTGATTGCACAATTCCCACCCGATGGTCAGATCCATCCGATGGAATGTCTTTGGGGATATTGATTGAATAGGTGACGGTGAAAGCAGCCTGAACCGTCTTTGCTAGTTCTAATTCGGCAGGTTCCAGTTCTTCTGCCTTGCCCTTCATGAATTTTTTTCCGACTTCGACGTCCCGTGCGGCCACTTCCGGGGCTGCTGAAGGCATTCCGGATCGGGAACGATAAAGTTGCGTCTGCACGGTGTAGTAGCTTAGCCACCAGTTGGTCGGGTCAGGTACCTGAGTGTTTTCGGAGGGACGCGCGGTAGAAAGAAGAAGCGTCACGCCTTTCCAATCTTCGCCCGTGCTTTGGCGAATCGTGCCGTTGAATCCAAGTTCCAGTTTTGGCTTTTCGCCTTGGGAATCCAAGTTCAGATCGTATACGGGTGTCCAAGATGCGCCCGACACTTGATACGTCAGCTTGAACTGCACGGTACCTGCGGTCTTTAATTCCAGATCCGCCTGTGCGGTCCGCTTTTCGCGGGCGCTTGAACTTCCCTGCGCCAATTCGCCATTTAGGGCATTGATCTTCAAATCGATTTCGCGAACTTTTCTTTCGTCTTTTCGATTGTCCGCCGTCAAGGCAGCAATTCGCTTAGCGATCGTAGCCGCCGATTGTGTGAAGTCGACCGCGCTGACTTCTTTGGTCTTTTTGTTTCCAACGGGCTTCGGGGTCTGCCCATAGGTGCGAAGAATGTTCATTTCGGCACGGCGGGCTTCCATCTTGTCGTGAAGATCCGTTTTTTCGTCCTGCAGAACTTGAAGTTTTTCTCGAAGCTTGCGGGTTCGCGCATCAACGATTTTTGGAGTGAATTCTTTTTTCATCGCAACACCGTAGAATCGAGTTCCTTTTGGTCCTTCGACTGAAAGCCTAAGCGATGATTCAACGATCGAAGCTGGGATGTCGGTAAAAAGGACCGAATGGGTTCCTTCTTTCAATTCGACTTTTCCTTCGCGAACGACGCGGGCTCCGTTGGGGTAGATTGTGACTTGCTTGGGAAGGGTGACGGCCTTTGTGGTGGGCGTCGTTGTCGCCGCTGCGAATGGGATTGAAAGAAATGCGCCTGCCACCAAAAATGCGATGCGTTTGGTTTTCATTTCAAACAGAATAACCGCAACTCGGCGCAACACGCATCAACAATCCGTGTTTTCGTACCCTGCTTCTTGAAGGTCTTCCCGTGAAACTTCTTCACCGTCGACTCTGCAGCTGAAGGCTCCCGAACTGATGGAATCAGCTTCCGTGCCGCCGACATAGACCGCTGTGAAACTGCAACGAATGTCTTTGTAACCGTCTTTAAGTAAATCCGTTCCGCCGGTTACGCTCGTGTTCAGACTAAGGCTGACCGAATACTGGTTTCCGCCCGATACGGCCGTGGGTATGGGAAGCGATGCAGAAACCGTCCCGTTCTTCAGCTGATACACTTGGTCTTTGCATTGAATCTGAAGGTTTCCCGAAATCGCGTAATCGTTTCTGCGCACGCCGCCACTGCACGAAATGGTTTCCGAGGCTGAAGAACTTCCTGCGTGGAAGTTGTAGTAGCTGTCGTTGGTGCAATGATCATTGGTATCCGAAGGAGTAGGACAGCTCGGACAACCAACTCCGTTCTTCATCAGCGCCTTGGTGATTGCGCGCACTTCGCTGGATTAGTTCTTGGCGCACCCACTAGCGGCAACCCAACTGAATGCAACAAGCAATCCACTCAGCAAACAAGAAGTCTTTTCCATGACGGTCTCCTTCGGGGGCGTTGAGCTAAAAACGAATAGTTCCCGATTTTCCGGCTAGGCCGTCGGACTTGTCAACGACCGAGTAGGTTAGCGTTTGAGTTCCGGGGTTCCAAGTCATCTGGCAGTAAATGATGCTGCCGACTTCAGAAGCCAACTGGAAGTCTGTGATGTCGACGTTCCAGACGTTGAAGCCCGTCTTGCCAATGCCTTGGTCGGCTGAACCATTCTTCTGGTGGCGAAAGATCAACCACCCTTCGGCTTGATCTTGACCCGGGATGAACAAATAATCGTGGTGGCAAGCGCTGTAGGGCTTTCCTGGGACTTCGGGACCAACCGCACCCATGGCGATGACTTTGCCTTCTTTTTCGTTCTTTCCGTCTTTTCCGTTGTGGCCATTGGCGCCGTTGCAGATCGTGCTTGAAGCCAAAATCATTTCGTCGGTGTCCTGGATCATGTTCCGATTGAAGTCGGAAAAGGTGTGGATCGTTGATCCGCCAGCTGGGCAACTTCCGATCGGAGCGTCGGACATTGAAATGCCGATACTTTGCCCGTCGACGCCGTCGATCCCATGGGTGCCATTGGTGCCGTTCGTACCATTCGTTCCGTTGCAGACTGGAAGTGCAGAGACGATCTTTTCGCCGGTGTCCAAGTTTCCGTTTGCGTTGCTGTCGGTGAAGCTCTGAACCAGGATTCCGCCGTTTGGGCAAGCTTGTAGGGTTGCTTCAATGATGGACACTTGAGTAATCGACGGAACTTTGATGGTTGCCGTGGGTTCGCCATTCGCGCATCCGCTCGTGATCAGGGTGAATGAAAAGGCCAGCGTGATGATGGTCAGGCTTGAGAACTTTTTGAATTTGGAATTCATGACGTGCTCCTGGGTGATATCGATTGCACCCGACGTGCCGCAATTCATGAACGATATCGCAACCTTTTTGGTTCAGTGTCGGGTTGAAACGATTGAGAAATTCGACCTTAAAAAGGCGGGGCATGTAGCATTTGCGCCCGATGTGTCGATGGTGACCCGAGGCCTGAACTAGTCGGAAGTATGTCGGAATTGGATCCGGCTGTCGTCGGAGCGCTGCCTGTTCAGTTGTCGGAAGTATGTCGGAATGTTTAATCTTCCGACACAGTTCCGACAACTGAACAGAGACGCCGCGGACCAGCCCGTAAGACAACTTCCGACACGGTTCCGACAACTGCACACGACTGCACACAACCGCGCAATTCTTATGAAAGATTTGAATTTTTCAAAGCTTGATCCAAATTACGTTTGAACTGCTCGGGCTTCACACGCGAAAGTGCCGAGCCTTTCACTCGCGCGGCGTAGGCTTCAAGCGATTCATTCATCAAATCTTCCCAGCGGTCTTGGACCACGGCACCCTGTGCTGCCGCTTCACCAGAAGCGGCCTTCACCGCCCTAAGATTAAACGGGCAAACTTCCTGGCACACATCGCAACCCGCGACCCACGGACCCATCTGGTCCAAGACTTCCGCAGGCGCTTCGAACTCTCCGCGCTTTTCCAAAGTCAGATAGCTGATGCACTTTCGCGAATCCAAATCGTGGGCCGCAACAAAAGCCTTCGTCGGGCAAGAATCCAAACAGCGCGTGCAGCTTCCACAGTAATCCGCAATCGGACGAGGCCCCAGTCCCAATTCCTGATCCAACAAAACTTCACCGATAAAGACATAGCTTCCCAATCGCGGATGAATCAGCAAAGTGTTCTTACCAATCCAACCCAAGCCCGAAAGCGCAGCCCAAGATCTTTCCAGCACGGCGCTGGTGTCGACACAGACTTTGTAGCGAAGCGAAAAAGGCATCAAATCCGCGCGAACCTGATCGGCCCATCGCGCGCAAACATCCTTCATCATCGCTTCCAGTTTTTCCGACAGCACGTCGTGATAATCAGGACCATCCAGGTAGCGCGCGTACCTGGGCCCTTCGCGGCTATCAGCACGACCCAAGGGCCCCTTTCGATACGGCATCAGAACTGAAAAAACACTTCGCGCGCCCGGCAGAACCATAGCAGGGTCACGACGCCGATCGCGTCCGCGCTGAAGGTACGACATCGCTCCTTCCATCCCGCGGGAAATCCAAGCGTCATATCGATCCGCGTGTTTTAAAAAGTCCGCCTGCGCACGCGCAATGTCCACGCCGCCAAAAGCAGGAAACCCAGCATCGGCCGCCGCCGATTCCAGGATCGCATTCAGGCTAAGTGGTTCAGGCATAGCTGCCTTCGGCAGGACGTTCCAAAGCCGGAGCCTTTGAAATCGTTTCCGAAAGTCCAGGCATCGCTGCGGCTGCGCCGCCAGAAAGCTGGAACGCCAAAAGATTCGGCGCCGATTTCATCCGTCCAGCCGAAACCAAACGAACCGCGCGGCCCACTAAATCTTGTGGGTTTGCGTCTGTGATTTCAACTTCGACAAAATCGCCGGCGCGAAGCGAAGTGACACCCGAATCCGTCAGATCCGAAAGATCGTTGATCAAGACGTGCCCATCAATTTCCTGCGCTTGGGTTGGCATACGCGCCGAAACCAAAAGATTCGTTTCTTCACTGACGCCTTCAACCAAGCAAACCACCTTTTTGCCCAGGAACTGATCATGAAGCGACTGACGCTGCTGACCTAACATCGTGGTCAACGTCTTTGCGCGACGGCGCTTGGTAGCAGGATGAATCTGTCCATCCATTTCAGCGGCCTTCGTACCTTCTTCTTTCGAAAAACGGAAAACACCGACGTGATCCAGATTCAATTTCGCCAAATCGTCGTGAAGTTCTTGGAATTCTTCTTCGGTTTCACCAGGAAATCCCACGATGATCGACGTGCGGAAAACCAGACCGGGAATCCGCGCGCGAAGCTTACCGACTAGGTCAAAAAGTTTGGCCTTGGTCAAACGGCGATTCATCGATTTCAGCACGCGATCGTTCGTGTGCTGAATCGGCATATCTAGATATTTTACGATCTTGGGTTCACGCGCGACAATCTCGACCAGTTCGTCGCTGAATTGGTCTGGATAAACATAGTGCAATCGAATCCAATCGATTCCATCGATCTTGCAAAGTTCAGGAAGAAGCTTTTCAAGGTTTTCGCGGTACTTCCATTCCATCCCGTATTCGGTCAGATCCTGTGCAACCAGGTTCAATTCGCGAACGCCTCGAGAAGCCATTTGCTTGGCTTCTTCAACAAGCGACGCGATCGTGCGCGACCGAACATTGCCGCGAAGTTTTGGAATAATGCAAAAAGCGCAGCGGCGATTGCAACCTTCGCTCAGTTTCAAATACGCGCTGAATGCCGGGCCGGTATGAACCCTAGGATCATTTTCGGTGTGAATAAACGCAGGCTGATCGATGTAACTGCGTTGTGGCAGCTTCCCGCCCATTTCAACGGCCTTGCCGTGTTCGTTCAAAAGTTCGGTGATGCGGTGGTATTGACCGGTGCCAATGAAAAGATCGACTTCCGGCATTTCGTTTTCCAATTGCTTGGAATAGCGCTGCGGCAGACAGCCTGACGCGACCAGGACCTTGCAGTTTCCTTCTTCTTTCAGTTGCGCCATGTCCAAAATCGTCTCGATCGATTCTTCTTTGGAAGCTTGGATAAAGGAACAAGTGTTCACGATGATGACTTCTGCCTTGGATGCTTCGTCCGTGACCGTGTATTTGTCTTTCTCAAGCATGCCGAGCATGACTTGCGAATCGACCAAATTCTTGGGGCAGCCCAAGCTGACAAAGTAAACCGGTGCTTTCGTTGACATGTTT
Organism: Bdellovibrionales bacterium; assembly: GCA_016786465.1. GTDB lineage: Bacteria > Bdellovibrionota > UBA1018 > UBA1018 > UBA1018 > JAEUWC01. The sequence continues at coordinate 144,308 of JAEUWC010000030.1, read as the reverse complement.
GCCCGATCCCTTCGTTAATCTCTGAAGTTTCCGAACTGCATCGGAACTTTCAATTTGTCTTGTTGGCTGCGCAGTAGCGAAATCGCAGATTGAAGATCGTCGCGGCTTTTGCCTGTCACCCGAACTTGTTCGTCTTGAATTTGGGCCTGAACTTTTAGTTTGCTGTCTTTCAAGGCGGCGATAATTTCTTTGCCCTTTTCTTTTGAAACACCGGCTTGAACAACAACGACCTGGCGCACGCTTCCACCGAAGGCGGGTTCTTTATCTTTATAATCCAGCGAAAGCAGCGAAATGCCGCGCTTCACGAATTTTGTCTGCAAGGTGTCGTTCAAAGCGTCTAGCTTGGCCTCTTCGCTGCACCACAAAGTGATGGTTTTGGCTTTAATATCCAGCTTGATTTCGATCTTGATGGCCTTGAAATCGTAGCGCGTGGTCAGTTCCTTATTGGCCTGATTGATCGCGTTGTCGACTTCTTGCCAGTTTACGTCCGAAGACACATCAAATGACGGCATGCGCAATTCTATATAAAAATACTTGGGTAAAAACAACTCCCGACTAGGCCAAGACAGGTGTAAGTTTATTGAATCATGAAGAAAACCTGGGTTTTGCTGATTGCTGTCTTAGCTCTTGGAATCATAGCACTTTTTGTTACCCGGAAGCCGGTTCAGTACCAGGTGACCGAAGGAATGACCGGAGACGCGCCCCAGAACTCGGTTTCCGAGATTCAGGCGAAGGCCAATGAGATGCCCACGACCCAGAACCCACCCACCCAAGGCAATCAACCGACCCCTCAACATTCCAACCCTTGGAATGAACTTCAGACCCCGGAAATGACCCAGTCGCTAGTTTCCTTTGCCGAAAAGCTAAGCCCGAAGATGGAAGAAGCGGAAGCGAACCTGGACAAGGCCCGCGAGTTCTTCACGGAATTGGAAGGCTGCGTTTCAGATTCAAAGACCAACGCTTCGCCGATCCAGGCCCTTTGCCTGTCCACGGCCGAAGAACTGGCAGAAATCCATCCTGAAATGATGGAACGCTACCGTTCGCTTCGTTCCAATGCTCCTGGGCAGGTGACCCAGATGCTGGACGCAGCAGACGCGATGGAAGAATAGCCCAAAATTTAGTGAGCGCCGCCTAGTTCTTGTGACAGGCGGTTCAAGATCGTTTCCGCTTCTGGGCTTAGACGAATGTCGCCGATATCAAACTGCTGAATCACTTCCAGTTGGCTTTGAAGATCACGATAAGTTGCTGCGACATCCATCGGTTCTGCGCCTGCGCGGCCATGCGCTAAACCTTCTTCGACTTCGCGAATATAGTTCGCTGGTTCGTAGGCTTCCGCGGCCGCGTTGGACAACTGACGTGCGTAGGGCTGGATCATTTCATAGTCCTTCAAAATCGGTCCAAGCTTTCCGATTTCGCGAAGACCCAATGAACGTTGAATCTTGTAAATCCCAAGGGTACGCGCCAAAAATGATTCGCCTGCGACCATACGCCGAAGCACATCGCGTTCTTCGTGACTTAAGGAAGCCATCAAAACTTGGCCCTTGGTCTTGACCTGATCCAAGACCTGGGCTTCGGCCGCACTGGCCTGTTTTTTCATGATCGCGACGTATTCGTCGACGCCGACGTTTTCAAGCGCTTTCACTTTCGTCAAAAGGGATTCTGCCGGAGCAATCACGTTGTCCGTCACCGCACGTCCACGAAGGCGAAGCAGATCATTTCGTGCGGCACCAAATCGATCAAACCAGGTCACCGCTTTTCCGCTGCGAAGCGCGCGCAATTCAGAAAGCGAAGTCAAACCCGTCCAATGCAAACCGCTTTGAAGGGGCTTATCCAAGCTTCCAGTCATCGTGCGAATCGCAATTCCAAACCAGGTTGCATCCGGGTTCTTTGAAATTTCTGCGCTATTCAAACCGCCCAACAGGCGTCCATTGGTGTCCAAACGAGCGCGCTGCATTTTGATGAAGTCTTCCAGGCCAGCACCAAACTTCACCAGATCATCACCGATTGCTTCTCCGGCGCGTAACGCGAATCGAACGGTCAATTCTCCTGAATCGACCAAAGGCCTAAACCACTTCAAGGCTTTGCCGCTCATCATGTCATCCATGATGCCCTTCAAAACTTGGCCCGTTTCTTTCGCCGTGATCTTTGAATTGAAGGCGGCCTTTACTTCCTGCTGAAGCCGCTGCAGCCCTTGAAGGGCTTCGACCGACTTCGAACTGTGTTTCGCAACTGTTTTGACCGCGCGCTGTGTTTCCATTTTCACAGCCATCGCACCCATTCTTTCGATCGAGGCACGAACGGTCTTTCCGATTGCACCTTTGACCTGTGCACCCATCCAAGTCAGATCTAAAAGTGCGAAAACCAGGGTTAAACCCTGATCGATTCCCAACTTTGTGCGTGCCGCGCGAACATGGCTTCGATCGATCAATCGACCCACCATTGCACGCGCGACAGGGTCAGCCGCATCCAGGGACTTCTGCGCCAGGTAGCCTTGAGCCTGCGGCATATCCCCATAAATCCGACTTTTCGCGACACCTTCTTGGTAGGCGATCTGAATCGGCTTTTCGACCACGTTCAGGGTCACGGTGGCGTACAGGTTAGCGACCGTCATCACCGGCAAAGCCACCTGGGTGGTCAGTGCAAGTGCAGTTGCAATAATTCCAGGAACTGCGACCGAAGCCGCGCCTGCCGTAAACACGACCAACGCCAGCGTCGCTGCGATTGCTCCGACAATCAGGAACCCCGTGGTCAGCCGATCGACATTTCTTTCCAGCGCCGTCTTGGTCGCTTGTTGCATGCGCTGATCCCATTCCTTAAAACCAGGAATGGTTTGCATCAGGACTTGTCTTGTCCCGGCGGTCGATTGATACAATTTTCTAAAGGCGTCCGAACCAGTTTCGCGCAAGTTCGTATTGCAGAAATCTTCAAGTTTCCCCAGGTCTCCGGTCGACGCTTCGTGAAAGCGCGCCAACACGAATTCCCGAACCCGGGACAGATTCAATTTTCCGGTCGCACGAACCACCGCGAACTGGGCCAGTTTTGAAATAACCTGGTTGTTCAAGATCGGACTTTCAGCCATCAACCGACCCATTCGGGTTTGGACAACGGTCCATGCCTGGCCGCGCGTTTCAATCATCCTTGGGATGCGGTACTTTGAAGTCTGCGCAGGCACGGGTAAATTCATTCGACGAAAGACGGCCTTCAATTTCTGCGCATGATTCAAGAAAACAGGTTTAGGTCGGTAGGTCGCATCTTGCACGGCCACGTACTGCGTTTGAAACGGCTGTTTCTTGGCTTCAAATTCATCTTCGGTTTTCTTAACTTCTGCGTCCGCTTCGCTGATCAAGGCCTGAGCAGTTTCGCTTGCGATGCGTTCTAAACGTTGTGGCGTCGCCTGGGCCTGCGAAAGTTCAGACCACTTTTCGGCAACCGATTGATAGAATTCCGTAAAAGCTTCAACCACCTTCTTGTCTTGGGTGATCATGTCCGAAATAGGATCTTGATCGGGGTCGACCAACACCGCAGACCAAACTTCGCGAAGTTCGGCTGGATTCCTGATCTCGACCAGATTGCGGACGGAATCAACGACCAAAGAATTCTTCCACGAAATATCGCCGTCAGAATCGGCTCGCATCAGCTGCCATGCTGCCAATTCTTTTTCAAATTTTTGTACCGAAGACACGGTTTCTTCTACCTTCTGGGCAAACCGTTCTTTCTTTCTTTTTTCGACATAGGCTTTGGAATCAAGCAGGGCCAAAGCCAAACGGACTTTGTTCGCATGATCCGTCGACGAAAGGTTCTTTCCCTTGGTAAGCTTCTCTAGGTTGGCCAGGAATCGGGCCTTAACGTTAGGAAGTCGAGCTTCTGGAATTCCGACTCCGTCGAAGTTTTTCTGACCGGCTCCGGCCAATGCCGACACCATCGGGAAAGCCAATTCCACCTGTCGGCGAGCCACACGCTTAAGAATCAAGTCTGCCGTTTCGGACGGTCGAATCGCGTCTCCGGGCAAAACAGCACCATAGATTTCAAGCGAATAGGGATCGGGATCCGTGGTGGCCAGTTCTCGAATCTGTGCGTCCAACGCCATTCCGACAAAGGCGTTGAATTCCTTTTGTTGCTGAGTTTTGAGGTTGTGAAGAAAGATTCGATTCTCGGGTTCATCACGAACCGCCGCTTGAAAAGCCTGGGACAATTCAGCGGCCGTGAAAGGAAAAAATCCGGCAAGACCGGCGCGAATCGGCTTTTGAATGGCATCCAGCGCCCATTCTTCGTAACGATCCAGAACGACCAGTTCTTTATAAACTTGGTGGTGCGAAAAACTGTAAAGATTGGCCGCGCATCCGCGCGTTGTGTTCAGTTCTGCCGCTTGACCCAGTCGTGAAAGCGCCCAGCGATTGGTCGACTGATTATTGATGGCAGACCACTGCAGCAATCTTGGAAAGACCCATTCCGCCTTTTCCATGCCCATCTGGAAAAGGGCCATGTATTCCTGAATCGACTGGTCCTGCATCGTCGGGCGAATTTCAATCAAGGTTTCGTCACTTGAAGTTTTCTGCTTCGCAAAGGTTTCTGATAGTGCCGGATTCAGCTTCTGCGCTTCAGCGGCGTTGGACGTGCGAAGGTTGTACGGGATTTCACCGATCAGTGCTTGTCCGACGCCCGGGGACACAAAAAGCCGATCACGTCTTTCCAGTTCATCAGGCAGCGGACTTCCGGCCGCTCGAATCACCGCTTGATTCGGACTGTGACGATGACGCCATTCCAAAACGCGGGCTTGGCCCTGCAGGGTCAACCAAATCGAACTTTGAAAGGCCAGGTACAGGTTCTGCGCTTCAGAAGATTTCGTTGAAATCATCAGCGACTGCGCCAGGATTTCGACCGAAGCTTTTCTTAGGGAATCACTGGCCTGCATCAGATTCTTCGCCTGAATGTAGGTCTGGGCCTGCATCAATGCGTCGCGAATAGGGTCCGGTCGGTCCTTGGCGACCGATACGACTGCGACAAAAAGAAGTGCGCGCACGGCGTACCGGCGCAAGCGGACGAAGTTCATCTTTCTTTGGGAATTGCAGGGCTTGGACCAAAAACAGGGGTAAAAACAAGAAGTTATCAATATATTATGCCGTAATATCAATAACTTATGGATCATAACCTTCCTGGGGCAACCCTTGGGGGTTCCCGGCTGCCAAACCCACAATCGCCTGTAAAATCTTTGGTCATTTCTGCCGAAAAGGTCTTTAGGATGAAAAAGCTTCAAATTCGAATCGTTGCATCAATGGCAGTTCTGACGGCTGTCGGTATCGTGGCATACAATTCCACCGGGTCGGGGCCAAAGCGATTCGCGTTTCGGGGAATCGCATCCGTCATTCCCAGTTCAGTGCTTCTGGAACTAGAAGAACAGTTCCTAAAACGCGTGATCTACAAGGGAATCCGCGAGGGTGAAGAAGTCCTTCTTCGAAAAGAAATCCGATCACTTTTGATGGATGAACTGGGAAAGATCGAACAAACGACTTTCAAGGAATGGGACGACGTCGTCAAAGCCTACGCCAGTAAAGAAAAATCCCGTGAAGAACTGTTACTGATCATCAAGAAGATTTCCGGTTCGGAAGCGATCAAGAAAATGTCGCCAAAATCTTCTGAAGCTTTGAAGGAATCGTTGGAAGCCTATACGCGGCGTCTGGACGAATCCAAGGCGATTCGTTTGATTGATTCAATCCCTGACTTTTCAAGTGTGACCAGCCGCAATTCGGTCGTCGGGCCGCGCTTCACACAAGACTTTCACCTTGCGGTGGGATCAGGAAACCGTGTGTTTTCTTTCGAAGGCCACGTGGGCGATTCGTTAACCACTTTCAAGACCGCCGTAACAGGAAAGCCCGGGCAGTACGTAGACCAAACGGCGCGCTTTGACGAATTTTTTTCCGGAACCCAAATGCGAGGGACTGACCTTTTTGTTCGCTTCGACGCCAAGAAAAAAGAATTCATCATGCTGACCGGCGACGAAACCAAGAACTTTCAAAGCTGGTACAAGAAGAATGAAAGTACTTTCAAAGACGTAAAGATCAATTCCAAGGGCCAAGTCGAAGATCCCGAAGACGCCCTGTACGTAATCGAAAAATTTGTACAACAGCATTCGGATAAAAAGGTCGGCGTCTTGATTTACAATTCGCACTTCCTGATGTCTGCAGACCAAATGCTTCAGGGAAAAACATCAGATGCAGTTCGAGCCCTAAGTCGAATTCAGGACTGGGCCACCAACAGGACCATGAGCAATTCTTTGATTGTTCTTAGTTCACCCATCAAGGGTTCTGTTCGCTTCACCAGCCCATACGTTTCAAAAATCGCGGTCGACCTGCCCGAATATGACGAAATCCTAAGATTGATTCGCCTGCGTATGTACGGCGACAAGTTCATTCGCTTGAACCTGGACCCGAACGTTTCGGAAGCCGACCTTGCCCGCGCGTTCAAGGGCCTGAATAACAACGTCATCGATCTTTTCTTGGCCCGGATTTCAAAAGAAGGCCAAGTGGTCACGCTGCCAACGATTACGAAGTTCAAGCAAGATTTCATTCTTCAGTTCTTCAATGGAAAGCTGGCGATGCGGGCCCCGACCCACACCTTTGATGACGCTAAGCTGGCGATGCGTGCCCAAGACCGCGAAGAAATTGAAGTCATGTTTGAAGCCATCAAGGTCAATGACCTTTCAACCGTTCCGACTGGGATTTACATCGGCGGTCTTCAAAACACCGGTAAGACTTACTTGGCCGAAGGGATGGCCACCAGCAGCGGATTCACCGTCTTTGAATTCAACAATCTTTTGGACAAGTACATCGGGGAATCGGAACGCGTTCTTCAAGATATCTTCGATACCGCCAAGTCCATGGGTAACGTCGGATTCTGGATTGACGAAGCCGACAAGTTCTTTGGCCTGGATTCCAACAACGTGAACGAAGTTTCGCAGCGAATTCTAGCCATGTTTCTTTTGGAAATGGGCGACAAGCGAAACAGCGGCAAGCTTCTTTTCATGTTGGCCAGTTCCCGAATCGAAAACATGATGAAGTCTTTGGACCTTTGGCGCCGTTTGGAACTGAAGGTTTTGACCAAGGCTCCTGCAACCTTGGCTGAAAAGACTTACGCCCTGAAAAGCGTGATTCTGGCGCAGCAAAAAGGTGCCGACGCCAAGTACTTCCAAGATGTGAAAATGGAAGACTTCGAAAAAGAATTCATCGAAAGCATTCCGTTGATGCCGATGGGTGAATACTTCGAAGTGATTCGCAAGGCCCGCCGCTACAACCCAGGCAAGCCGCTTTCGTCGCAAATGATCAAGGACAAGTTCAAATCCTATACGCCTTTGATGGCAGAAGCTGAAGTCATCGAACGCGAAGCGGTTTATGAAATTCGATGCCGTCGCACCGACGAATCCACAGGCGGCGTACCGACTTGTGGATTGGCCCCTGCGCAGGGCAAATAAACGAATCGGTCCGACCCACTACTGCTTCAGGACTTCGGTCCCGGGCGGGGCCTTGAACTGAAAAGTCGCATCCGCTTCAGCTTTGCCCAATTGAATCTGGCTTAAGCGGATTCGCGCTTCATTCCCACCTGCGTGGGTCAAGAACACGCTTTGAATGATTTTGGTCTTGGGATCAATCGCGATTTCAGCACGAATCACAGTGCCGGCAGTTCCCTTTTTTGGAATCAGAACGAAGCGCGAACCTTCTATGGGTTCAATCTTCATGTCTTTTGCCATCGAAAAAGATCCCGACAAAAGGGCGTTCGCCATGCGCGACTGAACTTCTGCAGTTTTCTTCGTCATCAGCTGACCGGAATCGCCTTCTTCAAAAGGCGGGGTATAGAACCAAAAAGTCTGCCCGTCGCTGACCAAAAGATTCTTATCGGGCGCTTCGGTTTCCCAACGAACTTTATTGGGACGCTTGATCTTAAGCGTTCCATTGGATTCCTTGGACTTCCCAAGCGCCTTTTGAAAAGTCGTCTGCGTGAACTTTGCTTCAATCGTCTGCGCCGCCGTGTACTTGGCTTCCACTTCTTGCAAAAGCGGCGGCAAAAAGGTGCCTGCTCCTTCTTTGGTTTTCGCTACGTTCTTCGCGGGCGCAGGCTGATTTGCGCCGACTTTCTTAGGCAATTTTGACGGTTTCGCGGCGGATTTATCGACGGCCTTCGTTTCAGATTCGACTTCCGCTTTCGCTTCAGGTCTCGCTTCAGGCGTTGCCTGAACCTTTTCTACGGACTTCGCGGACGTTGTCGCACAGGACGAAAGAAGTCCTGCCGTCGCCGCGATGGAAATCCAGCCGGGGATCCTCAAAATCTTAGGGACACGAATCATCAATGGATCTCGATGGAAACCATCTTCGAAACGCCAGGTTCTTCCATCGTCACGCCGTAAAGCGTGTCATTCAATTCCATCGTTTTCTTGTTGTGAGTGATCACGATGAACTGGGATTTTGCCGACATTTCGCGCAACAAGGCGTTGAACTTGCCGATGTTGGCGTCGTCCAAAGGCGCATCGACTTCGTCCAGAACGCAGAACGGAGAAGGCTTGACCATAAAGATCGCGAAAATCAGCGATACCGCAGTCAGCGCCTTTTCGCCGCCTGACAAAAGGCCGATGTTGACGACCTTCTTGCCCGGAGGTTGGGCCAAAATATCCACGCCCGCTTCCAGGATGTCGGTCGAACCTTCGGGATAAACCAAAGAAAGCTTCGCCTGGCCGCCCCCGAAAATGATCGGGAAAAGCTTTTCGAAACGCGTCGCAATGGCTTCGAAGGCGCGTGCAAACCGTTCTTCAGACGTCTTGTTGATGTGCTCGATCGCTTCTTTCAGATTTTCGATCGAAGTTTCCAGATCCAGCTTTTCCTTGTGCAGGTATTCGTGGCGCTTCTGGGCTTCCTCGAATTCCTCGATGGCCATGACGTTGACTTCACCCAGGCGGCGGATGCGTTCGCGAAGCCTTTCGACTTCTTCACCCAAAAGCTGCTCTTCTTCGGCGGTCATTTCATGCGTGACCACTGGATCGGTCATTTCTTCCTGGATCGGGCTGGTCACTGGCTTTTCCAGGCAACCTTGGCCGTACTTTTCTTCTAGGTTTTGAATCAGGAAAGAAAGTTCGGCCGATAGTTTTTCGATTTCCAGTGACATCGAATTACTTTCCGACGTTTTTGAATCACCCGTCGAATGCAATTCTTTGATCTTGGCCAGGGCGCCATTCAGTTTTGCGCTTCCCTGTTCCAAACGATCCTTCACCATGGACAATTCGTCCTGAGCTTCGGCAAGCTGGCGAATCAAGGTTTCGATCGTTTCGACCAACCCATCGTCGCCGCCGCTGTGATCCATGCGTTCACGCGAAGCGCGTTCCAGGACTTTCAAGACTTCGGACAAGCGCTTTTCGCGATCCGAAAGCATTCGACTTGCGGATTCAAATTCACGCGTCTGACTTTGCGCGCGTTCCTTGATCGATGCTTCCTGGATTTTCAGGTCCTGAAACTCAGCTTCAAAGCCGCGAAGAACGGTTTCTTTTTCAGAAAACTGAATTTCAAGCGAAGCGATCTTTTCTTCCAAATCCTGGCGACCCGACGAAATCGCCTGTTCGCGTTCGCGGGATTCCGCCATTTCGGACTGAGCCTTGGAAGCTTCTTCGCGAAGCTGTTGGACTTCCATTTCGGATAGTTCCAGCTGCGAACGAACATCTTTCAAAGTCCGGTCAGCTTGGTGCGCGTCACGGTCCACGGCAGAAATCCGAACATCGGTTTCCTGGATCTTGGAATTCAGTTCAGAAAGTTCACCGCGAAGGCCTTCGATTCGGTTGCGTTCAGTTTCAACCGAAACTTCCAGGGCGTCCAACGCCACTTGGCTTTCATGAACTTGATCTGAAAGTTCCGCGATCGAACGCTTCCGACCCAAGATCGAAGCGGCCGCAGATTCGGCAGAAGATCCAGCCCCACCGCGGATGGCTTGAACGGATCCCATTCGATCCCAAACCCAGCCGTCGCGCGACACGACTGACCAACCTGATAGTGATTCCATCAGGTCCGTAACAGCTTCTGCGCCCTTTCGTGAAAGGGCCGCAATCGGTGCCAACGATTCAACCACAGCGACTTCCGAAACCAATGCCGAAAGGCCCGTTCCAGCGCCTGAATCCTTCACGCGAACGTGCGCGCCCAGGGTGTCAACGACGTCAAAGCCGTTGATCTTCAAAGCGGCCAGAACCTGTTCGGGTTTTGCCCCCGATGAAGCGGCAGCGGATGCTCCGAAATTTTGCAAAAAGAACGACGCACGTCCCTTCTTGCTTTCCGAAAGGCTGGAAAGCGCCGAAAGCGCTGCCTGCGGCTGATCGGTGACCAGCATTTCCAGGCGTCCTTCTAGCCAACCTTCAACGGCGGTTTCAAAACCCGCGTCGACGTCGAATAGATCCGACAGCGCGCGAATGGAATCCTTCATGCCCTGCGATTCGGCCCAGTCCAAAGCGGCCTTTGGGCCGTCGGCCATTCCTTCGCGAGCAGCAACCAGTTCTTCCAGGCTTTGAAGCTTGGAACGAAGCTGCATGACTTTCTTCAGTGCATCTTGCTTTTGGCGATCTTGATCGCGAAGCGCGGATTCCGATTGCTGAATCTGCGCGGAAAGATCCGATTTCTGCGATGCCAATTCTTCACGTGCCGTACGAAGTGACGAAACTTCCTGGCTTGCGCGTTCGAATTCTTCTTCAGCCGAAGAAACCCTTGAACGCAGGGCTTCGGCCTGCGACATCAGGCGTTCGACCGACTGTGCGGCCGACTGCGAACGGCTTTCCAAAGCAGCTGCACGCGACAGAAGCGAAGACGCTTCCGCGATTCCCGTCATCAATTCCCGCTTGGAAGCTTCCAGTTCGCGGCGAACCGAATCGACGCTTGCGCGCGATGCGCGAACTTCCGCGTCTTTTTCGGAAACCCGGCCGTTGGCTTCTTCGACTGCAACGGATGCGACGGAAACTGCTTCAGAAAGAACTGAAACCTTTTCACGTTCATCGACCAGCGTTTCTTCCAGTTCGGCCTTTTCTTGTTCCAGGCTTTCTAGCTGCGAAGTCAGATCACCTTGACGGCGGCGTGACAAATCCAAGGCCGCCTTGGAACGTGAAAGTTCAGACGACATTTCCTGAATTTTCAGCTGAAGTTCTTCACCGCGCTTGGAATCAGTGACTTGATCCACGCGTTCGGATTCGATGGAATTTTCCGCAACTTGAAGTTCGGCGCGTAGACCGACCAGTTCTTGTTCCAAGCCGTCGCGACGCGCTTTCAAAGAATCCAATTTCTGGCGGAAAACCTGGGATTTTCTGCGCCCCCAGGTCAGTTCTTTATCCAGAAGTTCTTCTTTAATCTTTTTGTACGAACGCGCCTTCTGTGCCTGACGTTCAAGCGATGAAAGATTTCTTTCGATTTCCTGAATGACGTCGTTCAAGCGCGAAAGGTTCGCGTGGGTCGCTTCCATCTTACGAAGCGATTCTTTCTTACGGGCTTTGTACTTGGCGATCCCTGCGGCTTCTTCGATCAGAAGTCGGCGATCTTCGGGCTTTGCGTTGACGATCTTACCGATCTGTCCTTGTTCGATGACCGAATAGCCTTTGGCGCCTACACCGGTATCCATGAACAGTTCCTGGATGTCTTTCAAACGCGCAGGCAGGCCGTTGATCAGGTATTCGCCTTCGCCGGTGCGGTACACGCGGCGGGTGACGGAAATTTCTTTGGTTTTCAGTTTCAGTGGGATGTCGGCGACGGATGCTCCGGCCGCAGAATTTTCAGAATCAGGTACGTCGGTTTCCATGACCAACGTCGCTTCGGCCAGTCCCAAGGGGCTGTACTTGGAACTTCCGTTGAAGATCAGGTCTTCGGAACCTGTTCCCCGCATGTGTTTGTAGGATTGTTCGCCCATGACCCAGAAAAAGGCATCGACGATGTTCGATTTACCGCACCCATTGGGACCCACGATCCCTGTAATCGAGTGATCGAAGTGAATGACGGTTTTATCTTTGAATGACTTAAATCCTTGAACTTCTAGGCGTTTTACCCGCAATGAAACCCCCTGTAGGCCTAACAGGCCCTTGCCGTTCCCCTCGGCGAAAAGAACGTATCAAGAGAGTCGGAAAAGGCAAGCGCAGGGTAAGATAATCTTCAACGGCTGAAACGCCGCGCCAGGGGCGCGAGACCGGATGCCAAGTCGCAGCTTAATCGTTCTGAAAAGACGTGATGCCGACCAGGTCATTCAGCATTCGTCGATAGGCGATGCCCAAAGGCAGGATCTTTGCGTCGACGCCGCCGTGTTCGCGAATGCCTTCGCCAATGCCGATGCCGCCACCGATCGCGGTGGTGCGCTTCGAATTCTTTTCGACCTGCTTGGTGTAGGCCAAAACGATGCCTTTCCAGTGGTCGTCCCAGCTGGTTTTTCCTGTCAGGTCTGATTCATCAAAATAGTCGATTTCAGCGACGCTGACCAAAGCGGCTACGCCCACACCCAAGCCGGCGATTCCCTGAAGCCCAACCACCGCAAAGCGGCCATAATGGTCCATTCGGCAGCCGCCCGCATGCGCGCCCAGGCCCAGCTCAAGTCCCAGACCAATGGAAACGTCACCGCTCAGAACACCGCATTTTCCGCGAATTCCTGTGTAGGAAAGATTTGTAGCCATTTGTTCGACGCGTTTTGCACGCGCTTGAACAGTCGCATCAGGCGACTGTAAATGGGATGGAAGATCAAAGGCCGGAACTGGGGCATCGACGGTTACTTTTGCTAGGGTTTCACGACAATGGGCGACTTCATGACGAGTGATCGCAGCCACGCCCGATGTTTCGATCTTTTCGGCCAAAACCCAAGTCAGTCGTTCTAACTGTGTACGAAGTCGGGTTTCGGCCGGATCGTTGTTTTCGACCGCGGATCGAACCTGCTTTCCCAGGTCACGAAGGCAAGCCAGATTCTTACGAACTGGGCCGGTGACCTTCAGCTTTTTGACCTTGGGTTTCTTGGCGTGGGCTGGGGCGGTCGCTCCTAAGGAAAGGGCCAGGGCAAACGCTACAGCGGTAAAAACGGGGATCTTTTTCATAGCCGGGTAGAAATACCATGGCGACCCGAGCCCTGACTATTAAAATCTGACTTTTTTAGTCGGATTAAGTTAATACTGCGTAAACGCAATGAATTTCGGCGTCAGAAAGGTCGTCGGACCGATTGCGCGAAACAGATAGGCGCTGCCATCTGCGGCGGCAATCAGGATCCCTGCCGACCCGGCCGATTGGACGATGTAGACGTTCCCCACTGGATCGACCGCAATTCCCTGCGGGCTAGAAATACCGCTCGCGACATCGGTTCGATTGGTGGGCGACTTTTGATCAAAGCGAACGATCTTGCTGTTCGATCCGCCGTAATCTTCTGCGACGTAAACCAATCCATAATTATCCACGGCTGCGTTCACGGGCTGGTTCGAAGTCACCGATTCGGCTGCGGCACTTAAACCCCAGAACATCTGGTTCATATAATACGCGCCGTAAATCACAGTGTCGTCCACGCCGATGGTCAGCGCGGTTGGAATTTGCGAAAGCGTGACCATGACTTTGCCGTCACTGACCCGCTTGATGGATTTCGTTCCGTCTTCCGTGATGTAAACTTCGCCAAAGCTATCCACTGCAATATTGCTTGGGCTGGAAAGCCCCGTGATCAAAGTGGTGCCTGCCCCACCGCTGACTGGAAACTTTCGAACGCGATTCGCAGAACCTGCTTCCACGACGTAAACGTTTCCAAACTTATCTGTGGCCACCCCTTGCGGAGTATCCAATCCCGTAGCGACGTCCGTTTGCGTTTTGTCACGTTCGAAGCGGATCAGTCGTCCGGTCGTCCCACCGGTGTTTCCATCGGTCAAAAAAAGTGGGAAATCGTTCAAGGCCAGCTGACCCTGACGCAACAGACGTGAAGGCGATCTTCCGCATGCGGAAGCCGCAAGTACTAAACTGATTGCGATCAACGGGGTTTTCATCTTCATGATCAAATCCTTCCGTTAAAATGCGTAACCTAAGCCAAATAGCGGGTAGCCGTCCTGTTGTGTAATGATGTTTCCGCCCGTTAATGCCACACCGTCTTGTTCCGTGATTTTCTGGGTTCTGAATCGATAGGTCGCTTGAAGAAACATCCCCTTCGCGCGGCCCGAAGCCGAAGCACCGATCGATCCATGGATCGGGACGTGAACGCCAAAACCATAGTAATAGCCACTTCCCTTTTGGGTTGCGACCGTGCGGTCCGTGAAGTTACGGTTCATGATGAAGGCGTACCCGCCTTCTAAAAAGAAAACCTTCCAGTACAATTCGATCTTGGGACCGAATGCGAAGTCCGTTTGCGTCGATCCCTGTCTGTCGTACTGAACGAAAAGTCCTCCGCCATAGAACTTATGCGAAACAAACGCATCGGCCTGCGAAAGAATCGTGGATCCTTCCGGACCCTGACCCGACTTCATGGTGGAATTGGTCAGCGCCATCACACCGCCGGAAACGTGATAGACGACTTGCCTTGCAAATGCAGGCGTTGCCGACACGATACTACAAACCAGCAAAACCAATTTCATCTTCATACGCGATTCCTTTCGCAAAATACGTCAAGCCTTAGCGCTTGGTCGTAAACAAATAATAGTTCGACGTGGTGGGATTTGCGTTCCCATCCTTAGTGATGGCCTGAATGGTGTACGTCGTGTACGGCGTCAGACCCGTCAAGTTGACTTGGTGTAAAGTAACCAAGGTTGGATCCAAGGTCGTCGTCGAACTTGGAGTTCCAATTCCGTAGGCCACCTGGCTATCCGCACCTTCGTCCGTCGCCCACTGAATCGTGGCCGTCGTGTTCGTGATGTTGATTGCCGAAAGCGAAATGATCACCGGGCTGTTTAGGTCCCCAGGAAGTACCGGCGGTGGTGTGCCGTCGGTCAATGGTGATCCGGATTCATTCGTGATTGTGCAAAGCGGAGTATAATAAGTTCCCGCTAGCTTCAGTTCAGGACCATAGACGAAAGTCGTCGGTGTCCGAGTGATTGCCCCTGTCAGGTGATTGGGGGGCTGAACCGCGTGAGTAGTTCCACTTGCTGGAACTGCAACAATGCTCCCAATAAAACTGAAATTCAAAGACCCCTGCGAAATCAGGTTCTTTACTTTCGAAGCACCAAAGATCTGAATTAGATCCAGGCTGTTCGCGTAGGGGACCAGAGTGTTCGAGTTCGTGTCAGGAACATTGGTGGTCACCCAGTTCTCAAAGTAGGTTTGTCCGGCGCCCGAAATGTATTCGGTCACTTCGGATCCCACGAAAAGATTGGTATCAAAACCTGATTCAAAAACGGCCACGCCGTTCACAACCAGCGCGGCCTTTGGGCTCACTGCTGTGTTTCGGCGAAAAATCTGACCGGTGGCGTTCAAAGTTTCAGCCCGATAATTGGTCCCAGCCGCAAAAGTCGCTGTCGTTGCACCGGTCACAGTCTGACCGTGCCCGACTAGCCGCGCTTCTGTAATGGTGACGTTTGCAATGTCCACTTGTGGAAGGCCGGCTTCGAAAAAGAAGTCCGTACTGTGCGCTACGCCTGATGGCGTCGCTCCGTCAAAAGGACGCTCGCTAGGCAAAGTCGTAGGATACCGACCCGTGCTGTTCCAGTCGTTATGCACATAGATGTTTCGAAAACTGTAAGTCGAACTGTTTGCGCAGCTTAGACTGTTCATCGACCAAGTGAACCCGTTGATGAAAAGCCGTCCAGAATACAGCGGAGTATCGTCGGTCGAAATCAGACGAAAGAAACCATCCTTAACCAGATCTCGCGCCGACGGATAATCTCCGGGCTGAACGCTTGGGCTAGCAGCAGGGACTGGAAACTGAATCAGGTCAGCTAGATTGTAGTCCTGAAAATTGATCGTGTTGACCCGATAGTAGCGTGCGGGAACCGACATGTAGCGAGGGTTCCGATTCGGAAATGGTGCTCCGCCTGAACCGTAGCTGTAAGGAAAGCCGTTGGTCTGAGCGTTCGTCGAAGCGCTATCGATTCGATACCGAATCCCGTCAGCAGTTCCCTTCAAGAACTGCGGATTGATTCCGCTGAGGATCCCCAGTCCCGTTCCGGCGACGAAGATTGCTTCTGTGCCGCTTGTGTCGCGGTTGGATTCCAAAGCCAAACGTGCCTGGTTGAAACTAAAATTGTAGGACGGATACGTGTAACTGAACGAGGCCGGAGTATTCTGATCGGTGGCAGGAATATCGCTGTAAGCGTGGAATGAATACGAAGTGGACGAAAACGGATTGGCCAGCCCAACGTTGTCGTAGCCGCCCGCAATGTCGATGGCATTAGCAAGAATCGTAACCGGGTAAACCGTACCGCTGTTACCACCGGAAAAACTGGTTCCGCCAGAACCGCCGCTCGTGCCGCCACCCAGACTTCCGTCGTTGGCCAGTTGAAGCGCCTTAGCTCCGCAAGCGGTCATGCTCGCAACTGAAAGAACTACAGTTAGCGTCCTTGCCCACTCGGGAAGTGAATTCCATTTCTTATAATTTCTTAAATTGTTCGCGAATTGTTTCCAGTGCTTCATAAGCTGGAACCCCCCTGTGGATTCCCGATATTCCCATCTGATATTGTCTCGGAATTCACGGTACCTGGCAAGGCTGGAAACGGGGCCTAACCCCCTAAAACTGTTCAATTATTAAGGTTGACGCATTCAGAAATTCGTCAAAAAAACGACGAACTAGGCTGCCTGCTTTTCCGACCGAAGGGCCAAAAGATCCCGCAAGATCAGCCGGAATTCGTGTGCAGTAAAGGGTTTCAAAAGAAACGGAGGGCACTGAACCCCGGAATCCAGAAGGTCCTGAAAAAGCTGATCGGGTACTCCTGAAATCAAAAGAAACGGCGTCCTTGGGTGCTGCTTCTTGGCCATCGCCCAGACGTCCAAACCGTTTTCTGAATCTTGAAAATTAAAATCCGAAACGACCAATTCCCATTCTTCATGGGGATCCGACAAAAACTTTTTTGCTTCGTCAATGGAACTGGCCCAGACGATTTGCCGTCCAATGGATTTGAAAGTGACTTCAAACCATTCCTTCAAGGCCGATTCGTCTTCGACCATCAAAATCTTTTTCACTTTTTTATCTTCCCCGTTTGCCATGCAATTCTTTTCATTGATCGGGTGTGCGTTAAAGTGGGCTCGGAAGTATTCACTTTCCGAGCCCCCCCAATTATCGCGGGACTAAGCCCGAGAATCGTATCGCTGCCCTAAAAAGGGCCGCTTATTTTTTCGCTCTTCCCGGTAAAGGTCGATTCACATCGTGAACTTCCAGGCCGAGCTGAATTAAACCAAAAACCTAAGTCATTCAGGTTCGTCCATCGCAACCCCACCCGATCAAGGTCAGGTCCGACAGCCCGTGGGCACCGGCGAATTCGTCATCACTCCGGTTCGGTTTTGCCCACGCTAGAGGTGACGTGGAGGTCCTGTTTCAGGGCATTGATGCTCTGCTCGGGACCAGTACGGTGCACTCTCTGATGCAGAAAGCCGAAATCTCATTCGACTGTCCTCCAATGATTCTGACACTACGCGTTCCTTGCGGCCTTTTCAACCGATTAATGAAGAATCTTTATCAATGTAAATAAGGCCTAAGATTCAGCGCCTTATAAAACCTTATTCCTACTGTATTTGGCTTTGGGCGATTGCCTATTTCTCAACAAATGATACCCGTCGGGCTTACGTGAAAGCCATTTCTTCAACTTTGAAAAGCATCGCGATTCTGGCGGGATTCCCGATTTTCGGGTGGTCCAATTTCGCTCACGCCGACGCTCAAAAGTTCCAGTCCAGCTTTTCGAAAATTCGCAACCAGCTTGAAACGGAATTTGATTTAGCGGAACAGCTGGAACCTCCTCCGCTTCCCACTTCATTGGGGACTTCGATTCGCCAGCGCGACTGCCAGATCCTGCTTCAAAAATCCGCCAACTGGTACACCTACGATCCGTTTTCTTTTCAGTTCACTGGCGGTGCCGCGCGAATTCCCACCTGCGGTGGCCCAACCGGAAAATCCCCAAATTTCATCGAATATTCGTACGGGTGGATCGGACTGGATCAGACCTACACCAAGATCATCACTTATCGTGAAGCCGGCTTCGTTTACGATAACATCCGTCGGTTCTACCTGGATGATTACGATCGCTTAGTCGCCATCATCAATTACGAAGTTCAAAGCGGAAAAGCGCAGGTTCTTCATTCCTTTAGCTATCAAACGGAAGATCAGAAGGGGAACCAGTTCCACCGCGAATTCCAACCCCTGACCGTCGAACCCGTCACCGGGATTCGCGGGCCTTTTTCTTCGGTTCGCGTGATTCCTCGGTACGTTTTGAAAACGCCCACCCAATCTTTACGAAATCGCTGGTCTGACCAAAGCAATCCTTCAAAGACCCGCGAAACCCGCATGCTTTCGCAAGTCATCCAACAGGATTGGGATGAAGTCTTTATCCCCATGCCTCAGAACTGGTTTTCCGCTTTCTTCAAGTACATGGGCACTTGGTATTCAACGCCCAATAATTGGTCGCAGATTTTCACGAAATCGCAAAACGGCGTCGACCTTTGCTTCATCGGCACGGTTTTCAAGAATCGTAAGCCTGTGGAAAACTACCCGGAAACCCAGGCTGAATTCGACGCTTGTTCCAAACGATAAGCTTAGCGCTTAGAAATCGCTTTTGCCGATACGCCCTTGCGCGGGCTAACGATCGCTGCCTGCGCCGCCGCTAGCCGTGCAATCGGAACGCGATAAGGCGAACAGCTGACGTAATCCAAGTTTGCCCGGTGGCAGAATTCCACGGAAGCGGGATCGCCTCCGTGTTCTCCGCAAATTCCCACTTTTAGGGTGCGCCGGCTTTTGCGGCCTTCATCGATGGCTAGTTTCATCAACCGACCCACGCCCACTTGGTCCAGCGACGCGAACGGATCTTTTTCATAAATCTTGGCGTCGATGTAATCCTTTAAAAACATCCCCGAATCGTCCCGGGACAATCCATACGTCGTCTGGGTCAGATCGTTCGTTCCGAAGCTGAAAAATTCTGCATCCTTCGCAATTTCGTCAGCCGTCAAAGCAGCGCGAGGAAGTTCGATCATGGTTCCGATCTTGTACGGAACCTTGCCCTTTACACCGCACTTTTCCAAAACACGCTTGATTTCAATTTCGCAGTATTCGCGGACGAACTTCAGTTCGCGGAAATCCCCCACTAGCGGAATCATGATTTCAGGTTCGATGGTAAAGCCTTCGTCACGAACCAATTCGCAGGCCGCTTCCATGATGGCGCGAACCTGTGTTCGATAAATTTCCGGAAAACTGACCCCCAGGCGACACCCGCGATGTCCCAGCATCGGGTTGAATTCGTGCAAGGATTCCGCCTTGCGCTTCAGGCGATCGAAAGACACGTCGATCTTCTTGGCCAGTTCCTGAATCTCTTTGTCCGTGTGAGGGATGAATTCATGAAGCGGCGGATCCAGTAACCGAATCGTGACCGGAAGCCCCCTCATTTCGCGAAAAATGGCCTTAAAATCGGCCTTTTGCATCGGCAAAATCTTTTCCAGCGCACGTTCACGGCCTTGGGTCGAATCCGCCAGAATCATTTCCCGAACGGCGTCGATGCGTTCTGGATCAAAGAACATGTGTTCAGTTCGGCAAAGGCCAATGCCTTCGGCGCCAAAGCTACGAGCGACTTTTGAATCTGTCGGGGTATCAGCGTTCGTGCGAACACCGATCTGGCGAATTTCATCCACCCATTTCATCAGTTCTTGGAAATCCTGATTCAGAACCGGCGCAATCGTTGCGACCTTGCCCTTGATCACTTCGCCAGTCGAACCGTTGATGGTGACCCAATCGCCTTCTTTCAGCACCAATCCGCCCACGCTGAATTCGCGCTTTTCGTAAGAAATTTTAATCGATCCGCAACCCGACACGCAGGGCTTACCCATTCCGCGTGCGACCACGGCTGCGTGCGAAGTCATCCCACCACGGGCCGTGATGATGCCTTCGGCAACCGACATCCCGTGAATATCTTCCGGCGATGTTTCGATCCGAACCAACATGACTTTTTTGCCATCTTTGGACCACTTTTCAGCGACGTCCGGATCAAAGACCGCTTGTCCGCCAGCTGCACCTGGCGAAGCCGGAAGGCCCTTGGCAATCACTTCTTTCTTCGCCTTGGGATCCAACCCGGGGTGAAGAAGCTGGTCAATCTGTTCGGGCTTTAGGCGCATGACGGCTTCAGGCTTTGTGATCAGCTTTTCACGGACCATTTCAACCGCGATTCGAACCGCCGCAGCTGCCGTTCGTTTTCCACTTCGCGTCTGAAGCATGAAAAGCTTTCCGCGTTCGATCGTAAATTCAATGTCCTGCATGTCACGATAATGCTTTTCAAGCTTTTGGTAGGTCTTCACCAGTTCGGCGTAAGCCTTGGGCATTGCCTTTTCCAAAGTCTGAACTTTTTCTTGCGACGATTGCTTGGAAGATTCGTTGATCGGCTGCGGGGTGCGAATGCCAGCAACCACGTCTTCGCCCTGCGCGTTGATCAAGAATTCACCAAAAAATTTCTTTTCCCCGGTCGACGGGTCGCGGGTAAAGGCAACACCCGTGGCGCAATCGTCACCCATGTTTCCAAAAACCATCGACTGAACGTTGACGGCTGTTCCCCAACTTTCGGGGATGTCATTCAGCTTGCGGTAAGTGATCGCGCGCGGGTTCATCCACGAACCAAAAACGGCTCCCACCGCACCCCAAAGCTGTTCGTAGGGATCTTCTGGAAACTGCTTTCCGCTGACACGAACGATCTTTTTGTATTCGGTCACCAAGGACTTCAGATCTTCTGCCGTCAATTCGGTATCCAATTCAACGCCCCTGCGGTGCTTGGCATCTTCCAGCGCCGCTTCGAACTGATTGGAATGAATGCCCAAGACTACATCCGAATACATCGTGATGAAACGACGGTAGCTATCGTACGAAAAGCGCGGATCTTTGGATTCTTCGATCAAACCCTGAATGGTTTCGTCATTCAGGCCCAGATTTAAAATCGTGTCCATCATGCCGGGCATCGATGCTCGGGCACCTGAACGAACCGAAACCAAAAGCGGCTTTTTTCGGGACCCAAACTTTCGTCCCATCCGTGATTCCACCTGACCCATGGCCTTCTTCACGGCTTCTTCCAAACCCTTGGGGTAGGAATTCTTGTTTTGGTAATAATGATTGCAAACCGCAGTTGTGATCGTAAATCCCGGAGGCACCGGAAGCCCCAGCTTCGTCATTCCATGAAGGTTAGCGCCCTTGCCGCCTAGAATGTCCTTCTGGGTTTCGTTTCCGTCGGCTTTTCCACCGCCGAATGAAAAAACCATTTTTGACGATTTTCCCGCTGTTTTTGCAGGTTTTTTCGCGGATTTCGACGACTTCTTCTTCATCACTTGCCCCAGTTTTCAAATTTGTCTTCGATGTACGAAACCAGCTTGTCGGCAGGAATCCTTTCCTGCGCCATGCTGTCGCGGTGACGGATCGTGACCGTTCCGTTTGAAACGGTGTCATAGTCGACCGTTACACCGAACGGGGTCCCAATTTCGTCCTGGCGACGGTAACGCTTGCCGATCGATCCGGCTTCGTCGGTGGTCGCGCGGTACTTTTTGCGAACGTCGTTGAAAAGCTTGTCGCTGAATTCCATCAGTTCAGGCTTTTTCATCAACGGATAGATCGCGACTTTGTACGGCGAAAGTTTTGGATGCAACTGCAACCAAACGCGATCCCCATCCGAACGGTATGCGTCGACCAACGAAACCAACAAGAAGCGGTCGCACCCGACTGAAGTTTCGACGATGTAAGGGACGTAGCGTTCCTTCACGGTTTCGTCGAAGTATTCCAACTTCTTTCCGCTGAACTTTTGATGCTGACCCAGATCGAAGTCCGAACGGTTGTGAATGCCTTCCAGCTCCTGCCATCCGAAAGGGAAAAGGTATTCGATATCAAACGCGGCTTTTGCATAGTGGGCTAATTCGCCCGGACCGTGCGCGTGAAAGCGAAGCTTGTCTTTGCGAATTCCAAGATCCAAGTGCCATTGGATCCGCGCAGCCTTCCACTTTTCAAACCAGTCTTCGTCGGTCCCCGGTTTGACGAAGTACTGCATTTCCATCTGTTCGAATTCACGGGTTCGGAAAATGAAGTTCCCGGGCGTGATTTCATTTCGGAACGCTTTTCCGATCTGGGCAATCCCAAACGGGACCTTTTGACGGGCGGACTGCTGCACGTTCAAAAAGTTCACGTAAATTCCTTGGGCCGTTTCAGGTCGCAAATAAACGATCGAAGCCGAATCTTCCAAAGGACCCATATGGGTCTTGAACATCAAATTGAAGTTTCTGGGTTCGGTCAAAGTGCCGAACTTTTCACACGAAGGACACTGACCGGGTTTGAACTGGGTCAGGTCGATCTTGTCAGCACGAAAGCGTGCTTTACAGTTTTTACAATCCACCAACGGATCGCTGAAACCCGCCACGTGACCGGAAGCTTCCCAGACCTTGGGGTGCATCAGAATCGCGGCGTCGATGCCTTCGATGTCCATGCGATCGGTCATCGTGCGCCACCAAACGTCTTTCACGTTTCGCTTCAGTTCCGCACCCAAGGGACCATAGTCCCAGCACGCGTTGATCCCGCCGTAAACTTCACTGGACTGAAACGCGAACCCGCGACGCTTGGCCAAAGAAACCAAGTCGTTCATGTCCTTCAAATCTTGTGGGGGTCCTGCTGGTTTTTCGGATGCTTGTGCGCCTGAATTTTCTGATTCTTGTTCTTTCATGGGTGTTCCCTAGGATGCTTCAAAAGCTAGCACGGCGCTAGTCAGACTGCGATTGCAATCCAAGAACGGCTTTGCTTCAGTTCGAAGGGAATCCAAATCACTTTTTCCGGTGGCGGGGTGCCGGCGGGAAGTTGACCAGACAAGTTTTCAATCTGCCCGATTCTAGGCTTGATGTTGCGCTTGGCGAACTCGGATCCGACGCGCTGAAACAACACCCGGTAAAATGAATCGATCCCCGTGACGCCCATCAGCTCGCAGAAACTGGCTTCCACGGCCAAAACAATTCCCCCGCCCTTGGTCTGAGGGCTGGTCGGTCCCATCGGGTCCGCAAAAATCGGAATATAGACCGCCTGCACGCCCTTGGGGTCCTGGCTTTCAGGATAAGAAAACCCTTTGGAACGCCGTGGCAGCCCCAGGACGGGTTTTTCTTGGGGTAGCTTTGCATTCATTTCGTCGATCAACGCCGAATGAAAACAATTCAAAACCAGGGTCCAAATCGTCATGACGAAAGTCCCTGCGTTTCGGCCAAAAAGTGGAACCGGGCGTATTCGCCCTTCTTGGCCAAAAGCACGTCGTGGCTGCCGGATTCGACGACCTGGCCTTCCTTCATCACCAAAATCTGATCGCAGTGGCGGATCGTGGACAATCGATGAGCAATCACGATCGTCGTGCGGTCCTTCATCAATTCATCCAGCGCCGTTTGAACCATCCGTTCGGATTCCGCGTCCAACGCAGATGTCGCTTCATCCAAAATCAAAATCGGTGACTGGCGAAGGAACGCGCGCGCGATCGAAAGTCGCTGACGTTCACCCCCCGAAAGTTTCTGGCCCCGATCGCCGATGATCGTTTTGATTCCATCCGGGGCGCGCTGAATAAATTCCCAGGCATGGGCCTTTTTGGCCGCCCATTCGACTTCTTCTTGCGTCGCTCCTAAGCGCCCGCAGCGAATGTTTTCTTCGATCGTGTCATTGAAAAGAAAAACGTCCTGGGTGACCACCGCGATGTTCTTGCGAAGGCTGTCGATCGAAAGGTCGCGAATGTCTTTTCCGTCGATCAAGATCCGTCCGCCCGTCACGTCATAGATTCGGGGCAAAAGCGTCACTAGCGAACTTTTCCCAGCGCCGCTGGCGCCGACCAACGCGACTGCGTGACCTTTTTGAACTTCAAATGAAATCCCCCGAAGGACGTCACGTTCAGGTGCATCAGGGTAAGCAAAGCGAACGGATTCCAATTTCACCGACGACTTGAAGTCGCCAACGGGCGAAGCTTGCGCCTTTTCCAAAAGGTTGGATTTCCAATCAAAAACTTCAAAGACCCGCGTGCAAGCGCCGGCTGCCGTATGAAGCTTGATGCTGATGTCGTTCAATTGTCGAAGCGGGTTCGTCATCATCGCAAACGCCGTGAAAAAACCCACCAAGTCGCCGGAAGTCATTTGCCCGGTCAGCACCAGGGTTCCGCCGTAATAAATCACGCCTGCGATTGCAAAAGCCAAAATCAATTCCACCAGCGGGTGCGAGATTTCTTCCAGGATCGCCGTCTTCAGCAAAAAGCGGGTGTAGGAATTGCTTTGGCCCAAGAACCGATTCTTGATGTAGCTTTCCAAGCGAAAAGTCTTGATGACCCGAATTCCCGAAAAGCTTTCTTGAAGGGTGGAAAAAAGTCGGGCGTTTTCTTCCTGCATTTGCTGGATGTATTTTTTCAGCTTCTTGCCGGAAAACCGGAAAATCATCGCAAGCGGCGGAAAGACGACCAGCGTGATCAGGGTCAGCTTCCAATTCAAAGTACAGGCGTAACCAAACAAAAGCGCAAAGTTGACGGGTTCGCGGATCACAACGTTGATGCTGGCCAAACCCTGATCGATGTAATTCGTGTCTGACCCCACGCGCGACATCAGCACGCCGGTGCTGGTCTGGGTGAAATAGTCGGCCGAAAGACCCATCACGTGGTCGTAAAGTTCGTTTTTGATTTTCTGATTCACGCGCGCGACCACCACGCGAAGCGAATAGGTGTGAAGAAAGCGAACGAAGAAGTTCAGCGCAAAGATTCCGATGAAAGTACCGGTGAACCAGATCAACTGGGATGCATCCTTCTTCACCAAAAGATCGTCGACCAGGCGCTTCACAAGCAACGCTGGGCTTGCGCGGATGCCCGCCAATGGAATCGCTAGCGCAACGGCCAGGACGATCAACCAAAGGTACGGACGGACATAGGGGCGAAGTCGAAGAAGTGAACCCATCGGAACTGCCGCGATCTTATGCTAAGGTCTGGGCCATGGCAAAGGTTCTGGTCGTCGGAGGCGCGGGTTATGTGGGTGGAGCAACCTGCGCATATCTATTGGATCAAGGTCATCAAGTTTTGGTGATTGATGATCTTTCGACCGGCCACACCCAGGGGATCTTGGGTGCGAAGTTCCTGAAGGCCCGAATCGGAGACCGTGCCCGCGTCCTGCCCTTTTTGCAGGCGGAAAAGCCTGACTGCGTCATGCACTTTGCCGCCAAAAGCCTGGTTGCCGAAAGCGTCGCCAAACCCGCCCTTTACCAAGAAAACAACGTCGACCAAACCCGTGTGCTTTTAGAAATGATGCTCGAAGCCGGTGTCAGACATCTGGTCTTTTCGTCCACCTGTGCGATTTTTGGTGATCCCGGGGATCAAAGAATCCACGAAGGTTTGACGAAGAATCCCATGAACCCCTACGGGCAGACCAAGCTTCAGGCCGAAGGCCTGATGCAAGATTTTGCTAAAAAGGGAATTCATACGGTCGCCCTTCGTTATTTCAACGCTGCAGGCGCAGAACCCGGCCTTCGCACCGGCGAATGGCATGAACCGGAATCCCACCTGATTCCCAACATTTTCCGCGCGATGATGGCGAACCGCCCCGTTTCCGTGTTTGGAACCGATTACAAAACCCGGGACGGTACCTGCGTTCGCGACTACATCCATGTTTCCGACTTGGCGCGGGCCCACGAACAAGCGGTTCATCGCATGATGAAGAAATCCGGCAGCGAAGGTTCTTTCGAAGCCTTCAACTTGGGAAGCGAATCGGGTTTCACCGTTTTGGAAGTCATCCGTGAAGTCGAAAAAGTCGTTGGCAAGAAAGTCCAAACCCGAATGGAACCCCGTCGCGCGGGCGATCCGCCACAACTGGTCGCCGATTCGACCTTGGCCAAAAAAGAACTGGGATTCAGCGTCGGGTCCGATTCGCTGACCCGAATCATTTCTTCTGCCTGGGCATGGGAAAAGAAACGCACTGGGAAACAAAAAGCCGTTTTCTTAGATCGGGACGGAACCCTGAATCCTGACCCAGGCTATATTTCGTCGCCTGAACAAATTCGACTTCTTCCGCACGTCGGGGAAGCGTTGAAAAAACTGCATTCGGCGGGCTTTCACTTGATCGTCGTATCGAACCAATCGGGTGTTGGGCGCGGGTTGATTCACAAAGATGCGATCTATGCCATTCACGATCGACTGGACGAATACCTGGCCGCTTCGGGTGTTCAAATCGATCGTTATGAACTTTGCTTTCATCGCCCCGACGATCACTGCCGATGCAGAAAACCCGGCACCCAACTGATTCTAGACGGTGCCGAAGCCCTGAACATCGATATCGGTTCCAGTTACTTTGTCGGTGATAAAGTAGTCGACTTCACGGCCGGAATGAACGCGGGATGCAAAGCGGCCATTTTGGTTCGAACCGGTGAAGGCGTGGACACCGAACAGCGGGTTTCAAAAATGCGTTCAGACGACCCCAACCCAAGGCCTAGCCAAGTGGTCGATTCAGTGCGGGAAGCTGCAGACTGGATTCTGACCCAAGAAACCTGAAGCTTTTCAGACGATCGCGGCCAAAACCGGGAAGGTGAAATTCCGAAAGCTGAAGAATCAAGGTATACCCGTCTTCCGTCTGATTCATCGTGATTCCGTCTTTCAGCTTTTGCGCCAGCGCCCAACGAAGCCTAGCTAGCGTTTCTGCCGAAACGCGGACGGATCGTTCAACCGTATTTCCCATACCGCTTTCGTTCAAGTGACGGGTTCCCGTTTTTCGACAGCTGGAACAGATCCATCCCGCGTCCCCGATGTGAAAGTTCAAGGATTCTTCAGGCGCAAGATCTTCAAGCGCCGTTTCACATTCCAGACAGCTTGAAAGGCGCGGCTGCGTACCGGCCCAGTGAAGAACTTTTCCCAAGTAAACGGAAACCAGGTTTTTTGAAAACTTTTCGGAAACGTCCATTTCATCAATCACGGCCAAAGCATTCGCGTGCAGCCGAAAAAGGTCTGGGCAGGCTTCCCTTTCCGGAGCAATCGTCAGCATGGTTTCGTTCAAGACCGAAGCCAATGAAAGCTTCATGAAGTCTTTGCGGATTCCTTCAAAACCGCGGCGAACCTGCGCAGATTCGACGGAAAACATTTCGCCACCGTTCTTTTCAACGATGTCCCACTGCGCAGCTGTGAATGGTTCCAAGGATCCGCCAAATCGCCTGGATTGGATGGAATTGCGCGCCATCGCCGAAATTTTTCCGTGATTTTCGGTCAAGGCCGTAACCACGCGATGGCGTTCTTCGAACTGAACACAGCGAAGGCTAATGGCCAGATCGCGGACTCGGTTCATTTCAAAAAGTCCCCGATGTCCTTCCAAATCAGCGGCACTTCTTTGCCCCACCATTTGAAATAAAAGGCGTGCCCCTGATTCGGATAACTTTTGAACAGAGATCCCTTTGAACCTAAGCGTTCCAAGGCGTCGCCCAGTCGCTTGGAATCCGTGTAAACCCAATCCAGATCCCCGACGGGCACAAAAATCGGCGGAAGCTTCGCGGCTTCTTCGCGATTCATTTTTTCAAAGGTCAAAAGGGGATCGGACAAAGACGGCTTCTGGTCCATGAACTTTCCCATGTAATTTCTTTGAATCACCCGAATCCGAATTCGTGAAACTTCGCTAGCCCGCGAATCGGTGTCCCAGCGTTCGGGGTTTGAAACCTGCATAAATCCGCAATGCAAGACAGCCTTTGCAGGGGGCGGAAACCCCGAAGGCAACGGGTCCAACCCTTCGACGGTCGAAGTATCCAACTTCAAAACCCGAAGTAAAAGTCCCGCTAATAGGTTGGATCCTGCCGATTCTCCGACCCAGTGTATTTTGGAAGGATCGCCGCCGTAAGATTCTGCATTTTTCAAAACCCAGGCATACGCGCGAACGACGTCGTTCATCGCCAAAGGAAACGGACTTTCGGGGGCCAAGCGGTAATCGATGTTGAAAACGACGTGCCCCATTAGCGCCAGGCGTTGAGCGATGACCGCGTGACTGCCTTTTGAAAAATACTGAAACCCTCCGCCATGAACCAGAAAAACGACGGGAAGCTTTCCGCCCAGGTTCTTAGGACGAATGACGTCCAGGCGTTGTTCACGGGATTCACCGTAAGAAAGATCGGCAATTCTTTCGACGCGCGAACGATCCATGAAAAGCGGAACCATCCAGCGGGATAGCCAAGTCAAAAAACGCAGAAGCAACATCAATGGACGTTCACCCGTTTTGACCAGGTACTCTAAGACGAAGAAAAATCCCTGCGAGGCGACGCGGCTAAGCATGTGAGACCTGGATATCATGTTATGATGTCGGCATGAACAAACACCAAGGAAACTTTGTCAGTGCCCTGGCCGTGCTGGTCGCTTTGGCCACCCAAGGCTGTGTGACGGCTAAACCTTTGAAAAAACTTGGCTTTAATGAAGACACCCGAAACGATCTAGCAACGTTTCTTTTTCTATCCAAGGCCGCCGCGACGGGCGGTGCCTTTCCCGACAATTGCCAGATCCGAATCAAGAATCTGGACCATTCAAGTGCACAACCCCTGGAATTCGCGCTACCAGTCAAGTCCGTCCCGATTTTAGTCGAAGCCGCCGAAGGCAATTATCGATTCGAAAATCTTTACTGCGATGGATTAGGAACCTGGAACTTGGATGAAATTCTAAAAGAACCCATGAAGCTTCAAGCGGGCAAGGTTTCCGTTCTGAGCATGGTGAAGTTCGAATTCAGCCACGCTCAGTCCAACTTCAGTATTCAAAAAGCACAGAAAAGGGAAAATTTTCAGGCCGTTCAGTCTGCAGTGAAGAAGATGTCGCAGCTGAAGCGCAAGAATCTATATAATCCTTACATCGACAAAGAATGGTCCGTCGAAGTACTGGCCGGGAATCCGGAACAAAAATTCAAAGTCAGCGTGAAGAAAGAAGGAGAATCTTCGGCCAAGGCCGAACTTTTGATTCAACGACTGGACCGCTGCGAAGATTCAGAAATCGCAAAGAACCCCCTGCTTCTGACGTACTGGAACGTGAAGGCATCATATGAAAGTTCGAAGTTGCTAACCCAGAAGTCGGACCCGAAGCTTCATACGGGGTCTGAAATATTTGAAAACTGCATCGACAGTGCGATTCAGGATTTTGCTCCAGCGACCGAAAGCAAAGTTGAAATCGAGGTTCAGTTCTAGTGCTTCTGATGAAGGTCCATTCAGAACCGGAAGCGAAGATCCCAAAGGATTTTCGAATTCAGCTGACTTCACGGTCGACCGGCGATTGGATTCGATTTGATTTTGAAGTTTCGGCAATGCCTTGGACGACAAATTCTAATCTTCCGAAGGGCGAATCTGCTTGGGGGCTTTGGGAAACGGACGTGGTTGAAGTTTTCGTCAGACCGAAAGGGTCCAGTCCCTATTTTGAATTTCAAGTCAGCCCCTTGGGTCAGTACTTGGAACTGAAGATCATTCGTCCCCGCAAGGAAGTCGATCGCGACTATCGATCGGGAATTCGATACGGGGTACAGACGACGGGTCCTGACCAGGCGTGGCAAGCTTGGATGGAAATTCCAGCTTCTTCACTAGGTTGGTCGGGAAAGGCGTCAGATCTAGAAGGCGGCGCCTTTGCTTGCCTGGGGCCCAAAGGCGGCCGAAGTTACTGGGCTGCATTCCTACCCGAGCAAAATACCCCGGATTTCCACCTGCCCCAGTATTTTAGTCCCATCGGTGAACTGAAGTAGGTTAAGATCGGCGTATGCAACACGATACCAACCACGAAAATTCAGACGCACCTACATTGGAAAACATCATCAAGATGCTGGTCGCGGCCGGTGCTTCGGTCGTCGGGATTGCCGGTGGAATGTACTTCTTCTACAAGTTCATCGTCTTCGTTCAGACCTGATCATCGTAACGATCGTTACGGCAGCTTAGGCTTGGTCTGTTTTGGCGGCTTCGCTGAAAGCGCCTTCAAGAAAGCAACGATGTCCTTGACCAGATCATCTTTCAGGTCGCGATTCAGTTGCGTCTTCGCCATTACGCGAACCGCTTCATCCAAAGTCTTCACCCTGCCGTTGTGGAAGTAAGGCGCCGTGTCGGCGACGTTTCTCCAAGTCGGCACGCGCCACTTGTTTTTGTCGTCATCCTTTTTGGTCGCTTCGAAACGACCTAAGTCAGCCAAAAGATCGTACTTCTTGTCGTAGGCCGATCCCGGGAAAGTTGGAAATTTTTGATAAAGCGCCGTCCCCGATGGAAGCAACGGGCCTGCGAAGTTCGGTCCGCCGTGACAGCTGATGCAACCGACTTCTTGAACCAGCTTCCAGCCTTTTTGCGCGGATTCCGACATCGCCTTTTTGTCGCCGCCGATAAACTTGTCGTAAGGCGATCCCCGGGTGATCAAGGTTCTTTCGTAAGTCGCGATTGCCTTGGCCAGGTTGTCGATGTTCAGGGAATCTTTTCCAAAAACTTTTTCAAAAGCGGTTACGTAACCCGGAATCTTTTTCAGCTTGTCGACGACCGCTTGGTGATTGGGCATGCCCATTTCAATCGGATTCGTGATCGGACCCTTGGCCTGGTCTTCCAAAGTGTTCATCCGTCCATCCCAAAACATCACAGACATGAAAGCGGCGTTGAAAACCGTGGGCGCGTTGCGTCCGCCCATTTGGCCCTTGATCCCTTTTGAAGTCGGCATTCCGTCGTCGCCGGCCTTCATCACGTTGTGGCAGCTTTGGCAGGAAATCGTATCGTCCGCAGAAAGACGTGGATCAAAATACAGCATCTTTCCCAGTTCGACTTTTTCCGCCGTGATCGGATTGTCCTTTGGGGTTGGAACTTCCGAAGGAAGCGCTTCCGCAAAAGCGTTGGACTGAAGAAGAAGGGCAACGAAGACGACGCTCAGTGATTTCATAGTTTTAGAATAGTCTCCTTTGATCAGATGACTCAAGGGCGATCTTTCAAGGCGACGCGATGGAAGTGCCCATTCGAAAAGAATTAAAAATACCGCAACAAACAAAGGCCATTGGAACTGTTCGTGATAGGTCACGATTTTTTTCTCGGTAAAGTCGGCACGCTGCAGTCCGCCCAACGATTGAAACATTTCGTCGATTTCGGTTTCGGCCGCAGAAGCCGTCCAGGCCTTCCCGCCGCCTGCCGATGCCAGTTTTTCCATGTAATCGATGTTGGCCTTGCTGATCACGGGCTCACCCTTTTTAGTGCGCTTGTAACCGCGCAGTTGACCCGAATCGTCACGAACCGGAATCGGTCCGCCAGCCGCTGTACCGACGGTAAAGGTGAAAAGCTTGATTCCCGTTTCCGAAAAACGCTTCACAAAATCAATCGCGCCTTCTTCATGGTCTTCCCCGTCTGAAAAAAGCACGGCAACTTTTGATGCCAGGGTCGACTGCTTGGGTCCGTTGGCTTCTTCAGCCGCTCGATCCAAAGCGCCACGCGCTGATTCCAATGCAATCTTCAGGTCGCTGCCCTGGTTCTGAATCAGTTCCGGTGAAAGGATCGAAACCTGTTCTTCCAAGTACGCAAGGTCCGTGGTCAACGGAACGGAAAGGTAAGAACTTCCCGCAAACGCGACCAGTCCGACCCGGTCCCCGTTTAGGCGTTCCAAAAGATTGCGAATCATGTGCTTGGTCTTTTTTAGGCGATTGGGGACAACGTCTTCGGTTTCCATGCTTCGGGAAATGTCGACGACCAGAATCAGGTCCAAGCCCGAAGTCTTCACGGTTTCTTCGATCTTGCCCCACTGGGGCCGAGCGGCCGCCAAAAGAACAAAAGTCAAAGCAGCCCAAAAGAACTTTTCTTTTCGCTTGGGTTTGGACCAATCCAATTCGGGCGCGATTCGCTTCCAGACTTCTTTCTTTGCAAATCTTTCAAAACGAACTTGGCGATTCTGGATAAAGACCCGAACGATCAGGTAGCCAAAAGGAATCAGCGCTAATCCGTAAAGCCAGGCGGGGGATGCGAATCTCATTAGGGCAAGATCCTCCACCAGAAGTTAGAAACCACTTTTTCGGCCAAGGCTAAAAAAATTCCCAGCTTCAACGGCTTCTGAAATTGTTCGTCATAACGAACCTTTTCGTTGGCCTTCACTTCGGTTTTTTCAAGCTGATCGATTTCTTTATAAACGCGGTCCAAAGTGTCGGGGTCTTGAACGCGATAAAAGCGCCCTTCGGTCAGCTTCGCGATGTGCTGTAAAAGTTCAGGATTCAGTGCGTTTTCAAACCACTGATAAGTCGTCACCGTGTTTCCAAAGGCGCCCTGCCTTCGAATCGGAAGACGCACTCGCCCTTCGCGTCCGATTGCGATCGTATAAACCCGAATTCCGTAACCCGCGGCAAGTTCTCCGGCGGTGGCTGGATCCACTTGGCCGACGTTATTGTCTCCGTCCGTCAGAAGAATAATGACTCGGCTTTTTGCCTTTGAATCTCGAAGTCGATTCACGGCCAGCGAAAGTCCATCTCCGATTCCAGTGCCGTCTTTCAAGACTCCGCTTTTTGATTCTCGGATGGCACGCAGAACCAATCCATAGTCCAGGGTCAAGGGTGCCATCGTGATGGGCTCGCCGCTAAAAATCACAAATCCGATTCGATCGGATGAACGTCCGCGCACGAAGCTTTCCATCACTTCTTTTGCAACGTCGAAGCGCGGTCTTTCATTCAGATCTTCGATGTTCATGCTGGCGGACACGTCCATGACCAGGACGATGTCGATTCCAGTGGTGGACCTTTCCGTCATGCGAAAGCTTTGTTGCGGACGCGCCAAAGCGAAAACAAAACACGCCCAAGCTGCGATTTTTAGGAAAAATAGAATCCGAACCGGGCTGATTCTTCTCGCGTCTTGATCAGTCTTGATCGGAAAAATCACCCGGGCGGGCTGGTTCCTGGAAACCCACCACTTAAACAAAAGCGGGACCAATGTCAGTAAAACCAAGAATAAAGGCGATGCGAGGTGCGTTGACCCGAAGTTCATGAATGGAAGCCCAGTCGAAAATGATGAATCACCTTGAACGCCAGTTCCAGCGGCAAATATTCGACGCTGCCTTTCGCCGCATAGCTCCGAAAATTTGTGTTTTATTCAGTCATTCGGGCCGTGTAGACTTTAGGGATCAATCTATCTAGGCCAGGAGGCTTCATCTCATGCGTATCAGCTTTGTTTTCGTTTCTTTGATTGCGTTTGCAACCTCGAGCGTTTCGTTCGCTCAAACCAGTGCGGCTCCGACAGTAAAGAGCCAAACCGTTGCTCCAAACTTTTTTGACCCCTACGCGGATTCGCTTCCGCCGGCGAAAGGCATTCGCCCTGTCCTTCTGTGGGCCCGCACTTCGCCAGACCGCCTTTTGGTGACTTCAAAGCCCGGCGGCGAAGACAAAACTGAAATTCTGAAATTGATCGAAACGCTTCCGCCTTCACAAGAAAGCCTGACTTCAAAGCTACTGAACGAAATCCCAGAATCTTCTCGCGTGAACGCAGTTGCCGACAAGATTCGTAAAATCGACGGCGTGAAAGACGTCAAGATGGTCGTTCACTTCTCGCGCTTTACGAACGAAGAAAAAACGCCTGCTCAGATTTCAATCGCTTTGATCACCGATTGTTACGCTGACGCAAAAGAAGTCTGCGGAACTGACAACGAACGCGTGATTCTGAAAGAAACGATCGGGGACTTTTCGATCACGTCTGAAAAAGTCGCAGCCGAACTTGAAAGGCTAGAAAAGTACGTGGGCGATAACGTCCGCACGATCGCTGCGAACGAAAAGAAGAACGCCGACGAAAAGAAAGCCTTGGAAATGAAGCGCGCCAAATTGAAGGCGGGCATCGACAAGTTCCCTCACGGCGACAAGCCAACTGCCCCTGCAAAGGATGGCAAGAAGACGAACTAAGTCGACTTCAGTCTAGTTAGATCGATGCCGGGGATTCCGAAAGGATCCCCGGTTTTTTTTTCGTCAAAAGTTTTAAAGGCGGGCCACCGCTGCCAAGGTCGCATCGATGGCTTGATCCATCGCTTGCGCCATCTTGGTTCCGGCGGGGTCGTAATTTCCTTCTTTCCACTTCATGGGATTGCCATCCAAGACCAGCGCTGCGCCGGTCTTTACCCCGCGCAGGTGCCCCAGAATGAAAAGCGCTGAACATTCCATTTCAACCGCAGCGACCCCTGCTTTTGCGTAATAGGCCAGCTTGTTGTCCCGAAGGCCGGGATAAAAAAGGTCTGCAGTCAGGACCAATCCGGTGTGGGCTTTCACGCCACTGCGTTCAAAGCTTTTTTCAAGTTCGGATAAGGCCTGTCGATGGGCGATTGCGGGAAATCCTTGTGGAAGCATTTGCGCTGTCAAACCGTCGCGGCGGACCGCACCTTCTGCCAAAACGATGCTTCCGATTCCCAAATGGTCTTGCAAAGCGCCGGCCGTACCCAAGCGAACCATCGACTTCACCCCGA
This sequence comes from Bdellovibrionales bacterium, assembly GCA_016786465.1. Classification (GTDB taxonomy): domain Bacteria; phylum Bdellovibrionota; class UBA1018; order UBA1018; family UBA1018; genus JAEUWC01. Next base: position 109,789 of record JAEUWC010000030.1, on the reverse strand, counting down.
CATCAATCAATTCTTGAAAACAGATCGCCGCGCCTGGTGCGCCGACGCCATGAGAAACGACCATGACTTCTTTTCCGTCGTATTCGCCAATGAAGGAATGGTATTCGCGGTTCTTTGCCAGGACCTGCATCTTCTTTAACCGGCCGGCGATCTTTTCCGCTCGTTCCGGGGCCCCACAAACCAATGCGCGTTGAAATCTTTTGTCCGGTGAAAGTTTGATGTGTGGTTTCATGACTTAATGGCTACCCGAACTCGACGAAACTGTCACGTGGGGATAGACTGTCGAAATGAAGCAGTTCCTGTTTTTCGCCATCTTTGCCGCCCTGTGCATGTCTTGCAATAAAAACAAGACGGCAGCTTCATCGTCGCGCAGCGTTTTTCAGGAACTGACCGGAAGCGACACCGAAGAAGAACGCGAAAGTTGGAACGCGAAGTATAAAGAAAAGAAGTACCAACGTGGATCTGATCCCGAACCTTCGCTGAAAAGTCACCTTCACCTGCTTCCCAAGGGGAAAGTTCTGCTTTACCCCCTAGAAGACGGAACAAATGCGATCTTCTTAGCGCAGCAGGGATTCAAAGTTTGGGGAATTGATTATTCCGATGCTGCTATCCAAAAGGCCTACCGGCAAGCCCGCGCAGCCGGCGTTTCAATCACCGGAATCAACGCCAACCTGGAACAATACGAATTCGAAGTCGGCGCATACGATGCGATCATTGCGCTGGATTTCTTCCGCCCACGCCTGGTGGAACAGGTGAAAAAGGGACTGAAGAAAAACGGTGTCGTCTTTTATATCAATTCGATCGCTAAGCCAGGCCAAGACGACGTGCTAGGAGACTTGAAGCCCGGAGAACTACCCGCTTTGTTTTCTGAATTTAAAGTCATCGTCGCAAAAGAAATCCCTCCGACCGCCGAAGACGGAAAGACATCGGCACTTTTAATTGGAAGAAAGCCATAATGAAGAAACGAATCTTACTGGCCTTATTTTTGTCGCTGGGTCAATTGGCGGTCGCTGGCCAGGCCAAGAAAGGAAAACCCATGACCGAAAAGAAAGCATCCGTTCAAACGTCGACCGCAATCTTGGGGGGCGGTTGTTTTTGGGGCGTTGAAGAACTGCTTCGAACACAGAAAGGCGTCACTGAAATCGATGTCGGTTACAGCGGCGGAGAATCAAAAGACCCCACCTATAATGATGTGAAGACCGGGACCACCGGACACGCAGAAGTCGTTCGCGTAGTCTTTGATCCAAAAATATTGAAGTACGCCGACTTGCTTCGACTTTTCTTTCGCTTGCACGACCCGACGACTTTGAACCGTCAAGGAAATGACCGAGGAACGCAGTATCGAAGCGTGATCTTTTATCAAGATGAAGAACAAAAGAAGATCGCTGAAGAAGTGCGCAACGAAGTTTCAAAAAGCGGCAAATGGAAGAACCCAGTGATTACCGAGATTTCAAAGGCAAAGCCCTTTTATCGCGCTGAAGAATATCATCAGGACTATCTGGTTAAGAATCCAAACGGCTACACCTGTCACTACTGGCGCGATTAATTTTGTTCCCAACAGAAACCGGCGACCGCTAGAATAAGAAGTAATTTCTAGGGGACGATTTCATGAAAAAAATGAACTTGGGTTTTTCGGTCGCAGCTTCTGCCTTGGTTTCGCTGGCCTTATTTTCAACCACTGCCTATTCGGTCGAAAAAAAGTCGCGAAGCGCAAGACCTAAAGATGCATGCCCCGTTGCACTGAGCATGAAGGAATCGCTTCAAATCGACGATTTCAAAGGCAGCACCTTTTACGAATTCATGACCGATTCGTCGGGGGTCAAGGCGTCCCTGGATCAAGATTACAGTTCAAAGTTCAAAATCGCGGATCACGACACGATTCTCAAGGCGGCAAAAAACTTTGATGATGATGTTTACAAGAAGATCGTTCGACTTTTTGCTCGAGGCGAACAAGGCCTAGCCGATTTAGTCGACAAGGTTAAGGGGAAGCTAGTCACCCCGGGCGAATTGACCGCGATGATTCGCACCAAAATGACCGGCCTGCTGAAAGATAGAAGCAAAGGCGGCTTGGCGCCATTGATCGTAGGGCCCCTGATTGCCATGGGCAGTGGCGCCGGCACGGTGGTTCACATCAATTCTACGAACTACTATTACAACTTTGGTTACAAGTCGGGCGAAGACGCCGGTGACGAAAAGTCAGGGCGCAGCTTCGGGGCCAGTTTTGATCACAATGCTTTGGACGTATCGGACAACTATTATCTGAAAGAACTGACTGCGTACCTGAAGGACAATGCCGACACTTCGACTTTCTTTAAGATCTTTTTCAACGTCCTGACCAACTGCGATACTTCGAATTACACGAAACTATCGAATTCGGGACAAACCGTTATGACCGATCTGATCGCGGTCTACACGGCAGAACAGGATCGCCACATCATGGGCGATATGCGAAGTCACCCTTGGGAAAACGACCTGGCTGAAACGACGATGATGTCGGCCTATACGGTAAACACCGGAAAAATTATCGCAGACGGCCAGTATGTGAATGGTATTCCCAATGACTTTTATGCGGTCGGACCTAGCGGACGAAGCGGCCTGGGCGTGGGCCGAAAAGATCGCATGAAACTTCAAACTGAAATTTCAAAAGCGATGTGGAAGCTGCACCCGGATCTGACCCAGCGATTCGCCGACATGATCCGCGCCAAGAAGGATACTGACCTTTTTCACGGCTTGATGCTTTTTATCAACAACCCCTATGGTCAGGACAAAGTTCGTGCAGTCGCTGATGACCTAGTGAAAACCGTCGTCGAATTCTTGCAGACCATGCGAGACGACGCAGCCAAAATCGATTCAATGATCAAGAAGAAGAAATGACCCGCTCGGCCTTCATCACGGGTGGAACTTCAGGTATCGGACTTGAGTTCGCGACTCGTTACGTAAATGCAGGATGGAAGGTGGCCGTTTGTTCATTCGAATCAGCCGCCCAAGTAGAAGGAAAAATTCCCGCAGGCGTTACGTACTTTAGCGTGGACGTGACCGACGCTGCAAAAATGGCTGATTCCATCCGTACGTTCGCCGCACAAGCGGGAAGTCTGGACTTAGTCATCGCAAACGCAGGAATCAACCACCCCAAAGCAAAGATTCCCGACTTCGTTCACGGAAACAAAGTCATCAACGTAAACGTGAACGGCGTTTTGAATACCTTTGGACCTGCGATAGAAATCATGGTGAAGCAGAAATCCGGTCAGCTGGTCGCCTTAAGTTCGATCGCGGGAACCATCGGCGGTCTTCCGGGAATGTCGATTTACTGCGCATCCAAAGCCGCGGTGCTTTCCCTTTGCGATTCATTGGAAGTGGACCTAGCTCAGTATGGGATAAAGGTGACTACACTGGCGCCGGGCTTCATCGATACGCCGCTGACCCGGGGAAATGACCACCCCATGCCCTTTCGGATGACGATCGATCAAGCAGTGACCCAGATGATGAAGTACATCGAGCGCGGGTCTGGGCGATTCCTTTTTCCACTGCCCATGAAAATCATTTCGACTTTCCTAAGCCTGATTCCAAAAAGCCTGGCAAAGACTTTACTGAAAAGCGACGCAATGAAAACGGGCAAACACTAGCGACTACAGTCGTTCGTAGTACACGTCGATATCCGCTAGACTACGGGACAGATGATAGCGCAGAAGCTTGATCCAATCCGACGGATCCAAAAGGCTAGGTTCATGCAAGTAAGGCGTTAAAGGTTCACCGTTTCGACCAATTTGCACGGAACGAGTTCCGCCAATGTTTCTTTCAAAGGACTTACGCAGTTCTTCACCCTTAGCCCGGTCGTCGACATAAACTGCGACTTCCGTGTTCAGATAAGCTGAACGGGGGTCCACGTTGTAACTTCCAATGATCGCAATGCGGTTATCGATGACTCCGGATTTTGCGTGCAGATAGTTCGGGCCTTGGTATTCCCAAAGATCGATTCCCATTTTCACCAATCTTTGCTTGTGGGTCGAATAGGCTCCGGCGACTTCGGCTCCGTCGGTTGAACCCAGCGAATTGGTCAGAACACGAACATAAAGTCCCTTTTCGTCGATCGCTTTTCTGATCACTTTGTAAAAGGTATCTGTCGGCAAAAGATAAGGCGTTTCAATCAACAACGTGCCCTTGGCATTGCTCACCAACTTGATCAATTCTTTGGATACCGCATTGGTATTGATGTCTTTTCCGTCCGGAGAAATTTCACTGTGGATGAAATGGACTGTGTTTACGGGCTTTTCGTTCGCGCGAACTTCATTGCAGGTATCTAGCTTGAAATGCGGATTGAACTTTGGATCTGCCATTTCCAACATCGAAACGTCCAACTCAAGTTTGGCAAGTTTCACTTCATCCGGGGTCGCCGCTCTGGCAAAATGGGTGCTTCCAACGTGGTCGCTTTCGAAAAGCTCTAAGAAATACCTACGCGCATCTGGCACTGCGGTATCGGACTGAACCAAAACGTCGCGGTCATCGTAATTTTTCTCGTAGGCGCCGTAATAGTCGCCTTTCATGTTTCGACCACCGGTCAAAAGAAATCCCTGATCATGGCCGTCGACAATCAAAAGCTTGTCGTGCATTCGTTTATCCATGCGTTCGACAGCACGTAAAGTTTCGTCTCCGAAGCGGTATTCTTTGTCCGCCATTCGGTATGCCGTCTTCATCAGCTTTTCGCCCGTAACCGGAAAGATTCCTGGGTGATAAAGCTTCACTTCAATTCCTTCATCCTTCAGATGCTTCAGCATCCCACGATCAAGTTCGTTGAAGTTCGCGTCCAGGATCACTCGAATTCTTTTCACACCGCGACGCTTTGCCTGGCGAAGCAGGGCCAAACCGTATTTTCCGGCGCGATCGTTGTTATAGATAAAATAGGAAGTCAGAATTTCTTCCCTTGCCTGCTGAACTAGATCAACCCGTGCCTGAGCCGCGTCGTTGTTCTTGTCCAGAATGCGAAAAATATCCGCGTGAACGACGCCAGGTACTGCGAAAAAAAGTGCGAACGACAAAAGGGATTTCATATCTTCGAATAAGCAATGATGGTGCCACCCAGGGCCTTGCCTATTCGGGCCCGCAGCCAATGATTGTCTAAGATTTAGACACAAGCCCATCGCCCAGGCATTCGCCTTCACAGTGTTGGGGATGTTTTGGGTAACCTATTGGAATCTGCCGAAAATAAAGGGATTGTTGCGGCGAAATCCGCGTGATTTACGGGCGTATAATGGAAGGATGAATGTTCGGATCAAGAACATCCTGGTTTGTGACGACGATTCCGAGATTCGGGATTTGGTTAAGGACGCGCTTCAGTCCTACGACCGCTCGTTTCATATTGTCGAAGCTGTGAATGGAAGCGACGCCTTGGCAAAATGTGAATTTCAGCGATTTGACCTGATTATCCTGGACATGCGGATGCCCAGAAAAACCGGGATGGAAGTCATTGAAGCGCTCGAAAAGATGCCAACCAAGAAAAAGCCCCGGGCAGTGTTGGTCGTATCGGGAAACTCGGACTTTAAAGCGTTAGAAAATCGGGACACGCAGTACCTGTACTTTCCCAAGCCCTTTTCCACTAAGGAACTGATCACCGCAGTGATTGCCCTAACTCAGCCCCCAGCATCGTCTGGCGACGCAGCAGCTTAGTAAAATTTAAATTTTAATCGGATCGGAATCAAACTATAATTCCCGCATGCCGTTTTCGTCCAAAGTTCCACAAAGCGTCCTGGATCACCTTTTAGAGGGGTGTCAGGTCATTGGATTTGATTTTCGGTACCTTTACGTCAACCCGGCGGTCGCGGCTCAGGGCCAAAGCACGGTCGAAGCGCTATTGGGAAGGACCATGGTCGAATGCTACCCCGGAATCGACGACACGCCGATGTTTGCGCTTTTGAAAAAGTGCATGCTCGAACGCTTGCCCCAACAAATGGAAAATGAATTTCGCCATCCCAATGGATCGCGCGGATTTTTCGAACTGAGAATGGTTCCGGTCCCCGAAGGGGTTTGCATACTTTCCCAAGATGTTACTCATCGCAAAAGCCTAGAAAGCCAAGTCTATCAACTTCAGAAAATGGAAGCCGTCAGTCGCTTAGCGGGTGGAATGGCTCACGACTTTAACAACGTTCTTTCTGTGATTGGAATTCATGCCGAAGAACTTTCTAAAATGATTCAAGGGCGTGAAGGTGAAGCTGCACTTTTGGCGGAAATTCAAAGCGCAGTTGAAAAATCGACCCAACTGACCCGCCAGCTTCTCACTTTCAGCAGATCCAAGGTTCTTGAATTAAATGTCATCGACGTGAACCAAGTCATTTCGAATTTTCTGAAAATGCTGGAATCACTGGTAGGTGCGCAGATCAAGATCGTACTTAAGCTGGGGACAAAACTGGATCCGGTCAAGATCGATACAGTCCACCTGGAACAAGTGATCATGAATCTTGCGGTTAACGCGCGCGATGCCATGCCGTCTGGTGGGACACTGACGATCGAAACTTCAAACGCTGAATTGGATCAGAATTATGTCAGCCAGCACCTGGATTCGGCACCGGGTAGCTACGTTCGAATCAGCGTTTCAGATACCGGAACGGGAATGTCTTCCGAAGTACAAAGCCGAATCTTCGATCCCTTTTTTACGACAAAAGAACCCGGCAAAGGCACGGGCCTTGGGCTTTCGACTGTCTACGGCATCGTCAAACAGCATCACGGATCGATTTGGGTTTACAGCGAACCCGGCCGCGGAACGAAGTTCACTTTTTTTCTTCCTCGGGCTTCGAAAGTTCGGCAAGCGGAAACGGCGACGAGCATCCCTTCAATGAAATCGAGCCTAAACGGTTCGGAAACTTTGCTTCTAGTGGATGACAATGAAGCACTTCGCAACATCATGAGCCAGCTGCTAAAACAGGCGGGATACGACGTCCACACAGCCGAAAACGGTGAAGACGCGCTTCGATTGCTTTCCGAGCTCAAAAAACCGATCCATATGGTCATCACGGACGTCGTGATGCCGGGAATTTCTGGACCTGAATTGGCCAAGATCCTTCGCGATCGATCTCCGCAGACGCGTTTTCTTTTCCTTTCCGGGCACATCGCTCAGACCTTTGAAGATGTTCCGGAAATGAAAATGAAGAACGCTTTTCTTGAGAAACCTTTTTCAGCTGAAATTCTGAAAAGAAGGATCCGAGAAATTCTAGGGTGAAGGCTTTGCCAGATTCGCAAGCCATTCCTTGATTTCTTCGGGTGTCAGGTAGTTTCGTTTCTTGATTTCAAGATCGTCCGCATCCAACCGGGCATAGATCCATTGACGAAATGCGATCAATCCGTCGGCAAAGCCCAGTTTTAAGGTTTCGCGGTCTGTTGATCGTTCGTACTTTCTGGAAGACTGCAACGTCAGCAAAGTCGCCACCCCGGCACTGGTCCTTTCGACATAGTCCCGAATATGCACCAGTTCGTGCGCAAGGATGGCCGTTAACGCTTCTTGGGTCAAAGGCACAGACCCTTGGAAAAAATCCGGATTGTACTCGATGAAGTACTTTCGCTTCCTTGCTGACTTCAGTGGCGCATCAATGTCCGTCATCAAGAAATATCCCTTTTCGCGTTTCACGCGAAGCTGAATTGAAATCCCGCGAAGTGTAGGAAACTTTGCCTGAACCAATGCTTCGACTAAGCAGGGCATGGTTTCTGGCCCAACGACGATCGATGCGGGATCCGTGCAAGCCTTAGCAATTACGGTCGCCTGGTCCCGATCGGGCCCCGAAGCGAACCCTGCCAAAGCGAAAAAGGCTACCAGCACAAGAAAAATGCGAATCATCTACTTCAAGTTTAAATGGGATCGGGGATTTTGAAAATGGCGATCCGAAGTCGGCTTAGCTTCGCTTTGGATAGGAATTTCGACGATATCGAGATTCGTTTCGATAGCAATTCTTGGCACTAGGAATTCGGCGTTTCCACGCCCGCAAATGAAAACAAAGAACGATCGCACCCCTTCCGAAAGTGACAATCCTGATTTCGATAGAATTTCTTCCGCGCGATCTTTCAGTTCTTCGTCGATCCGAATCGAAAGGTTGCCGGTTTTTGATTTACGTCCTGTTTTGCTGGGCCTTCTTTTTTGCGGCATCGCCTGATTGCAACGCAGTTGTGGGGCCAAAGTTAACTTAAGGATTCTAAAATCAGGTTTCGGAATCATTTCCGGGACTAGGACCTGATTATTTTTGGGCGATTCTAGCTGAATGATTCAATCCGCGAGCGTATAGTTGACAATATTAATCAGTTTTGTTTGGTGCTTTTGGGGGACGTATGTTGGGACGTACGAAGTGGGGATTCTTGGGTATTCGTGGGGCCGTTATAGGGACTGCCCTACTTACTGCGACCGGCTGCGAACTGACTTCGACCGACCGTCAGATCGTGACGGATGCGTTTGATCCAAGCGTCACTTCCGCGCCCCCTGCCACGCCGATTCCAGTGACCCAGATTCCTGCCTGCCATGTTGAACGCTTCACGCAGCCGCCAGCGGTGGTGACTGAAAAGCTAGACCTGCTTTTGGTCGTCGATACGTCGGGGTCATTGAACGCCGAACGCGGAAAACTGGCGGACGCGATGGATGCGTTTATTCGGGCGTTGCCGTCCACTTTGGATTACCGAATCGCCGTGATGCCGGCCCATGGACCACATTCGCAGTGGGCGGGCAAGATTTTTCGCCGCAATAAGAATGAAGCTTGGATCTTGGATTCGGAATCGATGTCGCTTGCGACGATTCAGGCGGAACTAAAAGATCGCCTAACGAAGCAATCTGAAATTCCAAACGATTCAAAATCCGATGGCGGAGAAATGGGAATCTATTCCCTGATGCGCGCTTTAGACGCCGACCGTGTGGCTTTGGCTAGGTCCCAAGGATTTTTCCGTACCGACGCGGCGTTGGTTTCAGTCTTCATGTCAGATGAAAATGACATTTGCGCAGTTTATCCAAGCGGGGTCACGCCGGTTCCTGATCCACAGGGCGCTGAAAAGAAAGCGCTAGCCAAAGATTGTTCGGGTGTGACGAAAGAAGCGCTTTCCGCAAAGCTTGCTTCGTTCATGGGTGATCGCCCATATGTTACGGCCGCCGTCATTTACAATAATCTTTCGACGGTTCCACGCGGAAAGTCAGCTGGCGAAAACGAATTGGGCTACGGGTACCTGGAATTTGTTCAGGCCACAAATGGGATCACCATTGACATGGCCGATGCGAATTACCGAACCGGGATGGAAACGCTTGGTAATCGCGTCGCGGTTCGGATGAATCTGAAATCCGATTTCACGCTGGCGCGTGCAGGCCTGTCGGCTGCTAGCGTGGTCGTGACTTTGGATGGCGCAGAAGTTCCTTACACGATGACGGATCCCGGCGCGGGCGGGATGGCTTCGGTGAAGCTAGCTAGCCCCGGGCTTCCCAGTTCGACGATTGATGTGACGTATTGCACGGCGGGTGCGGATACAGTTCCACCGGTTTTGGACGTAAAGCCTGCTAACGGTGGAATGATTTCGCGTGGCGTTCGTCCTGTGTTGGGTACGGCGAATGAAGCGCTGTCGTCGATTTCAGTTTCTGTCGGAAGTCTATCGCCTGTGGCCCTGACTTTATCGAACGACCGATTGTCGTTTTCAGGGTCTTTGGATTTTGGTGCGCCCGGCGTGAAGACCTTGGTTTGGACGGCTGTGGATATGGCCGGTAATCGCAGAAAGCTTACGACCCAGGTCGACGTAAGCCCCGATGTGACAGCGCCCGTGATCGCGGGTGGACCGGATTCGCCGATTCTAACTAACCAAGTTCTTTTCACCGCGCCGATCACGGTGACGGATGAATCGTCGGTGAATACAAAAGTGTTTTTGAATGGTGTAGCCGTTCAAGAAACTTCGGCGATGTCGTTCACGTTGTCCACCACGCTTGCCGAAGGAATGAACGCGATCAAGATCGAATCGACGGATGCGGTCGGACTGACATCTTCGCGGGATCTAGCGATGGTGACACTGGATACGGTGGCGCCGGTAGTTGCGATTTCCCAGCCTATCGAAGGTCAAAGTTTTTCAAACTCGCTGATTTCAGTTTCTGGTCTATCAGCAGAAGCTTTGTCATTTGCTCGGGTTCAGAATACACAATTGACGCTGGGGTCTGATTCAAAGTCTTTCGTGGGTCAAATCAATTTAGGAACTGAAGGGCAGAAGATCCTTGATTTTGAATTTTTTGACTTGGCCGGAAACCGGTCCGCGATTTCTAGGTCAGTCACGGTTTCACTGAAAGTCCTGAATGAAAACCTGATTTCGGTTCACCCCGACCCAGACGGGATCCACCTTCTCATCCGCGGCGCAACCGGTGCCGCACGTGCCGGCGCCCAGTTGGCTGCGGCAGCGGGTTTCTTCAATCGTGCAAGCGGCGTCGCTTCCCAAGACGGTTCATTTGAATTGAAACTTTCAGCATTCACGTCTGCTGACGTAACTGCGACCGATTTATCGTCGGGCCAATCACTGACGACGACTGTAAACTACGGAATCGGACCAAATACTCGCCTTTCAGGGGTCGTCAGAAACACTCGAGATGAACCTTTGTTGGGTGTAACAGTACGAATCGTCGGAACACAGCTTCAGGCCATGACAGATGCCCAGGGTGTTTTCCAGTTCACGCAAACGATCACGGGTGATCAAACGCTTTGGGTCGACGGTGCGACCACTGTTCCATCACAGAACCAGACCGGGCCTGAAAAGTATGGGCAATCGAAGATCGCCATCACGATCGGGCTGAATCGAAGCAACGTGATTGGCCGTCCGATCTACCTGACACCGATCCCGCAAGACGGAAGCGCTGTCTTGGTTGACACCACTGGCGGAACTGTCGCTAGCCCACATGCACAGGGGTCAAAGCTTGAAATTCCTGCCGGCGCAATCCAACTACCTGCTGGCTCGCCGCCTGTTGCGATTTCGATGGCTGAAATTTCAGGTACACGAACCCTGATCCCACCACCCGCATATGCCGTACCGATGGACGCGCTATCGCTAGAACCGTCGGGTCTGAAGTTTAGTAAGCGCGTTCGACTGACCGTTCCGAACTACAACGAACTTCCTGCAGGCGTAAAACTTTTCGTAATATCGATGAATTCAACGACGGGTCTTTGGGAAATGGATGGTCTTGCCACCGTTTCTGACGACGGAACTTCTGTGGTTACCGACGAAGGACTTGGGATTTCGCATTTTTCGACCGTTTACATGGCCCCGATGGGTCCAAAAGTGACTAAGTTCGCAGACCAGGATCGGCCTGGTGCCAACAGTTTTGATGGTGCATTGGTTAGAAGAATCACGATGCCCAGTTATCAGGTCATGGGTAGCGCCGTCGCGCCAAGTCTGACCTACAAATCCAGTTGGGCCAAGCCAACGACATTGATCACAAACCTTTTCGACATCCCGAAGCAGGAAATTTTTGTTTCGCAAAGTGGAGAAGGTTCAATCCTTGGGATCGACAGTCGGGAAGTAACCGCAACGGTTCGTGCTTGGTACGAACCTGAAAGAATCACAGCCCAGTTTCAGACCCAAGGAATCGCCAGCGATTCTAACCCCAGCGAACCTGGGGCACAGCCCATGGTCTTCACGGGCATTCCGAACAAGGCCGCCATTTCCTATGCGGTCGACATGAGCAGCTTTCCAAGCGGAGTTTATCCCTACAATTCTCACTACGAAGTGCAGCTAAAGCGAATGGTCGTTGCTACCAGAAAGACCCGTTACTGGGGCTGGTTTGAAAGAAGCTATTACCGAGAAGACGCCCCAACTTTTGAAAGTCAGCTTTTGAATCAGGTCTTTCCGCAAGACCAAAACGGAAACATATACGTTCAGAACCATACCCAAGGACCTGCAGGTCAAGGCTGGAGAATCGATGGCCCGCAACGAATCATCAATCCCGATCAAAACCTGCTTTTGCTTGAAGAAGGCAGCGGCGAAGTAACCGGATATGCAATTTCTGATACGATCTCGACGGTTTGGAAAAACCAAGAAACTGAAAGTCGTGTCGTGAATATGGATTTCGCTTTCGATTTAAAGAACTTCCCACAGTTCATCGCTGGCGGCAGTGATGGAAAACTTTATTCTGGAACTTTAGATCATAGCTATATCGACAGCCAACCCGCTCTGACTGCCGTTTCGAGTCCTTCATCACTCACAGGCAGAATCCGCGGAACCCACTTCATGACGAAGTTTAGGCAGTTTCCAAGCCAACCGAACTTTCTAACCAATCTCAATCCTTATCAAGCAAGTAACTCGTGGACCGATTACAGTTTTCGGGTTGGACCACGTGGAATCTTAAAACTGCCCGATGGAAGGATTCTTTACGCAGATCAATTCAGAGACAGAATCACCCTGGCGACTGGCTCGGGAACCGATCTTGTAGTCGTTGGTAAGCAGTACTCTCCGCCTCCGACGTACAATGCAGGCGTTGAAATTCCAAAGGCGGTAGACGACGGGATTCGTCCACAGATCGATGCACTTTGTGCGCTTTATGGCGAAGGTGGAATGGGTTGCCATTCGCCGGGATACAGCGGCGACATCAACTGTCCCGTGTCGAATGGTTCTTTTCCAAGGATCGAAGACTTTACCGCACCGGGAAGCGCTGTTTGCAATTTTGGACCCAGCACTGGAACACTTCCAGTCCACGACTTTTCACCCGATGGTGCAATCGCAACAGGGCTTTCAATGAATCAACCCATGAGCCTGGCACCCGGACCACGGGCAGACAGCTTCGTGATCGCAGAAAAAGGAAGCCACCGGGTCAGGCTTCTAGATCTAACCACTGGGATGCTGACGACCGTGGCTGGAAACGGCCAAACCGATGACACCGGATCGGACATTCAGGCGACTAGTGCATCCATTCGCCACCCTCAAGCAGCCGTCTATGATGCGTTGGGAAATCTTTATATTTCAAGTCAAGGCGGCAGCATTCGAAAAGTGAATCCAAACGGTGTGATCACCTGGTTAGTCGGCGCCCCGGGTTCTACGATTGGCGACAACATCTTGGGCACGAAGGTTCTACTTCAAGAACCGACAGGCCTGATTTTTGATAATTCGAAAGGCATTCTTTATATCGCCGAAACCGGTGGGAACAAGATCCGAAAGGTCGACATTTCAACGGGGATTGTTTCGACAGTTGCCGGTAACGGCGTTCCGACATTTGCTGGAGACAATGGACCCGCCCTCTTTGCTTCTTTGAGTCGTCCTACTCAGGTCGAGCTGGATAGCAATGGTAATCTTCTAGTCGTCGATTCGGGTAATCAGCGAATTCGAAAAATCACGATTCAAAATTCATCAGGCAATCTTCTAACTTTTAAACCACAGGCGCAGGACCTTTCTACCTTGGCGAAAAATTCGGATGGAACCTGGACCAGAACCTTTAGATCAGGCACAGTAGTTAGTTTCGATTCTTCCGGGCGGCAGATTTCCACTAAAGACAGGATCGGCCTTCAGAGTTTCTTCGAATACGATTCTGATGGGAAACTGACCAAGGCGATCGACGTAAAAGGGAAGGAAACGACCTATGGCTATATGGCAGGGCGTCTGGATTCAGTCACTGATCCAGCAGGGAGAGTAACGAGATTTGGATACGTCGGAAACAGGTTGTCCCAAACTATTTTTCCTGAAGCGAGAACTAGAACCTACGACTACTTTGATTCGGGTCTCCTAAAGTCTGAAACCAATGAGCGTTCCAAGACGACGACATTTGAGTACAATGAGTGGAACCGAATCGCGAAAGTGACAAACGCGTACGGAAAAAGTGTGGTCATCAACGATATGGGTTCTGCGACGGCATCCAATCACTATGACGGTGAAGGAAAGACTGGAACTTTAAAGAATGTTCGCAGTAATGAAATTGCGAACATAATCAAGGACGCGAAAGGGATTGAAACCAAGCTAAAGGCAGATGATTCCGGATATATTTCTCTGATCGAGGGTACAAACGGGCTTGTTACGAAGATCGAACGTGACGCAAGGGGCCGCCTGACGGCAGTCTATCGAAACTATAGAGACAGCGGCACGCCCGACTTGTTGGGAGACGACCGTTGGGACAGCAAGCTTGAAAATGTCTACGACCCAGTAACAGGCGACCTTCTTAGTGAGCGAGATAGCTTGACAGGGATCCGAAGGACGAAAACCTATAACTCGTATGGACAGATTGTTACAGAGCTATCACCCACGCTCCTGCTTACGACGCATACCTACGATCCAGTAACAGGACTTGAGACTGAGACGTCAGATCAGCTATCTGGGGTCCTGGCGCGGTACACGTATAATCCCCTTGGCCAAATCCTTTCCGTCGAAAACGCTTTGGGACACACGACTACATATACGTATGATTCGAGCGCTGGAAATTTAAAGACAAAAACCGTCAGCATAGACTCAGCGCGGTCATCGGTTGTTGAATACGTTTCACGTGATTCGGCAGGAAATCCGACCAACATCAAGGATCCTAACGGTGAATCGGTAAATTACGTTTATAACCTTTGGAACGAGCTAACGAAGGTTACCTCCGCCGAGGACGAGGTCACTCAATATGCTTACAGCGATACCGGAAAACTAACGAAAGTGACGGACCATCTGCTAAACACAATCGAGTACACTTTGGATGATCTAGATCGCGTTGTTGAAAAGAAGGACCAAAAGGGAAAGACCACGACCTATGGTTATGACGACAATGGAAATATGGAACTAGAAGTAGATCCAAACGGAAACCAAAAACGGTTTGTCTATGACCTTCAGAACCGAGTAATCGAAAAGATACTTCCAGACGACCACTACACTTTTGAATACCATCCCGAAGGAGCGTTGAAACAGGCGGAAAACCGCCAGTTCAAGATAACTGTTACTTTGGACGAACAGTTCGGGCGTGTGACTTCGTCGGTCCTCAATTCTAAAGCAGGTGTTTCATACCCTCAGGTTGTTACCGGGTATGGCTACGACAGCATCGGTCGACTTGACCAAATCGGACAGTCGCGTGTTATCTTGGACCCTTACGGCAGGGTAAAATCGCAGTCAGACCTGTTCGGTCAGGGGCACGAATTCACTTACGACAAGGTAGGTCGCCTCGAAACTCACACCAGACAAGGTTCTGTAAGCTCATTCGAGTATGATCGTTCCAGTTTCTTAACTAAAATTTCACATGATGAAATTTCAGGTCCTGTTCCGTCAGTCGAGCACACCTACGGAAGGGACCTGCTTGGTTCCCGAACCAACGTCGGGCGGTCTGGAATGTACGACTTGACTTTAGGTTACGACAAAAACCAACAGTTGAAGACATTATTGCCTTCATCCTCAGACTCTATCGTCGTTCCCACCGAAACCTTCTCCTATGACAAGATATCCAACAGAAAATCTGACCAAGGCGGTCAGTACAACTACGATTCCGAATCACAACGCCTAACTTCAGATTACCGCTTCTACTACTTCTACGATGCGAATGGAAATCTGACATCAAAGCAACCCATTGGACTTTCCGGTGAAATCACCAACTTCGGCTACACCAGTGAAAATCAGTTGAAGTGGGTAAAAGTTTATCGACCTGCGGGTACGCACTCGCTCCCCTTTGAAGTGGGTAGTTCCGTGCCTGTTCGTGAAATCTACTATTCCTATGACCCGATCGGTCGACGCGTGATTAAGCAAGTCGTAGATAACGATTCGCCTCAGCTTTCGTTCACCAGGAAGTATGGGTACAACGACCAGAACGTCGTCGCCGAGTACGACGAAAACAACCAGTTCTTGGCATTCTATACTCATCGAATCGTTCCTGGAAACGAGGTGGTCGATGATGTTCTTGCCGTAAAGATCACCGAGCAAGGGAGAATCAAAGGGTTAGCCCAAAGCGCGGGGGACTACTACTTTTTGAAGGATGGGCAAGGTTCAGTCACAGAAGTCTATGGTGAAACGGGGCTAGTACAACGGATCGTATACGGATCATTTGGCAAAATTCTTTCGGTTCGAGATGCGGCTTCGCTGGAAGTGACTTCTGCGCCGCCTTTGAAAACGCATTTTGCATTCACGGGGCGGGAGTTCGACGAGGAAACGGGGAACTACTATTACAGAGCAAGGTATTACGATCCAAACACAGGCAGATTCCTACAGAAAGATCCGGAGCCCGGCAAAACTGAGATGCCTTCGACCGTAGTCAACAGTAGTATTTTTGTCCTCAATAATCCTTTGAATCTTGCTGATCCAACCGGAAGGTTTCCTTGGCTATTGGCTATTGGCTACATGCTGGTTTCGTCCCACATTCTCGCAACAGTTTCTACTTTGGTTCATGTAATCCTCAATGATAATCCGGATACAATGTTCTATGCGAAAGTGTTTGCATTCAACGCGCTTGTAGGGTTTGGAATGCTTGGCTTTGGTGCCTTAGCTTATTCACCCACGGGTGTTGAATTTTCCGGCGTTTCGGCGCAACTCACTGGTATCAGTGATTTCGGGGGGTTGTCGATTGGCCCAGTCAATTTGGTTGGAGGCAGTTCAAATGGTGTGGCATACTCTGCCTCTGAAATCGCAAAGTTGATGAAGCATGAGGCCTCGCACTCAATTCAATGGGCGGCAATTCCATGGGTCAACACTAGGTTAGCAGGAATGGAAATCCCGTTGCCTCTCGGGTACTCTCCTATAGCAGGAGTTAGCTTACTGGGTGCAGCAGGCTTCCCATTACCTGGTCTGTACTCGTTTGTTGAAAATGAGTACTTTGGTTTTGGAGGACCTTTTTCAAAATGAGGCGACTCATCGGTTGGCGTCATGCAACTTCAGCGACATATTTCATACTCTTTAGTCTTTTTGGATGTGAGTTTCCGACAGACTCGATCCTTTATAGAGTCGAAGGAGAGTTTGTCTCATGCCCGAGTGAGAGTCTTGAGACAATGAACGAAATAGCGGTTGCCGGTGGGGTTTTTGAGTTGAGAGAAGAACCATACTCGAAGTGTGGCAACCACCGAGGGTTTGTCTTCTTTCGACTAGAGAAAGAAAAAAAAATTCAGGACGGCGGCGCATTTATCTTTTTTCAGAAACTTGGAACTCGCTGCCTTATTGATATGAGAGTCGGAAGACTTTGCTCAAAAGATATGCAGAAATGCGAAGATGAAGGAGCGTTCATGTCTAGAACAAACGAATTTGTTAACCTCATTCAGAAAAAATTTTCCTCCAAGATCGGGAACCTAAAAATTCAGGCGCAGCCGGCCGGTGAAAAAAAGGCTTTTTTTTCAAGTTGCGAACGAAAGTAAGTGCGGAGGCGGTGGAGTTGCCAGGCCGGACGTGGTTGGAACTTGGCGAATTTCTTACGCATATTCTACACTTTCGGGGGCTCAATGGTTCAGAGAATGACTTGGTTGCTGATGGTTTCTAGCGTTTGCGCGTGTGCCACCCAGCACAAGATTTCTAAAGACGTTTTGTCAGGGTGGTTCGTTCGCCCGACAGTTGATGCGATTCAAAATTGTATTTCTGATAGCGGACTAGATGTAGCTAAGGTGTCGGACGAAAGAGATCGGCTCACCATTAATGTTGTTCGAAAGGCCGATCTCAAGTTCGATCTCGAGTACCTTTATAGTCCATTCTCATCCAAGAAGTTTAACGAGACCTCTCGAAAATGCCTTAGATCAAGCGGATACGACGAAAAATTTTCACCCGAAAGCGACGATATCTACCGAGCAAAAATCGAGTGTGAAGGGATCGGTGCCGCATCTTGCACTCTTCGAGACAAGATAGGAAATTACACATTTAACCTAGATTCAACGAAACCGACCGGAAAGTGAGTTTATCCAATATGAAATTCACGCTATCTTTGGCCGATTTCTGGAAAAATGAGTTTCCCCCGGTAGAAATCTATGCAAATCCTAATCCTCTTGTATCTTGCAGGCGCAGAAGCTTTAGCCGGAACACAAAATCATCTCTTTCAATTCGTTAGCTGTGGTTACGTCTCAGCAAACTTTAGCAATGACATGGTGGCCTACACGGAACCAGCTAAATTCGACCTCGAAAGCAACCGGTCCTCGGGCAAGTTTTCATGTGCACAACAGGGTTCAAAAGAGGTCTTTCATCTTAGTGAGGCGGTCTCTAAAGATAGCCCAGGTAAAAAAATCCTAGTCAGCGACAAGGAACAGGTCCGAATTTTGTTTACGGAATCGAAGAAAAGCGAACCTGGAATTGTGGTTGCGCTGTTTCAGAAACAAAGCACTGAGTATCTTGGAGCGAAAATTTGTCGCGGTTATTTCCTGTCGCCCGCATATCGAGATGTCGAGCGCAAGCGGAGAGAAGGACCTTCTCCGGTGGAAGATCATCCGGATGCGTTGTAAATTGTCCGAAAAATAGTCTTAGAAAATCGGACTATTCCGTTAACTGCGCTGGACGTCATTTTTAACAATCTAAATATATTAATCTCTTAGCCCGTCATCTACCCTGGCATTCTTCCTGCTCTAGTTCCGTACAAAGGGAGCTAGAAATGAAAAATCAAAAAATACTTTTTCGGTCTCATGTCGCGATTGGGTTTGCCGCGATCCTGGTTCACAACACTGCGCACGCAGCGGATATTGAACAGACACTTCGGAATCTAGTCGGCGTTTTTACCGGACGCCTACTTCCGATTCTTGCCTTGGGATACCTAGGCAAGAACGTGTTTTCGCACATTCAGGGCGATCCCAATGCAAAGAACGAAACCATTCGCGTGGTCGTCGCCATTGCTTGCCTGATCGGTCTAGCCGGCGTGTGGAACTTGATCAATCAACAGGTCAGGTAACCCATGCGAAGCTACACGGAACCCACTGCGCGCAATTTGCTTCGTCGCCCGTTGGTATTGGGTGTGCCTTTGGTCGGGCTCATCCTACTGTCGTTTTCGGTTCTTGGGATCTTTGTTCTGGGGGGAACGTCCAATCCAGAGGGCCCCGTCCGGTGATCACTAGAATGTTCAAAGCGCAACTGAACAAAGAACTGCGCCAGTCAGCTTCTACGCAAGGCTGAAAATGGTGGGATGGGTTCAGTCGACAAGAATCGCCATATCGACAATTCAATTGCTTTCGAGCAGTTAGGATTTGAAAAATGGCGATCCCGAGAGGAGTCGCCTTCCGGTACTCGCGGCTAGCGCGCTCGTCCTGCAGGCCGGGCTCGTCACGCACCCGCAAGCGGGTACCCGCGTGACTCCGCCATTCGCCTCCTCTCGAAGGTACAAAACAGTCCGCCGGACTGTTTTTCTGTTTGAACTGATGCTTAATGGCGATCCCGAGAGGAGTCGAACCTCCGACCTTCAGCTCCGGAGGCTGACGCTCTATCCAACTGAGCTACGGGATCGTTGATTTAGGATAGAACGCCGGTGTAGCATGAGCAAATTCAGGGGGCAATCTTGATCCAATTTACGAAAAACGTCGCGGTTTTGACACTCTTTGCCGCGACCCTGGTCGGCTGTTCTGGCGTCAGCATTATTCCATTCGATCAAGAAGGACCCAAGAAGACCTATCCCCCGGTACCGGCATCCCAGGTCCTGATTTATAAGACCGTTAAGCCATTCAAAAACTATGTCGAATTGGGCCAAATCAGCCGTCGCACCAAGAATGGTGTGAACATGGAAAGTGTTTTTGAATCGCTACGCGAAGAAGCCGGCAAGTACGGGGCTGAAGCGATCATCGGTTTTGGAATTTCGAGCACCACCGCGACCGAAACCACCATGAAGCGCGTTTGTATGAACAACATTTGCACCATGCGCCCAGAAATGACGACGGTTTCGTACCATAACTGTTCAGGTACGATGATTCGAAAGAAATGATCATGAAAAACTACTTGAAAGTACTATCGTCGATTTCCGTTCTGGCATCCGGTTGTGCCAGCGCCCAATTTTCTACATCGAAAGTCGGATCCTTGTATGCGCCGAGGCGCACCCCAGAGCAGATCGAAATTTATCAAACGCAGGGCCCGAAGAAAAAATACGAAGAAATTGGCATTGTTTACGCCTGCTGTGGCCACACGGATGCGATGGTTGAACTGATGAAAAAGAAGGCAGCAGAATGCGGCGGCGACGCGATCTACTCGCTTCAGGACACGGGCGCTCACTCAATGAACGCTAGCGTCCTTCGGTTTGAATAAAACCCGCTTCACCGGTCGCAAAAGATCACGGGCTTTCAGATTCATCCAAAAAAAGAAGTAATGGATGCGACTTCGAAATGCCCGGACGCGATGAAGCCTGCGGATCCGGTTAGAAAATCGATACTTGAAGCCTTCGTTCCCCACCGTGAAATCAAATTCAGAAAGCTTTCGATCGACCGCGTACTGAATCAAACCTTTCAAAAGAACTTCACCGGGCGATTTCTTCGTGTATTTCACGTCAAAGGTCGGCTTGTACCAATAGTACTTTCCGCCAAACTCAAACCCAATATGGAACGCGATCGGCTGACCGTTCAAGCCTACTTCAAAAAATTTCAACCAACCCAAACTTCCCAGGCTTTCCACCAAGCTTAGATAGAACTTTCTTTGGTTTTCATTCTGAAACTGACTGGGCGCCTGGGTAATTGACCTGCGCCCAATGTGCTGCTCGAAAAATGGATTCAAAAGCGTTTTCATTTCAGAAACCGAATCGATATGCCTAAAAGTCAATTCCCCCTGGCTTTTGAACCAGTTGGTGTGGCGCTTCAGACTTTTCTTGTTCAACGTTTCTTGGTCGGCTTTCTCATCTCCCAGTTCACGCGTCGGGGCGTCTGAATAATAAGAAGCGTGCGCACGGCGAAATCCCCCTTTTTCGCAGCGATCAAAAGCCGATACTTCACGGCAGCCCTCGATCAAATTCGTCAGTTCAATTTCCGTCCAAAGTTCAGAATTCTGACCCAGCCACCGATTGATTTCGGAAATCACATCCAAATCGCCTGCGACATGAATGATTGCTCCGTAATCCGTTGCATAATTCGGGCAGCCCAAAAATCGAATCTTCTTTCCCGGAACGGGAAACCAGGTCCGACTGATCATAAAAGGCGCCACACCAATAAGCTGATCCCCTCGGAACGCAGCTAAAAGTAAAAGTTCATGGCCGTTCCCAAATGCGTTCCACCAGGCTTCATTCCACTCGAAGGTTTGAAAAACTGAAGGAACACCAAGCCGTGCCGCCGATCCGGTGACCATGGAATTCCACTGACCGTGGTAAGCCCTGGCTTCGTCGAAATTCCTTAGACGCCGAACTTGGATCATCGCTTTTCCTTAAAGAAAATCGTGCTGTAGCGACGTGTCCGATTGCGACCCAAGGGCCAATAAGGTTCTAAGCCGTAATAATAGGTCCACCATTTTGCTCCAATGTGCATTCGGGCGAATTCGTGGATTTCACGAACCCTGTAATCCAAGGGTTGAAGGCCCGCATTTGCGGTCAATTCTTCGCGAAGATCCAGCGGCGTTCCATCCATCAAAAGCGCCGACCCCGGTTGCACAAAAGGAAGGATGTTCGCAAATGCCTGTCGAACCATTTCGGGGCTCATGTGGCAGAAAACATTTTGAATCAAATTCAGTTGGCTTGGCCGATGGTGCTTGGCCAATCCGGCTGGATCCAAAAGGCTGATCTTACTGAACTGCACTTTCGAGGCAATAGATGGCTTGACCCGATAAAGGGCTCCGACACGGTCAAAGGTGGCTTCGATAAAATCTGATTTCACAGTCCAAGCGTGAACTTCTTCTTGGGTGTAGGTCGCTGCCTTTGCATAGTCGACCGTTTCCTGGTGAAGGTCCGAAGCAAGAATCTGAAAGCTTAAGCCAGGATGCCGGCTGCTGATCACTGAAGCGACCGTGTACGCTTCTGCCCCCTTGGAACACGCATAAATGTTGATCACTAGATCCTGCGTGTTGATCCTTGAAAGCACAGGACCCACCAGCGCTTCCAGCTGCCCGGGTGAGCGATAAAAGCAAGTGTAGGTGTGAGAGTGACTGCGATCGGACACTTGATTCAACTGCCTCAGCTTTCGAATCCCATAGGAACGAAGAATCCAATCATAGACCAGACGGTTCCTTAAACGCTGAAAGACAGATCGAAGTCGTTGAATCATGATGAAAGCTTTCGAATTCCTAGTTGGGATAGTTCTTTTGAAAATAGGGCGAAGAATTTTCCCTTAAAGCCAATCAGCCGAATCGTCCCCAGTGGCTGATAGCCGCTTTTGGACTGACCCTGTTTCGAGCTGAAGTTGGTCGCCGCCACGTATCCAATCATCCCCTTCTTATCTTTCCATTCCGGACGATTCAGTGTTTGGTTGTGGCGATAAGGCTGAAGTCCCGCCCCGCGAAAATCGGGGTGCGTGTAGCCCGCAAAGTTATAGATATAGTCATCCGGAACTGAAATTCGTAGCCCTGGAACTAAGCGGGGCTGGCCTTTTGTGTGCACCCAGGTGTAACCTGCTCGTTTCCCTCCGACATAGGAAACCAGGCAGACATCACCATTCTTGAATCCTGAAAAAAGTTCGTCCGTAATTTCCCAAGCCGGATCCTTCTTCATTTCAAGAAGATCCGTTTCAGTCGCGATGCGGGTTTCATAGCCTACGTACTTTTCCGGTTTTAAGGCAACCAATCGATCGCGCGTCAGATAGATCACGTCGAAGCGAGAAAAAACGAAAGCCTTGTTTAGGGCATAAGCCACAAACTGCTGAAGGGCTCGGATCAGACCGACTCGCTTTGTCGCGGCCCGAATATTTGAAAAAATTTGACTAACGTTCATGAAGTTGAACCACGGCCTCGCCCGAAGCAATTACAGCGTCTTCTGAATTCAGGATTCGGACTTCTAGGATAACCCGACCTGGGTTGACTGAAGAACCAGTTTCCTTGATTTGCCCAATGCATTCCAGTTCCTGACCCGGAAACGCACTTTGCAAGACCTTCCACTGCAAACGTTCCAGTCTTCCTTGGTTACCGGCCCATTCAGTGACCATTCTTGCTAAGAAATTTCCAAGTAGCCCGCGCTGAACAGCGACGGCAGGAAATCCTTCTTTCTTGGCTTGATTCAAATCAAAATGGATTTGGTGACGATTCCAAGTAACTGCACTGAACATGAAAACTTGTGTCTCTGTCGGAGTGATTTTCAAACGATGGGTTTTCGGAAGACTAGTCGCGTTTGACATACGTCGCGGTCTCCCGGGCGATTTGCTGACCCTGTTGATTGGTGAATTCGGTTTCCACTTGCACCAGAAACAAAGTGCCGCTCTTTCCTGATTTTTCTGTAACGCCTTTCAATTTCGAATGGACGGTCAAGGTGTCGCCCGAAAAAACCGGACCAAAAATTTCAAAATCGCTTCCGCCCCCCACCGTGCGCTTGGCGGGAATGTCGACGTTGATTTCCTTTGGAGATCCGTCCGAAGCCAATTCAGAAACAGGCACGTCTTCAAACATGAAGACTTGGCAAAACAGGGGTTCTGCAATCAGACGCCCGTCGGCTGCCTTCCTGGGTTCAGGGGCGCCGATGGCCTGCGAAAATCGGCGAATGTCGCGTTCAGTGACCAAATAGGATCTTTTCATCGAATGGACCCCTCCCAGGTCGGGGTTTTATTCCAAAAATACTGTGAGCTTGTGCTCAGGTTTTGTACCCCAAAAACCGCCTTTCCCGCCCAAGCATCGAAGCTTCGATGCGTCGCTGACCGCGCTGATCGAGTCGGGTTGAACCCCAGGGTGATCCCAGTGCTACTGCGTCTAGGCCCCCCGAAAGTGAAGAACTGCCCTCGAGCCGCCCTAGTCAACCTTGAAGCAGAACGCGCCACTGAAAGGCGAGCAAATGCTCCGAAAAGCCCTAAAAATAAGGCCAAGGCGGATGCGCCTGAATCAAAAATGACTGAGCTATTTGGCAGACCACCCATGCCCATTCGGGAGCCTTTCTTCATGCAATTCCCCAGCGGTCCACCTTAACTAAGGTATCTGACGCAGTTAGTCAATTGTCACTTTTTTGAAACTCCGGTTGTGTAATTATTGGGTCGAAAAAGTTGACGAAAATTTTTCGATTTTTGAGTATCAATCGGAAGAAAATATGTTACTAGGTGCGACATCTTTTAACCGTCTTTTTAGGGGACTTTTTTTCCAGGGATTTTTTATGACCAAAATTTTAGTAGCTCTTTTTGTCGCAACCGCAACTTTGATCGCAACGCAGGATGCAAACGCATTCAGCCGTGGCCGTAAACACGAAGGCCGTGGCGGTGGCAACGAAGGCGGAAACCACTCGGGACCACAAACCCCAGCTCATCCTCCTGGCCAGGACAACGGCGGCGGTGGCGCACCAGAACCAACCACCCTTTTGCTTCTTGCAGCAGGCAGCGGAATCGTCGCAATGAAGGCGCGCCGCAAGAACAAAGACCTCGAGTAATTAGACGACTTGAAGGCTAAAACACTTAGCTTAGTTGAAGTCTCAAAAAAGGTGGTGGCAGCAATTGCCACCGCCTTTTTTTTCATTCCTGGCCTTCAGGCTTTGGTCGTTCGGTCACAGGAAGCTGTTTCGTATTATGATCACGCGATCTATGTGCCTTTTGCGGCGGCATGGATGGCGTGGAATGAAAGGAAACGGACAGAATCCCGTGTTTCCTTCAAGCCTTTCCCGAAATGGGCGCTGATCGCAGCCCTGGTTTTTATCCTACTTTTGCAGCTTTTGGGTTCTGCCCAACAAATCACCGTGATCCAAGGCGCGGCCTTGGTCCTTTGGTTTTGGTGGGTTGTTTTGTGGTTTGGCGGCCGCGAAACTTTCTATCATTATAGGTTCCCTCTTTTTTACCTTCTGCTTTTGGTCCCGATTCCTGGGTTTTTCGTTGCCCAAATGACCTTAGGTCTTCGCGAACTGGGTACGATCTTAGCTGCAACCATCATTGACTACACAACGTTGGCGATGGGCGTTTCGTTTTCTCACATCGGCAATCAGATCCACTTCGGCAACCATTCCGTCACCATCGTCGACGCGTGCAGCGGAATGAACACTCTTTTCACGGTGCTTACGATTGGCTTTGTTCTGATCTACCTGGAAGAATCCAAGGTTCGAAGCTGGCTGATGACCGCAGCATTAGTTCCCGTCGCCATCGCTGCCAACCTGGTACGCATCCTGACCATCTGTGTTTTTGTTGCGATGGGGTATGGCGAATTCGCATTCGGAAAGACCGGGCACGACATCATCGGTGTCTTCACCGTGGCCGTCGCGATCGCCCTGCTTGCCTTCGCAGTCAAGGTACCTGCCCGTTGGGCGCCAAAAAGGAAGGCGTCTAAGCCACAATTGAAATCATTTCAGTGGCCGGACTTTTCCCGGATTTTCTCGGGCAGCGCCCTGAGCGTTTATACAGTAACCATTGCAATCGCGGCCTTAATCCTTCTGGCGGGAATGCAACAACCGACCCGAACCGTGATGCAAGCCGTGCGCGACCCCCTTCCTAAGCTGGATCTCCAAAGCTGGAAACCAACAGAACTTCCGATGGATCAGGCCGTCTACGACATCGTCGGGACCCGCGATGCAAAGATGTTTAAGTTTAGCCCTGCGGCGAAAGCGGGCGCCAGCGAAGTTCATTCAAAACCGGTCTACTTCTATTGGATCCATTCCGAAAACAGTCGAAAGATCGGTCATCCCCCGGAACTTTGCTACCGGTCTGAAAGTTACGAACTTCTTGAGCGTTCGGAAACCACGATTCGGCTGAAGAATCGTGAGTTTCCCGCCATGCGAATGATTGTCGACCGAGACGGATACCGGCTTTTGGTCATTTACTGGTACCGAATCAATGGCGTTGAAACAGCAAATTACCTGGGACACCAGATTCAATGGGCGCTGAACCAAATCAAGCGCCTGGCCTTCCAAGAAGTCAGCACGGAAGGAAGCATGATCCGTCTGTCGACGGAAATCGAATCTTCGAAGTACCCACCCGAAAAAGCGATCCAGTATGCCGAAGCAAGGCTTTTGGAATGGATCGAACAAGAAGATCAGTTGAATCGCTGATCGGGTTGGTCTGAGCAGCTTGGGACTTAGAAAGTGACTTGCTTCACGTCAAGTTGAAGCGCCTTCAAATATTCTTTCTGCCAAAGCAAGCGATCCACTTTTCCGCTCACCACTGCAAACGCACTTTGCAGATTCGACCTTTCGATTTCTAGCTGTTGCATTCCTTCAAGCACGCCACGAACTTGCAAAGCTGATGCGGTACCCGCGCGATAGTTTTGCTCGGTGCGGTCCAAGACCTTTTTGCGATTCTCGATATTCTTATCCAGGTCGCGGCTTTGTTCCAAAAGCTGGTTGTAAGTCGCGCAAAGTGCAATCACGTTTGATTCAACCGAAAGTTCGGTTTGTTCGCGAAGAAGCGTGACGCTTTTCAAGGCCGACTTTGCGATCTTCACACGGTGGAAAATCCCGGCGCTCAGGCTGATCCATTCGCCCGGGTTGATGAATGAAAAAGTTTCTGCGTTCACATGAAAGGCGGCTGCGTTTTCCAGGAAAAGGCCTTGGCGAATTTCTAAAGAACCGCTTTTTGCAGCGGCCATCAAGTCTTCTGGATTCAAGGGCTTCAACGCCGACAGGTCGGGCTGAACCTTAGGTTCAACCAATTCCTTGATTCCGTCTCGCGGCGAAAGTCCAACACCCCGTGAAAGGATCGCATACTGCGTGACCAGGCCCTGCTCTAGTTTTCCGATGTCAGTTCGGTTTTTGTAAAAAAGGTCTTCGAATTCGAAAAGGTCGGTGTCCGGCGCCAGTCCCAGTTCTACGTTCTGGGCCACAATCAGGCGGCGTTCGTCGATCGATTTTCCGATCGACTTCAGCGTTTCAATCGCACGACGGTCGCGAATGATCTGGTGATAAATATCTTCAGTCAAACTCATTTGGTTCGCGACCAAGGATTTGTACGCCATGACTTCGGCTTGGTAGGTCGCCCGACGTGTATCGAAACGGAACCAGTTGGTTGGAAAAACAAACGGAACCAGCGAACCGATCGTTGAAACTGAAAACAAGGGATTAGCGATAAACGAAACGACAGTCGCCAAGCTTAGGGACGGATAAAGCTGAGACCGGAAAAGTTTGATTTCTTGATGTGACTGATAAAGCTTTTCTGAAGCGACGCGAGATTCGTAATTGTCCGTCATCACTCGACTGAAAAGATCATTCAACGAATACTTGCCTGTTCCTTTTTCGTCGGGTGTTTCTTTGCCCACTTTGGTCAGATAAATAAAGACTCGATATTTGCCGCTTTGATCCGTTGAAAATAGGCTAATGACGTCCTTTTGCGCGCAAATCGTAGTGACTGCAGAAGTCACTTTTCTTTTCTGCGTTGCAACTTCGTCTGCGCAAGTTCCGTGTGCCTGCATTCGGATTTTTTCGTTGCCATTCAGAAGATTGCTTCTTACCGTGAACTTGTTGCCCCAAAGGCGACGCACCTCTAGGTGAGCGATCTTCCTCTGACTCGCCTGGTCCGTAAGTTCCAAAAAGAAATCGGAATCATCGTTGCTCAAAGGATTGACGCGAGTGGCGACCCGAGCGGTCGTGAGCTTTCCGTTTTCGATTCGGCTAAAGTCACCCGCGTAATCGCCATCCACTTCCTTCAGTGAGTTGTAACAACCGCTAAGGACAACCAAGGTGATCAGAAGGGAAGAGCGAGCGATGACTTTCAAAAACATAGAGCTCCAAGCACTTGAAAAGCTGAAACAAATTCGCAATGTACCTATAGGGGCGCGTATTTATATGCGTCGCGTTATTAAAAAGCAAGAAAATACCGCTTTGCAACAAACCCAGTCATTCCGGGCAGTTGATTCATTTTGTCGCCTTTTTAACCTCCGAAAGTCAGTGCTTTATCCGGCCTTCCCGTTTTTTCCACTCTAAGTACCTGACTTGTTTAGTATTTCATTTCCTTTGTGTTTCTAAATTTTGTTAATTATAGTTAACCACATGGGAGTCACTATGCGTTACACAGCTTTTGCTCGTCAGGCCCAATGGATTTTCGTGTTCGCGTCAATCATTGGCGCAGGCTGCCGCCCTTTCGCGACCGGCAAACCCCGAAACCCCCCAGTGACCACGGTCAGTCCATCGCCGTCGGTGAGCGCTACGGCTTCGCCTAGCGCTTCCCCATCTGCAAGCCCGTCCGTGACTGCGTCATCTAGTCCATCTGTTTCGCCGACACCGACCGCTTCGCCTAGCGCAACTCCAACGGTTACCGCTTCGCCTAGCCCGACTGCGACCCCGTCACCTAGTCCATCACCTTCACCTAGTGCGACGGTAACCAGTACTCCGTCACCTTCGCCTTCACCCACCGCAAGCACCGCATCTGCTTTTTCGGCAGTCTGGGCAAACGATGGGGGCGACAAGGTAACGCAAGAAGAACTTCGCGGAACGACATCTTCATCCGCAGTTGTGAACAGCGTTTGGGATGGAACCAAGATCAAGACCTTCGCCGCTAAGAACGAAGTCGTCGCATTCAACTTGGTTTTGGAAGCCGCAACAACAGCGGTCAATCAAGTCAGCGTTTCTTTCAACCAATTGACCGGCCCAGGCGGAGCGGTCATCGGCACTACCCCATCGACGAACGTCTATAATTGGGTGAACCGAAACATCGAACTTTTCCACGTTCGTTATCTTCAGATCAAAGGCTTAAGCCTTCTGTCGTATGACAATTATGACGAACGCCACATTCCGAAGCGTTTTCAGCGCCCATGGACTGGAACTGGTTTAGGTTCGGGGAACTGGCTAAGCCGACCCGATCACGACAAGTACTATCCAGACATTGCAGTTCCGATGGAAATCGTTCCGACCTTCACAGTCGCAGCAGGAAAGAACCAAAGCATTTGGGCCGACATTTATGTTCCAAAGTCTGCACCCGCTGGAATCTACACAGGTAACGTCACCATTTCGGTGAACGGTGTGGTGAACAAAACCGTTCCCGTCGAACTTCGCGTGCGGGGCTTCACATTGCCCGACGTTCCAACTTCAAAAACGATGTTGTATTTGGGTTACGGCGACATCAACCAACGCTACTTGGGCAACGCTTGGCCCAATGCTGGAACGGCTGACGATACGGCTTCCAAGGAAATTCGATCGAAACATTTCAGGGTTGCTCATCGCCATAAGATTTCGATGATCGATTCAAACCCTGGCGCAGACGTTTTCAATGCGGACCGCCCACGAAACGATTGGCTACCGCGCCTGGACGGATCACTTTTCACCGCAGCCAACGGTTACGACGGACCTGGCGTGAACACCGGAAACGGGGTCTTTTCAATTCACACCTATGGCACGTGGAAAAATTCGTGGGGAACGCCTTCGCAAGCCTCGATGAACACGCGTATGGATGCGTGGGAAACCTGGTTTCAGAACAACAGCCCTTCTACCGAACGCTTCTTGTACCTGATCGACGAAAGCACCGACACAGCCCAAACCGAACAGTGGGCTTCATGGGCAAAAGCCAGCACCGGTCCCGGAGCAAATTTAATGACCTTCGCAACGGCCCCATTGGTACCAACACTAACCGCTGCACCTTCGCTTTCAATCATCGCAAGTTGGTTTGCCGTCGCACCTAAAGATGCCTGGGAAGCTGCTTCGCAATCGGTTCAAGCCAACCCTTCGAAGCGCTTTTACGCTTACAACGGCAAACGACCCGCTAGTGGATCCTTTGCGACTGAAGACGACGGCGTCGCGCTTCGCCAGCTGCCTTGGGGACAATACAAAAAAGGCATCCACCGTTGGTTCTTCTGGGAAAGCACCTACTATAACGACTATCAAAGCGGTCGTGGTCAGACGAACGTGTTTAGCAGCGCACTGACTTTCGGATTGGGTTCCACGAACAACGCCAATCTGGGAGAATCGGGCTGGAACCATTCCAATGGTGATGGCGTCTTGTTCTACCCGGGCACTGATCGCGTTTACCCTTCGGCATCTTTAGGTCTTAATGGCCCTATCGCCAGCCTTCGCTTGAAGCACTGGCGCCGGGGAATTCAGGACGTTGACTATCTGGAAATGGCCCGAGCCATTAATCCAGTTCGCGTCAGCCAGATTATTGACCAGATGGTTGCAAAAGTTCTTTGGGAAAACGGCGTGGCGCAAGCTAGCGACCCAACCTGGCAACGCTGTGACATCAGCTGGCCAACCAACCCAGACATCTGGGAATCAGCCCGTCTGGAACTGGCCAATATTATTGATCCGTAATTACAGCATCAAGATCGCCACGACCGAAAGCGTGACGGTCGCGACTGATTGGGCGATCTGGACCAATTCCATCACCGCAGAAGTTTCTGGAGGTGGGATGGTCCGGACAATGATCACATCGCCGGCCTTGATCTGATCCATCATTTGATTCTTCAGAATGTTGACCGTGTGGCGACTTTCACCGGAACGGTGAACAATTTCAACACTGGTCACGTCGGCACCGGTGTTCAGTCCGCCTGCACGGCTGATATAGGTCAATAGATCTGCGCCTGGTAGAACGGGAAGTTCCTTTGGATCGCGTACTTCGCCCATCACGGTAACGGTCTGAAAACGCTTCTTCACCTTGGCATCGGCCGGAGCCGCTGTTTGAAAGAAAAGTCGTTCACCACCGCGCCACAGAAAGTCAGGTTCGGTATCAAACTGGTAAAAGTATTCTGCCAATTGGAACCAGGTGGATTCACCTGAACTGGTTTCGTCAGAATCCAATGACGGACGAACAATTCTTAGAAATTCTGGACGCTGACCAGCAGAAGCAGCCGCGCCTTCTCCTTCATAAAGAAATCCGCCTGCCTGCGTGATCAATTCTTCCAAAGGCATGTCAAAGCGAACCAGATAGCGGCCCGATTTTTTGACTTCGCCGCGGACTTCAACCCAGACACTGCGTTCTTTGATTTCGACCCGAATTGTCGGCGCTGATTTGACGTATGACTTGTAAGCTTTTGCGATGATGTCCTTGGCTTCCGTGGTGGTGTAACCCGAAAGCTTCACATTCACGTTGTAAGGCATTTGAACGCGACCGTCGTAATCCACTTTGTAAGTGCCAGAAACCTTTTGGTCCGCGCTGTAGTCGATTGAAATCGTGTTGCCCGCGGAAATTCGATCCGATTTCATCAAGGAACGGCGAACCGTTTCGTACGCGGCGCTAGAACGATGGGTTGGGCCTTCTTCGACTTTCTTGGTCGCGCAGTTCGAAAACAAAAAAAGACAAATGACTGGCGAAATGGCTTCAAAAACACGCTGCATGGACTTCACGGATGACTTACCTATCTAGTTTTCCAAAAAACTGCTTCCCATATGGGGTCATGATCTTGAGATTCAGACTTGAAACGTCCTTCAAACTTCCGGCCACCAAACCACTGCTGGTATCGATGCTGCGAGGAAGAATGTTATCAAAGGTGCGTTGATCTTTTGGATTGATCCCAAGGTCATCCAAAGAAAATTGATAATCGCGTCCAGGCACCGAACTGGTCCCTGGGCAAACAAAGCGAATGATTCCTTTTTTCAGATCGGGTTTCAATTCGCCTTGCACGCAATACAGCGGCATTTCTGGTTCGCTCGCTACGGCTGGGACGTATTCGGTGACTTCAAACTGCAAAGTCATGCTTTCGGTCTGAGCACGAATTTCACCCGCAGTCGGAGCCAAACGAATCGTCGCAGGATTCACGTCATGTTGAACTTGAATGCGAACTTCAATCTTGGCTTGAACAGCTTTCGCGTCCGGAGAAGTGGTGACGGCAGCGAAGGTGCCGACATAATCGCCTTCAAGCGCGTACAAATACCGGCGGCGAATTTCAAATTCCTTTTGCGCCAGTTCAGCGTCTTCAGCTTGATAACCCTTTTCAATTTCGCGCGATTTTTCGGCGTTACGTTCAGCGGCGCGATCGGTTTCCTGTTGCTTGTGCGCCTTTAAACGATCGCGAAGGCCGCAACCTGAAGACGCAACAGTCAAAAGACAAAACCCCAGGAAAGAGAGCGTGATTTTTCTCATGGGCGAGGGTTTAACCCAAATCATGCATCGCGTCAATTTAGACTTGGCGTGACAGCTGCGGTTCCTTCAGATCGGTTCTTCGTTTGATGAAGACTTGCGGCCACGAAATGGCTCCCTGAAAAAGCAGAAGGTTTTCGGGGGGCGAAATTCGTCGAATCCAGAAAGGATGAATGGCATCTAAATCGTTGATTTCGTTGGTGAATGTGAATGCGGCTTCGTACCCCAGCTGTTTGGCCATATCCATGGTTTCAATGCTGAAATGCTCGTACCCGCCAATCGGGTAGGCCAAGGTTTTCACCGAAATGCTGAGTGTGTTTTCTAACGTGTACTTGGAAGATCGCAGTTCTTCCAATTGCGTTGCCAAGGGCAGTGTCGCCAGAACTCGATGCGTGTTGGAATGCGAACCAATGGTGATCCCCTGCTTGATTGCGGATCGAAGATGGTCCCAGGTCATCAACTGTGAACTGCAAATGTCATGGGATGCGATTGGAACTTCACAAACCTGGCTCAGTTCTTCAACCAGGCTGGAAGTTTCTTGAAAGGACTGAAGCTTCATGACTTCGAAAAGCGGTTGCCCAGCACGTTCGCGGCAGTCGCTAAGTCTTAGACGAATTCCTCGAAGCAGAATTTCTGATTTGTGTGTTTTCTTCAAAAGATAGCTGATGTGATCCCACCACCCTAAACTTCGATCGTTCATCACCTGGGCGGGGATATAGAAAATTGCGGGAATCCTAAGGGCGCTCAGAACCGGTAGCGCATGCGTGAAATTATCCACGTAACCGTCATCGAAGGTCACCATCGTCGCATGCTTAGGAAGGCGGGTCTTTTTTCGAAGCGATTCCAGAAGTTCGTCTTCTGAAATCACGGTGGTGTTTCGCTTTAACCACTTCAACTGTTCTTCCAATTGCGAAACTGATGGTCCAAAAACTTCGTCGTCAAAGTCGGTTTTGAAATTCGGACTGTCGTCCTTGATGCGGTGGTAATTGAAGATGGTCAGGTGTCCAGAATGCGCGGTCTTCATCACTCGGTGAAAACCCGTGACCCCCATCAACCGCGAAAGAACTTCTTTTTTACCTTTGATCATTTGCGAGCGCTACTTCGGCTGAGGTCCATAAAACATCCCGCCCCCAAAGAAAAGATAGAAAAGTTGACCCGGTTTGTTCGGATCCAGCACCGTTCCATCCAAGTTCGCTAAAAGAGGGATGTTTTCATTCTTTTTCCAGGTCAGCCCGCCATCGGTCGTGTAGATCGCGCCGCCTTCTCCCCAGGATCCATCCACGCGATAAAGTCCCGATATGTAGACTCGGTCCGGATTCTTTCGATCGATGGTCACCATCGTTGGATGCGTGAACTGTTTCAATCGAACCCAATTTTCACCACCGTCGGTGGATTTCCAAACACCGGAAGCCAACCACGAACCCTTGCTTTCAATATCCGTTAACCAAAGAACGTTTCTGGTGGATTCCGAATAATCCACAGCAAACGCCGAAGGAAACCACCACGGTTGCGTGCCCGCTGCGACCCCTTTTGGAAGGTGAATTTTTCCACGCAAAAGCTTCCATTTCTTCGCACCTTCGGACTGATTCAAAACATAAATTCCGGTCTGCTTTTGATTGGAATAAGTCTGTGCATCACCGGTCAGAAGCGCGTAGATGTTCCCGTTTGTCGGATCGACTTCGATCTGGGGAATGATCTTGCCGCTTTCCGGAAAGCCATCGTTGAAATACTGCCAATTTTTTCCGCCGTCGGTGGATCGACCGATACCTCGGCCGCGGGTACCGCCATAAATCACTTTTCTATGCGAATCATAGGCGACGGACAAAAACTGGGTGGTCCATTCTTTATTGTCCGGAGTGATTCGAGTCCAACTGCGGCCCCGATCTTTGGACTTGAAAATGCCGCCGGCGGCTCCGTCGATGATGGAATTGTTGCCCAAAGGAAAATCATGAATACTGCCTGATGCCGCATAGACCGTGTCCACTTCCGCTGGGTCAAAGGCGTAATCATAATTGGTGTTGTACTTCGCTTTTGAAATTCTCCAACTTTCGCCGCCGTCTTCGGAAACCAGACCCCCCAAATCCGCCATCCCCGCGTAAGCCAGTTTTGGGTTCTTGGGATGAAACTTCAGCTTTTGAACTGACGTGACTTCAAGACCGACACTTTTCCAGGCCTTCCCTTTTTCACGTTCGCCTTTGTCCGCAAATTGCGTGAATGGCGCCTTCCAAGTTTTTCCGGCATCGCTGGTGACGTGCACAAAATAGTAGCCTGATCCGCCTGCTTGGGATGAATTCTTCGGATTCACAACAAAGCTGGGATAAACGCCATCGTCCCAACCCACGTCCAGACCGACCGCGCTGTATTCTAATTTTTCACGCGGCCACGGCTGATAGGGACGCGTATCCCAATCGTACAAGTGCAGACGAAGTGCCCAGGTTTTTCCAGCATTCTGGCTGACCCACACTTTGTTTCCGTACTGCCGGGCCCAGTTTCCGCCCGTGATGTAAATCGTCTGCGAATCATTTTCCGCCATTCGAATGAAACGACCCGCATCTTTGTCTTGTCTTGTAAATGACGGGGCAGCTTCGAAACCCTTTGCCGCCGGTACCGTCATGACCCAAACGAATCCGCAATCCGCAATCGTATCTTCTTTTTGTTTGGCGTTGGTGTCGTCGACGTACTTGACCCACTTGCAGGCGCTTGAACCGTCGTTATCGATGTATGCCAGGGTCATTGCTTTTTCGTCCATTCCGGCCGAAAAACCGCGAATTCCGCGGCCTTCCGGGGCATGCCAAGCATCGAATCCTTTTCCCTTATTCTTCGAAGTGAAAATCACTTTGGTCGTGGCGTGAAAAACTGTTCCTTGCAGGACGACTGTTCCGGTGCTGTCGCCGCTTAAACCCGACACGCGCTTCCAGGTTCCGCCGCCGTCTGTGCTTCGGATCAAACCCTGGTTGGTTGCGCAGAAAATCAGATTCTTATCTGAAAAATCAGCCGCCCAATATCTGACGAATTCTTCTTTTTCCAGCGGTACGGTGATCGGTTGCCAGTGAATTCCGGCGTCTAGGCTTCGCTTTGGATTCTTTCCGCCTCGCGCGAAGAAAACCACTTTAGCATCGGCGCTAAATCCCACGCCGGAACTTTTCGAAAGGTCTGAATCGAACTGAATTTCTTTGTGACTGATCGCCTGCCAAAACTTTCCTTCGTCCGTGCTTCGAAACAAAGTTCCCATGTCAGTCCCGACGAACCAAAGTTTTGAAACCGGGCTGAAGGAAAGACCGGACATGGCTCCGCCACCGCCAATTCCACGCGGCATATAACGGTCACTTGCCGCGGCTTTTGAAACCGGCGAAAAAGCGATCCCCATAAAAACGAATAAAATTAAATGTTTACGATTGAATCTGCGTCGCATGCGATCGCTTATACCCAGAATTGCGGCGATTCTCGACTAAAATAGTTCGCCGTTTGAAAGAAGGCTATGATACGGTGCACCCAAGTTTAGACACAGGGCGTTAAAATGGGAAATGCTTCGAACCATTCGGACCAAAAAAAATCAACCGTGCTGATTACGGGTGGCGCGGGATTCATCGGAACTCACGTCGCGCGTCTTCTGACCCGTGAAGGAATTTCCGTGCGTAGCTTGGATTTGAAAGATCCAAGAAATGCGGTCGACGGGGTCGACTATTTGCACGGCGACGTTCGCAAAGAATCGGATCTACGCAAAGCCATTCAAGGCTGCAGCGCAGTCTACCATTTCGCGGCAATCGTGAACGTCGGCGAATGCCAAGAAAAGCCCGGCGAAAGCTACGCGACGAATTTCATGGGCACCATCCAGGTTCTTGAAGCGATTCAGCAAGAAGGCGCACGAACCGGATCCATGCCCAAGATTATTTTTGCAGGATCCAGCGCCGTTTACGGAAAAGCGGGAAAAAAGAATGTCCCAATTAGCGAATCTGACGTGTCAGATCATCCCCTTTCCTTTTACGCCAATCAAAAACTTGCGTCGGAACAGGCCATCCGCCTGTACAGTGAACACCGCAAAGTTCCCGCTGTGGTCTTTCGTTTCTTCAACGTCTTTGGTGTCGGTCAAGACCCAACTTCGCCTTATTCAGGAGTGATCACGATTTTTTCAAGACTGGCCCGCGAAGGAAAAGACCTTCAGCTTCACGGCGGTGGCGAACAGACCCGCGACTTCATTTCAGTCATCGACATCGCTCGGGCCAATTTAGCCGCGCTTCGCTTGGATCCAAAAAACAGCGACGGCCAAGGCATTAACTTGGGCACGGGAAAGTCCGTCACGATTCGTGAACTGGGTGAAACCATCCTTCGTGTTTCAAAAAGTCGCAGCCAGCTGATCAACACACCCGCGCGCGAAGGCGATGTTCCTCATTCATTGGCCGACGTAAAACGCGCGAAGCAAGTTTTGAACTGGGAATCCAGCGTTGATCTTCAGAAGGGACTGGCCGAGCTTCTATGATCACGTTGTTCTTCATCCTGATCGCAGCGTTCGGTGTTTCGGCGATGACCTGGCTTTTTCCATGGGTCGCCAGCCGTTCAGTTCCAAAAGTGGTTCCCATTCGCCCGGCTGCGCCTGAAAAGGTGTCGCGCTTTTCAATCATTGTTCCAGCACACAATGAAGAAGCCACTATTGTTCAGACTTTGACTTCGATCCAAGCAGCGATTTCGGCCCTAAAGTCGGTTCGCCCGGAAATCGAAGTGGAAGTCCTTTTGGGAGCCGATGGTTGCCATGACCGAACCGTTCAGTTGGCTAAGGCCTTTCCCGTCCAGATTTTTGAAGCAAACCCTGGACAGGGAAAATGGAAGACCATCAACCAGCTGGTCGCAAAAACTGAAAAATCGAACTGGATCGTTCTAGCCGACGCGGGAATCATTTGGCCGGCGAACTTCCTGGTTGAATCCGTCGTGCAATGCGAGAAGTCCGGCGTAGTAGGGCTTTCCCCGACCTATCGCAATCCTTCAGCCGGTAAAGTCGAAGAAGCGATCTGGAATCTAGAGACTTGGTTGAAAGCGATGGAAAACCAAGCGGGCGGTCCCGTTAGCGTTCACGGCGCTTCGGTCCTTTACCGTCGAAAAGAGTTAGTCGAAGCGCTTGAACATCTGGGATCCATGTCATCGCATTGGTTGAATGACGACGTCGCTATCGCCATGTCGATTCGACTTCGCCACCCGGAATCCAAAATCGTTTATCTGACCCACCTAGGTACCTGGGATTGCCCAGAAGCCGTGGGTGTCGGCCCGGTCGCAAAGCCGGTTCGCGAATTCGCGCGCCGAAAACGCATGGTCATCGGAAACTTGCAATGGATTCGCTCGATCCTTTTAAAAGATTGGGCGCGAAATGAAGTCGCGGCTTTGGTTGCACTTCGTCGCGTGTTTCGCCTGCTTTGGGCCTACTGGATGGTTGCGCTGGTTTTGGCCACGGCGCTGATTGTGGGTCCAGTCGTTTCGATCATCGTTTCAGTGTGTGGGTTGGTGGCTGGTGTTGCTGTTCTGGGGGCTCGTCCTTTCCAGATGCTCAGCGATGCTTGCTTGGTCTCTCTTTTAGCGCCTTATTACTTGGTCTCGGGAAAAGGAATGTCACGGTGGAAGTAAAAGCATTGCTTGATAAATGGATCATGAAGTTGGATCTGAATCGCCTTTGGATTTTTCTTTGGGTGGCGGTTTCAGGTTACTACTTTTATTTGTTAGGACCCAAGTGGAACGAATACTTCCTAACCCGCGTCGGCCTGTCGCTGGGCACGGGCCTTTTGGCGACCTACACGTTGTCGTCGATCGGATTTTTCAACGGCCTTCGCGTCAGTCCACGCCGAAGCGATTTCCTTCTTCTTTTGTTTGCGATGGCGGTTGCCTTTACTCCGATGGCGCTGACCCACGCGACGGTGTTCCGATATTCTTCTTCGCTTTTCTTCCGTCAGGTCATTTCAATTCCCATGGTCGCTGTGTTGATTTTCGCGGGCTACGTGATGATCACCACTCGCGTTTCCAGCATCCAAAGACGCCGGATTGTTCTGCGCCTTTCGCCCGAAGAACGCGTTCATTTCCTAGAAGCCATGGAAGAAACCGGTTTCAATCGTGAAGCCGACGTTCTGACCGACGAACAGGTCAACGAAGAATTCGCTCCGGGCCTAAAGCCCCGTGTCGACTTGATCGTCTTTTCACGCGCGGGATCCAAGGACATGGAAGTGGACCGCTTTCTTTTCCGTGCCCACGTCTTGGGACTTCCAATCATCGACCGTCGAGTCGCACTTGCGGCAATGACCGGCCGGATCGACGTCGACACCATCGACGTCTGGAGCTTCTTTTCGTCCGCGACCCGCCAAACCCCTTGGATCCGTTTCAATCGGTTGATTCAAGAAACCATTGAACCCGTGATCGCACTGGTCGCATTGATCCTTCTTTCTCCGATCCTTCTTTTGGTCGCCATCGCCATCAAGTTAGATTCACCAGGGCCCATCCTTTATAAGCAAAGAAGAACGGGCTACTTGGGCAAAGTCTTCATGCTTTATAAGTTCCGTAGCATGCGTACCGATTCAGAAGTCGCGGGCATCCAATGGGCGAAACAGGGTGACACGCGGGTCACCGAAGTCGGCAAATTCATCCGCAAAACGCGTCTGGACGAGCTTCCACAGCTTTGGAACGTCGTTCGTTCGGAACTTGCGCTGGTGGGACCGCGACCCGAGCGGCCCGAAATCTATCGCGATCTGAAAGACCAGATTCCCTTGTTCTGGTTGCGAACCGACGTTCGCCCCGGCATCACGGGTTGGGCACAGGTCTGCGCTGGATACGCGGCATCGGTTGAAGAATCAAAACTGAAGCTTCAGTACGATTTTTATTATATTCAACACATGTCCATCCGCTTGGACATTGTCATCATGCTCATGACGGCTAAAGTGATGTTGTTCGGAAACGAATACATTACGCTTCCACGGCGCAGGACGCGCGCGACCGCTTCCACGGGAGCACAACCTAAGCTGGGTTAGAACTGATTCGAGGCCGTTATCAACAACAAGAGTCCATCGCATTGGCCTATATCACTGCTTTCGAGCGCTTCGGCACTAGTCAATATGTTCGTGCCACTGGTGATGGTGCGCCTTCTGACGCCGGACGATGTCGGCCACTTTAAGATCTTCTTTCTTTATCTGACGATCGTTCCTGCTTTTTCTTTGACCACGGGCTTGATCAGCGGTCTGGGTTACTGGGCGGGTCAAGGGGAACGCGGTCGTCAGGCAATTCGCTTTTCAAACGGAATGATTTTCATTTCGGCATTGATCATGACTGCACTGGCTTTACTGGCTTCCCCGCTGGTTTCGGCAAAGTTTTCTTGGCCATTGGAATATGCATTTTATTTCGCATTTTCAGTCTTGGGTTCCGTTTCAGCCGCTTTTTATGAAGAATCCCTGATCGTCACTGGCCGAATCTGGTCAGGCGCAGCTTATGTTTCTGGATCGGAAGTGATTCGATCGTCGGTCATTCTGATTTCTGCTTGGTGGTCACGAAGTCTAGCCGTTGTTCTTTTGGTTTCTACGGTGGTCGCGCTTTTGAAAACGACTGCGAACATGGCCTTTGGATTCAATTCGAAACTGGTCAGTTTTAAGTTCGATAAGAAAATTTTAGCGGAAATCTGGAAATACTCTTTTCCTGTTTCGATCGCTTGGGTCTTTGGGGTGGTCGCTCTTTCTGCAGACCAATTCATTTTATCAAACGTCCTTAGCCCTGGTGATTTCGCAATCTACGCCATTGGGTGCCTCAGCATTCCTCCGCTGATGATTTTGGAACAGTCCGTGACACGGGTGATGATCCCAAGAATGTCAGAAGCATTTGCCCAAAACCAAAGCAAGCAGGCGGCGCTTCACTACCGATCCGCGGTTGAACAGCTGGCCTGGATTCTGATCCCGGCCGTGACCGGGTTGATCGTCTTCGCAAAACCCATTATCGAACTTCTTTTTACCGATCAGTATTCAAGCGCGGCACAGTACCTGCGGTATTTTGCCCTAAGCTACTTACTTTTGATTTTTCCCCAAGACGCCGTTCCGCGTGCGCGCGGCGAGGGAAAGTGGATCCTGAAAAGCTTTACGGCTTTTGCGCCTTTGGCGCCGATTCTTTGTTTCGTCTTGGGCTATAAATTTGCCGCATTTGGCGCCTTGGGGGGAATGATCCTGTCCCGCTTGGCTTTCAAGGTCTATGCGATTCGGTACATTTCAAAGTCAACGGGTTGGAAGCTTCGAGAATTCATCCCCAGCTTGGAAATCGTGATCTTCGCCTTGACCAGCGCCGCTTTGGGATTCTTAAGTCGTTGGTTCAAACCGGAATCCTTCAGCGAACTGGCTTGGTTGCTTACCTATGGACCCGCTTTGGTTATTTTGTATTTTCCGATCACCTTGCTTTTCCTGAATCGAATTCGAAAGCACGCCGCCGGTCATTTAGGTTTAGGGGGAAACGTCCTGCTATTCACCCAACACTTGGGCATAGGTGGGCTGGAACGGGTCGTTCTGACTTTGGGTCAGACTTTGAAAAAGACTTCCAATTGGAACGTCTCCGTCTTTTCACACGATTCAGACGAAGACGCGAAGAATTACACTCGGAAAACATTGATTCAGGAGTTCTTGGAATCAGGAATTCCGGTTGATGCTTTGAACAAGGGTCCCGGTTTTTCATTTAAGACCGTCGCAAGACTGATTAAGAATATCTTCAACAACCAAATCGACGTGATTCATTCACACGACATGGGAACGTTGATCTATGCCGTGATCGTGAAAGTTCTGACCTTGGGTCGTGTCCGCGTCGTCCACACCCAACACAGCTTCGTTCACTTGGGGCGGCACAAGCGTTACCAATTGTACGAAAAGATCTTTACGTCATTTGTCGATCAGCTGACGGTCGTTAACGAAAGCCTGGTTCAACCCTATTTAAACCTTGGGATTTCAAAGAATCGGATTCATGTCATTCATAACGGCGTTTCATTTCCAGACCATCCTGTCGCAAGCCGTGTGGAAAAAATCGGACTTCGTGAATCCTTGATGCCTTCCCATTCGACAGACCTTTGGCTTTTGTACCTTGCCCGATTGCATTCGGTGAAGGGCCAGCGGGATATGGCCCGCGTCTGGGAATCGCTAGACCCAAAAGTCAGATCGAAGTCGGTTTTGCTGGTGGTCGGCCCCGAAGCTGAAGCGGGCGAACGGAACCAAGTCTTGGAATCATTTTCAAAGGTGCCCGATCGCGACCGGGTGATCTTTATTGACGGAACCAAGGTGCCCCAGCAGTGGCTTGCGGCATCTGACCTGTTTATTTCATGTTCTAAGTTTGAAGGTATGCCTTTAGGTCCACTTGAAGCCTTGGGCGCGGGACTTCCTGCCGTGCTTTCTGAAATCGACGGGCACGGATTCCTAAAGTCGATTTCAAAGCAGTTTTCACTGGGTGACTTTTCAAGCGGAGCACGCCAAATCGAAGCGGTCCTAAGCGAATCGGACTTTGGATCCCAGCAGTACTATGCAAGACACTGGAGTTCGGCCGCCTGGATTCGCGAAAGGTTTTCTTTAAAGGCCATGGCTGGCCAGTATGCCAAGCTCTATCCCGCTCAAAGTGCCAAGGACATCCCATGACCGTTAAAAAGCCCAAATCATTCCTAGGCAAAGTCCTTTACGTGGTGTTGCATCGGCGAGCGCACCTTTACGGATCCATCCGCGGATTTGCACTTTTCACCCTAGCGGCATTTTCGCGATCGATTTTCTCTTTGAAGCAAGTGCGTTTAGGCCGAAACGTTCGCCTGCAGAAGAATAAGTCCGTCATGGCTGAACCGACTGCATCAATTGAAATCGGGGATGACACCATTATCTATGAAAATGCGAAGATCGAAGCTTACCAAAACGGCAAGATTAAGATCGGCAAAGAATCCGTCTTAGGAGACATCAAGATCGTCTCGAAGTACGGAATCACGATCGGTGAGCGCTTTCTTTCCAGTTGGAACGTCTTTATCGAAGATTTTGATCCGCATCCCATTGATCCAGAACTTCGTGCACTTCAGGTCCGAGACCTGGTTCAAAACTTTCGTCCCCGTTTCGCCGCCCCAAGCAGTCCGCCCGTTCAAGAAGAATGGGCGTCGCGGGGATGGAATTTTCCGGGTGAACCCATTGTGATTGGAAATGATGTCTGGGTGGGTGCAAACGTCACCATTTTGAAGGGCGCAAAGATCGGAAACGGTTGCGTGGTCGCCACCGGATCGGTCGTCGTCCGCGGGGATTACCCGGATCGCAGTGTCTTGGCTGGAAGTCCCGCCAAAGTGATTAAGCAAATCGAGAAGTAGTCATGTTGGTGCAGGTTTTCAATTCAACGATCGTGAGCGGACCTGAAACGCTGGTGGTGCCCGCCCTTCCCCTGGTCCGTGATCAGGGCGTCGCAGTTACGGTCGTCCTTCTTTGTGAAAGTCGGCGCGAAGCGGAAAGTCGAAAAGTCGTCGACTGGGTCAAGTCCTTTGGTTTGCCCGTTCGTGAAATCTGGATTCGTTCAAGAATCGATCGCAAAGCTGTTCAAGAATTTTCAAACCTTCTGGAAGAACTGCACGCCACGATCGTACATTCCCACGACGTGAAGGCATCGACTTACACCCTTTCGGCGACTCGGATTTCCGAAAAGCGCGGGGCCCGAAACTGGAAGATCCTGTCCACCCACCACGGAGTTCGTGGACGAAGCGGGTTCAAAGTCAAAGCTTACGAATGGTTCTATAGCCGGTTTATTCTTCCGTCTTTTGACCGCGTTCTGGCGGTTTGCACTTCGGATCGAAAGCTACTAGTCGATCGAGGCCTAAAAGACGATCAAGTCATCGCCCACCTGAATGGTGTCGACCGGACCCTGGTTCCAATTGCCGAACGCCCCGAACGGTCTAGGCAGATCCGGTCACAATGGAAACTTTCTGAAAAAGGCATCACCCCGGACACGGTGCTGGTTGGGTTCGTGGGAAGGCTTTCGCCGGAAAAAAGACTGAACCGAATTTTGGAAGTCGTCAGCTTGATTGAAAAAAGTGGGAAAAACCTGCCTAACTGGCGACTTGTCGTTTTTGGAAGCGGCGCACTTGAATCCGAACTGCACCAGCAATGCCGTGATTTAGGCCTGGATCACCGGGTGAATTGGATGGGTTACCGAACCGGCCTGGGGAATGAGCTTTGTGGATTCGACATCGTCATTTCTATGTCGGATGCGGAAGGATTGCCGATCAATCTAATTGAAGCCGGATGGGGAGCAACCCCTGTATTTGCGACGCAAGTCGATGGTAATCTAGACTTAATGCCTAATTCTGATCTTGGGGTTTTGGTGCCAGTAGAAAGCCCGAACCAAAGATTTGCTGACGAACTGACCGAACTGATCGCCAATCGCGCCGGTCGGGAAAAAATGGGTCCTGCTTTTCAGGCTCACGTCGCGCGTTCATTTTCTGGTAAACGCTGGGTCACCGACTTGATTTCCATCTACAGAGGCCTTGAAAAGTCATGACCGAGGACAAGCAGCTACAATCGCTTTTTCAGTACCTGCGCCTGGGTGAAATCAAACGCCTGGTTCACCGCTTTAACGATGAGCTTGCGAAAAGGGACTTGAATTCAATTTCGGTGATCAGCCTTGAAAAATCCGAAGGCCGAACTTTTCTGGTCGCTGTGCTTGCAGTGGGGACTGCGTTTTTTCTGAAAAAGAAAGTCTTGGTCATCGACACCAGCGCTCAGCCCGAAGCAGGCCGCTTTCACTTGGAACGAATTTTCAGCGCCGCCACCACAGAAAATGCAGCGGCTAAAGTAGTGGATCTGATTGTTCCCTTGAATTCAGGACCCGGAACCGGAGACCCGGTCGATTTTGAATTGAAGGGATTGGTCGAAAAGAACCGGGACCGATACGATTTGATGATCTTTGACACGTCCCCTGTGAATTCAAACAGCCCCGACGGAATGGACCCGATCATCGTTTCAAAGACTGCCGGCGCTGCAGTCATGGTGCTGTCGCCCAAGACCGTTGGCACTGCAGATTTTAGAAAGATCAAAAACGAAATGAAAGACTGGGAAATCCCGATTTTGGGTTCGGTCTATAACTTTGGGAAGAACCAATGAGCGGCTCGGATACGATTCAATTCCAAGAAATCGTTGCGATCGGACGTAGACACATGATCAAGGCGGCCATTTGCGTGGTCGTCGGGACCTTGGCCGGATTTGGATCCACCTACCTTTTTGAAAAACGCTATCAGTC
This sequence comes from Bdellovibrionales bacterium, assembly GCA_016786465.1. GTDB lineage: Bacteria > Bdellovibrionota > UBA1018 > UBA1018 > UBA1018 > JAEUWC01. Next base: position 65,672 of record JAEUWC010000030.1, on the reverse strand, counting down.
GCGTGCAGTCCTGAATATTCCAGCTGCCTATTTCCAAGTGCCGTTGGTGGGAGACTTGGTGCCGGCTGCACACGACCCCAACGAATACCGATCACAGCGCGAGGCGCTACTTCGCGTCGCCCTGAGCAACGAATTCTTAGAAGAACTGGGCGAAAAGTTTGGGTACTTTCTGTACCCCAAAGGTGACCCTTATCGCACGGTTGAACGTGAATACCTTTTGAAGCGAATTGAGTACGTCGGGATTGGTTCGAACAACTATATGATTTCTGTCGGAGCACGAACCGCCGAGAATTCCTACAATTTGACCAAGATGGTCCTGGAACGAATGATTTCGACGCTGGTGGAAGAACGCCTGGCCCGTTTGACCCGTGCGCGCACTGCGATCCAGAACAACTTGAATCAATTGAAAATGGAAATGAGCCGATCGGGCCTTTCCAAGGCGGCAAACAGCAACGATGCCCCGGAATCATTGGAAGTCGAAGAAGCGCGCCTGATGTCGCTTCAGAATCAGTACACCGAGCAGCACCCGAACGTCGTACGTCAAAAGCAGAAGGTTGAACGGCTTCGCGCGGAAAAAGCCAGCGCGGACCGTAAAGAACGTGCTTCGGCCAAAACCAAGGTTCCTGGCGAAAATTCCATTTCTGGGTCACATCGTGCTTTGTTGGACATGCACGATGAACTTTTAAAGAAACTAAATCTTTTGAACATCGTCATCGACATGGAAAAATCGATGGAAACGTACACCTACCTTCCTGTGATCGAAGACCCATCTATTCCTGCGATCGCTACCTTTCCAAAGAAACGCGTATTTGCCGGGATCGGCTTCGCGTTGGGATTGGTGCTAGCGGTCTTGCTGATTTTGTTTTTGGAACTAAAGAAGGGAACTTTTGCGAATCCTACGATCGCGACTCAAGTTTTCGATGCGCCCTTTTTGGGCAGTCTCCCTTCTTGGCAGTTCAAAGGAACAGGGACTTTGCTTCTTCCCAAAAAGGAAAAATAGCCTAGGTGGAACTACAAGCACTTCTCATGCATCTCATGGTCGGCGCTTTCCTGACCTTGGTTTCCATCGAGGTCTTTCGGTTTCTTTTCAAGCGCTACGGTTTCAAGTTCGGGTGGATGCGAATTCCCATCCCGATCTTTTTCATGATCATCATTGGGATTGCAGCCATGACTGGGCTGGTCTTGGTCCTGGCGGGACCAAGCGAAGTCCTGTTGGCGATCGGATTGGGTTCCAGCATCTTCATCGGCCTTTTTCACCCCGTCGCCGCCGCTGCCGTTTTGATCAGTAACGTTTTGGTTCGGCCCTGGGAAAACTATCCTGACCGCGAAATGCTGGGAATCTTGCCCAGAATGCTGGCAGGAATTTCGATGCTGACCTGGATCGCTTTTCTTTTCTTAAGGAAGAATTTTTCCTTTCGTTGGTGCCGAGAAATGACGCTGATCAGTCTGCTTTTTTGTTGGCTGATGTTTTCCGCGCTGACTTCGTTTTATTACATGACGAACTTCAACGACATCACGCGCGCGTTTATCCCTATCGTGGTGGTCTGTTTCCTGGTCGTTAACGTCGTCGAAAATGAATTGGATTTAGCCGTACTGACCAAATGTTTCATGATTTCTTTGACCGGCGTCATCGCCATCGCGATTCCTTACACGGTCCTTGACCCACTTTATGCGACAGAAGGTCTTCGGCTTCAGGGAATGGGCCAAAGTGGAAATTCAAACGACTTGGCCGCTTTCGGTGTCCTGGGCTTTCCGTTTGCTTTGATGCCTTTCATTCGCGCACGGCGAAAGAAGACCACAGCTTGGGTTGAATTGATCTGTATGCTGATCATGCTGGTTGGGGTCATGATGACCAAGTCGCGTGCCGGCGCGGGCGCATTGGCTGCTTCATTACTTTTGTACCAATTCATGATTTCCAAAGACACGGTCAAACTGATTAAGCAGCTGATCCTGATATCTCCGGTGATTCTGGCCGTCGGATACTTTGCGACACAAAGGGACGCATCGGACTTGGCGGGATCTTCGGATTCGCGCTTGAACTACATCATCACTGGATTCTTGATGCTGAAAGCTTACCCTTTAATGGGGGTAGGCGTCGGCAACTACCCGCGCTTTTACGAAATGTATAGCCCACTGTTTACGGAAACAGGTGAAAGAACCGCGCATTCGACCTGGATGCTTCTTCTTTCGGAAACTGGACCTGTCGGGTTTGCCATTTTTGCGTACATGTTCTTTCGTGTCTGCAAGACGGCTTGGGAAATCCGAAAGACGTATCCTGAATTCATCATGAGCCTGCTGGGCTATGGAATCGCGATGTCCATGCTTTCACATTCGTATTCGCTTTATCCGTACCTGCTGATTTTTTTGGCCTATGCCGGTGGCTATGTTTTGAAAAAGAATCCGGACATCAAGCCCATGTTGGTCGATGATCTGCCAGACCCAGGGAAAGATTTGGTCCCCATTCCTAAAGGATACCGAAGACGCCGATGAAACTGCTTTGGGTTTTACCAAAATGGCCGCTTCCCATGCAGGACGGCGCAAGGGTCGCAAACATCAGCCTGATTCAAGGATTGTCTCAGTTGGGACAAACCTTAGATGTCGTCGCTGTAGCCGGCCAAGATGAAATCGTTAACCTGGAAGAATTGAAAAAGATTGCTCCAATCCGAAATGCCTTGGTCATTCGTCGGGAAAAAGCAGCACCACGTTCTAGCCTGGCAGGAATCATAGGGCTTTTAAAAGCATTGATGGCCAGACCTTGGTTGGCGATGACCCTTTTTCCTTACGCCGCAAAGTCGATTTCCAGCGAATTGAATCAGCTGGTGTCGAAAGAAACTTACGATTTCATCGTCTATGACGGCCTTCACCCGGCAGCGCATTCATCGTCCTTTGGAACTTACGTCCCGCAAAAAGGCTTTCCACGAATTGTTTACCGCGCTCACAACGTAGAAGCCGATATTTGGACACGTAAAGCGGCTCAGACGGGATTTTTCTTGGTGAAATGGATGATCCATTTTCAAGCGGCCTTGATGCGTCGATTTGAAAATTCATTGGCAAGGCACGCTGCCGCCGTCATGACTGTTTCGGAAGTCGACTGGAATCGGTTCAAGGTCCAGATTCCGCAGTTGAAAGGTACCGTGGTTCCGATCGGATACGATTTTGGAAGTGAACCTGAACGCTCGACCCACGACCACCAGGTTCTGTTTCTTGGAAAACTGGACTGGCCGCCAAACCGCGATGGTCTGATCTGGCTTTTGGAAAAAGTATGGCCCCAGGTCATAAAGCGCCGCCCGGAACTAAAACTTTTGGTTGCCGGAAGCGGAAGTTCCGAAGGCCTGAATGATTTACTTCAAGCCCCAGGGGTGAAGTTTTTGGGCCGCGTCCCTAGTGTTGAAGCCATTTACCGCGAATGCCTGGTCGCTTTGGTCCCTGTTTTTTACGGAAGCGGCACGCGCGTAAAGGCCATCGAAGCCAGTCGCTATGGTCGCGCCTGCTTAGGAACGGAAATCGGCGTGGAAGGCTTGGGCCTGGTTGAAAACGAAACGTACATCCGCGCAGAAAGCGCCGAACAGTGGATTGACCAGTTGTCCGCGCTGAATGGCGACCAAGCGAAAGTCATCGGCGATCGCGCGTACGCCAAGCTCAAAAGCGGTTTTCACCTGCCAGAAGTCGCAAAGGCCTTTGTCGCGGCCTTAAAACCCTAGACGCCTTTATTCAACAGTCACGCTTTTTGCCAAGTTTCTTGGCTGATCGATGTCAGTCCCCTTGGACAAAGCGATTTCGTACGAAAGAAGCTGCAAGATGGGTGAAATCAGGAAAGGCGTCAGCGATTCATCCAAAGTCGATTGACCGTCGGGCTTCTTGCTTTGAAGCGGAAGCGGAATAAAGTGATCCGCCATCGAAGCCAACGTTTTGTCATCGGCGTGCCCCACGGCCACAATCTTCGCGCCACGCGCTTTGACTTCTTGAAGATTTGAAACCGTCTTGTCGTACCAGATGTCTTTCGGGGCGATCACGATCACCGTGACACCCGGTTCAAGCATCGCAATTGGACCGTGCTTCAGTTCTCCGGCGGCGTACCCTTCGGCGTGCACGTATGCGATTTCCTTCAGCTTCAATGCGCCTTCTAGTGCCAGCGGGAAGGAATAACCACGACCAATGAAAAAGAACGCCTTGGAATGAAGCGTGTCCTGTGCGGCTTTCTTAACGGCGTTTGCCGTCGAACCACCCGTTTCAAGAGCCATCGACAGATAATGCGGAACTTCAAAAAGTTCGCGGTACAAGCGATCGATTTCGATCATTTTCTTGCCCTGCGAATCATTCACCGCAAGATCACGACCCAAACGCCCGGCCAAAAGAACCAGCATCAGCATCTGTGCTGTGAAGGCCTTGGTCGATGCGACGCCGATTTCAGGGCCCGCATACGTGTAAAAGATCGACTTCGCTTCGCGAGAAATCGTGCTGCCCTTCACGTTCGTAATCGCAAGCGTTGGGACCTTATTCTTGTTCACGTCTTGCAAAACGGCCAATGTGTCTGCCGTTTCACCTGACTGCGAAATTCCCATCACCACTTGGCCGGGCGTGAAATGAGAATTCCGGTATCGGAATTCGCTGGCTAGATCGGTATCCACGGGCAAATGGGTGTAACGTTCAAACCAGTAGCGTCCCAAAAGACCCGCGTGCCAGGAAGTTCCGCAAGCAATGATCGAAAGACGCTGCGCCGCTGACAGTTGGTCAATTCCTGCGTTCTTCGCAAATTCGAAAGGACGATGGGTCTGGTCTTCGAAATAGGCGTGAAGCGTGTCCAAGATCGTACGCGGTTGTTCGTGGATTTCCTTCAACATGTAGTGCGCGTAACCGTTCTTATCCAAACGGTCGGCCGACCAGTCGATGGTGACTTCTTTTCGTTCAACCGGCTTGCCCGAATAAGCGTCGAAGAACTGAATCCCTGATTTTTGGCAAACAATCATGTCGCCGTTTTCTAGATAATAAACCTTGTTGGTGTGGTCCAAAATCGGTTGCGCGTCGCTGGCAACGATGGCTCCGAATTCTTTGTTCCATCCGGCAACTAGCGGTGACCCGTTTCGAACCGCAACGATCAATCCGGGTTGCTTTTCCGACATGATAACCACGCTGGAAGATCCGTGAATCTTGGGAAAAGCTCGACGAACGCCTTCGATCAGGTCGATCTTGTGTTCTTCCATTTCGAACATCACTAAGAACGCAAAAAGTTCGCTGTCTGTTTCGCTGACCGGTTTGTATCCGCGTGCGTAAACCAATTTTTGAATTTCGCGGTAATTTTCGATGATCCCGTTGTGAACCAGGACCAGGTCCTTCACGCGATGGGGGTGAGCATTGGTCGTGTTCGGCGCGCCGTGAGTTGCCCAACGCGTGTGTCCGATCCCGCCGTGAAAAAGAGTCTGGTCTTTTGCCAAAACCATCGGCTCGATTGCCGCAATTTTTCCTGCCGCTTTGAAGGTTTCAGAACGTCCACCTTCATCAAAAAGCGCAACACCGCTGCTGTCGTAGCCGCGATACTCAAGACGCTTCAAACCTTTAAGCAAAATTGGGCCGACTGCATGCTGGCCGACGTAACCTACGATTCCACACATAGTTGATTGTTTCCCGTTCGCTGATTCTACAATAAATCTGAAAGTCCTTGTTTCTTCTCATGAATGATGCGCCGTGTCATCATGATTTTTTTCAGTTTTTCCGATCAGTCAGGGATGGCGACCCGTCGCAAAATCATGCAGCTGATTTTCCTTTCTTGGGGGGTTTCGGGGTGGGCTGTTTCGGGGTCCGCCTTTGCCGATCCGGCGCTCATGGCCGTTCCCCAGGGGTTTGACCAGGTCCAAGAAGCGATTGAATCCTTGGCCGCTGACCCATCCTGCGCGGTGGAAGACGGGAAGAACGGAAAAAAGGTCCCGGGTCAACCGAAGCCCAGTCTTCCAGGTGGAATTATTCAATGTGAAAAGTCGAATTCTCCCCTGTTTGCCATGGACTCGATCCTGGATCTGACGATCCAGGCTAACTTTGAAAATCTTCAAGGCTGGGCTGAACAGGGCCTAGACGATCAAGCGCTTTGGGCAAAAGCAGAAAAAGGAACCCTTTCCTACGGAAGTGGGTCTGATCAAAAGAAGATCAAGATCGGCTTGGTCACTCGGGGTAAGTCGCGAAACGATCACTGTCAGTTTAAGCCCCTGAAAGTCCTTTTGCCCGAAGACAAAGACCTGGCCCGAACGATCTTCGACCCACTTAAGGGGAACGAATTAAAGCTGGTGGTCCATTGCGATTACAGAAGCGGAACCCTTGAACAGCACCCCGCTGCCAATCAGAACGTGATCAAGGAATATTCGGCGTACAAAATGCTGAAAGCCGCTGGGTATCCCGTTCCCGAAGTTCGATTGCTTCGCATGAAGTACCTCAAGCCCGATGGTTCGCAACAGGCAACCGGATACGGAATTTTCATCGAACCTAAAAGTTCGCTGGGAAAACGCTGTGCTTGCGGTCACGACAAAGCTTCCATCGCGAAGATGGAACCGTCGAAGAAAATGGGATTTCTATTTGCTGAAAATTTGATTGCCGGAACTGACTGGAGCCCCGAATCCGGACACAATGCCATCGCACTTGAATGCGGCGGCAAAGCTGAAGGCATTGCCCCGTATGATTTCAACGATAGCGGCCTAATCGATGCCCGAAACGAAAAGTACTCCAATCAAGCGATGAAGAACAAAGAGTTCTTCGAACGAATTGAAAAAGGTCCCTATGATCGCATGGCTGTCGAAGATTGGGGATCGGGTGGAATCGACTTCGACGTCAAAATGACTGCAGCCGATCAGAAAAACTGGGACGCAACCCTGGTTGAAGAAGTTCGCCGAATTTACAGCCACAAGGCCAAACTGATGACCGAATTGGATCGTTCCCCTTTCAAAGACAAGAAGGCCTTCAAGGACCACTTTGACCAGTTCTATTCGGAACTGGAAAAGTTCGCGGCTAAAAAATCCATCGATCTGAAGGGAATCCAGCAAGTGGCGCCGGAACCTAGTTCCGCAACCATGACCATAGTGTTGGCGAACTATTTGAATCGAGACGTCACCGAGTGGGTCAGGGCTCAGTTTAAAAAAGAAGGAAGACTGACCGGCTGCGGCTACTTTCGCGAAGAAGACGGCGTCAGCATGCTTGATCCGAATCTTTTGGTCGTCATCCAGTGCGTGAACCTTCAGGGAAAAAAGATCGAAAAGACGATTCAGTTGAACTGCATCTATCAGGACCCCTGGCGAACGATCAGCTGTGATTGAAGATTAGATGCGCTTCCCGAAAATCGCGCTACCCACCCGCACGCACGTCGACCCCGCGCGAATCGCTGCTTCAAAATCGTCCGACATTCCCATGGAAATTTCAGGCAATGGCCCGCCTGGCAACCCCTGATTCAAAAGTACAGTCTTTTGAAATGCGTCTTTGGATCCGGGTGCTGGAATCACCATCAGACCCCGAAGTTGCAGATCGGAAAGTCCCCTGACCGCTAAGCCCAGGTCCCCGACCTTTTCGGGTAGGATTCCCGCCTTTGAATTTTCGCCATCAATGTTGACTTCTAGGAACACCGGAAGCTTGCCGCTACGGCCCGCTTCTTTCCAGCGCTTGGCCAAAGCTTGCGCAATTTCAAGACGATCCACTGTATGAACCACTGACACATATTCAACCAAAGCTTTCACTTTATTGGATTGAAGATGACCAATCATGTGCCATCGGATTTGATCTAGACCTTGATCACGGCACCATTTTGCCTTTTCGCAAAGTTCTTGAACGTAGTTTTCACCAAAGTCGCGATGACCCAGGCGATACAACTGCTGGATCATTTCAACGGGCTTGGTTTTGCTGACGGCAACCAAAGTGACACCGGCCGGAACCTTGGATCGAACGGTTTGGTAATCGGACGATAGATCAGATGATCCCATCGGTTAGTCCAAACTTCGCGCGCAAATCTTCGGCCAGTTCCGCAATCGGAAGCCCCACGACGTTCGTGTAGCTTCCAGTTATTGAAAGAATCAGCGAACTTCCCCGACCCTGGATCGCATAGGCGCCAGCCTTATCCAGTCCTTCGCCGGTGTCGACGTACTGCTGAATCTGCTGCTTAGAAAGCTTTCGAAATTTCACTGACGTCGTCACTACCCGCGACCAAATCTTTGGCTTCATTTCTCGCGCGCCCAAAATAATCGTGTAACCGGTCAAGACTTTGTGAACTTTTCCTGAAAGCGCCGAAACCATCCGAAACGATTCGTCAGAATTGGCTGGTTTTCCCAGAATTTCACCCTTGGGCGACACCACGGTTGTATCTGCCGCGATCACCAGGCCCATTCCAACTTCGCGAAGAAGTTCTTGAACCACGGTCGACGCTTTTGATTCAGAAAGTCGTTTGACCATCGCCAAGGGTTTTTCACGCGGAAGGACCGTTTCGTCGACATCGGGCTTCCGCACGTAGAATTCCAGACCCATGCCCTTCAAAAGCTCGACGCGCCTTGGGGACGCAGACGCTAGGACAATCGGGTAATTGAGCGACTTCAACGGGGACGCTCCTTAGAAATAAAACTGGGTTGAAATGAAACGGAACTGATCTTTGAATTCACGGTAGTTATCGGTTCGACGAAAAAAGACCGTCACTTCCGTACTGACCCGCGATTCACTGACAAAGAAGAAAGAACCACCGCTTCTGAAGACCGTAGCCAATCCGATCCCGGCGCCGGCGACCGTCGTCTTTACCTTGTATTCTTCTTCCGTATAAATTTTTGAAATATGGCTTAGTAGCTTGGCCTTGTCCAAGCTTCCGTACTTATCCACCGCGGTAACGCCCACGTATTCGCCGTCAAATCCGATGTGCATTTCAACTGCAGACTTATCTTCTAGTTTCAAAAGCGTCGTCCGTGGTGTCGACGAATAGATGTGCTTGCCCATATCGTCGACTGGCGCATCGAAAATCGCGTTCATCAGAAGTTCATCAACCGCGTTTGCGACAACCGTCGCCATGCGCGATTGAAATTTGGCTGAAACCAGATAGTTTTTGATCGCTTCAACCGCATCGTGCTTCTGGCTGCTTTGTGCCAGCTTGACGACCTGAACCTTGGTCCCTGGTTTCATCAAGGTCTGAAGTCCAAACGCACGATCCTGCAAGGTCGCCTTCACGATTCGACCATAGTGTTGACCCGAACGCTGAATATTATCGCCGTAGTTTCTAAGAATGTAGTGCCCAAAGATCGGGCTTTGAATCAGGTACTGAACGTTTTCCAGTGATTCACTGCTGATGAAATGAAAGCAGTTGGAATTGATTCGATCCGAAAAAAGTCCGACCGTTTCTTGAATCGCGGCTTCCAAAGCTTGGTACTGAGCCTGATCCGAAGTATCGGCAAGAACGATGGCGATGTCTTCATTCGAAGCGATTTTTTGTGCGCCTTCGCGCGGATCGCCCGCGCGCTCTAATGTCAGACCTGCGGCCATAGCCACTTCAGTAGCAAATGCCTGGTCTTCCGGGCGCTTTGAAATCAGGATCAGAGACTTTCCCAATCAGTCCACCTATCGGTTCAAAAACGCGAAGTACTCTTCTTCGATATCGTCAAAAACAGCTGATCCGCCGCACTTCGTGCATTTCAGCTGCGGAAGTTTCAACTGAAGTTTTCGCAAATCTTCGGTCCGAAACTGTCCAATCAATTCACTTTTGCAATTGGTGCACGAAAACGGAACATAGATCGATTCGACTGTTCCACCACAAATGAAATTTGAAATCAGGTTGATCTGTTCAACAATGGCTGTCGAACATTCGTAGAACCGAAGCTTGGAACCCTTTTGTTGGGCTGATTGGAAATACTTGATCCAGGACTTCACGCCCACCGAGTTGATCCTCGGTACTTCTTTGCAGTGAATGTTCATTTCTGGAGCAGGGGCGCCGATCAACTGCTCGAAATTCACGCTTTCTTCGATCGAGCCCGAAAGCCTGACCACCAAAGCAGAGCCCTTTTGTTCTTTAACGACGTTCACCACAGTTAAGTACCCCCGGATCTTGTATTCTAAGATATTTTAGGGGCTTAAAGGGGATCTGTGCAAAATTTCTTTGAAAATGGCGCAGCGCGTGATTTCGCGCTTACTTTTCTTCCACTTTTTCTTGGCCGTCGCCTTCCAGGCCTTTTTTGAATGCCCGAAGGCCGGAACCCAATGCCTGTCCCAATTCTGGCAGACGGCGGTTTCCGAAAAGAAGCACCACAATTCCAACGATCAATAGATGGCCTAAGCTAAGTCCGAACATGACGCTACCCTACCACAAGCAAATCAGATAAGGCTAGGCCCATGCCCGCGTCAGAGTTTCTTTGTGAAGTCAGTTCTTTTGTCATGCTTACGCCCACGGTTTTCGAAATTAAGTTCAAACCCAAGGGCAAGACAGATCCCAATGCCCAACTCGCGTTCGAAGCCGGACAATTCGTCAGTATCGTAATTCCGGGTGCCGGACCCAACGGCCGCGATCTGCGTCGCGCCTATTCCATCGCTTCGAATCCAGAACAGTTCCCGATCGAACTTTGCGTGAAGCTGGTCGAAGGCGGTCCAGGAACCAATTACCTTTATAAACTTCGTCCGGGCGACACTTTCCGCGGTTACGCCCCTTATGGCGATTTTGTTTTTGAACCCAAGGCAGGAAAGCACGCTTGTTTCATTTCGACAGGAACCGGGATTGCTCCGTTTCGGTCCATGATTTTGTCCGAATACTTCAAGAACAACATGCCTGCTTCGGCCACCATGCTTTTTGGCTGCCGCGAATTCGTCGAACTTCTTTACGATGCCGAAATGAAGGAATGGGTGAAAAGCCGGAAAAACTTCAAGTGGGTACCCTGCCTTTCACGCCCAGAAAATCCAAATTGGACGGGCTTTAAAGGCCGCGTGACCGATTACCTTCGCAGCCTAGGTGAAGACTATCCTTGGACCGAAACCGATTATTATCTTTGCGGTGGCGGAGCGATGATCGACGAAGTGAAGTCCATTCTGACGGCCAAGGGTGTTCAGAAAGAATCGATTCACCAGGAAGTTTATTACAAGGAACCGAAATAACCGACGGGTCAAAATCGACTAAGCATCAAACGATCCCAGAACCACCAAGATCCAAGCGCCGACCAAAAAAAGGACCAACCAGAAAAGAAGCCAAACCCGAAAAAGGCTTCGATTCGCTGGAATCACTGAATACCAAGATTTAAAATGGGTGACGACGGGGTCGCCCGAAAGAACCGACTGAAGTTTTGGAAAAATCGCGTCGACCGTTTCCTTAAGCCAGTGTTCACCCGCTTTCACATCGGCGGTTGCCGGTGATCCCCAATAACCTTCAAGCGCATTTCTTTTGCGCAACCAGTTTCTTTGCCACGCCGACTTCGGAAGGATGCGCGGCTGAAGTTCACGAAACTGCCCACCCACCAGCGAAGGCGCCACGACCTGCGCGATCGAAGTATCCAATGCCCCACCGTGTTCTTCCGGATCCAGATTCAAAGGCGACTTCATGACCTGCTTTCGGGTCACCAACCCCGACATCGCGGAAACCAGGACCGCTCCTTTACGGGAAAAGAATCCCCCCGTTCGGCGGCGAAGCCAGACTGACGCTTCTTCGATCGTCGTCAATTGCTTCGGGCCGGGATGACCCGTGAAGCAAACAAAGTAACGAAATCCGGCGTGATGTAATCCTTCACAAAGATCAATCAGGTAGTCGCGAAGTACGTGGGATCTTACCTTAAGCCTTAGAACCGATGTGTTGGTTTCAACGCCGATGGGCACATTGGGAAGAATCACCGAATGCCACCCTGATTTTTCAGCTTCCAATTTTTCAGCCATCCGCTTGCAAAGGTTCAGCGCAATCAACCCGTCCAGGCCCACGGGAAGGTGTGGGCCGTGGTCTTCCATAGGTCCAACGGGAATGAAGAAAACCGTTTTATCCCGGGGCAAACGATCAATTTGATCTTTGGCCAAAGTGAAAAATTCAGTCGCCATGAGGAAGCCCCAGTATTCTCATCGCGTTCTTTCCAAGGATCATGGCTGCCTGATGCTGATCCAGCGTACCGGCTTCGATGCAAGCCTGAACGCGGTTAATACCGACACTGAAGTTATTGCCGGCAAACGGCCAGTCCGTTGCAAAAAGCACACGTTCAGCGCCCAGACGCCTGACAGCTTCGCCGATGACTTCGGAAGGCTGCCAAGAAGTATCGACATATACATTCGAATATCTTTCGGCCATATCCATCGCCCGATCAGGTTGGTGATAATTCATATGCGCCAAAATGAACTTCAGATTCGGAAACTTCTGAAACCAGGGTTCAAAGTTTTCTACCAAGCCGGCTTCGGGGCTTTTATAAAGAACGTGATTTTGAATGCAGCCGGTGTGAAGGACCACTGGAAGCTTCAATTCGTCCGCTGCTTTCAAAAGCGCAAGGTACCGTGGTGCCCCGATCGGGCCGCCGTCCATCGCCGAATGGATCTTCAGCGCGCGAGCGCCCTTTTCAACGTACTTGCGAAGTAGCTGCGCTGGCTTTGGCGTTCCAGGTGGAATGTTCACGGCAGCGATTAGTTTTGGATTCCTAGAACAGACTTCTAAGACGTATTCGTTTGAAACCAACGGCGGCGTCGCGATCACCAGGCAATGATCCACCTGATTTTCCTGCATCGCTTCGGTCAAATCGCGAGCCGTGGATTCGATCATCAACATTGGAATCGGTGCCAGGGCGCCGACTTCATCCACCGTCTTTCGAATCGGATCCGGCAAAATTCGCATCAAAGTCTGAAGGCGGTGAAATCCCCAGCTGACGGGGCGAAGGGCCAAGCGGCTTTGCTTACGAAGTTCCTGCAAATTTTCCGCAAAGCGCGGAAGGCGAAAGATATGAACGTGAAAATCGAAGGTCACGATTTCGACAATCCTTCCTGGATGAAGTTCTGAAGATCCTTGAAGCTTCCCGTCCAAGCCGGGGCAAGTTCACCCCTGGCATTCTGAATCTTTTGAAAAGGCACGCCCGGTTGAATGATGAAAGTGGGAATTCCAACACGTGTGGCCGGAAGATCCATGATCAGTTCGTTTCCGATGTGAAGGCAATCTGCCGGAGAATTCAAAGGTGCAAGCGCCGAAATATGTTTCAAAAGTTCGCGGTAGTAGTGCCCCGTGGGTTTTGTCGCATGCATGTTTTCGGCATGGGTGATGAACTGAAAAGATGCGGGGTCAACTGCCGCCCACCTTACACGGTGTTCAACCAAGTCCTTGGGCCAAACGGGATTGGTCGCAAGTGTCAGCGGCAATTTTCCCTTGGCCCACTGGATGAATTCAGGCGCGCCGGGAATGGGTGCAAAGTAACGAGAAATTTTTGGAAAAACTTCGCGCATGACTCGAAGTAAAACGGTCTTGGCTTCCTCAACGGGAATTTCTAGACGTTCTGCAAATACGATCGCAGACCTTTCCATGTTGGTGGCTTCCGGATACTCGGAAAAAATCGACGGGCGTTTCAATTCGTTCTTGATGTCTCGAAGCCCCTTCAAGGAACGAATCCAAGAAGGATTATCGGACTTGGGGTCGCGGGAAAATTTGCGAACCGACCGCAGAATAAATTCAGTGCCCGCAGGAATTTCTCGGAACTGAACCAAGGTCCCGTCCAGGTCGATGGTGATTTGTTGAAACGATGGCGCCGACATCCTCAAATGATTATCGATCTAAACCCGGTTAAAAAGAAATGTTCTCGGTCCCAAGCCCATTCGATGGCAAAAGCGGTTTCGCTTTGCGTTAGTTGACTGGCGCAGACGCGCGCTGCGATTTCAGCAGCAAAGACCAGGGTTCGCTGATTTTCGGCGTTTCCCACATCGACATTTGGAAACTGCGCTTGAAAGAACTTCCGGGCCGCCTGTTTCCCTATTCCCAAGCGACTGAGAACGCGATCCAGGCCTGATTCACTTTTCAGAATCTTGGAAAGTCCCGCAGTCGAAACTTTCCAAGAACCCCTTTGTGATTGGGCGACGTCGACGACGGCCTGAACCAAGACGGGAAGCTCGGTTGCACCTTGGGCTTTGACGGGGGCCATCAATTCTCCTAGGGCGCGCAAAAGTTTTTCTGGATTGGCTTCGTCGACAATGATGGCCGTGTCTGACGTCCGGAACTGAAGCGGCCAATCTTTGCGCCCAGCCAAAAGATTCCACAAGGTTTCGACAACGGATGTCATCTTCACGCCCGGAAAAGCTTCATTTAGGGATTCAAGCCGATCGCGTTCAAGCTTCATCCACGTCTGCGAAGCGGTGCGGGCGAAACACGCAATCGGAGGAACGGGAAGCCCTTTCAAAATCCACGACGCAAGGACCCGTCCCTCGAAGGGCCATTCCCGATTCAAGTCGCGGTCCGGTAGAAATCTGGGGCGAAGATCAAGTTCCATACTAGAAAAGATTCCCGAATCATGACAATGATTGAAGTCATGCACAACGAAGAAGGCGATATCAACTTGATCGAAATGTGGCTGAAGATTGATCCTACTCGCTGGATTGCCGGCGCAATGGGCGGCTTGACCGCTGGATGGATCGCCATGGCTGTTGCGATGATTTTTTCCGCAGCCGCTGGACTGGAACTTTACTTCCCCATCAAAGCTGTAGCTGCAGCACTTTTAGGCAGTAGCGCTACTGAATCTGGAATGCACATCGGAGCGATTTTGACCGGTGCCATTGGGCATTCGATCCTGGCCGCTGTTTTAGGCGTCGCATATGCGCATTTTTCGGTGAAAAATCACCTCAGCGTGCTTTTGGGCACCGGATTCGTCTGGGGAACTTTCAGCTGGGTTTTTATTTTCTGCCTTTTTTCGCAAAGTTTTCAGGGCTGGAATGCACTGGCTCTGCACCGCGGTGCGGGTCTGGCACTGAACCTGGTGTTTGGCTTTTCACTGGCGACGGTTGCGGTTTTTGACAAGATGCTCCGAAAGAACTAGACGCTCTTTCCGTGCTTCTCCATGTCATCTAGCGCCATTTGGTGCTTTTGCTGAAGCTTCTCAAGAACTAGTTCTTGGTTCTTGCGGTAAGACTCGACGCGCGCATTTTCGCGTTCTTGAATCTTATTGAATTCGACTTCGCGACTTTTTCTTTCGTTTTGAATTTCGTCGTCCATTGCCTTGCGTTGCGATTCCATTTCCTTCGCGTACGCTTCACCTAATCGAGAAATCTCGACTTCGTAATCTTTTCGCAATTGGTCGCGCTGTTCTTCCTGCGCCTTCACCATTTTATCGACGGATTCCTGGTGCTGTTGATCTAGCGCTGCAAGCTCTTGCTGGTGTACGTTTTTCCGTCGCGCTGCTTCACGCTCAAATTTCTCTTCGTCGTAGTACATTTCCAGACCGATTTGTTTCGCACGGTTAGCGGATTCAACAGACGCCATAGAAATTCTCCCACTGACTAGTTTACGCGCGAAAATCAAAAATCCTAGACGGCAGAATTTGCCCAGGCCGCCTTGACGTACGCGAACATTCTGCTAGCGTCCTGCGGATGCTGAGAAGAAACTTCGTCGTCGCCTCGAGTAGCGCGTCCCTGGCTCTAATCCTCGCTTCATGCGGTGCAGATACCTTTCAAGAAAAGAAGGCCTGCTATGACGAAAGAATCAAGCCTTTGGTCGACCGAGCCAACCAAGGTGATTCGTGGGCATTCTCAAGACTGAATCAAGAGCAATTGAATCGATTTGCTGACGAATGCGGCATGACGGATGACGAGAAAGCTCGACTTTTTGCAAGACCGCTAGAGGTCAAAGCACCACCGGTATCCCAGGCATCACCCGATCCGACGGGGCTTCCAAGTGGACGCCCATCGACGTGGCCGACGGTCACCCCGACTCCTTCGATTACTCCAACGGGGACACCCACAGTGACGCCATCGCCCACTGCGACGCCAACGGTTACTCCGACTGTAACCCCGACTTCGACTCCAACGGCGACGCCTACAGTGACACCGTCTCCTACAGCGACACCGACTTCGACTCCAACGGTCACTCCGACAGTGAGCCCAACCGTGACGCCATCACCTACAGCGACGCCGACCGCGACCACAACCGTGACGCCATCACCTACAGCGACGCCGACTTCGACACCAACGGTCACTCCGACAGCGAGCCCAACCGTGACGCCATCACCTACAGCGACGCCGACTCCGACGGTTACTCCAACCGCGACGCCGTCACCCACTGTGACACCGACCGCAACGCCGTCACCCACTGTGACACCGACCGCAACGCCATCACCTACGGCGACGCCGACTCCGACGGTCACCCCAACCGTGACGCCATCACCTACAGCGACGCCGACTCCGACGGTTACTCCAACCGTGACTCCGTCACCTACGGCGACTGTGGCTCCTGCGTTCCCAGATTTTCCAGTAGTCGACGAAAAAACTGTTCTTGCCGGCGCGCCAGCAGACAACTACTGCCGCGTCCGTTACATCGGACCCGGATCGAAGTGGGAAGGCTACCTGCCGATCGCAAATCGTAAGGCACTGGTCACCCGATCTGAAAAAACCTTGAAAGATGCCATCGACGAAATCCGTTCCCGCTGCACGTCGCAGCGCAAGCCCGAAACTTGTAGCATGCGTTTCCGTTCAACAGCACGTTCAGGAACTTACGCAGGTTTCTACGCCGCAGTTGGAAACAACGATCTTTCGGCAATGGGGTTTTCGGATCCTGTCGGCGCTTCTGATTTAGCAGATCTTTTGGTGAAAGACGGCCTATGCAAAATGGCCCCTTTAGCGAATTGCAAAGTGGTTCAAGTCTTTGCACCTCAGTCCGGATGGGTTGTGGTCAGCGACACCAATGGCTGGCTTCAAGACCAAGTGCTGATCAGTCAACAAGACGCAAACAGTCTTTTGGCCCAGTTTCAGAAAACGAAGTTCTGTAAATGACGATGAAGAAAGTTCTACTGGGTCTTCTAGGTTTGCTTTTGCTAGGGCTCGCCGCGCTTGCGTTTAAAGCTTCGCGTGTTCCAACTCATTATTCGATTCCAGTAACCCGGGAATTGCCAAAGTCCTGCGACCAGGTCTTTGACCTAGTTGCACAGTTGGACAAGTGGGAATCCTGGTCGCCCTGGAAAAAGTATGATGCTGAAACCCGTTACAAGCTGGATTCGGCACAAATCACGGGTCCTGGCGCGAAGCTGTCCTGGGAAAGCAAAAAAACGGGAAATGGTTCGGCACGAATCACTGATTTTCGCCAAGGGACTATGCTTCAGTACGAACTTTCGTTTGAAGGCTGGGATTCAAAGTCCATGGGGCAGTTTGACTTAGTTGCTACAGGGCCGTCGGTTTGCAAAACCACCTGGACCATGTCGGGGGACAATCCCTTCCTGGGCAAAGTCTTCTGGATTGTTTTCAATTTTGAGAACGCCATCATGAAGGATTTCAACGATGGCCTCGCGAATATAGCGGCGCTGAAGTAGGCAATCATTGCCGATCGACGCCCAAAAGTCTTCCGCCTAGAATATTTGCAGGGAGACTTTTATGCGCGCACTCAGTTCACGAACTTACCGTTGGGTAACGCTTGGACTTCTAGCGAACCTGATTGGATTCACGAGCTACGATTGGTCCTATGCGAAGCCGACAGTCATCAATCGGAAGATTGCCTACGAAGCGTCCGGCTGGGAACCGCTCCTTGAAATTGCCCGCGAGACGCTGACTCGCAAACCTGTACGAAAATTTTTGCGCGAACTTTTCAAAGAAGAACTCAGAGAAATTGCTGAGAACATCGTTGCTGCAGATCCATCCGTCGTCATTCCGAACACGTTAGATGTTACCGAGACACAGTTCATGATGTTGCTTCGAGAAGCGCCTGACATGATCGATCCGATCAAAGAATATCTAAAGACGATTCCCAGAACCGCTGGTGAAGACACCGCTGAATCTGCAACCGACAAGGAAGCACGAAAGGCGTGGAGAAAAAGATTCAAGGAACTAGTGGCCAGCGGCGACATCCGCCAACGCTTCGTAAGGCTTGGAAATCCAGTTTCCGCGTTGATCATGAATGAAGATCTGGTCGCCGGATACACCGACCTAAAAATGTACGCAAACCACCCGTACAAAAAGGGCGATGTGACCATTCCCGCTTCAAACCTAAAGCAGACTTGGATCGACATCGTGAAGGGTGCAAAAAGCCAGTTTGCTTTGAACGTGTTTGACTTTGATTTGATGGACGTCGCCGACGCGATCATTGCCCGAACCAAGGGCCGCGGAAAACTCAAGGAAATCTATATCGGCATCGACAAGGGTGTGATTGAAGCGCGCCCAGAAGTGAAGGCGGTTTTCGACAAGATCAAAGCTG
Organism: Bdellovibrionales bacterium; assembly: GCA_016786465.1. GTDB lineage: Bacteria > Bdellovibrionota > UBA1018 > UBA1018 > UBA1018 > JAEUWC01. The sequence continues at coordinate 47,353 of JAEUWC010000030.1, read as the reverse complement.
CAATGTCAGCGGCAAAGAACAAGAATTATGTCATCGAAGCCGTCGATAGCGTCGGCCTGAATCACCAAAAGCTGGCTGTTGCTGACTGGGGTTCTGCCGAATCAGCGCGCGTGTTGATGTCGACCGGAAACCTGACCCAATCTTGCAGTGGCCCAGAAGGCGATCTGAAAGACATCCCGGCCGAACAGCGTCCTAAGGAATCCATTCCTAATGCGAACCACGTCATCACTTTGCAAAGCCAAATGGCTGCACTGGTAATTCACCACGAACTGATCAAGACCATCGTCTATAAGCTTCGCGGGGGCGAATACCCCTTGGGCGGCACATACCGAATCTACGGTGTCCCGACTTCGAAAAAGGCAACCAAAGGAAAGGAATACACCAAGCCTTACCTTCAACTTTCATTTAGTCCTAACGGCGCCTTCAACAACATCAACAACAACGTGATCGGATCAGCACTTCGTGAAACCACAGGGCCGGTGATCATGGGTCAGTTTGCAACTTCATCGAAGAACGTCGAAAGTGCCTTGTTCGATCACGCAACCGCCGCGATTCGTGCCGGGAAAAAGTTCGACTTTAAGTCCGTGGGCGATACGCCGTTTGCGATGCAGTTCTGGAGCGTCTTCTTGGCTATGTCGGGAATGGAACTTCAGGGAGAAGGCGACAGCAAGCGTTACGTTGAGATTCCGAACTCGAAATGGATTGAGCTGATGGGCAAGGAAGGCTTCGAAGAGTTTCGTAAGTCGATCCGAATTGCGCCAAGAATCTATGGAACGAAATCGGTTCAAGTGGGCGACAAAAGTTTTCAGGTCACCTCGAAGATTCACATTAAGGAATTGGTGACCGGCGACGAAGGCGCTCGAATCGCGATCATCGGATCATTCAATTTCAGTGAAGGCGCAGAAAGTAACCAAGAGTATATCGCTTCGTTTCGAGATGCGTATGTCGCAGAAGAGCTGACTGCGATGATTCTGGCGCTTTATAACGAGTCACCCAGGTCCGTTGCCGAGGAAGCCGTACGGCGAAATCGATTCCGCGAGTTTGACCAGCAGGTCGATGCCAAAACGGTCGAAAAGCAGGGGGGCTCGTGCAATACCCATCTAAATAGTTCGGGTACGCCAGTCACCACTCCATAAGTCATTGAAATCTAAAAAGAATATCGACTGCTATTCTTGACAAAAAAGGTTGAATAAACCCAAGGGGCGCGTTATAAACCGCGACCATGTTGGGTCGATCCAAATCAGTACAGCTGCTTTCTGCATTCATCCCTTTGCTTCTGGCTTCGGCTTGCGGGCAAAAGACTTCGCTGGATGAAAAGAAGAAGTGCTTCGAAGACCGAATGAATCCTTTGCTGGAACGTTCGGCTCGCGGTGATGACTGGACCACGGCCAAGATCGACGAAGAAGTCATGAACAATATCGCGCGCGAGTGCGAGTTCACCGATTCCGAGCGTGCAGATTACTTCCGCGACAATCAGGTCATCTTCTTGAACGTTGGGGCACATAAAGGTGGCTTTGAACAAAGCCCAAGCGGCTCGCTTCCAAAAAGCTGGCCGATGAATCCGAACCCCACATCATCTGTACTTCCGGATCCAAGTCCAACGGTCACTGTGACGGCGTCACCTTCTCCAATGGTTACCGTTACTCCGACTGTAACCCCAAGCCCAACTGTGACGGCATCCCCAAATCCAAGTCCGATGCCAACGATTACCATCACTCCAACCGCAAGCCCAAGTCCAAGCCCGATTCCGACAGTGACGGTCACCGTAACTCCTTCGCCGTCTCCGACAGTGACGGTCACCGTAACTCCTTCGCCGTCTCCGACTGTGACTGTAACGGTAACGCCATCGCCAACACCGTCACCTACACCATCGCAGACTCCGTCTCCGTCACCGACTGTGACCGTGACGCCATCGCCAACACTGTCACCTACACCTTCGCAAACTCCGTCTCCGTCACCGACTGTGACCGTGACGCCATCGCCAACACCGTCACCTACACCATCGCAGACTCCGTCTCCGTCACCGACTGTGACCGTGACGCCATCACCGACGCCGACTGCGCCTCCGGTCCCGGGAGCGGTCACCGACCAACCTTTGTATGACCCATCACAAGTATTGGCGATGACTCCAGACGATGGCGTTTGCCGCGTCCGTTTCTTCGCAGGGCCAAACGCGGGATCACGCAAAGGGTACAACGTTCTTTCTGGCCGCGGCTTCACGCACGCAACCGGACAGTCGACCCTGGCTGGAGCAATGTCGATTCTTCGACAAATGGTCGCCAACGGCACCTGCATGCGCGGCGCCGCGGAAACCTGTAATATGCGCTACCGCACTTTTACCAAGTCCGGAGCAGCCATGGGCTTCTACGCCGCGATCGAAGGCAACGATCTGAACGAAAAAGGATTCAAGAACGCGGGTGAAGCAACCGCGCTTTTCCAGACCTTTGAAAAAGAAGGCCTGTGTAAGCTTCAGAATCCGCTACCGAACTGCTCGATTGCTCAAGTTGCAGGCGCGATGTCGGGTTACGTCGTGCTCAGCACCTTGCAAGGCTGGATGCAAGATCAGCCTTATAGCAGCTTGGTTGTCGTCGACCTGTACATGCAGCTTTTGAAAGACAAGCTATACTGTCAGTGATTTTTAGAAGCTTTTTCGATGATTCGCGTCGTGCTTTTGCCGTCCACGAATCCTAGCGATTTTGCTCGCCCACCCCAGGCCATGACTTCCTTGGCGCCGACAATTTGATCGATCTTCCAGTCGCCGCCTTTGACGACCACATCGGGGTGCAATTTCTGGATCAATTCAAGCGGCGTGTCTTCTGCAAAAAAAGTCACAAAATCCACGCATTCAAGTCCCGCCATGACCGTTTGTCGATCTTCTAACGAATTCACGGGACGACTAGGGCCCTTTTGCTTTCGGACTGATTCATCTGAATTCAGCGCTACCACTAGATGGGAACCTTCTTCACGCGCTTGGTTCAAATACGTCACATGCCCCGGATGCAAAATATCGAAGCACCCGTTTGTGAACACGACTTCGGATGAATCCGAACTTTGTTTCAGCTTCTTCAGTTCCTGTGCCAATTCGTCTGGCGAAAGAATCTTGGACCCAGGGGCTCGAGGTCGCGCAACAGGCTTCAAGAAGAACTCCGTGTGGGCTGAAGACCCGTGACGTCGTCATGCCAAGCGCGACGCTTGCCGTGAAAAAGCATCCAAACCAAGCCCACACCGACAAAACCAAAACTGGGAATCATCGCTAAAGAACGACCTAGAATCCGAATGCGTGACCCTTTAAGGCGAAGTCCCAAAAGCCATTTTCCAATCGAAGTTTTGAAAACAAAATCTTGCGCCAATAGCAAAGCCCAGATCGTGAAAATCCAAATCAGGGCATGAATGAAAAGGACACCCGGGTCTGCGATTCCATCCGAAAGCGAACGGGTCAGTAAATTCGCTGCGACCGCTGCCATGAAAAAATCAATGACCCCCGCGACGCAACGGCGGAAAAGATAGGCCCATCCGAATTCTGCTTCGCGACTTTCCAGCTGAACAAAGTGATCGACCACTGCTTGGGTATTCTTTTGCGACAAATCCGGGGTCGCTTGCTTTTGAAGCTGTGCGCGCCAATCGCCGGCAGGACGGACATTCTGTTTTTGTTGAAATTGCGGAGGAACCGAAGCCCGCGCAGCCGATTTCGGAAGCGCCTGGCTGACTTTTGAAGTTGTCGCGTACGGAAGACCATCCGCATAGGGATGAAAACCGAGCCCTTCGCCCAAAGGCTTGAACAGAGGCTTTTCTTGACCTTCCATGCCTTTACTTTTCTAGGTTTCCGCCACACCTGTCAAGAGCAGCGTAGCCATCCCGCTGCCAGCGAAGCTGAAAAGAGGGCTGCGGTTTCGGCGCGAAAGACAACCGGCCCCAACGAAATGAGCGTCCCATGGGCCGGAAGCAGTGCGCGTTCCGAGGCGCTCCACCCGCCTTCAGGCCCAATCAGGATACGAACTTCCTTTCCTGGTCCCATTTCAGACGCAGTCCACGAACCCAGCTGATCCAAAAGAAACCTTGCTTCGTTTCGTTGGTCTTCCATCGCAATTAAGCGATTTTCCTTCCCGGAAGCCGTCACGTGGTTTTCAAGGCGAACGGGCAGGTCGATTTGCATCGCCGTCAAACGTCCACACTGCTTCAAAGCCTGGTCGGCGATCTTTTGCCACCGATCGCGAAAGGCTTCGGGACCCTTCTTCGAAATCTGTACGACCGTGTGCGCCGTTTCCAGCGGGGTCAGTCGACTGACCCCCATTTCGACGGCCTTTTCGATGACCCATTCAAACGCGTCACCTTTCAGAATCGCCAGTTCCAAATGGATTGGCAGAACTTCGGCCTGATTGCCCGACCCTTGATTCGCACGTTTCGCTTCCTGTCCTTGGATGTAAGCCAAGAAAGCTTCTTTGGAACGGATTCGAAGGGTTGCAAGCACCGACTGACCTTTCCCATCCATCGCTTCGACCTGATCGCCATTCTGCAGGCGCAAGACGGAAATCAGATGATTCGATTCCGCGGGGCTTAGGGGAATTTCTTTTCCGATTCGGGGAAGTTCCCGACATAGGACTCGTTTGGGTGCTGCCATATGATCTTCTACCTAAACACCAGTTTTCGGAAAATAGGTTCAATTGCTCCGCTTAAAGAAATCTTGCCAAAGTCTTCTTCTCGGAACCGGTCCTTTCGATAGAAAAGTGTATTGTTCCATCGAAAAAGGGGGAAGTAGGGAAGTTCGGAAAGAAGAACCTTTTCAACTTCGCCCAAAATTTTTCGCCGTTGACCCAAGGCGGGTTCACGAACCAATTGATCCAAAAGGGCGTCCATCTTGGCATCTGAATAACCCACGCGATTCTGAAGCTGCCCGGTCCTCAGGGTTCGAAAATAGATGGACCCATCCGACACCCCTACCCAGCGTGATGAAAACAGCTGAAACTTTCCCTTTTTGATCGCCGAAAGAAAAAGCGCAGGTTCAACCACATCAATGACCAGATCGATCCCAACCTTCTTCCACTGATCTTTCAGCATCAAGCCCATTTCATAGCCTTCTCGAACGCTGGTCGTCCGGTAATGAAGGATCAAGCGACTTCCGTTCTTCCCCTTTCGGGGAAACCCGGCTTCATCAAAAAGGGATTCTGCCTTTTTGGGATCGTAGGAAATCAGATTTGCAGAATCGGAAAATTCCGCGATCAACGGACTGACAAAACCGGAAGCCAGCTGCACCAAACTCCCGTGCTTGTGGCGAATGATGGAATCGCGGTCGATCGCAATCGCCAGTGCCTTTCGAACCCCGGGAATCTTCAAAACTGGGTCACGAAGATTGAAACCCAGATAGGAAACGTTGACTCCGTCCCGATCAATCGAACCAAACTTCTGAGAATAATTCTTTTTCAGCCACAGGGCTTTTGACAAAGAAACCCCGTTCTGAAGAAAATCGACTTCACCCGAAAGAAGTTGAAGCGTTCGCGACTGATCATCGGTGACAAATCGAACTTCAACGTCGATTTCGCGCCCCATTCGCGAACTGATTTTGACCGACGTTCGTGGATTCGAATTCCACTTCCCTTGCTGGCGAAACATCCCGTTTGGGATGAATTGCGACTTTTCGCCCGGTTCGGTGCAAGGTTCTTTGGAATCATTCAGCCTGTAAAATTTCAGAAGGCTAAGATTGTACGCCAAGTAAGGATCTGGCTGTGAAAGTTCAAGGACGACCTGGTTTTTGCCTAAAGCCCGCGTCCCTTTCCAGTTCGGAAATGCGGCAGCCAGCGCGGATTCAGGTTTTCCAATTCGGTAGTTTTCTAGGCACTGAACCCAATCCTGCGAACTTGCCCCCAGTCCCTGGTCGTCTTTCAGTTCTGAATCGATTTCAAAGGTCCATGTTCTAGCGTCCGACGAAATCTTCCAGCCTTTTGAACCATCTGGCGCAGGGACAAGATCTTCCGTCATTCGGGTCAGTCCCCGAAAAAAAAGTCCAATGACCCTTTGTCCATTCGCGTCAATGGCGCGTCGAGGGTTCAGCGTTTGCGGCGCAGCTTCCATCAGAAAAACGCGAGATTCTTTTGAAGCGGCAAAGATTGCCCAGGGCGAAGCCAAAAGACTCAGGGTAAAATAAACGAACGTCATGCTGAATCTTTTGCTGGCATTCATCGGCCTATCCACCTTTACCTGTTTCGCTGCTGAACCACTGCCGCCATTAGATCTTACCGTTCATCCAAGACTTAAGCCACACGTCGAATTCTGGACGGCCGTTTATACGCGCTACACGGTCCGCGAAGGACTGATTCACGATGCCAAGTACGTCGACAAAATTTATGAAGTCATTTCAGATCCCAAATTTTCCAAACTGAAGAAAAAAAAGTGGAAATCTGTTTTGCTTTCGCTGCATGAAAAGCAAAAGAAGGGTAACGGGATCGTCGACATCGGCAGCTTGACGGATGACGAAAAGAAAGTCTTCCAGCTTTATTTAGACGTGCCAGACGCTGACAAATTTTTAGATGCCGCCCACCGCAAGCGCCTTCGTTTTCAGTTGGGACAAAAAGACAGTTTTATCAGCGGGCTTCGCATGTCGGGGCAGTATTTAAAGGCGATGGAAGAAGTCTTCAAACGTGAAGGAGTCCCTCAGGAACTGACGCGTTTGCCGTTTGTGGAAAGCAGCTTCAATGTCAAGGCCCGGTCAAAGGTCGGAGCCAGCGGCGTTTGGCAATTCATGCCGTCGACGGGCCGGCTTTTTTTACGGATTGATTCGGCAGTCGATGAAAGAAACGACCCCATGCGCGCAACTGAAGCGGCAGCAAAGCTTTTGCGCATGAACTATGAATCTTTGGGAACCTGGCCGCTGGCGGTAACCGCTTACAACCACGGACGCAAGGGCTTAATGAAAGCCGTTCGTCGCGTGGGATCGAATCAGCTCAGCGATCTTCTGGATTCTTACCGGGGACGAAATTTTGGATTCGCCAGCAGCAACTATTACGCGTCCTTGATCGCGGCAATTCAGATCGAAAGGAATGCGGATCGCTACTTCGGAGAAGTCCGGCGTGATGAACCTGTTCAGTTTGTTGAAGCCCAGGCTCCGAAGGCCATCAATCTGCCCGGGGTTTCAAAACTTCTTTCACTGGATTTTCCAAAGCTGGAAATTCTGAATCCAGGTCTTCAGGAAGAAGTCTTCACGGGATTAGTGCTTTTACCCCAGGGGTACAAGATTCGACTGCCGGTACCCGTTCAGCCTGGGGGTTTAGCGAACCCTGAAAGCGCGGTTCGGGTCTTTTTAAGCGCTTTTGAAAGTATTCCGCCCCTTTACGAGCGCCCTTCGCGAAAATTCGCCTACCGCAGTCGAGGGGGCTCTGGTAAAGGTCGACGATCGGAAAGGTAAAGGTTTCATGTTCTTGGTGGGAATCGCCGGGGGGTCCGGCTCAGGAAAAACGACGTTCGCCAAGAAGATCGTTCAGCGTGTCCAAAGCCCAGTGGTCGCCCACTTTAGCCAGGATTCTTACTACCTTCCCTCCCCACCCCAAAAACTTCAGATCAACGGCGAATCCAATTTCGACCATCCGGATGCGTTTGATTGGCCGCTGCTTCGCAGTCACTTGGAAAAGCTTAAGCGCGGCGAATCCGTTGAAATGCCCATTTACGATTACAAAATCAGCCGACGATCCGACAAGACCCAGAAGGTCGGTCCCTGCAAAGCCCTTTTAATGGAAGGAATCTTCACCCTTTGGGATGAAGAAATCAGAAACCTTTTTGATATTCGCGTTTACCTGCACGTCGAAGCAGATATTCGATTCATTCGCCGCCTTCACCGCGACGTTCGCGAACGCGGACGATCCTTGGACGGAATTATTCGCCAGTACTACGATACGGTCCGCCCTATGCACCATGAATTCCTGGAACCCACGAAACAGTATGCCGACATTGTCGTGGGCGAAGAAACCGACATTGCGGCCGAAGTGATTTCGGCCCGGGTGAAAGAACTCGCGCTCTGATGCCGACCCTTGAAACTTCACGAACGAAGACCGGCCAGGTTTTCCAGCCACCCGAAGGCCTTCGAATCCTGACTTTGGGCGGGTTAGGAGAAATCGGAATGAATTGCATGGTCTTGGAATACCAAGACGAAATCCTGGTCATCGACTGCGGTTTGCTTTTTTCAGACCTGGAGCACTTCGGCGTTGAATTCGTAATCCCCGACTTTTCTTACCTGGTCGAACGAAAGGAAAAGATCAAGGGGATGATCTTCACACACGGCCATGAAGACCACGTCGGGGCTTTGGCCTTTGCACTAAAGGCCGGAATTCGAGCACCGATCTATGCGTCGACATTCACGACGCTTTTGATTCGCGAACGTCTGAAGGAACACGGTTTAGAAAGCGCGTGCGAGATTCGCACTTTCAAAATGCGTGACACCTTGAAGTTCAAGCATTTCACCGTGAAGACAGAATCCGTGAACCATTCCATCGTGGATTCGGCGGCGCTTTTCATTCAAACTCCGGTCGGAAACGTCGTGCATACGGGCGATTTCAAAATGGATGCCCAGCCGTTTTATGGCCAGGAACTGGATCGTCGGGCATTCGGCGCCTTTGGCGACCAAGGCGTTTTGCTATTGATGTCCGACAGCACAAATGTGGAACGTCACACGCACAGCCTTTCAGAAAGTGTGATCTATCAAAAATTCGAGCAGCTATTCGCTGCTGCAGAAGGCCTGACCGTGGTTTCGATGTTTGCTTCAAACGTCGCCCGGATGGGCCAGGTTTTCGAAGTCGCAAAGAAACTGGATAAGAAGATCGCGCTTTCGGGCCGAAGCATGGAACAGAATGTCCGCTTGGGGATGGACGCTGGCTATCTGAAAGATGCACACGCACAAATCATTTCTTTAGCCGACCTGGACGATTACCCAAGAAACAAGGTCATCGTGCTTTCCACGGGAAGTCAGGGCGAATGGCGGTCATCGTTGGCGCGGATCGCTCATGACGAGCACCCTTACGTGAAGTTGCAAGAAGGCGATCTGGTCATGATGAGCTCAAAGTTCATCCCCGGAAACGAAAAGGCCATCGGGCGGATGATCAACGATCTTTTTAAGCAAGGCGCAGAAGTTCTTTACGAAGCGATTCACGATATTCACACATCTGGACATGCAACCCAGCCTGAACTGCGTGAAATGATCGAATTGGTCCGTCCAAAATACTTTATCCCGATTCACGGCGAATACCGCCATCTGGTTCACCACGCGAAACTGGCCCGCGATACCGGCATGACCGATGAACAGGTTCTGATCGCAGTGAACGGTGACGTGATCGAAGTTTCTGCAGATCGCTGCGAAATCGTCGACCACATTGACGAACCGCGGGTTCTGATCGAAGGCCGCGAAGGAAATGATGTTTCTAAACTGGTCTTAAAGGATCGCCGCCAGCTGGGCGAAAAGGGTGTGGTCTTCGCGTTGATGGTTCGAAATCGCGACAGCCGACGAATCATTTCCGGGCCCGAGATCATCGTGAAGGGCCTGGTCAACGAAAGCATCGAAGGCTGGTTGATCGAAGAAGCGGGCGCCTTGGCCAAAAAGATCATCAATAAGTACGACCAGCAGATCGCTCGGCGCGAGCCGGTCATGGACCTTCAAGAGGAAGTTCGCGTTGAATTGCGCCGCTTCTTCAACGCGAACATCGGGAACAAGCCGGTGGTTCTGCCCATCATCTTGGACGTCTAGGAAGGCGTTCTTGATCTTTCTGTTTATTAAATCCTTTAAAATCAATTACTTAACAATAATACCTGACTAATTTACTAAAGTTTTAGTCCAATCCAACCGATCCGTTAATTAGCTTGAGGAGGAAGAAATCAAATGGGCAACAATACAGGTGCAGAAAAGAAACAGGCTCCGGCGGCAGCAGCAGCTCCCGCGCAGGCAGCGAAGCCAGCGGCTCCGAAACCAATGGGCGGCAAGGCTGAAAAAGAAGTTCCGGCAGGAATGTGCCGTGGTGAAGGATGCAAAGGGAAGTCGGATCGCTTCGATTTCTGCGTCGAACACTACGACCAGTTCAAGTTCGGCTTGATCAATAAGCACGGACGCCAAGTTCCAGATTTTGAAAAGAAATGGGACCACTACATGGCTTTCAAAGCCAAGTCGACAGGTCTCAGAAAAGTTGCGTAACGAGTAAGGACTACGACGGCGTGATGCCCAGCCTTCGGGCGAAGCTAACGCATGTCTGACGGAATCGGGGTTCCGTTCTTGTTCTTGCGCAAAAGCGCTGTACCCACCACTCCTCAGAGGGCTCCAAGGTCATCCAGATCTTCGGGGCCCTCTTTCTTTATAGCGCGCGAATTCCCTTCCCACTTCGTGGGAATTCCTCTCGCGCGATCGCTTCGCTCGATGGCCGCACATTCCCTTTCCCTTCGGGAAATTCCTCGTGCCCGGTCGCTTCGCTCGATGGCCGCACATTCCCTTTCCCTTCGGGAAATTCCTGGTGCCCGATTCTTGCGAATACTGATCGAAACGCCCGAACTTCGTTTGCTCGCAACTGCGCTCGATCAAAGACCTGCCGAAAGGTCGCTAGCAAACGATCCGGGTTCCCAGCCTTTGTGTACCCAAGCCGTAACAGGGTCTTTTTTCCGTGATCCAACATCGCCCGATAATCAGCCTGCGAAACAGCAGATTCGCCAGGTCCAACAACCGCGACGGAAGATTTCGAAGCCAAATGAAGCGAATCCGTCGCGTCTTGATGAAATCGTGAAAGAACCGCCGCAATCGAATGCCCCAGGTTCATCGAAGGAAAGTCCGCTTCCGTCGAAAGGCAAACGGTTCGGCTACAAAGCGATACATCATTTACCGAAAGACCATAGCGTTCAGACCCAAAAACCAGTGCGGCCTTTCCGCTTTTTTGGGCCAAAACCGCACGAGTCAGATCACCGATCTTCACCTGGGTCGGGCTTTTCTTTCCCGTCTTTCGGCCGCAAAACGCGATGCTGATTTCGCAGTCTTCTGTAGCCGCCCGAAGATCGTCGACCACCTGAAGGGTCGCTAGCTTTCGCTTCGACTTTCCGGTCGCGAATTTTTCAGCCTGTTCAAGATTTGCTGGGTCCGTTAGATCCAAACGCGGGCGAACGATCACCCAGTCTTCGATTCCAAAGTTTTCGCAAAGACGCGCGACTGCGCCTAGATTCTGTGGACCTTTTGGTTCCACCATCACTAGGCGAATTCTAGAAGTCAGGACGGACGGCACGGACTTAGAAGGTCTGGTGAAGCCCCAAAGTGTTCATCGAAGATCCACCCGAAGCAGTCTGAGGACGGATCGCAATCGACTGTTTGACTTCGCTTGCCGAGCTGCTCAGACGATTCGATGCACCGTAACAAGTGATTCTTAGACCGCGGCGTTCAGTCGCATAACGGCTGATCTGTTCGTACATTGAAAACAAGATGCTCATTTCATCAGGAGAAGCGTACGCTTGGCAGCTTCCTTTGCGCCCATCCGACAAAGTTCCCGAAAGGGTCGCGGTCGCTGAAGTCTGATCACCAAATCCAGATGTTCCGTATGAAAGACTTTCCAAAGGGAAGGACATCGAAGTGCCAGGAACCGAAGGGTTGCTGATTTCGACCCGGACAGTAGGAAGCAAGGTCAGGCTAGGCAACGGCTGAGGTGCAGGACCAGGAAGCTTGCCTTGAGCAAAAGCCGACGAGCCCACAAGAACGACCAACGCGACAACTGAAATCAGATTTTTCATAGACCCTGGCCGTACCATGACGGCTCGAGACTAAGAAATGAAAAATCCCTGGAAAGCCGCTAGCAGGGCTGGCTTTCAGCCAGAGCTTCTGAAATTGCAGGCTGTTCTAGAAACGCTGAACAATCAAAGGGTTGCCGGGTCGCCGCGCCGGAAGAAGGTTGGGCGTGTAGGCATTCGTGGACGCTGTACTTACCCGTAGAATACTGGCGGTAAACCAAAATTCGCGGTTCCACGACACCGCTAGGGTATTCGGTGCGAACCCAGGCTTCCCAGTAAGTGGTCCGGGTCTTTTCTTCACGTTGCTGGATGACCGCATAAAAGCCCCGCTGCGACGACGATGCTCCCATCACGCAAAGGTTCACGCTGGTCGGATCCAAAGTAATTCCCACGCTTCCGCAGTCGCGAGCACCGCCGCCGGATACGCTTTTGATCTTTTTCTGAAAGTCAGCCAGTTCGACGGTCCCGCCGCGGCTGACCTGAGGAAGCTGGGCTTTCTTCGCGGCCTGGCAGGCCTTCTTGATGTCGCTTTCCGACCCACAGGCCGAAAGGACCAAAACAGCCAAGAACCCGGAAATTCCCCGAACCATCCCCACCGAATTTTTCATGAGCTTCAGTGTATGCGGGGTCCTTGAAAAGGCAAGTCACCGAATGGGCCGATTTCCGAACAATAATTGTGCGGCGTATCCCAAAAAGGGGTCAGACACCTTTTTGGATCTTCTTGATCTGTTCCAGCGCATTCAATGCGCCGCCCAGCATCAGATCCAGATCTTCTTTGCTAAATGGGTCGCGTTCGGCGGTGCCTTGTACTTCAACTAGTTTTCCGGAACCGGTGGCGACGACGTTCATGTCGACGTCGCAGCTGGAATCTTCGTTATAATCCAGATCGACCAAAACCTGACCATTCTTCATCCCAACGCTGACCGCAGCGACTGTGTCAGTCCAAGCGCGGGTCCGGATTTTTTCCTGTTTTTGCAAAAGATCCAGGGCCTGAATCAATGCCACGCATGCGCCGCTGATCGATGCGGTTCGCGTTCCGCCATCCGCTTGAAGAACATCGCAGTCGATGAAAATGGATCTTTCGCCCAGGGCTTTCAAATCCACCATCCCGCGAAGCGCGCGCCCGATCAGACGCTGAATTTCTTGGGTACGGCCCGAAACTTTTTCACGATCCCTTTTGGAACGCGTGTGGGTCGCGCGCGGAAGCATCGAATATTCTGCAGTGACCCAGCCGCTGCCTTTTCCCTTCATCCAGTCCGGAACTTTTTCTTCAACCGATGCCGTGCAAAGCACATGGGTATTGCCCGCCTTGATCAAAGCCGAACCTTCCGCATAGCGGGTCACCCCGGTTTCGATCGTCCAGGGACGCAATTCGTTCGCTTTTCTTCCGACGGGTTCACGGGTTGGTATAGCCATCACCTGGGTGCCTTCTTTCTGAAACTGTGAGATATGCCCTTCATGTACCACGGATTTACTGAACTTTCTAAGCGCCTGATGCGCCAAGGACTGGAAGACGACGGCCTGGCCTGGGACTTTACTTCGATCGGATCTGGCCTGGGTTCGCGCAAGATTTCTGCAAAGATCATCGCCAAGGGTCCTGGAATTTGGGCCGCCGACCCCATCGTCGCGGCTGCCGAACTTTTAAGCCACGAATTCGGATCGCCCTTGAAATTTCAAGTCGGCGTGAAGGACGGAGCCCAGCTGAAAAAGGGACAAACGGTGCTTAGCTTAAGCGGTGAAGCGGCGACGCTTCTTGCCTTCGAAAGACCGCTATTGAATCTGGCCAGCTACTTGGGTGGAATCGCCCATCAAACCCGCGAGCTGGTCGACCAAACTGAAAAGGCGTTTCGAAAAAATATCGGGCGCGCACCTGCCGGAATCACACCACCCCGGGTCACTTCCACACGCAAAACACTTCCCGGCTATCGTGACTTGGCCGTTTACGCCGTCCATTGTGGCGGGGGCCATCCCCACCGCGTTTCCCTTTCTGGCGGTGTACTGATCAAAGAAAACCACATCGCCGCTGCGGGCGGGATCGCGAAGGCCATACGCGGCTGCCGCTTGGTTTCTCCGCACGGATTAAAGATCGAAGTCGAAGTTCGAAACCTAGCCGAACTGGATCAGGCGATCGAATCCCATGCTGACGCTGTCCTTTTGGATAATTTCACACCTGACTTGGTGAAATCGGCCGTAAAGAAAATTGAAAAATCTGGGCAAAAGATCATCGTCGAGGTTTCAGGCGGAATCAGCCTTTCGAATATCGGTGACTATGCCCTTCCTGGTGTTCACGTGATTTCTTCGGGGTCTTTGACCCATTCCGTGAAGGCCATTGATCTTTCCCTTTTGGTGGACGATTGAACGAAGTCGTCGAATCCTGCACGTCGACGAACGATCTTGCCCGTCAAGCGGCTGAAAAAGGTGCGCCACACGGGACGTGGATTTCGGCCCGCGAACAAACGGCGGGACGGGGCCGCCATGGCCGAAGCTGGCTTTCAGAAAAAGGCGGTCTTTACCTTTCTGTGGTCCTGATTCCGCCTTCCGGTTTTTCAAATCTTCAGTGGATCCCGCTGGCCGTGGCCGTGGGCGCTGCGCGAGCACTTCAAGACTTGCGAATCCAAATCAAGTGGCCAAACGATCTTTGGATTTCGGGTCGAAAACTGGGCGGAATTCTTTGCGAAGGAAGCAGTGGCGCTAAGCGCTGGGTCGTCGCAGGAATTGGGATCAATTGTGAAAATTCCCCGACTGCGGACTTGGTTTCTAGGCCCGCTGAAAAACTGAACTGTTCGCCCGATTCCATTCGCGAAAAGGTTCGGGACGGAATTTTGGATCAAGTGAACGAACTTTTTCAGACCGGACCCGGATCCACACAATCCGCTTTTGAAAGGCTTTCGGTGATTCGTCCAGGTCAATCGATCACCTGGATTGAACCCAAATCACAGCATCAGACGTCGGGCACCTGGGTCAGGCTTTTGGAAACCGCCGAACTTGAAGTCCAAACGTCCGGAAAAACACTTCGTCTTTCCAACGAAGAAATTATTTCCGTCCGCGCCAATTAGGGCCCTTCGCGAAGCAATTTAGCAATTTCTTCACGAATTACTTTTTCAGCGATCTGAGGAAGCACGCGTTCGACGACCGCCTGAAACTGGGATTCCAATTGCTTGCGAATCATCATTTCAAGTCTTTCATCAGAAAGTGGTGAAATTTCTTCGTGGGACTGCGTGTGTCCGCTGTGATGATTCTGCGCCCGATGTGTTTCGGCCGGTTCAACATAGGCCTGCGGAGAATATTCCGTAAACTGAGTCGCTTGCGCCGAACGCTGCGACGGCGGAGGCGGCGGCGTCTTGGAAAAGGCACTGGATCCGAAGGTCGAAATCGAAGCGGCTTCTTCGCCTTCGGGTTCTGGATCGTACTGCGACGAAACCGTGGGTTCTTTAAGTTCAAAACCCGGCGTCGCTGAATCCAGGCTAGGCGGATCTAGACGAAGCGTGGATTCTTCGGATTCGACAGCTTCCGCATTTTCGGGGCGAAATTCGGGCATTGAATTCAAAGGATCGATCGTCGGATCATCAATCCGAAACTGGATTCCCGAAAAATCGGCCTGCGCACCGAGTGGCGGAAGACCCGGCGTCTGGTTTCGTAGATTGCTTAAGGTTCTTTCACCAATTTCAAAAGCGATCCCACCCCCCGACGTGGGTCCCGCTGGCGGGTTCGGTTCAGCGCCAAATGCGGGATGCGCGTCTTCGACGTGATGATCGTGCGCTGGCATTGATGGCGGCACCGAATTCGGTACCGTTTTTTCTTCAAGCGCCCACTGATCCAAACCGCTCATTCGAATCGTGGATTCGGTCAGTTCCTTAATATCCGTGTCGCTTGAAAAATTTTGTCCGCCCGACGGCGCCGCTGGGGGTGCGGGTGGTGTTGCAGGCGGCATTGAAAGCGATGGGCTTGTCGCTGAACCAGGGCCTTGAACGCTCCAATTTTCCGCTGCCGAAAAATCACCCGGAAGCGCCGGTGGAATCGCACCCATCACGGGTTCGACTTCGGAAGCTTTCATAGGGGCCAGATCAATGATCTTGCTTGGGTCGTAAATTTCAGGTGCGGACTTGGGCAAGGTCGGCACCGCTGGCGCTTGCCCTGGCGCGGAAGATGCCGCCAATGGAGCCTGGATGAATTCCGTTTTTTCCATCCGCTTTTGAACGACTTGCTGAATCGCCTGATCCAAAACGCTGCGAAGGTGTGCGGGATCAAAAGGCTTGGTCAGTTTTCCATGAAACCCGACCGAGTCTGCCTGCGATTCGTCGTACTTTTCAAAGGCGCTGGACATTAAAACGAATCGAACTTCTGAAAGATCGGCATGTTCATTGATTGCCGCTTTGACTTCGAAAGCGTTTTTACCGGGCAAGCTGACGTCAATTAAAACCAGGTGCGGACGGAACAACAAAATCTGCTGAATCGCATCGTTTCCGTCGGAAACGGTTTGAATTTCGTATCCTTCGCCGGGCGAATTGGACAGAGCAAGGCGAATGACTTTTTGGATAGTCAAGCTGTCATCCGCGACTAAAAGCTTCCGCATAGGCATGGTGCGAAAATTTTGTCACTTCCCCAGCCCCCTGTAAAGCGCTGAACGCATTTGGCTTTTTTTAAATAGGGTCAATTTCCTTGATTAAAAAAATTTTCCCGTTCCATAGGTAAGTACCCAAAATTCGCTATAATCAAAGGTGCCCCGGGTTCGGTGATAAGTAATTGGACCCGACAGTCAATAGCCCAGGGGGCTGTCTCTAGCAGTGGTGAGCATGCCTAGTTTACTAGGAAGCCTAAAGCTGCAATACGGCGCCCACGTTACATTCTGGGGTTCCATTGACGCCATCGAGTTCGGGGTACTTCTTTTCTTAAGGCGAGCGCATTTCGGCTTGGCCGATCCGTTTTCTTGACACGCCCTATTGCCCTGCATACGATGTTCGCGGGGGTCTCTTATGGCGCAGTACGATCCAAGTTCCAATTTGATGTCTGGAATGCCGTCTCCGCAGGGATGGATTCATGAACTGGCTCGGGGTGAAATCCATCCCGAAGCAGAATCGCTTTTGAATCTGGGAAAAAGCTTCGACCCTCAGCAACTGATCGAAGAAAGCACGATCGAATTTCTGAACGCCCTTCGCGAACAATTTCAAAATTACGCCAAGGTTTTCAATTCGTATTCCGAAGGCAGCACCAAGTTTCAAGAAATCAAAGTCTACCAACTGGCCCAGTCGCCAGCGGACTTCATGATTTATCGCAATCAAATCAAGTTGGTCATTTCGAATGTCGCCCATGGCGTGATCAATCTGACCTTTGCTCAACACAACCGCAGTTCAGTTGCGATTAATGGACAGAACACGGCCGTTTCGACGCCACAACTGCAACCCGCCCAGGATCTTTTAGTCCAGGTCGGAGCATTTCGAGACATTCGCTGGACCTTTCAGGGTGAAAAAGTTCTTCCAGAGCAGATCGCAAAATTCTATTTTGCGGAATTCGTCAAAGCGACCCGCGAAAACAAACGCACGAAGCTGGGCAACCAGGCTTTGTTGGATCAGATCAAGCAACTGCTTCAGCAAAAGGGTTTGGATCTTTAGTTATTCGCCTTTTTCATGAGCTTTTCATAAGCGTCTACCTTCGCGCGGACATACATTTCGAAGGAATACTGGTCGTCACTGGACATAGGCGATTCATAAACCGCCAGAAGCATGGCTTCACGATTTTGTACAAATCGTCGGATGATCTCTTGTCCGTCTCGAGAACTCGCAAACTGACTCGCAGAAACGTTTTTCATATACGCTCCGACCTGGGAGTCTGCTTTACCCAGCTGGACCAGGTCTGTTAGGTCAAAATCATATGCAACCCAAATGGCTTCTTTCCAAAAGCCGGCAAGATCGCGAGAATTGTGTCCTTTGTACCAATCGTGGTTTGACGCCAGGTCTTCCGCCGCTTCCAAAGCAAGATCACCGGCAAAATAGGGATCCCTGAGGCGCCCCTCCTTGTCGGTCATTCGGTCAAATGCGTCCTTTTGATTCTCGATTAAAATTGCAGGCCCCTTGGTAAGAAGGGTACCGTCCTTTTTCAGGTACTCCATTTCAACCAGCTGTGTTTGGAAGTGAACTAGCCCAGAAGCTTCCAGAATTCGATAGACCGCGTACTCGCGATAAATTTCTCTAAGTCCGATGGGTCTCGCATTCTTTTTACAGTGGGTCACGACTTTCATGTCACGATCCGCGCCTGCGAAAAGCGGCGACTTCCCTTTGTCCGGAAGGATCATTTTAAAGGGCGGAAAGTCTTTGCACATGAAAGGCCGAACGCCGCCTCGTTCTTCCATTTCGACAGGGAGAGAAAACTTCTTCCCGTTCACTTCGTACGAAAGCTGACCTGATCCGTTCTCGATCAAGCTTGTGCTGGAACCCTGGCCCGTCAGTCGTAGAACCATCTTAAGCCCAGGTTTTTGATTGAAAATCCCAATCTTCGATCTGGGGTTCTCTCCTACACCATTTGAAACAAGTCGTTTATCGTTCCACTTCTCGAACCCGGCAACGCTGCACTTCTTCTGATTCTTTACATCGCCCAAGTACATCTTTACTGCGTCGTTCAAATTCATTGCGTTGGGGTCCAAAACATCTTGAGGACCTACTTTTTTGCAGAAAGATTCATTGGGAACCCCAGGAAACTGCAAATCATCTAACCGACCATCGGTCAGAATACGACGTTCCTCGATACTTGGAACAAGTTCACTTAATTTAAACGGCTTTCCCTCGCACGACTGTGCCAAAAAAAGAAGTCTGTACTTCGGCGGCATTCTTCGCGCGATTCCTTCGAAGGTACTTTTCTGAGAAGTCCCTTCAGCTTGATTTCTCATTTCAGTTACGAAGACTTGGGTCCCTAAAAAGGGATCGCGCTCGAATTGCGGATCTCCGGTGTTTTTGCTTGTAAGCGCCGCCCATAGCGCTAAGGGAAGTAAGATGGGATTCATTTTCAGTTTCGACTTTCCCCAAAAATTGAAAACATTTCTTCCAATTCAAACGGCTTGATCTTCAAGGATTCAATCAGCTGCGTGGAATTCAGGCTTAAGTCGACCGGACGGGGCTGACCGTCTTCGGTGACGCCTTTTGATAGCATCGAATTTTTCGTCATGATTAAACCTGGATCGAAGCCAAATCGCTTCGCAAAACGGCGGGCTAAATCAACCCAGCTAAGCTTCGTGAGTCCGCCGTAGTGGAAGACCCGATTCTTAATCGAGCCTTCCACTAGGCGTCCAATCACGTCCACAACCGTCGTGATGGGCACGAACGAGTGGATCTCATTTGAACTCAGGGTGAGGCGTTGCCCTCGGGAAAGGGCGATCCTGAGTTGATCAAAGAAAGTGAGTTGTAATCCATTGCCCCGTCCAAGGACGGGACTTAGGCGCAGAACAAGATGGTTCACTGACTTCCCGCGGATGAAGTTCTCCCCACCGAGCTTACACTTCCCCAAGTAACTGCCGGGAAGGGCAACATCGGTCTCATGGAAGTTTCCACGGCCTCCGTCGAAAACATAACTGTTCGACAGATAGATCAATCGACTGGTCGATAGTTCCGACACCATGGATACACTTCCGGCGCCGGCGGTATGAACTTTCTCCGTTTCTTTCGGATTTCGCTCAGACCACTCCACATCGTTTGACCCCGCGGCATAAATCACCACATCGGGTTTCACTAAACCCAGGATCTGACGACCCGAACTTCGATTCTCTAGTCGCATCGGGATGGGTGTGACTCCCGGAATCCTCACCAAATTCCTGCCAAAGGTACTGAAGACTTTGAAGCCTTCACGCAACTTCAGCGATAGGTGAGTTCCGATGAACCCACTGCCCCCGATGATCAGGACAGTTCTAATCACGCTAACAACTTTATCGCAGCTTGGTTCGTACTGTTAGCCTGACCTAGGACAGAAATACCTGCCGACATCAGAATATTGTTTCGAGTCAATTCAGCGGTCTCTTCAGCAAGATCGGCATCCCGGATTCGACTATTCGCAGCAGAGAGGTTTTCGTCCGCGATCGCTAAGTTATTGATCGTGGATTGTAGTCTATTCTGCAGTGCGCCTAGATCCGCTCGGACACTGCTGACCTTCTGGATGGCGTAATCAATCACCTCCAGCGACAGCTGTGCTCCTTGCTTGGTTGCCACCGACTCTCCCGCCATTTTTAAGGCGTCCAAAGTCGCATCTGACCGGTCTCCGTTGTAGATCACTCGGTCCAGGATCGGGTTATTTCTAATCCCGATCTGAAATTCGAGGATCCCTCCTTTACCGTTCAAAAGCGGTGTGCCGTTGAAGACGGTAATGTTGGAAATTCGGTCAATTTCCTGCTTCAGCGACTGGAATTCTCGGTCAGTGAACAGACGTTCGGGTTCTCCGATCGTATCTGACGCTGCCTGGATTGCCAGTTCCCTTAACCTGACGAGCATGGATGAAATTTCGTTCAATCCACCCTCGGAAGTCTGGACCAGTGAGATGCCATCCAAAGCGTTTCGCTTTGCCTGCCGCATCCCGCGGATCTGAGCTTTCAGGTTTTCCGAGATCGCCATACCTGCCGCATCATCCCCCGAGCGGTTGATTCGACTGCCACTGGCTAAGCGCTCTAAGTTCTTATCGAGCGCCAACCGTGAGGCTGACAAATTCCGCTGGGCGTTGAGCGACGTAATATTGGTCGCTATTCGCAAGCCCATGGTTTTCCCTTCTGTGATCCCAGAGGGTTCTCATTCCTTCGAAATCGTGGAGATACAGTCCTCCACCACCCAAGATCACATGATTGGTTAGTTACCTAACTTTCCGGACGGTTTTACCCTAGCAGCTTCAGAGAAGCTTGGTTCACACCGTTCGCCTGACTTAGTACCGAGATACCGGACTGCATCAGGATGTTCTGCTTGGTCAATTCCGAGACTTCTTCCGCCATGTCCGTGTCGCGGATACGGCTGTTGGCTGCTGCCAAGTTTTCTTCAGAAATTGCCAGGTTGTTAATCGTCGACTGGAGGCGGTTCTGCATCGCACCCAGATCGGCGCGAATACTATTCACGCGAATCAAGGAATCGTCGATCACCGCGAGTGACAATTGGGCACCTTGCTTGGTGGCCACCGATTCTCCGCCCAATTTCAAAGCATCGAGCGAGGAGTCTGCGCGTTCACCGTTGTAAACGACCCGATCTAGGATCGGATTGTTTTGGATACCCACCTGGATTTCGAAAATCCCGGCTTTTCCGTTCAGGAGCGGAGTTCCGTTGAACGCCGTAACGTTCGCGATCCGATCCATTTCTTGTTTAAGCGACTGGAATTCACGGTCTGTGAACTGTCTTTCCGTGTCGCCGATCGTGTCAGAAGCAGCCTGGATGGCCAATTCTCGGAGTCGCACGATCATGTTTGAAATTTCGTTCAATCCACCCTCAGTGACTTGGATCAAAGAAATCCCGTCTAGCGCGTTTCTGCGTGCTTGGCGGTAACCCCGGATCTGTGCCCGTAGGTTTTCCGAAATCGCCAATCCTGCAGCATCATCACCCGCATGGTTAATGCGAGATCCGCTGGACAAGCGTTCGAATGATTTATCCAATGCCAACCGAGTTCCGGTCATCTGCCTCTGCGCGTTGAGCGCAGTGGTATTTGTAGCAATACGTAAACCCATATAACTAGCCTCCCTTCAACATACGATTCCTCCGTGAAACTCGTCGTGATCCATCACGACGCCAGCATCCATGCTGTTCATGTCGATTCAACTGCGCGGCCCTATGGTCAAGTCCGTGCAGCTTCGAAAGCCAACTCAGTCCATGACAAGCAAAGTGTTCCCGCACCTTGCCTGGCTGTGAAGAAGATCCTTCTCCCCCACAAAACCGTGGCTTCCTATCTCAAGACAAGCCCATCTCGCCTTGAGAATCCTGTGTCCCGAAAGCCGAAAGTGCTCTGAGCACTTTTTGATGCTAGCCGCGCAAATCAGACCGATTTTCGGTCGACGGTTCTGTTTCGTTTGGTTTTGAGGCGCTCACACGTGAAGCCGTGCCATCTTGGCCGTGCTTCACGCGTGGAGCGACATCATCCAGGAAACAAGAACAGGCGCGAGCCATGCTCTTCGGGTAAACTTTTTTCCGATAAACGGGTTTCGAAATTTCCCCGCGCGTTCAAACCGCGAAGGGACACACTTCTAGTAATCGTTTATCCGTATGACGACTGGGTTATGGTCGTTTCACTCTCCTTATTGAGTTATCCAAGGCCAGCACCTCCGAGTAGGTTCAGTGCTGATTTGATCGTCGAGTTCGCTTGTCCAAGGACAGCCACACCCGATTGCATCAAAATTTGGTTCTTCGTCAGTTCGGTCGATTCTTCGGCGATGTCGGTGTCGCGGATTCGGCTGTTTGCAGATGCCATGTTTTCGCGACTGATCATCAAGTTGTTGATGACCGATTGCATGCGGTTCTGCATCGCCCCGAATTCGGCACGAATCGAGATGACCTGTCCCAGTGCCGTGTCGACGGCGCCTAGGACGTTCTGAGCGCTGGCCTTGTCGGCCACGTTCGAAAGATTGATCCCCAACGACACGACGTTCACGTCGGCGGACGTCGAATCGAAAAGCTTGATTCGATCGATCATGGGGTTGTTGCGCGTGCCCACCTGAACTTCGAAAGTTCCAGATGTACCCGCAAGAAGGGGGACCCCGTTGTATTCGGTACTCTTCGCGATCCGGTCGATTTCTTCCAGAAGCTGTTGGAATTCGATGTCCAAGAACTTCCGTTCGTTTTCGCCGATCGTATCTGAAGCGGCTTGAACGCCTAATTCCCGCATACGAACGAGGATATTTGAGATTTCAGTCAGACCGCCTTCGGCGACCTGAATTAAGGAAATTCCGTCTTGAGCGTTCCGTTCCGCTTGTCCCAAACCGCGAAGTTGTGCGCGAAGCGATTCAGAAATCGCAAGTCCAGCAGCATCGTCACCAGCGTGATTGATTCGGGATCCGGAAGCCAATCGTTCCAGCGAACGATCCAAGGCTGAACGGTTCACGCGCAAGTTGCGCTGTCCGATCAGCGCAGGCACGTTTGTATTAATCCGTAAGCCCATACCTTCCTCCATGAAGGCGTTTCACTGATTCTTGGAAATCAGCGGCTCATCCTTGAGCGTTTGGAAACTTGCGACTTGCGTCGCTGTGAAGATCCATCATGAATCTCCATCAGCTTCCATGTGACTCATCGGACACAGGGTAAAATCCTTTAGAAAAAAAATAGGGCCGTACGATTTTTCACCGTACAGCCCTCAAGCAGCTAAAATGATTGGAAATTTAGCTAGCGACTACGCAGCAATTGCGTCGTCAGCGTGCCAGATTTCGTAAAGAGTCTTATTGTTTTCCGTCTTCAACCACTTGGTAGCGTGGTCAGGCGGATCCATTCCCAGGCACTTCTGGGCAAAAGCGTGAATCGTCATGACTTCGACGACTTTGTCTCCGGTTTTTACTTTGTATTCGCCGTTAGGCATTTTCATGACAAAGCAGTACTTCGCCGGGTCGCTGACAAACATGAGCTTTTGACCGTCCTTCAGGGTTCCCTGGTGAACGAGCGCCGTCAGATCAAATTTTCCTTTTTTCTTGGACACGGTAAGTCCTCCTATTTTTCCTATCGGCAGAATTTGCCCCAAACTGAGGCCTGACTTAAAATCAGTTGGAATGAGACTGGACCTGATCCAAAAGCCCGAAGAATTGAAGGAACTAGAAGCACTTCTGAACCAGTGCTTCCCCGTTCCCCCGGGAAAATCCTTTTTCCACGACTTTCCGGTCTGGGACCCCAAGAATGCGGCGAACTGTCATCGTTTTGGCGCTTTTGATGGGGACCGACTTCTTGCTTCCTTATTAGTCAGAAAAGCGGATGTGAAGTTGGGTGCCGGAATGCATCCCATTGGATTGATCGGAGCAGTCGCAACCCATGACGAAAACCGGGGAAAAGGACTGGCGTCAGCTTTGGTTGAAGCGGCTGTGGATTGGGGAGAAACGCAGAATCTAGGTGGCCTGGTCCTTTGGGGGTCGGAACATTCCTTATATGGACGGTTCGGTTTCAACTTGATGGGACACCAAAGAAGGGTCCCTCTTTCAGCGGCCCTGGCACGTGCGACGGGTTCGAACTTAGGCGCACTTGAAATCAAGAATGGATTCGTGCCTGAAATTTTCCGCCTTAGACAGGTTCAACCCGACGGGCTTCGGTTGATCGAATCGGATCTGCAGTGGTTTTCCAAACACCAGAATGTAGTTTGGCGTTCCGCTTGGCGCGGGTCGGTTTGCACTGCTTACGCAGGATATGGTCGTGGCATTGACCTTCCCCACATGGTTCATGAATGGGGCGGAGATCCCGCCGACGCCCGAAGCCTTTTCAATGTCATTCATCAAATGGACCCAAGCGCCGAACTTTTGGCACCCAAAGACTTCGCCAAACGCCTGGGACTGGAAACCGGAGAACGGGGAATTGCCGAAAGTCTGGCATTGATTCGTCCGATCCGTTTAAGTCCGGACGTGTTGGATTCGATTTGGCTTTGGGGGCTTGATGCGGCTTAGGAATTTCGTTTTCGGCTTACTGTTTTTCGCTTCAGCGCAAGCTGGGGCTGGATCAGTTCCGGTGACGATGTGCTTTGATATCGATGACAATCTTCTCTTCCTGCCCACCAAGATTTCTATCTTCAAGAAAGTCGGCGCCGATCCTGCCCTAGAAAACGAAATTCGTGTTTCAACCCACGACTTTGCTCTGATTCGTGAACAACTGGGAAGGCCCGGAAAATACGAACAGTATGAAACCCGGAAAACGCCGGAAACCAGTTCATTTAGGACCTTTAGTGACGCAGGCGACGGCCCCGGGGGCCGAAACTACATTTTAGAAGACGTGAAGGAAATGATCGAAGGCGGTACCTTTGACGCCAACGTCGGTCCGGCGTGGAAGTCTTTTGTCTATGCCATGCAGTCTGAAGAAGCTGCCAAGCATGTGTGCTTTGCCACAGCCCGAAGCCACCACCCCCAAGAAGTTCTGGAAATGCTGGAATACTTGGTTTCCAAGGGAAAAATTTCAAGGACACCTTTACAAAAAAACCTTCACTGCGTGGGAGGCGCGGAAAACCCTTCCGCCGAAAAGGCCAAGGTCTTTCGCGAAATGCTTGCGAAGCTGGAAGCCCAACCCGTGCCCAACACTTGGCCCAAGATCCGAAAACCTTCGGGAACTGGGAAGGCTGCCTACCACCTTTGGACCTTTTCAGATGACGATTGGGGTAACTACGAAAAGACTCGCGACGTTATTGCGGAAGACATGAAGGCGGGCAAGTACGGCAACATCAAGGTCATGCTTTTTTTCACGGGTTTGAACAACCCCAAGCACGCCCCTGAAGCCATTGTTTTGGACGGCCAAGGCGGTTGGCGTCCTATCGAAAGGAACGAAGAACAGGACGTTGCCCGAATGCTTAAGGTCCAAGGATTCGACTGCGACGAACTTTTACGATTCGATCCGCGCGCCAATGCGCCCGGCCATTAAGCGTTCTTGAATCCGTCGCGAACGACCTGATACAGAAAAATCTGCGTGGCCGGGAAGACCCATAGCCCACCGATTCCCAAAGTCAGGATCGTTCCAACGACCATGACCATACCCGTTGCGATGGTCATCAAGTAGGGTCCGATGTTGTGGGTTCCGTTGGATACGGCTAGTTCAAGTGAAGCCCTAAGCGAAATCCGATACTTCATTTGAAGCAAGAATCCGATCATCGCAAACCAAGCGATCAAAGACCCGACGATCAGCCAAAGAAATCCGACGGCAACTAGTGTCAACGTCTGCTGATCCATCGCCGCCAATCGATCGGAGATTTCCTTGATTTCTTCGGCCTTGATTCCAACCCCAGCCATCGCGATTCCAACGACCGCGAAGCTTAGGTTAATGACCCCCAGAATGATCAGGTTTCCGGCGCCTGTCTTCAACTTTTCAAAATCGTCAAAGTATCCAAAAACCTTGCTGAAGCGACTGACTTCGCCTTTTTCCCAACCCTGGACCACAACCATCAACCCACCCACCAAGATGATTTGAAGGATTTCAGCCAAGGCTGACCCGACCACCGGAACAAACCCCAGGACAAGCTTCACCAAGATCGCAACGATCACGTAACCCCAAAGAAACAAGAAATGGTGATGCGCCGTCTTCAGCGCTTCTCGCATCCATTTCCATGGGGTGTTCCACTGGTACTTCTGAATCGCTACGCCTTCGGTTTGAAAGCTCATGAATGGATCTGGGCTTCGACTTCGGAAAGAAGCTTTTTCAAAGACGCCGCAAAGCTTTCTAGCTTTTCCTTGCCTTCGCCGGTCTTCCAACGAAACCCGGGAACGACCAGACCTTTCTTGTCCATTTTGTATTCAAAGGGTTTTGGGTCCCGCTTCACGGCCGCTACCGGCGGCTTCTTGGCGGTGGCTTCGGCAGATCCCAAGACTTCTTCTTTCTGTGCCATCGCTTCAATGTGAAGGATGTGTTGTTCAGGCGGCATCGTCAAAAGGCCACGCAAAAGTGCGCGGTTCTTCAGTCCTAGCTGCAGAAGCTTTGCCTTGGTTTCCGTCGGAAGCTTGGTGAAGCTGATGCATTCGGTGATGCGTGACTTTTGCTTGCCGAACGCTTTCGCGATTCCTTCGTGGCTGGTGTAGGCCTGCGCTTCTAGCAATGAAACATAGCCTTCGCCTTCTTCGATCGGATGAAGGTCGACGCGATCCAAGTTTTCGCGAAGTGCGATTTCATGGGTCGCCTTGTCGTTGGTCGAAAGAACGCGGGCTGGGATGCGCTCAATTCCTGCCAACTTCGACGCACGAAGACGTCGTTCACCGGCGATGACCTTATAACGGTCCCCGTCTTGAACGACCAAGATCGGTTGAAGGACTCCATGCTCTTTGATCGAATGAGCCAGTGCAGCCACTTCATTGTCGTCAAAGTGAACCCGGACTTGCAGTTCGGAAGCGTCGACTTTTTCCACAGGGATGAAGTTGACCAAGAATGTGGTCAGGTTCTTCAAGTGCGAATGCGTCGTTCCGGCGGTTGTGCGAGCCGTTGAATACAGTTGCTTCAGGTAACCACTCCCACTTCGGGTCTTGATCCGGTCATTCCCTTTGTTTTCGATTTGATCACTCATGGCTTTGCTCCTCTATTGGGCGAGCCGAAATGCGCTCGCCCGATCCATTACGCTTGCGCCACGTCAACCATGACGGGCGTATACAGAAGTTCTTCGGTCAATGCGCTCATGTCTTGGGCGGCAATCCCTTTCGGGTTCACATCCCAAACTGTTGAACGACGCTTCGTTGCTTCGTTCAAATCAGCCGTCCGATTAATGACTGCTTTCGTGCAGATCCCCTCGAACTGCGCACGCAGTTCGCCCAGAACTTCTTGGCTAATGACTTCGCGGGAATCGTACAGGTTCGGAATGATCCGAACGTCCAGCTGGCGTGAAAATTCACGTTCCATTTCTTCGATGGTCGCCATGACCAAGGACATGCCGTGGAAGGAAAGCGGGTTCGTCGCGCAAACGACGTTGACCAGATCCGAAGCCACCAACATCGACCCGTTCAAGATCGAAGCGGCAGGGTTGGTGTCGGCCACGATCAGGTCATACTGACTGGCGACCTTCGCCAATGCTTCCTTCAAACGGTATTCGCGGCGGGTTTTCTGGTTCAACGGAATCTCGATGTTGCAAAGACCTAGGTTCGCTGGAACCAGATCCAAGCCCGGCGCCACGTTCATGATCGCATCCTTTAAAGGAAGGTCATTGATCAACACGTCGTAGACCGTCGGACGTTCGTGAGCATCCAAGACATCTAGATTCACAGTCAGGTGACCCTGGCCGTCTAGATCCACGGCCAGAACTTTCAAACCGTTCATTGCCGCACGCATGACGTACTGTGCCGTAAGGGTGGATTTCCCGGTGCCGCCCTTCACGTTGTAAAACATCTGAATCTTGTGGGTCGGATCTTCGGGAATGAAGCCCGTGGCCAAAGCGATCTTTTCTGGGCTGGAACCCACAGGGATCGCCGGACCGGCAGCGACTGCGCCGTCACCGTTGGCCATTTCGCGCGCCTGATCTTCCGCACGCTGGCGCATGATCTGGAAGTAGTTGCGCATTTCTTCTAAGGTGATCATCTTGCGCTCGACGTTGCCCATGCGGCGCTTCACCGTCTTAAGCACACCTGCGCTTTCAAGCGTAGGAACTAAACTTTTATCGATCTTCGCAATCGCAGCAAACTCTGCGGGCGTGAAACACATCTCGCGAAAAGGTGACATGCTGAAGAACCCTCCTTGGATCCTGAATAGAAAAGCAGCTGGGGAAATCATATGCCCGAGCAAAACATTCGCAACTGCTTTGTCCGTATTTTGACATTTTTATTGAGCACAAAATTCTTGTGATAAGAAGTTCAACACCATGAGCACGATCATCGAAGTCAAAGACATCCGCCGCGCCTTTCGCTCGCCCAAAAAAGAAGAAGGAATGAAAGGGACGATGAAGCTTCTTTTCAAACCTGAATTTTCAGAACATGAAGCTTTGAAGGGTGTGAATTTCAAAATTGAACAAGGTTCTTTCGTTGGATTGATCGGCGCGAACGGTGCCGGCAAGACGACTTTGCTGAAGATCCTTTCGGGTTTGATTCCCCCGACATCGGGAAGTGCGCGCGTCCTGGGTATCGACCCCTTTGATCGCCCGATGAACTTTCGCCACCAGATTTCGCTAGTCATGGGTCAGAAGGCCCAACTTTGGTGGGACCTTCCGGCGGTCGACGCCTTTGATCTTTTGAAGGCCATTTACGAAATCCCTGAAAAGACCTACCGCGAACGCCTGAACACGCTGACCGAACTTTTGGATGTGACCAAACATCTGAACACTCAGATCCGCCGCCTTTCTTTGGGTGAACGGATGAAGATGGAATTGATCGGCGCGCTTCTTCATTGGCCAAAGGTCATCTTTCTAGATGAACCGACCATCGGATTGGACGTCTTGGCGGCGGCGAAGCTTCGCGAATTTCTTCGCGTCTTCAATCAAAGGGAAAAAGTCACGATCATCCTGACTTCACACAATATGGACGACATTGAACGCCTTTGTTCACGCGTCCTAATTCTGCGAAACGGCGAAATGATTTTCGACGGCCAGCCTTCCAAGCTGATTCAACAAGGGGCCTGCCGTCTTCGCGTGCGTTTAAAAGAAGAAATTCCGGCTGCGAAACTATCCCAATGGACGGGGCTAGCGGAATCCGCGATTGAAATCGCGGAACCCGAAGCCGACGACGAAGGCGATGCGGGCGACATCAAGACGATTTACTTTGAAACTAAACAAGAAGCAGTCGTCACGGTCCTTCAGGCACTGATGAAAAACTGTTCGATCATCGACATGGGCGTTGAAGAACCCAGCCTTGAATCGGTCATTCAGCGCATCTATTCGGACCCGAAAGCGTAATCACCATGAAGCTAGGAAACATTCAGTGGCGGATCGCCGCCCTAAAAAATGGATTCCAAGATGCGACGGCGTATCGCTTGGAATTTCTATTTGAAGTCCTGGGGGCCGCATTCGTTCCGGCCGCCATTCAATGGGTTCTTTGGTACGCCCTTTTTAAAGTCGGCGGCGCTACTCAAATCGCCGGGATGACCTATGAAGATATGGTCGCCTACACTTTGGTTTCGATTCTTTTCACCCAAGTTCGCGGTGGCGACCACGATTTCGAATTAGCCGAAATGATCCGCGGCGGGGGTTTAAGCAATTACCTTCTTCGCCCGGTCGGTGTCGTCGAATTTGTCTACATTCGCGGCGTCGCCCCCAAGATCTTCATTGCTGGCTTTTGCTTGGTCTTGGGAATCGCAGCGATGCTGCTTTCAAAGATTTTCCCATCGGTCGCCGCGGCGACCCCGAACCTAACGCCCCTGAATCTGATTTACGGAATGGCTTTGGCCTTTTTTGGAAACATCATCCATTACCAAGTCGGTGCGACACTGGCGACGGCCAGCTTTTACTGGGAAGAAGCCTACAGTCTGATGATGGTGAAGAACATGATCGTGCAACTTCTGTCCGGAGAATTGATCCCCTTGAATCTGTTTCCGGAAAGCATGCAATGGATCTGGAAATCCACACCCTTCTACCTTTACGTTTTCGGCCCCACCCAGATTGCTTTGGGTCGTTGGTCCACGGAAGAAATCTGGATGCAGTTTGGAATCGCAGGCCTTTGGATGATCGGAGGCTGGGTTTTGATTCGCGCAAGTTGGGGCTTAGGCATCCGTCGATACCTAAGCTTGGGGGGTTAACCGATGTCTTCTTCAAAGTACGCTCGCGTCTTCTGGGTTCAACTGAAGAACAACTTCGTTCGCGAGGCCGTTTACCGTTCAAACTTTCTGACCATGATCGTGGTGGACTTGATTTGGATCGCGGTCGAATTTTCATTGTTCACCGTGATTTATTCGAACACTGAAACCCTAGGGGGTTGGTCGAAGCCCCAGACCTATTTTTTCTTGGGAATCTTCTTCGCCAGCGACGCGCTTTTCACGACTTTCTTTCAGCGCAACTTTTGGAATTTTTCGGATCTGGTGAACAAGGGCGAATTGGACATTTTGCTGACCAAACCGATTCACCCGCTTTTTTTGGCGCTGACCCGTTGGTTCAACCTAACCGCGATTTTCAATTTCTTCCTGGGTCTGGGAATCCTTCTACGGTTTTCGGACGCCGCCGGATTTCAAGGCGGATGGAAATGGCTAGGTCTGGTGGGGTGGCTTGCGGTCGGTCTGACGACTGCCCTTTTGGTCCGTTTCGCTTTTTCGATTTGGATTTTCTGGACCGAACGAAGCTGGGCAATGGCCCGGATGTACTACCAGTTTTTTGCGTTCGCCACGAAGCCCGACACGATCTACCCCAAGATGATTCGTTACCTGATTCTGACGGCGCTTCCATTTGCTTTCATCGGAAGCGTTCCGGCTCGGGCGCTTTTGCAAGGGCTGGAACTTTCGGAATACCTGCGAATCGCCGCCGTGCTTTCCGTCTTCTTTGTCATCAACTGGTTTCTTTGGAATGCCGGTTTGAAACGGTACCAGTCGGCTAGCAGCTAAGGTGTCTGAGCACCTTTTGATGCCCGGTGCATAAAAAGTGTTCGAATTCCGGTCGCCGCAGCGACCACTCCAACGCTTCATCTCCAGTCGGCGGCGAGTTTTTGTTCCGATTACCTGGTCGCCACGGCGACCAAAGCTCAAAGCTTTCGATCCGGTCGCCGTGGCGACCGGAATCCGATCAAGAATGCTGCACCGGGCATCAAAAGGTGCTCAGACACCTAGTAGCTTTGCGCCAAGATCACTCGCTTCGAAGTTTCTTGCCCGGTGAAGATGCATTTTCCTTTTTCGGCAGGACCATCAATTGGGATGCAGCGGATCGTCACTTTTTTGGCGGCTAGCTTTTCAACCGCAGCCGGACTGTCCGAACAGTGGGCCAGAACAAATCCACGAGACATCGCGTTTCCACCTTCGCCATCGGAAGTGAAGACGTCGTTGAATTCTTTTTCCGAGTTCACTTGGATGATCGACGAATCCATTCGCTTCTTTGCTCGATCAAAAAGAACCTTCTGGATGTCGGCCAAAATCCCGTCGACGCCCGAAATGAATTCGGCCCGTGGGATCGACTTTCTTTTTCCAGCCAAATCGTCGCGGCGAGTCACACACACGACCCCTCCGTCCACATCCCTTGGTCCGACTTCCACAATCAGGGGAACGCCCTTTTTGAAGTGACCCCAAAACTTGTCGCCGCCGCCGGTGTCTTTGGCGTCGACTTCGACATCGATGCGTTCATCAAAGAATCGCTTCGCCCGAATCTGCTTTGAAAGATCCGCGACCGCCGACATCACTTTTTCGCGGTCTTCTTCTTTTCGAACAATCGGTAGGATCACGACGTGAATCGGAGCCACCCTTGGCGGTACGACCATTCCATCATCATCTGCATGCGTCATAATCACGCCCCCGATCAGTCGCGTCGACACTCCCCAGGAAGTGGTCCACACAAAGGATTCTTTTCCGTCACGACCCAGGAACTTGATTCCTTGGGCCTTCGAAAAGTTCTGACCCAAGAAATGAGAAGTGCCGGCCTGAAGTGCCTTGCCGTCTTGCATCATCGCTTCAATGCAGTAAGTGTTCACGGCGCCTGGAAATCTTTCGCCCGCCGTTTTTTCACCCTGGATCACCGGCATGGCCAAAACTTCTTCAGCAAACGAAGCGTAGACCTGAAGCATCTGCTTGGTTTCAGAAACTGCATCTTCCAACGTTTCATGGCAGGTGTGACCTTCTTGCCAAAGAAATTCCGCAGTGCGCAGAAACAGACGCGTCCGCATTTCCCAACGCATCACGTTGGCCCACTGGTTGATCAAGATCGGAAGGTCCCGATACGACTGGACCCACTTGGCAAAAGACGCCCCAATAATGGTTTCGGAAGTCGGACGTATAATGAAGGGTTCTTCTAACGGGTTGGCAGGCATCAGCTTGCCATCTGGACCCGCGACCAGGCGACGGTGCGTTACAACGGCACATTCTTTGGCAAACCCGGCAACGTGTTCGGCTTCCTTTTGCAAAAACGACAAAGGAATCAAAAGAGGGAAGTACGCGTTCTTGTGCCCCGTTTCTTTGAAACGAAAATCCAGGTCCCGTTCGATCTTTTCCCAGATTCCATAGCCCCACGGTTTAATGACCATGCACCCACGAACATCCGAGTTTTCTGCTAGGTC
This sequence comes from Bdellovibrionales bacterium, assembly GCA_016786465.1. Taxonomy (GTDB): domain Bacteria; phylum Bdellovibrionota; class UBA1018; order UBA1018; family UBA1018; genus JAEUWC01. The sequence goes on along the minus strand of JAEUWC010000030.1, from coordinate 14,865 downwards.
GGCGGCACGAACGACGGCCTGGTACCATTCCGGGTAATTTTCATCACGCGTCGGAGAAATCGCTTTTTTGGGGCCCTGAGATGCGGGTTTTTGCTGGGTTTTTGACGGTTGCATCCCTCGCTTTTACCCTTGGGCAAATGACTTGGAAAGCCTTGTACTTTCAAATATGCAGTTTACACTGATGGGTATCGGCAAGTTTTTACCCATGGAAGGGATCGACCGCTTAGGAATGGCTGCTTTAAGGAATCAAATTACACGAATTTTCTGCGCCCTGATTTGCGTGCTGATCCTGCCCGCATTGTCTGCGTGCTCGTTCCGTCCCAAGCCCACCAGCCAAAAGCCCGGCCCAAGTTCCCCAAGCGAACCGAATTCTGTACCGACCGAATCGCCGATCATTCCTAGCCCATCACCATCGGTATCACCCGGACCGCCAGCGCCAAAACCACCCCCAGAAGCTTTGAAAATCGACGGTCCAAAACAGCTGACCGTCGGCCAGTGCGGCATCTATACGGTTTCGACCGTGAACCCTGCTGGCGAAACTTCGCCTGTCACTGAACGCGTTTATTTAACCCTGGGCACACCCGCAAGCGGAGTAATCGGAGCCTTTTATCTTTCTGGAAGCTGTACAGGTCCAGAAGCCACCGAGACTTCTTTGAACCCGGGCGGTTCAAGTACCATTTTTAGTTTCCGAACCTACGTACCTTTCAATGGGCAACTGGACGCCACGGCCAGAAATCCATTTTCGGGTCCAAGCGGCCCGATTCATCTGAAAGCCGGAAAATTGGGAATCCAGTTCACCGCAGGTCCACCCAGCGAATGGGTGCTCAGCGGTCCAACATCGGGCCTGACGTCGACGTGCCTTGGACCGTTCTTTGCGGCGCCCCGGGACATTTACGGGAACCCCGCAAATCTTTTGAAGCCTTACGACGGAACCATTTCCCTGCCCGCAGGCGCGACTTCGTATTCAGATGAATTTTGTTCGCAACCCGTATCTCAAGTTCACGTCAGTCAGGGATCGGGGCCCTTCCGTTTCTACGTTCGAACGCAGAATCAGGAAGCGGAATCCTACGCCATCGTCTCTCCTTTAAGCGTGCGCGGAGAATTGATCGTTCGAACTCACCCAGCGTGTAAACCTGTCGCTTTCAAAAATCAGCTCAGTGACACGTTTCAACTGAATTCTAAGGAAGCCACGACACTTTCGTCGTTTGGAACCGACGCCCTTGGACGCGTGTATTGGGTTGGAACCGGGTATTCAAAAAAATCTTCGTCTTTGATCATCCGCCGAAGCAACAGCGGCCGAGCCGGTACATGGTCGACCGTCGATACGGCGCAAGTCGAAGCGGGCTATGACACTCAAGGGGTCGGGTTCGCGCGCGATGGACAAGGAAACTTGACTGTACTTGCGAACGCTCGGCTTTCCACTTCGCGAAAGGCCTGGACGCAATCCATTCGCAGAAGTGCCGTTGGAAAAACCGTCGGCGATTCCGGAGGATGGGATTTTGCAAAGGGTGGATTCCCATATCGCTGGCAAAGTTCTGCGGCACTGGACACGCAGGCGACTTCAGTCTTCTGGGATTCGTTAGGCAGATGGGTCGTTCGCACCATTGGGATGGATTTAGACTTTAGTCGAAGGCTGATCCTTCGAATCGGAACCCCGCTTTGGGAAAACTGGGGCACCCTGTTGAACCTTCCGCCGTCGAGCGGGCTTTCACAAGAAGACTTCTCGGGTCTTGGGCCATCATCGCAGTCGATGATTTCGGATTTAGATGGCGATCTTTGGACCGTCCTTTCATCACAGGATGCGAAGGGAAAGTATCGGTGGATGGTGATCGAAGTTTCATCTTCAACGGGCGCCTATAAAGTCGTCGACAATAGCGACAACTGGCCGGCAGGGCTTCGCGACCAAATTTCCGGCGCGCGAACACTGACGATGGCTCCTGACGGAACAATCTATGTGGCGGGCTATATCGGTCCTTCAACAGGCCAACACGAATGGTTGGTTCGCAAGACTTCAGACCAAGGAAAAACTTGGGACACCATCGATCAATTCGCCCCCATGACTGTGGGAAGCGGACCCTTGTCCGCTGACCCAGCCGCTATTTTGGTCGATCGATCCGGCCGCATCGTGGTCGCCGGACAGGCGAAACTCACTCCGGCAGATCAGCCCACCGCGATCGTTCGAACCAGTGTGACTGCTGCACCTGGAAGCTTCGCGACCGAAGCCACTTTTACAGTCGAAAAAGGCAATTATTCAGCCGCAACTGCTCTGGGTCAGGACGACCTGGGTAACATCTACGTCGGTGGATACGGACAGACGAAAAAAGGGCAGAAGGCCTTTGTCTCGTTCACCAGCTGTCAGTGAAAACAGAAATCAAAGAATTTTCAGACTTGATTCAAGACGGTGGTCGTTTGCCCACAGGCTGGAATCTAAAGGTCATCATCAACGACGACAATCTTGCTTACCTGGCGTCGTACGAACCCACGCGTGAAGCGATTTTGGTCGACCCGATGCGGGAAGATTACGCGGAACTTCTGAAATTGGTGCGCAGTTTTGAAGGCTATCGATTTCTTTTCACGATGGACACTCACACGCACGCCGATCACGTTTCGTGTGCCTTTCCCATGGCGCGCGAACTGAAGACTTCCTACTTAATGCACGCGGCAAGCCCTAGTTCGAAAGCTCAGATTCGCATTTCAAAAGACTGTGAAATTCCGACGTCCGCAGGGCCCATGAAGTTTTTAACAACTCCAGGCCACACAGTGGACGGTCTGGTCCTGATTTGGGGACCCTTTCTTTTTGGCGGAGACACCTTGATGTACGGCGATACCGGTCGTGACGACCTACCCGGTGGGAATCCCGAAGCCCATTTTGAAAGCCTTCAGAAAATCAAAACCCATGCACGCCTTGAAATGTTCATGCTGCCCAATCACGACGGACGTGGTGGACGAATTTCTTCTTGGAAAACGCAGCTGGAAGTGAACGCCTCGCTGACCCAAGACAGAACCACTTTCGTAGCAGAAGCAGGCGCTTACGTCGGTCCATCCCCCAAGAACCTGAAAGAATCCTTGTTCGAAAACTGCAAGTGACGTAACGAATCGCCATGGAACAGATTTCAATTTTTGAACTGAAAGAACGCCTTCCTTCGCTTTCAAAAAAGGACCTTATTTTGGATGTCCGTGAACCGGATGAATTCGAAGAAGGACGCGTCCCCGGCGCGCGGAACATTCCCATGGGCGATGTGACCCATTACGCAAAGGAACTTGCTGAACACGAAAAGATTTACGTTTATTGCCACGCCGGACGCCGATCACAGATGGCATCTATCGCCCTTGAAAAAGCCGGATTGACCAACTTGATTTGTGTGTCAGGCGGCGGAATGGGCGACTGGATGGACGCGGGATTTCCCTTCGAAAAATAGGATTCTTCACTGAATGGAATTTGGGGCGCTGGCCAATCCTGCCTTGATGGATCGACCTGAATTTCAGGCGCGTATGATCTTGCCGCCTGATCCAATTCACACGCGCGAACGCCTTGGATGGCTGAAAGCGAACCAAAAGCCGGCAGACCAGAAAGTCCTGACCGGGTGCCCGGTTTGGAACAATCCTTCCTGGCCGGGTTCGTTATACCCAGCAGGAACCACGACCAAGAACGCCCTGGGCCACTACGCTAAAAAATTTCAAACGGTCGAACTGAATTCGACATTTTACGGAATTCCGGAACTGGAAACGGTCTTGCGCTGGAAAACGGAAGCGGGATCGCCATTTTTGTTTTGTCCAAAGATCCCAAAAATCATTTCGCATGATCGGATGCTGAAAGAATGCCTGGAAATCACCCGCGTCTTTCAAGAACGAATGGGTCATTTGGAAAAATCATTAGGACCGGCTTGGTTGCAGCTGCCTCCGGGCTTTTCACCAGATCGGCTTCCCGCGCTGAAAAACTGGATTGAAAACGCCTGGGACCGGAATCAGGCTTTGGCCGTGGAATTTCGGCATCCGGGTTGGTTCTTGGATTCCATGTTGATTCCGGAAGCGACAGAAATTCTAGAAAAGAACAAGGTAGCTACCGTGATCACCGACACCCCCGGACGGCGTGAAGTCCTTCACCTGACGCTGACGGCGAATTGGGTCTTCATTCGTTTCACCGGAAACGAAAGACACGCCTACGACCGAAAGCGCTTGGATGACTGGGCAAAGAAATTGGAAGGGTGGTTGGAAAGTGGAATTCGAAGAATTCTTTTTTTCGTCCACGAACCCAGCGAAGAAAAAATTCCTGAAACCGTGAATGATTTCATTCATCGAATCAATCCGGTGATCTCGAAATACGGAAGTTCCCTGACGCCGTGGTCACACTGGCAACCTGAACAACCGACGCTATTTTAGCAATCCGTGAGTCAAACGGGTGGTCCAACCTAAAACCGGCTTGGTCCTGGGCTTCCCTTCACGAAAAACACGGCTTTCTTCGGCTTCGTAATAAGGAAGAAGTCTTTCAAAGATTTCTTTTCCCACTTCCGCGTTCGCAGCGCCCGGATAACCGCTGTAACCCGGAAATGGCTTCACTTTCATCCAATTCAGGCCTAAAAACGCAAGCTTCATTTCTTTTGCTTTTCGATTCAAACCCATTCTTTCAAGCCCGCGAAGAACCTTTTGCTGACTCGAAGTCAGTTCGATCTTTGGGCAAGCTGGAATTTCCGCAACATCTTTTGAAACTGTTTCGGGCGCGAAGTACATCGCAAGCGAAGTTTCGAAGAATCCTGCGTGGAAATCGCCATCCATTCGGTCGCGGGCTAAATCCCGTTTCTTTGGATCCGAAACTTTTTCCAAAAGTTTTTCTTTTTCTTCATCCGTTTCTTCGATTGCCCGATCCAGCACGATGGCCATCAAATTGATTCCAAGAACCCCAGCCTTTTCCCAATTGATGATGGCGCGATCGATGGCCTCGTTATGGGCCGGCGCCCCGTGAAAAGTTGAAACGATCATTCTTCTGCATCCCAGTTTCGCCCATCGTCGACCGGCCTCAGTTACTGCTTGAACCAAGTCTTCAAAGCCAGTGAACTGGGATCCAGGACCCACGGCTGGGTCGACGCCCATCGGAATCGGTGCTGATTCTAGAAACCGCCATTCTGGATTCTGCGGCCCCAAGACTCGATCGAAAAAGGCCTTTGCGACTCCGACAGAAAGATGGTGATCGTTCCCTAACGAAAGGTGCGGTCCATGGTATTCGACTGGGTTGACGTACAAGAAAAGCGGACAGTCGCTTTTGAAAAGTTCTTTCAGTTGTGAAAAAGGCAGTCCCGTTACATCCATCTGGGTCAATATACTCGAACTGGAATTCAACTTAACATTCGATTTAATAGCTAATGATTCCAAGCATTTAAGAATTCGATTTCGACTAACCAAGGATCGGCCCAGACTATAGAATAGTAAGGATGGTTAGGTTTTGGGGATTCAGTAAAGCAGTCCTTTGCTTGGGGCTTGTCGTTGGCCTGAGCTCTTGCTTTCGCAGCAAGCTGGCATGGGAAAACGACCTGACGCTAACTGCTGATTCAGCTGCACCTACTTTTTCTGGCCTAGCTTCAGCGACAGCCCCTGGACCTTCTCAAATTGATTTAGGCTGGGCACTTGCAACAGACGACCAAACTGCAAGTTCATCCATCTATTACACCGTCTATGTTTCAGTGACTTCGGGCGCCCAAAACTTTTCAAGCCCCACCAGCATCACTGCAGCTGGGGCAACGACCCATTCCATCACCGGACTTCTTCCAAACACGACTTACTACGTGGTGGTCCGCGCAAAAGACTTAGCAGGAAACGAAGATACTAACGCCGTCGAGCGAAATGTGACTACAAGTCCGGATACGATGCCGCCAACATTTTCAGGCGTGTCGGGAATTTCTTCGGGCGCAAACACGATCACTTTGAGCTGGTCGGCGGCCAGCGACAACATTACGCCAACCAGCGGAATGACTTACCTGATTTATCAAGCGACCACATCGGGCGGCCAAAGCTTTGGGACGCCAACGGCAACAGTCAGCGGCGGCGCGCTTTCGTGGACTTCAAGTGCGTTGCTACAAGGACAGACCTATTACTATGTCGTCCGCGCACGCGATGGTGCAAGTAACACGGAAACCAATGTCGTCGAACTTTCCCAGTTCATGGCCGATACGCAGGCCCCGACTTTTGCAGGTCTGACTTCGGCAACCGGAATGGGGTCAGGGTCGGTTCAGTTGAACTGGTCCTCGGCTACTGACAACGTCACGGCGGCGGGATCTTTGCTGTATGACATCTATTTTTCAACCACGTCGGGCACCCAGAATTTTGGTTCTGCCAGCTATGTTTCTGCGGCCGGAGCAACCAGCTACGTGGCAACGGGACTAACCCAAGGTGTGACTTACTATTTCGTCGTACGAGCCCGCGATGCGGCCGGAAATCGCGACACAAACACCGTACAATTTACTGCCGCTCCACTGGACACCACGGCGCCCATCTTTTCGGGGGTCTCGGTCGCAACTGGCAACGCTCCGTCCAGTATCGATCTTTCTTGGTCACCGGCTTCCGATAACGTAACGGCAACGGGATCCATCATCTACGATATCTATCAGGCCAATAGTTCGGGCGGACAGAATTTCACCGTTCCGTCCTATTCGACGGGTCCGGGTGCGACATCCTACACGGTCACTTCTCTTCTGGCAGGAATTCCTTACTACTTCGTCGTGCGCGCACGCGATGTGGCCGGAAACCGCGATACTAACACGGTCGAACGGACTGCCACGATCGTCGATCCAACAGCACCTACTTTTGCCGGACTGACTTCTGCTGTGGCCATCACAACCACTTCAGTGCTTCTGACTTGGTCGCCCGCAACCGACGTCGTAACGCCACAAGGTTCAATTGTTTATGACATCTACCCAGCATCAAGTTCGGGCGGGCAAAACTTTGTAACGCCCGATTCGACGACAGCCCCTGGCGCCACAAGTGCCGTTGTTTCTGGGCTTCCCGCGGGAATGACTTTTTACTTTGTCGTTCGCGCCAGGGACACCGACGGTAACCGCGACGCAAACACGGTTGAACGAATCGCAGCGACATTACCGACGCCAACGGGAATGCTGGTCTACACCTCAAGAGCTTCAACCGTTTCCGAAGGGTCTTCTTCGGACTACCTGACTCAGTCTTCGGGATTCGCCGGAAGCTGGGGGTACACCATCGCCAACAGTGACATGATCACCATCACGACTTCTGGCGCAACAGCGCGCCTTTACGGAATGACGTTGGGTGATTACTATTCGGGGCCAAACACATTCACATTCACGATGTATGTGATTTCAGGTCCAGCCACTTCGGGAACGGTTTTGGCATCTCGGATCTTTAATGGCGTACCGGTGAAAACCGGCACCGGACAAACCATGTTCCTGTTCACTAACCCAGTAGTTCTGACTCCAGGAACTTACACTGTCGGTTTTGCTTGGCCGTCGGGCAACAGCAACGGCATGACACTGCACCAGCCTTCAGGATATTCGCGGTCTAGTTCGGTAGTGACGGGATCAGGCGGAACGCTGACTGTGACCTATGGAAACGCTGTATTTGATGGCCCAGGAGAATTGGGCGCTTCGAATATGACCGATTCGAACTTTGGTCAGGTCAATTCGCTTCTTTGGGACCTGTAGACCGTCAATTCAATTTTTCAGCTTTAAAGCAAACTTTGAAAAATCCTGAAGTAATTCTTTCAGGCGTGATTCTGTTTTTGCATCCGCAAAGCCGATGTCTGCAAAAGCCTGGTGTGCCCTAGGAAGCCCAAAAAGCTCGGGATACACCAACGATCCCATCGCTTCAAAAGGAACGCGCGTGTGCCAAAGCCCGCGCACAGCGCCCAGTGCGCCTGGGGACGCTCCCATCAATAGCAAGGGTCGTCCGTCGAATGGATTGTTGTCGCTTCTTGATACCCAGTCGATTGCGTTCTTCAGCGCACCCGAAATACTGCCGTTGTATTCAGGTGCTGAAATCACAATTGCATCGGCTGCGGCGATTCTGGCCGCTAGTTTCTCGGCCCCTTCAGGCATCCCTGAAGATTCTTCAAGGTCGCCGTCGTAAACGGGCATCGGAAATTCACTAAACGCCGCCAAGTCGACACTGATCCCGGAAACTTCACCCAAGATCCTTGCCGCCTGGCGGGCTAGCTCTTGATTCAACGAGTCCTTTCGTAAAGCTGCTCCAAAAATAAAGACTTTCATGTCTGCTCCTTACGAAAGGTGACCCATTTTTCCACTTCGATAATCCATGTACGCCTGGCGAATCTCAGCCTCGGTGTTCATGACAAACGGACCCGCTCCGACAATGGGCTCGTTCAAGGGTTGACCGTTTAAAAGCAAAAGAACGCTTTCTTCCGTAGCTTCGAAAGAAAAATCCGTACCTTCACGTTCCATAACGGCCATTTCCGCCGGACGAATTTCTTCACCGCTAGGCAGCTTGATTCTTCCACGAAGGACCAAAAGACCCGTCGTGAAACCATTTGGAAGTTTGAATTCAAACTTCTTTCCGGCTTCTGCGCGAATGTCCCAAATATTCATCGGGCTGAACGTAAGCGCCGGGCCCTTTGTGGATTCATATGAACCTGCGATGACCCGCAACTTGCCACCCGGAATCGCCACTTCAGAAATCTGATCGCGCGTGATTCCCTGATATCGGGGCTTCGTCATTTTGTCTTTCTTTGGAAGGTTGACCCAAAGCTGGACAACTTCGAAAGGTCCTCCGCGCTTAGCGTATTCACGCCCGTGGTATTCTTCGTGGACGACGCCCGACGCAGCCGTCATCCATTGAACTTCGCCCGGGCCGATTTTTCCGCCGCCACCCGAAGAATCGCGATGCTCGACTTCACCGTCGTAAACGATGGTTACTGTTTCGAACCCGCGATGAGGGTGTTCACCCACCCCGCGCTTTTCGCTGGTGGCTGGAAAATTCTTTGGGCCCGCATAGTCCAACAACAGAAATGGCGACATTTCTTCAGCGACGTCGTCATAGGAAAAAATATTGCGAACCGGAAAGCCGTCGCCGACCCAGTGTTCACTTTGCGTGCGTTGAATGAAGGATAGTTTTTTCATATTGGCCTCTTTGCACTGAATCTACGTGATTTCGAGGCCGTTTGTTAGACGGTACAATATGAAATGATTGTTTCAACTAATGAACAATAGATTAGATCTGGGCTTCGATCACTTTCAGCATGTCCGATTGCTCGGGGACTTTTTCCCCAGCGCAAAGCGTTCCATCCATGTCGGCCGTGACAATTGCCGCAGCCAGGTCACTGAAAGCGACCTTTTGACCTGCGCCTTTGTGTTTGTTGATCTTCTTTAAAAGCTTGGTCATCAGTCTGCCTTCCGGCTTGGTCGGGATCTTCTGGTACGAATGCGCTTCGATGATCAGGTCGTGAATCTTACGTGCGTGCTTTGCAGAAATCGTAAAAGGCAACTTCACAGCCAGACCTGCGATGAAGAAAAATGGATTCGACCCAACGATTCCCAACACAACCAACGGAGCCGCAGGAATGGTTGAAATCTTGTCTGCTTTTTCGCGCTTGTGGATCACGTTTCGAAGCTGGGCGCTGCAGGCTTCAGCGCTCCATGCGTTCTGGGTAATAACTAGATTTGCCAAAAATACGCCTGCGTAAAACTTATTCATAGCTGACCAGGATGCATCTCATGTGCCGTTTAAAAGGCTTGAATTGATGGCCTTTTTTCAAACGACTCCGTCGAACCTTTGGACACCCACGCAATGATTTTGCGCCTCAATGGAAATTGAATCCAGTCCGATAAGAATAGAGCAATGCTTTATTTCAGATTTCTGAGCCTAAGTGCTCTGATTTTATCACTGACTTCGGCTCAAGCCCTGAGCGACGACTCCTGGCGACCCGACTTTAACACTCGAACGGGTGAGTTCGAATTCGTGTTTGGTCTTCCAAGCGAAATGCGCCCCTTAAAGGTCAGCCGAAGAACCTGGCACGCAAAGGGGATGGCCGAGGTTGAAGCCTTATTTCCAAAAGAAAAATCTTTCTACACGATTTCAAGCCAGGAACGTTTCGAGGTGAGTTTCTATACCCAGGAACCCAACTATGACGAAGCAAAATTGACGGCGGTACGGGAGCAGTTATTGAATGACCTCCGCTTATTGGCACCCGATCAAACGCTGATTCTAGGTAAGTCATTTTTTGAACTTTATGACGAACTCAAACTGCGTTCTGCTGAGCAACCCAATCGCGCAGACTTCTTCACGAAGGACCTTAAAAGGCTCCTGCGTTTGTCGCCGCTACTCTTCGACGCAAACGGGGAAGCCCGAGACCATCAAGAAAGTCTTTCTGAACGAATCCGGGCGCTGACTCCTTCCGCACTTCAATCACTTTATTTGGACGGCTACCGCCTCGATCTACGGAATTCGATCTTGCTTTCGCCCTGGATCGAAAAAGCCAGACAACTCAAAGATGAATTTCCGAAAATTGATCAACAATGGGTCGAAAAAACGATTATCCCTGCGACTACTGCCCTTTCAAAGTCTGGAGAACCCCTCAGTCAAGACCAGTACGTTTTCGAAATTGCTCCGCCTCAGTTTACGGTTCTCCGGTCCGAGGCCGGACAGGATTGCTCGTCAGACACGATTCCTTTTTACGGGCTTCATCCTGACGTTCGCGTTTTTTGGATCTATCCAAGCGCACGCCAAGACTTAACTCCAATCGGCTATGTTCTACTGCTTGAAGTGAAACATAAAGGGAAGGTGATCCCCTACGTAATCACCCTGAATGGAAGCAACTTTTCAACCGATCGGACTAGGAAAGTCCTTCAATCCATCGCCAATCACTACCAAACCCAACAAATACTGGTATCTCCGGACGAAGCTGACCACGTGGTCAACACGGATGCAATTCGCGATGGGTTTAATTCCTTTCCCGGAGCCCCCGTCAAACTCAGGGAACCCAAGCAATGGGAAAAAATCGGTAAAATCGCGAAAAAGCACAATCACCACAATAGGAACTACTACCGATGGAAAGGCAACCTTTCTGAACCACGGCTGGTCGAAGTCCAAAAAGAAATCGAATACAAATCGCTTCCGCGTATCGTCCGCTATCCTAAAGTTGTGCCGAGCCAAATTTCAAAATTTGAAAAAGCGATGTATGTTGCGCGAAACTTAAAGCCACCCAAGACAATTAAGTACGAAAGCGAAGCGATTGAAAGCCGGATACGTTCGTATAACCAAAGAAACCCGGGCACGCAGAAGGCACTGGAGCTTTCGAATGATGTCTTGAGCGCAGCCTATCAAATTCACGAAACGCCCGGCAACATCCCTGAAACCTACAAGAACATTGTCGAACACTTCGAGATTAATCCAGAGCAGCTCAGCAAGGAGCTTGCGCTCAACGTGCGTACTGAGCTTGCCGCGTACGCCTACCAAACAAATCCCAGACAGGTCCCGATCGGTGGATGGAAGAACTGGTTTGATTCTCTTTTTCAGGAAAATCTAAACGAACTGAGACTGAAGGGAATCTGGGCACTAAACTCGTTTCTCAAGACCTGGCACTTTCCTGCTGAAGTGGGCCACTACAAAAAAGCAGGATTCCTTTCAACAAAGCCTTGGCCCAAGTTCGTTCCCAAAGACTACAAGATTCTCATTTCCGAAGAAGCAGATGAACGTCTCATTCTCTTTGAAATGCAACTGGCCAACTATGAAAATCGAATCAAAGTCCTTGAAGTTGCGCTTCCAGAAGTACTGAAGAAAGTAAATCTTTTGTCGCCAGATCATGCGCAGGACTACATCAAACGTGTTCGCGAAGTTATTTCCTCGTTTCGACCCCGAGGCAAAAAAGACACCGAACTTCTGTCTCAGATTCTTCCAAGTCTTCGGACGCTTCAAACTGCTGCGATCTTAGACGAAGCCTTCATTCAGGCCATCTTCCTTCGCTCCAAGCTAGCCGCAAGTACGTTTTCGGAAATTTTTGAACTTCGCGAAAGTGGCAAAATCGGCCCCTGGATCGATGACCACCTCATGAACTCGGTGCGCGATTCGTTACAACTGAAAGAGCTCAATCCTGATGAAGCACAGAAATACTTAGATCGAGTCGAAAGACTTAAGGACATCAAGACGCCACCTTCGACTACGACAGCCAGTGGGCCGTGTGATCCATTGTTGCGCTAGCACGGAAACACCCGTCTTTCGGGCTAGTTGTTCAGGCGAAAAAGTGGTGGCCTGGGACAGAATCGAACTGCCGACACACGCCTTTTCAGGGCGCTGCTCTACCGACTGAGCTACCAGGCCACGGTCAGATGAAAATCTGAAGAAGCTAGTTAGCTATAAGATCAACCTGGCTTTTTCAACTAGATGTTTCGGCTTCGAGCTTTTCCAAAATCTCTTCAAGCTGCTTCACAGTGTGACTGCGGTAGTCGTAAGCGCGCTTGTGATCGCGAATCAATTTTTCAACCAGGTCCAAGCGCTTTTCCAGCGCATCGGCCAAGCCGTCCGGAACTTCGTCGTAAGTTTTCACCGGGGCAGGCGCTGCGGCCACTGTGGCTGTTACCGGAACTGGAATCGGGTTGGTCGGAGGGTTCGGAGCTTCAGCCACTGGCGCAGCTGGAAGTTCTGGAGCCGCTGCTGGAGCCATTTTCGGGACTTCATACACAGACAGGTCACCCTTGCCTTGGACGGCCTGGAAAACTTCCGCATTTGCGGCTTCAAGCCCCGCAGGCGATGATTTTCGCTTTGATTTTAGCCCCTTAGGTAGCTTGGCACTGGCCATAGCAACGCCCTGCGAAGCCACCAAAGCCAACGAAAGTCCCATGAACCGGGCACCCCAACGATTTTTCTTCCCTAGCATACCGATTCCGGTACCATGACGCGCGGGGTCAAGCAAGAAGCAAGATCGCCGCCAGCCCGCTTAAAATCGAGGTTTTCAGGAAAATCAGGGCTTATCGATTGACACTCGCGTACCCAGCACCACATATGGGGGTACAAATAAACTTATTTAAAAAAAGGGGAGGCATATCTATGCAAGTTCGTCCATTGCATGACCGTGTTTTGGTCAAGCGTTTCAACGAAGAAGAGAAAACCAAAGGTGGGATCATCATCCCAGACAACGCTAAAGAGAAACCTATCCAAGGCGAAATCATCGCTGTGGGAACGGGCCGTGTCGGCGAAGACGGAAAAGTCCGTCCGCTAGATGTTAAAAAAGGCGACCGCGTCCTTTTCGGAAAGTATTCCGGAACGGAAATCAAAATCGACGGCGATGAATTCTTGATGATGCGCGAAGAAGACATTCTTGGCGTTCTTCAAAACTAAGAAAATTATTACGAAGGAGAAATCAAATGTCCGCAAAAGAACTACGTTTTTCTGAAGATGCACGCAGCGCGATCTTGACCGGTGTCAACATCCTCGCTGACGCTGTGAAAGTCACCCTAGGCCCTAAAGGCCGCAACGTTGTGATCGAAAAGTCTTTCGGCGCTCCAAACGTCACCAAAGACGGTGTCACGGTCGCTAAAGAAATCGAACTTTCCGACAAGTTCGAAAACATGGGCGCTCAGATGGTTCGCGAAGTCGCTTCGAAAACCAACGACGACGCAGGCGATGGCACCACCACCGCTACCGTTTTGGCTCAAGCCATTTACCGCGAAGGCGCTAAGGTCGTCGCTGCTGGATTGAACCCAATGGAACTGAAGCGAGGAATCGACAAAGCCGTTGAATCCGTGATCGCAGAACTGAAAAAGATCGCTAAGCCGATCAAAGACCAAAAAGAAGTCGCACAGGTCGGCACCATTTCGGCAAACAACGACCCAGAAATCGGCAAGTTGATCGCTGAAGCGATGGAAAAAGTCGGCAAAGAAGGCGTCATCACGGTTGAAGAAGCAAAATCTGCTGAAACCAGCCTGGACGTTGTCGAAGGTATGCAATTCGACCGCGGTTACCTTTCGCCTTACTTCGTGACGAACCCAGAAAAAATGGAAGCTTCGTTCGAATCGCCTTACATCTTGATCTACGACAAAAAAGTCAGCTCGATGAAAGACCTTCTTCCTTTGTTGGAAAAAGTCGTTCAGCGCAGCAAGCCTTTGGTCATCGTCGCTGAAGAAGTTGAAGGCGAAGCGCTGGCCACCTTGGTGGTCAACAAACTGCGCGGAACTTTGAACGTCGCAGCCGTGAAAGCTCCTGGCTTCGGCGATCGCCGCAAAGAAATGTTGCAAGACATTGCAACTTTGACCGGTGGACGCGTTCTTTCTGAAGAACTGGGCCACAAGCTAGAAACCGCTCGCCTTGAAGACTTGGGAACTGCCAAGAAAGTCACGATCGATAAGGACAACACCACGATCGTCGACGGCGCTGGCAAGAAGACCGAAGTTGAAGCTCGCGTGAAGCAGATTCGTGCACAGATCGAAGAAACTTCTTCGGACTATGACCGCGAAAAGCTTCAGGAACGCTTGGCTAAGTTGGTCGGCGGCGTCGCCGTCATCAACGTCGGCGCAGCTACCGAAGTCGAAATGAAAGAAAAGAAAGCTCGCGTCGAAGACGCGCTGAACGCTACTCGCGCTGCCGTTGAAGAAGGCATCGTCCCTGGCGGCGGCACGGCACTTCTTCGTGCTTCTTTGGGCTTGAAGGGCCTAACCGGTCTTTCCGCAGAACAACAGGCTGGCGTCAACATCGTCCGCCGTTCTCTGGAAGAACCTCTTCGCCAGATCGCTGGAAACGCCGGACACGAAGGTTCGATCGTCGTTGATAAAGTCATCAACAACGCATCGGCATCGTTCGGCTTCAACGCTCTGACCGAAAAATACGAAGACCTGATTCAAGCTGGCGTGATCGATCCAGCTAAGGTCTCTCGTTGCGCTCTTCAGAACGCAGCCAGCGTCG
>JAEUWC010000005.1 GCA_016786465.1 Bdellovibrionales bacterium | reverse complement strand
TATAGATGGTGAATATAAACCAAAGTTCTTTGAAAATCCGAAGTGGCTGAATGCGCGTGAAGCGGTGGAATATTTGAGACTTCCATCTTTAGGTGCGCTTCGAAACCTTGTGTACAGACGAAAGATCCCTTTCTGCAAGTTAGGAAGGAATCTTCGTTTCGACCGCGAAGGTCTCGATCGGTTCATTGAGTCCTCCAATTACCAAAGGAGGAAATCATCATGATCCAAACGTATCAAACGGCAGACGGGGAAACTCGTTACCGAGTCCGAGTGTTTGTAAGAAGTGGTAAAAATCCAAATCTTAGAATCACCGAACAAAAAGGAAGTATCGAAACACTGCAAGAAGCCCATGAAGTTGAAAAGAAACTCAGACGAGTTTGCGAAGACCAGGTCAAAGAGATCGAGTCTCGTGGAATACTCTGGGACGATCTTCTAAACGAATGGGATAAGACCGAGCGAAGACTCAAGGTCGCAACGGGACAACGCCAGTTAATCAATCACGAAGACTATTTGGGAGCACTTAGGAAGTGGACGAAGGATTACCTTCAGAAACCTTCTATGGACCTAAACCAATTTGTCCTAGTGAGTATCTTTGAAAAGATGAAAGAGGCTGGCTTGTGTCTTGGATATCGAAAGAAGTTAAAACAGATATTCAAAAGCGTTTTTGATTTTGGGATTCACTCTCGTCTACTTACGCACATCCACCGAAGTCCAACTTTTGAAGTCGTTCTCAAAAGAGGCGAAGAGAAGCAGCCGGAAATTCTCACTTTCCAAGAGATCCAGGCACTCATTCAAAAAGCGAATGAACAGGATCATCCTTGGAAACGAATCTGGCACATCGCTCTTCTCACCGGCATGCGGTCAGGCGAGCTTTACGCTCTAGCTTGGCAGGATGTCGATTTTGAGAACATGACGATCAACGTGCATCGTTCTTACAACTGTAGGCTTAGGTCGTTTAAATCGACCAAGGCCGGAACCTGGAGAAAAGTTCCGATCAGTCCCGAGCTAAAGCAATTACTGCTTGAGCAAAGGAAACTGACTGGAACGGGACCCCAGGTTTTTAGTAGGGACACTCAATGGGACAAAGGGCTTCAGGCTAAAATCCTGAGAACCTTTTGCACCATGAATGGGCTTCCTTCCATTAAATTTCATACCCTGCGGGCGTGTTTTGCGACACAGATGCTCAGACAGGGGGTTGAAGCGGCCAAGGTCATGAAGATCTGTGGTTGGAAGGAACTAAAGACGATGCAGCATTATGTGAGGTTAGCGGGAATTGAGATTCAAGGAATCACAGATAGACTCAGATTCTTTGAAAATACTGACGAAAGCTCACTCAATGTCACCGGACTTCGGCACGTTTCAGACACACGGTTTTGAAAACCTTTAAAACTAAAGGTGAATTCGGTTTAACCGCCGAATCCGCCATTTATTTTTTGAACTGACAGAAAATCTGACCTGGATCAGGGTCGGATGAACCGAAAATCCCGTAAAACTTTTGGACACCCATGGCGGTTTCTACACACCAAAGAATTTTTCTTCGGGTGGCGAAATACTGCCCTTAGAAAATTTTCGCTCTTAGTAAAAGCCCTAGGTGAAGCGAAGGATCCGCAAACCTACTGGCAATCCAAGAGGACGCCCCTCCCAGAACGTCGAGCATTTCATTGGCTCGATCGAGGTGGACGAGTCTGCCGTGCCGTTGACCCTGGGCGAGATCCAGAGGATCTGGCTGATCCTCAATTCAGCTCCTCAAGAACCTTGCGTGGAGGTGGCCGATGAATCCACGGAAGCCGCTTAGGCTTGGCCTTTACTTGCGTGTCTCAAGTAAGGGGCAGGAGCGCGAAAAAACCATCGAGCAACAGCGCGATGCTCTAAAGACCTTATGTAAGAGAGATCTGCTTACGCCGACTGGTGGATATATTCTCGTTCCGCGCCAGCCGGGCAAGACGGTTGATGACCCCGAAGCTTGGTTTGTAGATGAACCTTTCAACATGGAGTCGTGGAATGAAAAAACAGCCCACTTCGATCTTCTGATGAGATGTGCTCGCGGTCACGTGGACGCAATTCTTGTTTTTGACAGTGATAGAATCGTTCGATCAACGGACGGAGAAATCC
Organism: Bdellovibrionales bacterium; assembly: GCA_016786465.1. Classification (GTDB taxonomy): domain Bacteria; phylum Bdellovibrionota; class UBA1018; order UBA1018; family UBA1018; genus JAEUWC01. Next base: position 62,824 of record JAEUWC010000005.1, on the reverse strand, counting down.
GAGCCAAGATCGTCAAGCTTCTGGGAGTAAATGAAACCAAGGTCATCACTCCCGGTGGCGAAATCGAGATCGGCGGGTTGTTCGGGGAAATTGCGGGATCCATCGCAGCCCACGGCAAGAGGCTTCTCGCGGACCGTGGCCAAAGAGGGAAAATCGCCCGCGCAAGGACAGAGGGCCGACCTCCGTGCGGAAAATCCTTTTTCGGCGTTCAATGGAACAGCAAGAAACGGACGTGGAAAGAAGTCGAGGCCGAAGCCCTTATCGTACGTTGGTCCGCCGATGCCATCGCAGGTATTGCAAGCGATTCAATGCCTCTCACTTTCCGGATGGCTCTCCGCAAGCACAAGAATGGACTGTCTCACCAACAAGTTTCCATGGCTTTGAACGACGCCGGATATAACCTACTCGACTACTTCGACCGAACAAACCAACAGAAAGTTGCGGCAAAAAATCCGACAGGAAAATTTTCAGCGAACTTCATTGCGCGACTTTTCACCGATGATCGCTACATCGGTAATTACATCGTATGGATCAAAGATCCTAAGTTTGTTGGGGTGAAAGAGAAGATGCCTAAGGAAATGAAAAACCGGATCGTAATCGAGGTTCCGGCAATCTTGTCCGAAGAGCAACTTCAATTGGCCAGAAAAATGACAAGTCTTCGGCAGAACAAATCACGAAGAAACACACGGAAGGACTATCTGCTTCAGGGACTTCTGTGCTGCGCTCAATGCGGCAGCCGGATGATTGGGCGATGGGGAACAACCGAGAAGATCAATCGCTCAGGAGAGAAGAAAAAGTACTACGGATACTATTATACGTGCCCCCGCAAAGCCCGAGTTACCCGCGAACCCTGCACAGCAAAGAGGTGTCATAATAAAGACGCTCTTGATGAAACGGTATGGTCGCAAATCCATCACTTAATTCTTGAACCTGAACGCATCCGTTCCATCGAAGAGTCTCAGGACAGGTTCGAATCTGTTTCACCACTTGAACGACTACGGCAAGAGCGAGAAGAAGCTCTAGCTCAAATCCAGAGTCGCGAAACGCAGATCTTTAAAGTCGATCAACGCGTGATCGAAGGGAAAATGGATCCCCAAAGAGCGGACGCCCAGCTCCAACGGATTGAGAAAGAGAAAGCCCAATATAGTGCGCAACTCTCTGCGCTCGAAAGAGAGATCGAAGCTCAAAAGCAACTAGAAGTTCAACGGGGTTCCATCGACTTCAACAGTCTCACCAAGCGCTATGCCAAGAGGTTGGAGTTTCTATCGTTTGAAGAGCGTAAGGAAATCCTAGGACTTCTATCGCACAGGATCGAACTGGATCCCAGCGGGCGGTTCAGGATCAAGCTGCGACCATTTTTGAAAAACGACGCGAAGATGCGCCGCCTCGCAGAAAAGTAGTTATCTCATGAGATGGGGGTGCAAATGAGCACAAAGAAGAACGACGAAAACGAAAGTAGAAACCGTGGACTGACCACCACCGAGGTGGCGGAGCGACTGGGGTGCTCTGAACGGAAAGCACGGGAGCTTATGGACTCCACGAATTCAAAAACTGGGCAGCAGTACGGCGGAGCAATTCCAAGCTACTCCATCGGCTCAGATCTCCGCGTAGACAGTCTGGATCTGGAGCGCTGGATCGCGGCTGCGAAGGTAAAAGCCCTATAGTTTCAGGTCTGGAACAAAAATGTCTAATAGTATTCAATAATATCAATTAGATACGATAAATAGTGCTATAGAATAATGTCCATTCTCTCATCGATGAAGATTATGCTTAAACACTATTTAGTTGATTAATTCACTTAAGTTCACTATAATAAACGAAAGGACTCGTTATGAAACTCAACCTCAAGGAAGCGCTAGAGAAAGTAGAGGGGCTTGAGAGTGCACCCCAGTACCTACGTCGCGACTGGGCAGTGATCGGCCGTCATTTTGAGCGGAACATGCCTGGGCTCATGATCGATGCGCAGCTTCTAACAACCCTGACGCGGGAGCTGAAGAACTACCTTACGGATCCGCTGCGGAATGGAACGCAGAACTATAGCTCATCACATGTAACCAACCTCGTCGGATCATTGAGAAAACTTGCCGAATACTCGGGAGGTCCCCTTCCGCTGACCGATGAAGAGGCGGGGCTTGCGGGCCGGTGGAACGAACTCAGAGTGCGAATGGAAGCGACGCTGAAAGCCGATGCTTGGGTGCAGAAACACTTCCGTCTGGTTTGGGAACGCTTCGAAACGTGGCTAATCACAAATAAGGTTGAGCCGACGGAGTTCAATTTGCCGCATTGGAGGGATTTTTCGAAATACCTAAAATCGACGGCTGGAGTGAATCCCTTCACGACCGCAAACACCTACTTGCATGCGTTAAAATGCTCTCTAGAGCAGGCGGGGTACAACGTTTCGCAAAAGAAACTTCGTCGCACGTTCCCGCAGGACATCGAATTGCAGATTCAGACGCTCTTGGCAGAAGCCACTCGTCGCAGACCTCAGTCCTTTAGCGACTTTGATGATGAAAGCGCACCCGAACCGAGCGTGCCCGTCATCGGTCCGGCCACACTCAAGGCGAAGAAACAAGCTCTTCGTCTCTATCTCGATTTTCACCGCGCAGAACTCGAAACAGGTCTAAGCATTGCCGATGTATTGGATTCTCAATGTGCCGCTCGTTACTGCACTGCTCAAGCTAAAACCCAAGCCTATACTCGCGAGAGTATGAAGACCATGATCTATAACCTCCACACGTTTCGCGTCTACGCGCGGAGAGCGGGGTTGAAGCCTTACTCCACGATGAATGTCGAAGAGTTCATCAAGGAGGAAAAACGCCTAAAAGGCATGCTCAAGAAGCTCAGCGTGTTCACGAAAAAGGGAGTTAGCGAAAAGCTCAAAGACTCTCCTCTTCCGACCTATGCGCAGCTCTATCTCAAAATTGAACGGTGGGCGAAAGACGAGTTCTCCGCTATCGAACTCGAAGACCGCGAAGCGATCAAGATCGTAAACGAAAAAGAAAAAAAGAAGGTACGGCTTAGACTCGCAACTCGTTATCGAAATGCACTTTCCGTCGTTTATCTAATAGCTTTTTCACCTCGAAGAGACGATTTTTTTAAACGCCTGATTGTGGAACCCATCCTCAATGCTGATGGAGAAGTGGTTCAGCCGTTCGTGTTCAAAACCAACTACGACACCTATCATATCCAGTATCAGCCGTCGAAAACGCGAATGACCGACGAAGAGTTCTTCAGCAAAAAGCGCGGCGAATCGCCTTGGGTCAACTTTCGATTTCCAGCTCTCTGGGCTTCTCATCTGGAGCGGTACTTGACCACCTACAGAAAGTTAATCCATCCAACCTCACCTCTGCTTTTTCCCGGCACACTCGAACGCGTAGGAAAGGGGAAAGAGGGATTCCTAGAAGGTGCGCGGTCTTGCGGTTCTCAGGAAATTAAGCGCTTGATTTACGGTGTTGATCGCACGGACGCAACGATTGGATGCAATGACTTACGTCGCATCCTCATCACTGGTTTAGAGGTCTGTGGTCTGGGCGAATTTGAAGGATATGTGACTGGGCACAAATCAAACGGCACGATGAGCAAAGTCGCGCGCGATCTCTACATGCAACACGACCAGAGCGTGGTCCATCAGCGCGCGAATCGCTTCTACGAAATCTGGGATGCGGTGATGGACCAAGAACGTAAAAGACCTTCGACCAAACGGTGAGCAGATTTTAGTGCCCCAGGATCGTCTGCATCCTACCTTGTAGCGCAAGAGTCAAAGCTCCACGCCCTTCGGTATTGTTCAAGTAGCGAACATACCGAAGATGGCGCAAATCAAATGGGATATCGAGATCATTTTGTGCAATGAGGATCACTTCGCGTCCAAGGGTATGCGCTATGCCCGCCTCGTAGAACACGTTAGGATTCCGATTCGTGCAATCGCATATCACGATTCTGGAGCGGTCAATCAGGGAGACCACGTCTTGAATGATCGCTGGGTTTTCCCAAATATCATCGGCCCGGCGACACCTTAGTCCCGCATTCGTGGCCGCTTGGCCTATGGCCGTGTACACAGCGCCGAGGGAGTGTTCAAACGGCATCATTACAGATACAAGAGTTGGCTCAATGTTCTCGTGCTCCGGGATCTGAAACACAGACGGCCTTTGACGCCTAGGCTTCACATTCCCAAGCAAAAAACGGTATAGATCCACGTTTTTTACAGCCCAGTGATTTCGAGAAAACTCAAAATCCTCCGGCATGTGCAGCTCATTTCGTTTCGCGTAAAGTAACCTGTTTTGCAGTTGCGGAATATCGGCATCAAAACTGACTTCTAGTGAAATACTGCTACCGACAATTTGTGCCCGATTAATCCAACCTACATATGCAGTTTCATCTTCAGTGCCTTCAACACAGAATAAACAAGGCAAGGTCGTGAGTCGATTAAGCGCAGGACTGGCGCCGTCTTTGAATTGCGCTGCAAGTTCGCGATCCGTATATTCAAATACCCGGTCCAGAGGGACGCTAACTCTGCCTGGCTTCCAATCGATATTGAACATCAACAGATTGAACATGGTCTAGCCACCAACCCCAGGAAGCGCATCAAACAGGTTGCCCTGACTGGGAGGAACAGCCACAATTTTGGCCTCGTAAAATGCGAGAATGACGTGGCTATCCTTCAATGTTTTCTCGCGCGGCCTCATCCCATCTACGGTTAGTCGTCCCGAAGAACGCCACTTGCCCAACAATGTTCCAAGATCACGCACTGGCAAATGTAACTCCTGAAGAAACTCATTGGCGAGCGTGCGGAAAGTCTGAGGCCCTCGGACTGCAAGAATAGTTGGTAAACGTCTTTCGACTTCAACCAGAGCTTCTTGATGAAGATTTCCATAAAGGTCTTCATTTGGAAGCCGGGGAGGAAGAAGGCTGTACTGCCCCGTGCGTTCGAACTTGTCAGCGTCTTTAGCCGCGGCACGAATCCTGGGCGTTTCGTCACCGAGAACTGTTTTTTCTACGTCTCGAAAAAGCTCAAGAGCGCGGTGGTGGTGCGCTCCAAGAACTAGGCGAAACTTCGTGCGATCCCGGCACGGGTCTTCAACCGTCAAGTCAGCTGCATACTTAAGCCCACAGACACGCTTCAGTTGATCTCGATACAGTTGAAATAGGGCCTCTTCAGATAGATCAGCGGAGACCTCCGTCTCAAAAAATTCAGTTAACTGTTTCCGGACATAGTCCAAGTTTGAGCCCTTGAACCGATTGATGTGGTCATACATGACGTTGACCACAACATCTCGGCGTTCCTTCTTGGCCAAAGGAGCAATGTACTTCATGGCAGCGCCCTTCCAACCAGTTGGATCGACGAAGAGAAACGCCGGATCGTTTCCAATCAAACGTTCAATCTCGGCAACCTTTGAGCCGAACTCACCGTGGAGTGCATGAATCTGAATCTGAAACTGGTCTTTCCGGGAAATGAGATAGGCTTGCAACCGAGCGTAAGCTTCGTCGTCTTTCTCGACAAAGATCGCGCCGAGATCGATTTGGTACCCCTGTATTTTCCAGAAGGCTGCGGCGTCCTGAATCGCGTTAAGTCCTATATGGATAGACGTGTCTTCATGATTCGTCAGCCCTGATTCCCAGGGACCAGAGAAACAATCGACGTACCAAATTCGGACTCGTCCAAACTGCCTGGCTACAGATGCTAGTTTTTGTGCCCAGCTTTGAATGTACTGATTTAGAACGCGGTGCTTGATGTAAGTCTGTTCGCGTCCACGATACTCCTCGGGAATCTGAATTACCGAGGGCACTGAAAAAGCCATTTACTATTTTACTATCCTTCCCGCCCACTGCTTTAAGCAGTCAGGGATTGCCATAGGATCGCTTTCCTGTAAAGATGGCGATAATAATCCGAATAAATTCCGATATCTGGGTATTTCACGGCTAGGAAAGGAGCATCCGACATGGCGACGGCTTCGGCTATTGAATGGACACAGGCAACTTGGAACCCGTTGAGCGGATGCAACAAGATCAGCCCTGGCTGTAAGAACTGCTACGCTGAACGGATGGCCAAGCGCCTTCTGGCAATGGGGCAAGAGCGCTACCGGAACGGCTTTAAGCTTACCCTTCACGAGGATGCCCTGGACGAGCCACGCCATTGGAAACGCCCGCGCTATGTTTTCGTGAATTCAATGAGTGACCTTTTCCATAAGGATGTGCCCCTCTCTTTCGTACAGAGGGTTTTTAAGGTCATGAACGAGTGTCCGCAGCATCAGTTTCAAGTGCTTACCAAGCGTGCCGATCGCCTGGAAGAACTCGCTCACGCATTGACATGGACGAAGAACATCTGGATGGGTGTTAGCGTTGAAAACCAGGATTACACTTTCCGAATAGACCATCTTCGAAAAGTTCCAGCAGCGATCCGTTTTCTTTCTGTCGAGCCGCTTCTTGGACCGATTACTCGGTTAAACTTGAGAGGTATTCATTGGGTGATTGTCGGTGGTGAATCAGGGCCGGGTGCTAGACCGATCGAAGCTGATTGGGTCCGTACGATTCGCGATAAGTGCAGGCAGCAAGACGTGGCTTTTTTCTTCAAGCAATGGGGCGGAATTAGAAAACACACTACGGGACGAGTTCTCGATCGTCGTGAGTGGAACGAAATGCCTAGAGCGCTCGATCCGCTTTAGAGAGCTTAGATCAACCTGAGCAGCTCGTACGTTCTTGAGATACTCAGTCCAAGTTCCTTGGAAATCTCGACGATCCCCATTCCATTGTTGTACAACTTTTTTGCCTTCGCCGCTTTTGCTTTGGTAGCGGGCCGGACAACATCCGACCACTTCTTGGTTTTAGAGTTCCAATTCTTTCCCATTTCTATTTGACCTCGTGCTCAACATTTTCTGATGCGCCATCACCGATGAGGCTGCCCCACGCCTTGCCAAATATTTCCTTTTCCCCGTCAGTTGGTTTCCTCTTCCAGCCTACCTGAAGAACTCCTTTGTGATCGTGGAGCGACCCAATCTTTGAAAGTAACAACTGATTTCCAAAATGCTCTCCAAGAGCACAGACATAACCGATCGTTCGTTCAAGTCGCTTCATCCGAAACTCATCTTCTCCGTCTGATGATCCGAGATCTATTTCGTCGTGATAGAGATTCATTCTTAGCCCCTTTTTTTTGAGTAGCGCTTAAGAAAACCACGGCGATCCCGGGCTTAACAAGTTTATACGCACCACTTTAGAATTCTTTAGAGAGTATAGGGGTACGAAAAGCGGTGGGACTCTTCGATGAAGCTCCTCATTGGATCGTCGGTGACGAGTTAAGGAATCCTCAGGTAGACACCCATCGCAGTCTTTACTTTGGATTGCTCAACTTGCCCCAAAACTCCGGCTTGGGTAAAAAAGCAGGTCTTCGGAAGAGTGTAAATTTCGTGGCAAAGAATTCGCGAATCTTTCAATAGCGGTAGCGTCTTTTGCGAGCCCAGAAGTAATTCCACTTCCGTTAGACCGATCGATCGACCGGGATCTTTGTTTTGAATCGGACAACAGGTGACTTTGTCCCACGCGTCTCGAACGGGCGCGACAATCACGTACATCCGATCCCGCTTTGACTCATCCGCAGGCTGCTGAGGATAGGTTGAGGCTCGGGATTTATCCTGATTGAACCACCAAACTTGCCAAATCGTGAACGAGCCGGGACCAGGCATCTTATCCTACTTGCGCAAGAACGTGTTCTTCCGGGGTAGAAGATGAATCAGACCAATTCTTGGAGTCCGTTTCTAACTGTCTCTCAATCAAGAGCTCGACAGCCGCAAACAACACTTCTGCCTGCGTCTTGAATAGACCACGATCTAAAAACATCTTGATCCTGTCTTCTGTCACACCTTCAAGTTTAGGGCGCATCATTGGGCACCTTTCCTTCCTGCTTAACAGGGTACCTTAATTAGGTACCTCATACAAGCCAAAAATAATTCCACTTAAAATTCAAGCAGATAAGCTCGAATATCTACCATATCGGATTTAAATACAGGAACCTTTAGTGGGTGCCTAAAATGGGTCCTTAAGTCATTTGACGACTCCCCAAGTAATTCCGAGTCCCGCCCAAATGGAGCGCCCGATTGCCGGATTGGAATCGACCGCGTAGTTGGCTTCGATCCAATAAAAACCGTGCTTTGAATTAAGCTGTGCGCCAATCCCTCCGCCAAAACTGTTTCCGTGCTGGTCAGGTGTCGATGGGGAGGTGCAGGCACCTACTGAGTTTTTCGAACATGTCCGATGCACCTGATCCAGCGAAGCGAGCCCGTGGAGATAAAGCCCTTCACGGGGATCTCGAATCAAGTAAATGCGGGTATCAATCCCGAGGCGGCTAGCGGTGTCAGTGTCATACGAACCGCCGCTGGTTCCGGTAGGTGTCCTGTCACTTCCGGCGCCGTAGGAATAAAAGCCGCCGATATAAATACGATTAAAATAAGGAAGCCGTAGCCTCGCGCCGAAACCAAGGCTGACAAGATCGACATCCTTAAAGCCTTGATAGCCAATATTCAGATCGGCACCAACTAGTGGAAATACTGATTTCCAGGTGGCGATCTCTGCATTCAAATCGGCTTCTCGTTGAATTTTATCGGCTGTCGCTTTCTGCAGTTCGTTCTGCATGCTTTTGTCATTCGTGTAGTTGCCGATCTGATCTGACTTGTTCTGGTTGGCAAGCAATCGCGTTCGTTCTTTATCGAGTCGGGCACGCTCATACCGATAAAGAGCTTTGACGACATAGTGGGGCAGATCACCCTGGATCGTTTCAATCTGTTGGTCTTCAAGCTCAAAGTTGGTCAGGTCCACGTCCTTCAGTTCGGTCAAGGAATGATTTTCGATCACCACAGCGTTGGCTGTTTCGGCTGTTCGCAGGGAAATGTTCGAATTCGTCGAGAACTCTTGGTTAACGAGAAGGATGGTGGCGTTCTTACGAGCGTCGCTGGTCGCATCCAGCACATTTCCGAAAGGCGCAGACACTCCAACGAAATATTTGTATTGAGGAGTCGCGGGCTTGAAGCCTCGTTCTATCCAGGTACGTTCATCTTCCGCGCGGGCTGTCTGCAAAACGGAGAGTCCGACGAAAAATGACACGAGAACGAAGAATCGTTCGATATGCATGACCGGTCAGTTTTGCTCGCCACTGATAGCGCGGTCGCGTTGTTGCTTTCCGACTTCATCCAAAACTTTGCGAATTTCAGGTTTGCCCTGAAGTTTATCGAAAGCGATCTGGCGGGCCCGTTGGAAATCAGCGTCTGAAACTTCGGCCAATGAATAAACTCGTAACTCGATTCGAGTAATTCCTTCACCGTCCGTCAGTTTAACGCGTTCCCAATACCTTTTGGTAACTTGAAGGCTTGGCATCGGAAGTCTTTCACTGCGCAAGCTCGAGATGATCCGCGACCCTGTCGTATTGCGTAGATCTTCGCCGACTTGGTTCTGATCCATAAACTGGGACACCAAAGACTTCATTGGCTCGCTCAACGCTTTTTCATCACTCATGTTCATGGCAGCGGAAGGCGAAGACTGTCCCTCAAGTGCGACATAGCCCACATAGAAATTAGTGCCGTCTTTTTTGAAGGTGGCTTTGGTCACTGAAGCCCACTCCGGCCTAGATGAAACGTCGTCCGACCTTTCCAAAACCGTTACGCCAGAGCTAGCGCAAGCCGAAAAAAACATACTGACCAAGAAGGCACTGATTTTAATTCGCATTTTATTTTTCATGGGACCTATCCTCATTTTAGGCAGCGCGCTTGACGCTGATTTCTAGTTGTTTCAATTGGGTCACGTCGTCGCTAGTGACCGGTTCGTAACCCTCCGCGATCAGATCCTTGATGCAAAGTTTGTTGATAACGAAAGGCATGATAACGGTGGAAAACCCGCCGCTCACGATGGCCACCGCAAACCAGATCGCGGCTTGCTTGTAGTTGCCGCGAAAGAGGGGGACAAAAAACCCAAAACAAAGGCTCGTCCATGAAAATCCTGTCGGGACCACGATCTCTTTATTGAACTCAGTATTTTTCAATTTGATTGTCATATGTCTCCTTTATTTGGGTCTGCCTAACTTCCACACGATTGAGTCACTTCAGCTGCGATCGACGGTCCTAGTTTTACCCCGAAAGGTGGCTGATCTTCGATTGGACAATCGGATCGCGAAATGGACTTCCCGCTCACTTCTTTGTAGGTGGCGCGATCCTTTTCGGACAATTGCTCTAAGGTGATCTTCGCCGAAGTGTTCCCGTTAAGTCGGGCTGCATCCACGTACCCGCTCTGACGCCCAACTTCCTTTTCATGCTCAATTTGCAATTCAAGCGTACGAACAACCTTCATTCGTTCGCAGTAATTCTTTTTTGCCCTAGCGGTTCGGCAGGCCGGTGTACTGTCTTTTGCATCCCGTTCAGCCTGAATCTTGGATTGAAGGGCTTCCGCCTGCTTTTGTTTTTCAGCTGCTTTCTTTGCAGCTACCTTATTTCGTTCGTTCGCCTTTTTCTGCTTCTCGGCCAATTCCTTTTGTTTGGCCTCAAAGCTTTGGATTTTGTCGTCAAGCACCTTAAAGAAAGGTTTTGCTCTCCCGGTTACGTCAAAAAGGCAGGCACATTTCGTCTGAAGGCCGCTTAAGTTCTTGTACTGGGACAAAGCGTCGTCCCGGTTCTTATTAAAATCGTGTTCGGACTCCTCGAGAAATGATTCATCGCTGCTCTCCATGTTGACCGGTTGGTTCGCTAGATCGCGATCGATTCTGGCTGCGAATTCTTCGGGCGTAGGGGCGCGGTACTGATTAAACCAAGTCTTAGGGTGTTTTTTGAATTCGGTGACACAGGCGTCGTATTGCGTGCAGGCGGACTTCTTCGCCATAAAATCTTTGTAAGTTGGTTCGTAAGCTTTAGCTTTTTTTTCAAGGTCGGATTCCGACTGGCGAAGATAGGAATCAATCTGTTGATTTGATCTCAAGTAACAACTGCAACGTTCACGAAATGTGGCAAAAGCCTTGGCTTCTACGTACTGCTCATTGCTTGTTATTTCTTTCGCTCGACTCAGCGATTGGACGCCGTTGTACCCCCCACGCCCCTCCCATTCTTGGTGGCACTTCGAGATGTCACAGTTTCCACCACCGAATAGACCGCCAAGCGAAACGTTGATCTCCTCCGCTAAGCTGGTTTCTGAAATCACCAATGAAAGCACTAAACCCGCTAAAACTAATTTCGTTCTATCCGTTCTCATGCAAAATGGTTCCCCCTATCGCCGGTAGCCAAAATGTTTGGCTGATTCATTTCTGAATTAAAAAAATGCGATTGAGAAACATATCGGCAAAAACGAGCGATTCATCGGTTTATTCGTACTTAAGGACGAAATGGTCGGAACTACGATTTTAGAAAGGACGACTTCGCTTTCAAAACGCTGTAATTGACGGAATATCAACACGCTCGAAGTCGAGAGGTGAGACAGGTGTTAGCCAGGGAATGAAAACATCAAACCCCTTATCGTTCTCGTGATCGGGATGCGAGATCGCTTCCGTCCGCCATTCGCCTTTTAATCGACGGTAGTAGAAACATTGGTCGCGACGGGACCACCGCGCTACACGGGCATTTCTACAAATACCCCAGACATATGCACCATCGGGAATTTGTTCAGCCTTAAGCATTCCGTCGGTATAGGCAGCCGCAAGCTCTTCAAGTTTGAGCGGTGTAGAGAAAAACCGATGGTACTTAACTTCCCATACCCACACCTTGGCGCCTTTGACGGTAAGGCCACCCGTCCATCTTTGGATCTCGGTTCTGGTGTCCCGGCTCAAAATACGCTCAATATCAGTTGGATTCACGCAATCTCCTGCTCCGGAATCGTAATTTAATACAATGCTTGCGAAGCTAGGACTTCAACGCAGGCTTCACTTCAAGTACCGAAGAATTTTTTGAGTAAACTTTGGTCACACGAATTTCGACCAAGCCTTCAAAAAGAAGAGCCCGCTCAGCTTCTGCCAATAGTTCGATGGCATCAGATGCACCAGTCAGTGCCAAGCCGAGTGAGACTCCCCAACGATTGGCAAGTCTCTGCACCGCAAACAGGAGGGCAGGTTCTGAGGGGATTGCTCCATCAACCCATCCGTAAATCGTCGATGATGGAACTCCGGCGATGAGCGAGAGATCTCGAACGGAAAGCTTTTGCTCCTTCATCAACTTCTGAAGCCAAAGGCTAAGTGGTGTGCTGACCTTACGGTCGCGACGCTTGCGTGCCATAAAATATCAGGCTATCCGAATCGATTCATGACGTGCTGAAAATCGTAAAAACGAATTCGGTGCCGGGTCATTCCAATGGAACTGCTCATTCGAGTGTCCCTTTGTCCGTTTCGCGATTGTTCTGTCTGCGCAAGACTTCCCAGGCTTCTTCGACCACCCTAGTGAGCGCTTGAGTTGATACATCGATCCCCTTTGCAACTTTTGTAATCGCCTTTTGGGCAGATTGCGCTGCGGTCCATGTTGCGGAAAGTCGGGTAGCGGTCTCTTCAACCTCCTCCATCAAGCGAATCAACTTTGGAACATCGATCAACGCATCAGGCGATCCAGCACTCGCTTGCACTTTAGCAATTGAGAACTTCAGTGCAGGCTCAAGCATCGAAAATGCGCAGACGATAAACTTCGCCGTAATGTGGAATCGACCAATTCCTGTTGGAAGTATTTCATCGTTCTTCACGACGTAGATCCCGTAGGCCGCCTGCCGATTTGTTAACGCCCGATCCATGTATTCTTCAATTTCGCTGAACCGGATTCGGTTGCCCAAGTCTTTAGCTTCAATCACAATCGATTTTTTACTCACGTCATCAAGATAAACGAAGTCTCCGCATTTCGATGTGCCCCGTCCTGGCTGAGCACCCACGGAAGTGACTAAATCATTTCTAGCCTCTGCAATTGGTCCAAGAGCCGCAAGTACTGCATCTTCGAAGACCGCACCTTTTGCCGGGGTAACAGCGTCGATTGCTTTTTCGGAATGAATAGCGATTGTCGCCTGACGAAGTTCATCGCGTAGAAGTTTCAACTCCTTTGCAAAATCTTCCCGTAGGCGCTGCCAAGGAGACGGACGCGCTGGATCCGCCGATTCCTGAAGAAACTGCGTCTCAAGACGCTTCTCAAACTGGGCAAGAACGCTTTCGGAATATCCCGGATCTAGTCCCTTAGAAAAATCCTGGAGGGTTTTGAGCATCGAGTCTTTAAACTGGCTCAGGTAGCTTTCGCGAAAGTTTGGGCTTAACCCTTCTTCGATCTGGCGAAGCAGTGCTTGCTGGTTTTCTTGGAAGCGGGTCACTGCCTGAGCCGTGTGACCCTCCAGTGATACCTTAGTCTCTCGAATCAATTCCAACACTGGTCTTAAGACGCCTTGTTCATTCTGGAAGTTGAGATCGTTGCTGAAGCGGGTCACTATCTTTTCAGCATGAAGGTCTAACAGCCCAATCACTCGTTCGTGATGACTTCCCAATGTTTGTTTTAGCCAGTCTGCCTGTTGGGCTACTCCGCGCTGTAGGAGGATTTCTGCACCGACATTGATGCATCCTTCGAGAATTGCTTCATGGTACTTCTCTTGTCTGGACCCCAGCAGCTCAACCAGAGGTCTGCTATGAAGAACAATACTTTTGATCGAGACCGAGTAATCGGTGGTATTAAATTGAATCATGGCCTTGTCCCTTCTGGGATTTTGCTTTTTGGCCTTCAAAAATGCCTTCTTTGATTCCTTCTATGAATGTCTGAAAGTCGACTTCATCCGCTGTACCCACCAATACGCCTACGCAGTGGCCATTAAAGAAGAATTGAAAACAGGGGACTTGATCGATCTGAAAGGAATCAACGATTTCGGCATCCGCATCAACAATTTGAACCTTAGATGCGATCCAGGAAGCTGATTGAATGTAGTCTGCACAAAACCGATCTCGATCGACAAACAGAATGACGGTCGATGGCTTTGATTCGATGTGTGCAAATATCTCTTCCAGTCCAGCGGCGCGAGAAAGTGAATCGAAGGACGCCCTGGTCCTTGGGAAAAATAAGACTTTAGTCATGTGGTCGGTGCTCCTTATGGAGGAACACTATTGGAAGCGGCGTGCCAGTTGCACCGGAAGGGCCGTCTAAACCTTGCTTCTGGTACAGGTTTCAGGCTATGAAAGACCGGCGAACAAGATCTAACCTATTGAAATAACAGGGTCAGATTTTCTGTCAGTTACAACCTCTTGTTCGCCATTTTTGAATTCCAACCAAGACTCTTAATTCCCAAACAATCAAAAACACACCGCCCGCACAAGGCGGACTCCTGTCCTCCTTCGGATCGCGTGCTTTGCACGCGAACGCTTCACGCTTCCGAAGAGCTTGTACGCGCGGTGTGTTTTTGATTTTTGGGAATGGACCGACTTCGTGGGAATTCAAAAGTGGCGGAGTATCCGGTTAATGAAACATGCCAGTGGCATGTTTCGTACCTTAAGGAGGGATTCGAATGGCGGAAGCGTCCGGGTACCCGCTTGCGGGTGGACGCTGAGCCCGGCCTGCAGGCGTTTTGCGAAGCGAAACGACCGGAAGGCAATCCCTCCTTCTCCGCCACACTACCAGTGCTGGATCAAGGTTCTTTAGACGCGAAGCGGACTTGAATCCCTGTTTCACTGCGACGAGTACAGAATCAGGGCGTCGTCCGTGTTTAGAGATACTCCAATCACATCAACAAAGCCGTCGCCGTCAATGTCCGTGTTGGCGCTGACCTCAGTCGTTTGGTCTGTGCCTAGTGAATAGGTTCGATCAAAAACGAAATAAGGCGCCGTAGTTTGTCCCGCAAAAAAATCCAGTTGATCGTTTGAAGCGACTCCTCGAACGATTCCCAAGTCGGCGCGACCGTCAAAATTAAAGTCGCCTGTGAAAAGCGAGGTCGCGTCCGCGTAACTGGTCACAATCTGCACGTGGTTGGCAAAAGTTCCGTTTCCGTTGTTCAGGCTATAACCGATGAAGTCGGAAAACGAGTGTACAGTGACGATGTCTCGGTCTCCGTCACCATCGATGTCCAACGAAACCATATGGCCACCCGTGAAAATGACCGAAGTCGACGTCACCTTCGCGGCGAATGTTCCATTTCCGACCCCTTTTAAAAAATCAATATCCGTGTTGCCTGCATTAACTACGATGTCGGTGATTGAGTCGCCGTCAAAATCGGCGACCTGCATAGATACTGGCGCGTTGCTGATTGTGTAAGGAACTTGTGCAGCAAACGTACCCGTCCCCGAATTGATCAGCACTGAAACTGTATCCGGAATCGCAGTCGCTGCGATATCGCGATTCAATACGATGATGTCCGGACGAGAATCACCGTTCAAGTCAGTGAGCGCGATGTCTCCTGGGTCAGAGCCCGTCGGATAAACCGTAGAAGCAGCGAATGTTCCGTCGCCGGCTCCAAGCGCGACGGCGACGCCGTCGGTGACGTCGCTAATTGCGGTCAGGTCCGGATGTGAATCTCCGTTCAGATCAGCAACGGCGACCAGCCAGTTTGCTCCGCCGACGTTCACGTTTGGCATGGCAACGAAAGTTCCATCACCTACAGCCAATCGAATTCGTGTCGTGGCACCGCCGCTGTCGGCCCCGACCAAATCAGGAAGTCCGTCGTGATTCAAATCTACTGCGATGACATGGCGGGGAGTGTTCCCCGCTATGTCCACGTGAGTAACACTGGTCAAAAATGAAAAGGGAAGCAAAGGGTCGGTCAGCGACTTTCGTGCGCTGTGCCGCATGCTCAGGGTACAGCTACTGCCGAAAAGCAAGATAATCGCGAGCACAGTTTTGCGGTTCACGGGTTCCCCTATCTTTCTATTCTACCGCCGAAGGGCGCAGTATCGCAACCGGAGACCGCATTAATTACCTTTAGTTACAATAAGTTATGAACTGTTAAGTTGATAGTATTGCTAGGAGTGGATGCCCTGCTGCTGTACAATGAAGCAATGGGGTTTTGGGGCTTGCAGTCACTTGGGGTGATGTTGATTCCTATCTGCTTTTTGGCGTGCACGGGTACGGCGACCGTCCGGACTGTGAAGACTACTACGCCAACGTATGCGGAACAGATCGAGAAACTGGCAGCAATTGTGGACTGGGGAACAGCAGCTGGATCTGCTTATCAGAATACCGGGCTAAGTCTTCCTGCTTCCGCCGATTCAGGGCAGTCAAGTGTTCAGGGGTTAAAAACTTTCGGAATCAACAAGCCTGTAGGAAAAGAACTTCTATTGGTAACGCCGCTGATTGATCCTGCAAACGTCTGGTACGGGTTTGACAACGGATATTCCCATTACCGCGAGTACAGCGACTACGATCGATTTGTGGACATCCGAAACGGGCTAGGGCCTTCCTTTGAATCCAGCCCGGGAACGGTTTCAGGCTGGGACGGTGATATCGACCAAGTCTACGCGTTTCGTCTTTGGCATGGGATCTTCAATGAAGCCATTGGAATTGATCTTAAATGGATGTCAGATTATCGCTTCGAGTTTACAGCGCAAAACGGATCAAAATTCTATTCATCAGTGATCTATCCTGTATTTGGAACCGACTACTTGCTTCGGGTCCGCCACGAAGGAACACAGGTCAAGGCTTGGTTGAACAGCGATCTTATCATGGATTTTACGGTGTCCGCGCCTCAGACGCGCGCAGAGTTCAAGATCGCTACGAATTCCCACCCCCTGGGTCATCATTTCCGGTTTTGGGGTGCAAAGAAAGGTTCCTTCACTGACGCGGAAATCGCGATCATCGAAGAAACGACACAAGCATTGTGGCCGCGTGGGTCCTTTCCGTCTTTTCCCTATATTCGTGGAATTTCTGAAACCCACTACACCAACTTCAATTCGACAACCAATGTTTGGACCATTCCATCTGGATCAAATTATCGGGGGATTCCAATTCAGTTTCAGGGCGGGTCCGGTACGCCGGGAACTCATCTTTATCAGTGGTACTATGCAGATTTAGACTCGATCACTGCGGATTGTGGGGCCGCAGCTCAGAACTATTTAGACTGCCATTTTCCCCTCGTAGGCGCGACTGGCCCTAGTGTAGATCGCGATGATTACGCCGGGGTGGGCGGCCCCTTTAATGGCCGCGAAGGGGTAGGAGACTTTCAGGTCTTCTGTGTCGTAACACCGGTCGATTCAACCGGGACTCAGGGGCTTCCGGTGATTCTGACTCCGTACTTCGACAACGTTCCGTAGGCCGCGTCTATTGTTATTCAATATAGACGCAAATCTTCTTGGCTTCGTAGCTTTTCGCTTTTGCAATCGCTACTGACTTTTCATCGTAAACGTACGGTCTGAATTGTTCGCCATTCAGCTTGATTACAAATCCAAGCCGTCGGGGTACAAACGCATCCGAGTCGGTTGGAAAGGTTTCTTCTTCTTCAACCGTACAGATCGATGGGCATTCATTGGCAAATGCGGATGTGGCAGTCAAAAAGGCAATAGCCATGAGTGTAACTTTCATACTGGCTATCAAAGCAAGGATAGTGCCTAAGATTTCTGCCGCACAAATCGCACTATTTGAAGATAAGGAAGCCTATTCGCACCGGACTGTATGGCCTATCCTAGACTGTCTAAAACTTAGTCAGTGCCATTGAATCGCACAAATCAGGCGCCTACGCCGCTTGGCGCGTCTTTGGCAGATTGTAGCTGGGCAATGAAAGAATGAAAGTCGTGTGCTTGGCTTGTTCGTCGTAAACTAGGGTCCCATTATGCGACTGTGCAATCCCTTGGGTAATGCTCAATCCAAGGCCCGTTCCCCTTCCAACTTCCTTGGTCGTGAAGAAGGGTTGCATGATCTTTTTTGTAATGGCTTCAGGAATCCCATTTCCACTGTCGGTCACGCTTAGAATGATGCGGTCACCTTTTTCGACAGCCTTCAATTCAATCCACTTTTCATCCAAAGATTCAATGGCGTCATAGGCATTCTGAAGCAGATTCATCAATGCCTGGGACACTTGGGTCGCACGCGCCAGAATCTGAACCTTTGGGTCGCATTTCAGTCGGATTTCAATGCCTGCCTTTTGAAACTTTTCATGGCAAAGTTCGATGGTTTCCTGAAAGACGTCATTCATGATGACCGGCTTCATTTCATCGTTTTCTGCGTTTCGGGAATAGGTTCGAAGCGCTTTCACGATTCTGACGATTCGATTGATGTTTCCTTCGATCTTCAAAAGTTCCGTGTGAACGTTTTCTAAAGACGTAGATTCGTTTTCGATTTTTTGAATCAAAATGGATGTTTTGCCATGAATGATGGCCAAGGGGTTATTGATTTCATGAGCAATCCCGGCCGACATTTCTCCAAGTGCGGTCAGTTTTGCAGATTCCGAAAGTCGGGATTCAAGCGCTTTTCGTTCGACTTCCGATTTGCGAAGTTCAGTGATGTCGGTGGAAACCGAAAGAAAGCTGGCAACCTTTCCGTCTTCAAACTGAGGAATGTAAGTCACCAAGGTGTCGTGAAGTGTTCCATCGGCGTGTTTCAACCTGCGTTCAAAAGATGGCCTTTTACCCGCAAGCGCTTCTTGAATGAAAGGTTGGTTCTTCCTGAATACGTCTTCACCCAAAAGCTTCTTCATGGGCATTCCGTCGATCTGATCCGCGCTCAAACCAAAGAATTCTTGGTACGCTTTGTTCGAATTCAGGCTGTAAAGGTCGGAACTCCAATGACCGACCAACATCGGGACGCCGTCTAGAATCTGCGTCAGTCGCGTGCGTTGCCTTTGCGCTTCTTTCGTCGCTTCGATCCTTGCGGTGATGTCTGAAAAGCTAGTCACTGCGCGAATCGGGGTGTTTCGATCTTTTCCAAAAATGGGCATCGAATTGATCCGAATCCATCGGGTTCCGTCTTTCGTTTGCACGCCCATCAAGACGTTCTTTTGTTCCTGCCCGGTCCTTAAGCAAACCATTGCCGGGTGGTCTTGTCCTGGAAAAGGGGATCCATCTTCGCGAATGCAACGCCACTGAGGATCTAAAGACGAACGACCCAAAAGCTGCGCTTCACTTAGGCTCAAAACTTCTAGCGCCGCCTGATTGAAATTAATGATCCTGCCTTCTTTGTCTTGCAGGACGATTCCGTCGAATACGGCGTTAGCGGCTGTGTTCTTGAATTCCAATTCATCCAGTTTCTGATGGTACTCGAGAATTCGTGTGACTTGCTTGGATAGAGTCTGAAGCGCGCGCACTTGGTCTTGCGACAAGTTCTTGGGTTTTGAATCGATCACGCAAACGGTGCCGATGGCAAAACCGTCGGGAGAAAGCAAAGGCGCTCCGGCATAGAATTGAACATGGGGTTCGCCCGTCACTAAGGGGTTATCTGAAAATCGCGCATCTTGTTTGGCGTCTGCAACGACCAGTGGCGAACTTTCCAGAATTGCATGGCCACAGAAAGAAACGTCCCGCGCGGTTTCGTCACCCGACAATCCCCACTTGGATTTGAACCATTGCCGATTTTCATCCACCAGCGAAATCAAAGCGACCGGAGTTCCGCAAATCTGCGAAGCCAGAAAAGTAATCTCGTCAAAATCGGGTTCAGGAAGCGTGTCCAGAATGTTCAGCGCTTGAAGGGCCTTCAATCTTTGGGCTTCGTTTTTGGGTTTCTTTGGGGACCGCATCTTCACTGACTTTTCGGCAATTTCCCGCGATTTCTTGTGCTGCGCAGCGCGTTATGCTTTCTAATTTCAGTTTGGAATATGGAAAAATTCCTGTCGATCTTTTGGACACTTGTTGAAGCCCTGGAGGGTCCATTTCCGCCTGACCTGCTTCAGATGCAGGGACAGATCCCATGGGTTTGGCCCTGATTCTGCACAGTGGGCGGCACCATGATCGGCATTCCCGAGTACTCGAAAGAGATCTTTACCGAGGAAGACTTTCTTCGTCATTACGAAGAACAGACACCTTTCGTCATTCGAAAGGCGATCGATTGGACAAAAGACCCAGGCTTTTTGCCTGAAAACTTGTTGGCCACTTTAGGTCAGCAAAATGCGCAAGAAGGGGGCGTTTGGTTTGAACTGGGAATGGATAGCCCCTTTTCAAAGCAACACCCGTGGCCGGATTGGATGCGTTCTCTTTTCACCCATTCAAGCATCGCCATGCGCCCACGCCCGATCCGTGTTTGGATTCAAAAAGGCGGAACCCGTACGCCGATGCATTACGATAGCCACTTTCTTCAGGGGCTCAATCTGACCGTGGTAGGACGTAAGCATTGGATCATGGCGCCGCCCCAAGACGCGATCCCCGCAGCCCCTTTTACTTCGGTTTCCACGATCAATTCGTGGACCCGGGAAGACCTTTCCAATCGTGGCATCCCGTCTGCGGAAGTGGTCGTCGAAAGTGGCGACTTCATTTTCGTTCCCCAGCACTGGTGGCATCAAGTCGAGACCACCGACGATTCCGTGAATTACAATCTGGTTTGGACTGACCGGCGCCTAATTGAATCGAAGAATCCGGTGACCCAACGAGAAAAAGAGCTGGTCGTACTGAAGTGGGCATTGGTCCAAAGGCTGGCAAGGATTCCTGGCTTTCGTGATCACCCAAAATTAAGCGCCATGCGGTCCCATCTTCTTCAGTTCGGCTGCCTTCAAGAAGGTGAAGCGATTCGGATCTTTTCGTCCAAGATGGGCCGGCGTCGAATTGTAGCCCGATTTTCAAATGATCTTTTATCGTTTCGGCACTTGACCCGAATGGTTCGTTCCATCCAAGACATTCGTCGCGAATCCAAAGTTCCTAGAAACCCTTACGACTATTTTCAGCGCGCAGGAAAAATGGGCCTTCGCGGGGACGAAGGAAACCAGCTGATCGATCGTTCCAAGCGTCATCAGATCCGATCCATCCGTTAGCGGATGATGGCCTTCATCAAGGCTTCGGCTTCGACCGTTCGACTGATAATCCTTGGGATTTTGCTTTGTCCATAAACCCGTCCTTGCGCCAAGAAAAACTGGGACAAGAACCCCTCGTTAAGCCGGTGAATCTTCCAAGCTGAAGCCACATCGCCGCGCCTAGCATTTCGAAGCAGCGGATTTCCGTTAGAAAGTTCTTGATCAAATAGCTGGACGATCTTTTCTAAATCCATGCCTTCGGGACCTTCAACGCAAAGGGTGTAGCCTGATGGCTGATCAAAAACCGTGAATTCGGTGATCTTTTGACCCGACTGAACGCGAACGGTTTGCATGACGCGTTCCAGTTCGGATCCCAGCAAGTGTTCGCCGTATCGATTCAGAAAATTTTCGGTTCGTCCGCGTACTTCGAAACGAAACGGATCGGTCGAAGTTAAACGAATCACATCGCCCAAAAGATAGGAAAACAATCCTGAAGGATTAGAAATGGCCAAAGCGTAGTCTTGACCGGTCACGGCGTCAGCCAGTAAGCAGCGCCCGGAACCCTGGATTTTTCCGTCTTGATAGGGAACGAACTCGAACACCAGCATTTCCGGATCCAGTAGATAGTCTTGGGCATTTGAACTTTCACGAGAACCAATCACCCCTTCAGTCGCGGTAAATGTTTCAAAGAAAATCAGTTTTCGTCCGGGAAATCGGGATTCGAACTGGGGCCGATAGGGGTCCATAGCTGTTCCACCCGAGCCGAAGCAATGTAAGTGGGGAAAAAGTTCAGGAATCGAGCGCCCCGAAGACTTCGCGCATTCGTCCAGGATCGTCAGCATCCAAGGCGGGGTTCCAGAAAAGTAGCTGATCTTTTCTGAAAGAAGTTCGTCAACGATCTTTTTCTTTCGAGACTGAGGATCGGGATCCGAATTGGCGCCCCAGCTGGGAAGTGTTCGTGACTTGAGGGGGGATCTTTTTAACTGGTCGTGGCTGAGTGCCGAAAGCAACGCCGTGGGCCGGCCTGAATGGTTTGAAAGGACGGCTGGGGCAGAAAGGTACATCAGCTTCCAGGTCAAAGGTTGCACCGTTTTTTCTGACCACAGAAATCGCAGAAAGGCCCAAGTCGTTCTTCGAATTCCCTGTCGTACTTGAAGTCGGGTCAGTGGGATCTTTTTTGGCCCGCCAGAAGTTCCGGAACTGAGCGCGAAGTAATCTGGAAAGCCCGGGTGAAGCACATCGGCTTCGCCCTGGGCCAAAGCTGCCCAATATGGCGAATAATCTTCATAGTTTCGAAGCGGGACTTGGGCTTTGTACTTTTGGTATTCAAAGCTTTTGGAAAGGTCTGAAAATCCGTGCTCGCGTCCAAAGCGGGTCGAAGCCGAATTTGAAATCAGTTGCCGAAGCAGCCTTTCTTGGAGTCGAAGGCTGGCATCGCGGTTCATTGCTTGGGGCCAATCCGGATTTTTCCTAAAGGGTACCAGCCATCGCTGGTTCGACCGTGAATCGCCAAGCGAACTGCTGGGCTGCGATTCGTGGGATTCACCAGGCCCAGCGCGATGTCGAATTCTCCGGCGGGAAAGTCCGTTGGCAAAGAAACGGATCCATCCAGAAGGTTGTCACCCGGAAGCCATTTTCGAATATCGGATTCTAGAATCAAAGTGTGTTCGGATTTCTCGTTCTTTAGGCGAAGTGCAACCGGGTAGTTTTGATAAGGGGGCGCAACGCCTTTGTTTTCCCACCAAGATGTGTAAGCGATTTTTTCACCTAAGACTGATTCTTCCGGAAACGTGAACTTCCGAAGGACCAGGCGGTACCCCATTTGATTCAGCCAACGCTTGATTTTGGGTTTCCATTCCGGGGGGATGTTGGACGACTTTGCGTTGAAAGACGAAACGTGCCACTTCAGCGTTTGGTCAATCATGTAGTCGACATCGACTTTGAATTTTTTCCAGCCATCCATGACGCCGCAAGCTTCCAGCGAAACGGGCCTTTCGATCCAAGCGTTTTTCATTCCCGATTTGATGATGGCTTGTGGGTAAAGGTCCAGCATGTGCGACCATGTCTTTGAAAAGATTCCGGCGTCGCCGACGCAATCAAAGCGAAGGCCAACAGTGGGTGCCTTTTCAACGGTTGTCTTTGGGCCCAAAACGTCTGCCATTTGGGCAATCAAGTGGGTTTTCTTAAAGCCATTCAAGTAGCGATTCAAAAGATCCTGGTGAATGGGTTCGGGAAGCAGGTCGGAACCCGAACCTTCGCCCCATGGGCCAACGAAAGAAATATCAACGGCTTCAATCCCTTCGTTTCCGTCAAAGTTTTTCGCGAATTCGTCGATCAAACGCCCATAGACGTCGCGGTACTCGGGGCGGGTGTGGTCGATTCGCCATGCGGGATTGGGGTACTTGGCCTGGATCGGTTCGCGCCCGATTTCACGATACCAATTCGGGACATCTTCCTTTGTGTTCTTGATTTCACCGTAAGGCATCAAGCGGATCATCAGCTTCTGACCGCGCTTTTTTGCTTTTTCGATCGCTTCCGTGATCATTGACCATTGATATTTTCCGGGCAGCGGTTCGATTTCTTTCCAGTAAATTCGGATATAGGCGATCGATGAATCCGGATAATAACCACCCCGCCGCGTAGGGACCTTGGTTTGTCCTAAATATCCTTCCGGCCACTGATCGCCCGCATTCAAGGCGTCACCCTGAAATCGCTGAAAAGTCGTGAAGCCGATTCCAGGGTTTACCAGGATGTCGCCTATTTCACGGGGACGCACCACCGTGATCTTAGGTTCGGCTGCAAATGCGGATGAAAATAGAAGCGACAGCAAGATCGACATGGTGGTTACGATCTATTTTATGGTTGAATGCTTCCATGGTCCAATATCAAAACGTCGCTATCAGCTTGATGTTCTCGGTCTTGTTTTCTACCGCGGCCATCGACAAGTTTAAATCGCTTCAAACGCCAGATTGGTTTGTGAAGCAGTTCAAGGATACCTTGATCGCCAAATTGCCCGGGGGCGCAAAATTGGGTTACTGGATGATCGCGCTTGCCGAATTGGCTTTGACGCTTGCATTCATCGCGTCCCTTTTTATGACAGGGATTTTGCCGTCGGCCTTGATTGGATCGGTCTTCCTTTTTGCGGCACTTTGCTTTGGCTTACGCCTGGCCGGAGACTTTCAAGGTTCTGCAAACATGTTTGTCTATTTCGCAGCGGCCCTGATTTCCAATTGGGTCGTCGGACATCCCTAGTCGTTACTTCATGTTCCGAATCGCGTTTAGCGCAGTTTCGTGGCGGACCTTGGATGCGTTGCTCAGGGTTTGAAAGCGACGCGTTTCGTTCTGAACGGCGCGATTCTGGGGCAAGTCGCATCGCAGGGTCAGCGTGCTTTCGTCAGAATTTTCGCGCATGTCGTGACTGGGTGAACAGCTGCTGAAGCTGAAGGTTTCAAGCGCATACAGTTCACCTTTTGAATCTTCGGCAACGGGGGTGACGGTCACGCGAAGCTGACAGCCGCTGGGTTTACAGTTATTCAAATAAATGGTTCTGGAACTGACGGCGTCATTCTTAGAATCGCCGCCCGAAAAAACCAAAGTTCCAACATTCTTGAGTCGTCCATCCAATTGAAGAACTGGACCTGTCGCCACCATGGCTTCCCATGCGGAATCGACTTCCTTTCCCGAATGACCCGAAATTTCGACCTTGAAGCCGCGAACCTGCGCAAACTTGTCGGAAGTCGTGGCTTCTGCGGCGAAGGCCGAAGAACCCATCAACGAAGCCAAGACTACTGAAATGTACGCCAGGGTTTTATTCATCATGACCGTATCTGTTTCAAGGCCTGTGCCGGGTGTGAATGCAAAAAAAGGCAGCAATTACAATTGGTTGTGTTGGTTTTGACCCGCCACGACCCCAGACAGCTGTCTGAAGTTTAGGCAGCCTTCTTTGGGACTTCGACTGTCCCGTGACCGAGACAAATCGGGTCTTGAGCAAGCGCTTTCAGATTCGATAAGCATCAGGAATGAACATTTACCGGGTAATCGTTGCAGCTTGGGTCGCAGTTCTAGGTCAGGTTTCAGAAGTTCATGCGCGTTCGATTGAAAACCTCAGCGAACCTGAAACGGTTCAGCTACCCGTTTTCGAGGCCTTTTTTCCGACTCAGACCCATACGGATGAAAATGCTGAATTGATTTTGCTTTGGGAATTTCCAAGCGATTGCTTTTTTGATTCCAGGGTCACGGTTCGCGTCAACGACGTCGACCAAAGCGTTTGGGTTCAGGTGTCAGCAAAATATTTTGATACGCACTTTTGCGGCATCGCTGTTTTGCCCCAAGTGGAAGCAGTCGACCTGGGTCGCTTGAAGGCAGGAAACTACACGGCGTGGGATTCGGCTTCGGGAACGACGGGCAAGAAGCTTGGGACGCTTCGTGTTTCAAAAAGAATGGGGAATGCGCCGACCTGGGTACAGACTGATGAAATTGAATTCTTTGATGGAAAGCACGCGCGAATTCGCGGAATGCTTCCGGCGTCGTGCGGTGGACCACGAGAATTTCGCGCCCAGGAAACAGCGACTCGTTTTGTTGAAGTTTTCCCTTACGCTCCGACCAACAATTGTTCCGGAGAACTTCAGCCCTGGTCGCGCGACTTTGAAATTCCGATTGATCCGAATCGTTCGACCGTGGTTTGGGCCCGATCTTCAGGACGCAACCGTCTAGCGGTTTACAGTCCGTTTCTGTCGGGATTCGGCCCAAGCCAGGGTCGGCACGAAGAATCCAAATAGATACAGTGGATAGCTGTATAAAAAACTAGCCGCGGGTGCTGTCAGGAAAAGTGCCGTAAACCGGGCCAGTTCGATGGCGCACGCCGTTGCTGTCGCCGGTAGGCGCTTGTAAAAGAAGATCCCTGTGATTGAAACCAAAAGAGCGATCAAAGCCTGACTGAAGATTCGAAGCGCAGACCAAGAAAAAAAGGTATTCAGGAACGCGATGACGCTTGGGCGCATGGCTGAATCACTTGGCTTCAGTTCCAGCACCTGGCGACTTTCCAAGGCGAACGGATAGGTCTGGTTCAAGTCATCGGCGAAGTAATGCGTGAAAGGGCTGAAACCCAGGTAAGCCCAAAGAAGTGAAAATCGATTTTCAAAAAAGCTTCCCAAGTTTCGAAGGACAACAGTTATGTAGGTTTTTCGAATTTCGGAAAATTCGGCTTCAGACGATTCACGCACGCCGCCGATTTGCAAAATAGGAATGTCATGCGCAACGTGGCTTTTCTTCAATGCACCTAAGTCGACCCCTTTTTCAAAAACGGCTTCTTCGACGGCGGTCAATTTCCCTTCAGTTGCGAAATGCCCCAAAGGATTCAAGATGGGAATCATGGCGTGCACGCGTCCCGCTTTCTGAATCGGACAAAGTGCCGGAACGAGCACCCAAAAAAATAGAACCGATGCTAGGGCCCCCGATGCCAGGCGGGTCAAGTTCTGCTTTCTGTCTTTGGGAAAGAATCGAAGAACTGCGTAAATCGCGATTGGAACCGAAGCCCAAGCTTCGGGTCGAATCATGGCCGTGGTCGAAACCCATGCGCCATAGGCGAAGACCCACGGCTTAGGGACGCGCTTCAAGCCTTGCAAGACCCAAATCGAAGGAAGAATCGCAGTCACCAAAAGCATCCACGAAAAAACCGTGTTTCGAGTCAGGTAAAAAGTCATCACGCCGTTTAAAGGAAGAATTAGGAAAATTCCCAGCGACGCAAAAACCCATCGCTTAGAAACACCTAGTCTTAGCCATTTCAGATGGATCCAAATCAATCCGGCGCAGACCCCAAGCGCTTGAAGCAGCGCCGTGCCTGTGGTTCCTAAAATCCAGACCCAGAATCCGTAGGGAATCGAAGTCCATTCGCGGATTTCCCCAATCTTGCCGGCACGGAAGTCTTGAAAACTGTCTAGATTATATAGCCCCGGCCAAAGACCCAGGCCCCAGAATACGATTCCGGCAATTGCAACGATAGGCATGTCAAAAGAATAGCTTATTTTGTCAGGCAGCGCCCAACCCATTGCGAACGGTCAATGGTGACCTCGTCGGTTTCGGAAATGGATGTCTTTGGATTTGGATCCGCGCGGCTGTTTGGGTCTTCAACTTCATCTGGACTTGTCTTCACTAGTTCGCTGCCGCATCTTGGATTAGCCGCAAGCCAGGCGTTCAGCGTCGTGTCGTCAAAGCCGTAGGTTTCGCTGACGGAAAGAAGTTTCTGGGTCAGTTCATTTTGACGTTCGTATCCGCAGAATCGATTGACCCGCTGGAACTTTCCACCGATCAGAATTTTGTTGAACGCCTTGCAGAAGGTGTTCACGGCACCGAAGTGGCTTGCCATGGCCGCCATAGAATACACACCTTTTCCGACGATCTGGCAGGACTGACTTTTGATGCGATTGTGGTATTCGATCTGCTTGGGTGTCGCGTTTTTTTCTTCAAAACGTTCAGTTCGCGTCGGGCCAGTGTAAGTCACTGCATAAAGAACATCTGGACCAATGACGTTCATCTTTGATAACGCGCGTTCGAATTGAAACACTTTGTATTCCAGCCAAGCATGTGCCGCACTGCTTTTTCCGCCCATCATTCCGGAAACGATTCCGGAATGGGATTCGCCAAACAAAGTGCCCGACATCTGATCCGCAATTGCGGTTAAGTCGCTCAGTTCGTTGTCCGCGCCTTCGTCAATTAGTTTTGCGATAAAATTTGTGCGTTCCTTAACCTGGGCCAGCGCTTGATTCAGCCGTTCCATCTTGGTTTCCCAATGGTTTCTGGCCTTGAAGCTAGAAAGGCAGGAAAGATCCAGGCGTCCCGGACGTTTCAGTTCATGGTCAATCAAGTCCATGACTTGCGACGCAAGGCCGTACCAGGTCGAAAAGTTTGCGCAGGTCATTTGGGCAGGATTATTTGAAAAGGCATTGAAGTGGCTGGAAATAGTTCGAAGGATTCGCGTGTCGATTGCCGGATTCAGTTCCGTTTCGTTCAATAGCGAATCCAGGCGGTAAGTGATCGAATCCGAAATCGCGGTCTGCCCGGGTTTAGCCAGCGTGACCGATTTAAAGATTTCACATTGAAGGGCTGGGTAGTCGGAAAACGCATCATACTTTTCTTTTAGGTCACGAAGGGATTTCCGATCGGATGCCTGTGCGCCTGCGAATGTCTGAACGAAAGCAGCTGGTAGGACCGGCTGCGGTTCGCTTTTCAAAAGTTCAGCACGCTTTTCCATCAGGCGATGATTCAGTTGGTCAGTGTTTACAGAATCCATATCCAGGCGCTGAAGCGCGCGAAGCGACTGATCAAAGCGGTAGAACGCACAAAGGCTTTCTGTGAAAATTCTGCGATTCTCGTGCTTTTCCATTTGAAAGTCGCGGCTTCGCAAAAGGGTCGCAATCGCATTGAAGCCCGAACTTAAGATATTCACACCCATCGAAGCGACCGCACCCGCTGGGCCGCCGAATTGAGCCACCAGTCCGCTGACGTGGGTTGCCGAACTCATAATCGCAGCCAGGAAATCCCTCTTCGCCAAAAGTGCGCGTCCGCATTTTCCATCTTGCCGGGTCGAATTGTCGTACGTCTGCGCCATTCCAGAAATCGACGAAACAATGTCGGTGACCAGTTGGGCTGATTTCTTGGAATCTTCTTCAGCCAGTGGCGAAGCAGGGGCCAGAGGATCGGACGGGGCTTTGCCCTTCAATTTTTCTTTCAGCGCCTGAAGTTCAGTGACCAGCGAATTGACGTGGGACCCGGATTGAAAAAGTTTTTCCGAAGTTTCTTCACACTGGGGCGGAAGATCGATTTTTTTGCTTAACGCCGCAGCAGATTGGAAAAGGTCTGAATAAAGAGGGTTCGTGAATGGGCAGCTTCCGATGGCCTTGCCGCTTAAAAGTTGCTGCATTTCTGTAATGAAAGGATCTTGGATGGTCTGGGTGCCGCTGGTTTGCGCACGCAATGCGGACGTGGGCAGCGTAAAAGAAACCATTAAAATCAAAAGAAATGGGCGCCGAAACATCGTGCCGGTTTTTATAATACCCGACTAAATGTGTCAATTTTTAATTCCAATCCCGGTCTTGCGCCCTAGTTATTGATTTTATAGGATTTTTTAAAATGAAAATGAAAGCCTACCCGACCTTCGACTTATGGGCCAAAGATCAATCCGCTACCCATCGAAAACTGATTTCGGCCTTGCGCCGCTTGGTGAAAAAAGTGTCCCCACGGCTTGTTGAAACCGTGAAGTGGGGCAATGGCTGCTGGGTGGGGAAGGAATACCCGGTGATCTATCTGTACGCGGATCGGGACCATCTTCAGTTTGGATTCTTCAATGGTTCCTACTTGAAGGACCCCAAAAAACTTCTGCACGGGAAGGCTCGCTATGTGCGGCATCTGAAAGTTTACGGGGCGTCGGATATCGACGTGAAAGTTTTCTCGCGCTTCATTCGTGAAGCCGCAAAAAATGAACGACAGGGGTGATCTATGATTCTTTCCATCTTTTTAGCTTTTGGAATTCTTCCTTCGTCTAGCTTCGCGCAGGGCAATTCATTCATGAGCGGAGGCGCTATTCTCGCTCTACCTGATCCAAAAGCGGCAAGGATCCGTTCGGTCGATCTGAATTTTCATTGGCTTCAGAATGGACCCTGCCAGGCGATTGAAATTCGCGGCAAGGATTCGGGCGTTCCAGGAAAGGCGATCCCCTGCAAAAGCGGCAGAACCAGCGGGGCTTTTTATCGTTCGGATTGGAGAGTCAGTAGCCGCTACGAAATCGAAGTCCTTTCCCTGGAAAAACCGATTCAAGTCGCGGTGGTTATCCCTCAGTTCATAACCGAATTGGCCGACAAATACGTCAGAGCCCCTGCGGTTTTCAACGTGAAGATTCTGATCGACGGTAAGAAAATAATGACCCCTGCATATGCGGCTTTGCCCGAAAAAGTAGCGCTCGAGAATCCACCCATGCGCACTTATGAAAAGCAGGGCTATGTTTTTCACATGGCTCCCGGAAAGAAGGTCAAACACCGGATTGAAATCCAGGCCGACCAGATGTCGGGCTTTGTGAATCCGGACTTTGCGAACGACGAATACGGCGAGAATCGCGAATGGTTTGCGAAGAAGGAAGTCTACGAGAAGATGGGATTGGTCCCGGCGTACAACGAGCTGAACTATTATCTGAAGCCGCTACGCAGCTGGGGGGATGCGGCCCCCGAGAAGTTCAGCATCACCGTCGACCTGAAAGAAATCCCCAACGGAATCTACACCTTCATGCCGCGCAAATGGGTGCCAAAGAAAGTCACCGAGACTTCAATGTATTTTGAATTCGAAAGATCCTGGCCGCCGGAACAGTTCGAGGCCTACTTTCCAATCTGGAGAGCCGACGGAAAGAAGAAGGCCGCCCGGCTTCGGCCCCCAGCTGCTGGTAAAGAAATGGAAACCTGGCGGAAGTCCCTGGGGCTAAATATTAATTGACTGATTTGATTGACTATTATATCAGCATGCGTACTTATGCTGAAACCTTTGTACCGGATCGCGCCACTGATTCTTTTTGCACCGATTGCTTTCGCAAACACGGACGGAATTGACCGAAGTCTTCAGATCCGCAAATACAGTCGCCCTTGTTGCGGTTTTCTGACAGGTGGACTGGCCGAACGAATGGGTTTCTCAGGTTTTGTCGATCCGGCCAAATTGGGACCCCATGATTTCGGTGCTCTGAACAAAAAGAAAAATAAGAAGGACAAGACCGCACCGAAAGAAAAATTTGGAATGGTCTTCACCTGCAACGGCGGTTTTGTCGATGTCGCACACCTTCGCGACAATGCGGACTGGGCAGCACAGATTTATTTGACCCTTCAAGATCAGGTGGGAACAGGGGCATCGGTTCCGATTCGCTTAGAAACCGATCTGAAGTCTTATACTCTTGAGCTTCCAAAACTTACTTCGCAAGAAGTTGCTGCCTTGACCCCAGCGATACTGGGTGATGCCGCAGTCACCTTGGCGTTTGATGCCGGTGTTCTTCATGAAATTGGAACACAGTTTCCACAGACCGTTTCGGGCCCGAAGATTGGCGCGTTGACGGATTGGGCGATCAACGAAAGAAATTCGTCATTTTCGCTCGAAGACGTTTATTCGAATCTAATCGGCGCAAAGTTGGGCATCGAAGCGATCCGTTCTTCGAAACCGTTTAACGAAGCGATGACTGAACTTTTGGACCAGAAGCTGAAAGACTTGAAGGTAGTTTCACTGGCTCAGTCCCGCGAAGTCTACCAGTCATTGAAGGGCACTTGGTGGGACAGCAGCCCCTATAAACTGGATCATAAGAACGTTCGTAAGAAAAACTTTGGATATACGGGGATCATTACTCCTGCCGTTCCAACAAATGACACGATTCAGAAAATTTGCGGAACCCAGCAAAAGATGGATTCAGAAGTGCCAGGCGTTTCGATGCAAGTGGGTTACATTCGCCAAGTTCCCGATAAGCGTTACCTTCGCAAGCTAAAGCGCGGAATCGGATTCACGCCTAGAACCCGATCGAAAGAAATTACAGCGGAAGACTTCCCGGTCATTGTACCGGCAATTCGCGCACGGGTCCTAAAAGACCTACCTGAAGCAGACACGTATTAATTGGCCTTGGCTTATCGCAGGCGCGAGTTGATTTTTCGGGTCACAAAGAACGAAGCTGCCAAGATCGCCGCCAGCGCATAACCAATCCTTGGGAAGTTCTGCAGCTTGCCCGCGGCATCCTTGGTGATGATTGAACCCGCGATCAAGACCGAAATTCCTCCGCCCAACTGCTGAAGAGACGCGGTGATGGACATGAATCCCGCGCGTTGTCCAGGTGACGGAAGTCGTGTGACCATCGATTGAAAAGGAATGATGATCGAAAAAAATCCCAGAAAGACCAAAATATTGGTCGCGGTCATCAGTGCGAAATTCGCTTGAGTCAACTGTGTATAGAAAAGCGCCATACCGGCTGCGATGAAAACACCAAAAACGTAAACCCTAAAATTTCCTACACGGTCTGCGATCTTGCCCAGACTAGGGGCCATGAGAATGACTGAAACCCCACAGCAAAGGTAAAAATAGGGAAGCATCTGGATGTCCATGCCCAGATTGTTCACATTGTACGCGCTGGTAAATGGCATCAGAAGATAGCCTCCCAAGGTCATGATCAATGTGCCCAAGAATCCCCATCGGTTGCTTTCTGTTCGAAGAAGTCGACCCAGCGTCGTCCAGTGCCCCTCGTGCTTTTGAAGCGCCAGGTGATCCCGGATCGGGCGAAGTTCGACCAGAATGTATCCCAGCAAAAGAATTCCAAGTGCAACAACCATTAAGAAGGGAGCATGCCACGACCAGCGGTTTGAAAAGTACAAAGCAATCGGAAGTGCAAAGGCCTGACAGAAACCAAACGAAATTTGCGTGAAGCCAATGACCTGACCGCGCTTACCTTCCGGGAAAATGTCGGTGATCAAGGTTTGAATCAGCGAAGCGATGATCCCACCAAAAAGACCGGTGATCATTCGCGCGGCCAAGAGCGTTTCGTACGAATTCGCCACAGCACAAGAAAAAGTTCCCGCCAAGAAACCCAAGTAGATCCAAGTCAGGTACTTTTTTCGTTCAAAACTGTCGGCAAAACCCGAAGAAAAAAACCCAGAAAAGCATGCGGACAGAGCGTACGACGCCACTAAAAGGCTAAACTGCTGCGGTGCGATCCCGAAGGTAGGCATCAATACGGCCCCCAGCGGTGCCATGACCATAAAGTCAAGAACCAGCGTGAACTGAAGCAAGACTAAGATCGAAATCGCCCGCTTTTCGTAGGTGCTGAATTTCGCTTGGGTGATGGATTTCATCGGAATCTTTCTCGAGCCATCTGGTGCATGTTTGTCTTTTCGCCAGTGTGCGGATTGAAAAGGTGATCTTCATCAAAATAGGCACGTGGGGAAGTGTAAAGGGCCGCAAGCGCCTTAAAGTACGGTACGAAATAGTATTGATCCGAATATTCCTTCACTAAGACCGTGTGAACTCGCGGAAGAAACTTGTGATTGGCTTCGGGGAATATGTGGTGTTCGCAGTGGTAACAAAAGTTCATGGCAAGCCAATTGACGATTCGGGGCACCTTCAGACTGATTGTGGTCAGTAGCGGCCGATTTTCCTTAGATAGGGGGCGCATATTGTGGGGAACACCGACGAAATTGATGATCACGCTGTTTGTAAAAAATAGCGGAATCAAGAATAAGTACAGAAACTGTTCAAAGGGAAGGATGACTGCCAGTGCGATCCAAATTGCGTAGTAAGCAAGGCTTTCAATATTGACCAAAGTCCGGTTCATGCTGGCGTAAATCTTGGGTCTTTCTTTGGATCGAACCCAAGTTACGTTTAAGCACTGAAGGTTGAAGGCGATCACCATAAAAATCGCTGCAAGAAAATTGTTTCCGCCCGGTAGAATGTCGACCGTTCTTTTTCGAATTCCCAGATCCTTCAATCTTTGCCAGTCACCCGCAAGATCGGGATCCATTCCACCCAGTTGATTGGTGTTAAAGTGGTGAAGTTGGTTGTGCCAGGTTCTCCAAAGTTCTGGCGAAAGGGCCAAGATGAAAAAACCTGGATAGGCCAGGACGTGCATCCAGAATGTGGACTTGATCATCGTTCCGTGAAGCAGTTCGTGATTGAAGAAGGCTAAAGACGAAAAAGCGATTCCCAGCGCAAGCGATGACAAAAGTTTAAGCCCCAGCGAAAGGTCATAAGTCAGGTTGACCGTGATAACCGCAGCGACAAAACACATCCACCCCAGACCAAAAACAATGTGCCCAGGGTATTTTTTCTGAAAGGGAAGGCCAGGGTCCAGTTCCAAAACCTTTTTTCTTAAGCTGATAAAATCTGCGTGTTCCATCTTCGCCTTTCATTCAAGGGGTCTTAAACCCTGATCCACTTTGAAATGGGATAGTTTTCCTGCCAGCCAGTCGGCCCGACATCGGTTGCGTTGAAGTTTTCCGCTAGTCGTCTTCGGGATGGTCCCTTGCGGGACAAAGATAAAGACGGCTTCGGGAAGCCCCATTTCCTGAAGCAGAACGATTCTCGCGTTCGATGCGACTTCAGACATGACTTCTTCACTGGGTTTTTCTTCTTTCAATTCGACTACGATAAAGACCTGGTTCTGCTCTTGAATCCCAAAGGCAAGAACCCGGCCTGGACGAACCCTGGGGTCAGCGTCGGCGACCCAGCCTTCGGCGTCTTGGGGATAGATGTTGCGTCCCCGAATGGTCAGAAGGTCGTCCAGTCTTCCGGTAATCACGATTTCGCCTTCGCAGATCACGCCTAAGTCCCGTGTCCTGAGCCAAGTGTTTGTGTGACCTTCTAGCTTGGCTTCGAATCGTGCGGCGGATTCATCGGGTCGACCAAAATAGCCCTTGGCCTTATTTTCGGAATCGACCCAGATTTCTCCGACATGGCCTTCCGGAAGTTCCTTCAGCGTTTCGGGGTCGACGATTCGGACCAAAACCCCTTCGCAAGGTTTTCCGCATCCAAAAAGCGTGACTTCGTTTGGGTCACCGGCGGGTAGGCGGGTCCAATGTGCTTTTTGTCCTAACTTTTCTAGTGTGTCGCGCTTGAAAGTGAAGCGCTTCTTTCCGTGAACTGAAACCGCGATCGTGTGTTCGGCAAGTCCGTAAGAAGGGCAAAATGCATCGGGGTTTAGGCGTGCGGGTTTCAGTTCTTGCAAAAGCGCGTCGACCGTCCGCTGCCGGATGGGTTCGGCTGCATTCATCATCACGGTCATCGAACTTAGATCCCATTTCGCGCGTTCTTCAGGCGTCGTCTTCTTGATCAGCAGGTGATAGCCAAAGTCAGGAGCCCCGGTATGAGTCGCGCGGTAGCGGGTCAAGATTTCTCCCCAAAGACCTGGGCGCTTTAGAAAAGAAGACGCTGAAAACAGGACGACTTCATAGTTTCCGCACATCGCTGAAATGATCCCGCCAATCAGTGCGAAGTCGTGGTAGTGGGGCATCCAAAACACTCCAACGCCCCCGTCCCACTTCATCAGATTGTCAGTTTTAAGAAGATAGGTTTGTGCGCGAAGATTTCCAAAACTGATGCAAACCCCGCGAGGGGCCCGAGTCGATCCCGATGTGTACTGAAGAAAGGCGATTTGATTTTTTTCGGGATCCAGTTCTGGAACACTTCTTTTGCCCGAGACCACCTGAATCTTGTCTGTCACAATCCAGGGTAGATCGGGCCACTTGGCACTGGGCTTTAAGATCCCCAAGATTCGACCAAAGGTTCGCGATACTGAATAACTTTGGCAAGTCAGTTGGGCTTTTGCCTGACAGTCCGTAACCGTCGAAACATAACCCGGAAGACCCAGATCAGGGCGCAATGGAATCGGCGGTGGAACAGGCACTGGAATGATTCCCGCCATCAGGCATCCGATGAAAGCTTCGACAAATTCCAGCCCCGGCGGATAGACCAGAAGAACGCGGTCCCCGCTTTTTAGAGAATAGTCGTTAATCAGAGCGTGCGCGATTTGTTCTGCGCGGTCATAGGCCTGACGGGTCGTGAAGGTTGAAACATCTTTTCCGTTTTCGGCAATCGAAGTGTACAAAACGCGGTCTGGATACTTTTGGTTCAGGCTGCGGAACTGGGCTAGCGCGGATTCGTATTTCATCGCATCAGCCCCTTGAATCAGGCAAATCTTGTGAATCACGCAAATCTAGGGCGTGTCCCCAAACCGCGCGGCTTTCGGTCGGCATCCGAACTGCAAATCGTTTTCTTTCGGTTCGAAGCAGAATCAAATCGCCCCAATCCAAAGTATGCGCCTGCAGTTCCTTCAATTCCAATTTCCAAGATCCTGCTTTCAAAACCTGATTCTGAAGGTAAAGGATTCCCTCGTCGACTCGGGTCCATTGCAAAGACGTCGCGTCAAAGACGGTGACCGAAGCGCGGGATTCCAGCGTTGGATTCTTTCCCCACTTTTTTGAAAGCGCCGACCGAACTTTTTTCCAAGCGTCGCCGATCGATATTTCTCCGACCCGATTATCGGTCGTTACGGTCCACGATTTCTTGCACTGGGAACACTTCAGTTCATCCCCCCGATCATCCAAAGACTGATCGGCCCCGCAGTCGAAGCAATACTGAATGAAGTGAGCCAATCCTTCGGCCAGATTCTTCCCTTGGACGGGAAAGCGTTGGCAATTTTCCGGGTCAACAGTAAGGCTTTCGGCAATCGGTTTCATGATGGGCTGGTCAGAAGAAAACCGTCTAGGCGCATCGATTTCCAAACGTAACTTGGATTTTCTAGGGTGCTTGGCCCAAGCGGGCCAAAGACGATCACTGTTGATCAAGCGCACCGTGACGACGGGCACATCCAGGTAGCGGATCAACTGATCTAGTCCAGGTTGAAGCGGAAGCAGCTTTCCATCCCAAGGGAAATGACCTTCAGGAAACATGCCCACTGCACCCCCCAGTTGGCACCACTTCTTCATGGCGCGAATCGAACGGGTGTCCGGATCCAGCTTTCGTTTTGGAATCTGACCCACGTAAGCGGTGAAACGCGACGCCAGTCGGTCAGTCATGTAGGGTTCAGTGATCAAAAAATGAATCAGTTGGCGCCCAAAAAAAGTCAGTATCAGCGGATCAAACGGATTGCTGTGGTTCATCAGAACCAGTTTGGGTCCCTTCGCCAGATTTTCGATTCCCTGAATTTGGATGTCTTGAATGTGCTTTCCTAAAATGGTGCGACCGATCGGTCCCGCAATCTTTAATAGGGCTTCTGTCCTTCTCAGGGCCCAGGGTGTGGGTTCGATCGGAGCAACAGCAGGCCTGAGCAGCGCTTCGGTAGGCTTTTTGAACTTCATTTGAAGTGCGGGATGACCTCTTCGGCCACTGTTCGAATGGATTCCATGATCAGTTCATGGGGTTGAACGCCCGTTTGCATGACCAGAATCAATTCGTCGACACCCGCGTCTTTGAACCGTTGAACGGATTCGCGCGCGCAAACGGGGTCGCCAATCACGATCGAAAGCTGTGAATCGCGCGTGTTTCGGGTTTTCATAAAACCTTCGACTTGCTGGTCAGTGGGCATTTCGCGCGAAACTTTAAGTGGTCCCGTGGGTCTTTTGTCAGTCAGGTAATAGTTCATCATCGAGCGAAGAAAAAACTGGGAACCCCAAAGCCCGTACTGCGCTGCTTTTCTGTCGTTCTTCAGAACCAGCGAAGAAGGATTACAGCAGTACCGATTCATTGTGACCGTACTAACGGGTTTTGCGCGCGCAATCGCGTCTCGGTAATTCTGAATGCTTTTGGCCAGTTCGATGTCGCGGTAAACGGCGACGTTCAGAACGCCCAGTCCCATTTCGCCCGCACCGACTGCAAGTTCAGGGCGGCTGCAGGCGGCAAAGATCGGTGGATGCGGATCTTGGAAAGGTTTTGGAACGATCTGTGTGGGCGGAATATTGTAGTGTTTGCCCTGCCAGCTAAAGATGTCTTCGGTCCACATCTTGGGAATCATCTGAAGCGCTTCGCGCCACTGGCTTTCTAGTTCTGTGGGAGCAATTTCGAATGCACCTGTTTCAACGGCAGTTCCCGATTTTCCGGTTCCCCAAAGGACGCGACCTTGGCTAAGGATGTCCAAGGTTGCAACGCGTTCAGCGACGCGGATGGGGTGGTTGTATCGCCCGGGCAAAAGGCTGACCCCATGGCCGATGCTGATTTTTTTCGTCTTGGCAGCCACAAAGGCAAGAAAAGTTTCCGGCGCGGATGAATGCGCGTATTCGTACAGGCCATGGTGTTCCACAGCCCAGATCCCGTCAAAGCCGACTTGATCTGCCAAAACGGCCTGGGCCACGCAGTCGTGAAAAAGCTGGGCCTCTTTCTTTCGATCGGGCTGCGAGATCTGCATTTCAAAAAACAAAGAAAATCTCATTTTTTAAGCCCAGCCCCCAAACGACAGGCGACGTCGGCGATCAGCATTTTCTGGACGGCCCCTGGGCCTTCGTAAATGGTCAGGACTTTTGCATCGCGAATCAATTTTTCGGCCAATCCCGATTCTAGATAGCCCATGGCCCCTAGCATTTCGGATGCACGGTTGGTGATTCGAACTGCGATTTCGCCGCCGGCCCATTTGGCGCTACTGGAAAGTTTCATGGCTTCTGGTCCGTTTTCAACTTCCCAGCAGGCGCGCCAAGTCAGCGCTCGAAGCATTTCGATTTCCGCTTCCATTTCGGCGATCTGAAAACGGAAATCCTGTTGCTGAATCAGCGCTTTCCCGTCGCCCGCAAAATGGCTGTGGCCATAAACTTTTGCCAAATCGCGCGCGCGACAAGAAACACCAATTCCCATGGCGGCAACACCGACTCGGCTAGCGCGAATAGCCCGCATGCCGATTTGGGTTCCTTGGCCGGGTTTTCCGATCATGTCAGCTTCTGGAACAAACACGTCGTGGAAATCGATTCGGCCGGTATCTGCGGCCCTTTGCCCCATTTTCTTGTAGGGATTGGTGACTTCGACGCCTTTTGCGTCGCGCGGTACAACAAAACAGGTCAACCCATCCGGGCCTGGATTCATTCGCGCAAAAACTGTGAAGACTGAAGCGACCGTCGCATTTGAAATCGTGGATTTGGCCCCGTTCAAAAGGAATCCGCCTGGGACCGGCTTTGCCGTCGTGGTCGCGGGCCTGCCGACCAGATTGGAACTTCCTTCAGGTTCGGTCCAGCAATGCGACGAAAAGGTCAGTTTCTTGGTCATCGGGACGATCCAGCGGGTCTTCTGGTCTTCAGTTCCGAAATTCAGAAGCGACGCCGTCGAAAGCTTTCCAAGCATCGTCGAAGTCGCGACGCCCAGGTCGCCATAGCCCAGTTCTTCTGCTGCCAAGATCAGTTCAAAGTAAGATCGCCCCTGACCGCCATATGTCTTGGGTATGGCGGCCGTGATCAGCCCGGCTTCAAAGGCTTTTTGATAAAGGTCTTTGGGAAAGTGGCCGTGAATGTCTAGGTCCGTCCGCGGAATGATTTCTTCCTGCGTGAACTTTCTGACCTGGTTTCGCCACTGCGTCTGTTCGTCGGTCAAAGAAAAGTCGACCACGATCTAGCCTTTCTTCTTATTGACCAAGGTTTCAAGCTCGGCCACAAAGTCTCCCACCGAAAAAAGATCGAACATCGACAGGGTTGAAGTGTCGATACCCAGCCGCTCTTCAAGCGCTACCAGAAGAAAAGTCATTTGAAGCGAATCCCAGCCCAGGCTTGCAAGCGGAGAATCCAGAGTGACTTTTTCGTCGACGATGTTCTTTAGTTTTGCGAATTCTTTGGCCTGCGAAGGGTTTGCTTTTGCGTTGAGCTCGACGACCAATTCTTTCACGACTGTGAGTAATTCTTCTCGAGTCATATTTCTAGAATTTTACCGACAAAGGCGGGGGTTTGCGAGTGTCAATTCCCTGGCTTAACGTACGTGAACTAAGGTAAAACTTGCCCATGAACACTTCGCAATTGGAACTTCTTCGTCCGATGTTTTTCATGGTTTTTGTGACCTTTGTGGTTTGGGTTTACATGTATTTTTTGCGGATTACGCATATGCGAAAGAAGAAGATTCATCCTGAAAAGCTGAAACTGGCTGGCGCGCAGGCTGACGAACTTCTTCGCGATGTCGATCACCCATCGGATAACTTTGTGAACCTTTTCGAAGTTCCGGTTCTATTTTATGTCGCGATACTGGTGACGATTGTGACGAATCAGACCAGTGATCTGTTGATTGGGTTAGCCTGGGCCTATGTTGCGCTTCGTGCGCTTCATAGCCTGATTCACTGCACTTATAATCGGGTTTTGCATCGATTCTTTTCCTACTTTTTGTCGACCCTGGTGCTGGCAGGCTACTGGATCGTCTTGTGGGTTGATTATGCAAATCGAAGCTTGGGAAAATCCTAGCGTAGGATTCGAATCAACCCATGCGACGAAATCAATTCACGCGGGGTGCGATTTGCGAATCGGTTTTGGTTTTCATAGCCTTTCCCAAAAAGGAAGGGTTTGAATGAGTCGACTTTATCTTTTCGTCACTGGCGCGCTGATGGTTTGGAACGAGGCTTACGGTGGTGCACAAAGCTTTTCTGAAGCCGCGACGCTTTTGGAAGTCAGTGGATCGGGCACGACAGAAATCGGATCCGAACAGGAATGGAAAGCTTTTTTTCGGCAGCACACTTACGTTTTCAATCGGCGGAATGAAAAGATTCCGGCACCCAAGATTCCGATCAACTTTGAAACCCACCGTCTGTTGGTGATCCATAAGGAATCGGCTGGTCTGGCAGATTCTGTCGAAGTTCGTGGCGTGGACATCGAACCTGAAAAGATTAGGGTTCATTACGCCCATGTTGTTGGTCAAGACTTTGATCCACGTACGCCGGCCCAGATGAATCACCACCCGCTTTTAATTCCGATTCCGCGATATCCCGAAAAGGTGGTTTACTACGCGTTTGACGAAAGATGCGTGGATTAGAATTTTCGCTTAGACTGGGTACATGAAAAAATTTGGGATGGTGGGCTGGGCCTTTTTAGTTCTTTCATTCGGATGCAGTAGCGCAAAAAAGGTAAGCGCCCCCGATCCAGCAGCAGCGAACTTAACTTCTACCGGTGAACCCGTTCAGTCTGGCTATTCAGGAAAAATCCAGGAAACGATTCGGGCCCATGAAAACGAAGTGAAGGATTGCTATGAACCCGTCGTGAAAAAGAACCCCGAAGTCATGGGCCACCTTGCGGCCTACTTCGAAATCGATGCCAACGGAAAAGTGACTTCAGCCCGGATTCAGAAGACTACTTTGAATCATTCGAAAGTGGAAAACTGCGTCTTGAAGCGCCTGAAGACATGGACTTTTCCAAAGCCCGATATTCCCGTACCAGTGAAAACGCTGTATCCGTTTTTGTTTATGCCATTTCAAGAAAAGGATTAGGCGGAATCAAGGATGGCTGAAATTACTGGCTTGATCCGCCTCGCACTTTCCCAGCTTTTGAAGTTTTCTGTACAAGGTTTTTCTATCGATCTTCAGAACCTTCGCGGCTTTGTCCTTAACACCTTCACATCGGCGTAAGACTTCTTGAATGTATTCGGTTTCCAGGTCTTCAAGAGGACCGATCTTGCCAGCAAACAACCGATTCGCGTTCATTGACTCGCGTAGGTGTTGATTCTCTTTTTCAAGGGCACTGAAATCCAAGACACGACGAAACAGAAAAGTAAGTTGCGGAAAGTTTGGCGGCTTCACTGCGTATCCTGAAACAAAGGCAGCAGTCGATTCAATTTCAGTTTCGGCAGCGCTACTGGCGGTCATGACGATGATCGGCAGGTTAGGATGCCGATTTTTAAGTTCGCGAATCTGCTCGATAGCGCTGATTTCCTTTTGGGCCAAATCCAAAAGAATCAGATCAGTGTCGGATGGCAATTCTTCCCCTTTTTGACAGTGGGAAATCGGGAATCCCCTGGGGCTGTAGTAGGTCGCCATAAGGGTTACGAATTCCAGATCATCTGCAAGCAAGGCAATTTTCATCGATTTCCTTTCTTGTCCTGTGGACAGTTTAGAAAAATTCTAATCGTTCTATTTATTGATTGTGCTTGCTTACGATCAGTCGCAGTAAAATGCACCTTTTTTTCGCAATCAGTTCAGTTAATAAATCCTGAACTATTGGAAACTATTGGTAAATGGGGCTGATTAACGGATGTAAAGGTGTGAACCCGATATGGCTGATTTTTGAAGCCCCAACGACGGGTCAATATCCAGGTTCTTTGTGTTGACTGCCAATAAGTTCGAATCTCCGCCTTGGCTAATCAGGTAATGGCGACCATCTCGGGTTAATGCGATTCCTCGCGGGTTTTCAATTTCCAGGGATTTGACCAACCTTCCCGTGGCCATTTCCCAAAAGGTGACGATATTTCCAAGCGGACTGGTCGCAGCGACGATTCCGGATTTCTGATCCATGCAAACGCTCAGTGTTTCTGCTTTCAACCTTTGGATGACTTCTTTGGGTTCGGTTAAGCGGACCAGCTGATCTTCCTTTAGCTTCAAGCTGATCGCACCCGAATCTGAATCGGTTAAGCCCAAACGGGGTGCAGAAACGACGGCCAGTTCTTTTTTTCCAGAAACAAAAAGGTGTCCGGCATTCAGGCGTTCGTCTTCGATTTCAAATTTCTTCAAAAGTTTGCGGGATTCCACGTCGACATAGGTCACGCAAGCTTTTTGGGGTGTTCCAAATTTTCCACCCCCGTTGGTGACCGCCAATACCCTTCCGTCTTCGATCAGTTGGCAATCGTGAGGATTTGACCCAAACGAAGGAAAGACGTCGACTTGTTCCAAGCTAGACGGGTCGCGAACGGCGATGACACCCTCGTGATTGTCGGTGTTGGTTTCCACAGAAAAAAGTTTCGATCCATCTTTGGAATAGGCACCGTGGCCATAAAAGTAGCGGTCATTCGAAGTGGAAATGATCCGCATGCGCTTGGTCTTTAGATTCAATTCTGCCGCTCCTGGGCCGATTTTTTCGAATACTGAAAGTAGGCTTGGGTTCTTGGGGTGGAAGGCGATTCCATGAGGAAAAAAAGGAATCGAGACGTAGGTGGGTTCCCAATTCGATTGATCCAAATCCAGGATCGCAAAGTAAGTCTTCAGTGTTCCGTCGACTAGGATCTTCATTCCTCCCATCAGCGTTCCGCGCCTAGGACCGAAGACCCACTTTCGGTTCGCAAACAAAATCCCACCGCCAAGCGCGGCACCCGCGACCGTAGCAGCCGACTGAATCAGAAAACGTCGGCGACTGCTTAGGGTCACTGAAAAATCCTTTGGCACTGATACTGCCGCGAAGGATTGTTCACTGACGAATTCATGTAGTCGCCATTGGCTAGGATTTCATTTCGTGCAGCTTTTGAAAGATCTTTTGGATCCTTTGCGGTGTAAATCGCGCCATCTTTGCAAACGCCGTAAACTTTGATTTCAGAATTGAATCGCCCTTTGGGGGTCGCGCGAAGATCCAGTTCCATGGTCTTCGAAGTTTTTTTGAAAAAGTATTCGTAGTGAACTTTCACGCCTCGAAGACCCAGTCTTTTCTGAGTAATCTTCATGAACATCGCACCATAGGTGGGATCTTCCTTCTGGCAATCAAATGTTCCGCTCAGGTCCGGGCATGCGCCGGCAAATGCAGATGTCGAAAGAATCAGTCCCCAAGCCACACTGAATGCGATCATTTTCATGCTCTAGCCTTACCAAACGAACCGAATTGACACCACGAGTTATTCCCGAGCTCGAAATAGGACGCACCTGGTCTAAAACTTCGGCGGCGGTGCCGCAATGAATCGGGATTGGGGTAAATGGCCGACAAATCTTTATTTGGGGGATAGTGCGATGTTGAAGCAAATTTCGTTAGCCGTTTTGGGATGTTTTCTTTCATCCAATGCCCTTGCCGGAGCCAAGTTCGAATTGAATTCGATCGCCGGTGAAATCGTGATGAAGGCTCAGATGGTTTATTACGGCGAGAACGTTGATCCGGCCATGGCCGCCAAGGCAACCGACGAAATTCAGGGCCTTTGGAGTGGACAAAGCTTTCGACCCGGCGAAGCTTCCCATCCTTTAAAGGTGAAGGTCGGGGCCGGCAATTATGCCCTGCGCGCAGAAGTCACCTATGTCATCGTCACTTTGGCCGAAGCACAGGCTTTGGCAAATACCAATACCGACCCCAGCGTGAACTTTATACGATTTCGCAAGGGCGGCATGCCCGGCGATCGTTCTTACTATCATTCTTTGGGCGCAAATAGCGGAGTGTTCTACGAAACCGACGGGATCGGAACTTCGACCACCACTGCGCATGAATTTGGTCATGGCCTGGGTTTAGATCATCCTTCGAACTTCGATTGGCGCAAATTGGGACGTCCGGCAATCATGTGCCCGCGAGGTACGATCGTCGAAGCGCAGTATCAGTGGAATCCAAAAGCGCAAGCCGGAGCCAGCGGCGGTACGATGAATCCGATCTGGCGTCTTGTGTCGCAGTGGGACGTCGACAATGTCGGCATCGACAAATTGACTTTTGACGCTTCCGGAAACGCTTGGGTCGGCTATGCGACGAACGACATCGAAACTAGCCCCGTCAGTTTTTCGATCGAATACTTCCGTGCGTTTTACGAAGGGCTGTTTTTCGAGCCAGGCTTTCTCAACCCCTAGGTTTTTGATACATCTTTAGCCTATGAAGATTTTCTGGGCTTTGGGCCTTTTCGGGGCT
Organism: Bdellovibrionales bacterium; assembly: GCA_016786465.1. Classification (GTDB taxonomy): domain Bacteria; phylum Bdellovibrionota; class UBA1018; order UBA1018; family UBA1018; genus JAEUWC01. The sequence goes on along the minus strand of JAEUWC010000005.1, from coordinate 18,770 downwards.
GTTTCGTCTTTTGCACAACAACCAGTTCAGCCTCAGCAGGCGTGGAAAGAAGTCTGCGTCGAAGCCTACGGGAAGCAGAAATGCGGCTTTGGTGATTGCATTCAGGCCTATGGCAAACTGGAATGTGGAAGCCACCCAGAAGACAAGTGTATCGAAGCGTACGGAAATTTGGCCTGCGGCTATCGGTGCAAGGAAGCTTACGGAAAGATCAGCTGCGAAACGCGGCCGGTACAAGCCGCAGCCGCGAATGCAGCCGCGCCTGTGACCGTTCAACCTGGAATTCTGCAACCGCCAGCGTTGCCGCCCATTGTGATACGTGAAGACTACTTACAAGTTTCCCAGAAAAATCCCGAAACGGAAAAACCGGCAATTCGATATCCCAATCGAAAGCACATCAAGGTCGGACTTCTGCTTCTGAGCCATCCCATGGTGCGCGCATCCGTCGAATTTCCAGTCGGTGACCGCGGCCTTTTTGGATTGAACGTGGGGCGGGGCCAGGGTTCCAGAAATCAACTGAACATTCTAGATGAAAGCTATTCAACGACACAGCTTGGGATTTCATACACGCATTTAGTGCCTGTTCAGCAGCACGACGCGATCTTTCGTTTGCGCACCAATTACTTCTGGTCGACCTGGGATATTTCTTCGGGCGTCTTGCCCGCGGACGGGGTCGTAGCTTTTGACGGAAAAGGTGTCTTGGTCAATCCGGAAGCAGGAATGCAATTTGTACTGGGTTCGCAAACAACCCTTGAAACGCTTTTGGGTTACAGTGTTCCGGTCATCAGTTCAGATGATCGCAGTGGCTACAGCAAGGGATTCACAATGTCCGCGGCGTTGGGATACGCTTTTTAATATGACAACTTTTGTTCCACCTACTGACATCCCATCCGTGATCAAACAAGTCGCCCGACCTGAAAAGGTCGTCGTGACGGCAGGCATGCCCTATGCGAACGGTCCTTTGCATCTGGGGCACTTGGCCGGCGTTCATGTTCCTGCCGATATATTTTCTAGGTACATGGGAATGCTGGTGGGTCGCGAAAATGTACTTTTCTTAAACGGAACCGACGATCACGGATCCACCAGCGAAGTTTCCGCACTGGCTGCAGGAATTCCGATTCGAGAATTCATCGACGGCATTCATTCCAAACAAAAGAAGACCTTGGCCAGCTATTCGATTGGCGTCGACGTTTACACGGGAACGTCTCGCCCAGAATGCTTTCCGGTTCATTCCGAACTTTCGCAGGATTTTCTACGCAAGCTTCACGCAAATGGAATGCTTCAAAAGAAAACTTCGCTTCAGTGGTTTGATGCCAAGATCAATCGATTCCTTCCGGATCGCTATGTCAAAGGCAAATGCCCGAATCCTAAGTGCGACAATCTAAGCGCGTATAGCGATGAATGCGAAGTCTGTGGGCTTCAATACCAGCCTGCCGAGCTTTTGAACCCCAAAAGTGCCATCACCGGAGAAGTCCCCGTTTTGAAGGATACCGCGCATCTTTGGTTAGACATGTGGAAAGTCGCCGAAGTGATGCGAGTCTGGGTTCAGGGAAAGGAAAAAACTTGGCGCAAGTCGATCCTTTCCGAAGTTTTGGGGACATTGCTTCCATCGATTCGTTTTGAAGCGATTCATGAACCTGCCTACAAGGAAATGAAGGGTTCGCTTCCCAAGCACAAACCCAAGTACGCGCCTGGAAAGAAGATTGCGCTTCAGTTTGAATCGATGGCGGATCTGGAAAAAGGCCGGGCTCAGTTAGAAGCCGCACTTTCGATCAAGACGGAACTGGTCGACGAATGGGCGCATCGTTCAATCACCCGCGACGTTTCATGGGGGATTCCGGTACCGACGGAAATCGATCCGGAAATGAAGGGTAAGACCCTTTACGTTTGGCCGGATTCTTTGATTGCTCCGATTTCATTCGCCAAAGTCGCTTTGAAAGAAAAAGGAAAGAACCCAGAAGACTATTCCAAATTCTGGAAGAACCCTAAAGCGCGCGTCGCCCAGTTCATCGGTCAGGACAACGTTTTCTTTTATGTCTTGATGCAAGGAGCGATGTGGCTAGGAACCCAGAAAGATCCGATGCGCATGCCAGCTTCAGATGAAATTCAAATGACGGACATCTTCAGCGTGTATCACCTGATGGTGAACGGCGAAAAAATGTCTAAGTCCCGTGGCAATTGGATCACAGGCGACCAGCTGATTTCTGAAAAAGGCTACACGGGTGAACAGGTTCGCTACTTCATTGCGACGCTTTCGCTTGCCGAAAAATCTTCGAACTTTGATCTTCACACCTTAGACGAAAAGAACAAATTCTTGGCAGGCCCGATGAATGCGGCTTTTGAAAAACCGATTTCAGCCGTGCATTCGAAGTTCGGGGGCAAGGTTCCTGAAGGGAAACTGAATCCCAAGGTGGCGGACGAAACCTTGAACCTGGTTCGACGCTACGTAAAATCAATGGAACGCGCCGACTATCCGGTGTTGCTGGGGCAGATCGAAAATTACGCGCGCCAGATCAACAGCCTTTTCACGCAGTTCAAACCCCATGATGATCGCTTCCCTGAAGAAGCGCGGAAGGACGCGTTGTATTCGTCCTTTTATGTTCTGAAAAACCTAATGATCCTGCTTTATCCTTTTGCGCCGGAAACGATGGAAAGGCTTCGCGAAACTTTGCGTCTGCCTAAGGACGTATTCCGGGTTGAAGAATTGGGAACACCCATTGCGCCGGGACACGAAATCGGACCCAAGCAGCAATTTTTTCCAGCCGTTGCAGGCGTGACGACGTCAGCCGATTAGGGCGTAGGTCCGATTGGGGTTGTTCCGCTGAAGGTTTGGGTGGCGGCGTCGATGACCACTGATCCGCCCATCATGAAGCCTTTCATGAAGTAGACTTTGTCTTGGTTTCTGAAGTCGGTGAATGGGCGGGCGAACAGACCCGAATACACCGTTTGGCGTCCATCGACGAAAGTACGAAGGGTGACCTTGTCTTCCATGTTGATGACGTAAAAATAATTGTTCTTCATTTCAGCAGCGGTAGCGTCGCGTCCGCCCCATCCGCAGTAACCTGGCTTCAAATCTTTTCCAAAACCCACTGCGCTTGCTTTCCAGCCAAAGCCGACGATCACTTCTGGGGCCATGAATGTGCGATGGGTAGTATTGTATCTAGATTCTACTGAATAATGCATCGCCGGGCCGGTACGGCAAACGAACCATTCTTCTTGGGGGCGGGTCTGCGCCATTGCGAAAGAAGAAGCCAATCCAGACAGCAGCGACAAAACAATCATCGTCTTTTTCATAATGGGGTGGTCCTACCAAAGGCGATTCGCCTTGTCACGGTATTGATGCGTCGCGCGTCTAGTCTTAACTTATTGTAATTAATGGATTTAATCGGATTGGTTTTTTAAACAACCCCAATTGAAAGTATTCGCCAGTTTGCGATGAGGTGGATTCTGCTTCATACTGGTCCGCATGTCAGAAGATATGAAGGCCGAATTGGAAAGATTGCGCGCGGAAAACGAAGCGCTGAAGAAAACAAAACCTGCTCGTGGAACACTTTCCATGAAGGTCAGCGAAAAAGGCGCACTGTCCGTTTATGGGATGGGACGCTTCCCGGTGACACTTTATAAAGAGCAATGGTTGAAACTTCTTGGAATTGCTGACGATATCAAAAAGTTCATTTCCGAGAACGATTCCAAGCTCAAAGCGAAAGAGTAAAAGCGAGTAGCAAACTACGCAGTCTGCGCGAAAACTACGCACCTTGTTGCGTCGCGCATTCGTGCGCGAGGGCTCGCGGCTGCGATTCGATTCTGATAGCTTTTGTTTATGAACAAGAAGCCTTTTCCCGAGCTGCTCTCAGGAAAAAGAATCGAGTTAAAAAAGCACTCGATCGATTCGGCTGCATGGATGTTTCGTTGCATCGATCAGGATCGAAAAAGGCTGGGACGTTATTTTCCTTGGGTCGCGTCCACCCGAACTTCTACCGACACAGAAAATTATATTCGATCGTCGCACCAAGCTTGGGCTGAAGGTCGTCTTTTGGATTTCAGCATCTTTGAAAGGCAGTCGGGCGCTTATTTGGGAAATATCGGCGCGCACCACATCAGTTGGAAGAATCAAAGCGCCGAGCTGGGCTATTGGCTTTTCAGTGAACACGAAGGAAAAGGCTACATTTCGGAAGCCGTCCAGCTTTTTGAAAATGCTTTGTTTGACGCTGGCTTTGTTCGCGTCGAAATTCGATGTGAAACGGGCAATGCTCGATCAGCCGCAGTTCCTAAACGCCTAGGCTATCAGTTCGAAGGATTGGTTCAGGCGGATGCGGATCTAAAGTTTCTTCGGGATAATTTGGTCTTTTCAAAATCGAAGGTTTTGGAAACAAACCAGGTTGACGTTTTTTCAAGCGATTTGAAGGCCAGCATTCAGTGGTACCAAAAGGCATTGGGATGCAATCCCGTGATCTTCACGGATCAGTACGCGGAATTTGTCGTCGGTTCGCAATCGGTTTGCATTCATCGCGGCGCCGGAAGCCCGGGTTACTGGCGCACGGATTCTTTACCCGATGCGATTCGCCATTTTGAAGACATGGGCGCTACCGTTCATCGCGGACCTTTGGAAATTCCCGGAGAGCGCGCGGTCTGTCAGATTCAAGATCCTGTCGGAAACATTTTAGGTGTGATGGGGCGACCCAGGATTTCAGCATGAATCTAGAGCACCCGGCGATTCGCGTCGTTCAAGCCGTGGAAATTGCCGAGTGGATCGGCTTTGAGACCCGCAACAAGTATCGAATCACGGACGAGGCGGGGAACCCGCTGGGATTCGCGGCGGAACAACAGAAAGGAATTCTGGGGTTTTTGTTTCGCCAATTCTTGGGTCACTGGAGGCCTTTTTCGATCCACTTTTTTGACAATGCTAGGAAGCTGATTTGGATTGGTCAGCATCCTTTCCGGATTTTCTTTCAGCGTTTGGAACTTTTCGAAGCCGAAGGCAGTCGGAGAATTGGTGCAATTCAAAGACGGTTTTCGATTTTGACCAAACGGTTCGATGTCGAAGATGCAAACGGAAATGTTCTGATGGAAGTGGCTTCGCCGATTTGGAGAATTTGGACGTTCCAATTCATTCGCCCAAAAGACGGTCAGGAAGTCGCGAAACTGGAAAAGAAGTGGTCGGGGATTTTGACGGAAGCGTTCACCGATAAGGATCGGTTTCGTGTTGAATTCAAAAGTACGTCTGTAAGCGCTGACGAACGAACGCTTTTGATGGCGGCGGCAGTCTTTGTCGATCTGATGTACTTCGAAACGAAGGGTTCCGGAATTTCGCTGTCCGATTTCGGAAACTAGATTTTGGCCGTGATCCCCAAGATCAGATTTCTGCCGGGAAGCGGGGCCAGGTCCTTTAAGAACGAAACATGGTTTCGGGCTTCGACATCAAAGATATTATTCAGGCGAAGTGTGGTCTGAAGGACTCCCCAGGACGTGTTGAAAGGTGCTTCGAAGCTGATGTTGGTCATGAAGTACCCAGCCGTGTGGGTTTCGTTGGGCGCCGATTGGGTCTGACGGTGATTGTGGCTTAGTTCCAAGCGTGAACGCAGGGAATTTGTCCGATGTTCCAGGGCCAGGTTTTCGCGAATGGGCGACATTCGGGGAAGATTCGTTCGGTGAGTCAGATCCTGGCCCCGGACAAAGTCCATCTTGAAATCGACTTCCAAAATTCCACCCAATGCGGGCCGGGAAAGTTCGCGGCGGTATTCAAATTCAGCACCGTAAATTCGCGCATGAATCGCCTGAAAATTATAGATGTCCAATCCGTCGCCGTTTTGAAGACCGTTTGGAACCAAGGCGATGAACGTCGAAAAATTTTGCGCAAAGATCGTGAACCGACTTTCGGTGGGACGATTCTTGTGCCTAAGCGAAAGTTCGATAGCTTGCGCGCGTTCCATTGAAAGGGCCAGATCGCCGTTTTCTTCAATTCCGGTGGCGATGTGATTGCCGCCAGCGAATAGTTCTTGGTAATTGGGTGCCCGTTCAGTAACCGTCGTGTTGACGCCCAGGCTGTAAGCGTCGTCGATTTTGTAAAGCAGACCCAGCGCCAAGCTTTTCGGAAAGTACGCACGTGTTGCCGAATCTGCCCGAACCTGGTTGCCTTCCAGGCGGGCTCCTAGAGATGGCGTCCATTTTTCTTGCTTCAATTCTTCATATAAAAAAATGGCAGCGGCAGTTGTTTTTGTCCCCGGCAAGAAGGCTTCTTCGCCGTTCGCACTAAAGTCGGTGTACTGTGCTTGTGCGCCGACGATTCCTTCGGTACCTAGTCCCGTCTTGTGTTTGTGATCCACACGCCCTTCGGCAGCGCGGCTCAAAAACTGGGTACCAACTTCACTTCCTTCGTATTCTTGGTGTTTGTAATAGCTGTAAGCAGTTCGGAAGCGTGTGCCAGATACCGCACCTGCGACGTCGACCCGCTGCTTTTCAAGACCAATGGTGACGTCCGGTTCGGCGACCGTTCCGTAATTGCTTGTATTGTAAGAAAACGAAGTTCCGACGTACCCAGAATCCAAGATTCGACTGTAACCAAAGCCGCCGTCAAAGCCATCACCCGCGCTGTTTGCAATCGGGTTCTGCGTGGCAACCGGGGTCTTCGTGTTTTGGTTTCTTCTTTTGATCAGGTCTGAATGAAATTGGTTCTTCCCGGATCCGAAATCCGAAGAAAGCAAAGCCGCCCAACCTTGGTCGACACTGGAATATCGCCCTCCCACGGTTGCTGGGCGATTTCCATTTTCCCGTTCTGGAATTCGGCCATCCACCAAATTCACGACACCGCCAATCGCACTGCTGCCGTAAAGCAATGCTGCGGATCCGCGCACGATTTCCACGCGTTCCAAAGAAAACGGATCCGCCGACACGGCATGGTCCGGGCTGGCGCCGGATGCATCCATCGAGCCGACTCCGTTCTGAAGGATTCGAACGCGATCGCCATCCAAGCCGCGAATCACAGGACGACTGGAATTGGGACCAAAGTAAGTTGAATTCACACCGGCTTCCTGGGAAAGCGTTTCACCAATCGTGTTCTGTCGTTTCTGATTTAAGCGGTTTCCAGAAAGTTCTGAAACTGTGGGCACAAAGTCGGTTACGGATTTTTTCTGGGATTCGCCCAACACCGAAATTTCAGGAAGGACGTATTCAGAAGCCAGGGCTAATTGGGGAACAAGAAAAAGGGTGATCAGGGCGCGCATAAGTGGGCCCAGGCATAACCCTAACGGCTGATCTGGTAAAGGATCGGAATATGAAGGTGGATCCCATTTTTCAGCGACGCTGGGGCGGGTGGCAGTTTTCCCATTTGTTTCAAAGTATCTAACGCGCCCTGGTTCAGCGAATCATAGGGGCTGGGCTTTTCGATTTTGGGATTCGACACCGTGCCATCGGACGCGACGTCGACAGAAATCATGACCTGTCCTTCTTCTTCGCGAATCAAAGCCATTTTCGGATAACGCTTCGCTTGATTGATCAGCCGCACAATTTCATTCACATAAGCGGCTTCTGCGGCAGGGTTAGGATTGCCAGCGGCGGTATCAGTATCTGTGGGTGCAGTTTCAGCCGCAACTGCATCTGGGTCGGTCGTCGCGGTCGGTTGAATCAAGGCTTTCGCGGAACGCTTCAGCTTGGATCGGTGTTTGATTTCGGTATGCGCCCCATCGCCACCGTGCCCGGCCAGTTCAATATTCAGAATTGTGACGGCGCCTCGTTCTTTAGGCTGGTCGCCCAAAACCAATAGACCAATCGCTGCCAAATGAATTGCAGCGCTGGTCAGCCAAGGAAACGATTTTTTTCGAATCGCTTTGTTCAGCCGTCTTTTCATTTTCGAAGCGTAGCAAGCGTTCCTAGATGTCCTTTTTCGGTGTCAGCTTCAGATCGCCTTCCGATCGCATCCAGTTCTTCGTAAACAAAAACATCGGTTTGATTCGCACTGTCCGCTGTCAGGATTAGGGTTCCACAAAAATGACGTAGGAACTTATTGGGCGCGGACGATCTTTGATTTTGAATCAAAATGACTTTAGGCGCTTCGGGGGTCCCTTCCGTAATTGCGGCAGCCCATTCTTCTTCCCAGCTGACCGGAATCGGAACTTTTTTTACAGAAACCATTCGAAGCTGAAAGTCTTTGTATCCACTTTGTTCCTGCGGATAGACGTTGACCTTGACCTTTTCGGGATCTTTCACGCTAAATGGATCCAAAAGGGCTTCGTAGACTTTTAAAATCGGCTTCTTCACTTTTCCGCGGGCGTAGCCCCAGACAAAGTTTTTTGCCTTATCCGTTCCGGCTTTGCTGAAGTCTTTTCCCTTTGCTTTTGCCGGATAGTCGACCGCTGCCTTAAGCGGCTTTGCGACGCCTTTGTTCCAATCAAAGCAGCCGGCCCCGTAGGCCGAATGCGCCTGCGTGACTGACAAAAGAAGGGTCAGAAGAATCATAGTGCGGTCCATTCCCCCGCGCCCTGACGATGGATGCTGGATTTTGCGTCAGCACAGTCCTTCTGGGCGTCCTTGATCTTGCCGCCTTTGTAATAGAAAAGGGTGAATTCTTCGGGATCGCCTTTTTTGATCAGGCAGCGGCCCAAAGCTTTTTCTTTCGGGCAGGTCGAAGCTTCCTTGTATTCGCCCCGCATGATTTTGCACGCAAAGTCGTTTGCGCAAATGGGTTGGTTCTTCTTGGTACTTTTGGCTGCCTTTTCTTTGCCCTGAGCGTGGTCATCGACATGCTTCTGGCCTGTGAACGCGTAGCAGATTCCCATTTTTTTGGCGGCATCGCAGATCAACGATGGAGAAAGATCTTTCGCCGGTTCGGCTGACGCCGCAGGGGCGCCGCCTGCAGCTGGGGTGCCTGCGTCACCCTTCTTCATTTCTTCTGCGGTGGTTTTTGCGCCCACTTCAATTCCTTTTTTTGCGCCTTCAATTTTTCCGGTCTTGATTCCTTCGGCAGCCCCTTTCAGTGCGGCGCCTTGAAGTTTTTTCATGTCCAGTGCGTAGGACGGAACCGCAACCAAGATCAGACTTAGGCCCAACGTAAAAATTCGATTCGAAATTTTCATGATTTTCTCCGTCCATTCATTTTATGCTGAATGGACGGGAGCGGGCGAGCAGAAATGTGTTTGCCCAAGATTTTATGTCACTAAATAAAAGTTTAGGCCCAGTCATGATCTGGGGCCTTGGGGTCGGTTACGTCATTTCCGGCGAATACTTTGGATGGAACCTGGGACTTCCCGAGGGCGGGCCTTTAGGGCTTCTGATTGCGGCGATCCTAGTCAGCGTGATGACGATCAGCTTCGTTTTCAGCTACGCGGAATTGGCCTGCTCGATTCCGAAAGCCGGTGGGGCGTTTGTCTACGCATCGCGTGGGCTGGGACCGGGATGGGGATACCTGGGTGGGATCGCACAAATGGTGGAATTCGTTTTTGCTCCGCCGGCGATCGCCGCGGCGATCGGTGGGTACTTTTCTACGTATGCTCCAGGTGTTTCCCCCTTGGTTTTTGCAGTTGCGGCCTATTTCATTTTTACGGCCTTGAACATTTGGGGCGTGAAGCAGTCCGCCGTTTTTGAATTAGCCATTACGATTTTGGCTATCTTGGAACTTCTGGTTTTCGCGGGTGTGACGGGCCCCCATTTTTCATGGGCCGCATTTTCACAAGATCCATTACCCAATGGATGGAAAGGGGTATTTGCCGCGATTCCTTTTGCGATTTGGTTTTATTTGGCAATTGAAGGTATCGCAAACGTCGCCGAAGAAGCGAAGAACCCCCAAAAGGACATCGTTCGCGGTTTCGTTTGGGCGGTCTTGACGTTGGTTTTTTTAGCGTTATTGACTTTGGTTTGCGCGGTCGGCGTCGCGGGTTGGAAAGCCGTCGTTTACGCGCCCGGAAGCACGACGCCGCTGGATACTCCGCTTCCTTTGGCCTTTGGAAAAGTGGTCGGAGAAGGGCACGCGCTTTATCACATTTTGGTGACCGTCGGACTTTTCGGCTTGGTAGCAAGTTTCAACGGAATCGTTCTAGTCGCGGGTCGGGCGATCATGGAATTTGGACGCGTGGGTTACGCACCTCGTTGGCTTGGGGCAACTTTAGAAAAACGGCAAACCCCAGCGGGTGCGCTTTTGGTGAATTTCGTCGTTGGGATCGTCGCACTTTTGACGGGACGAACGGGTGAAATCATCACTTTAGCGGTCTTCGGAGCCCTAACGCTTTACGCAGTTTCCATGGTGGCACTGATTCGCCTTCGCAAGACAGAACCCAAGATGCATCGGCCCTTCAAAGTTCCGCTTTATCCTGTGGTTCCGATAACGGCGCTGATTTTGGCGCTCGTCTGCTTTGCCGCAATGGTTTGGCAGACCCCCGTCATTTTTGGAATCTACATTGGTCTTATTGGTTTGGCTTACGTCTGGTACATTTTAGGTATTCCCAAAGCGATCAAGGAAAAAGCCCATCGATGAATCGACAAGAAATTTTAGATTTAGTTAAAAAAAGTCCTCACCAAAAAGTGCGTGTCGCAGTCACGGATATCGACGGCATCCTTCGCGGAAAATTTCTGCACAAAGACAAGTTTCTTTCGGCGGCTGACGGCGGCTTTGGATTTTGTGATGTCGTTTTTGGGTGGGATTCCAGCGACGTCGCTTACGACAATGGCAGCTTTACCGGCTGGCACACGGGCTATCCCGATGCGCAGGCACGGCTAGACCTAAATACTTATCGCCCGATTCCATGGAATGATTCGGTTCCGTTTTTCTTAGGGGACTTTGTCGATTCGAAGGGTGCTCCGTTACATGTTTGCCCACGCCAGACTTTGAAGTCGGTGATTGCGCGTGCTGAATCCATGGGCTGCAACCCCCTTTATGGAATGGAATTCGAATGGTTCAATTTTCGCGAAACCCCGCAAAGCCTAGAAGCCAAGGGCTACATTCGTCCTGAACCGATCACGCCGGGAATGTTCGGCTATTCGCTGATTCGCACAACGCAGAATCAGCCTTTCTTTAACGCATTGATGGACGAACTTCTGAAGTTTGGTGTTCCGGTTGAAGGTCTTCACACGGAAACAGGCCCTGGTGTTTACGAAGCAGCGATTCTGTATTCAAACGCGCTTGAAGCAGCCGATCGCGCAGTTCTTTTCAAAACCGGCGCTAAGGAAATTGGACAGCGCTTTGGGATCATGCCGTCTTTCATGGCCAAGTGGAACGTCGATCTTCCGGGCTGTAGTGGTCACATCCACCAAAGCTTGGCCGACACCAAGACGGGTCAGAATCGTTTCTACGATGAAAAAGCGCAGCATAAAATGAGCGCTGAATTTAAAAGTTTCGTCGCCGGCCAGCTTCATTGCCTTCCTGAAATTCTTCCGTTCTTTGCGCCGACGATCAACAGCTACAAGCGGTTGGTCGATGGTTACTGGGCCCCAACGAAAGTCACTTGGGGCGTCGATAATCGCACAGTCGCGCTTAGGGTCATTCCGTCTGGTGCGAAGGCGACCCGTCTGGAAACCCGCGTTCCGGGATCCGACGTGAATCCGTACTTGGGAATTGCGGCCGCATTGGGTGCGGGCCTTTACGGAATGGAAAAGAAACTGGAACTGAAGCACGCGCCGATTCAAGGAAACGGCTATACGGCGCCGGGAACGACCAAGCTACCAGGATCACTTCAAGAAGCGACCGATCGCATGGCTGAATCAAAGGTCGCGAAAGAAATTTTTGGCGAAAAGTTTGTTGGGCACTTTGCTGAGACCCGCTACTGGGAATGGAAAAAATTCCACGCGGCGGTCACCAGTTGGGAAATGAAACGTTATTTTGAAATTATTTAGGGGAAACCATGGCTAAGAAAGCACCATTGATCACGCAAAAAGGCAGTGTTTACGGTTACAACTATCCGACCCGCGTCCGTTTCGGCGCGGGCGTTCGCGCAGAACTACCTGGCGTCTTAAAAAGCAAAGGCTTGAACAAAGTTTTGATCGTCACGGACAAGGGCTTCGCGGGGCTTCCTGTGTTTCAGCAATTTGAATCCGAACTGAAATCGGCAGGCTTGGACGTAAAGACTTTTTCTGGAATCTGGGGAAATCCCGTCAAGTCGCAAGTCACGGCGGGAACGCAAGCTGCGAAAGCGCACGGAACTCAGGCATTGATCGCGATTGGCGGTGGCGCCGCTTTGGACGTCGGCAAGGTGATCGCATTGATGATGAATCACCCCGGGGATCTTTTTGATTACGAAGACGGAAACCCAAGCGCACCGCCGGTCGACAAGGCGATGCCTTTCATCGTGGGAATTCCAACAACCGCAGGGACCGGCAGTGAAGTCGGACGTTCCAGCGTCGTGTCGGATGATCAAACCCATCGCAAAGTGATTATTTTTGATCCCCGATTGCTTCCGCAGTTGGTGATCGCTGACCCAGAACTTTCACTAGGACTTCCGCCTTTGATGACGGCAGCCACCGGAATTGATGCGTTGACCCACTTGGTAGAAGCCTATTTGGCCAAAGGCTTTCACCCGATGGCCGACGGTATTGCACTTGAAGGAATCAAGCTGACGGCCAAGTGGTTACCGATCACTTATCAGCACGCGAAGAAGAACCTGGGCAAAGCGACGCCAGAACACATCGAAGCACGTGGCATGATGTTGAATGCTGCGATGATGGGCGCTGCTGCTTTCCAAAAGGGACTAGGCGTAAACCATTCTTGTGCCCACGCGCTTTCCACCGTTGCGGACCTTCACCACGGAACCGCGAACGGAATCATGTTGGATGCTTGCATGGCCCATAACGCGAAAGCCGTTCCCGAGCGTTTCAAGGAAATGGCCCACGCGCTTCGGCTTCCGGGTGGGAAGCCAGCGGCGTTTCTGAAGTGGGTCGCCAAGTTGAAAAAGCAGTTGGAACTTCCATTGACGCTGGCTGATGCCAACGTCGATGCTTCGAAGATTCCGGCGCTGGTCGATGTTGCAGAAAAAGACGTGTGTCACCCCAGCAATCCGGTTGCGATCACTCGCAAGGATTTTGAAAAGCTTTTCAAAGCTTCTTTGGGTAAGGCCAAGAAAAGGAAGTAAGTCGTGGCTTCAAGTCGCCTGAAAGTCGGGATTTCCGCTTGCATGATGCATGAAGATCGTGCGGCGCGGATCACCGTCTTTAATGGCAAGCCCCTGTATTACGTCGAAAAGTCGATGTTGGGGATGGTTCATGGTGCCGGAGCGATCCCGATCCTGGTTTCCGTTCCGGAAAGCGTGCCGCCTGCGATTCCGGGGCGCACGGCGATTCCTTCGTCGGGGACGCCGAAGTTGCCAGCTGCGCCAGCTACGATGGAAGAACTGGTTTCCGAACTGGACGCCGTGATCATCGTGGGTGGGGTGGACATGTCACCTGGAAGTTACGGGCAGACCCCGCTTCAACCGCAGTGGTCGGGCGACCCGATTCGCGATCGTTACGAAATGGAACTGATTCGGACTGCAATGAAATTGGATCGGCCCGTCTTGGGAATCTGCCGGGGGCACCAAGTTTTGAACGTCACCTTGGGTGGGACACTTTACCAGGACATTCAGACGCAAGTTCCAGGAAGCCTAAGGCATCGCGATCAAGATTCTTATGATCACAATCAGCACCGATTGAAGATTCACCCAGATTCGGATCTTGCCCGAATCTATGCCGACGCCCTTTTGAAACCCGAAATCATCATTAATACCGTTCACCATCAGGCCATTCGCGATCTTGGAAAAGATCTGGTCGTTGAAGCGGTTTGTCCCGATGACGGGATTATCGAAGCCGTTCGCTACAATTCAGCCAAGACCTACGCCCGAGGCGTCCAGTGGCATCCGGAATTCAGCACCCTGATTGCTGGCCAAATGGACCCCTGGCCCCTGATTCAAGATTTATTCAAAGCCGCTACTGAAAGGAAGAAATCCCGTGCTTAAAGTCATCAATCCTGCAACCGAAGCCTTGGTCAAAGAACTGGAAACCGATTCCGTCGATTCGCTGAAAAAGCGTTACGATCGCGCAAAACTGGCGCAGGTGGAATGGGCAAAGCGTCCCTTCAAGGAACGAGCCCAGATTTTGTCAAAGTTTTCAGAACTGCTTTTGGCTGATGTGGATCGCGTTGCAAAAGATCAAAGTTTGGAAACGGGAAAGCCGATTTCGCAAGCCAAGGGCGAAGTCAAATCAACCCCCAATCGGGTGAAGTACTTTGTCGAAAACTTTGAATCGACGCTTGCGCCGATTGAAAAAGAATCGCCAGGAATGCGTGAAGTGGTTCGCTATGAACCCTTGGGCGTGATCGTCAACATTTCCGCCTGGAACTATCCGTGGTTTGTGGGTGTAAACGTTTTCGCGCCTGCGCTTTTGGCGGGAAATGCGGTCTTGTACAAACCATCTGAATTTTCGCCGCTGACGGGAAAGAATATTGAAAGACTTCTTCACGAAGCGGGCGTTCCCAAAGACTGCTTTCAGGCGGTGATCGGTGACGGGGCATTGGGTGCAGCACTTTTGGACCTTCCCATTAACGGTGTCTTTTTCACGGGTTCATACGGAACGGGTGCCAAGATCGCGCAAAAAGTCGCGTCCAAGATGATCCGCATCCAACTAGAATTGGGTGGAAAAGACCCCGTCTATATTTGCGATGACGTTGATGTGAAGCCGGTTGCCGAAGGAACCGCAGACGGCGCTTTTTACAATAACGGTCAAAGCTGCTGTTCGGTCGAACGGATCTATGTGCATGAAAAAGTATACGACAAGTACGTCGAAAACTTCGTGAACACAGTCAAGGGTTTTAAGATGGGTGATCCGCTGGATGAATCGACTTATCTTGGGCCATTGACCCGAAAAGCACAGATTCAAGTTCTGAAATCCCAGATTCAAGACGCAGTGAAAAAAGGCGCTAAGATTCTGACCGGCGGAAACGAAGTCAAGGGCAAGCCCGGGTACTTTGAACCGACCGTCTTGGTCAATGTGACCAACGAAATGGAAGTGATGCGTGAAGAAAGCTTTGGTCCGGTGATTGGAATTCAAAAGGTATCCAGTGATGAAGAAGCTTTGGCCCTGATGAACGACACGGATTACGGTTTAACTGCGGGCGTTTACACGCGCGACGAAAAGCGCGCCGAAAAGATGCTTTCGCAATTGAATGCGGGGTCGGCGTACTGGAACTGTTGCGATCGTGTCAGTCCCGAACTTCCGTGGACGGGCCGCAAACATTCCGGAATCGGGTCGACCCTTTCGCGCCTGGGGATCATGGCGTTTGTTCAGCCAAAGGGCTACCACCTTAGAAAGCCATGATTTTTCTTCACTTAGTACTTCTTGGGCTTTTGGCGGTGCCGGCTTTTGGGTCTGACTTTCAGGCCCGGTGGCAGGCGGCGTGTACTAGAATTCAGTCTGACAACAGCAAAATGGATCAGTGGGAAGCGCAAGCCAAGAAAGTCGCCGCCATTGACAAGTATCAGTTCAGTGAAGAAACCCCGACGGTTTCGGAACAGACCCAATTGATCGAGTTCTTGAAAAGCGCACCTTTGAATTCGGGATCCCGAGACGAAATGGTGAAACTTTTCTTTGAATCCGGTTCGTACGAATGGGATTGGTCTTGTCTGTTGAAAAGGAAAGCAACCTGGTTGATTCCTTGGAAGAATGTAAGAAACACGGTCAATTTGAAGTGGGACCCCATCAAGCTTTCGGAAGTCAGGCGTGTTTTTTTGGACCAGGCAACTATGGCATTAGATGGTTACCCGAATGTTGCTGAAATCGTGGTGATCCTGACCGTCTTAGATCGAATGCATCAAGACAAGTTGTTGAATTCTAGCCCCGATCGAAAAAAGCGAATTGCTGAACTGATGGACAAGGAAAAGAAACTGCGGGGTAAAATTCGCTGGGACGAATCCCTGTACGACGGCATTTCCAAAGATTGCCGATTGGAATCCGAACAGTCAGGTTGTTCGCAAGCGGAACGAAAAAAGTTGCTGAAGCGCGCTGGTGATTCGATCAACGATGAATTGATTCAGGTCCGCGATCTTTCCAAAGAAATCGTCGCTTGGGTCAAAGGGTATTGGGCCACCGTTCAGAAATAGTTCTAAAAACCGGCCGCTTCTTTCAATGCCGAATAGAAACCAAAAGTAGGCACCGGTTTGTGAAAAATACGAATCCCGGGTTTCTTTTCCAGTTTTCGCATCATGGCTTGGGTTTCTGGGGGCACACTAAAGGCCGAACAAAGGACGAAAACATCCGGGTGTTCTTCTTCTTGGATACGATCCAGCAAGGCTGAACGATCCACGGGTTTCAATCCTTCCCAATCAACGACTATTACGGCGCTTGAATCCCACGCTTGCGTGACCTTGAAGCCAGCCTCGGGGTGCCGTTTCAAAACGGTTCGAACGTAGTCCTGCCAAATCGGATTTTCGCCAAGGTGGATGATTTTTCGAACCGGCTTTGGTGCTGTGGTCTGAACCTTTTTCGTGCCCACGGGAACGCCCGTTTTTTCTGCGTGAACGTAACGTTCAAAAAGATCTCGCATGGATATGACGGCGATCAGTTCTGGATTCTTTCCGTCGGATACGATCGGCAGATGCCTGATTCGGTTCATCGACATGATTTGCGCCGCTTCTTCAAAACGCGATAGTGGCAAAGTGATCAAAGGGTGGCTCATCACCGTTCGAACGGGCTTGTCCCAGAAGCCGCCAGTTTGAACCAGTTCGATTTTGTTAAGCAGGTCGCGTTCAGTGAAAATTCCGATAGGTTCCAAGCGATCTGATTGAACGTCTGAAACGACCAGAAGGGATCCGATCGCGTTTTCTTTCATGACTTTTGTAGCTTCGGCGATGGATGCGTCTGCTGGAATGGCGATGATGGATCGACGATGCATTTTTTTTCCTTAAAAGCTGACTCCCATAGTGTAACGCAAGTAAGGGACCACGGGCATTGAAGAAGTGCTGCTGCTTGCGCCCATCCCACCCAGTCCTAAGTACATGTTAATGCCGTTATTCCAAAACCACCCATAGCCAATTGTACTTCCGATGATCGTTCCATTGGCGCCAAAAAGTGTTTCTAGTGAAACATCCCAGCCGTCTTTGAAGGCGCCCGGTTGCGAGAGATAAAAAGTCCCATTCAGACCAAAGACGGTTCCTGAATACCGGCTTCCTAGGAAGTTAAAGGTCAGGTTGGCGACTGATGGCCCCAATGTGAATCGATCCGAAACCTTGAAACCCAGGTTGACCCAGGTCAGGCCAAAGAAAAGATAAAGCGGATGAAATTCTAGATTCATGATTCTTTTGGTTTCTTCTGCACAGGAAACCGAAGGGAAAATGCTTCCGCCCGGCAACGAAAGCGCCAAGCTCAGTGCTACGACTTTAGAAAATTTCTTCATTTCGAGATCCTTATTCAGAAACGAAAAGTTACACCCAGGCCGATGCCATCGACCTTTCTTGCCGCTGTTGAATAGGACGGAATCAATCCAAAGGACGTCTTCATCGTTTCTTTTGTTTTAAGCTCCTTGTATCGCGCATTCATCCCAGGGGGAGTGATCCAAACGTCAATGACTTCCCATAACCTGAAACCTACCAGTGCAAGCGATCCGAGCTGCACCGGAAGACTGTTGTCCATGCACGAAGAATCTTGGAACAGGCACCGCATTGTCCCTGAAAAAAGTAAGGCTGTTCCACCCAATTCGCCGATCAAAAAGATGAACCCCTTGGTCTTGAATCTTCCTTGGATTGCGTGTCCAATTCCAAGTCCCACCAAGGTACCCATTGCGCCGCCGGCGAAATAGCTTCCGTCCGAAATTTCACCGACCTGAAGAATTTCTTCGTCTGTTTCGGCGTGAACGCAGGGGCTGGCAATGGAAAGTACCGAAAAAACAAAGGTGAAAAACAGGACCAGGCGTTTTGAAAAGATCGATCGCATCGTTCAAATATAAGCAGGTCGCATAAAAAAAGGGACACCCCAAATCTGGAGTATCCCTTTTTCTGTTTCAGTCTTGGAACACTTAGAACGCGTAACCAATCGTAAAAAGCAGTCTTGGAAGCACTCCCGAAATCGATCCCAAGCCGATTTTTCCAAAGTCAAAAGTGATGTACTGGGCACCTACGCCCAAGCCGATGTTAAATCCGCCATCCCAAAACCATCCATATCCAATTGTGCCGCCGAACGCCAAGCCCGATACGCTTGCAGACGTGCTGCTATTGCTGGCGTTCGCATAATCAATGCCCAGGTTGAAAACCCAGCTGTCAGAAAATGCATTGTTTGAAAGATAAAGTCCCAAGTTTGCGCCCACGCCGATACCCGTCGCCTTGCTGCTGCCTGAAGTGTAAGAGGAATACGCGAATGAAGGTCCTAAAGTCATTTTTTCCGACATCTTGAAATCGGCGTTGACGTTAATGGATCCAAAAGCCAATGCTAACGGATTCGTTGAAATGTTCGTCTTCTTGTCCGAGGCTGCAAAAGCTGACGTCGTCAGGCTAAGTCCAGTAAGTGCTAAAAACAGTGCTAAATTGCGCATGATTGCTCCTTTTGTATGCGTTCAAATAGGGGTTTAGGTCGGTTTAAGAACATGATAACTAGAATTTTCCACACTTTGTAGAGTCAAGAAAATGGCGAAGTTCAACAAGGTCAACATCGAAATATCCAATATCTGCAATCTAAAGTGCAGCTTCTGTCCCGAAGTGATGCGCGCATCGCAGTTGATGGATCTAGGCCTTTTCAAAAAAATCATTCCGCAGCTGAAGGGCATCACTGAACAAGTGACCTTCCATCTGATGGGCGATCCGCTGGTTCACCCTGAATTAGAAAAGTTTGTCGAAGTT
>JAEUWC010000016.1 GCA_016786465.1 Bdellovibrionales bacterium | reverse complement strand
TGTCTTCATCATTATCAACCTGGCTCCGGGCAGCCCGATCGAACAAAAGCTTCAAGCGATCCGTTTCGCTAGCGCACAAAACGCGACAGGTACGGGTGGGGTTCGATCGTTTTCGGATCAGGCCGTGTCTAACGAAGTCATGGAGGCTTTAAAAAAGCAGTACGGCTTCGATAAGCCGATGCACACCCGATACTTCATTTGGTTAGGGAATCTTGCGCGTCTGGATTTTGGTCGAAGCTTTTCTTACGAAGAACCCGTCTTGGGCGTGATTGCGTCGAAGTTTCCGGTTTCTTTGCAGTTCGGCGTGACTTCACTGATTTTGGCTTATTTGATTTCGATCCCCTTTGGCATCCGAATGGCGCAAAAGGACGGATCACCTTTTGACTTAGTGGCGGGGTTTTTACTTTTTCTTTCGTATTCGATTCCGCCGTTCATGTTGGCAATTGTTCTGATCGTCTTTTTAGGCGGGGGAAGTTTTCTGGATCTTTTTCCGATCGGAGGGATTTCCAGCGACAATTACGATAATCTTCCGTTTTGGTCCCAGGTCTGGGATCGGGTTCACCATTTTATCCTTCCATTGATTTGCTACACGATGGGTTCTTTCACGACACTGACGCTTTTGATGAAGAATTCGATCTTGGATGAAATCCGTAAAGACTATATCCGAACAGCCCGTGCGAAAGGACTGGATGAAAAGACGGTTTACCTAAAGCATGCCCTTCGAAATGCCCTGATTCCGATTGCGACGGGTTTGGGGTCGTTCATCAGCGTCTTTTTCGCAGGTTCCTTGCTTCTAGAAACGATCTTCAATTTGGATGGCATCGGACTTTTGGGATTCAAGTCGGTTCTTCAGCGCGATTATAACTTAATTATGGGTTCGATCACGCTTCAAAGCCTGCTCTTTCTTTTAGGAAACCTGATCAGTGATTTCATCTACGTGCTTGTGGATCCAAGGATCGATTTCTCATGACCGAACCGACACGCCGAAGGATCAAAAAACTTCTGAACCAAAAGCGTGCGATCTATGCGATTGCGGGCGTACTGATCTATTCGTTCTTCAGTTTCACGGCCGAAATCTGGTCCAATAGCAAACCCTTGGTTTTGAAGCACCAAGGTAAGACTTATTTTCCCGTCTTTGTGAACTATCCGGCGCAAGATTTGGGAATCACCGACCGCATGACCGTCGATTACCGCGAACTGGCTAAAACTTCGCAGTGGGTACTTTGGCCTGTGAATCCTTGGGATCCGTTTGAAAGTAATCAGCGCGTTGAAAAGTACCCCAGTGGTCCTTCGCGTGAAAATTGGTTTGGAACGGATGATCGCGGTCGCGATATCTTTGCACGCCTGCTTTACGGGTTTCGTTACAGCATCAGTTACGCGTTCTTGGTCTGGGCTTTGACCCTGTTTCTGGGGATCAGCTTTGGCGGTGCCATGGGGTTTTTTGGCGGCAAGGTGGATTTGATTGGACAGCGGGTCGTTGAAGTTCTGAATACGATTCCAGTGCTTTTTCTTTTGATCATCTTGGTCAGCATCTTTGATCCGTCGATGATTCTTTTAATTGCGCTGACCAGCTGCTTTAGCTGGATCAGCTTAAGCTATTACGTTCGCGCCGAATTTCTAAAGAATCGAAAGCGGGAATTTGTAGAAGCGGCTCGCGCCATCGGAGCCGGAAGCTTGCGTCAGATCTTCCGCCACGTTCTTCCGAATTCATTGGTGCCCGTGATCACTTTTTCGCCATTCATTATATCGTCGCATGTCTTGGGACTGGCTAGTCTGGACTACTTGGGCTTTGGACTTAAGGCGCCTACGCCCAGCTGGGGCGAGCTTTTAAACCAGGCGCAGAAGAACTTCACCACAGCCTGGTGGTTGGCGGTTTTCCCATCGATTGCCCTTTTTTCGACCTTGGTCATGCTGGCCTTGATTGGCGATGGGATCCGAAACGCTTTTGATCCAAGAAAAGAAGTTCAGTAGACTCGGGAAATTTCGGTATTGATTCCTGAAAGACCCCGTTCATCCCAGGCTTCGAAACGGTCCTTCATGGCAATCCACCGAATCTTGTAATCGTCAGTCCATTTTTTGACCTGGCGCACGCCTTTTACTGCCGCACAAAACAGATCGACACCCGTCGGTGTCGCGCAGCTATGAAGATACACTTTTCGCGCAAGCAGATACTGGCCTGGGGCGATCTTCTTTAGGCTTTCATCCGATGCGATGGGAACAAAGCTGTACCCAAACTGAGCTTGAAAGTGTTGGCCGACAAACTGGTGAGCTCGCAAATGAAGGGCCTGCGACCGGTACCAAGCAATCAGCGCGTCTCGAGTGGCTTTGACAAACAGACCCCTCAGGATTCTGGAATCGCCCGTGAAGTCCGACCTGTATTCTTCGATTCTTCCTTCGGAATCGAAATAAAGGTTCAACGTAACCTGTCCGCTGATCGAATTTTCGATGAATTCGGGTGGGTAATCTAACTTCTGGTGAATCAAAAGCGCCAGATGATCAAATGCAGAAAACGCCCTTGAATCCTGTTTCAAAAGGGATTCCTTTGTGCCTTGGCCCCAAAAATCAGAAGTGTCCCGAAACGTGTTTTCCTTAAGTCGCAAACCAGAAAGCGTCCCGGGGTAACCCCCCAAGCGGTACTGCAAACCCAGATTCAGTTTTCTGGGCTTCAGTCGTTCAGGTTCAAGTTGGAACGTCAGTCGAAGCGGTTCAGGTTTTGGGTCTGAATTTTTAGGCGACTGCAAAAGTGAAAGCGGCAAGACGTGCAATCCTACCGAAATCGCCACTGCGAGCGGTTTTCGAAAGCGGGTCACGGATCCTTAGCTCGACTTGGAAGGGGCGATACAAGCCGGGCAGGGCAGCGGATCCGGGCACTTCGCTGACTTTTCAGCCCGTCGCTTCTTTTGCTCTTTCCAATCGTTTTCTTCCGCGGCCGTCGGCTTTCGGTCCATTTCACGCATCATTTTCAGACAGCGTTTCAAATCAGGAATCGCAGCGGTCATGCGGACCTTCATCGAAGCGGCGTCGGGAACGATCCGTGCATTCGCAGGAAGGAAAGACCGCAGGCTTCGGGCCATTTCTTCTAGACGTTCGAAGTTTGGGAATTTCGGAGCGTAATTCAAGGTGGCTAGATCGTGTGTGTTTGGAATGATCGCATCTTGATCGTAGCTGGCTTCGTACTGCGGAACGGCGGCATCACGGGCGTCGCGCTGTTTGACCAGTTTAAAAAGCTTCGGCTGACCGGCAGGGACCCGCGCCAAACCATTTAAATCCAGAAGCATCGAAAAAAGCAGATCAGCGTTCTGCGCGTTGATTTCGGTGTTCTGTGTGGCTGCCGTTTCAAAGGCTACGCCCGGCGCCAAAACGTACTGGTCGTGCGTCAGCGATGAAACGAATTCCACGCAGGCGGGCAAAGTTTTACATTTTTCAACCAGTTTTGAATCGGCGGCACGCGCATTCAGGGCCAGGGTCATCGCGGCGGCAAAAACGGCGGGGGTTATAATCAGTGCAGGCCAGGCCCGCGTGATGTTCCTACGATAAAGGTACGAGTTTTTCATTTTAGTCTTTCCGGCTCTTCGAGCCTCGAATCTCGGGCCGACTTCGCCTGCCCTGGTCATATTTCCCAGAGTGCCTGACCCTTCTTAGGCCCCTATGAAAACGGAATGATAAATTTTTAATTCAGGATCTTTTCCAGATCCTTTGCAATTTTTTCTGGGGTGTCCGTCGGTGCGTAGCGCTTCAGGACGTTACCGTCCTTATCCACCAAGAATTTGGTGAAGTTCCACTTGATGGCTTGGCTTCCCAAAAACCCCTTCTTTTCGGATTTTAGGAATTCGTACACGGGATGGGTGTTCGGACCGTTGACGTCGACCTTGGACATCAAAGGAAACGTCAGCTTGAAGCGGGTATCGCAAAACGACTGAATCGCTTTTTCGTCGCCCGGTTCTTGTTCGCCAAACTGATTGCAGGGAAAACCCAAAACAACCAGGCCCTTGGACTGATAGTCTTCGTAAAGTTTTTGAAGCCCGTCGTACTGCGGGGTGAATCCGCAGAAGCTAGCGACGTTCACGATCAGCGAAGTCTTCCCGCGAAGGTTTTCAAACGGGTAGGGTTTTCCGGAAAGAAGTTTGGCTTCTAGGTCAAAGAATTGAGGCATGGCCCCATCTTAGGTTTTCGAACCGGATTTCGCTACGGTCTGTTCGCCTTTTTTCAAAAGACCGATTTCGACCAAGCGTTCTTTCAAATAGCTGCCCGCTGTGTGTTCTTCCGACAACGGGACATCTGGGCGAGGGTGCAAGAAAAGGGGCATTGAATAACGCGCCTTCTTTGCTTCAGGTCCCAGCGGATTCACGACGCGATGGGTGGTCGAAATGTAATAGCCCTTGGTGATCATCTGAAGCATATCGCCCGCGTTAATCGCCAACGCACCTGGATCACAGGACACGTCGTGCCAGTTTCCGTGCGTGTCGCGCACTTGAAGGCCTGGGGCCGTCGAAGCCGGAAGCACGGTGATTAGGTTGATGTCTTCGTGGGCGGCTGCGCGAATGGCGCCTTCTTCTTCAGAACCCGAAAGCGGCGGGTAATGAATCGGGCGAAGAAGGGTATCTTTGCTTCCTTCGATCATGGAAGGAAGTGGCATCGAAAACGTCTTCTTAATCGCGTCCGGGGTTTCGGTTTCCAACCAGCCCAAAAGTTCGGTCGCGATTCTGTGCATGCGGTCATACAATTCGCGGGTCCGAGGGCTCATTCCCTGGGGGACAGTCGTTGCGTTGAATAGGTGGTAAAATTCTTTTAGGTCTTTGACCTTGCTGTCTTTTGCGTTTTCGGTGCGGAAAGGAAAGTAACCTTCCTGGGTCGCAGGGTCGAATTTGTATTTGAATTTGTCTTCGGACTTAAAAAAGTCAGCCCAATCTTTGAAGGTTTCTTCGATCAAAGAAAATGGAATCGGGTGATCCACGATCACCGCGAACCCGGTGTTTCTTAGACTTTCGGCAAACTGGCGTCCGGCGTCTTTCGCCTTGTAACTGACTTTTGCGACTTTCATATGAAGCTAGAGTTACCTAATCTGATGCATTGAGTCAACTAGGAGTTTGTGATTTTTCATCAGTCTTTTCCAAGGGATAGGGGACTTTTTGACTCGCTGAAGATCTGGGCTTAGTCTCGCAATACCTATGAAAATCAAAATGTTACTGGTCGCCGGCGTCGCGATCTACTTTTCGGCGTTTAAAGCCCAAGCTTCGGACAAGTTCTTCGTGCGGGCTCCGCTTGGAAACGGAGCCGATGATGCATCGGCGATGACGGATTTAGTGGGCAACGAACTTCGAAAACTAGGGCACGAAACGACGAACAATCCCAGCGATGCCGATTTTGAAATTCAGCCCAGGGCTTTGAAAATGGGTGCAGCTTTTGTTCTGACCCTTGAAAAAATTCAGGGCAGGCAAGTCGTGAAGTCCGATCAGTTGAAGGCGCAGAAGCTTGACGAAATGGACACTTTGGTCGCGCGCCTGACACGTGCGGTGGTGAATGGCACGAACGCCGAAGAAAATCAGAAGCACAAAGAAATTTCGGATGAAGAAATCACGCGAACCAATCGGCGTCTGCCCGCTCGTTCGGTTTCGTATTTTGAATTTGGCGGAGGGTTGGCAAGCAATTGGCGTCCTGAATCGGTTCTGCCATCTTTTGTGATGGGACGTGCGTGGGATCTGGATAAAGCGATTTTGCAAATTGAAGCGGCAAGTTCGCTTTCGTCGGTAGGAAGCTTCTGGGTCGCTGGCTTGGGCGGTCGCTATCTTTTTTCGGGTCAGGACGTTTCGCCTTTTTTGGGCGCGAATTTCGGTTACGGCGTCGTCTTCGATAGCCTTTTGAAAGCTTCGTCGGGATTCGCACTGACCGGTCAAGCAGGCATTCACCTGTTTCGGCTTTCGCAAACCAGCATGACTTTGACTTTGCGCTACTCGACACTTTTAGGAACAGATCGTGCCGCCGGAGCGCCTGGAAACTTCTTTTTGACCTTGGGTCTGATCTACTAAGCAATGGGCAAGTTCGGCGTCCTACTTTTGAATCTGGGAACCCCGGTTTCTACCCAAGTTTCTGACGTCAGAAATTACCTAGGCGAATTTCTGATGGACCCCTACGTGATCGATATTCCTTGGATTGCTCGCGCAGCCTTAGTTCATGGAATTATTCTTCGCACTCGTCCCAAGAAATCAGCCGAAGCCTATCAAAAAATTTGGACTGAACGAGGTTCGCCGCTTCTTTGGCATTCCGAAGATCTGTGTAAAGGGGTGGCCCGCGAAATGGGATCCGGGTACAGTGTCAAGCTTGCGATGCGGTACGGCCACCCTTCGTTAGAAAAAGCACTTCGGGAATTCAAAGACGAAGGCGTCGCCGAAATCCTTTTTCTGCCTTTGTACCCGCAGTACAGCTACGCCGCGACCCTTTCATCGCTTCAGTTTTTCAAGACCCAGTTTCGAAAGGTTTATTCAGGCGCTGGCACCCAACCCAAAGTTCGCTGGTTGAAGGATTTTTACGATGACCCCGGTTTTTTGCGCGCGTTTCAAGAACAAGTGCGGAAGGCATCCCAAGAATTTCAGCCCGATTTTACCTTGTTTAGTTTTCACGGGGTTCCCGAAAGACATGTCCAAAAGACTGATGATTCAGGACGCCACTGTTTAGCCGCTGCCAGCTGCTGCGAAAAGATCACGGAAAAGAATCGAAACTGCTACCGTGCTCAGTCTTTTGCGACGGCCCGGGAATTGGCCAAGCTTCTTGAAATCCCCAAGGACCGTTACGCCGTTAGCTTTCAAAGCCGCTTAGGCAGGACGCCATGGATTCAGCCCTATACTGACGTGCTTTACGAAGAATTGGCCAAGCAGGGGCGAAAGCGTGTTCTGGTGGTTTGCCCAGCGTTTGTGGCGGATTGCCTGGAAACCTTGGAAGAAATTACGATTCGGGGGCGCGAATCGTTTCAGGCCTTAGGCGGTGGCGATCTTCGCTTGGTTCCTAGCTTGAATTCATCTCCTGACTGGGTTCGCACGATTTGCGACTGGGTTTTGGATTCCCAAAACGATGCGCAGAATCCTAAACTTCGCTTTCAAGAGATTTCAACGACTTACCGATAAGCGGTTCGGATGAACCGACAAATTCTGCTTCTTTGCGTCATGCTTTTCGGTTTCGTTTCTGGGATCGCCAATCCGAGCCACGCGGCTGACCCGGAAACTTGGATTTTTCAGACTCGCGTGGCGGTCGATGATCAGACTTTGAATTACGCCGAAGTTTTCGCTTCGGCTTGGAATAACGATGCCGAAGAAGCTCGAATTTTTGAGTTTCTGAAGAAACAAGTTCAAGAAGATCTGAAGGCCAACCCTAAACTGACAATTTCGCTGACTTGGATCACCGATGCAGGCAGTCAGAAGGGACGCAAGCCCCAGTCGGTCCTGGGTGATCTTAAAAAGCTTTTGGCCTTGGATTCTCAGCCGGTTCCGATTCCGGTTCGGGACGTGAAGCTTCCAGCAAAAGAAGTGAATCCGGCTTTGAAAGAAAAGCTGAAGAAATGGTTTCGATCGAACTATCGGCTCAGTTTCACCGCAGTTCGGGGAATTGCGAATGGCGTGATTCAAAGTTGGTCGTTGATGGTCATGAATCAGCCCCCTGAAATCGCGGTGGCGGCCGGGATCTTTGTTGCCGGACTTTGTGCGGGCGTGACCTGGAACCTGTCCAAGCTTTCTGAATTCACGGACCATTCGAAGATTTCGGACAAGATCTTCAAAGATCAGACTGGAAAGCTGATGGGACTTCTGAAGTCGGGAAGTTCGTTTGTGGAAAGAATGGGGAAGTGGTTTCTGACTGAACATATTTTCGTGAACCTGATCAAAGGGGCGTACCTGCTTTTAGGAATCGATCCTTCGATTGGCTTTCTGACTATGCAGGAAGAAATCGCGGTGGCTGCGCTACTCAGTACTCTTTCACAAGGCATCTATGAAATCGGGGTCTTTCGTGAACGCGCGCGACTTTTGGAAAAAGGCGTCGACAAAGACACGGTCGAAATTCGCAACCAGTCTTTTGCGATGGTCGGTTCCATTCTTTCCGTGGCCGGTGCCATTGCGACTACCCGAGGCGTAGAGCTAGGGCCCTATCTGCTAGGATCCCTGGCTGCCTTGGGCGTGGTCAATTGGATTCGCATCGATCGAAAGACGATCGCCGAAAAAGCCAAGAAGCTTTATCACGACTGTTCAATCTGGCTTCGCAGCCTTAAAACATCCAGCCGAATTTCATCAGACCCAGAATGGGGATGGGGTACTTCGTAAACGGATCAATCGCGTTGCGGGCCTGGTTTTCAACCATGCCTTTCAAGTCGACGAATTGTTGTGCGGCCAAAACAGCCGGGCTGTTGCTGGATGATTCAACTTGGGTCTTCACGCTGGTGTTCAAGTGAACGCCCAATTCCATTCCGTAGAAGAATCCGCCCTTTTTTGCACCCCACGTCCAACCCATCATCGGCGCGATATAGCTTGCAGTGACGTCGGCCGTGACTTCGACGGCTTCACCGGCGATCAGTTCGGTTTTGCTGCCGATCACGCTTAGGCTACCGACACCCAGTCCCAAGAAGAAAGAACCACGAAACGGATACCAACGCGGACGTGCTTCGAATCCGTCGATTTTTGCAGAAATGTCTTTATAGCTGACTTTGGGGAAGAAGCACTTTTCAAGCGACAATCCCAGAGCATCGAAAATCCGGCCTTCCACGCCAGCGGTCATCAGTCGTGGAATTTGAATCGGTGCCAGATAGATTCCGGCTTTCCAAATTTTTCCAGGCGCTTCTTCGGCGACGGGGGTTTCTGAAGGCTTGGGTGAAGGGACCGCAGAAGGAGAAGGTGAAGGTTTCGCTTCCGGCTTTGCCGAATCCGCAGGGGCCGAAGCGGCAGAAGCCGAAGCCGCCGGCTGGTCTTCTGCAAAAGCAGTCAGGGTGGAAAGAATCAGGGTCGTCGCCATCAAAGTGATTTTCAACATAGCCATGAATTACAGCATACGAATGAAGTTCTTGTCAGCTTTTCACTGAATGACGCCGAAACGAAAGTAAGATGAAGCGTAAAAATGTCAAACCGTTGGCGGCAATTTTTAAGGGATTGTTTCTGGGCGTTTTCCTTTTGGTCGGAGCACTGAGTCTGCACCGAGTCGGGATCTTAAAGGCCAAACGCGGAATCGCATCCGCGTCGGAAACGGCGCCCTTGGATCGCTACTGGCGGTATCGCACGAATCTTCTGAATAGCTTTGTTTGGGTCGGAGACGAGCCAGGAGAAAGCGTCCCTGCTCCGATCTTGATGGGAGGATCACTTTTCTACGCTGATTCGACCTGCTACTTGGGACAGTACCTTTCGGTCTTGGCGACGGAACTTGCGCTACTTCGCAAGTCGGGCGCGGATACTAAGGCCGTGCGAATGGAAATTTTTTATGCGCTCAATGCTTTCGATCGTCTGTCGAAGCACGCGAACCAACGCGCGGGAATTCCTGATCGTATCGATGGTTACTTTGTGCGCGAAGACATTCCTGTCGATTTCTTGAAAAATCGCCCGATGAAAGACGTGCAAGGAATTGAAGCCGGCAGTGTCGACGAAGCCCGAGGCCTGGGTGTCGTCGGAAACGAAGTCAGCCAAGATCAGGTGATCAGTTTGCTTGCCGGTTATCGCCTTCTTGGAAAATTTCTGGATGAAAAAGACGACTGGAACGGAAGAAATCTTCGTCGCATGGTCAACCGTCAGGTCGAAAGCATGGTGCGCTACGTGAACGGTAACGGAAAGCGCAAGGCTTGGAGAATCGTGCGGCCGGACACGGGAAAAAATGTCGACAAGGGGCCGGATGCTCGAATTTTTTCAGGCCCGATCTTGGAAGCCGCAAGACAAGTGACCGGGGAAGAAGCATTGGATGACCTGAGCCGCGATTGGTCTTCTTTGTTGCTGATGCCCGTCTTGGGAGCGACGCCGCTTCCGTATCAGTGGTTCACGCGTTCGATGATTTTTGTCCTGGGATCCATCAGCAATACGTGGGGTGCCCACACCCAACGAGCCTTCAAACGTTTGGACAAGATGTACGACATTCCGATGTACCCGCTTCAGCACGCGGTGATCTTTGACAAAAAACTTCATCCTAAAAGCCGTCTGACTCAGAACTTCTTTTTAGGGATGTTGAACAATGCACCTGACAATGGTCCGGTCCAATCCGACATGAACAGCTGGAACAGTCCTGACCGCTTTTACAGTCACCGCCGCACCCGAGCCAATCCGCCCGTATATAAGGAGGGCGATTGGTACTTTTCGGCGGGTGATCGGTTTTCAGGGTTGGACTATATGACCTTGCACAACCTTTATTTGCTCTATTTTCAGCCTGAAGAAGTGTCTAAGTATTCGCCATCAAAGGACTATTTGGATCGACTTCAATTCCAGACTAAAATAGTCTTGTAAGGGCCGGGCGGCTTTGATATGACCAGCCGCGATGAAAGTTCAGTCGGCCCTGAAGTCAGAAAACATCCCTAGCTTCGTACAGATCCTAAAGACTTGGTCGGGAAGGGGACTGTCCCTTCTAGCCGGAGCCTTCGTTGGAATTCTTCTTTCGGCCCTTTTCCAAAACGGCCAGGGGTCCCAACCGAATCGCACTCACACCGACGAAAAGGTCTTGAAAACCCCCCACGGAATGATGAACCGTAGCCGTTAATGGCTACTTTCCCATTAAAACCTGGCATCGAAGAAGCGCTTGCGCGCGCCTGGGAATTTGTGGGTGCGACGGCGCCCAATCCTCCGGTTGGGGCAGTGGCCTGGGATTCCGAAGGACGGATCCTTGGGGTTTCGGCCCATGAAAAAGCGGGCCAGTCGCATGCTGAAGCCGGTTTGCTTCAGCAAATTCATCACCAGGGCAAGACCCCGCAAATCCACACCCTTTTCGTGACCTTGGAACCTTGCAATCACACCGGAAAAACGCCCCCTTGCACAAAGGCGATTCAGGATTCGCGGGTTCCGCGCGTGATTTACGGCGTTTCAGACCCGAATTCGCTTGTGAAAGGCGGCGGCGGGAATGCTTTGAAAGAATCCGGTGTTCAGGTGCAGACCCTTTCTGAACTAGGGATGAAGGAAGAAGAATTGAAATGCCGTGAACTGATCCGCCCCTGGGCCCACCGACTGGTGAAAGGGTATCCCTGGGTTGTGGTCAAACAGGCGTTGGACCCAAGTGGCAGCATGATTCCTCCGGCAGGAAAAAAGACTTTCACGTCACCCGAATCGCTTCATTTTGCACACCGGCTGCGCCGGCAGTCCGACGCGATTTTAACGGGTATCGGAACCGTCCTGGCGGACCGCCCGCTTTTTACGGTTCGGCACCTGCAAGACCACGCGGCGGTTCGGCAAGGAAAGCCGCGAATCTTGGTCGTCATGGACCGCCATTCCAGAACCCCTAGGGACTGGATTCAAAAAGCCCAGGAAAACGGCCACGACGTTTGGATTCGCCAGGAACTTGAAAAAACGTTGAAAGAACTGGGTGAAAAAGGGCTGAATTCAATCCTAGTCGAAGCTGGGCCGACCCTAACCCAAGCCGTTTTGAACAGCGGCTTTTGTGGGCAACATGTGGTAATCCAAGCGCAAAACAACGGCAAACCCGACCTGATTCAAAACCATGTTTACTGGAATCATTGAAAAAACCGGACGCGTCCGGGCCATTGAAAAGACCGAATCGCAGGCGATGCGCATTCAGGTCGATGCCGATTTTTCGGATGTTTTGACCGGAGAAAGTGTGGCCGTTAACGGAGTTTGCCTGACGACCACGCAGGCCGGCCGGTTGGATTTTTTTGTCAGCCTAGAAACCCTTTCAAAGACGGCTTTGGGAAATTTGAAGGTCGGCGCAAAGGTGAATTTGGAAAGAGCGCTTTTGCCCACGACCCGTCTTTCAGGTCATTACGTGCAAGGCCACGTCGACGGGGTTGGAAAGTTTTTGCGTTCGAAAACCTTTCAAACGCCAAACGGAGTTTCTCGCGAACTTTGGTTTTCAGTTCCTGCCGAACTTTCGCGGTACTTGGTTTCGAAAGGTTCGATTGCGATCAACGGGATCAGCCTGACGATCAACGAAATCGATGAAGCGAAAAATGAATTTCAGGTTCACATCATTCCCCACACTTGGGAAAACACGCAGCTTTCAGAAATTCGCGATGGGGACGCAGTTCACCTGGAAGTGGACGTCATCGCGAAGTACGTCGAAAAAATGTTGAGGTCACGCACCCATGGTTAGCTTGAAAGAAGCGGTCGATCAGATCCGAAACGGCAAGATGGTCATCTTGGTCGATGACGAAGACCGTGAAAACGAAGGTGACCTGGTTTTGGCCGCCGAATTTGCGACCCCGGAAGCCATCAATTTCATGGCCACCCATGCACGCGGGCTGATCTGTCTGGCGCTGGAAGGAAAGCGCGTGGATCAACTGGGTTTGGAAATGATGACCTCGCGTAACCGGTCGCCCAAGCAGACCGCGTTCACGGTTTCGATTGAAGCCCGTTCGGGCGTTTCTACTGGAATTTCTGCCGGTGATCGCGCTCACACTATTCGCGTTGCGGTTGACCCTAAAACCCAGCCTGATGATTTGATTTCTCCGGGGCATATTTTTCCCCTTCGAGCCCAGGAAGGCGGCGTCTTGGTTCGCGCAGGGCATACGGAAGGTTCTGTGGATTTGGTGCGCTTGGCGGGTTTGAACCCGGGTGCCGTGATCTGCGAAATCATGAATCCCGACGGCACGATGGCCCGAATGCAGGATCTTAAAGACTTCGCCCAAAAGCATGGTCTGCCGATTTACGCCATCAAGGACTTGATCGCAGAACGCATGCGTCGCGACAGCCTGGTGGAACAGGTG
Source organism: Bdellovibrionales bacterium (assembly GCA_016786465.1). Taxonomy (GTDB): domain Bacteria; phylum Bdellovibrionota; class UBA1018; order UBA1018; family UBA1018; genus JAEUWC01. The sequence goes on along the minus strand of JAEUWC010000016.1, from coordinate 202,458 downwards.
GCAAAAACCAAGTTTCCTTCCGTTTACGGAAGCGAAGAATTTACTTTGTATGCATTTCGTTCACGTCTGGACGACACCGAACACTTGGCCTTGGTCAAAGGAAAGATCCAAAGTCCAACTTTGGTTCGGGTCCATTCCGAATGTCTAACGGGTGATGCCTTGGGTTCGCTTCGCTGTGATTGCGGCCCGCAGCTTCAAGCAGCACTGAAACAGATTTCGGAAGCCGAAAACGGGGTCTTGGTCTACATGCGGCGCCACGAAGGCCGTGGAATTGGTCTAGCCAACAAGATTCGCGCTTATGAACTTCAGGACAGCGGAATGGATACGGTCGAAGCCAATCGACATCTGGGATTTCAGGCCGACTTGCGACATTACGGAATGGGCGCACAAATTTTGAAGATGTTGGGCGTGAAAAAAATTCGCCTTTTGACCAATAATCCAAAGAAGGTCGTTGGTCTGGATGGTTACGATCTTGAAATTGTCGATCGCGTGCCGATTGAAGTTGAACCCAATGTTCACAATCAGAATTACCTAAACGTGAAGCGCGACAAGATGGGCCATCAACTGAAGAAAAAATAGGTGAAGCTATGCGTTTTGCGATGATCGTCAGCCAGTTCAATCAAGAAGTGACTTCGGGCCTTCGGCAAGGCGCGGAAAAGTTTTTGGCCGAAAGTGGCGTTGCGATTCAACCTAAGGACGTCTTTCTGGCGCCCGGGGCATTTGAAATGCCGCTTTTGGCAAAGAAACTGGCCCAAACCGGAAAATACGCCGGGGTCATTTGTCTGGGCTGCGTCATCAAGGGGGATACGGCCCATTTTGAATTCATCAGCCTGGGGGCGACCGTCGGAATCATGACGGCTAGCTTGGAAACGGAAACGCCAATTACGTTCGGAATCCTGACGACCTATACCGATGAACAAGCGGTGGTCCGTTCTAGAAATGATGCCCACAATAAGGGACGCGAGGCCGCTTCGGCTTGCCTGGAATCCGCAAAGATCCTAGGTCGAATTTTAGCTGACGCTTGAGGGCGTCCAAGGTCATAATCAGGGGATGAACCACCTGAGCTTCCTGATCTTTCGTGTCGTTTTAGCAGGGTCCATGGCTTTCGGACATGGAATGGAAAAACTGGTCCACTTTCAAACCAAGTCGGCGACCTTTCCCAGTGTTTTCGGAATGGGTTCAAAGGTCAGTTTAATTCTGGCGATTTTCGCAGAATTCTTTTGTGCGATTGCGGTGATGGCAGGATTCGCAACACGTTTGGCGGCGATTCCCCTTTTGGTCACCATGGCGGTGGCGTTTTTTATTATTCATGGAAACGATCCGTTTTCGCATCGTGAACTATCGGGGCTTTACCTGGTGGGTTTTGCTTTGATCTTTATGAACGGTGCAGGGAATTGGTCGATCGACGGGCTTCTGAACCAAGACGGGTTTCTTCGGAAAAGTCGGTGATCACGTCTAGGACCGCTCCTTCGCTTTCGGCTAGTGTTTTCTTGGTCACCTTTTGGGTGATCGCAGTGTTTACACTTTTGCCCGGCTGCGGGGGCAGGACTTTAAAGCGAATCGAACCTTCCGACGCTTTATTGCCTAAAGAACTGGAAGAACAGTTCGCAGTTCGAAATTCCGTGGGTGAACCTGTGATTCCGGTTCCCGAAGCAACCGATCCCGTGACGGGAAAGCCCCTGAAGAAAAAAGCCAAATCGAAGAAGGAAAAAGCGGCGGAAAAAGCCGCAGAAAAAGCGGCCGCGAAGTTTAAGTTTCCCAGCCGTCGCCCCGCAGTCGACCCGATTCTTCGGGGAGAAGTTTTGAAAATGGACGTGAGCTATCTAGGCGTCACGGCAGCAGAACTGACGATCCAACAATTACCGTTTAAATTCGTAAACAGCCGCAAGGTGTACCATCACCTTTTGAAAATCGAATCGACGTCCGTTTTCAATATGGTTCATCGGATCAACGATTCGATCGAAAGCTTTTGGGATTACGAAGGTCTTTTTTCGCACCGATATCACATGGTCTTGGATGAAAAAGACCAGACTCGGGATGCGTTGGAATTGAATGATTCAGTTCGTAAGCAAACGTTCTATTGGAACCGATGGAATCACGTGAAAAAAGGTTATGTAGAAACCAAAGAATTCAAAGAAATGGTTCCGTTTTCTCAGGATTCCATTTCTTTGATTCACTTTGTTCGGATGATTCCCTTGAAAGTCGGGGACAAGATCAAGGTTCCTGCAGTGACCGAAGGAAAAAATTGGGTCGTCGAAGCCAATGTCCTTCGACGCGAAAACATTTCTACAATCTTGGGCGATCGCGATTGTTTCGTGCTAAAGCCGGAAATTTACTTGAACGGAGAACTTCAGAAAAAAGGCGAAATCTATCTTTGGATTACGGACGATGAACGCCGCTACCCCGTAAAGATGGAAGCCAAGGTGAAGTTTGGGTCGGTCAAACTGACTTTGGGATCGCTTGAAAAAGGGGTTCCTGAAGCAGAAGCGGCCGAGACTCCGGTCCCGTCTCCACTTCCTTCGCAGGTCCCTTCTGATTCGCCTTAAACTTCTTCTGATCGTTGGGCTGGTTTTTCCGGCGTCATCCCAGGCGGGTGATGTTTCCACGCAGCTTGAAAACCTAGGGCGCGATCTGATTGCGCCGATCCGTAAACCCCGATTGATGATCGGCGGAACCGTGCTTTCGCTGACCACGTACCCCTTAAGTAAAACTTCGTTTCAGAAAGACATCGCCGAAAGCCGCCCACTGGGGGAAGCCTCGAACATCGGTTACCAGCTGGGATTCTGGCGATCCAACGTCGCCTATGTAGCAGGTGTTTCACTTTATGGATGGATTTCGGGCGATTCCGCGGCCTATGGCAAGGCGATCTTGATGGCGCGCGCTTCGATCTACACTTCTTTGCTGACGCAGGGACTGAAAGCGCTTCACATGGAAGAGCGTCCGCGTCGAGGCGGAGACTTCGGTTCTTTTCCAAGTGGTCATGCTTCAAATGCGTTTGTCATGGCAGGTGTCATCTATCGAAATCATGGCATTGCTTGGGGGGTGGGATCTTTCGCGGTTGCCAGCTTTATCGGGTTTTCCAGGATGAATGATAATGCTCACTACCTTCATGACGTACTTTTCGGTGCGACGTTGGGGTTGGGTTACGCATTTGGTTTGGATGGGCAGTGGGGCCAGAAGGATGACGAAGGCGTTGCACGCTATCAACTGTTTCCGATTCTTGCAGGAAGCAGTACCGGGCTTGGGGTTCAGATCCGTTTAAACTAGTTTCTTGATTTCCGCTGCCAACGCCAGATGGTTCTGTTTGGAATCGGTGTAACGAAGAAAAAGATTGGGTTCGACCAGTTCTGCTTCAATGCAGGCGGGTTTTCCTTCGGATTGAATCAGATCCACTCGTGCATAAAGGGTCTTGTCGATCCGATGAACGTGTTTCAATACTTGATTTCCGACATTTAACTGATCGTCTGTGGCTTTGACTTGGGTCAGTTTTGCACCAAAGTTGGGCTGCGTTCTGAAGTCTTCGCCCTGGGCTTGCTTTCGAATTGCGTATTGAAAAATTCCCCCAAAGTACAGAAGCGAGGTTTCTCCGGATTTCAGGATTTCTTTTTCGAAACGCTGAATCATAAGAAGACAGTCTTTCTGATTCAGTTTTTCACCGACCCAAGAATTTATCCAACCTTGAACTGGTTTGGCGCTTCCTGTCTGGGCAGGGTGATAGCGCAGGGTCAAGTCCGCGCCCGATGAAACCGAAGGTTTCAGAATCCATTCGTGCTGGTTGGAAAGCGTGCCGACGATTTCTTCTAGATCCGACTTCGATTTCGGGGCTTCCCATCGGGTTTTCAAAACAGGGACCCCTGCTTCAGACAGTTCCTTCAAGTAAACTTTATTCGAATTCCACGCCAGAAGGGGCGTTGGATTCTGAACAGGTGCGCCCAAGCGTTTCAACCTTTCAAGCCAAGTCAGAAAGGCCGGGTGCTTGGATGGGTAATCCCAGATCGACCTTGGAAGAATCAGATCGTATTTCTTCCAGTCGATATTAGGGTCATCCCAAACGGGCAGTTCTACCGAAATCCCTGCTTCAGTCAGGCAAGCGCGAAGATCCGTATCATCGTCGCCGCCGTTCGGGTGGCGGCTATCGGTTGCAAAGGCAAGGGTGGGCATCAAGCCATTCTAGCGGAAATTGTTCTATAAAAAAACCCGGCCGGATCTTCTTCAAAAAGATCCGGCCGGGCAACTCACTCTCTCTCTTTTTACTTATTTCAAGTCAGACTGAGCAATTCGGCGAACCAGCTTTTCGTAGCTTTTGCGCTTTCCGCCGAAGAACAAGAAGTTCTTTAGGTTCTTGCGTGCAGGCCACAAGGCTTTTGCCAAGGTGTTGTAGCGATTCTTCGCATCTGACGTCTGAACGTTGGTTTCGAAGGTTTTCACCAAATCACCGATGATCGTTGAATCAGGATTCTTCTTGAACTGGTTCTTGCCTTTCTTCAGTTCGCGAGTTTCCTGGTTGTTTTCACTGACCAATTCTTCAGAAACCAGGTCGATCTGGTGATCGCGGCCCTTTTGAATTGGGGTGAAGGCCTTGTTGTTCGCCAGTCCGTTGAAGTAGTCGACCAGGGCTTCGTTTGCGTCGCCGATGGCAATGACTTCAGATGTCTGGTCCGAATTCAAGGTTCCCATTCTTAGGATCACACTGGCTTTGATTTGCGAATGAATCAGATCCAGTGGGTCGATTTGGGTGAAGTTCAGCGCAGTTTCCTGCGTTGCTCCGGCCGAAACCAATCCCAAGTTCTGAGTTTCCACATCGCGACCATTGATCTGTAGCGTTGCAGTCACGTTGCTTGGGGAACGAACGGTTGAAGTGTTGATCACCTGCACGATCAAGGATCCCGAACCGTTCAGAAGATCCAAGGTCTGCTTGGTGGATGCTAGCTGCATCATACGATTCACCGTGCGATTGATTTCGTCGGTCAGGCCGTTGATGGTCACTAGAATTCGTGCGGAATTCCGGGTCTTCAATCTAGGATCGATCTTAGCCAGGATTCCGGTGGTGATCGTCTTTTCCTGAAGGGCGGTAATGGTTCCCGTCGACTGAACTGCGTCGATGATGTTTCCACCTGCGCCGATGGTCAGATTAGTACCTTTTCCTCCCGAGTTACGAATCTTGATTTCCAAGGAAATTTCTTCACCAGGTTGAAGGATCCCGTCATTGTCGGCACCAATTGCCTGCAAAAGTTCAATCGAAAGTTTCGGATTGTTGCTGTAATCCGCAAAAGTCGTGTTGAACGAATCCGTGTAGGCCTTTGCAAAAGCCGCTTGGAAAGTCTGAAGCGAACTTTGCTGGAACTTGTCGTTGTAGGCGCGAACCAGTCCCTTGTACTGGGCGACGCGTTTTCCAACTTGGGTTCCAATCATCTGGCCAGCCAGCATTCCGTCATCCATGGCCACTTTGAACTGCGACGAAAAGTTGTAGTTCACGTAGTAGGAATACGAACTGATGAAGGCGTCGCGGAAGACCGCCTGAAGGTCGACCTGCTGGCCTTGGATATCCACCAGGGCTGGAATGTTCAGCTGGTCATACTTCGGACGAGTATCGATCGGACGTTTGAACCAGGTTTCCATCGCCAATGACTGGTCATACCAGTAGGCTTTTTCGAACTTGTAGACTCCGTCCGAGAACCAGAGATCCCAAACGGTCAGGGGCTTGCGTTCTCCAAGGAAGACATCATCCCAGGTCGAGTAAATCTGAAGTTCACCCGGCTTGATTTCGTTTTGGATGATCTGTTGAGAAGTCGGAACCGGTCCGACGAATTTTTGATAAGCATCTTTTTCCCCGGCATAGGTGACGGTTGGAACAATGAGCTTCGAATCAGGTTGAAGGCCCTTGTTCACAACGGCTTCAAAGCGGGCAATCGCATCAGAAAGACCGCGGGGCGAACCCTGCTGTTGACCGGCCCTGATCCCGGCGTCTAAGCCGGCTTGCATGGTCGATCCAATCGATCCGACCATTTTTTCGCCGGCGATCATTTCAGAAGCGTCGTTTTCATACGCGTCGGACATCTTGTGCATTCCCCAAGCAAAGCCGCGAAGGTAGCCCTGAATTTTTCCGTTTCCTCCGCCAAAGCGAACGGCCATGCGTTCAGCTTCGTCGCGTCCGAATTCACACGCGGCGTAGCGGCGTGCGGTGGTGTCTTGAAGGTACTTATCGCAGACGGCGTACTTGGCCGGTTTGGTCGATTCAAAGTGAATGTCGACCGGAGGTCCGTCGTAATATCGGTATTGCGCGCTGGCTGCAGTCGGTGCTGACAGCACTCCTAATGCTAACAAGATCTTGGATTTCATCTCTAAACCCCTTAGTTTTTCGGCGGGACGTTTGGTATTGCGACAGGAGCTACAGGCCGCCAAACCTGAATTCCTGTCCCTGGGTGAGCTGAAATGGGCTCGCCCTGCACAACGAAAAACAGTCTCGTCCTGAGCCTGATGTACCCCTATTCAGCAGGGGACGTGCCATCCAATACCTGCGCGGCAAGATCCAATAAAGTCTTTAATTACAAATACCTAACAAAGCAGCAGTGCCGAACTAGGGGTCGACGAAGGGCTGGCGCTTTGGGACCGGTGTCTTTTTGGGACCTCCTGTTCTAGACTGAGTTCATGCAGAAAATTCTAGGGTTAGTGGCGGCGTTGACGATGGCTTCGCTTTCGGCCGCGGAAGTTTGGGCCGACGAAACGTACACCTTCAATATTGTGAAGAAGCAGGAACAAAAGGCGAAGTCCCGTTGGAGCCTGAGCGATTGGCTTGAGACCCGTGAAAAGATGCGTTGGATGGACCTTTGGTTGTCCATGCATACCCCAAGCCCATTCGAATTTTCGCTGGCAACGGATTATTCGATGGCGTCAAACCCCGACATCACAGGTTTAAGCTACCGACTGGTAGCGTACGCCAGCGCTTTTGGTTTGGAATTTTCACGCGAAGTCCTGGCGGGAAATCAGTTTCGATTGAATGGCATCTTTCATTTTCGAATTTTCGGGAATCAGATGCAGGGGACGCACCTGACGCTTCAGGCGGGCGTGAAGCAGAATTCGGGTTACCGAAATGCTTTATGGGGTGGGTGGATGTCAGTTTATTTTGCGCGCTATTTCGGCATCGAAGGAATTTATCGAAGCTTTTTGGATTCGACGCCGAATTCGACGGGGCTTCGGTTTAGCGGGTATCGGGCGGAAGTCGGCGCATTTATCGATTTTAAGTTTCTTCGGATTTACGGAAATTACTTTCGCGAAATTGAAAAGACGGCAGTCAGCTTGGCTGGCAGCGGTGGGCCGCAGTTGGGCGTCCGACTTTTCTTTTAGATTTTTCGTATGAGAGTTTTGTTTTTAACCACCGTGTGGCCAGAACCGACATCTTCGGCGGCGGGCGTACGCGTTTTGGGTCTAGCAAAAAACTTTTTAAAGGCAGGGGCGACCGTTTTCTGGGGTTCAGCCTGCAAACCCAATTCATTTCAGGCCGAACTGGATCGCCTGGGAATCATCACCCGCGAAGTTCAACTGAACGATTCCAGTTTCAACGAATGGCTTCGCGAAGTTCGCCCCGATGGCGTCGTTTTTGAGCGCTTCATCGTAGAAGAACAATTTGGTGCGCGCGTTCGTGAAGAAGCCGCAGGCGCTTGGACAGCCCTGGATACCAGCGATCTGCACAGTGTTCGCCGTGCGCGCGAAAAATGGGTGCTGAAAAATCTGAACCACGATTCAGGTCTAGACCTTCAAGCAATTTCAAAAATTCCTTCAATTCCGAGTGAGTTTCTTTTCACCGAAGACACCTTCCGGGAATTGGCGTCCATTCATCGTTGCGATTTGACTTGGGTGGTTTCGTTTTCTGAAGCCTTAGCACTTGAGCGCTTTTTTGCGGTCGATCCGAAAAAGATTTCTGTACTGCCCATCGATTTGGGCGTCGAACGGGCAGAATGTCGAAAGGATTTTTCAGAGCGAATTGGATTGGGATTCATCGGGAATTTCAGGCATCCGCCGAATCTGGATGCGGTTCGATTCCTTAAGTTTCAGCTTTGGCCCGAAGTGCGTCGAAAGATTCCCGATGCGACCCTGTCTATCTTTGGGGCCTATCCGTCGAAGGAAGCAATGGCGTGGAGCAACCCTCGCGAAGGCTTCGTGGTTCTCGGTCCGGCAGATGATTCTCGGGCGATGCTGTCCAGTGTTCGCGTCCTGGTTGCCCCGATTCGGTTTGGTGCGGGCGTAAAGGGAAAAATTTTGGACAGTTGGTCAGTGGGAACACCGGTGATCACTACAGAAATCGGTGCCGAAGGGGTGCTGCCAGAAGGCAGCGAAAACCCGTGTCTTGTACCGGGCGCAAATCTTCAAGAATGGGTCGCGACGATTCAAGAAATGACTTCTGATGCGAAGGCGTGGAGCACGGGATCGCAACGAAGCATGGACGCATTTAATCGGGTTTATACGAGTCAAGCTATTGACGTTCGGTTTCGGTCAGATTTTCAAAAACTGCTTCACCCTGTTCGAAAGGGCTCGGAACCATTCCATTGGATTCAGGAAATCCTATGGATGAACCAGCTTCGTTCGACGGACTATTTTTCGCGCTGGATCGAAGCAAAAACTGCTCAGAAAAGCCGCAATAACAGCCCGTAAAATTCCGATACGGATTTGATGGTGTTTCGGGTCTTGGCGCCTATTCTTTTCGTGATTCTTTTGATGCTTCCGGCAGGGGGATGTTCCCCGATGGACGGGGCTCGTGCGCCGGCGCAGTTCGTAGAAGATGTTCAGCAAGATGCCCAACCCGATGAACTTTTGGAATCAGAGGGGCAGAACGAATCGTTAGAACCCTTCGATACGGACGTGATGAAACAGTTGGGCGCGGAAGGGATTTCGGCCCGCGCAGTAACGACCAGCAGTGGCGTTCAGGTTAAATCCTGGCCCAACCAGCTGATGAACAAGCTTGGCGAAGGCGTCAACGACTTGAGCCTTTCTTTGACGAACTCGATTTTTCGTTCGCTGACGGATTTAGAACTTCTTTCGATTCCTGTAGGAAAAAAGGGCGGAAGGGTTCGTTTCAATACCCGCCGGGATATCTACGATAACTTCGACCTTCTGAATACGTGGACGGTGGTGGACCGATTTCAAATCGAATCCAAAGTTCCCGTGATTTATTTGGACACCAGCATTCCTAGTTCTGTCATTCCGATGAACTTAAACATGAACTTCAGCATTGGCGGAGTCAGCGGGATGTCTTGGGTCAATATCCGAAAAGTACAAGCCAAGCGTTATAAGAATCTTCCCACCACGCAGCAGCTTGCGGAAGAAGTCACGCGATCAAACTGGTACAAAGCTTTAAAGGAAAAAAACGCTCAAAGGCGCGCTCAGGCGGCAGGAACTGGCGGATCATCGGGGACTGCTTCGGCAGTTCCATCCCCGTCCAGTACACCGTCGGCGTCGGCATCACCGGGGCCTTTGCCAGCCGATCCTTCGATCACGCGCCTTGACCCCAGCGTGACATCGGGAATGTTGGATCCTTCGATTCGTCCGCGGCTAAGCAAACTTTTCCGACGCGTTTCGCTGCCGTTCCGCATTCCGCTGACTCAGGACGCGTTTAACCGAATGGCTGACGGCGAACTTTTTGGCTACACCGGTTTCGGTGGTGTCGAAATGGATGCGGGCGTCGGATTCCAATTCTTGAACTTGCCCAAGTTCGTTGATTTCACGGTGGGAATCAATGTTCGTACGTACCTGCGCGGTGAATACGTTGTTTATGTTTTGAAAGAAAACGACCAGTTCGCCAAAGTGAAAATTTCCAGGCTGACACGAAGGGGAACCGGACTGAGCGTGGGGGGGGCGACCAGCAAGGCTCAGTTGATCGAAGGCGTGATGGTTTTTGAAGGTTCGCCGATTTCGACAGACCTAGGCAGCTTGGCCAAGCTTAGATTGATGCCTTTTCAACTGACCGCCAATCGCGATAGCGTGCGAACTTTTGACATCGGCTATCGCTTTAATCTTTCGACCCCAGATGGCGTCAGTGCTTTTGAAGACGCATTGGCTGGATCATTCTTCGAAGCCGGCAAGCTGGAAGGCGTAAAAGACCCATCGGGCCACCCAGTCGTCGAGCGCATTTTCGATCGAACCGCTACGGACGACAAAAAATCGAGAAGTGGAAAGTTTGAAGTGGCCTTTCTTCACGAACGCAGACGATCCAGTCAGGAAGAAACTTTTGCCGCGGAAATCAAATTACCCGCAGGCGTGAAGCACATTCTGCGCTTTGCAAACACTTCAACCAAAGACTGGAAGACCATTTTTGGATTTCGTGAAAACTTCTTTCATCGTTTTTCGGTTGGGTTGGACCTGGAATCCTATCAAAAGAAAGAACCTGAATCGTTGACCCTGATGGCTGAAGCTTCCGTTCAGGATTCACGGACGAACGGTCGCGAAATGCAGCGTTACCTTCGAGATCTACGCGCAGCTGTGGGCAATCTGCCGGCAATCCCGCAGCTGCCGGCCCGAATGCCCAAGATGAAATCATTGACCGAAGTCTGGGAAGACACCGATGGGGACGGAATTCCCGACAAACTGAAGAAAATCAAGAAAGGCCCGATCGCAAAGTATGGGCGATTCAGCTTGTACTATGGGTTGAACGTCAACCGGCCGCAGGTTGAAAAGTTCATCGCGATTCCGGATTCCAGGAAAACTGAAATTGTAGAAGAAGCTTTTGGCATTAAGTTCCCGTCGGCTGCGCCGCCCCCGGACGAACTGGAAGATTCGGAAGTCACGAAAATGAAGAACTTCCTGGCGCAGTGGAAAGCATTGACCGGAGTCACCTTGCCCCCGGAAGTCATCGCCGAAAAAATGGGCAAGATGTTTTCGATCCGACACCGCGGCGCCCAGTTGATGAAGGTACTGGCAATCGCATTGGCCGGTGAAAAGGTGGACTACTTTTACACGATGCAAGGGCCTTCGGTTGGACGTCTTCAGGAACGAGGGGATGTCATCCTTCAGGTCAACCAAATCATCAATCTGACGGATGAACAGTTAGGGCTAGAACGACAGGCGGGGGGCTTCGAAGGCGATCCGCACTTGACCGTTTCGGATTTCAAAACCCAAGCCCTGGGTCCGGATCAGTTGGAAGTCACCTTCGATTTGAAGAAAACACCCCAGATTCTTTACTTTCGTCTGACGCGGTCAACGGTTTGGAAGAAGTTCAAAGTTGAAGGCGAATTGATGGTCGATAATACCGCCGGAAAGTTTGTCCAAGGAAAGAACCGAATGGTGCTTTCGGCGACTTCGCCCACTGTTTTGGAACGCGAGCTTTTTGGACTTTTGACCAAGGGCGACTTTTACCTTTTGAACCTGGGCTATTCGGTAGATCGAGTAAAATGGGGCCCTGCCGGAAGCGTCCGCTTCCAGGTCGCGAAATAGTCAGCGTCAAATTTTAATCACCGCGAAATTCAGAAACTGACCTTAGACTAGAGGGATGAAAAAATTCTTGGTCAGGACGTCCAGGTTTTGGTTTCCATTGCTCGCTTCGTTTCTTGTCGTTCAGATTTCACAGGCTCGAGGCGCCTTTGGTGATGAACTGAAAATCTTCACCTATTCCAGTCCGGGGATCGACTGGCGCGATCCAAACCGCTTGGCGCGGACCATTGTAAAGAACTTTACCGGACGTTCCGGATACCCCATGGGGCATGTCGCCGTTGAAGTCAGTTGTGATGCGACGGCGACTGAACCTGCGTTTCGCCAGGCAACGGGAATGACTGACGCGAAAAAGTCCGAAGCGAGAACTTTCCTGCTGCTAAAAGGCGGCGGCCTGGGCGCGCTTTTTCATTCGTTTCAAGGCCGAATGCAGTCGACTGACGAAGTCGACACCGACAATGCGGTCGAAAAATCGAAGGGTGGGAATATGCGCTACATTGCTTACGATATTTCGGCATCCACCTGCCGCAGGCTTGCGACTTATTTGACCGAATATCGAGAAAACAAGGTCTACACGCGGTACGGCTTGCCCAACAGCCCAAGACACGCTGAAGGTGCAGGCTGTTCTGCGTTTGGTGTTAGCTTGGTCGAATTGGCGGGGCTTTTGACTTCTGATTTGAAGGCCGCTTGGTCCATGAATATCGCGGCTCCGGCCAAACTGGTCGGCGGTCCGATGACCGGCAAACGAGTTTCTTTGCTCAGTTTACTGATTCGCAGCAAAAAGAACCGCCGTTGGGCTGAATCCGGCGAAGCGCAGTTTGGCGTCTTCTTTTACGAACCCGACCTGATTTTCAAATGGATCGGCGCAAGGATCGATGAAGAAGTCGCCAATCCATCTGGCAGGTTTGAAATTGAACGCCAAGGTAAGGTCATTGGGATGCGAATCGACGCTCGAAATGTTTCGACCCCCAAAGAACCGATTTGGTGGGTTCAGCCTTAGGGCTTTCCGACATCAGTCCTACAACTGCACAGGGCGCCACAGCGCTCCTACGGAAACCCGTGCTGGCCGGGCAAGAAGATCTTTTCGCAGTCGCGGACGCAGGATGAACTAGGATCCTGTTTTTCAATCCGTGAACAGCGTTCAATACAGCTTTGAAAAGGCCCTTTGTCCTTTTTGCCGGCGCAGCCGACCGCCTGAAGCGTCAATATTCCAACGATCAGAAGCGCTCGCAAAATTAGTGGTCGCTTTGCATGACGCCTTTGACTTCCGACATGGCGATCGTCGGTAGGAACCGAACGAACAACAGGAACAGGAAGAAGAAAAGGCCAAACGAGCCGGCGGTCCACGCCCAGTCATACCAAGTGGGGAAGTACATCGCCCAGCTGGATGGCAAGAAGTCGCGGTGAAGCGAAGTGACGACGATGACGTAACGTTCGAACCACATGCCGATGTTTACGTACAACGAAACGACGAACATGACTGGGATCGAACGACGCATTTTTCTGAACCAGAAAACTTGCGGGATGAAGACGTTACAGCTGGTCATGATCCAGTACGCCCACCAGTAAGGTCCAAACGCACGGTTCAAGAAAACGTAACCTTCAAAGGACGATCCGCTGTACCAAGCGATAAAGAATTCGCAAGCGTAGGCGTAACCGACCATCAAGCCGGTGGCCATGATGATCTTGTTCATTTTTTCCAGGTGATCCATCGTGATGTAGTTCTTGAAACCGAACATTTCACGCATCATCACCAGAAGTGTCACGACCATCGCGAAGCCCGAAAAAATTGCACCCGCGACGAAGTAGGGTGGGAAGATCGTCGTGTGCCATCCTGGAATCTGGGAAACGGCGAAGTCGAACGAAACGATCGTGTGAACCGAAAGGACCAGCGGGGTCGAAAGCCCGGCTAGAATCATGTACGCCATTTCGTAATTGTTCCACTGCTTGGTTGATCCGTGCCAGCCCATCGAAAGCAGGGTGTAAGCCACTTTGCGGATTCCGTTTTTGGCGCGGTCGCGGACCGAAGCCAAGTCAGGAATCAAGCCGACGTACCAAAACACTGCGGAAATCGTGAAGTAGGTCGAAACGGCGAAAACGTCCCAAAGCAAAGGCGAACGGAAGTTGACCCAAAGTTCGCGCTGGTTGGGATAAGGAAGAAGCCAGAATGCCGCTAGCCACGGGCGACCGGTATGAAGCAATGGAAAGGTCAAAGCGCAGATCACGGCGAAAATCGTCATCGCTTCTGCAGAACGGTTAATCGCCGTACGCCACTTTTGACGGAACAAAAACAAAATGGCGGAAATCAAAGTTCCTGCGTGACCGATACCGACCCAGAAAACGAAGTTCGTGATGTCGGTACCCCAGCCGCTGGGCTGGTTAATTCCCAAAACGCCTTGTCCGTCTTTCACGAAGGATCCAACCGCAAAAAGCCAAACTGCCAAAACGACCATCGCGATCGAAAAGGCAATCCACCAACGACGGGTCGGAAAATTTTCTAGCGGGAAGCTGACATCTTCGTTGATGTCGGCCATGGTTTTTCCGCCAGTGACCAATTGTTCATGAGGTAGCGTGGTTGATGACGACATGATGCGTTCTCCAGTACTTGTATTGAGTAGTTTGAATATGGCCTACGGACGTTCATTGGAAAACGAAAAAATGCACGATTCCAACACTATGAACCGCCGCGTTGTTCTGTTAGGCTTTCCGCCATGACGCAAAAGAAATTTCCCCTTTGGGCCGGATGGCTGGCGGTGTTTTCTATTTTCGCACTGAATACTTTTTGGTTGGCTCCGACCGTGATGCGCACGCAGGGGCCGTTCGCGGGCAATGTGACTTTTATTTTGGTTCGAATGGGAGCACTGGCAGCCTTCTGTTATTGGCTTGCTGCCTTGCATCAAAGTAAGCGTTGGGCGGTTATTCGGGCCGCAAGCTTTGCGATGTTCATCGAACAAGTCCCTTTCAAGGCGCTTTCGATTCAGCTTCAGGGCTTGGCTAGCTTGCAAGTCGCAGGTGAAGCGGCCCCGACTTGGGATGGAATTCTGATGTACTTGGGGTTTTCATACATTCTTTTTGTCCCGGTCGTGATCCTCGTTGCTTTTGTGATGAGCGAGATTGCCGTTCAGCGCCGGAAACCAAAAAAATCTGCCGCCTAAAGGCCGATTCTGAGCTAAGTTCTAATCATGGAAACCACAGTGCAGCATGCAGCCCCGTCCGCCGGACTTTCCAAGGCGTTTCTTCGAAACAAAATTTTCAGCCTATTGGGAATTTTCCCTTTAGGTATTTACGCGATTGTTCACCTTTACGGAAATCTGACCAGCCTTGAAGGTGCGGAAGCATTCAATCGCCACTTGGAATCTTCCCGAAGCGGACCCTTCTTGGGAATCTTGGCGATCTTGTTCATCTGGGCGCCGATCCTTTACCACGGCGTTTTGGGCATGATTAAGCTGAAGCAAGCGAAGCCGAACTATGGCACCTTTCGGCATTGGGAAAATCTGAAGTATTTGACCCAACGCCTAAGCGGCATCGGAATTTTTCTTTTCCTTCCTGCTCACATCTTTAAAAGCAAAATTCTTCCGACCTACATCAATGGTCAGCCCGCTGACTTTGCCCACATGGTTGAAGCATTTTCCGAACCCGTGACTTTGACCGTCTACCTTCTGGGAACATTGGGTGTTGCTTACCACCTGGCCAACGGCGTTTGGCAATTCTGCATTGGCTGGGGAATCACGACGACCCAAAAGGGAATGAATCGGGTTCAAGCTTTTGCGATCGTCCTTTTCTTCGTCGTGTTGGCGATGGCCTGGGGCTCGATCTGGGGATTCTTACGCTAAGAAAGTAGTGAATCATGAGCCTGTTTTCTCCGGTCCGTCCCGACGTTTCTCTTCCCAAGCTTGAAGAAGACGTTCTGAAATTCTGGGACGAAAACCAAATTTTTGAAAAATCTTTGGAAGCGCCTGCCGCACAGGGCAAGGCAAAGCCGTACCAGTTTTACGACGGACCGCCTTTTGCCACGGGGTTGCCGCACTACGGGCACATTTTGGCGGGAACGCTGAAGGACATCGTTCCGCGCTACTGGACGATGAAGGGCTATTCGATCCCCCGGCGTTTTGGTTGGGATTGCCACGGTCTTCCTGTTGAAAACGAAATCAACAAGCAGTTGAAACTGGAAAGTCGCAAACAGATTCTGGCTTACGGCGTGGACAAGTACAACGCCGCTTGCCGATCCATCGTGGATCGTTATTCCAATGAATGGAAGAAAACGGTTCGGCGCGTGGGTCGGTGGGTCGACATGGAAAACGCGTACTTCACCAAGGACGTTGGGTTCATGCAAAGCGTCTGGTGGGTCTTTAAGCAGTTCCACGACAAAGGGCTGATTTACGAAGGCTATAAAGTCGTTCCTTATTCGACTGGAATTTCGACACCGCTTTCGAACTTTGAAGCGAATTTGAATTACAAACAGGTTCAAGATCCCGCGATCACGGTGGCGTTTCCCTTAAATGGGGCAGCGATCGTTGATCATGATGCCTACAAAAAACTAGGGATCGATCAAGGTGCGCAACTGCTTGCTTGGACGACGACTCCTTGGACCCTTCCCAGCAACTTGGCTTTGGCCGTCCATAGTGATGTGGACTACGTACAGGCCAAAGAACACTCTACAGGAAAGAAATACATTCTTGCGGAAGCGCTGCTGAAAAGTATTTTCAAAGACCCTTCAAAAGACGCGGAAGTTGAACTGAAGTTTAAGGGTTCATCTTTGGTTGGACTGAAATACGAACCGCTCTTTAAGTTCTTCGAGGGCAAGAGAGCCCAAGGCGCCTTCCAAGTCATCCATTCCGATCACGTCACCACGGAAAGCGGTGTGGGCATCGTCCACATGGCGCCTGCGTTTGGTGAAGAAGACTTTTTTGCATGCCAAAAAGCAGGAATTCCGATTGTGAACCCAGTCGATGATGACGGTGTGTTCACATCCGAAGTTCCGACCTATCAAGGCAAAAAGGTCAAGGAAGCCGACAAAGACATCATCGCGGATCTGAAAAAAGCTGGACGCCTGATCAAGCAAGAAACCTACGCGCACAGTTATCCATTTTGCTATCGCACGGAAACGCCGTTGATCTATCGCGCGGTCACCAGCTGGTTTGTCAAAGTCGAAGCGATCAAGGACCAGATGATCGCAGCGAACAAAAAAACAAATTGGGTTCCCGATCACCTTCGTGACGGTCGTTTTGGCAACTGGTTGGAAAACGCACGCGATTGGGCCATTTCCAGAAATCGATTCTGGGGAACGCCGCTTCCGATTTGGCGAAATAAAGAAGGCGAAGTGATCTGTGTGGGGTCGCGCGCTGAACTTGAAAAATTAAGCGGCAAGAAAATCGACGACCTTCACATTGACGTCGTCGATCAGATCACCATCCCAAGCCCGACGGGCAAGTCGCCGTTGAAACGCATCGAGGGGGTCTTGGACTGCTGGTTTGAAAGCGGTTCGATGCCGTTTGCTCAGAACGGGTACCCGGATTCATTTGCTTCGAAGGCTGAAGCTGATCAGTACCTGGATCAACATTTTCCCGCCGAATACATTGCCGAAGGATTGGATCAGACTCGCGGGTGGTTCTACACGCTGACCGTGATCGGAACCGCGCTGAAAGGGCAGTCGCCTTTCAAGAACGTGGTCGTGAACGGACTGATCTTGGCCGAAGACGGCAAGAAAATGTCTAAAAGCCTAAGAAACTATCCTGACCCCATGGAATTGGTGGATCGTCACGGGGCAGATGCTTTGCGCCTTTACATGATTGATTCGCCGGTAGTGCGCGCTCAGGAACTTCGATTTTCAGAAGTCGGTGTGAAGGAAGTCGTTCGTCGCATACTTCTTCGTTGGTGGAATTCATATTCGTTCTTTGTGAACTACGCGAACATTGACCAGTTCAAACCCAAGGGCGATTTTGATAAATCCCCAAATCTTTTGGACCAATGGCTTCTGTCCAGGTTGAACACGCTGGTCGATCAAACCCAGCGCGAAATGGAAGGCTACCGCCTTTACAACGTGGTCCCCGTTCTTCTTCAATTCGTCGAAGAATTGACCAACACTTACATTCGTTTCAATCGACGCCATTTTTGGCAAGACGGCATGCCCGAAGAAAAACGCTTGGCATTTGAAACGCTTTACCACGCGCTGGTCACGCTTTCGAAAGTCATGGCTCCGTTTGCGCCGTTTTTGGCCGAAACGACCTATCAGAATCTGAAAAAAGGGTCGCCTGCCAAGGCGCAGCTCAGTGTTCACCTTGAAGCTTTTCCGGAAGCCAACAAGAAGCTGATTCAGAAGGATCTAGAAGACGCCGTCCGCGTGATGGACGCGTTGGTTCTGCTGGGACGCAATACCCGCGAAAAAATCGGAATCAAGGCCAAGATCCCGCTGAAGACGATGAAGATCATCCAGCGCGACAAAAAAGTTCTAGAGAATCTAAAGAACTTCGAGCCGTATTTTACGGATGAATTGAATATTCGAAAATTCGAGTACGCGTCCAACGAAGACGATTTCGTTCAGGTCACCGCAAAAGCCAATTTTCAGGTTTTGGGCAAAAAGGTTGGCCCCAAGATGAAAGCCATTGCCGCAAAGATCGGCTCGCTTGGGCTTCAGGATTTATTGAAGCTTGAAGCAGGTGATTCGTTGACCCTGGAAGGTGAAGAAATCAACCTTTCAGATGTCGAAATTCGCCGCGCACCCAAGGGTGCTGCAAAGCCAGGGCAGGAAACCATCTTTGTTGCACCGATCGTTTCCATCGAAATCGACCCCAGCGTTTCCGACGATCAGATTCGCGAAGGGTTGGCTCGCGAAGTCGTGAGGAAGATTCAGGCTGCGCGCAAGTCGGCTGATTTTCAATTGGATGACCGAATTCAGCTTCAGTTGAAGTGCGATGGCCTGCTCAGACAAGCTGTTCAGGATTTTGAAAAAATGATTTGCGGGGAAACTTTGGCCACGAATTTCAGTTTTTCAGACGATCCGCAAGGCAAGCACCGTGAAGAAGTCGAACTGGACGAAGGCAAGATCGTGATTGCGGTCACGGCCCAGCCGCGGAAGTAAGCCACCCATGACGGGGCCCAAGGCAAAATCCAGCCCAACGGCTTCCCGCCCACCGCAGAAAAAGCGGCCTAGGAAGAAGCTTTCCGAAACTTCGACGGGATTTGATGCTTGGAATTTTGAACCCATCGCCGTGATGGAAACGGACTTTAAAGAAAAGTTCGGGATTCCAAGGCAAGTCGGAATGGCCGCGAACGCCAAGGGTGTCATTCGCTTTAAAAAGGATTTTCGTTATTCTTCTGCCGTTCGGGATCTGGATCGCTTTTCGCATATCTGGGTGGTTTTTGTTTTCCATCAGACAGGTGGGGACCACGGAAAAAGCTACGATTGGAAGCCCACGATTCGCCCACCTAGGCTAGGTGGTGCCAAGAAGGTCGGCGTGCTGGCTTCACGGTCACCGCATCGTCCAAACCCGATCGGACTTTCGGCATTGCGATTGGAAAAGATCGAAGTCGCGAAAAACGGCGACGTTTCGATTCATGTCGAAGGCGTCGACATTTTGGATGGAACGCCGATTTTGGACATCAAGCCCTACCTTCCATACGCCGACCAGATTCCAGATGCCAAATCCGGTTGGGCAGAAAAACCCATTGAACGAAATCCGGTTCTTTACGCCCCCGGAATGATGGAACGCTTGGAAGATTTTGCGCGCACCCGGATGGGACTGGTTGAATTGGTGGAAGACCTGCTTTCTTTGGATCCTAGGCCGGCATTTCAGCGCCGGCGAAAGCCCGCAAAAGCCGAAAGCAGTTATGGCTTGAAGTACGGGTTTGCGGTGAAAGATTTGGATATTCAGTGGACGATTGAAGCCGATGGCTTTCGGATCACAGCAGTGGATGATCTTGAAACGGCGAAAGCCCTGGGGCGAATTCCCGCGAAAGGAAAGAAAGTAGAATGAACGCTTTTGAAAAAGCTTTTCAGAAAAGAATTGCGGCTTGGGATCGCCATTACGGATTTCAGGAAGCGGCTTTGCATTCGGTCAGGGCAGGTGGAAAGCGTTTTCGCCCCAAGCTGGTCCTGCTTTTGTCAAAAGCCCTAGGCACTGAACGGACACAATCCCAGGCGATTCCCGCGGCCTGCGCGCTTGAAGCGATTCATACTTATTCTTTGATTCATGATGACCTTCCTTCGATGGACAACGACGATCTTCGTCGCGGGCAGCCCACTTTGCATAAAGTCGTGGGCGAAGGTCGCGCGATTCTGGTGGGCGATGCGCTTTTAACCGAAGCGCTGGGTTGGTGTGCGGATGCGCCTAGCGCAGAAACGGCAGTCGACTGGCTGCAAATCTTGACCCGGGCCGCAGGTGCGCGTGGAATGGTTTATGGCCAATGGATGGATTTAGCCCATCAAAAGAAGGCCGAACTGGGGGCCGATTCTGTTTCGGTCGATCTTGAAAAAGCGATCGTGAAAATTCATCAACTGAAAACAGGGGCGCTTTTCGCAGCGGTCTTCGCCCTGGCCGTCGCCACCGTGCGTGCCAAGCAGAAACCCGCAATCCGAACAAAGGAAATTCGGCAGGCCGAAGCGCTCGGTACGGAATTGGGTGTTTGCTTCCAAGAAGGGGATGATCTTTTAGATATTTCGGAAACTTCAGAACGCCTGGGAAAAACGGCGGGCAAAGACGAAGCCCAAGGAAAGCTGACCTGGCCTTCGCTTTACGGCTTTTATCCAGCATCCGAACGCCTGAAGAAACGGCAAGAAAAGTTCATGAAAGCCTTGGAAAAGTGGCTTTCGGCGCAGACCCCCAAGCCCACGCCGCAGCAAAGGCGGGATCAGCTTGAATTCGTTCAGGCAATCCAGGGTGTTTTCGCCCGAATTCCATGATAGGCCCAGGCCACAGGAAAAAAGGCAAAGACTGACCATGGGTGGATCCAATCCCTACATCACTAAACCGGATACAAAGGCCGCGACGAAACCATTTCGCATCACTTTTCAAAATCCTTCGCAGGGTTTGAAACAAGATGTGGATATCGATCCTTCGAATATGCCCACCAGTGGTTCCGGGCTTCCTGGAAGCGTTCTAGACATCGCTATGGCGCTGGAAATCGATATTGATCACGCGTGTGGGGGTGTCTGCGCTTGTTCCACCTGCCATGTGATCGTCCGCCAGGGAATGAATTCGTGCAGTGAAAGTACAGACGAAGAAGGCGATCAGCTGGATAAGGCCCCGGCCGTTACGCCAAATTCTCGCTTGGCTTGCCAATGCGTCCCTAATGGGTCGCAGGATTTGGTCGTAGAAATTCCTTCTTGGAATCGCAATCGCGTTCGCGAAGGTAGCTCTAGTTAGAAACGACGATTTCCGCTTCGCCTTTAAACTTAAAAGTACCCGTCACGTGTTCGCTACCCATGTAGGCATCGATCTGAACTTCGGCAGTGCAATGGGTCGCCAAAAGGGCGTTGGCACCGATTTCAGAATTCTGGCCTTTTTCTAGCTTGCGAACTTTTTTGACAATGTAACCTTGTCCGCCTGCAAATGGCCCGGTGTTGCTGGTCTTTTCCAGCAAAGTCAGTTTGGCTTTCTTCGATAGGCAACCTTTTGCGCCGACGTACTTGGCCGTGATCAACAGGTCATTGTAATAGGGCGAATTGTCCGCATAGTATGCGTCCGCTATCTGGCCCTTCAGTGAATCCATGCGGATGTTAAAAGTGTACGGATTGTCACGATAGTCATCCGGTGTGATCACCGATATTTCTCCCGCCAAAGCCGTTGAGCTGAAGATCGCCAACAAACCAAGAATCATCATGCAGTCGCTTATATAGAAAATGACGCACCAAGTCAAAATATTACTTGATCACGTCAGTCTGGTTGAATAAGCCAATAATATCAAAAATCTATACTAAATTAGGTCAGGGCTTTTTTAAAAAAATGGCTGGTCTTGGTAATCGTATAGCCCAAGCGTTCGTACAAGCGGTGTGCGTCCGTGCGTTTCGTTTGGGACGCAAACCGGATTTCAGGCAGCCCCCGAGCGCGCGCCCAATCTTCTGCAGCCTTCAGCAAATGGGTTCCGATCTTTTTTCCGCGGTGATTTTCGTCAATCACTAGGCCTAGCGGTTCGCAGCGTGCACCGGTCGGAAGTGACCAGTGTTCTTGAAGGTGCAGCCAACCGACCACTTCATCCCCTAAGCGCGCCACCAATACGCCGTGGCTTTTTTCTTGGGAAATGACCTTCCAATTTGCCGAAATTTCCAAGGCCGTTGCGGGATAGCCCAGCTGTCCCGAAAGTCGTGCGACGCCTTCACAGTCGGAATCCTTCATTTCGGAAATTTGAACTTCCATGGATTACTTTCCCCTGCTGACTTTTCGGACCCGAATGTTCAAAAGTTCGACGACCAGGGAAAACGCCATCGCGAAATAAAGGTAACCCTTGGCGACGTGTTGTCCGGTTCCTTCGACCGTGAGCATGAACCCAATCATCAATAGGAAGGAAAGCGCGAGCATCTTGATCGTCGGATTTCTTGAAACGAAATCACTAATCCAACCCGACGCGAACAGCATCACCAAAACCGAAGTGATCATGGCAGTGACCATGATCCAAAGTTCTTGAGCCATCCCAACCGCGGTGATCACCGAATCCAACGAAAAAACGATGTCCACTAAAGCGATCTGAATCAAAAGTCCGATGTACGCCTTTCGAGACGCATTCGTCGAGCCTTTGCCCGTCTTCGGGGTGTCGTTTTCGCCTGTGACTTTTTCGTGGATTTCCTTGGTGGCCTTATAGATCAGGAAAAGCCCTCCGAACAAAAGAATCAAATCCCGACCCGAAACACTGCGTCCGAAGGCCGTTAGCACAGGCTGGGTCAATCCCATCAGCCAGGACAAAGAAAACAAAAGCGCCAGTCGGGTGATCAGGGCTAAAGCAATCCCTAAGGTTCGCGCGGATGCTTGTTTTTCCTTGGGCAGTCGACCCACCAAGATCGCGATAAAAATGATGTTGTCGATCCCCAGAACAATCTCAAGCGATGTCAGGGTCAAAAGGGCAATCAGAGCTTCAACGGTGAACATAATGGAAAGACGTTACCCGGAACCTGCCCCCTGTGCTAGAACGATTGCGTCATGAAACATGAATCCAACGAAACAATCGCTTTTCCCAAAGCGGGCCGACCAGCGCTGGTTTTGGCGCCTATGGAAGGCGTCACCGATGCGCCCATGCGCGCCTTGATGTCGGAACGTTCCGGTTTTTCTTACTGTGTTTCAGAATTCCTTCGGGTCAACGACCTGGTTCCGCCGGATCGCACTTTCAAAGTCCATATTCCGGAAAGCTTGAAGGGGTGGAAAACGTCTGTCGGGACGGTGGTTCAAGTTCAACTATTAGGTGGGAATGCCGAAGTCCTTGCCGAAACAGCAAGACGTGCAGCTGAACTGGGTGCACCGGGGATCGACCTGAATTTCGGTTGCCCTGCGCCCACTGTAAATCGGCACGATGGCGGAGCAACCCTTCTTAAGTACCCGCACCGGATCCGCGGAATCGTTGAAGCAGTTCGGCGCGCGGTTCCGGCACAAATTCCTGTTTCTGCAAAATTGCGCTTGGGTTTTGATTCGATGGAATCCATCGACGAAAATGCTGAAATGGCGGCGCAAGGTGGGGCTTCATGGATCACCATCCATGGTCGAACCAAAACCCAGGGCTATCGACCGCCAGCTTATTGGGATCCCATTGGCCGCGTTCGTGCGCGTTTGGGAATACCCGTGGTCGCGAACGGCGAAATCTGGACCTTGGAAGATTTCAAACGCTGTCGCGAAGAAACGGGTTCGCTTCATTTCATGATCGGCCGCGGGGCCTTGGGAAACCCAGGTTTAGTTTTTCAGATCGCAAAAGAACTGGGGCTGCCCTTTAACGATCGCGATCAGGACGGCGCCAAAAGTTTTGAAAATCCGTCAGATTGGTTGGCACTTCTTTCACGCTATATCGAAGTTTCGCTACGCCTTGTTGATGTCGATCAAGGCGGGCGCTTGAAGCGCAGTTACCCGATTGAACGCTACGTGCTGGCGCGAATCAAACAGTGGCTGAATTTTTCAAGAATTCGGAAGCCGCTTCCTTGGTTCGATCAACTGAAACGCTTTGAAAGCCTGGATGAAGTGATCGCCTTTTTGCAATCGAATCAAGGACAGGAACTTCCCAGCGGAATTCCGCTCCAGAATGCCGCCGCACCTTGTCCGACTTTAGGCAAGCAATTGCAACCGATTCGGTCATTCAACTGATAGCACGCAGTCGTGATGCTGAAACGCAAGCAATAGTCGGCCGAAAGATTATTGCTGTCGGTAAATCGGTAACGAATCCCAGACGATCTTTCAGTTTCTTTCAAAAGCTGAATCAGAAACAAGGAATTGTCTCGATAGTTGTCTGACATCGCCACTGGCGAAGGATCCCAAGTGCTGGTGACAGCCGGGACGTTTCCTGCTGGTGATGCCGTCGTCGCAATCACTAATTGCCCGTTTCCGTCGTAAGTGATTCCGGTGGGCCCATTCAAAGCTGAAAACTTCGCGCTGCCTGCTTGGTACGACTGGGCGGGATCGGCGGCGTAATTCGTCGTCCAGATGTATCCTGTGGCATCGTCAACCAGCGAAGTCTGCGGCTTCGCTCCGCGAGGGACTCCGGGGATTCCGGCCAATTTCCAAGCCGTCTTCAGATTTCTTCCACGGCAGTAACCCGCATTCAAAACAGGCGAAGTTCGGTTGTCGCCGCAAAGAATTCGAACGTCATTTCCTAAACCGCCTGCGCCGCCAGGCACGGTCCATCTTCCGCCTTCTTGCGTAAAGGCGATGTTGTTGTCCACAATTTTCTGATCACGAATATTGGCGATTCCGTCGACGGCGACCGAATAATCTCCGTACGGTTCGTTTAGGGCCAGATAAAGAGGGTAGGTCAGTGTGACGCCCGCGGCGACTGGAGCACCATCAAAAAAGGTTCCCATGCTTCCATTTTGATAGGGATTGCCTGATCCGATCAAAGTCGAAAACCCAAGTGAACCCTTGCAAAAGTCGTCTTTGGTCGAATCATAGCAAACCTTCCAAATGCGGTGCCCCGTCGTTTCCGTGGCAAAAAGGTTACCGTAGATATTCATCTTTACGTCGACCAAGGTCGGGTAAGTTCCATTCGTATAAGGTGTCGGGCTGGTCACACGAGCGACGCGGTTACCTGCGGCCAAAGGATTGGTGACCAAAGTATAGATCGAAGTGTTCGATAGCACGGTGTTTTGCGGAAAGTTTCTGCAGGGCCCTTGGGTTGACGCAAATTCGCAGTACCGGCGAATATTTCCGGATCCCAAAGCAATCGGTGCAGCGCAGGTTGGGCAATAGGTTCCGCGTTCGACCCAGACGACGTTCAAGGAAGTTCCGCTGGTTTCGATGTCTAGCCCCATGGGTCCGTTCAACTGGGACGCAGCCGCGGTACCGTCTGCCATCAGCGGCGTTGCGGGAAGTGCCATCGTAGGGCTATAGGCTGCCGAGTTCGAGTTCGTCGGAGGGCTTCCCAGGAATGCGCGCACTTCGTTGGCGACATAACCGCGGCCCGAGCAAAAACCGACGGTTTGCGCCGCACACGCGACGGCAATCAAGTTTAGATTTCGATTTGGAAGTCCGCTGGATTCCGAAAAGTAGATGTTTCCGTAGCGATCCAAAACCACGGAGACGGGGCTTGCTAGGCGTGCGGTCGTCGCCGCCGCGCCCGTGGATGCCGAACAACCTGCGCCACCGGTTGCCCAAGCCGTACAAGTTCCAGGTGTGTTTCCAACCGTGTAATCCGCAGGCGCAAGATTGGCCGCACCAACGGCGGTGTAAATCTTTCCGACTTCTCGTCCCGCGCACCAAAAATTGAAGATCCCGGCGCCTTCGTTATTGGATCGAACGTCATTACAAATCACCCGAATGGAGGGAACGTTGCCCTGGTTGGTGAAATAAATATTACCCCAACGGTCACGCGCGCCGCCCAAAGGTCTTCCCCATTCGGCCCATGCGGCCATGTATTCGTCTCCGGTCGCCATTCCGTTCAGCGACATAGCCGCTTCCGCATTCGGAACGTTTGCAGGGGGAAAGGAAGGCAAAGTCCAGGGTATGACTTCGTTGGGCCGGCCTGAAAGCAGGATCAGGTTTCCGGGCTGTCCGCCGCTGGCGTTGGTACCCACGCGCATCTTGTGTGTGACCGTATCCGCGTTTCCGAATTCGGTCAGGCCACCGGACTGAAAAATAAACTGAAGTACCGCATTTGCACCTCCCGGTCCGTTCATCGCAGTGGGTGGCGGCGGTGTCGGTGCCATCGGGTTGCTGGCAGCATTGGTGTTTGATGAAGCAACGGGCGCTCCGAAGGTGTTCAGCGCCGGAATCGAACTTCCGCGATTTCTCACCCCCAACCATACTGGCGGCGCAGTGGTTGTGCTTGGGCCGCAGGTGTTGACCATCGCGCCTGAATAGCTGGTTTCAGAATAGTATTCCAAAGAACTGGTCGAAAGGACTGCGCTGACCACCGGCGGTCCGAAGTCGGTGACGCCTGTGTCGATATAAGTCGTACCGCCGGCTCCGACGGTACTTAGGGTGACGGTCGGTGCCACGCACTGACAGGTGCTCGTGTTCAAGACTTGACTGCTGGGACAAGTGATTCCGCAGGTAAATCCAGCAGTGTTCGTTTGCAAGATGCACTGGTTGACCAGTGCTGGAAAATTCTTCTTCACAGCCGCATCTTGGCAGCAAGATGCCGGATCCAACGCAAGGGCTGCAGCCGAACAGTTCGACGCCGAAACGCTTCCACACTGAGACGAAAGCAAAGTTTGATAACAGCTTTTGCAGGTCAGTCGATCTGGGCTGGACTTGTCGATGTTTCGGCATTGACCTTGAGCCCCATCGGATTCGGCCAAGGTTCCGCTGGATGTCGTGGTGTTTCTCGACGTTGGGCGGCCGATCTGGTTTGTACATGCGCTGAGGGTGAATAGGGCGGCCGCCGCGATTGCTATCGAATAGAATTTCAGATTCACGACTTCCCCCTTCCCCATCTTTTAGGGTACCAATACCCGACATATATGGTCAATTTCTCTTCGGATCTCGTGGTTTAAATCTTAATGGGGAATTTTAGGTATATTTTTCTTTTGATATCAATCATTTACAGGACTAGCCACCCCTGCTGAAAACAGGGTTTTAGCCAGTTCAAACCCCGTTCGGTGGGGACGATCCGAACCCAGCCACGCCGATGCGCTGAGGGTTAGGCGAGCCCACTTATGGCGCCGGCGAAAGCTCAAGGTTTCTGTTTCGTTCGTTTCTTCTTCAAACTGGAAGATTTCGGGATGGGCCTCGACCCAAGACTGAATTTCTTTGGGGCTCATTTCACTGGGAAGTTTTGAATAGGAACGGATCAAGCGGGCTCGGCAATCACGAACTTGGGCAGCGAGCGCGTGAGCACGCTTTTCTGATTCGTGGGATTTTTCCGAGTTCTTGCCCAAGCCCGCCGCCATAAACCAAAGAATGTCGATTCGATCGATGACAGGACCCGAAATTCTTTGGCGATATGAATCACGGCTGGTCTTTGGACAATAGCAGGTCGGAAGCTTTGCGGACTTCAAGTGATCGGGAACTTGAATTTCGATCGGCCAGCCACCACACGGACAAAGATTGGATGTTCCCAGCCACTGAAAACGTGAAGGGATACGCAGATGGCCTCCGGTTCGGGTCAAACTGATCATTCCGTTTTCTAATGGCTCGCGAAGGGTTTCACGTGAATCGCGGGACCATTCCGCGAATTCGTCGGCAACCAGGACCCCGCGATTCGCGCGGCTAAGAGCCCCCGGAGTCCATTTTCCGGATTGAAAGCTTCCAATCAGCGCTGACGGGCGGACAGTAGGACTGACGTATACAAAAGGATCCACACTGCCTGGGGTGCCCATTTCTTCAATGCTGGCCCTTTCTAAAACGTCTTCAGTAGCACTTGGCGGACGCAGAAATCGGATCCAATCCAAAAGATGTGTTTTTCCGGCTCCGCGGGGTCCCAAAAGTAAAACGTGATGTCGACCCGCACAGGCAATTCCGACGGCGGTACGATCCATCCAAGATATTTCCAGAAGCTGCGAAGGGTCCTTTGATCTGGTTTCTGGAAGGTCCGGCGAATCGTCTGGTTTTAAAGGGGGTAGTTGGCCTTGAAAGATCAGGTCGGCATCCTTCAACGATCGGATCAGAAAAATTTTCGGAATGCGACTGCCCTGGCACGCAAGCAGACTTGCATAGGTCGCTACCTTTTCTCGTTCGGCTTCAGGAAAAACCACGGCATCCGCCTGGTGGCGGATTGCGGCTTGCAGTGTTCGAAGGGGTTGATTCATTGGGCGAAGACCACCGTCTAGTCCCAGTTCACCTGACGCGACCCAAACTTCTTCTGCGACCCAGGCCCCCGCATCTTGTTGTTGTAGCGATCGTTCCAGGATCGCTAACGCAATCGCCAGGTCGGCGCCCGTGCCTTGTTTTCGGATCCGTGCAGGTGCCAGGTTCACAACGACTTTGCGTTTGGGAAATTCCAGTTCGGATTCCTCAAAAGCGGCACGAATCCGTTCACGCGCTTCCGCGACTTCAGGTCCCGCAAGTCCAATAATTTGGAACTGGGGCAATTGAAAGGGCATGGCGACTTCGACGGTTTGAAGTTCGGGTTCCCATTCGGTGGTCAGTAGCGCACAGAATTTTCTTTTGATGCTCATGTCCCTGATTTTGCAAAACCAAGCCCATGCTTGTTCCGATACTGATTTGCGCGCAGGGCGTGTTTGTGACTTTGCGGTCTTCGGAAAACTGCCGAATTCAGTTTCGGAATTCAGGCGTGACGGTCTGTTTTTCCGAAAAACTGGGATCCAACCGACCGGAATCGGGCTGTTACTGGGCTTACGGAACGCCCAAAAAGTTTTCGCCGCCCCTTCTGGACCAAAAACAAAGCGAATCGCGCGGATCCGAAAAACGGATCTTTCATCATTTTCTGGTGCGTCGACTTTCGCCGGCAGTGCCACCCCAAACGCCGTCGCTTTTGCGTCAATGGGAAGATTTTCGAATCCTGGTTTCCAAAAGGATCACCCAGCACGATCCTAGCGGAATTTTTCGACGCCTTCTGCTGGACGAAAAAGTCCAGGACAGCGGCGAACGATTTCAAGAACAGGATCTGCGCCTAAAGGGTTGGGTTCACCATTTCAGCGCGGCGGGAATTCATCTTTACGTCCTGATCAGTGTTTCGATGTCTTTGGCCTTTCTTTTATTTCGTGCCTGGAATGTGGACGTTTCGGTCGCACAGAACCTAGCCCGCGTGCTTGCGTTAACTTTAGGAATCGCAGCTTGGGCATTGGCCGGCTTCCGATGGGGCTGGCTTCGCCCTTGGGTCGTTGTGCTGATTCGTCAATTCTTGGCCTGGCGTGGAATTCGAATTCGATGGTGGATTCCGCTGATTCTGGCCTTGGCTTGCGAAGAAATCTTGTTTCGTTGCGCGTCGTTGATCGGATTGGACGTGGATAGCGATTTCTTGATGGGACGGATTCATTACGCTTTGGCTGTTGGCGGAGGACTTGCCGCGATTGAATCGCTTCGTCCTTCGAAGCGAAGAACCTTGGGTCCGATCGCGCTATCGTTGGGTTCCTGGTGGACGACGGCAGTCTGGGACTTGATCCATTCCGGCTTTACTTCCATTTGGACCCCTTTGATCAGTTTTTTTAGCCTAGGACTGATGGTGGGGATTCTTTATCCCGTGACCTTGATCGCGGTTCTGACTGGGGTTCACGATCTTTCCTGGGTCGCTGACTTGTCGGTTGTTTTGGAAAGAATCAGCCAGGTTCAAGACGTCCTTCAGGAAAATGGGATTCCGATCTGGATTCAGGCGTCCCGAAGTTCAGCGATATTGGGTTTTGTGCTTTCAGCGGGAATCTTACTGATTCCTCATGCTCGGAAAAGGCAGGTATTTCTTGGGGCACTGACCTTGGGAATCGTTCTGTCATTCTTGCTTCAATCAAAAAAGCCTGGGATTCGAATCAGTCAGTGGGACGTGGGACAAGGGGATTCAGCTTGGGTTCAAAGCAGCAGCGCTGATGGGAAGATTCAGACGGGATTCATTGATTCAGGCCCCGGCAGTCGCGGGGTCACACTTTCAACTTGGATTTCGGCCTGGAGCAGAAAGCGGATTCGACAAATCGATTGGATTCTACTGACCCATCTGGACGACGATCATGCAGGGGGGCTTTTGAAATGGATTGGCAAGATCCCCATTCGATGTGTGGTTACAGCGCAAGCTCACTGGTTCAGCAATCGGGGTCGAAGGATTCAGTCCGTACTTTCTTCAAACGGGATTCAAATGCGAAGCACCGAGGACGAAAAACTAAGTCCCAGGTGCGTTCCGTTTCCGCTGGTGGGCCCCACGCCGTCCAAACAGGCGAAGAAGGCCTTGGGCAACGAAGCGATGACGGGAATTCTGATCCCTTTGAATCAAAGTCGGATTTACGTGAATTTCGGTGACGCGGATTCGAAACAAGAAAATTTACTTCTTCGGGAAGCCAAAAACATTTTGGATCCATTTCGAAAGAAGGGTGGGAAGGTGATTTTCAAAATCAGCCATCACGGTTCCAGGTTTTCGTCTTCGCGCGAATTTTTAAAAAGGCTGAATCCAGATGAAGTTTGGATATCGTCTGGAATCGGGAATCAGTATCAGCACCCACATCCGGACGTGCTGGACCGGCTGGGACTTCAAAAAACCGCGGTTTTTAGGACGGACCTTTCCGGAGCAATCGACTTGCCGGTTCGTCTTGATTAAAGAAGAAGTCTTCCGCCGTCGGC
This sequence comes from Bdellovibrionales bacterium, assembly GCA_016786465.1. Taxonomy (GTDB): domain Bacteria; phylum Bdellovibrionota; class UBA1018; order UBA1018; family UBA1018; genus JAEUWC01. Next base: position 172,195 of record JAEUWC010000016.1, on the reverse strand, counting down.
GATGAAGATATCGCCTGTGACCCAGGACGCTTCTTCGGACAAGAAGTAACGGATGATTCCGGAAATATCCTGCGGTTCTCCGACACGGCCCAAAGGAAAAGCGGCGCCACGTTTTGCATAGAAGGATTCTAAATCCGTTCGGCTGGTGTGATAGGCTTCGTGAAGCGGGCTTTTCACAATGCCTGGGCAAACGCAGTTCACAGTAATGTTTTCTTTTCCCAGTTCCTTGGCCAAAGTACGGGTCAATGTGATCAGCGCTGCTTTGGAAACGGAATAAGCCAATGCGAAATGATTCGGCAGAATTCCCGCAGTCGAAGACACATTGACGATTCGGCCGCCATCCGGATTCTTTGCCAAGTAAGGCGCGATGCCTTGAATCATTAAGAAGGGGGCCTTCAAGTTCACCATGAAGGTTTCATCCCAAGATTCTGAAGTCGTGGTTCCCAGCCCCCCAAAGGGATAGATGCCAGCGTTGTTGACCAATCCCCAGATCGAAGGATGTGTGGCCACCAGTTTGTTGATCGTCGCTTGGATCGATGCGGCGTCGGCCAGATCACATTCAGCAATCGACAGTCGGTCCGGCGAAGCGTCTAAAGTTTCGACAGCTTCTTGAAGCCTTTCGCGGTTTTTTCCCACCAAGACCACACGGTAATCTTCCTGCTCTAAAAGCTTTCTGGCCGTATCCAGGCCAATCCCGCTTCCTCCGCCCGTGATGATCACTGTCTTGTGCCGCTGTCTTGAGCTTTTCTGTTTGGTGGTGTTCATGACAGGCGCGAGCTTCTGAAATCTTAGGGAAAACTTCCACTCAATTTTCAAGGGATTGCAATACCTGAATAAAACTGTCAAGTTTTAAGAAGAGTCTGCCGACGCGTCGGGTAGACAAAGGGGAGTGCATGACGCAACGCATTTTTATCTTAGCGATCGTGGGGGTTCAGGCTCTGGGCCTGTGTGCCTGCGGCTTTAGCGCAGAAGATAATGTTCTGACCCGCGAATGTGTCATTGGCCCAGACCAAGGTGCGACCCTGATGGGGCGCTTTCCCAGAATGAAGATTCCGATCGCCGTTGCCGCAGGGCAATTCAGCGGGGACGAAGCCCGCGACATTGAAAACGCGGTCCAAACCTGGAACAGCTTCACGCGGGTCAGCCTGGGCGAAGAAATCTTCGATATGGGCGGAAGCAGTATTCGTGAATCCAGCGTGGCCAAGCCAAGCAATTCGCGTCTTTGCAGCACGTCACTGATTGATTCGCGGGGCGAGTGGGTCACGACCCGGCAAGTGGTCATTTATAAGTCGGGCACTTGGAACTCGTCGATTCCAAACGCCATTGCGGTGACCGCAGTCTGCCGATCGGGCGGATCGCCTTTCAATCGGTCCTACATGGCCAGCATGGATCTGAACTATCAGAACTTTTTTGTCGATGGACGACCCATTCCAGACCTGCGTTCCATCGTGACGCATGAATTAGGGCATCTATTGGGGCTGGATCATAGCTGTACCGGCGACAGCGGGCGAAACGGGTTTCCTTCGTGTTCGGATTCGGGAATCAATAGCGACTATTTGAACGCGGTCATGTTTCCCAGTGTTTTCTTTAACAACGGATTGGGTGAAGTCCGGCGGGCCTTGAACATTAACGACCAGGGGCGCGCAAACTGCTTGTATCAAGACATCTCTCCAGCGGGCCAGCAGCAGTTCGATTAGGTCATTTTTGACACATATTGTGTGTAATTTTGCCGCATTCTACAATGAATAGGTTGGGGGAAAGATTTATGCGGTTCGGGTCCATTTTTTTTCTTGTGGCGGCACTTGCTTCGCTTACACCGCTAGATTCTTACGCAATTGACCCGCAAATGCTTCGCATGCAAGTCGAAAACTTGAAGCGTGCCGCCGAAGAAGCGAAGGCTGCTGGCGTTCCCGAAGACGCCATCCGCCGAGTCGTGAGCCTGCCTCATTTTTCTCCGGGTCAAAAAGAAGGCATGCTTCGGAACATGATTCAGCAGAAGCACCAAAATGAAACGGCACTTCAGGCGGGTTTAACCCAAGATCAGATCAATCAAATGCGCAAGATGCCCATGGGAATGGGATCAAATTTGCTGGGTCAAGCAACGGATCGCGCACTTTTGGTCAAACGCGCCCGAAGTGCTGGAATCCCCGACGATCAAATTCAAAAAGCCTTACGGATGCCTATGGGAATGGGTCCGAAAGTTCTGGAAAAAATGATTGCCAAAAAATCGGTCGAAAATGCTCAATCAGCCGTCGGCAGCGAAGTCGCAAAAAACAAAATGCGCCGTGGCTTCTTTGGCCGCTGGAAAGAAAGACGTCAGCAGCGCCGAAATTCGTATGGAAATTCAGGCGCAGTCAGCAAAGGCTATTCTGCCCAAGCCAAGTACGGCAACGGCTACTAAAATTCGTCTAGGTATTGTCTAAAAAATACCGGGGCTGCGTGAATCGACATTCCGCCGCCAAGTAGGCATTCTAGAAACCATGAAGATCGTTCTGACCGGCGCTACGGGCTTTGTTGGAAAAGCGGTTCTGGCAGATCTTGCGATTCAAGGCTACGAAATCATTGGCCTGACCCGACGTCGTGAAAATCTGGCCAATTTGCCCTGCCAAGCCGTCGAATGCGACATGAGCAAATCCAATTCGGGCAAGCTAGCGGAAGTCCTGAAAGGCGCAGACGTCATCATTCACCTGGCCGGAGAACCCGTTGCCGCCGCGAAGTGGACGGACGCCACAAAAAAAAGAATCAGAAGTTCTCGAATCGAAAGCACCCGGTCCATCGTTGATGCTCTGGGTTTTCTGCCAAAAGATTTGCGGCCCAAAACATTCATTTGCGCGTCGGCCATTGGCCTTTATGGAAACCGCGGGGATGAATGGCTGTCAGAAGAAAGCCCTCCCGGCGAAGGCTTTCTTTCGGAAGTGGTTCGGGACTGGGAAGACCAAGCCCGGAAAGCGGATGCCTTGGGAATCCGAACCGTGCTTTTAAGAATTGGAATTGTCTTGGGTCGAAATGGTGGGGCACTTGAAAAGATGGTTCCCGTCACCTTGGGTTCTGGCCAGCAATGGATGAGCTGGATTCACCTGGAAGACCTGGTTCGGTTCGTGCGCCACGCGATCCAGAATTCAGAAGTGGTGGGCCCTTACCACTTGGTTGCTCCGAATCCTGTGCGGAACAAGGAATTCACCCAGGAGCTTGGCCGGTCTCAGAACTTACCTGCCGTAATGGGCGCTCCGGCGTTTGCGTTACGGGCAGTCTTGGGTGAAATGGCCAGTATCGTTTTGGATAGCGCCCGGGTCAGTTCCGAAAAAATCCAGAAATCTGGGTTTCAGTTTCGCTTTGGGACATTGGCTGAAGCTTTGGCTGATTTAAAGGGCGGTCTTAGGGGCCACGAAAGGCGCTTTAGCGCGATGCAGTTCGTGCCCAAACCCATTGATCAGGTCTTTGATTTTTTCAGCCAAGCCGAAAACCTTGAAAAGATTACTCCGCCCTGGCTGGGATTTCAGATTACGGGAAAATCGACGCCACAGATTCAAAACCACACCTTGATTGATTACAAGTTGAAGATTCATGGTGTTCCCGTGCGATGGAAGACGCGTATTGAAGATTGGAGCCCCAATTCTCAGTTCGTCGACACGCAGTTAGCCGGACCTTACAAAAAGTGGCATCACACCCATCGCTTCTTTCCTGTGCCAGGCGGAACGTTGATGACTGACGAAGTGGTGTACGAACTGCCCGTTGGAATCCTGGGTTCGTGGGTGGCGGGCGCTTGGGTTCGAAACGACGTCAAAAAGATCTTTCAATACCGCACGCAAGTCATCGCGCGGACGTTTCAACCTGAATAAGCGACCCGAATCGACGTCATTTTCGGGACGAAGGAATCAGTCCGTGGTTTTTCAAAAGTTCGATGGCCGAATGGTTTCCGTAAACGCTGGGCACAAAATTCATGAATCCGGACATGTGCTTCATCAAAGTGTTGTCCAGTTCGACCAAAAGGCTTGGACCGTTTCGCCGTGAAACCACTTTCACGGGGTCGCGTTCTTTCAAAAGATTGTCCTGGGATCTTTTCTTCACGATCTGCTGAAGTCCCTTGGTGAAGACGACATCTTTTTCAGGGATGTCGACCAAGATCCATTCTTTACCGGTGCCTTTGGATTCCAAAACCTTTTGCATTTCTGCAACCGTCTTTTGGATCTTGGCGATCAACTTTTCTTTTTCAGTGCCGGTGCCCGAATCGTCTTTCAAGATCCGATGTTGGAACAAAGGATGGTGAACGGTCTTGGGCGCCTTTCGGTAAAGAAGCATTTCAATCAGTTCCGCCAGGCGAGCATCGTCTGCTTTCTTGCCCAAAAGCTTTCCGATGTGAATTTCTTGGCAGCGATTCATGAAGTAAAGGTCGTTCCACCAAAAAAAGCGTTCGTCGCGTTTTTCGATGAAATCCAAAAGGTCGTGGAATTGAAAAAGCAGGTCCCGTTCCAAAAGCCCCTGAGCGATGTGCGACGACATGATGTCAAACTTCGCTGATCCGGGGTTTTTGATCACCTGGCTGTACCAACCAAATCGGGCGATCAGAAAATCTTCGACCGCGTGAACCGCATTTTCGCGAACGCCGAATGCCATCTGCCCGTCGCCGGCGTCGTAGGTTTGAAGATTCGCTAAAATGTATTCACGGTCAAACTGCCCGTACTTGATTCCTGTGTAATGGGAATCACGAAGCAGGTAATCCATTCGATCAGCGTCCAGGTCCGAATGCATCAGTTGATTTGCGACCAAGTACGGTGAATCGCCCTTGATGATGTCAGAAATCAGCTGAACATCTAGGCCGTATTCTTCCAGGATCTGCGTGATCCCGCCTTCATACCGCGTGTTCTTGATGATGAAAGAACCCAGGTGTTCGTGATTGTTCGGAAGGTCCTTTAGTTTTGAACGTCGGCCCTGTGATTTTACGCGCGAATCGTTTCCGTGGCGCATGTACGCGTATTCGATCGCATGACTGAAAGGAAAGGTTCCGATGTCGTGCAAAAGTGCCGCGATCCGAAGGCTTTTGTGCAAAAGCGCCGCCTTGCTGGTCGAACGCCGATCGAAAAGTTGATTTTGTGGAACAGCGATGTCCAGCGCGCGCACCATTTGCTCCATCGAATTCATCACGCCAATGACGTGAGCAAATCGATTGTGTTCGGCGCCGGGGAAGATGTAATTCGAAAATCCCAGCTGCTTAATCCAGCGCAGGCGCTGGAAAAAGGGGCTATTGATGATCTTTTCTTCCCATTCAGTGATCGGAATGAAGCCGTAAAGAACGTCGTAGATGACGGCGTTATGCTTCAAGCTTTGATCCCATCCAATATTTGATAGGGGACGTCCTGCAGTTCTTTCAAAAACGCAAAAACTTCATCCACGGACATCGTTTTCGAATCGCGTTCGCCGTACTTTCGAAGCGCAAATTGCCCGGCTTCGGTTTCACGGTCGCCAGCGACCAGCATCACGGGGATTTTCGCCGTCTGCGCTTCCCGGGTTTTGAAGCCCATGGATTCGTTTCGGTCGTCGATGTCCACGCGGTAACCCATTCTTTCTAGCTTCTTTTGAATTTCGACACAGAAGTCGATGTTCGGATCGGACGTTGCGCCTTCTTTTGGGGTCTTCGTTGGGATCGGAACCAGGCGGGCCTGCAGGGGTGCCAACCAGAACGGAAAAGCGCCGCCAAAGTGTTCGATAGCCACGCCGATGAAACGTTCCAAGGATCCCAAAACCGCACGGTGAACCATGACCGGACGCTTTTGTGAATTGTCCGCGTCGATGTAATTCAAGTCAAAGCGTTCAGGCATCGAAAAATCCAGCTGGATCGTTCCCAGCTGATGCGGACGCTTCAACGCGTCTTTGACCTGAAAATCGATCTTCGGGCCGTAGAATGCTCCGTCACCCGCATTGATGAAATAAGGCATTCCCAAAGAATCCAACACGCGTTTCAGCGCGGCTTCCGCCTTGTCCCAAAGTTCGTCGCTTCCCACGCGTTTTTCTGGGCGCGTGGAAAGAGCAATCTTGTAATCGGTGAATCCAAAAAGCTTGTAAGTGCGCATGATCATATCGACCACGTTCTTAATTTCGGGTTCGATCTGATCGGCCGTGCAGAAGATGTGTGCGTCGTCTTGGCAAAAAGTCCGAACGCGGGTCAATCCAGCCGTCGCACCGGACTTTTCGTAGCGGTGAAGACGACCAAAGTCCGCCAGGCGCAAGGGAAGTTCGCGGTACGATCTGCGAGAATTCGCGAAAATGTAAGTGTGGCCCGGACAGTTCATCGGTTTGACCGCAAACTGGCGTTCGTCCACGTCCGTGAAGTACATGCTTTCCTTATAGTTCGCGTAATGTCCGGACTTGTGCCAAAGCGCCACGTCCATGATCTGCGGCGTGATGACTTCGTCGTACTTGTAAGGCTTGTACAGATCTCGCATCAGCTGGACCAGGCGATTGTAGATGATCGTTCCCTTGGGCAGGAAAAAAGGTGCTGCGGGGGATTCTTGGATGAACGTAAAAAGGTCCAGTTCCTTACCCAGTTTTCGGTGGTCGCGCTTCTTGGCTTCTTCGACCATCTGAAGATGTTCGTGAAGTTCTTCTTTGGTCATGAAGGCTGCGCCGTAAATGCGTTGAAGCTGAGGGTTCTTTTCATTCCCGCGCCAATAAGCGCCTGCGATTGAAGTCAGTTTGAATGCTTTGATCTGACCCGCCGTTTTGACGTGGGGGCCGCGGCAAAGGTCGATGAAATCACCTTCGGTATAGGTGCTGACCGTTTTCGCGCCGGTCTTGTCGCGCAAGGTTTCGATGATTTCGACTTTGAAAGGCTGGTTCATTTTCTTGAACATCGCGATGGCTTCATCGACGGGATGTTCCTGGCGGACGAACGGGGCCGCCTTCTTGATGACTTCGATCATTTCCTTTTCGATCTTCTTCAGATCTTCGGGAACCAGTTTCACTTCGCCCAGATCAACGTCGTAATAGAAACCGTTTTCAACCGTCGGGCCGATTCCGAATTTGGCGGTTGGCCACAGTCGACTGATGGCATGTGCCATCACGTGGGCTGCCGAATGCCTCATGGTTTCCAGTTCGGAATGAATTTCCGGTTCTTCGAAATCTTTTAAAGCGTCGCTCATGCCTTGCCATTCTTCTTTAAATTTAGGTGTTTATCAACCCAGGAATGCCGCGCCCTTGAAGGTTTCCAGTTTTGCAATGCGCTTGGCCACGCTTTTGCTTTGTACCCACGCAAACAGGAGAAAAACATATGAAGAAGTGGCTAGGATTTTTTGCAGTAGCGACTGCAATGGTCGTGATCAGTGGTTGTGGTGGAACAGTTCGAAATGAAGCCCAGAAGGAAGGACAGAATCAACAGGGGGTTCGCGATTTCGGGACTCCTGCCGAAGTAATTTCCGAGCTAACTCGTTATGAAATGCCTCCAGGGCAACCGATTACTCGGGAAATGGCGGCCGAGCCCATCGCGATCGTGACCGAAGTCTTGGTCAATCCAAATCCTGGCCCGGTTCGCGTTTGGATTCAGTCGGGCGTTCAGCTTGCCGCCGACCCTGTTCTTTTTTGGACGGCAACGACCGGAGGGTTTCCTGGAGGGACTAGTTCAGGGGTCTACGAAATCGGAGCGGGATTCTTTCCTTTGGCATTGACGCGAATTCGGGTCCTTCAAAGGAGAGGCGATCAAGAACATCCGGCTATTGAGGGCCAATCCATTGAAGTTTCCCTAGAAGCGGGCGAGCGCGCCGAAGTTCAGTACCTGGTCGATGTCCCCGAATCGCGCCTGTGTTCGATGCCGGCGGCCAAGACTTCTGGATTTGTGAATTTCATCCCAAGCCTAAGCCGAGTGGCCTTTCAAGGCAGCTTTCGTCGCCACCTTTCGGTCTTGCGTCCGGGCGAAGGGGTGTCGACCTTTCCCAAGTCCGTTGAAATTTCATTGGACCAAAGCAGGTCTTTTTCACCCAAACACCGCTGGATGAACCCCCGACAGATCGGCGGTGCTCCGTTGGACAACGGCTGTGTGGGGTTCTTTCCTTTAAACTAAAGTTGAACCTGATAGCTGACTTCGAAGCGTGCGTTTGGCGACGTGACGAAAGCAAAGTCGTGGAATCGAATCATTGAATTCGATGCGTCGTATTCCCAGAAGCCGCCCGACGCTTTCGGGCCTTCTTTCAAGGGTCCAGGGAAGGACCCGCCGACCAAGGTCACACCAATCGTTCCAGCGATGGCCTTGGAATCGATCTGAATCGTGCGCGTTCCCAAAAGGTCATAGGTGATGATTCCGCCGGCAGGAAGGCTTGGAATGATTTCCTTAGAAACAGACTTCAACGAATTTGGCATGTCACAAAGATCGTAGACCTTCCCTTGCAGGGCCTGAATCATGGATTCCATGCGGCTGCCCCTGAAGTTCCATCCTTCGTTCGCACAGCTTGGGGTCAGGTCATTTGCCGCAAGAAGGGCAAAAACCTGGGTCTGTCCGCCGGTAGCCTGAGTCAGGACCTGAATCATATCGCGGGGAAGAATCGAGGCCTGATTTTCCGCGTCCGAAATCAAGATAACCACGTGATGTGCAGCAGGGTCCTTAAAAAAGGCTGTCGCATGCTTGTCCAGGCTATCAAACGCTCGTTCCATGGCGTCCCCGGACGTACCGATCCGCTTGATTTCTTTTGCAAAGTCGGCTGGTAAAGATTTCTGCGCCGTTGAAAGCTCGCGCTTAAAGCCGATCTCGGGCACCCGCGCGATGTCGGTCGTCAGGATTCCCATTCGCCAAGAAGCACCGGCCTGGGTCAAGTCGGTCAGAAACGAATTTGAAAGCTTGGCAAGTGCCTGCTGGTGCGGGTCCATGCTGCCGCTGTCGTCGATGATCCAAAGAATTTCGACTTCCTTCCCTGTAGTCCGGGTTTCTAAAGGGCACGAGAAGTACTTCTTCGCTCCTGGGACAACGGTTTCCTTGCAGTCCTGAACTGGAACAAAAGTCGGTGCAGCCAAAGCCTGGATCTGAGCAAAGCCAAGAAAAAACGCCAATGACGAAACCGTGAAATGAAGCACTTGAATATCCCCCGATTAGATTTGAAGTCCTTCGGAATGCCTAACTGATGAATTTACCCTTCGCAATGGGCCAGTTCTGTGGGAAGGGCCAGGTGTCCATGTCAAATCAGTCCAGTAGCCCAGAAGAAGTGAAGTTTTCCCCCCGCGAAGCGGCCGTAGATGACCTAGAAAGGCTTGCAGCCCTAGAAAAGCAGATCCAGGTGGCCCCTTGGACCCAGGCTGCCTTCGAAGCCGAGCTTCAAAAGCCTTATAGCCACACCCTATTGCTGACCGACGACGAAACCGACGAAACTGTCTTAGGTTATGTCGTCTACTGGCTGATGCTAGACGACTGTCAAATCCTTAATCTAGGGGTTGCTCAATCATTTCGAGGACTTGGCTTAGGCAAGCAGTTAGTCCGAATGGTTTGTAGTCAGGCGATGAAAAAGGGCATTCAAGTCGTGAAGTTAGATGTTCGCAAATCCAACCTGAAAGCGATCGAACTTTACCAAGCCATTGGATTCACTATCTCGTCGATTCGAAAGGGTTTTTATTCAAATGGCGAGGACGCCTATCAGATGGCCCTTCAAATGGATGGCCAGGCCCTTGATTTTTAGCCTTTAAATACAATTACTTAATTCATTTTTGGGGCGCTTTGGCATACCGGCTGCACTAGCTAGGGGTATGGAAATGGTCACTCGCCAGCAAAAGTTGACTCAAAACAAAGGTTTTTGGGCTTGTCAGACCCAGTCCAAAGAAGTACGACCACGGCAACCAAACAATGCGGTGCGTATGAAAGCAGTACAATCAACGACCTTGCCTAAACGAATGGACCCATCTTCTTCGCTTCGCGCGTCGAAGCACTTTGCGGTTCCATCGGCACCGACCCGTGAACCGAAGCGTTCACGCTTGACGGCTTTCTTGGTGAAGCAGGGAATTTACAGCGTTGTCGTTTTCCTGGTTCTGTCCGCGTTTCAGTCAAAAGTTGTTGATTTGACTGGTGATTTTAGCTTTTCATTGGTTTTCCACCGCAAAGCCGAATCGAATGAATTGATGACCCCAGACCGCGTTGAAAGAATTCTTCGCGATCACTTGGATTCGTTTCCAAAGGCTTGGATCCCCCGTTTGGCCAATCACCTTCTGGACCTTTGCCGCAAACACCAGTTTGATCCCGCGTTGATCCTTTCGGTGATCCGCGTGGAAAGCGCTTTCAAAGTGAAAGCCCGTTCGCCGGTCGGCGCGATGGGATTGATGCAAATCATGCCTGCGACGGCATTCTTCGTTGCCAAGACCAATGGAATTCACTTTCCACGCGCCCGCGCACTGGAAGATCCATTTACCAATTTAACTATTGGAATCAATTACTTAGCCCATCTTCGAAACAAGTATTCTGAAGTTTCGCCTTACTACCAGTTTGCGGCCTACAACATGGGCCCAGCCCGCTTGGACCAGCTTCGCCGTGAAAAGGGCAAGCGCTTCCGCGGAACCACGACTCGGGATTATTACGAAGCGATTCGTCGCGGAGTTCCCGTGATTCGTTCTTATTCTACGACGCAGCTGCGTCGGTCTGTGCTAAAGCACGGAGCGTGATTTCCAACCCATCTTCAAACCCGTCTTCGCGATCCGTCGTCTTGCTTTCGGGCGGCCTGGATTCTTCTGCTAATTTAGCGATTGCTTGCGAACGCGAACCCGTCGAACTGGCGCTGACCTGCGACTATGGCCAAAAGGCAGCGAAAAAAGAAATCGAAGCCGCTGGGCGCTTGGCGCAGTATTATGGCGTCCGCCACCAAATCCTGGATCTGACTTGGCTGGGGCGTTTGGGCGGAAGCAGCCTGACGTCGGAATCAAAAGTCCCTGAAATCGGCGCCCATCAATTGGATACAGGGTCCATCATCCGTGAAACAGCCAAACAAGTTTGGGTTCCAAACCGAAATGGTGTCTTGATCAACGTCGCCGCTGCTTTTGCCGACCGTCTGGGTGCGGGCCGAGTGATTGTCGGATTCAATCGCGAAGAAGCTGCGACCTTCCCGGACAATTCTTTAGAATATCTGAACCGCTGTTCGGATGCGTTGGCGCTATCGACCGCCAATGGTGCGCGTGTATTCTGCTACACGACTTCGATGACCAAGATCGAAATCGTCGCTGAACTTCGCCGGCTGAAAAAACCGTTCCCCTTTGATCGAATCTGGTCTTGTTACTTGGGTGGGGAACAGCCCTGCGGAACCTGCGAAAGTTGCCAAAGGCTAAAAAGGGCGATGGGGTGATGACGATGACCGGAACCATCCAGATCAAAAAAATCGAAAAGGAAATCCCGTACACGGGCCCCGAACTACGTCCGCATTACCTTTTGACCCAGTTTCAAATGAAGGGCGACGCGCTTGCCGCTTTCGAAGGCCCATGTCGCGTGGAAACCGGACACTTGGTCGACTGGGAAGACCGAATGGTTGAAGACCGCATCGAAGCCAAGCGGATGGTTCACTTCCTAGGAGAATTCTTCGGCTGGACCTTGGCCCAAGGGGTCTTGTTTCAGCGTCTTTTCATGGCCATAGTTCGGGACGAAATCGCGGCCATCCTGGCGCGCACGAATCCAGGCGTTGCGATTCGCCGCGACGGAGACGATCTTTTCATCGGCGAAGGAAACGATGCTCGAAAGCTATCCGTTTCCATTGTCACGGCATCGCCGGTATCGATTCTTTTGCATGCAGGGATCAATATTGATCCCGCCGGAGCACCGGTCCCAGCGATCGGACTTTCAGAACTGAAAGTCCCTGCTGACCAGCTTGTAGAGCGGGTCTTGAGTCGCGCGGCTTCTGAACTGGATTCAGTCAAGTGGGCTTGCGCCAAGGTTCGACCCGTGGTCTAGTCTTTTCCATGCCTTACACCACCGCGGACTATATCCGGACGTTGAAGCCCTACGTCCCGGGGAAGCCCATTGAAGAAACACAACGAGAATTCCGTCTGAAGAAAGTGATCAAGCTGGCTTCAAACGAAAACCCTTTGGGCCCAAGCCCAAAAGCCCTGAAGGCGATTCAAAAAGCGCAAAAGGAATTGCATCGGTATCCCGATTCAGCGGCCTTCCATCTGAAATCCGCAATCGCAAGACACGAACAAGTCGCAGCCAATCAAATTGTTTTGGGTAACGGATCTAACGAAGTCATAGAACTTTTGATTCGAAGCCTTTGTGTTCCTGGCGACGCGATCCTGACTTCCAAAACGGCATTCATCGCGTACAAAATCAGTGCGCAGATCCAAGGCGTCGCGACGGTTGAAACTTCGACCTTGGATTCGGGCGAAACCGGCGAAGGAAACGAAGCTAATCCTCTTCGCTTTGATTTGGCCGAAATGCTTCGCGCGATTCAGGCCAATTCCAGAATTCGCTTGGTCTTTATTCCAAACCCCAACAACCCGACGGGTTCTTATATTCCGACGTCAGAACTTCGTTCTTTCATTCAAGAAGTGAAGCGAATTCGCGGCGATCAAATCCAGGTCGTTTTGGACTGTGCGTACCAGGAATTCGTCACGGCTTCGGATCTGAAGACCCCGATTCTGCTTTTGAAGGAATTTCCCGGAAACGTCGTGATCCTTCGCACTTTTTCGAAAGTGTACGGACTTGCGGGCCTTCGCGTGGGTTACGGGATTGCGCATACCGAACTGATCGGAATTCTGGAAAAAGTTCGAATGCCCTTTAATCTGAATTCGCTGGCCCTTTGTGCGGCCGAAGCCGCGCTGACCGACAAGGCCTTCGTCAAACGTTCGGTTCAGCTGAACAAAGAAGGAATGAAGTTTTGGGAAAAGACGCTGACGGATTTGGCGATTCCCTATTACCCCAGCCAGGGCAATTTCCTTTTGGTGGATACGCGCGTGGGACTGGGCAAAAGCGGTTCGGAAGTTTTTGAAAGCTGCCTGAAGCGCGGGGTGATTTTTCGTCCAGTCGCGAACTATGGGCTTCCTGATGCGCTTCGAATCAGCATCGGAACCATGGTGGAAAATCGGCTGGCTGCGAAGGTTTTGGAAAACCTTTCGGACACTTTTCGGAGAAAACACTGATGGGCCAACCGTCGGTCTCGCAAAGTGTAAAGAAAGCTGGATCTGTCATCGCAATTGATGGCCCCGCTGGCACGGGTAAAAGTTCAGTGACCAAGCGCTTGGCTGAAAGACTGGGGTTCATTCATGTGGACACGGGCGCGCTTTACCGAACGATCGCCCTTTTATTGACCGAAAAGCTGGGGCCGCATTCCGACTGGGCAAAGAAAGTCGATTTCGACCGTCTGGCCACTTTGGCCGAAGAAACCGCACAGTCGGTCCAATTTGAATTTCGACGAATGCAGGGTTTGAATCCTTCAAATCGCGTTTTCGCCAACGGGCGGGATGTGACGCCCTTTATTCGAACCCCGGAAGTCAGCATGGCCGCAAGCCAGGTTTCGGCCATCCCGGGTGTTCGCAAGGCGCTTTTGGATTTGCAACGTGCTTTGGGCTGCAAAAGTTCCAGTATTTTGGAAGGCCGTGACATCGGCACGGTGATATTCCCAGACGCTGACTTAAAGTTTTTCATGTCCGCTAGCGTAGAAGAACGCGCGAAGCGCCGCCTCGCTGAACTTGAAGCGGCAGGGTCGGACGCACCCAGTTTTGAAGAAATCAAAAAACAGATCGCCGACCGCGACCAAGCCGATTCAACGCGGGCAATTGCGCCGTTAAGAAAAGCGGCAGATGCCGTCGCCGTCGACACCAGCCGAATGACCTTGGACGAAGTCGTCGATTACATGGAAGCGATTGCAAATCAGAAACTGAAACTCAAGTGACAGTAAAAAACGAAGCAAAATCTGAACCTGCCTTTTCGATCTTGGTCATCCGATGCGATCGGTTAGGGGATGTGCTTTTGTCGACGCCGGTCTTTTCGGCAATCAAGCAGAACTTTAAAGGCGCACGGCTTACCGTCATGGTTCAGGATTTCGTTGCGCCGGTGATTCGGGGGCTTCCCGAAGTCGACGAAGTCTTGATTTATGAACCCAAGGGCCGCCACGCTGGGATCCGGGGTTTTTTCCGACTTTTAGGTGAACTGCGCGCGCGCCACTTCCGAATGGGGATCTTGCTTCAGTCGCAGTTCCGATTGGCCGCGGCCGTCTTCGGTGCCGGAATCCGTTACCGGGTCGGCCCGCTCAGTAAGATTTATTCGTTCTTTTTTTACAACCGCGGCCTTCGGCAAAGGCGCTCGCGGGTTGAAATGCACGAAGCGGATTACAACCTTCAGCTGCTTCGGCGAATTGGGGTTCGTGTCGTGGCTCGCGCCCAGGAAACGCGCGCGGCGGTCGCACCCGAAAAAGTCGTGGCGGCCCGAAGTTGGCTTTGGGAACAAGGGTGGGATCCGTCTTCACCCTTGATTGCGATTCATCCGGGAATGGGTGGTTCGGCCCTGAATTGGCCCGAACTGCATTATGCTGAATTGGCGAAGGCCTTGGTTCAAGAAGGCAAGACGGTTGTTCTTTCGGCAGGCGCCGCGGAATACGGTTTAGTGGATCGGATCGCGGATTTGATTCTTAAGCCCGATTCGTCCGTTAGCGCAGGAAACGAACGCGGCCCCGGAAAACTTTTGATCTATCGTGGCGGTGAAAACGGGCGAAACCTGGAAGATCTGGGTGCGCTGTACACCCATGCGGCGGTCGTCGTGGCCCCAAGCACTGGGCCGCTTCATTTGGCGGTTTCATTGGGTCGCCCGGTCGTCACATTTTACCCTCCGATTCGCGTTCAAAGTGCGATTCGTTGGGGGCCTTATCTGAAGGACGAAGAACGCGCTTCAATCTTGGTCCCAGACAATTATTGTGGGGAAGACTACAAGTGCCGTGGACCTGTTTGTCATTACTATCCCTGCATGAGCCGCCTTTCCGTACCCGAGGCGTTAACCGAAGTTCATCACCAAATCGATTATGCAAAAAATCAAGTTTAAGCACTTAGAACCCAAAAGTTGGAATCGTTCGCGACTGAAGAAAACCTTGGCGGCTTTTCAAGGTCAGCGGGTCATGGTCATCGGCGACGTCGGCGTGGATCGTTACACGATGGGGATTGTCGAACGCATCAGCCCGGAAGCGCCGGTTCCGATTGTTTTGGTTGAAGAAGAAAAGCTAAAGCTGGGCCTTGCCGCAAACGTCGCCGACAACGTTCAAGCTTTAGGTGGGATCCCGCTATTGACCGGTGTGGTGGGTCGCGACCGAACCGCGGAAGATTTTCGCGGACTTCTTCGTACAGCGGGAATCGAGATTTCGTATCTGATCGAAGACGAATCTAGGCGCACGGTTTTGAAAGAACGAATCGTCAGTGATCGTCAGCAGCTTTTGCGCGTGGATTACGAAAGTTTTCACCCGGTGAATTCGGCAGTCGAAATTCAGTTGATCAATCGGATCCGCACCTTGGTGAAAAAAGTCGACGCGGTGATTTTGGAAGACTACGCCAAGGGATTGCTTAGCCCGTCGCTTTCAGAACAGGTTTTTTCTTGCGCAAAGTCGGCAAAAAAAATCATGGCGGTGGACCCGAACATGAAAACCCCCCTGGAACGCTACCGTGGGGCAGGGGTCTTGACCCCAAACACGAAGGAAGCGGAAAAGCTTTCAGGTGTTTCCATTCGCGATGAAAAATCGCTTTGGGACGCAGGTCACAAGATCCTGACCCAAACGCGCGCTGATCACGTCGTGATCACCCGCGGAAAAGAAGGGATGGCTGTTTTCGAAGCAGGATCCAAAGAAGTCGTGACCATCCCGACCTACGCGCGCGAAGTGTACGACGTGTCGGGTGCCGGTGACACCGTCATTTCAGTTCTGACCTTGGCCCTATCGACGGGTGCGTCCATTGTGGATGCCGTGATTCTTGGCAACCTGGCTGCAGGCGTCGAAGTCGGCAAACGCGGAACTGCGACCGTCAGCCCGAATGAAATTCGGCACGCGATGGATCACTTTGGGTTAGGGAAGTAATATTAGGACGATCCAACGTCAGTCAGGCCGAAAAGCGTCAGTCCGCCAATCAGCGCAAGCATCAGACCTACGCCGACACCCATGCTTGGAATGACGATCACGCCGAAAAGGATCAGAAGTCCGAAGGTCATAACTGCACCTGCAAGCACGCAAAGTCCGATGAACAGGCCTCGGTTCTTGTCGACAGATGCGGGCTCGCGTTCTCCGTTTTGGACTCGCGACTTTTCCTTAACCAGCTCGGAACGGATTTTTGAAACCTTCGCGCGCAGAACTTCGACATCCAGGCTCTTCGCCTGGGCCACGGTCACTTCGTCCTGAGTCGGAAGTCCTTGACCGCATGAATCCAGCTCTTCGAGCTCTTCCTGTGTGTACTCTTCAACTGGGTCTTTGGTTTCACCGGAAAGTTCGTTCTTTGCAGCTTCGGACAGTTTCAGGTTTTCCGAATTCTCAGCCGTATTCGCCAAGAAAGCGACTTTCATCTTTTCTAGTGTTTTAGCCGCCTTTTCGTTGTTTTCGCCCAATTTCGCTTCTACGTGGTCGATCCTTGCGATGCGACGATCCAAGAAACGAATCTTCTTTTCAGTGGAAAACTTGTCGTAACGCTTCTGAAGGCGTTCCGCTCTTTTCTGTGAAGCATTGGCCTTGGCAGCACTGGCCACCGGAATTCCTACTTGGTTCCATAGCAAAGTGGCCATCATCAACGTCGTCGCGAAAAGTTTCATGGATTATCCCCTTAAAATAAAATGATACTAGGGGAACGAATCCTGGGTAGGGGGTGGGCAGATTTTTAAACTAAGATATGACCCGAATCACCAGCGTCGACGAAAGTGTCGATAAAAGCTGATCGTCCGTCATTTCTTTGCCGCTGTAAACTTTGGCTTCCGTGAAAGCGGCAGACTTTCCGCGCTTGAGGCAAACCGCTTTGCAAAATACTTCGGGACTGGTTGCTGCGCGCAGAAAGCTGGATTTGAATTCTGCGGTCAAGACATGTTCTCTGGGCTTTAAAAGCGAACCGACCGACCCACCACAACAATGATCTGCAAGCGTCGTCAAAATTCCCGCGTGAACGAATCCATCGTGCTGAAGCATGTCGGGGCGGATTTTCATGCTGGCCCGGCAGACCCCGTTTTCAATTTCTTGAAGTTCAATTCCCATCCACTGGATAAAGGCGGCCTTCGTGAACATTTCGTGGGCGGTCTTTGTCGTCACTTGGGTTTTCACTTTCGGCCTTTCTTGTCGCGCTGACGGTTTTCCAATTTCTTCGCGATCAGTTTTGCTTCAGGCGAATTTCGGGCCGCTTCACGTTCGTAAGCGTCGTCGTGTTCTTTTTCTGTTCCGTGCGAAAGAAGATCCCAGTCTTCAACCACTACACGAGCAAAAGCTTCCGTATCGATCGTTTCACAGATTTTTTTCACAAAATCTTCAGCCGAAACCGTTTTCCAGTTTTCGGGGATCACGGCCGAAAATCCGATCACGCAGCGTTCTGGGTCGTCAAACGATGCGACTTCCAAGCACGAAACGTTGTAGCGCTTGCGCAGGTCCACGCACAGGTCTTCAACGTTCTTACGTTTTTTGGAAACGTTCAGGTTGCCGAAAAAGTCCAAGACAATTCGACCGACGCCGATCCACATGATTTAGGCCTTGGGATGGGTCGCGATCACTTGATCGGCGACAGCCATTCGCGGGTCAATTCGTTTTCAAGTTCACCGCGAACGATCGCTGCGTAATCGTTTTTCAATCGGGTGGTGACAGGACCTGGCTTGCCCAGGTGGCTGGCTTTTCCAATCAAACGATCGTCGATGGCTTTTACCGGAGTGATTTCAGCAGCAGTTCCGGTCAAGAAAACTTCGTCGGCGCACCAAAGTTCGTCGCGGGTAAACCGCGTTTCAACCAGGGTGTGACCCTGATGCTTCAAGATTTCCATCACGGTGTTGCGGGTGATGCCGTTCAAGATCGAAGTCAAAGGTGTGGTCTTGATGATTCCGTTCTTCACCAAGAAAAGGTTTTCACCTGTTCCTTCGGTTAAGAAACCTTCTGGATCCAGCATCAAAGCTTCGTCGTAACCCTGGCGCTTGGCTTCACGCTTCGCCAGAACGCCGTTGACGTACTGTCCGGTGATCTTTCCCTTGGTCATCGATGAATTCACGTGTGGGCGGATGAAACTTGAAACTTTCAATCGAGCGCCTTCGTTCGCGCCCTTGTCACCTAGGTATGAACCCCATTCCCAAACCAAAATGGCGACATCAATCGGGGGTTTTTCTCCGGGGTCAACACCCAGCGGGCCATCGGCCGTGTAGGCGATTGGGCGGATGTAGCATTCGTCCAGGCCATTTGCCTTGCAGGTTTGAAGGGACGCTTGGACCAGTTGGTCAACACTGTAGGGAATTTCGAATCCCAGGATCTTGAAGCTTTCGTGCAGGCGTTCCATGTGTTCGACCAAACGGAACACAGCGCCGCCGCCCTTTTTCTGTTTGTAAGCACGGATGCCTTCAAAGGCGCCGACGCCATAGTGAAGGGCGTGGGTAAAAAGGCTGATTTTAGCGCTTTCGACTGGGACTACTTTTCCGTTGAACCAAACCTGTGATCCGCGTGCCATAAGGGTTCTCCCTAACATTTTGATCCAGGGCTTTGCCTGCGCAGAACTGCCCTGGGGTATGTAGAATTTTCATAGTCCTACATTCAGCGGGGGAAGAATTCACTAGAATTTTGGATTTCAAACGACTAGCGAGCGCTGCGTCAATTACGAGAACTTCATCTTTTCGGGGGCATCACTTCCAGAATATGCGGAGGGGTCATTCGTCGGGAAGCCATCAGCTTGATGATTTCAGAAGCCGTTTCTTCGAGGGCTTTTCCCGTGACGTTGAAGACAGGCCAGCGCCGGTTGTGGCGGAAAATTTCGTTCGCGTATTCAATTTCTTCGATGACCTTGTCTGGGTCTGCGTAATCACCGCCTTTGTCCTGTCCCAGGCGTTCCAGGCGATTTCTGCGAATCGTTGCCAAGTCGTCGGCGTCGATCGTTAGCCCGATGATTCTTTTTTGATCAATTTCCTGAAGTTCCTGAGGGATCTGGAATCCCTTGATCAGTGGAATGTTGCAAACTTTCCAGCCCTGGTGCGACAGGTACATCGAAAGCGGGGTCTTGGACGTCCGTGAAATTCCCAGGATCACCAGATCCGCTTTGTCCAATTCGGTCAGATCCCGACCATCGTCGTGGCGAATCGTGTATTCCATGGCGTCGATTCGACGAAAATAGTGTTCGTCAACGTTGTGAAGCAGCCCTGCAATTGCCGAAGGTTCATAACCAAAATGGGAACCCAGGCCCAAAAGAAGGGGCCCCAGCAGATCGACCAAGGGAATATCCAGTGCCAAAGCCTTGTTCATCAGCGTTTGACGAAGTTCGGGCGAAACGATGGTGTAAATGATCAGGTCTTTGTTCGTGGCCGCGTCTTCGCAAATGGCGGTGATCTGAGATTCGGATCGGACGTTTTTGTATCGGGTAAAATAGACTTCCTGGCTACGGAATTGAACCATCGCCGCCTTGGTCATTTGGGCTGCGGTTTCTCCGGTTCCGTCTGAAAGGATGATGATGCGGCTAGGACGTGATTCCATACTTTTTCTCGATCTTGATCCAAAACATAGGGTTGAGCAAACGGGAACTGGCCCTTGAACCAAGTCCGCTGACGTTTCACTAGCTGTCGCGTAGCCAGACTGATTTCTTCAGACAGGGTAGTCGATTTTCGACCCTGCGGTGCGATCCCACGGATGTGATCCACGACCTGTGCGTAGCCAACCGACCCTAGCGGCGCGCAGTCGCCGTAGCGGTCCAGAGCGCGTTTCGTTTCATCCACCAGCCCCTGTTCCAGCATTTGCTTCGTGCGCTTTTCGATCCTTTCGAAAAGTTCAGGATTGGGGCGATCCAAGATGATCAGATCAAATCTTGGGTCAGGTGACTTGTTGGACTGGGCTTCAAGTTCGGACGGAAGCTTGCCCGAAATTTCGATGATTTCTAGGGCGCGGACCAATCGGTAACGATCGGCCTGCGCGATCTTCGCGGCGGATATTGGATCCTTGAGCGTAAGTTTTTGGTGAAGCGATTCGTTGGTTTCTTTTTCCAGGCGCGCGCGAACTTCGGGGTCAGCTTTGGGGCCGTCCCAAATTCCAAATAAAAGCGCCTTCAAATAGAAACCGGTCCCGCCCACGATCAAAAAACAGGTCTGTCCGTCGTCGCTTTCCAAGATCTGATTCACGTCGCGCGCGAAGTCGCCGGCTGTGTAAGTTTCGTTCGGGAAGTGGGTATCGATCAAGTGGTGCTTCAAGCGTTTCAGTTCATCGCTTGATGGCTTCGCAGTTCCGATGTCAAGACCGCGGTAAACCAATAGGCTGTCGGCGTTGATGATTTCTACGCGCGCGCCGACGGATTTCATTTGTGCTGCCAATTCCAGAGCAAGGGCCGTCTTTCCGCTTGCGGTGGTGCCGGTGATGATCGGGATCTTCAAACGCTAGGTCTGATACGCACAGACTGTAAATGTTCCGTCCGCTAATCCATCAACGACAAAAAAGTGGGGTATTTTGTTGGTGTTTCCGCCCGAGTCGCACTGGGGGTTTGAAACATTCTCAAAAATCTGGGCCGCAATCGGCGTCAAGTAGCCTGTCTGATTGAAGCAGCGAAGGTTGACGTTTCCGCTTCCGGCGGTATTTAGGCGAATCGAATCATTGCTGTCGACAGGGTGGATGACTTTGAAGAACTTGGATTCTCCCTTTTTGATTGAAAAAGTTACCGCCGATCCAGGGCAAACGTCGACGGAACGGTCAATCGTATGCGGGACGATATTCAGACCCAAGGTGCGGTCTTCGGCACAAGCGCTAAGGGCAATGACGCATGCGATCCAAGTCAGATTCATTTTGTTCATGGTTTCATTCTAGGTTTGTAAAACCCTAAAAGCAAGCTAGACGCGGCGCTGGAACCATTCTTCAAGGCGGGCTTTGGGCACGCGAACTATGGTGGGCCGTCCATGGGGACAGTTCCAGGGGTGTTCGCAATCTTTCAATGAATCGATCAGTGCTTGCGCAGACGTTTGGGAAAGTTCATCGCCGGCCATGACGGATGATCGGCAAGCTTCGGAAGCGATTTTTTCAAAAAGGCGTTCGTCTAGGATCAGACCCCGTTGGGTCTTGGATGTTGCTTCTTCGATTTCGACTTCGGAAAGTTCTAGAAGCCTTTCGACCAGGTTCTTTAGGCGAATTTTCAGGGAATGATTTCCCCAGTCCGAAGGCATGGATCGGATGATGATTCGGTCATCACCAAAGATTTCAGATTCAAAACCCAGGGTTGTCAGAAGGCCACCGGGCGTGGTCAGCAGATTCACGCGCGCGCGTTTGTCAGGGTCGCAGAAAACGACTTCGGGGATCAGAAGCTGCTGGGGTTTTCCGGCGCGCTTGGGGTCCAGGATCTTGGCCTTTAGCTTTTCGTAGCGAATGCGTTCGTCGGCTGCGTGTTGATCCACCCAAACCAGTTCTTCGCCCTTTTCCAACGCAATATAAGTTTGAAAAAATGTACCGCGAAATCGGCCCGAAAGAATTTCAGCGGCTGCGTTTGGGGCCACTTTTGGTTTTTCGCTTGCGCTGGATTGTTCTGGATTTCGCACCGATTCCTGCTCTGGATTCTGCGCTGTTTCTTGCCACGGCGATGTTGCGGTGGCGTGTCCGCCAAAGGCATCTTCCTGGCGGGGTTCCATAACCGGAATGCTGAAGGAATAACTAGACTTTGGGTTCAATGCGCTAGCCGGTGTCGACGCCAAAAAGCCTGTCGCACCCTTTTCACGGATCAGCTTTTCTAAGGTTTCGGCAACCGCGCGGAAAACAGCCGATGAATCCAGGAAACGAACTTCGGATTTGGTGGGATGAACGTTCACGTCAACCGACGACAAGGGCAGGTCCAAGAACACGGCGACCGCGGGAAACTGGCCCGGCAAAAGCGCCTGCTTGAACGGATTCAAAATGGCTTGTTGAAGAAGGCGATCGCGAACCGCGCGGCCGTTCACGACTTGAACCAGTTTTCGTGTGTGCGACAGGCTCATGCCCTGAACCCAGTACGCACGCACTTCGATCCCAGAATCCAAAACACTTCGTCTTGAAGCAATCGGGAAGTCTTCACCTCCGGCCAAAATCGCGTGCACGCGGTTCTTTTCGTTTACTTCTTGCGACTTGTTTTCGCTCCGAACCTGAAAAAGGACCTTTCCATCGTTGACCAATCGAAAGCCGACGGTGGGGTGGGTCAGGGAAAGGCGCTCAAGCCAGTCTCGAACTTGCGACGCTTCTGACGAATTGGATTTCAAAAACTTCTGACGTGCTGGGACCTGTGAAAAAAGACTTTGGGCCCGAATCTGGGTTCCGTGGGCGCGGCCCAGGAACTGGCCAAAGGTCACAGGTTTTGCCTTTAATGGGTCGCGATGGGTCCAGTATGTGTCGGTCACGCGAACGTGAAAAGCTTCTGCGGTCTTGGATTCTTCCGGGGCGCGGCGACGGCTTAGAATTTCGAGATCTGAAACGGCTGCGATCGACGGAAGTGCTTCGCCACGAAATCCCAGGGTCGCGATGCTTTCTAGATCGTTCAGGGTTTTTAGTTTGCTAGTTGCGTGGCGTTCCAGCGAAAGCGCAAGATCGTCTGGGTGAATGCCGTAACCGTCGTCGGTGACTTGAATCAGTTTCTTGCCGCCGTCTTCCAGCTGAACTTCGATCATCGAGGCTTCCGCGTCGATCGAATTTTCGACCAGTTCTTTAACGACGCTAGAAGGTCTTTCGATCACTTCACCGGCGGCGATGCGTTCGGCGACGTTTCGGGGTAAGGTCTGGATCCGTTGAATAGGGGTCTGCATGGGCCTGTAAGAAGGCCTTAACGAAAAAACTAACTGCTGACGACAACTTTATTTCGGCCAGTTTGCTTGGCCGTGTACAAAGCCTTATCCGCTGCTTTTAAAAGGGTTTGTGCCGATTCGACGGTCGCGTTCAGTTCGGCCACGCCCATGCTTGTGGTCACGGGCAGGCGTTTTCCTTCATAGATAAAGGCATGCGCTTCGACGGCTGCTCGAATCCGTTCGGCGATGTCTTGGGCTGCTTTTGCCGCAGTATTGGCCAAAAGAACGACGAATTCTTCGCCGCCGTAACGCGCGAAAATGTCTTTTGGGCGAAGGTGCGAAGTCTTGACCAGGCTGGTGAATTCTTTCAATACGTAATCGCCCGCATCGTGACCGTAGCCGTCGTTGATTTTTTTGAAATGATCCAAGTCAAAGAACAGAACTGAAAATTCCTGGTGCAATGCTTTGGCGCGTTTAAATTCGGATTCCAAAGCATCCAGCAAAAAACCCTTGTTATAGATTCGGGTCATCGGATCCGTGTGCGCGGCCGAACCCAAATTTTCCCAGGCCAAGGTTTCAAGTGCTCCGGCGGGAAGGTATTTGAAAATCGTATTTCCGGTTCGAAGCATGTCTTCTTTGTGAAGCTGGGTCGGGTTGTTTGCTTCGATTTTCTTTTCGTTAATGAAGGTGCCGTTGGACGATCCCAAGTCCGTGATCACGATTTCGCCATCCTTCTTGTTGATGATGACGTGTTTTCTGGAAATGCTGGGATCTGCGACACTGATTTCAACAGCGGGATCGCGACCGATGTGCATTCCATCCTGGGTGATGAAAAATCTTTCGCCCTGGGGCGTTCCGCGAACGATGATCAAACAAGCAGCCGTGTCCTTAGCGCGAGCCATGTCACGCTTTTGGGTGTCGGTTTCCTTGGTGATGATTGTAGTCCGATCGGAAACAATCTGCGGATTGTTGGATCCCTCGTCGCTCATAAAGGTAAGGGTAACGGGAAGCCTCGGGGCTCGCAACCCTTTCTCACTTTTCCAATTCAAATCAACGACTTCTGGACTCGTTGCGCAATCGGGCGAGCGATTCGCGAATGTAGATTTTGCCTTCTTCAACCCCGGGTTGGTCAAAGGGGTCAACGCCCCAAAGGGTACCGGTTACCGCGGTGAGCAATGCCCATGAAAAGCATAGAGAACCCATGGCGGCTTCGTCTAACTGATCCAAGGTCACGATCAGGTGGGGTCTTTCCCTTTTGGTCAAGACTTGGGCGATGGCGTCGGCTTCGACATTCAATAACCGATGTAACGAATGTCCCTGCAGTTGCGTGAAGCTGGATGGCGTGGCACCTGCCCCGCCTGGAAGAGCTTCTGGGATCGTGACGGGGTCGGAAACTTGGTCAACTTTCAAAAACCAAGTGATCTTGTCATCTGGACCATCACGCATCAATTGCAGGATGCTGTGCTGGTCAGTCGCACCCAATGCGCTTAGGGGCGTGAATCCTTTTTCGTCCTTGCCCAAGCTTTCGCCCCAAAGCTGAACGAACCAAGAACCCATCGCGCGAAGCGGGGTCGAATACGGCATGCAGATGTGAATTGGGCGTTCTTCAAACTGGCGGATCAGTTCTGAACCGATTTGAAAAAACGGATTGCGATCCAGTGAAACCTTTTCGTTGAAGTCGCGAACATCCGATGCGCCTTTCAGAAAAGCTTCGACGTTCAATCCGCAAAGGGCTGCGGGAAAAAGTCCAACTGGGGAAAAAATGCTGAAGCGACCACCCAACGACGGGTGAATCTTCAGGCATCGCAAATCGTTTTTCTTCGCAAACTGAAGCAGGTCGCCTTTTTCTGGATCGGTCAGGCAGACTACGTTGGATTTCCAGCGGTCTTTTCCCAGCCAATCCAGCGCCAACAAAAACTGGGCGATGGTTTCAAAAGTCGAACCGGATTTTGTAACCGGAACCACCAGTGTCGATTCTGGGTTCAGACGCTTCAAGGTCATCTTCCATTCGATCGGGTCTGGGTTTTCCAGGTAATGGATTCGGACTTGATCATGGGCTTTTTCACGAAGCGCCGAAAGAAGCGCGATCGGTCCCAGTGAACTTCCGCCGATCCCTAGAAAAAGGGCGTCGGTGAAATGATGTTTTTCCAATAATTCATTCGCAAGCTGGATACTTTCCTTGGCTTGGTTCAATTCCGGTTCGGTCGGAGCATGGTAAAATCCGACTTCGCCCGAAAGAAAACGGGATCGAAGCTTTTCCCAGGATAGGGCGAATTCCTTTTCTAATTCCTTAATTTCGGATTCCAGAAGGACACCACCCGCATTTAAGCGAGTCCAATCCCAATGGATCGGAGAGTTTCCAAGACGAAGTGCAGTCGCAGTTGATTTGGCAATCATGAATTTGAACCCGTTCGCGGAGAAACCAGATTTCTTCCGATCACATGGCGCTGGATCTGGTTGGTGCCTTCGACGATTTGAAGAACCTTGGCTTCGCGCATGTAGCGTTCAACCGGAAATTCCTGAGTGTAGCCAGATCCGCCTAGGATCTGAACGGCGTCGGTGGTGATCTTCATCGCCGCGTCGGTTGCGAAAACTTTTGCCATCGCCGCTTCGGTAGAAAACGGTTTGCCGTTGTCTTTCAACCAGGCAGCACGTTGAACCAGCATTCTTGAACAATCCAAAAGTGTAGCCATGTCGGCTAACATGAAGCTGACGCCCTGAAATTCCGAAATCGGTTTTCCAAACTGTTCGCGGGTCTTCGCATGCGAAAGTGCAACTTCAAGCGCGCCGCGAGCGACACCGACGGCGGTCGACGCAATCGTGATTCTACCGCTGTCCAAAGCGACCATCGCGACTTTGAAACCGTCGCCTTCGTCGGAAATGCGGTTTTCTATGGGAATTTTGACGTTTTCCAACACGACTTCCATCGTGTGTGAAATTCCCATTCCCATTTTCTTTTCGCGTTTTCCCATCTTCAGGCCAGGCATTCCTTTTTCCAGAATGAAAGCGGAAACGCCTTTTGGACCTGGGCCACCTGTTCGGGCCATCAAGATGATGGTTTCAGCGATATCGGCCTGCGTGGTCCAAAGTTTGGTGCCGTTGACGACATAATAATCACCCGAAGGGCTTCGATGAAGGACTGCACTTGTGCGAAGCGAACCCGCGTCGGATCCCGCACCTGCTTCGCTTAGACTAAAGGCACCAATCGCTTTGCCGCTAGCCAGGCGTGGGATGTATTTCTTTTTCTGTGCTTCGGTGCCGTACTTGGAAAGGATCGCCTGGGGAAGTCCCGTCACCGCGACGCTGACCGCATATGCAGCGCTTCCTACAGCCAGTTCTTCAATGACCCGGGCATATTCTTGGTAGCCAAGTCCCGCGCCTTCCAGGTCTTCTGAAACCGGAATCCCGGTCAGGCCTAGATCACCCAATTTTTGGATCAGTTCGGGACGAAATTTTTCTTCGTGTTCGTCGTTTTCGACGACCGGAAAGATCTCGTTACGGACAAATTTTTTGGCCAAGTCGGAAAGCTGGGATTGGATTTCTGTGGCTTCGAAATTCATGGATTTTCAGTGGTTATAAGGGTCTAGCCCTTAGGATTACAGCGAAAAGTTCCGATACTTAGGCATGGTGCTGGCATTCATTTTATTGAATTACTTAGCAAGCGCGTCAATTTCTTGGGGACAGGACCTTCCTGCCGCTGTGAAAGCGCTGGATGAGGGTCAAAAGGCGATCCAGAAACTGGAAGGGCCATGCGCGAAATGTGAAGCCCAAAAAGCCGCTAAAAAAGTCGAAGGGCTTTTTGACAGCCGCACGGTGCTTGAACTGAAAATTCGCGGGCACTTTAGCGTTGGGCTGAAGGACAAGGGCCAAGATAAGGCGCAGCAAGAAGCGACCCAGTCTGATGGAGAGCTTCTGATCGGATCGCCTTACGATCAGAAAATTTCCGTCCGACTTGAACGCCGGGGCTGGGCGCGGGGCGGATGCGAGATCCCATTGATGAAGGTGATTTGGGATAAAAAAGCCAAAGACGTCCAGGGGACGCTGCTTGATCCACTAAAAGACAACGACATGAAGTGGGTGTCGGACTGCTCGCTGGGCCAGACTCGCGAAATCCTGCTAGAATACTTCGCTCAGCGCGCGATGGAACTTTCAAGCTTTCCCGCGCTTAGGGTTCGTCTGGCCAAGGTGACTTACGAGGACCTGGACAATCGAGGCAAGAAGACTTTCCGGGGGAACGACCATTATGGGTACTTTTTAGAACCCGACAAAGATGTGGAACATCGCCTGAAAGTTACCGTGGTGCCGGTGAAGAAGTTTGCCGCTGAAAACAATAGTTTCGACCTGACCCAGAATCCAAGTTCAGACATGACCCTGGCGATTCCAGGAATTCTGCTCGAGGACTTGTTTCAGAACGAAGACTACAAGGTCTGGGAAAACAAGAACACGGTCGTCTTGATGAAGAAAATGGACCTTAAAAAAGAAGATTTCAAAAAAACGGGGTCCTATGCCGGATTTCTGCCCTACGACATGACCCTTATTCCGGGACGGATTTTGAATTATTCAATGGTCGATTGGGCTCAGGTCCTGAACAAAAGCTACGCTGGCGGACACGGAAGCTGGTCCAATGGTGAACGTGTGCTTTTGAAAGGTAGCCCTGATTATTGGCATTCAGAATGGTTGAAGTACGCACAGATTCTGGAAACCAAAGAAGACATCATCCGCCAGGAACTTAAAGCTCTCCCTTCAGCGCTTCCAAGCAATGTGGACCAGATGCTGGCGGACTACTTCACGGCATTGCGGGCCTTTATTCAATCCAAGAAAGCCCAGCCCTAATGAACGCCTGGATTGGGATGATTCTATTTTTGTCCGCTTTTTCCGGTTCGGCCCAAGCCCAGGAAGTTCCCCAGGCGCTTCAGGCGATGAAGGAAGGCGAAGACGCGATCAAGAAACTGGACGGTCATTGCGCCAAGTGTGAGGCGCAAAAGAAGGCCGAGAAGAAAGTCGAAGGGCTTTTTGATCGTCGAACCTTGCTGAAGGTGAAGATTACCGGACAATTCAGCGGAAAATTGAAGGGTGATGGCGGGCCCGGGTTTAATGTTCCGGATCATCGTTTGACCCAGTCGCCCGGGATGATTGAAATAAAAAGCCACGGTCAAAAGTTTCCGGTTCAATTGCAAAGACGGGGTGGCGGGCGTGGGACCTGTCCGGTTCCATTGCTCAAGGTGATTTGGGACAAAAAAGATGCGCAAATTCAAGGAACCCTTTTTGATCCGTTGAAAGACAACGACATGAAGTGGGTTTCGGAATGCTACTTTGCCGAGAACGGTGCTGGATTCATGGGCAAGAAGCTAAACCCCATAGAACACGGAAGCGTGATGATGGAATACCTGACGCAAAGGTGGATGGAAGTTTCAGGCTTTCCAGCGTTTCGGGTTCGTCTGGCCCAGGTCCATTACCTGGATTCGTCAAAAGGGAATCGACGTTTCGTGAAGAAAATGCAGTACGGCTTTTTTATCGAGCCCGACAAAGATGTCGAAAAAAGGCTGGACGTCAGCGTGCTGCACCTAAAGATGTTTAAGCCTGGGTATAACGATATCGACTTCATGACAGATGCGAAGTCCGACCATACTTTGGCGATTCCAACGATTCTGATCGAAGTTTTGGCCGCGAACTGGGACTACGATCTAGGCAAAAACAAAAACACCGTTGTCTTGATGAAAAAGGTTCAGGACAAAAAGAAGGCCAATCTAAAGGAAGTCGGTGTCTACGCAGGGGTTCTACCGTATGACATGGCGATTTCGGCCGACATCATCTTTCAAGGAAACGAGTCCGTGAATTCGATTCTTTCTCGGTTGCAATCCAACTTTGAAGGGAAGACCAGCGGGTTCAACGGCGAAATTCCAAATCTAAATGTGGCTAGGTGGAAGGCCGAGTTCCTTCGGTATTCAAAAGAGCTGCTTCCTAAACGTCAGGCATTCTTGGATGAAATTCAGAATCTGCCCATTCAGATGCCTGAAGGCGTTTCGAAAAGGGTCGCGGCTTACTTCGATGCACTTCAGCTTCTTGTTCAAGAAAATAGCCCCAAATAGGTCTTGGATTGTTAAGGGTGATTTTTGCTTAACTTACTGAAATTTATAGTTAAAATGTATCCAGACCATTCCAGTCAAGTTTTAACCCCGAACTCCGATCAGTTAGTTGCTATGAAACACATTAGCTCTAGTCGGGTATTAGGTATGGTGCTAGTCACCGGTTTTGCTATCTCGGGCTCCTCGCTTGCGGATGACAAAACGATCAATAATCCAGAAATGTCTCCGATCATTCGGACGGAATTTCGGCGGGCGAGGGAAGAGTTGAAGACCCAATTGGCTGAAGGGAAGAAACGCATTGCGGATCTTGACGCCCTGAAAGTCAAAGTGGTTGCTCAATATAAGAAATTGGGCGCTCAAGAAAAAGCATGGATCGAACACTTCAAAAAGTACGATCTTCTGGTGATGTCACGTTACGTGAACGAAACCGGCGAGTTCGTTCCTGAAAAAGAAGTGTCGGCTCATGACACCGACAACTTGAACAAGCTGTCGGACGAATACTTGCAAATGCGTCCATTCTACGGCCGTCTGACGGCTGTTGAATGCCGCAAGACGATCGACAAAAACAGCGAGAAACTGGGCGAATTGTCCCGTTTGCACTTGGATCCTTCCGAAGGCAACACTCCTGAATTGGCGATCATTGCAAAAGAGCGCAAAGACGCAGAACGCGATGTTACCAAGGTCAACTTCCTAGCTAAACAGCTTGGATTCGACCTAGCTAAAGACATCCAATACGCGGACATTCCTGTGAAGAGTTCGCGTGCTCCGGCTTCGGCCAAGCAGTGAGTCCTACCGGACCAGGCTAGAGTTTCGTCGAGGTTCCTCGCTTCCCCCGAAAGGGGGGAGCGAGAGACGAAACAAAGCCTAACCCCCGAGCCGAGAAGGTGGTCACCTTCGGGCCGGATTGGTCAAAGGGGCTAAGGACAAACCAAGGGTGTAAAAGTAACCGATGGGACTCAGCCGAATCTGTGATTCACAGATCCGGCTGATCTCTTTTTAGGTCTCTTTTTAGGTGTCTGACAACCTTTTGATGCTCGGCGCGTTATATTGGGTTGTTTTCCGGACGTCGTCTGAAATTCGATCAAAATAACGCACCAGGCATCAAAAGGTTGTCAGACACCCCTGTTCGTGATCAGACGATGGCATGTTTCATCGTCGATACTTGGGGTTTGGGGTAGCAGCAGTCATCGTTTTCGCAGGCTTGCAGGCCTGTAATGACGGGGGCGGTGGGGGCGGACAATCCGCTGCCAAAGAGGAATGCACCACCTGGGAATGCTGGGCCCGCCAGGACCCTTCGACTTGGCCAACAGGCCTACCTTCGGGCTTCCCTTCAGGGCTTCCCATTCCTCCGACCCAAGGAACAAATCCGAATTCAGCCGACGGAAAGATCATGAAGGATCTGGAAGATCAAAAGATCACGGTGGATCAAGCCTGGGTCTACCGAGTCCAAGCTCGCGTCCATCCCGCTGCCCTGCCGACCCAATACCGTCCGACCCCATCGGTTTCGCCATCGCCCGCAGCGTCGGGCGGCGTGACCCATGACGACACTGAATTAAGCCCACAGCTTCTGAATGCCGCACAAGCCGCGCTTCCGTCGCTGGGCCTAGACGCCCAGTTGGCGATCATTCCGTATTTACTTCCCCCAAGTAATCCTGAAAGTTTTTATTCAGGCACGGGCAAAGTGAAGCCACCTGTGGGTGTTCACAGCCAGATTCGCGCAAATCCGTACACCCTTTATCCGGCTACAGGATTGAAGTTTGGACAAACGGCGGCATCGGTTTGCGCTGGAACGGCTCCGATTCCTGAACCCTTTCCGGCCGGCGCTTGGGTCTTTGTTGACGATGGCGATTTCCGCTTTTGGTACAAGAATGAACAAGGCTCGCTTTTGATCCCACCGTCCCAGTACTACACAACGCTGATCAACATGTTGAAACCGGCGCTGGTGACGGCGAAGGCTCATCACGAAGCACTGACGGGTCAAACTATTTTGAACGATAGCGGGTCCTATACGTTCACCGCGCAGGACGGCAGCCAACACGTTTGGTGCGACGGCGGGAACGGAAAATTGGATATCTATTTGGCGCCGATATCGGACGCTCGTGGCTTGACCGTCACCTATCCGAACGGTTGTTCGAAACGTCCGTCATTCATCATCTTGGATCCGCATCGTCCTTACGTGAATCAGAAGTACGCCGAATTCGCGATCACGCATGAATTGTTCCATGTGTTTCAGTTCACGTTTGAAAGAAATCTTTCCTGCGATGACTATGCAGATACCGACGAAGGAATCGCGAACTGGGCAACCCACCATACTTTCCCTTCAAACGACATCGAACATGAATGGGAACTTTTCACGCACTACGGCCGTTACAGCCTAATTGATGCCGCGTATGACACCTGGGTTTTCTATCTGGCGATGGAAAAAAAGTTTGGAACCGCTTGGGTTCGCGATCTTTACTTGATGGAAAAAGGGCTGAACCCGATCCGATCGATGGACAAAATTTTCAGCGGTGGATTCAAGAAGATTTGGCCAGAATTTTCAGTCACGGGTTGGAACCAAGAAGGCAATCCGCCTTCGTTCAAGCAGTGGGATGGCTTTGAAGAGCACCCGCAAGATTCGACGGCGTCTGCCGCTTCGGGTTTCAAAATTCAAGCACCGGTGAAACTGGATGGAAAAGGCGACTTTGAATATGAAAAGTTGCTGGAATTCCCCATGGGTCTGACTCGCGCTTACGAACACTTCACCATCGATCCAAACGTGAAGACTTTGACCCTTTCTTGGAATCGCGGTGGGGCCGAAGAGGAAGATTTCCACCTTCGAGTCCTGATCAAGAAGAATGGTTCTTGGTCGACCGAAGATTGGGATCCAAAGCCAGGGGCCAGAAGAAATTTCCAACGTCAATTTTGTTTTGATGAGCCCGGCGTTGGACCGATCGAAGAAATGGTGATGGTCTTTTCGCGGTCAGATTTCGAAGCACCTTTCGGCATCTGGGACGGAACGGGAAAGGTTCGATTGTCTGCCAAAGCCAACAACATGCCTTGCTATGTCGTCACCGGAAAAATGCAGTCTTCGATGCGGAAAGAAACCGGAGTTAAAGGCACCGGGAACTACAATCTTCGACACATCGTCGTGAACTACAACTTGTCGTTCAAGGCCAAGCGCGATTCTGACGGGCGCCTGACCGATCAGTTTGAACTGCTTTCAGGGCTGGGTGATTACGCCTATCAGGTGATCGAAGAAGACATCGATCCTTGCGGCCCGGCAAGCTTCGGTACCTTGTGTCGTGTGATTCAGAATGTAACGAACGCCATGAAAAATCCGATCTTTTCCACAGAAGGGGCCGGATCGAAGACAAACACAAGCGACAAGATCAATACGTGTACTTCAGACGGAAGCGGAACGTTTACTCTGTCCCAATCAGGGTCCAGGTTTTCGGCTTACGCTGTTTATAGCTTCCTGCAGGGCAATCCTAGAACCTACGGTGCGGGCAGTTCGCCAGAAAACCCAAAGTCTTATGACATGGTCTTTACTTGCACCGACACAGGTTCAAATCGAACGGATCGCGAACTGATTCCCGCTATCGCAACGGGTTCCGGGGTCGTGGATCCGAATGGTTACATGAAAGGCGGAACCCAAACTTCCGCTGGCAACAAGCTGGTTTGGGAATTCATCGGAACGAAGTAAATCAGAAAAAGAAAAGGGGACTGAGCTTCAGTCCCCTTTTTCAAACGATCGGGACGAGCACATTTCGGCTCGTCCCTGTCTTGTTACTTTAAGCTTAGCGATTCCCGCGATCGTCACGGTCTTCGCGTGCAGGGCGATCACCGCGTGGACGATCACGTCCACCCCGGTCGCCACGTGGGCCACGATCATCACGACCGCCACGGTCGCCGCGAGGGCCGCGGTCGCCGCCGCCGCCGCCTTCGCGTGGCGTGTAACCTTCTGGCATCGGAAGAAGTGCCTTGCGTGACAGACGGATCTTGCCCGACTTATCGACTTCAATGACTTTGACTTCGATTTCGTCGCCTTCCTTCATGTGGTCGGTGACGGTGTTCACGCGTTCGTAAGCGATTTCCGAAATGTGCAACAGGCCATCTTGGTTTGGCAAAACGCCGACGAATGCGCCGAAATCGACGATCTTCTTGACGACGCCTTTGTAGGTCTTGCCCACTTCGACTTCTGCGCAGATGCCACGAATGATGTCGATGGCTTTTTGTGAAGCCACGCCGTCGTTCGAAGCGATGTTGATGACGCCATTGTCGTTGATGTCAATTTTCGCGCCGGTCTGAGCGATGATGTCCTTAATGACCTTACCGCCTGAACCGATGACTTCACGGATCTTGTCGACGGGAATGTTGATCGTCGTGATTCGCGGAGCAAACGGAGACATTTCTTTGTTCGGCTGGCTGATGGCTTTCGACATTTCGCCCAAGATGTGAAGGCGGCCTTCACGAGCTTGCGAAAGCGCAGTCTTCAAGATGCTTTCATCGATGCCTTCGATTTTGATGTCCATCTGAATGCCGGTGATGCCGTCTTTGGTTCCTGCGACTTTGAAGTCCATGTCGCCCAAGTGATCTTCGTCACCCAAGATGTCCGAAAGAACCGCGGTGCGAGATCCTTCCTTGATCAAGCCCATCGCAATACCTGCGACTGGCTTTGGATAAGGAACGCCTGCGTTCATCAACGCCATCGAGGTCGAGCAAACCGAACCCATCGAAGACGAACCGTTGGATTCCAAGGTTTCGCAGACGATTCGGACTGTGTATGGGAACGCTTCGTACTTCGGCATCATCGCCTTGATCGAACGTTCGGCCAAAGCGCCGTGGCCGATTTCGCGGCGGCTGGTGCCACCCATACGGCCGGTTTCGCCGACGCTGTAAGGTGGGAAGTTGTAGTGAAGCATGAACTTGCGCATGGTGTTCACGAACATCGTGTCGACGATCTGTTCGTCGTCAGTCGTGCCCAAGGTCACGGCAGCCAAAACCTGGGTTTCGCCGCGAGTGAAAAGCGCGCTTCCGTGAACGCGTGGCAGAAGTCCTGCTTCGACCGTGATCGGGCGAATGGTCTTGGTGTCGCGTCCGTCGATGCGGATCTTGTCTGACAAGATCATTTCACGCATCAAGTTGTACTGAAGCGTTTCAAACGCCGTTGCGGCGTCTTTA
Source organism: Bdellovibrionales bacterium (assembly GCA_016786465.1). Taxonomy (GTDB): domain Bacteria; phylum Bdellovibrionota; class UBA1018; order UBA1018; family UBA1018; genus JAEUWC01. The sequence goes on along the minus strand of JAEUWC010000016.1, from coordinate 138,100 downwards.
GCGATCTTGGCCGCTTCTTCTGGATTTGATTTTTTCAGCGATTCTGGAACCAAGGTTTCCATCGTCTTTTTCTTGGTTTCGTCCACCAAGTCATAGCGAGCGCCTTTGTCCTTCGTGCGAAGGGCTTTTTTCAAGCCGTCGGTTGCCAAAGATTCGACTTTGGATTTCACGGACGCTTCCACTGCTTGTGGGGTGAATTCGCGCTTTTCTTTGCCGCAAAGCTTGCGAAGTTCGTGAATCGCTTTCACGACTTTGCCGATTTCGCGGTGAGCTGCCATGATCGCTTCCAATGCTTGTTCTTCGGTGGCTTCGCGGGCGCCGCCTTCAACCATCATGATGGCTTTTTCGGTGCCGGCGACCATGATTTCCATGTCGGTTTCGCCGCTATCGATTTGTTGCCAGGTTGGGTTGATGACGATCTGTCCATTGATGCGGCCCACACGGCAAGCAGCCGTAGGTCCGTTGAATGGGATGTCCGAAATGTGAAGGGCTGCGCTTGCGCCGATCGCGGCTGCGACATCGACGTCTGCGTCTGGATCGACGGACATGATCGTCGCGACGACTTGCGTGTCGTTTAGGTAGCCTTCAGGGAAAAGTGGGCGAATGGGGCGGTCGATCAGACGGGCTGAAAGGGTCGCTTCTTGGGTCGGACGGCCTTCGCGCTTGTGAAAGCTGCCAGGAATTTTTCCGGAAGCGTAGAATTTTTCGGCAAATTCAACCGTCAAAGGGAAGAAGCCTTGGCCAGGCTTGGGTTCTTTAGCCGAACAAGCGGTGACCAGAACGCGAGTGTCGCCGTAGCTGACGAAGACTGAACCGTCTGCCTGCTTGGCTAGTTTTCCGGTTTCGATGGTCAGCGGTTTGCCGCCCATTTCCGTGGATACACGTTGGATGTTGAACATGGTTTTTTCCTTACGATCTAGAAAGATCTGTTGGTCAGGTCACACGTCTGCCTAGACAAAAACTAGGGCCGTCGTGGGGCCGAAAATTTTGCGTGATTAGCGCGATATTGGAATGCGTTTACTTACGAAGATCCAAAGCTTGAATCAGCTTGGTGTAGCGCTTCGAGTCTTTATTGCGAAGATAGGTCAAAAGACGGCGACGCTGTCCGATCATTTTCAACAAGCCGCGCTTGGAGTGATGATCTTTGTCGTGGTCTTTGAAGTGTCCGGTCAAGTGATTGATCCGTTGGGTCAGAAGAGCGACTTGGACTTCTGGAGATCCAACGTCTTTCGCACCGACTGCGAACTTCTGAATAACTGCTGAGTTTTTATCCTTTTGAGCGGTTTTGCCTGCCATTTTTCTCTCTCTTTATTTATTTTTATTGTCCCGGGGTCGTAACACGTTGGAATTTAAACTGTAAATGGGATTTTTGAAACGAGACTATTATTAAGAACACTGTAATTTCAATAAGTTACGTAGCGCTGCTAACCGGGCTAGCTGCCTGCTCTTCGGGCCCATCAAAGCTTAGCGATGGCCCGACGGGTTGTTTGGTCATTACGCAGGAAGGAAAGGGCAAGGAAGTCGTATCCAAAGAAGTCCCAGCGACTTGCGTGGACATCGGCTATCAGGCTTTGAAATGCCACTGCCCTAAAGGGATTCCCCTTCGTTAGCGCGTCGGTTTCTTCGATGTATTTCGGGCCGAGCTCGTTTCGGTTCGGCCGCCGAACTTAGGTTCCAAAAAGTCCCGAAGCTTCTCGATCACTTTCACTTCGATCTGACGCGAACGTTCGCGAGTCAGTCCGTAATGGTCAGCGATTTCTTGAAGGGTCTTGGGTTCTTCGGCAAGCAAGCGTTCACGAAGGATTCGAAGTTCTTTGTCGCTTAAGGTTTTTTCAAAAGCGGGAAGTTCTCCCTTCAAAAGATTCAAAAGTTGTTCACGTTCCAGCGCTTGATCTGGATTTTCGTGATCGTCGACCAAAAAATCCATCTGAGTCGCGCGGGATTCGCCGCTTTGATCCATGGGCGCATCCAGCGAACTTTCCGCGCCACGCGAAGACAGGCGATGCGACATTTCAACGACGTCTTTTTCACGGACATCCAGTTTTTCGGCCAATAGCTTGGGTCCGGCCAAGATCCCCTGTGCTTCAAGGCGTTCCTTTTCGCGAAGCAGGTGATAAAAAAGTTTTTTCTGTGCCTGGGTTTTTCCAATTCGAACCAGACGGAAATTGTCCAAAAGGTATTTCAGAATATACGAACGAATCCACCACGACGAATAGTAGCCCAGGCGCGCGCCCTTGGTGGGGTCGAATTTCGAAACAGCCTTCATCAGGCCGATGTTTCCTTCTTGAATTAAATCCAAAACGTTTGCGTAAAGGCTTCGATATTCAAACGCGATCTTCACGACCAGGCGAAGATTTGCTGAAACCAGGCGTTTTGCGGCCGAAAGATCGCCTTTTTGTTGAAGGTCTTGGGCCAAGCGGAATTCTTCTTCGGGGTCCAAAAGGGGATGCCTTCGAACTTCTTCCATGTACCGCTTTAGCGGATCTGAAGCACCCAGCTGCGATGCCTGGGTCGCGACTTCGCGATCGATGTCGTTAGAATCTTCCGAATCTGCAGATCCTCGAAGCGCTAGCGCCTGGGCGCCGATTTCTTGGGCCTGGTCTTCGGATTCGATCGAATCGTCCTGTTCTTCAATTTCATCGGCTTCATCTGTGCCGACTTCGATGTCTTCCGGGGCTTTCTTGTACGTGGGCTTCGCGGATTTGGATTCGTTTGGCAGAACGGTTGGGGGCAAAACAGTAGGCAGTTTTTTCCCAGACTGGGTCGAAGTCTTTGAGGAACTCTTTTTTGAGCGTGGGGCAGCTGCCTTCTTCATGGGGTTCTGGTGTATAATCTATGGATGATGGACTCAAGTCAGGAGGAGTTCAAGATCCGTGGTGTCGGAGTGGCGCAAGGCGAAACCCGTGAAATTTACCTAAAAATTTCCGAGTCTTTCCTTTCGACCGCAATCCAGATTCCCATCACGGTCATTCGCGGTCGCAAACCCGGGCCAGTGGCCTTTGTCACGGCGGCGGTGCATGGCGACGAAATCAATGGCGTCGACATCGTCAGGCGCCTGATCTTCGACGTCAACCACGACCAATTGATGGGCACCTTGATCGCCATTCCAGTCGTAAATATTCAAGGTTTTCATAGTCAGTCGCGTTATTTGCCCTACCACCGCGACCTAAACCGCTTCTTTCCCGGCAAACGAAAAGGGAATAACGCCGAAAGGGTCGCTTTCGAAATTTTCGACGAAGTCATTCGGCGCTGTGATTTTGGAATCGATCTTCACACGGCCGCGCACGGCCGCCTGAATCTTCCGCACATTCGCGGTGACATGTCAGACACCAAAGTCCGCCAACTGGCGCGGCTTTTCGGTGCAACCGTCCTGGTCGATCAAAAGGGGCTACGCGGGTCACTTCGACGTGAAGCGACCGAAGCGGGCGTTCCCACAATCATTTTTGAAGCCGGCGAAACGGGTAAGTTTTCGCACAAAACTTCCATGATCGGACTTCGGGGTGTTTTATCGGTTCTTTCCGGAATGGGAATGCTTCCCAAGGATTCATCTTTCAAACCGCCCTTTCAGGTCATCGTCAAAGACAGCGACTGGTTTCGTTCGGAAAAAGGCGGGATTCTGGATCTTGAAGTGAAGCCGGGGGACTTGGTTTACGAAGGCGATTTAGTGGGTGAAATCTTGAACCCCTTTGGCAGGTCGGTTCACCGGATTTTGTCGCCCACCACCGGAATCGTGATCGGGGTCACGCAGGCGCCCTTGGCAATTCCGGGCACGGGCGTGGTTCACGTCGCGCGTTTGAAAAAGACCTTGGCCCGGGTCGAAGCGTCGATGCGGAAAATGCAAAAAGCCAAGCGTATGCGGCGAAAAGGCGACAAAAAGAAAAAGAAGGGCCGTTCATGAGCGGATCCAAGGACCGCTTTAAGAAGTCCGTGCTTCCGAATGGACTGACCGTCGTTTCAGAAAAGTATTCCCAGTTTCGCGGGCTTTCGATTGGGGTTTGGGTCAAGGCGGGGACACGCCACGAAACCGTTCATGAAGCGGGTGTTTCTCATTTTTTAGAACACATGCTTTTTAAGGGCACGGGTAAACGCAGTGCCTTGGATATCGCACAGGAAGTAGATCGGGTGGGCGGAGAATTCAACGCTTTCACCGCACGTGAATACACCTGTTTTCACGTCTATTTGATGAATCGAGACGTGAATCTGGCCATCGACATTCTTCGCGACATTCTGCTGGATTCGAAGTTCAGCCCCGAAGAAATCGAACGCGAAAGAAAAGTGATTTTGCAGGAAATTTCGATGGTCGATGAAACGCCCGAAGAACTGGCCTTTGACATCTATTTTGAAAAAATTTTTGAAACGCAGGCAGGTGTTCACGGGCTGGGGCGTCCTATCTTGGGAACTGTTTCCAGTATTCGAAAGATGTCCCGCAAAACCTTGATGGATTATTTCCATCATCACTACCGTCCAGATCAGCTGGTTGTGTCGGTGGTCGGAAACGTTTCGCATGCAGGTCTGGTCAAAAAGCTGGGATCTTTGACCAAGAAGAACTGGCCGGGTCGCCCCGAAAATGGCTCCCGCAATAAAGTGCCCAAGGGAAGCCAGGGCCCCCGCGGTGCCCCAGGGGTCAAGTTTCACGCATCGGACTTGATGAAGGTGCCGCCGATTCAGCCCGGCTTTTGGTGGCTGAAAAGGCCCACCGAACAGGTTCATTTGATTTGGGGAGTACCCGGTCCGACCTACCAATCCAAAGACCGCTTCGCGGCCCTGCTTTTGAATGTGTACTTGGGTGGTGGAATGAGTTCCTCGCTTTTCCAAGAAATTCGGGAAAAACACGGCTTGGCGTACACCGTCTATTCCAGCATGGCGCCGTTTCAAGAAACCGGCATTTTCACGGTCTACGCTGCGACTAGCCTGAAGCAAGTACCGCTTTGCCTGAAGTTGATCGAAGACTGTGTGGTGAAATTGAAGAAGGAACTTCTGACCCCACAGGAACTGTCGATGATCAAAGAAAACCTGAAAGCTGGAATCCAACTTTCAAGCGACAGCGTGGAATCGCGGATGATCAGCATCGCTAAAAACGAGATCATCTTCGGGAAGTACTTTTCGACGGGCCAGGTTTGCGAAGAAATTGACCGGGTGACGGCCGAGGACGTCCGGCGGGTTGCCCGAAAACTACTAGCGACCGATGACCGCAGCATCCTAGCCCTGGGACCCGCCCCAGAAGCGGGTTTCCGGAAGCGCCTGGTGGCCGCCGGAATGAAGTTTTTAAAGAAATAACGTATTGACCTGGTGCGTTACAATTGCTAGGTCAGGGCCATGTTTCAAACACTTGGGGTCGTTGTAGGTCTGGTTTTTTCATCTTCTGTTTTTGCGCAAGCGCCGATCACCATTGGTCGTTGTTCAGTCACATTGATTCGTCAGTATGACCAGTTGGAACGGACCTTTGCGACCCTGGATCCTTACAATCCGGATCGCTACAAGTTTTCGGATTCTTCGGTTCAAGCCGACCTGAGCATCTTCTGCCTGCGCCATGGCGCAAAGGTTTGCACGGTTCCTGCGATGGATCCGCGCGGACAGGATCTGGTCTTGGATGTGGACCGTTACTGCGCCGACGCTCGGGAAGCGTTTGGCCTATAAAGCTTTCGTCCTAGATCCGGACTTTAAAAGGAGCAGGCACCTTTACTGTGGCCCGTTCTGTTTCCGTTTTTTCCAGATGATGAAAAGAACGGCGCCGACGCCCAATAGAATGTACATCAGGGGGAATTCTTCTTTGCGTTGAACCGGGTTGGATCGATCGGATCCTGCGCCTTGTCCACCTGCGCCTGGGAAAATGCTTTCGGGGTTCAGGCCGTTGGGAACCGTGGTGTTCGCAAACGGATTCATCGCGTCGCCCCCGGCGCCGCCGGCATTCAGAGCACCTGACTTGCGGAAGACTTTCAGGGTCTTCACCATATTGTCAAAGTCGGGAAGGTATTCTTGGTACTTGGATTTGACGATCGAATAGGTGACCAGCACCCCGATGTCTTGCTTGATCGTCGCCAAGTAGCGGGTCAGAAACCCTGGAATTTCTGAATCGCGGTGAATCGCGTCGATCCAAGGGTGACCATTGATTTGTGCTTCACGCGCATAAACCGCTTCCGAAGTGACGTTCTTTCCGCCGACGCTGACAAAGGACTTCGGATTTTTTAGATACGAAAGGTACTGGGGCATGCTGTCCTGGTCGCCCTTCAATTTGGCCGCCAGAACGATGATGGCGTCGCGCTTTCGATTCTCTTCCGAACTTTGGCAAACCCATTCCGCACCTTCTAGAAGGCAGGACCACTGAGGCGGCAATTCGAATTCACAGAATTGGCTAGTGAACTTGGTCGCCCAAGAAACCGAAGGAGAGAGAAGGAAAGCGGCTGCTAAAAAAAACGTGAAGTTCTTTCGCATCACTGTAGAGGCTGTTTGACGACGAAGCCTTCTTCAATCCAGACATCCTTGAAATATTCCGTGATCTTAAGAACTGCTTCTGAATTCGGGTTTCGACCGACTAGGACTTCTTGGATCTCGCGACCTTCGGTCCTTTCGACTCGATTTCCGACTGCGATCACCCGGGCTCGGGCGATCGAATCACGGATGCTTCCGTCTTTGCCAGTTCTAAAGATATCAAAGAACTGACCCAATTGAATCCCATCCTGACTGCCTTTGTCGATTTTAACTAGATGCAGTCTGTCATTCACCTTAATCACTTTGCCTTCTTGGCGGTAAGTGACGAATCCCTGGTTGGAATTCGCGTTCACCTGGGGCTGATCTGGATTTTCACGGTAGTATTCTTTTTCGCGGGATTCTTGACCCAATTGAAACTGGATGCCGCCTTGCAGCATCCATAGGTCGGCGACATTGTTTCCAGCCAGTGTCTTCCAACCCGAAACAATCAGGTTGGTTCCGCCACTGGTTTGAAACCCAATCCGACCCTTTAATGACATGTGCGCTGGGTTGATCGCATTCACGATATTGCTGCCGCCGGCACCTGTGCTGCGGGTTCCTTGAGCGGTGGGGTCGGTCTGAAGGCTAGCCAATGCCTGAAGGCCTGCAGCCGCCCAAAGTCCCTGATTCCAGCGCTTAAAATGCAGGGTCGCTGACCAGGGTACCGCAGCGCTGAATCCGTCCGAACGGTGGCTATAGGCTGCGCCGGCGGTTAGCCACCAAATCCCCGAATGATTTTCTGAAATGGGAAGATTACCGAAAACGCCCCCGGTCAAGTCGGTTGAACCGTCCCCTAAAAAGGGCAGGCTTTGTGCCGCAGCACTGGGATTGCTGTACGGAGCAACATCGATTTGCCCCTGAAGATCGATGGAAAATCCCTTTTCTGGCAAAGTTTCAAAAAGGCGAATCGTCGTGCCCACCGTCTGATCGCCTGCACCGAAATTGCTATTTGCCAACGTCGGAGTGTCCAAAGAAGCATTGGCCCAAGTCGAGCGCCCCCAGAGCGTCATTCGGGGCGAAACGCCAATCGCGCCAGTGACGTCAATTTGAAGCCGGCTGTAGGAATTGAAGGAAGTCGGAGCCACGCGGTTGCCGGATAAATCGATGTTGGTCGTGGTCGAAAGCAGACCGATTTCGGGGGTAAGAACGAAAGACCCCGCGGCGCGCCGTTGGTCTTCCCAACCGTGAAAGAAAAAGTCGGCGCGTGCGATTGGCGCCCATGGGGTAGTTGAAATGGCGGCTAGCGCCGTGAAAAGCCCAAACCTGACAATTCGTTCGCTCATTTCCCCTCCCCTTGGAAAGAGTATGCCAGAAGTGTAAGCAAACCTAAATGAGCCTTTATCAAGAAGCATTGGAGTACCATTCGAAGGGTCGAAAGGGGAAAATCGAAGTCGTCCCCACGAAATCCGTTTCCAGCCAAAAGGACTTGTCCTTGGCCTATTCCCCCGGGGTTGCCGAACCCTGCCGGATGATCGCCGAAAAAGAAGAACTGGTTTACGAATACACGGCCAAAGGAAACTTGGTTGCGGTGCTGTCGAACGGGACTGCGGTTTTGGGACTGGGGGACATCGGCCCTGCAGCTTCAAAACCCGTGATGGAAGGCAAGGGCGTACTTTTCAAAAAGTTCGCCGACATTGATGTTTTCGATATCGAACTGAACGCCAAGAACCCGGACGACGTGATCCGCGCCTGCGAAATGTTGGAACCGACTTTTGGCGGGATCAATCTAGAAGACATCAAAGCGCCTGAATGCTTTTACATCGAAGAAGAACTTCGCAAGCGCTTGAAGATTCCCGTTTTTCACGACGACCAGCACGGCACAGCCGTGATCAGTGGCGCCGCTTTTTTGAACGCGCTTGAAATCGTGAAAAAGGACATCACAAAAGTGAAGGTTGTTTTTTGTGGCGGAGGAGCCGCCGCCATCGCCTGCGCGAACCTTTATCTGTCGCTGGGCGTGAAACGCGAAAACATTCTGATGTGCGATTCCAAAGGAGTGATCTACACGGGCCGCAAAGAAGGAATGAATCCGTACAAGGAACGATTCGCGGTGGACACAGAAAAGCGCACGATCGCAGAAGCCCTGGTGGGCGCTGACGCATTCGTCGGCGTTTCAGTAAAGGACGGAATCAGTGCAGAAATGGTCAAGACCATGGCCAAGGACCCCATCGTCTTTGCGATGGCCAACCCCGACCCCGAAGTCTTGCCCGAAGACGTTTTGCAAGTTCGCCCCGACGCCATTATGGCGACCGGGCGTTCGGATTATCCGAATCAAGTGAATAACGTGCTTGGGTTTCCCTTCATTTTTCGTGGGGCCTTGGACACTCAATCCACGGCCATTAACGAAGAAATGAAGATGGCTGCCGTGAAGGCGCTTGCAAGGCTTGCGAAAGAAGACGTGCCCGAAAGTGTTTCCCGCGCATACGACGATCAGAAGTTCAAGTTTGGTCGCGATTACTTGATTCCAAAACCCTTTGATCGACGGGCGCTTCTTTGGGTCGCGCCAGCGGTCGCCGAAGCCGCGATGCAAACCGGTGTTGCACGTCGGAAAGTCGATCTTCTTCAGTACAAAGACCGCTTGGAAACGCTTTTGGGTTCAAGCTACACGGTTATGCGCGGGATCAAAAAGCGTGTTTCGTCAAAAGACAAAGACCGCGCGCGACTGGTCTTCCCCGAAGGCGAGCACATCAAGATCCTGAAAGCTGCCGCAATCGTTCGCGAAGAAGGGGTTGCCGAACCCGTTCTTTTGGGAAACACCGACAAGATTCAGACGCGGATTCGCGAACTGGGCTTGGAACAGGAATTGGCGGGTGTCAAAATGATTCGTCCTTCCAACAGCGAAGATCGCGAACGTTTTGCCAAAATTTTCTTTGAACGCCGTCAGCGCAAAGGGGCGACTTACGAAGTCGCGCGCTGGTGGATGAAGCAACCGAATTACTTTGGATCGATGATGGTCGAACTGGGCGAAGTTGACGGAATGGTCAATGGCGTTTCGCAGTCCTACCCGCAAACCTTGAAGCCCGCCATTCAGTGCATCGGCCCAAAGCCGGGATCCCGTCTGGCCGGGATTTACATGATGATTTCCAAGAAGCGCGTTCTATGGTTGGCGGATACGACCGTGAACATCGACCCCAAGGCTGACGAATTGGCCGACATTGCGATTCAAACCGCAAAGCTTGCGGAAAGTTTCATGATTGCTCATCCGAAAGTCGCCATGCTTTCGTTTAGCAACTTTGGTTCGAATGATCACCCAAACGCGAAAAAGGTTCGTGAAGCGGTGGAAATCGTTCGTTCACGGGAACCGCGACTTGAAATCGATGGAGAAATGCAGGCCGATACTGCGCTGGATCCGTCCATTAGCCAGGAAAGTTTTCCGTTCAACCGCGTTGCGGGCGATGCGAATATCCTGATTTTTCCAGACCTTCAGTCAGGGAATATTGCGTACAAACTGCTTTCAAAAATGGGGGCAGCCGACGCGATCGGCCCGATCTTGGTGGGAATGAATAAACCCGTCTTCGTACTTCAACAAAACTGCGACGTGAACGACATCGTGAATATGTCGGCGATCGCAGCTATGGAAATCCATAACCGCCGCGCGAAAGCGAAGGCATAAAGCAGGCACGCAAAGCAGCCATTAACAAAGGAGCCCCAATGTCCAAAAGCAAAGAACCCATCTTGTCGAAGAATGCTCCCGCACCGATTGGCCCTTACAGCCAGGCGATTCGAAGCGGCAACTTTCTGTTCTGTTCGGGACAGATCGCCTTGGATCCTGCAAACGGAACCATTGTGGGTCAAGATGTTGAAACCCAGACCCGGCAAGTCATGAAGAATATCGCCGCGGTTTTGGAAGCTGGATCGGCCAGCTTTGATCAGGTCGTTAAGACGACGATTTTTCTGAAGTCGATGGGCGACTTTCCAAAAGTGAATGAAATCTACGGGCAGTCCTTTAAGGGAACGCCCCCGGCCCGTTCGACCGTGGAAGTTTCGCGTCTGCCCAAGGACGTCTTGGTTGAAATCGAAGTGATCGCAGCGCTTTGAAATCGAAAATCGCAACCGCACTGAAAAATTTTGCCAAAAGAATTCGCCTGGCTGAAAGGCTGGTTCCCTTGCTTTGGGTCTTGGTGGGCGTACTTTTGGGCGGCGTCAGCTTTTCACTGATTTCGGGAGGAGAAATTTACGAGTACCAAGACAGCTTCGATGGCGTGAATCTTCCGGATGTCGATGTGATCGTTTGCCTGGGCGGCGGGCGCGGCCGAATTTCGGTCGCGGGCGACATTTGGTACCGCTACTGGGAACAGTTGAAGGGTGAAAAACTTCCGGTCTTGTATTTTTCAGGAATGGGCAAGACCACGGTTTTTGCGACATTGTCCAAGCAGCTTCGTCGTGGGGTTCGCGATGCGATTCGGTCGGATCAGGTCGTGATTGAAACCGAAAGCACGAATACGGAAGAAAACGCAGAAGTCTTCGAAAGGTTTGCGCGTGAAAGAAAATGGAAGCGCTTGCTTTTGGTGACGTCGCGATACCACATGCGTCGCGCGCGTTTCATTTTTGAACGAATTTTGTGGGAACGTGAACTGGGAATGCAGATTGACACCGCATCGGTGTACCAGGAACCCTTCGAGCCCGAAGAATGGCGGCGGTCCATTCACGGAATCGAAGTGACCTTAAGCGAATACTTCAAATGGTTGGGCTACAGGACCTTTTGGACGCCCTAAAGTAGCAGGCACCTTTACGGCTTAGCGAAAACGATTCCGCGCGCGCGGATTTCCAAAATCAAGCGGTCTAAAGCCAGCTTTCGGTGAGAAATCCCGTTCTTTTCCGACATCGTCATTTCAGCCAAGGTTTTGCTAGAACCCGATGGGACAAAGACCGAATCATAGCCAAAGCCATTTTCGCCCTTGGGGCTTTCGGCGATCGTGCCTTCCAAGGTTCCGGTGGCGTGAACCAGAATTCCTTCGATCACCAGGCTAAGTGCACAAACGAACTTGGCCGAACGATCCGACTTGCCCTTCATTTCAGTCAGCAACTGGTCGATGTTTGCCTTGTCTTGATTCATGCGCGACGAAATTTGGCCGGCAGGAATTTTCGCGTAACGATGGCTGCGGACACCGGGCTTGCCCTGAAGGGCTGCCACTTCAAGACCGGAATCATCTGAAAGCGAAGGATAGTGTGATCCGTGATTACAAAGTCGGGCCTTGGCAGTCGCGTTTTCAAGATAGGTGTTGTGATTTTCGACCATGCCCAGTTTTTCTGGGTTTCGAAGCACGGCTTCTGCTGAAACCAGGTCGATGTCGCCAACTGCAGCGGCATGCGCTTTCAAAAGGTCGCGGAATTCGAAAAGCTTGTCGTTGTTCAGGGATGCAAGGATGATTTTATTGGCTAAGCGCATAGTTACGAATCATTCTAGCTAGGAAATGAAGCGAATCAAGAAGTGGTTACCCGACGCGCGTCCTTTGGTTGACCACCCGAATTATCGCCGGGTCTTTATCGGGCAATGGGTTTCGTCGCTAGGGTCTTCCATCACGATGGTCGCTTTGGGGTTTCAAGTCTACGAACTGACGGGGTCGTCTTTCTGGGTGGGCTTGTTGGGCGGATTTCGCCTGGTTCCATTGACGGTTGCAGGATTTGTTGCGGCACCGATCGCGGATCGGGTGGACCGCAGGCGCTACCTTCTTTGGATGGAAGGATGTTTGGGTTTGATTTCGCTTGGACTTTATTTCGTCGCTGAAAACCGCATGGGGGTTTCCTGGGTTTTAGCATTGGCGGCAGCTTCCGGATGGTTTGACGGAATGCATCGTCCGGCTTTTGATGCGCTGATGCCCCGCCTGGTTCCCAAAGATCTTCTAGGGGCCGTTGCTTCTTGGAATGGGCTTAGGGGGACAGTCGCGCTTTTGATCGGTCCGGCTATTGCGGGTGTGATCCTGGCCACCTTTGGACTGTCAGTCAGCTATCTGATTGACGCTGCAAGTTTTGTCATCGGCCTTTTCTTTCTTTTTCGGGTGCAGGGAAGTTTTCGCGCAGAAGGCGCTTCGGTTGGCCGCCCAAAGATTTCGGAATGGATCGAAGGTTTTCACTATGCCAGGAAAGATCGCGTTTTATTGGGATCTTACTTGGTCGATATCGCTTCGATGATTTTCACATTCCCGCATGCTCTTTTTCCCGAAATGGCCAAGAACGGGATCTTCACGCTTCCGGCGACTTGGGCGGGGGCTTCCAGCGAAAAAGTTCTGGGCTGGTACTACGCTGCCACGGGGTTTGGCGCGATGTGTGTCAGTATTTTCAGTGGCTGGGCTTCGCGGGCAAGGTTTCACGGACGCGCGGTGGTGATTGGTGCCATCGGCTGGTCGGTCGCAATCGGCATCATGGCCCAGGTCGATTCTGTATTTTCAGCCCTTTTCTTTTTGGCCGTCGCTGGCGGATACGACATGGTGTCTGGAATTTTCCGAAGCCGAATTTGGAACGAAACCATTCCGGATCGGATTCGATCCCGCTTAGCTGCCGTCGAAATGGCCAGCTACATGTCAGGCCCCCTTCTGGGGGGCACGCTTTTGGGAGCGATGTCAGGCACGTACGGGATCCGAACCACTTTCGGAATGGGTGCGCTAGTATCCGTTGCCGTAATCGTAGGTTTGACGATCTGGCTGCGTCCGTTCTGGAATTATCGCGCGGCTTATTCTTCGTCGACCAACGACTGAGAACAGGTGCCGGTTTTTACTTTGACTTCATTCAGGCTGTCGGCGCCGTACTTTTGCTTGCAAGCGCGGTCGCCTGAAGCTTCGATGTCGGATTCAGATGAATGGCCATCGACTTGAATCTGCACACTTCCCAATGAAGACGATTCACCGGTTGCATCCGTACAATCGCAAGAATACTCGTTGATCGTCGGAAGAGGATCGGGCGATTGCGCCCAAGCTGCGGCAGGGGTCAATGTCATCAAGGCTACGATCAAAACTTTCTTCATATTTGCTCCTAGGATTTTAAGATCTTTTTCAAGTAAGGGACACTCGCCGCCACCGGTTCGAAGAAAGACCCCGGAGCTAACGAATTTTTAAAGATCTGAGCGATCGTCGCGGCGACGTTCGTCGGATCAATGAATTTTTGGCCTTTGCCCGCAGCCGCAACGGCCGACTGCGATTCAAAGTCAAAGGGCTTGGCAATGTGAAGGGCTTCGTTCACCACACTTTTTCCGCGGGTGATGATCTGACTTTCACCCACGACCACGCCGCCTTGGACGCCCTTGCCTGCCAATAGCACCGAGTTCGTCAGCGGGTTATGGTCTTTTCCTGCTGCCGCATTCAGGTAGGGCGTTCTGGAAAATTCGTTGTAAGCCATGAAGGTGGTGTGATCAAAAAGGCTGCCGCTTCCGTAGGGGACTTTTTTAAACAAAGTCATGATGTCAGCAAGGTACTGCCAAGACGCGACTTGGGCGGTTGCGTGATCGGCTTCATAGTTGGAATGCGAATCCAAAGTCGGAGCGTCCGAATTGGGTAGTAAGTTAGCTTGCATCGAAAAGCCTGAAGCGAAAGCGGCGGCAAGCCAAGCATGTTCGGATCGAATTCCGGGATTCTGGGCGTCAATCTGGGATTTGATTCGGCTCATCTGATCGGCGGCGCTAGCGACGACACCCAGCTTTTTCACTAATTCCGAAAAGTAGTCGTTCGATGATCCGTCTTCTTCCAAGATTGAATCCTTGATCTGCTGGTAGTCCTGAATCAGCGACCCGTTACTTAAATCAAACAAGCTGGTCTGCTGAACTGGGGATGGACTTGGATCACTGGTTCCGTTGACCATCACGCCACCATGGCCCCGGTGTTCGCAGAAACTCAGCGCGGAACTCATGCGGGGATTCATTCCGCTGGGGTTTCCGCTGGCCAAAAAGTTTGAAAGGCTTTCGTGTCCCACGTCGCGATACATCATGATCCCGTTGACCACGCCGATGTCAGCAAGGTGGGGCATCAAAGGGGAAGCCGCGGGTCCCAAGAATGATTCTCCAAACCGAATTCTTTCTTCAGAACGATAGGGAATGAAGAAATCTTTTTCGTCTTCGCCCTTCTGGTGAATCCTAGGATCTAAACCCGCCAAGGTATCTGCGCCTTCGCCCAGCTCATATAGAACCAGAAAGTGTCCTGGTCCTTGCGCTTCATTGGCTAAACTAAAATGGGAAAGATGCCGGCTTGACCAAGCATTTAGCTGCATTCGTCGGGCTGCCGCGCTCAGTAAGTTTTTTGATTTCGCCCAGGCCGCTTGGGTCAAGATTGCTTTTGAAGCAACCACCAGGCTTAGGCTTTTTCCCATCTGAACAACGAATTCGCGACGTTTCATCAGTACACCAAGAACTCTCTGGTTTTCATGATTTCGGACGTAACCCTGCGGATGTGACCGTAACTTTCAGACGAAGCGGATCTTTGCCGATCCATGATTTTAACGATTCTTTGGTCAAAGGCCTTTGGGTCAGAAACGACCGATGGGCCGATCCAGAATTCGCGAAGGTAACGGACCATCATGGTCTTTTCATCAGGGGTCAATTGTGGCCAGGCTCTGTAGGCGTCCAAGGTTCCACCCGTCGGTCGCGGAATTTGTGTGATTGGGCCAGTCAGGTAATGCATTCTTTCTTTCAGGCAGCCTTCAATCTGCTGAATGAAAATAGGCGAAGGTTGCAGGGTATCCGGTTTCCCGGTGATGGGACTGGTCAGCCCGATCTTTTTCAGATCGGAACAAAACTGGCCGAAATAGCTTGAATCCGTTGGGATTCGGTCATTCACGATTTGTAGGATTTCTTCACCCGTCAGAATCTTTTGATGGGTGTTGCCAAATGTCGCCTTTTCCTGAGCCGCGGCGATTGTTGACAGAAAAATGATTGCAACGGGTGCCATGATTTTTCGGATCATCTTGAAAGCTCCTGCTGGATCCAGTTCTCAATTTTCTTTCGTTCTTGCGCGCTAGGTTTCCATCCCGACCAATCCGGGGGCATGTACGAATTTCCGGCATCGTCGACCTGGGTTGCCTTTGCAATTTTCTGGACCCAAGAACGGTGTTCTTCCGGGTTTTCCGACAACGGAAATTCATGAAAGCGTGGAACCGGGTTTCCTACGTTATCGTGGCAGTCCGAGCATTGTTTAAGAATGTCTTTCACTTCGGTTCGCGCGATCATCAACGGGTCTTGATCGACTGCGCTTTTCACCTGAATTTGGCGAAACTCGGGACGTGAAACCAGGTATTGAACCATTTCGGGTGCCTTGCGGCCAACTTGATCAAAAGTGGTGACTAATTCATTCAAGACAGACTCAGTGAGCGGGAAATCCGTACCGATGTACCAGTTCCACAGGTGGGTGACCTGGCACTGGGCGTACTCGGGTCGCTTGACCATATGGTCGGCCAAATCGCCGATTCCGCGCGCATTCAAATGAATTAAATTTCCAGACTGGTCTTTATAGACCAGTGCGCCGGGTGAAGCAGAAACCGAAGCTGCAATCGTATTGTTTTGAAAAGTTTTTCCTGCCGGGTCGAGCTTGTAGTGGCAGGCGACGCACTGTGGATCCGATCCGTGCTTCTTTTCAATTGCAGCGTGCGCATTGTTCACAAGGTCGTTGTTGCTGCTTTCTGCCTTGGGTTTCGCCAAGGCTAGGACTTCTTCGGTTTGGGCGTTATCGACGACCACAACGGGCGTCATCGAATCGCAAAGCCCGGTTCGGAAAAGTTGGGATGCGCGTCCTCGGTTTTGGTTCAAGAACGTCGTACTAAAGCGTCCCGTGAATCGTGGTGTCGTAAAGATTCCGGCAAAACGCGGATCGTTTGGATGAAAAACGAACTCGCGCAACTGTTTTCCGTAACTCGAGGATTCGCGACTGCCGTTATAAAGAAAGTCTTTATTTCGGCGCAGGATCGAGGTCGTGCCGACCGGGATCAGCGGGTTGACCGCAGCGAAAAAGTTTTCTTCGCTGGTATAAAGGCCAGCAGCAAAGCGAAATGACCTTGAATTAAAAATGGCGTCCCAGGATTTGGCTCCTCGAGCGACATCAAGAAATAGGGTGTTCGCAGTGTCTTTTTCGGTGAATCGAATTTCATCCACGCTAGGTACGACGATTCCCTGATCTTCGCCAATCGTGATCAGCTTTGTGTAGCCTTCATTTTTCAGTTTACCTTCGCGGTAAGCAAGAATCAGCTTCATCTGTTGGTCGCCCA
The DNA here is from genome assembly GCA_016786465.1 of Bdellovibrionales bacterium. GTDB lineage: Bacteria > Bdellovibrionota > UBA1018 > UBA1018 > UBA1018 > JAEUWC01. Next base: position 121,453 of record JAEUWC010000016.1, on the reverse strand, counting down.
GATACTCAGAGTGCCGAAGACGAAAAAGTGCCCTAAGCCGGTAGGTCAAGCGTTCGAATGCGTATTCCGAACGCGAATAAGCGCGAGCCTTTGAACGAAAGAATTCTTCTGAAGTCCCTGCCTTTTGCGCTGCCTCGAGTTCCTTAAAATCTTCAGTCGCTGGCAAGGTTCCTCGAACGGATAGACTGAGTTTCCTTAACCGAGCTGCATCGGAAAGAGTTGTGGATTCCGATGCCCGGGCGTCAGGCGGACTTAGGGTCAAAATGATCGAAACTGTCGCGGCAAGAATCCTACTTGTATTCAATTTGGAACTCCTCACCGGATCGGAACTTCTTAAGTTCCTCGGGATCCATTTCCACTAGTCGGCCAAGCAGCCGGGTGGTCAAAAACGGAAGACCTTTCAGCTGTTTCAGCGAAAGCGGATCAGAAGGTTTTGATCCATTTAAAGCGTTGACGCCTTCGATGCCGGCTCGCAGTTCAAGAATCTGAAAAAGGTCAGGATCCGGTTGGTTGACCCCCCACTTGATGGAACAGGATTCTTTTCCGGGTCTTTTGATCACCCAGGTAAAAAGCTCGCCTGGGGCCGTGGGCATCGGTGAATCATTCAATGCTCCTTCCCGTCCAAGCGCAGCAAGTTCAGAAACCACGATCTGTTCGCCTTGTTTTTCAAGCACCACTTCAATCGCCGCAGATTCGGAACGGTTTTCATTCACGTAGGTTTCTGGATTGCTTTCGTTTCTTTCCCAGTCCCATCGATAGATCAGCATCTTTTTTGCGCCGTTGTCATCAATCGAATTTTCCTGAAACCAATCCAGCGATGAACACTTAAATCCAGACTTTTGAGAAAAGACCGGATCCGTTCCCAGTTCCCGATATGCTTGATATTCGGACGTGACCAGGTAGGTGGCCGATGCGGGCACTTCAAAGCTGTCTCCCGTTTTCGGTTTTGCCGATATTTGAACCGGTTTCCCCTGTCTATTTGGGTCAGGGTGTTTTTCCCAGAAAAGGCCAACGGCGGTGAATTGAACGGGCACGAATGCGGTGCAGGTCACTGAAACCAGAGCAGCGGCTTCGCTGCACGAGGTTCCTTCCATCTTGATCTTGGATTTCAGAATCTTCAGAGGGTTGATTCGGTTACGAATCACCATCACACGTTCAGAATCCAATTGAAAGCGAAGCGGTTCGTTTGGGTCGAGCTTTGCCGGTGCTCCGGGAATTTTTTTAAGCTGTTCTTCAATGGCAGGGACGGGGTCGCGCTGAATCAAGCGCGAGGGTACCTGGGCGAAGGTCAGGGGGGCAGTAAATCCAGTTGCGCACAAAAATGCGTAAACCAATGAGGTCCTCGTCTCCATGTCGATACTAGAAGCAAGCGCAAAGCCAATCGAATCTATTGAAACTAAAGGGTTTTTTTGGTTAGCGCCGTCTAAGCTTTAGACACGTGTGAAGCTTCTGTTAGGCGCACTGGGGCTCAGAACCCTTATAATGACTGCAGGCCCTGGCCCATCCCTTGCTTCATGTTGGGGTGAGAAGGACGCGAGACTATGAATACTTTTCTAATCGTTATTTTGGGGACTTTGAATTTTGCGGCAAACGCAGTCGAGACCCAACCTTATAAGTACCAACCTTCGAAGGGACTTTGCCTGAATGGCCAGGGCCTTTCTGGAATGCGACAAGGCTTCAAAGGATCCTGCGGCGATCTTTGGGGTGAAGAATTAAAAGGTCAGAACCTGGCGGGTTCGGATCTTTCAGGTGCCAATCTTTCGCGCGCGGATCTTTCAAACGCTGACTTACGCAAGGCAAACCTGATCGGCGCAAAAATGCTTTTGACCAATGTGAAGGGCGCACGCTTAGAAGGCGCCGTTTACAATGAACGCACGGTTCTTCCTTTTCCTGCCAAAGAAGCCGAAAAGCGCGGAATGGTTTTCGTTCCTAGTCGTAAATAGCTTCGAAAGAAAAACTGCGAACGTTGTGAAGTTCGCTGTCACTGATGGATCCGCTGTTAATCCACGGCGCAAAGTAGCTTCGAATGGATTCGTGGTAATCCTGATTTTCGGTGGCATTTGCGCCGCCGCAAAGATCCTGATCCGCGTAGCAGCTTTGGACGTCGGCCATTGTCTGCGCACAACTGCCCTGCAAGGAATTGATTACGGTGAACTTGGCTTTCATTTTTCCTGAAAGCGGCAAACCACTTGGACCGTTTTGCTGTGTCGTGAACCGGGTGATGGAACCGTCAATTTCCAAAGACTTCATCAGCGTGCAGTTCGCGTCGGTCCAAAAAGGGCCAAAGTCCTGAGACCGAATCGACCAAATCGTGTCATCGTTCCCCAATTGAACTTGGTAGGCGCGATCCACGCTGCCCATGACCGATAGACCGCTGCTCATGTCCTGAACCTGAAGGATCGTGGGGTTGGCCATCGCTTCTGACACTTCTAGCGGGATTTCCGTGACGGCGGCGGCGAAAGCGCCGTCGCGAACGTTGGTGCTGAAGCCTAAAGATCCAGCGTTGATCTGGTAGTAGCCAGTCGGATCCTTATCAATGGGTTGGCTAGAATAATTGCCTAAGCGACATCCTGAAAGCATCCAGGAGGCCAGTAGGGCTGCCGTGCCGTAAACAAAACCGCCAAGAATACCGGGTTTCTCGAAAGACATCCTTTGTCCTTTCTTTCCTCAATAACTTCTTCGGAGGAATGGACTGAGGACTAAACAGGCAAGATTTGCCGACTGCAGAGGGCGCCAAATCGGAATAAAATGAAGACTATGAAACCTTTCGCGTTCGTCGCCTTGTTTCTTTACTCGCAAGTGGCCTTTGGAAGTCAGTTTCAGGACTTCTTGAACCAGGAAATGTCCAAAGATCGGGAACTGATCCGCCGGGTTCACACTTCGCTTTACGAGGTCTACCTTCCAGACACCTTGAAGAACGATCCGAAATACTTCGATGCCCTGAAGGAAGGGCTGGAATGGTCCTGGTCCGAAATTGTCCGAGTTAAGGAAATCAAGCTGGCGTTCCAGCTTTTGGCCCGATTGGAGTTTCTATTGGGGGCTGCAGGCAGCAAGGTTTATTACGCGATTTTCAAACAGGTGGAAAAGACACCCAAGTTTCGAGATCTGAAGGAAGCATCCCAGGGACTGAAAGAATTTCTGCGTTCCAGTCCAAACAAAAGAAGAATCTTTACTGCATTCAGTGACCTAAGCCTTTCCGAACGAAGAAAGCTTTTGGATTTGATGGCGACCGCCGACCTTTCGATGCATCGCCGGATTCCGATGACCCTGAAGGCATTTTATAGCGGCGCAATTTATCGTGGACAGTTTGCGCTGGACCTTGCGGGCGCTACGAACTTTCCGCCTCCGGCCAATGTTTCTACCAAGGTCGGCGCGCTGGAAGGTCTTTCGCTGAAGACGCATTTAAGCGTCGATCACAAAAAGAAGCGGGTCGAAGGTGAACTGGACTATTTGATCGTAGGATCGGGAATTTCTGGTTCGATTCTGGCGCATGAGCTGTATCGCGCCGGAAAAAAAGTCGCCGTCTTGGAAAAGGGTCCGTTTGTTCACCCCACGCGCACCAATTTTCGCGATGCCAACCAATTCTTGAGAAACGGCGGAGTAATGCCCAATTCCGTAGGTGACATTATCCTGGGCATGGCTGAAATCAGTGGCGGCGGCAGCACGCTGAACTACGACATTTCTTTCCCCGTTTCCGACCCGTCGGTCTTGAATCATTTTCGAGAATGGCGCGACCAGGGACTGGTTTCACCCAAGCTTTTTGACGAAAAGGCCCTACTGGCAGCCAACCAGTATGTGACCCAGAAGATCGGCGTTCGAACGGTGGCGGCTTCGGAAATTAACGAAAACAATCGAAAGCTTTGGGATGGGGCCAAGGCCCTGGGACGGGTACCGTCGATGGTCCGGCTGACGACACTTTCTGATTCCGAAATGAAAATGGCCCAACACAAGGACCGCGCAACCGATAAAAGATCGGCAGCTGAAGTCTTTCTTTTGCCATCGGTTGTGGATCAGGCATCGACGGGGTCACCGGTATCGCTTCTGGTCAATGTCGCCGCAAAAGAAATTCTTTTCAAAAAATCCAAAGCCATCGGTGTCGAATTCGAAGTGCATCGGCCTGAAGGAACCGCGCATCTGGATCCTTCATCGGTCACAGATCTTTATGGTTTTGGCTTTAAGAAAAAGAAACGCTACAAGATTTACGCAAAGAACATCATTCTGGCGTCCGGCACCGTAGGCAGCAGTTTTCTTTTGGAAAATTCGGGAATCAAGAATGAAAACATCGGTAAAGGCTTCGTCGTTCATCCAGTTCTACCTTTGATTGCGAAGTTTCCAACCATTCAAGACCACTATCTAGGAACCAAATCGTCGGTCTACGTGGGTGATCAGCTGACGGTCGATTACAAGCAACCGCTAGACGATTACGCACTAGAAACGAGCGTCTTTCCTGTGGACAAGATTGCCATGATGGTTCCCGGTACTCCTGAAGACGTATTAGGCTGGGTCAAGGATTTTCGAAAGTTGACCGGGGCCGGGGTAGTATTGATCGACAAGCCCAGATACGACAACCGCTTTGTCTTTAAGAAGGGCAAAGACGATGTCAGCATTCTTTACGAGCTCAGTGAATCTGACCGCGCGCGGATGAAAAAAGGGATCGCGGCAGCAGCACGGATTCTACTTGCGGCAGGTGCATCTGAAGTCGTGGTCAATACGATCGAAAATTATATGAACCCGCCGATCATCAAGTCAGAAACGGACGTCCAGACTTTAGAAAAGAACTTGAAACTGGACCCGGCGACGACCTTGATGCTTTCGGGGCACATCATGGGTTCCAACAAGATGGGCAAGGACCCAGCGACTTCCGTCGTTAATCCACAGTTCCAGGTTTGGGGTACCGAATCACTTTATGTGGGGGACGCCAGTATTTTCCCAAGTTCGGTTGGGGCAAATCCAATGATGTCGATCTATACGACGGCTTACTTGCTGTCTCAGCACCTTTTGCATCCCTAGCGGGAATCAGTAAACGGCTTCGTCGCTTCCTTTTTCAGGCGCTTTGATCGTAACGTGGAACTTGCGTACTGGTCCAATATAGGTTTTCCCAAAGCGGGTCTTCACGTGAATTCGCGCAAAATATTCGCCGGTATTTAAGAAGCGAAGTTTCGAAAAATTCACGGGACTTTCAATCTGGGCGATCGTTTTGGTGAAGCCCACGTCACCTGCGACATCCAAAGTGTAGGAAACCGCACCGACGGTCTTATTCCAGGTGATGGTGATCTTCTTACCCCGTGGCGCAGTGATCTTTTCGCCTTCTTTGGGGTCATGAATTTCAGGTGGCGTGTAAGCCATTCCAAACTTCCGGGTTTCGGATTCGTACTGAAATCCGTCCGGGGTGATGGCCAGAATCTGCGCCGTGTATTCGTATTCCGCGCTGATTTCGCCCAACTGAAGTTCGGGCTTCTGAACGGTTATTTTCTTTAACCCTTCTTTTGGGTTGGAAAGCACCACCGTATAGGGCGGAGGAATCTTGGATGACCAAACGATCTTGGGTTTCAAAGCAGATGGAATGGGCTTTAGGTCAATTCCTTTAACGCGATGACCGACTTCAAACCCTTGGGACTTCACAACCTGGCCCGCAGAATCCACGACCTGAAACACGTACTGCCCGGGTTTTTTCACGACGATCTTGGAACGAATCGTGCCTTTCTTTTCATCGGAAGCGACTTTCATGGCTTGGCTTTGTCCGTCTTCCGACCACTGAACGCTGTATCCCGAAGGCCCCGTCATCGGTGCGGCTTTGGGGTCCTTCTGGGTAATCACTGCAGAAAATGGAACTTCGATTTCATTTTTGAAGGCTTGTGCGAATGTCGCGACAATCTTTTGCCCAGGTCCGGGTTGCTGAATTCGAACTTCCTTGGGCGAATCGATCGCCACTTCTTGGACGGCAGGAAGAATGTACTTCTTTGCCTGAGCTTCAGGCTTGGCGGCAGCAACGGGTTCCTTCGCGCGGTTTTTGACAGCTTTCAACGCGTCGATGGCGGCCTGATCCGATTGCACGATCGTGACTGAATTTGACTTGGTTTCAAAAAGGTCAGGAAGGTTCAAAAAAAGCCCCATTAGACCCAGTTGAAAAGACAGGGTAACCAAGGAACTTTCGCCCATAATAATGGTTCGATCACCGACCACAGATATGGAACACCCCGACTTGGATGCAGTGACGATGGTGTCTTGGGCGTAAACGGGGTCTCCGTTCTTTATCGACATGAATTCCATGCTGTTCTTGGACTTTCTTTCACAGGTGCCTTGTGTGGAAAGAACCACGCCCACTGTTTTGGTCGACGCTTCGTCAAGTCCCGTTCCAAAAAGGTAGTAACGGACGGCTCCGGACATCTGACTTAAGGTCAGCACCAATAAAGCGATCAGGATCGCTAGGCCGATCACGATCCGCTCGGACAAGGGCTGCTTGAAAGAAACTTCCCTTAAGGTAGCTATCTCAGTTCTCCGACCACAAAGGTCACGTCGTCACCCAATGGCTTCGGCCCTACGTACAAAAGAAAGTCTTTCGAAACCATCTGCAAGACGGTGTCGATGCTTTGGCCTTGGGACATTTGCAGAGCCTTTTTTAAGCCCTTTCGACCATAGGGCTTATCGTTGGCGTCAGTTCCGTCCAAGATTCCATCCGTATACAGGAAAAGCTGACTTCCGGCAGTGTAGTCGACCGTTTGCACTTGAATCTGATTCACGTCTAGATCTGCGATTTCTCCAAGACGAGAACCTGCCGCGCCCAAGGTTTGAATGTCGTACTGGCCGCCGTCGGTTTTCAAAATCAAGTACTGAGGATTATGACCTGCTGACGCCGCATGAATTTTTCGGGTCGTGTGATCGATCACGGCGACGAAATAGGTCATCAAGATTTCGCCTTGGGAAGAAGAATGAATCGCCTTGTTGGCAAAATCCAAAATCGTCAGCGGATGAATCAGTTCAGGCTGCTTGGTTGCGAACTTTTCAAAAAGTGCCAAGGCGGACCTGGCCGACGCCGTAATCAGTGCGGCGCTGACGCCGTGTCCGGTAGCGTCCGCAATACAAAGAACCGTTTTTCCAGGAAATGACAGGTGCCCCCACCAGTCGCCGCCGCATTCGCTGGCCGAACGATAATAGGCCGTCGCAGCCAATTGCGAATCCGAAACTCGGGGCAGGGGTAAAAGCTTCTTTTGAACCGTGACCGCGATCTTCAGTTCTTGATCGATTCGCGATTTTTCGACGACGTCCAAAATCAGTTTTTGAATCCTAGCGGCCATATAGACAAAGGCCTTGGCCAGCGCGCCGATTTCATCTTTGCTTTTAGAACGGATCTGAACATCGAAATTTCCTTCGGCAACCGTTTGGGTGGCCATGAAAAGTTCACGAATCGGTGCGGTGATTCTTTTAAAAAGAAGGGTTCCCGTCAAAGCCAGTGCCGCCAGAAGGCCCAATCCGAATAGCGTGATCTTTTCGATCAGCGAAAAGACCGCTTGAACCATCTTGGTGTATTGGGCTTTGACCAGGACCACCAGTCCTAGATCTGTGCGGTAATAGCTGACTAGCTGTGCTTGGTCGTCCGCCGAAGTTTTCTTGGATCCCGACTGCACGGGACTTTCTTTGGAAAAAAGGAATGCGGGGTCCTTCGATAAATTTCCTTGGATCAAGTTGCGGCCAAAATCGGAATCCAGGACCGTTAGGCCGGCGTCGTCGGTAATGGCGAATTCATTCGGAGAATTCTGAAGACCTTCCAAATAAGCCTTCATCGATAGGGTTCCGACGATGATGATCCGCGGACCGGGTTGCTTGGATTCTGGCGCAAGAAAGACGCCGACCTTGGGTTCGGCAGGCTTAGTGGTCAGGTTTCGAAAAAGGTATTGGCTTGCTAATAGCTGGGGCAAGATGCCGGCGACCTGAGTTTGCAAAGTGGGTTCCGCAGTGTCGCCTTTGTGAGCCTGAAATCGCAGTACCAAGTCTCCGGAACCCGTGGCCGACGGATTCAGCTGAAATACTTCTGCAAAATCCAAAAGGTCTTGGTTGGAAATAATTCGTTTGGCTTCAGTCGGATTTGAAACAGCTACTGAACGAAGAAGATCGATTGCAGATTTTAGTCGTACGTTCAGTTCCCGGCCTGCAAAAAGGGCTTCGGTGATTTGGTTTCCGAAGACGGCTCGTTCTTTGTCTTCGACGAAAAGTCGTGAAGCGGTCACGCCCAAAAAAGTGATACTGAAACCGATCAGCAAAGTCAGTGCAGCCAGCAGTTTGGCGCCAAGAGAAATCTTGATCGAAGGTGGGCGAAACGTATCGTCCGTCACTGTCTAACAGTAAACCGATTGACGGTATTGACAAGTCTTTCCGATAGGTTGGAAAATGGAACCATGATCAAAATGACCAAGGCTCCGGGTCCACATCCGGGTTCGATGAAGTACGCACCGGTGGGTGATGTTGAAAATGAATCGGACTTTGCAGCCATTGGCGAAGGCGGCGAAAAAGAAATTCACGTCGACTGCGGAGGCATCCGTCGCTGCAATTCAGTAGGGATTAAGGGTTGGATTCAAACTTTCAAGAAGCTGACTGGGTCAGGGGCTCAGGTTTTTTTCTATCATCTTCCGCCGACCCTGGTGGATCAGTTGAACATCCTGAAACACCTGCTTTGCGGCGGAAAACTGGTCAGTATCTTGTTGCCCTACAATTGCACGGGCTGTTCAGCCGAACAGCTTCTGGTCGGAAAGCTGACTGACATTCCGGCAATTCAAGCCAACCCTCCGAAATCCAAGTGCGGAAAATGCGGCGCCGATACCGAATTCGATGACGATCCGTCGCAATTTTTTCAGTTTATGAACTGGATCCAAAAACCCTAACGCAGCGCCGGTAGGTTTTCGTTTCCGGGAGCCCGTGCCACCAAAAGAGTTCCTCCGACCACGGCCAAAGGAAGCGCAAAACTGGAAAGCAGTGGAATCGCAAAAAGCCCGGAAAGAATGATTCCAAATCCCAGGCAAACGTAAAAATGGCGCCAAAGAAATCCTAAACCCGAAGCCAAAGTGATGCCACGGCGGGTTTGAGGGTAGCTGGTGTATTGGAAACAAACTAAAAGCGCTGCCAGGGTGAAACTGACCAGGTTCAAGAACGGAACCCACGAAATCACCAACGCCAAAAGCGTCGCAATCGTTGCCGCAACTGTTTTAGCTAAATCCAAAATCACCAAGCGCAGTTTTGCTTGAAACGAAAATCCGGGAATGGGCGGAAGCGGTGGGTTGGCGAAGGCTTCAGTCGATTCGGCCAAAAAGTCGTTGAATGGCGACGCAATCAGCGTCGAAACAAAAGTAAAGGTCAGGACGCTTAGAACCAGGATTAAAATCTTTCCCACCCAAGCAGCGGCGACGCCCAGGCTACTGTCAGGTCCAAAACCCCATTCCGTCATTTTGGCGTTCATTCCGGCGGTCACTGCGTCTTGGGCACCGGCAATGAACTTGAAGTAAACGAAAAGCGTGATGGCCAACGGGATCATGCTCCAGATGATCAGCTTGGGTTTCTTCAGAATCAGTTTCAAAGCATGAAGCGGCATCGAAAGGCCAAAGATCAGGGATTCAATTCTAGAAACTCGCGTTGCCATCTAAGGAAGCCTTTCCAATTCTTCAACACTAGCCACTTGAAAGGGTGGGCTGGTTTTCCATTCTGATTCCAAGACCGCAGCTACCGGTGGACGGTACTGGTGTCCAGGTAGAACGATCAGGGAAGGGTCCAGCGTCTTGTATCTTTGCAGGCTAGCGAACATTTCTGCCACCGACCCAGTTTCCAGGTCGGTTCGCCCGCAGTCTTGAATAAATAGAGTATCGCCAGTCAGTAAGAATCGCGAGCCCCCCTGCGGCGGACTCACTTCGAAGCTGATGGAACCTGCCGAATGCCCTGGAACGTGGTGACAAAGTAGATCGGTTTGCCCCAAATGAAGTCTTTCTTGGTCGCGGATGCATCGGCTTCGGTCGACTGCTTTCATAGCAAGCGCTCGATCTTTTGATTTTTGAAGGCGCCAGATTTCTTTTTCATGAAGCAGAAGGCGAGCGTCCGGAAATTCTTCGAAGAGAGAGGGTAAGCCGCCGACGTGGTCCCAGTGGGTATGTGTTTGAAGAATCCATTTTAGGGAAAACCCGTACTTCGCAAGTGCAGCTGTGACTTCGGCCAGGTCCGGGTGGTTGTCCACCAAGGCGGCTTGGCGGCTTTCCCAATCCAAAATCAGGTAAATCAAGTTTCGAGTGTCGCCGACCAAAAACTGCGCAATCGGCTGGTTTTCGCGGACCAGTCCTAGGGCTTCGTTCCCTTGAAAGGGTAGGGGTAGAGGTAGGGCCATGATTTTTGAGGATAGAGGGTCAGCTGTCGGAAGTCTGTCGGAATTTGGTGGGCATCCCGTGTTGTCGGCATCCTGTGCAGCTGTCGGAAGTCTGTCGGGTTTCACCTGGGGCCGGTTAACGTGGGGGCGTTGTGCGCGCTGCACCGGGCAGCACCGTGGTTGAGCGCCCGTCCGCAAATTCCGACACAGATCCGACAACTGCACAGAGCGAGTCGGAAACGGGTATCGAAAGACTTCCGACATGCGTCAAACCCGAAAGTCCCTTGCATGCGGCCTAGCTCTTTGCGATGACACAGGAATGTCGAAAAACTCGGGGCAGTCGGGCTACTCATCCGGATTCGGATGGTCCCAGGGAACGCATGCCAGCCAACCACACGTCGGGGTTCCCGATGGACTTTATGAAGAAGAACACGGACGCCGCGGGTTCTTTGGTCGTGCAAGTCATCTTTATCATCGCCACCCACCGACGGGCTGGAAGCGCCTGGAAGGTCCGCTTAGGCCGCACGCGTACTACGCATCTCGATTGGAAGGACTGGCCGAAGGTCAGCCTGAAATTTTTCTAAAGAACAACGACTGCCGCTTGGGAATCGCCAAGCTTTCTAAGTCGATGCAAACTTTCGCGCGCAACGCAGACGGTGACGAAATTCGCTTTGTTCACCAAGGATCTGGAACGCTTGAAACGGATTACGGCGACCTGTCCTTTAAAAAAGGTGATTACCTAGTGATCCCTCGCGGAACCACGTATCGCTTTGAAATCCCCAATGCCAAAGACCCGAACGTCCACTTCACCATCGAATCCTTAGGTGGAGAATTTGAACTTCCCGAACGGGGGATGCTGGGGCGCCACGCACAATTTGATCCCATGGTCATGAGAACGCCCGTATTGCCTGCTGCTGAAAGAAAATCGGGTGCAAACGCGCAAGGCGAATACGAACTTCGAATTCAGCGCGACGGACAGTGGACCAAGGTCTTCTACCCCTGGAACCCGATGAACGCTGCCGGCTGGAAAGGGGATCTGGCGCCTTGGGCGATTCACGTGGATGACATCCGCCCCATCGTTTCGCCGCGCTACCATTTACCGCCTAGTGTGCACACCACCTTCGTTGCGCGAAATTTTGTGATCTGCAGTTTCTTGCCACGGCCTTTAGAAAGCGAAAAAGGGGCCATGAAGGTTCCGTTCTACCATCGCAACATCGACTTTGACGAAGTGCTTTTCTACCACGCAGGGAACTTCTTTTCGCGAGAAGGCATTTCTGAAGGTTCCGTCACTTGGCATCCGTACGGGATTCACCATGGACCGCACCCGAACGCGGAAAAGAACGCCGCCGACAAGACTGAAACCCAGGAAATCGCCGTAATGGTCGATACCCGAAATCCACTTTACCCAACCGATGCCGCCGCGCGAGTCGAGTACCAAGAGTACGCGATGAGCTGGAGGCAGGACCAAGGTAGATAATCAACCCGAGAAAACAAAATGAGAACACTGACAGAATTTGTAGCCCCACAACTGAAAAACGGCTTTGCGAAACTTCAAGAATTGGCAACAGCCGGCAAAACCGCCGACGAATTGAATGCCGGCATGGGAGAAGCGTTCAAGTATGAAGGCGACAAGCTGAAGTGGTTTCTTTTCGCCATTGAAGTCGTCAACGGCAAGTTCGATGGCTTGAAACGTGTTCTGGTTCACGAATTCAAGGAAGGCGAGAAAGTTCCTTCCGGAGCCGTTCAGAAAGAAACCTGGCATTTTGTGACGGAATTTTTTGCTCAGCCTCAGAAGGCTGCGCCAGAAGCCCGTGAAGGACGCGGCGGTCGAGACGGAAAAGGTCGCGGCAAGGGCGGTAAAGGCGGGCGCGGAGGACGCGACGGAAAGCCGCGTGGACCTCGTCGTGATGGCGAAGCCGGAGGACAGCCCGCGCGCGACCCGAATAAGCCGATCGTCAAAGGTAAAATTATTCCAGTCAGCTAAGGGCTTCTTGAAATTTTTGCTTCAGCCTGGCGTTCAGGCTGCGAATTTTTAAGTATTCGCTGGCTTCTTCGCGGCTGAAGTTTTTTCGCATCAGGTGATTAAAAAGCGTCAGAACCGTTATTCGAGTCGATTCTTGGCCGACCAAGGCCATCGCGTCATCGGTTCGAACTTGGCCTGGCTTCAAGACGCGAAAATAGACCCCCGGCATCTGCGACTGCATCATTTTCTTTCCCGCAAGGGAATCCTGAAGAATCGCGTTCAATTTCACGCAAGGCAATCTGGGTTGGGTCACCTGGATTTCGGCTGACCCCAATTTGAAAACGTCGCCGATGAAGATTTGATCTTCGAAAAGACCTTCAACGGACAAGTTTTCCCCCAGGGTTCCAAGCCCGACGTCGTGGCCACCTTGAGGGGATTTCCACCAGGCGTAACATTCAGTCGACATCGCGTAGACTGCTTTGTCCTGACCCCCGTGAACGGTCAGATCCGCCTGTTCGTCGCCGCGAAAGTTCAGCGTTTGAAGTTCCAGCGGTCCGTCGACGGGCTTCTTTTCAATGGCAGTCAGAATTTCTTTTCCCTGAAAAAGAATTTTTTTGGGTCGACCCACATTGATCGAAACGACCTTCATGGTTTTCCCGGCCTTTGGGATTCAATGACTTTGCCAAGTGTCCCGTACTTTTGGCCCCCTAGACGGGTCAAAGGGTTTAACGCGATTTCGTCAATCGACATTCCCTTGGGGTCCTTGGGGTCTAGAATTTTTGGATCCACGTGAATGGCCAGAATCTTTCCAACAACCAGGGTTGAACTTCCGGGTTGTCCTTCGCCGACTTTCAGCGTGTCGTAAAGTTCGCATTCGATTTGAACAGGCGCTTCTTTCACGCGACTGGGTTTCACTAACGTCGACGCAACCGGGGTTAGCCCGACTTTTTCAAGTTCATTGACCCCATACGGGTATTCAGCTGAAGTCTGATTCACTTGGGCCAAAAGATCGACATTGGCCACATTCACGACAAACTGTTTGGTTTTCAAAATATTGATCAAAGTGTCTTTTGGATTGCCGTCGGGCTTGATGGCACACGAAAACACCAACGTCGCAGGATCGCTTGAAACAGCGTTGAAGTAACTAAAGGGCGCTAGGTTACCTTTTCCTTCGGGGCTAATGGTTGATACCCAGGCGATGGGTCGCGGGACCACAGCCGAAATCATCAGATGGTAGATCGATCCAGCCTTCATTTCGGAAATCAAAAAAGATTTCATGACGACCTACGACCAATCCAGCATGCGCTGAAGGGGTTTCAAGGCGCGTTGACGAAGGTCTTCGGACATTTGAATTTCAGGCGTTTCGTCGCGTAAAGCCGCAACGATTTTTTCTAAGGTGTTCAACTTCATGAAAGGGCATTCGTTGCAGGCGCAGTTCTTGTTCGGTGGTGCTGGGATGAATTCTTTTTCCGGCGCCTTCTTCTTCATCTGGTGAAGGATTCCTTCTTCGGTCGCGACGATGAACTTTTTCTTCGAGCTTTCGACGGCGTACTTCAAAAGTGCCGACGTGCTTCCGATGAATTCGGCTTTTTCCAGAATTTCCTTTTCGCATTCGGGATGCGCAATCAGTTCAGCATCCGGGTGCTGGGTCTGAAGTTCGATGATCTTTCTTTGGCTAAAGGTTTCGTGAACGATGCAGGTGCCCTGCCAAAGCATCATGGGTTGGCCGGTCATTTTTGAAACATAGGCGCCCAGGTTTCGGTCAGGCGCAAAAAGGATCTTTTGGTCCGATCCGAATTCTTTCTTGACCCGATCCACGATCTTTACGGCGTTTGAAGAAGTACAGATCACATCCGACTGGGCTTTGATGGCCGCCGAACAATTGATGTAACTGACGACAAAATGATCTGGGTGCTTCTCGCGAAGTTTTGCAAATGCATCGGGCGGGCAACTGTCCGACAGTGAACATCCCGCGCGAAGATCCGGCATCAGGACTTTTGCTTCGGGATTCAGGATCTTTGCGCCTTCGGCCATGAAATGCACGCCCGCAAAAAGAATGGTCTTGGCCTTGGATCGCTGCGCTGCACGCGCAAGTTCTAGGCTGTCGCCCACGAAGTCCGCGACATCTTGAATGTCGGGGTTCTGGTAATAGTGCGCAAGAATCACCGCGTTCTTTTCCTTTTTAAGGCGGTCCAATTCGGCAAAAAGATCTTCGGACTTACGGGGGGGCATAACGGATCAATACAGTTTTTCTTTGGGGTTTTCTATGGCCAGTTTTCTGTGGCAAGTTAAAGCCCTATGATCCCTTCCATTCTTTGGGTTTTGACGGCACTTCCGGTTTCGGCACAGGCAGGCCCATGTCAGGTCAAAGTCCTGGTTTACGATAGCCTGGTCGCAAAGGATGGCCTTTTCCCGGTTTTGAAATCCGCTTTTCAAAAGAAGGAAAACTGTGAATTGGTCGCACAGTCGGTGGGGGACGGAGGTCAACTTTTAGCCCGGCTTCAAAGCAGTCGGACGGATGCCGATGCCGTTATTGGATTGGATCAAAGCAATCTGGGTCTGGTCCGCGCAAAACTTCACGGGCAGAAAGCCACCGCTTACGACCAGTCGCCCATGGTTTGGGTGGGTAATCGGGAAGAATTTGAAAAAAGAAAGCTGCCGATTCCTAAACGCATTTTGGATCTGACTACCGAACCTTATCAGCGCCAACTTTTGCTACAGGATCCCAGGGGCTCGACGCCGGGGCTGATTCACCTTCTTTTTCTGAGCCGGAAAATCACGGACTCGCAGCAGCTTCGCGCTTTCTTGAAAAAGATTCGAACGAATGTTTTGGCACTGACGCCGGGATGGTCGGCTTCATATTCTCTTTTCAAAAAAAATCAGGCGCCCATGGTTTGGACTTATCTTTCATCAGTTGCCTACCACCGCGAAAAAGACGGACCTGCCGGCGAAAAATATTTTCCGGTCTATTTGGATGAAGGCGCACCCGTTCAAGTTGAATACGCGGCGGTTTTGAAAGACAGCCCCAAAGCCCAGGCCTTGATCCAGATGCTGATCAGCGCAGAAATTCAGGCGGAAATTCCCAAGCGCAACTGGATGTTTCCGATCAAACGCGACATCACGCTTCCAGAAAGTTTTTCAAACCTGGTTCAACCCAAGCCATTGGACAACCTTGAAGACACGCGGCTGGATTTGATCCGCCTTTTGAAAATCTGGGAAGAAGCGATTCGATGAAGTTCGTGACCTTGCTTTTGGCGTTGGTCCTTTGGGGCTATCCGCTGGGCAAGATGGTTTTTTTGGGGTTTGCATCACCAGGCGCAAGTCTTTTGGCGCTGGTGGACCCAACCGTATTGTCACTGGTTTTGAAATCCTTGGCGCAAGCCCTGGCTAGTTCCGCGATTGCACTGGGCGCGGGGCTTGTTCTTTCTTTTCCATTTGTCGCTGATCCCAAATCGTCGGTTTCGGTGGGTCGATTCACCCGTTTTATTTTTCAGATGGGGTTTTTAATGGCACCCACGGTTTCAGCAATGGCGGGGCTAAGCTGGTTGGGAAGTCAGTATGCCTACCAGTGGTCGGCAGTCGTCTGGGTTCATGCTTGGGTGAACACATCTTGGGTCATTCTTTCCATCACGGATGCGGTCGCGGGTTTGCCGCCCAGTGAACGGCAGGCTGCTATATTGATGGGTTCTGGACCGTACCGACTTTTTCGCTATTGGGCGATTCCCAGAATCCGAATGACTTTGCTTCAATCCTTTTTACAGGTCTTCTTACTTTGCCTGGCTAGTTTCACGATCGTGGCGCTGGTTGGCGGCGGCGCGCCGGTTGAAACATTGGAAACGGCGCTGGCTTGGAAGATGCGTCTGGGCGTGATGGACCGTTCGGGATCGATGGCGATCGCACTTTGGCAGGGGATTTTGGTTTTGCTTTGTTTTGGGATCTTCAGCCGGATTTCAAAGAACCTGGCCGAAAAGCAAGGAACGTCGCGACCCAGTGATTTTTCCGCAGAAGGATCCGCGCCTTCGATCTTTCGAAACTTCAGAACCGCGGTCACAGGTTTTTTCGTTTTTTCTTGGCTTCCCGTTTTGGTCTGGGTGGGGAAGGCTTTCCAGTCGACCGGGATCGATCCGGGGCTTGCGAAAAATATTTCGCAAAGCATGGCTGTCAGCTTCGGGATTTCGATTTTGTCGGCCGCAGTTTGCGCATTTTTTCTGGTGCTGGGTTTTTTCGCAAAAGATCCGTTCTTTATGTCGACGCTTTGGGTGGCCAGTGGTGTTTCACCGATGTTTTTGGCCATGAGCTGGACCGAAGCGGGACTGGAACTTTCTGGACCTTGGTCGGTTGGGATCGCGCAGGGGTTTTTATACTTTCCCTTGGCGTATCGATTTTTGCAGCCTTGGGTTCAGGCCAAAGATCCAAAGCTAATCTGGACGGCTCGGTCATTGGGGGCATCGGCTTGGACGGCCTGGTGGGACGTGGAATGGCCACGGCTTAGGGCTCCGGTCCTTTCGATCTTGGCAGTAGCGGCCGCTTTTTCTTGGGGAGAAACTTCGCTTTCCACCTGGTTCTTCCAGTCCGACCCAGTTCCCGTTTCGCTTTGGGTTTCGCGTTTGGCAGGAAATTACCGATTTGATGAAGCCCAGGCGCTTTCAGCGCTTTTGGCGATTTTGGGTGCGACCGCTTCTTTTCTTTGGGTCAGAAATGCGCGAAAGGATCGGAACTAAATCATGAGCTCTACGTTGATTGTCGAGAAAGTTCAGATTGAAATTTCAAGACCCAAGCAAGCGCTGACTGGGTCAAAGAAAATTGTGATTCGCGCTGATTTTCAGGTCGCCCCCGGCGATCGCCTGGCCATTCAGGCGCCCAGCGGGTTTGGGAAGTCGACGCTTTTTCGGGCCATCGCGGGCTTCATTCCCGTTCAGTCGGGTAGGATTCTTTTGGAACCCGGTTGGGATCTGCTTCCGATTCATCAGCGCAAGGTCGGCTTTTTGTTTCAAGACGCCGCACTTTTTCCGCATCTGAATGTTCGAGAAAATCTTGAATATGCTTTGCGTTTACAGGGGGTAGGGGCCGAAGAAAGACGGGCGCGGGCCGAAGCAGCCTTGGCAAGGATCGGCTTAAAGAATCAGGCCGAACAGTCGACGGATTCTCTTTCTGGGGGAGAACGGCAGCGCATCGCACTTTCTAGGACCTGGTTGATTCACCCCAAGCTGGTTTTGCTCGACGAGCCTTTTTCGGCTCTGGATGCGGGGCTTCAGCGCGAAATGCAGGATTGGGTCGTCGAACTGCACCGTGAAAACCCAGTTCCATTGCTTTGGATTACCCATGATTCGTCGGGTCTAGAGCGTGTAGCCACCCGAAAGATGGAAGGACGCCAGGTCGAAGGCGACGTTAGAATTTTCGCAGCGAGTTAATCGTCCTGCGAAACGCCTGATTTCCGACTTTCGATTTTGCCTGGGAAAGTCTACAGTCCATGCACTTCACTATGACGAATACACCTACTTTTAAAAACCTACAGGCACCCTCACGCGGTGAAAGAATCACCATTCAAAACGGGAAATTGACTGTCCCGAACAATCCGATCATCCCCTTCATCGAAGGCGACGGAACCGGTAAAGACATTTGGAAGTCTTCGGTCGCTGTTTTCGACGCTGCCGTCGAAAAAGCGTACGGCGGTAAACGCAAGATCGAATGGCTGGAAGTTTTCGCCGGCGAAAAATCTTTCAAAAAGTACAACGACTGGTTGCCTGAAGACACTTTGACCGCGCTTCGACATTACTTGGTTTCAATCAAGGGACCGTTGACCACGCCAGTGGGCGGCGGAATTCGTTCGTTGAACGTGGCGCTTCGCCAAATGTTGGATCTTTATGTTTGCCTTCGCCCCGTGCGCTGGTTCAAAGGCGTTCCATCGCCCGTGAAGCATCCAGAAAAAGTCGACATGGTGATCTTCCGCGAAAACTGTGAAGACATTTATGCCGGCATCGAATTCGAATCCGGATCGCCGGAAGCCAAAAAGGTTTTAGATTTCTTGAAAGAAACCTTCCCCAAAGATTACGGAAAAATCCGTTTTCCTGGCACCAGCGGAATCGGCTTTAAGCCCGTTTCGAAAGAAGGAACTGAACGCCTGGTCAAAGCGGCGATTGAATACTGCATTGCCAATAAGCGCAAATCGCTGACCTTGGTTCACAAGGGCAACATCATGAAGTTCACCGAAGGCGCCTTCCGTAAATGGGGCTACGAAATGACCGAACGTGATTTTGGTTCGAAAATCTACAGCTGGGATACTTGGGAAAAAACCAAGAAGGCCAAGGGCGAAGACGCTGCCAACGCCGAACAAAAGGAACAGCTGAAATCTGGCAAGATCTTGGTGAAGGATTCGATCGCCGACATCACTTTGCAACAAGTCCTGACCCGTCCGGATGAATTCGACGTCATCGCGACTTTGAACCTAAACGGCGACTACCTTTCTGATGCTTTGGCTGCGCAAGTGGGCGGCATCGGGATTGCTCCAGGCGGAAACATCAACTACGTCACCGGGCACGCGGTATTCGAAGCGACGCACGGAACGGCGCCAAAGTACGCGGATTTGGACAAAGTGAATCCGGGTTCGGTGATTTTGTCGGGTGAAATGATGCTTCGTTATATGGGCTGGACCGAAGCGGCCGACCTGATCATCAAAGGAATGGACGGCGCGATCGCCGGCAAGAAAGTGACTTACGATTTTGCCCGCTTGATGAAACAAGAAGGCGCCGCTGGCGTCGAAGAAATCAAGTGTTCTGAATTCGGCCAACAAATCATCAAACATATGTAGAAAGGATAAAATGAAGAAACCCGTACGAGTTGCAGTGACCGGCGCAGCCGGACAAATTGGATACGCACTTCTTTTCCGCATTGCCAGCGGTGCCATGCTGGGCAAGGACCAACCCGTCATTTTGCAGATGCTGGAATTGCCACAGGCCCAGAAAGCGCTGAAAGGCGTGATGATGGAATTGGAAGACTGCGCGTTTCCGACCTTAGTCGGTATGGTCGCAGCTGAAGACCCAAACGTCGCTTTCAAAGACGCGGACGTCGTCCTTTTGGTCGGCGCGCGCCCTCGCGGCCCAGGAATGGAACGTAAGGATCTATTGACTGAAAACGGCAAGATCTTCACGGTGCAAGGCGAAGCCATTGGCAAACATGCCAGCCCAGACGTCAAGGTCTTGGTCGTCGGAAACCCTTGCAACACCAACGCGTATATCGCGATGAAAACCGCGATGAAGTACGGACGCGTGAAGGCGAAGAACTTCACCGCCATGCTTCGACTAGACCACAACCGCGCAATCGGGCAGTTGTCTTTGAAAACTCGAAAGCCGGTTGCAGGTTTCAAGAAAATGGCCGTTTGGGGCAACCACAGCCCAACGATGGTTCCCGATTTCCGTTTCGCAACCGCGGACGGCAAATCGGTCACGGAACTGGTCAACGACCAGGCCTGGACCAAAGACGTCTTCATTCCAACGGTGGGAAAGCGTGGCGCAGCGATCATCGAAGCGCGCGGACTTTCTTCAGCCGCTTCGGCAGCGAACGCCGCCATCGACCACATGCACGACTGGTGGTTGGGATCTAAAGGCGAATGGGTCACCATGGGCGTTCCATCGGACGGAAGCTACGGAATCCCTGAAGGCGTGATCTTCGGCTATCCGTGCACCACCGATGCCGGTGAATACAAAATCGTTCAAGGCTTGGAAATCGACGCTTTTACGAAAGAAAAGATCGGCAAGACCTTGGCTGAATTGGAAGAAGAACGCGCAGCTGTCGCGTCGATGCTGTAATAAGACCCGGAGGGTTGCAATGAACGTTCACGAGTACCAAGCCAAACAGATCCTAGGTAAGTACGGCGTCCGCGTTTCGCAGGGCCGCTTGATTGAAGAAGGCGGCGACATTGCCGCGAAAGCAAAAGAAGCCGCATCCGATCTGCAAAAAGCGACTGGCACCAAGATGTTCGTCGTTAAGGCCCAGATTCACGCAGGCGGCCGCGGAAAAGCGGGTGGTGTGAAGCTGGCCAAATCGGTGGACGAAGCGGGAAGTCTGACGAAAGAAATCATGGGCAAGGTTTTGGTTACTCCACAGACCGGGGCCGAAGGAAAAAAGGTCCACAAGATCTGGATCGAACAGGCATCCGACATTGCTCGCGAACTGTACTTGGGCATCGTGATTGACCGCGCGGTTTCGAAAGTCGTCATGATGGCTTCGACCGAAGGCGGCGTCGAAATCGAAGAAGTCGCGCACAAACACCCTGAAAAAATCGTGAAAGTCGCGATCGATCCGATCACCGGTTTCATGCCTTTTCACGCACGCAAGCTTTCAAAGGCTCTGGGCTTCACGCCCGAACAGACCAAGGAAGCGGTCGGATTTTTCGGAAATCTGTACAAGTGCTTCATCGAAGAAGATTGCTCGCAGGTTGAAATCAATCCTTTGATCATCACAAGCCAAGGCAACTTGGCCGCGCTGGATGCAAAGTTCAATTTCGACGAAAACGCCTTGTTCCGTCACCCGAAGACCGTCGAAATGCGGGATCTTTTGGAAGAAAACGCGCAAGACGTCGAAGCGTCGAAATACGAACTGGCTTACATCGCTTTGGACGGCAATATCGGTTGCTTGGTCAACGGTGCGGGCTTGGCGATGGCGACCATGGACATCATCAAGCTTCACGGCGGTGAACCGGCGAACTTCTTGGATGTGGGCGGTGGCGCAAACAAAGAAAAAGTTTCGAACGCCTTCAAGATCATTCTGAAAGATCCGAAAGTGAAAGCCATCTTGGTGAACATCTTCGGAGGAATCATGAAGTGCGACGTGATCGCAGAAGGGGTAATCGCAGCGGCTAAGGAACTTTCATTGAAAGTGCCCTTGGTGGTTCGCCTCGAAGGAACGAACGTCGAAAAAGGAAAGGAAATCCTGGCCAATTCAGGATTGAAAATTACTCCAGCAGACGGATTGACCGACGCAGCTAAAAAAGTCGTCGCGGCAGCGAAAGGGTAACGAAATGGCCATCTGGGTCGATAAGAATACGAAATTACTAGTTCAAGGCATCACCGGTTCGCAGGGAAGCTTCCATGCTCTGGGATGCAAAGCCTACGGAACGAACGTCGTCGGTGGGGTCACCCCGGGTCGCGGCGGTCAGACTCATGAAGGGTTCCCTGTTTTTGATTCGGTCGCCGAAGCGGTCGCAAAAACCGGCGCGAACGCGACGATGATTTTTGTGCCACCGGCTGGCGCAGCGGACGCGATTTGCGAAGCCGCTGACGCAGGAATCGAACTGATCACTTGCATCACCGAAGGCATCCCAGTTCGCGACATGCTAGCGACCAAACGGTACTTAAAGACGACGAAGTCCCGCCTGATCGGACCCAACTGCCCAGGAATCATCACCCCAGGACAGTGCAAAATCGGAATCATGCCGGGCCATATTCACAAAGTCGGCAACATCGGTGTGGTGTCCCGTTCTGGGACGTTGACTTACGAAGCGGTCCATCAGCTGACAAAATTGGGAATTGGCCAAAGCACCTGCGTGGGTATTGGCGGCGACCCGATCAACGGGACGAATTTCATCGATGTCTTGGAAGCCTTCCAAGGGGATCGCGACACGCACGGCGTGATCATGATCGGAGAAATTGGCGGTACAGCAGAAGAAGAAGCCGCAGACTTCATCAAGCGAGAATTCAAGAAGCCGATCATCGGATTCATCGGCGGGGCTACGGCTCCGGCTGGAAAACGCATGGGCCACGCCGGCGCCATCATTTCGGGCGGAAAAGGGACTGCCGAAGAAAAATTTCAGGCCCTTCAGGCGGCAGGCGCGAAAATCGCCCGCAGCCCGGCTGACTTGGGAACGACCTTGGCTTCGGCCATGAAATAAGCTAACTAAGCGACAAATAAGGAGTAATAAAAATGGCAACCGAAAGAACTTTTTCCATCATCAAGCCTAACGCAGTCGAAAAGAACTGCATGGGTGAAATCATGACTCGTTTCGAAAAGAAGGGCCTGCGCATCGCAGCTGCCCGTTTCACGAAGCTTTCTCGCGAAAAAGCGGAAGGTTTCTACATCGAACACAAAGATCGCCCCTTCTTCAACAGCTTGGTCAACTTCATGACCAGCGGACCGGTCATGTTGATGGTCTTGGAAGGCGAAAACGCAGTTTTGGCCAACCGTGAAATCATGGGCGCCACCGACCCTGCAAAAGCAGCCCCAGGAACCATCCGTAAAGACTTCGCTGACAGCATCGAAGCCAACGCGGTTCATGGATCGGATTCTGTGAAGTCGGCCGAGCGCGAAATCGCTTACTTCTTCGACAAGACTGATCTTCAGAAGCGCTATTGATCCACGTGACTTCCGGGCGGGCATCTTAAGCCTATGCGTATTGCCATCGCACAGCTGAACCCGACGGTTGGATCTTTGGATCGCAATTTTGAGCTGGTCAAAAAAGCCTATGAACGGGCCTGTGATTCACAGGCCCGTTTGCTTTTGACCCCTGAACTTTGCCTAAACGGCTATCCTCCGCACGACCTGGTTGAACGACCCGAAACGTTTACCCGCACCGAAGCTGCGCTTGAAAAGTTGGCGGCTCTGACGTCTGGAAAGTCCTGCGCGCTAGTGGTCGGCGCCATTTTAAAAAATCCCAAAGAAACCGGCAAAAAAGCCCTGAATTCTGCAGTCGTCTTTGAAAAGGGAAAGCAAGTTTTCACCCAGTCCAAATCGCTTCTTCCGACCTACGATATTTTCGATGAATCCCGATACTTTGAACCGTCGAAAGAAGTTTCCGTGTGGAACTGCGACGGAAAGAAAATCGCACTGGGGATCTGCGAAGACTTCTGGGCAGAAGACGAAGAATTGGGGCGAATTTACGCGCGCGATCCCGTCGATGATTTTCAAAAAATGGGCGTCGATTTGGCGCTTTCCGTTTCGTCTAGCCCCTATGAAAAGGGGAAACGTGCAAGGCGCGAAATGGTACACGGACAGGTGGCCAAGAAATTGAAAGCACCTTTGGCGTACGTGAACCAGTGGGGCGCGAATGATGAAATTCTTTTTGATGGGGCAAGCTTTGTCGTCGGCGCCGATGGAAAACTGACCCATCGACTTCCCGTTTTTGCTGAAGGCTTTGGCGTTTTTGAATACGACTTTGCGGCAAAAGCCTGGAAAGGCGAAACCCAGTTCCAGGCGCAAGAAAAAGAAACCGATGCCGACGCTGAATGGCGTGATTTGAAAAATGGGTTAGTGGTCGGCATTCGTGATTACTTCCGAAAAACAGGATTTTCTCGAGCGCTTTTGGGTTTAAGCGGTGGCGTGGATAGCGCCCTGATTGCCGTTCTGGCAGCTGAAGCCTTGGGGCCAGAAAACGTCCTGGCCGTTGCCATGCCCAGTCAGTATTCAGCCAGTATTTCGCTGGAAGACGCCGAAACCCTAGCCCGCGACTTTCGCCTTCGCTTTGAAGTCCGTCCCATCAAGTTTCTGTTTTCGCAGGCCCTTCGGGAATGGTCCGAAGGCCGGGGGAAGCTTGCCGATCTGGCCCAGGAAAACATGCAATCGCGCCTTCGGGGCAATATTCTGATGACCCTATCGAATCACTACGGGGCCCTGGTTTTGACCACCGGGAACAAATCTGAACTGGCGACAGGCTACTGCACGCTTTACGGCGATATGTGCGGGGCTTTGGCCCCCATTGGGGACCTTTACAAGACCCAGGTCTACGGGCTTTGCGACTACCTGAACCGTACTGCCAAGCGAACTGGGCAGCCTCTGATCCCAGAACGGATCCTGACCCGGGCCCCTTCGGCCGAACTTCGCCCCAACCAAACGGACCAGGATAGCCTTCCCCCGTATGAATTCCTTGACTTGACCCTGCAGCTTTACTTAGAAAAACGTCTGCCCCAGGCAGAAATCGAGTCTGAATTCAAGCGATTGGGGAAGCCGACGGACGGGATCAAGAAAACCCTGAGGTTGGTTGAAATCAACGAGTACAAGCGACGCCAGGCACCCCCTGTGTTGAAGGTTTCGCAAAAAGCATTCGGAATGGGCCGGCGGATGCCGGTCGCTAAGGAGATTGAAACGTGAATCCAGATCTGAAGAAAATCGTCGCGCGCATCAAGACCGTTCAAGGCAAACTGAAGACTTTGATTACGGACAAAAAAGGCTTGATCGAAGAAGCGCGAAAGCTGGCTACACGTCAAAGCAAGGAAGTTGAAAAACTTCTGCGCGCCGATGCTTCGAAGATCAAAAAATTCCTGGAAAACGAGCGAAAAGAAGTCGAAAAGCTTCAGGCACAGATTCCGGGTGAAATTCAAAAATTGCGCGATTTTGTCCAGACCCAGCGCAGCGAAATCAACTCGTTGATCAGCCGTTTGAAAAAGGTTCGCGTCGAAATCAAGGTCGACGGTGAACCAGCTGCGGTTAAAGGCAAGAAGGCGAAAACTTCGCCCAAGAAATCCAAAAGCCGCACTAGCCAAGGGGCTAAGAAAAAGACAAAATAAAGATCCTGGGCCCCTGGTGGGCCCCGCAGTAACCGGGTCGGCGAGATGGTCTCTCTGATCCCAGAAACCCAAATGAAAGGTTAAGAAAACCCAAGAACGCATGGCATTTCCTTCCGGTCCTTCGAATCCATCAGGTCCTCCATCAGGCGGACCTTCTTTTCCACGCCCCCGCCCACGCGGAACCTTCAACCCTCCCAGCAAAGATGAACACAGGATCAATGAACGAATCCGTGTGCCCCAAGTTCGTCTGATTGACGAAAATGGCGGCCAGGTCGGTGTTGTCCCGACCCACCAAGCTTTGCAAATGGCCAAGGATCGCGGCTTGGATTTGATGGAAGTCAGCCCGAACGCCAGCCCGCCGGTCTGCAAAATCTGCGATTACGGTAAATTTAAGTACGAAAAGAAAAAGAAAGAACACGCGGCCAAGAAGAAGCAGACCGTGATCAAGGTCAAAGAAGTTCAGCTTCGTCCGCAGACCGAAGAACACGATCTGGAATACAAATTCCGTAATATTCGCACGTTCTTAGAAGAAGGCGATAAGGCCAAAATCACCATCATGTTCCGCGGTCGCGAAATTGCGTACGTGGAATCCGGCAAGAAAATCATGCAGCGTCTGATGGACGAACTGAAAGACGTAGGAGTGGTGGAAGCCTACCCAAAACTGGAAGGCAAGAAGCTGATCATGGTTTTGGCTCCGGCCCCCGCAGGCGGCGCTAAAAAGGGTTCAGCACCGATTGCTCCGCCTAAGGTGATTATTACGCCGAAAGCGCCCCCCAAGGACGACGGATCGAGCGGCTAAATATTCTGACCTTTTTGGTCAGTTTCTAGACGCAGAACCCCAAAATTCCTGGGTTATTCGTTGACTCGCTTGCTCGTCTTCGAGTAGGTTGTCGACTCTTTTACAATTAGGAAAACGCATATGAAAATGAAGTCGAAAAAAGCGGCTGCAAAACGTTTCAAGTTTTCGGCCACCGGCAAAATCAAATTCAAGCGCGCAAACAAGCGCCACATTTTGAGCAATAAATCGTCCAAGCGTAAGTTGAAGCTTCGCGCTGGCGGATATCTTTTCGAAGGCGATCGCCGGCACGTTCATCGTTGCCTGCCTTACGGAAACTAAAAATTTGTGACCAGGGCAGGCGAAGCCGGCCCGAGAATAGAAAGAAAATAGGGAGTAGTAAAAAATGCCACGCGCAAAACGCGGTTTTAAACGCCGCCGTCGTCATAATAAAGTACTGAAAAAAGCCTCTGGATTCGTGTTTGGACTGAAAAACAAGTTCAAGCGTACGTCGGAAGCCGTCGATCGCGCGATGATCTATGCTTATCGCGATCGCCGCGCAAAGAAGCGTGACTTCCGCGGCTTGTTCATCACCCGAATCAACGCAGCCGCTGTTGCAAACGACATCAGCTATTCGCGCCTGATCGCAGCTTTCAAGAAAGCTCAAATCAACCTAGACCGCAAAGTCTTGGCTGATATCGCGATCGCAGACCCAAAAGGTTTTTCGGCTCTGGTTTCGCAAGTGAAGTCTTTGGCTCCTGCTCAATAAGCAGAAGTCCCAAACAATCGATCAAAAGCGGGCTACCCAGTTTGGGTGGCCCGCTTTTTTTGTTTTTACGCCACGCAGGCGTCAGTTAAGGTGAACGGGAAATGAGCAATCTTTTTAGCCAATTGGACGGCATCGGCGCAAAAGCCCTGGAACAAATTGAAGGCGCATCAGACTTGGCCACACTGGAATTGGTTCGGGTCAGTGTCCTAGGAAAGAAAGGCGCGCTGTCTGAAGTCTTAAAAGGCTTGGGTTCGGCCAGCGCTGAAGACCGCCCAAAAATCGGTGCGGCCGCAAACGATTGGAAACGAAAGATCGAAGAAGCCTTAGAGAAGAAAAAAGGCGGACTAGAAGACCAGGCGTTGGAAACCCGTCTGGCTTCAGAACGAATCGACATCAGTTTGCCTTCTCGTGGGCTTCATAAGGGCGCGCTTCATCCAATCACTCAAACCACTCGCCGAATTATTCAAACCTTGGGTCGCCTGGGTTTTGACATCGCCACGGGCCCTGAAGTGGAAACGGAATTTCTGAATTTCGAAGCCGTCAATATTCCCAAGGATCACCCTGCACGCGATATGCAGGACACATTTTTTATGGGCCCCGGCGTGGTCCTTCGCACCCACACCAGCGCGATCCAAATGCGCGCCATGCGCAATCAAAAGTGGCCTGTTCGAATTCTATGTCCGGGCGCGGTTTATCGCTGTGACAGCGATGCGACACACAGCCCGATGTTTCACCAGATCGAAGGTCTTTGGGTGGATAAGAAAGTTTCGATGTCCGACTTGGTCGGCGTCCTAGAATTTTTCGCCAAAGAAATGTTCGGTTCCAGCACCAAGATTCGTCTGCGACCTAGTTTCTTTCCATTCGTTGAACCCGGTGCGGAAGTCGACGTCAGCTGGGGGAAAGACCGCTGGCTGGAAGTTCTGGGTGCCGGAATGGTTCATCCCCGACTTTTCGAAATGGCGGGGTACCCAGCAGGTGAAGCGCAAGGGTTTGCGTTTGGCATGGGCATCGAACGAATCGCGATGCTTCTTCACGGAATTGATGACCTGCGCCTGATGTACCAAGGTGACGTTCGCTTTTTGAAACAGTTCTAATTTTTAGGCGGAATAACGATGCGAGTTTCCTATCAATGGCTAGCTGAACTTGTTGATCTCAGTTCGTTGGAAAAATCGGGTAAGGGTCCGCAAGCTTTGGCGGATCTTTTAACCGCCCGCGGATTGGAAGTCGAAGCGGTCGATCGACTGGACAAAGGCTTTGAAAAAGTCGTTTCGGTTCAGATTCTAAAAAAAGAAAAGCACCCTCAGGCCGATCGCTTAAGTCTTTGCACCGTTACGCTGGGATCCGGCGATCCGTTGGAAATCGTCTGTGGCGCCCAAAACATGAAAGAAGGCGACAAGGTTTGCCTGGCACAAGTCGGCGCTGAACTGCCCAACGGAATGAAGATTGCGCAGGGAAAAATCCGCGGCGTGACTTCAAACGGAATGCTTTGTTCGGAATCGGAACTGGGACTTGCCAAAGAATCCGAAGGAATCCTGATCTTGCCGCCATCGACGGCGCTAGGTCAGCCTTTGGCAAAAATTTTGGGCCGCGACGATACGATTCTGACTTTGAAATTGACCGCGAACCGTGGCGATTGCTTGGGTCACTATGGATTGGCTCGCGAAGTCGCGGGCGCGCTGGGCGTTCAACCCAAAGCGGGTCAGGCTGCGGCCTTGGATTTTTCAAAACCTTTTGCAAAAAGCCCAATCCAAATCAAGTTAGAAGCCGGCGATCTAGCGCCACAGTTTTTGGGCGTTTCGATGGAAGGCGTGAAAATCGGACCATCGCCTGCTTGGGTTGTGAAGCGCCTGGAAGCCATTGGATCGCGTTCGATCAATAACGTGGTCGATGCGACCAATCTTCTGATGTTTGAACTAGGTCATCCCGTTCACGCATACGATGCCGATCGCATCGAAGGTGCGGTGATCGGTGTTCGGCAGGGTCAGGCTGGCGAAAAAATTCCGCTTTTGGATGCAACCGAAGTGACTTTAAAGGGCGGAGAATTGACGATCTTTGACGGCAAAAAGACGATTGGTCTGGCCGGTGTCATGGGCGGAGGAAATTCGGAAGTCAGCGATGGCACGACGAAGATTTTCTTGGAATGCGCGGAATTTCACGCATCGACGGTTCGCAAGTGTGCGACTGCTCATCAAAAAAGAACGGAAGCTTCACATCGTTTTGAGCGGGGAATCGATCCCGAAGGAATTGATTTTGCGATTTCGCGCCTGACAGCGTTGGTCACCGAACTTGCGGGCGGAAAGGTTGTTGGGATTGTGGATGCCCGGCTTCCGTCGCGCGCATTGGCTTCACGTGCTTCGCGCCAGAAAGTCTTGTCGGTTTCGAAAGCGTTCTTGAATGACTATTTGGGAACAAAACTTTCGGATGCGGAATTAAAAGCCGCACTGAAACAATGCCAGTGTGAAGTGACTGAAGCGGGGGCCCAGTGGAAAGTCGCGGTTCCTTCGTATCGCTTGGACCTTTCCATTCCAGAAGACCTGACGGAAGAAGTGGCCCGATCCATTGGATACGACAAAATTCCGGCCACGATTCCCGCACTGACATCGACGCCCAAGCCGCAGAATCTTTCGCAATCGCCATTGGCGGCCTTAGAAAAAATGAAGGACATGCTGATGGACGCGGGTTTTTACGAAGCCGTGAACTTGGGCTTCACCAGCCGCGCATGGCTTAAAGAATTTGGAATGAGTTCTTCGGTTTCTGTCCTGAATCCGCTTTCTGAAGAACACGAAGTCATGGTGCCGTCTTTGATTCCGGGGCTGATCAAGAATGCGTTGAACAATCAACGTCACCATTTCAGCGCGGATCCGCAGGCGATTCGACTTTTTGAAATTCGCCCCACTTTTTCGGCGACCGAAAAAATCGAATCCAAATCAGAAATGCAGACGACCGTGGTCGAAAAATGGAAGGTCAGCCTGGTGATGATTGGGCCGCGTGGAACGGGCGCTTTGAAGGCCGATCAAGCGGCAGTCGATTTCTTTGATCTGAAAGCTGTGCTGGAACAGGTTTTTGAAACCTTTGGTGGGAAGGCGATTCGCTTGCAGCCCTATAAATCGGCCCCGGGGGCAGCAGGCGCGTACGCGGGACTGCTTCACCCAGGTCAGGCCGTCGAAGTGGTCGCAGGCAATCGCGCTGCAGGTGTCGCCGGAATGTTGCATCCCAAACTGGAACGCGCTTTAAAATTCCGTAACCCGGTATGGATTGCCGAACTGGACTGGGAAGCCATCCAGGGGATTGGCAAGCCAGCGACTGAACCACGGGCCTATAAGTCTTGGTCTGAATTCCCACCGATGGAACGCGACTTCGCCGTTCTTTTGGACGACTCGGTCACGGCCGAAAAGATGGTTTCAGTCGCCCTTAAGGCTGGAAAACCCCTGGCCAAGGCCGTTCGGGTGTTTGACGTTTACCGCGGAAGCCAGGTCGCAGCCGGAAAGGTCAGCTTGGCGGTTCGCGTTACTTTTTCCGAAGAAGGCCGAAGCCTAAAGGAAGAAGAAACGGAAGCAGCGTCTCGTCAGATCGTTGACGCGTGGAAACGGGAAATCGGTGCAGAATTAAGGGGTTAGAGTCTAGACAGTCCCTCTGAAAAATGAGTCAATAGAAACAGCTGGGGTTCAAAACCCAAGACTCAAGATAAGGGGATTCTTTCCATGGCAATGACAAAGGCCGATATCGTCGAAGCGCTCTACACCAAGGTCGGATTTTCAAAAAAGGAAGCCGCAGATTTAGTCGAATTGGTCTTTGATGAATTGAAAAATACCTTGGCTCAATCGCAGAAGATCAAAATTTCCGGATTCGGAAATTTCGTTGTTCGCGAGAAAAGATCACGCGTCGGTCGCAATCCTCAGACCGGTCAGAGCATTGAAATTTCAGCGAGAAGAGTTCTTACGTTTCGCCCAAGCCAGGTCCTTCGTTCAGAAGTGAATTCGGCTTTAGAAGGCAAACCCATTCAGCCCGATTCAATTCGTCGTCGCGGATCGGCTGATGACGAAGACGACGAGAATTAAAGAACGGCCGCGAGGCCAGTGGGGCTGGCGGAGCCGGCCGAAGAATTAAGGCCGGAGGCCGCAAATGACCATGGATCGGGCACCAAAAACCAAAGTCATACCAGATCGTCTTTTTTTCCGGATCGGTGACGTCGCCGACATCCTGGACGTAAAGCCCTATGTGCTTCGCTATTGGGAACAGGAATTCCCTATCATTCAGCCGGGCAAGGCGGCTTCAGGACATCGCGTGTACAAGCGCATTGATGTCGAACTTTTGTCCTTGATCCACCATCTTCTTTATTCTGAAAAATTTTCGATTGAAGGCGCGCGCCGCCGAATCAAGGAATTAAAGAAGGAAAAGAAGCTTCCAGACGCCATTCAATCCGCATTGGATTCAATGAGCGACACGGCTTTGGAATCGCCTAGGAAAGCAGCCAGGGCCGAAACAAATGCTTCTTCCGACGCTGTCGGCGCGACAACCGGCGTAAGCCCAAGGGTTCACGCTTCGGTTTCGACGTCGACCGACCTAACGGCCTTAAAAAAAGCGGCGCAAGACCTTTTGGAACTTTCGCGGCAGCCGATTCAAGAACTTTTCGGCTAAGGCAAGACCTTGACCGGGCAGGGGCTTAACCCGCAAGGCCACGAAGAACTTCAATGGCCAGGTTCCTTCCAAGCACCTTTTCCATTTGAACGATCAGTCCTGGCGACGTCACGTTGAAATCTGAAACGCGCCCATCAATCAGGTCGATTGCTGCCAATCGAACCTGGTTGGCGTTCAGGATTTTCTGAATCTTAGGGATCTGCTTCTTTTCTTCTTTTGTCAGCGTATGGGCCTGGACAGTTGACCCACGGTCCATATCGATCTTGAATTCGCCAGCCTGCGGAATCTTTCGAACCGTCGCGAGCACTTTTCCGTCCACAAACCAAATCCGGGTTTCACCCGCAGTGATCCCAGGAAGGAACTGCTGCAGCATGATCAGTTCCGAAAACTGGTTGGACAAAAAACCCAGTTCTTTTCTTGAAGCGTCCAGGTCGTTCAATTCTTTGAAGGACACTTTTTCAACCCCTTTGGACTGTGCCTGATGAAGGGGTTTAGAAACGGCAGTCTGAAAAATCTGTCCCTGCTTCAAAAGATTTTCCCAATCGCAAGCGACCATGGCCTGCGGGGCGATCTTGGGGTCCAAGAAGGGCGTCATCTTTTCATTCAAAGTCAAAAGGGCCATGGCCGGGTTCACCAGTTTCCGTTGATGCTTTCCGGTTAGGCCAAAGTTCAAAAGCTGGACTAAGTGAATGTAGCGATGGTCGACCGGCGGATCGATGCGCAGATGAACTTGATCAAACTGTGCGATTTCGAAAACTTGAGAATCTCCCCATTGGAACGAACTTGCGGATCGGTCTTCCGAAACGGATTTCACCTGATCGGCACGCGCTCGAACACGAACTTTGATTCCGTCATTTTGAAGCGAAAGATCAGCGGAAGAACACCACCAACACTGCCATCCCATTTTCAAGGATTCTTCCATCAGGCGAAGACTGGTGTCGCGAGGGTGATCTAAAGATGCCCACTTATCCGTGATCCAAAGGACCTTCAGTTTCGGGGTCGTCTTTTTCGCCATTAGGGTTGTGGGGTCATCACGGGGCGAAGAATCGCACCGCTCAGTTGATAGCTAAACGATCCATCGGGCTTCTTTGCTTCTTTCAGCAAGGCGTCCAGGCTGAACTGCTTGGCAATGGGTTCTGCGACTGAAAAAACCACCTTGGCCGTGATATTGCTGCTATCCCACCTTTTGCCCAAGGCAAGGTCTCCTGAAACCGACGCCGCTAGGTCATCGGCCGATCCCGCCTTACCCAGTTGAAACTGTTGAATCATGGCCCGGCCTTTTTCAAACTTCACGTCAATTGTGCCTTGGCCCATGCGAAGCGCAGGAATCGAAGTTGAACCGATCGGGGTAGGGATCGCTTGCGAATCAATTTGAACCTTGGTCAGACCCAGCTTCACAAAACCGTCAAAGCTGGAAGGGTCAGAAAGATTTCCAGACAGTGCGCCTTCGCCTTCCAACGTCGCGCCGGCCTTGAATCCCGTTAATGCGCCCAAAATACCCAAGCGCCCCAGATTGAAGTTTTTGAATCGAAACGAAGTGGACGCATCGATCTTTCCGGTGGGATCCGCAGGGAAAAGCCCCTTGGCCAGGAACTTGGCTTTCATGGACCCATCGCCGGCTTCGATCTTGACGTCGCCCCCGAGCTTTCCGGTTAGCGCCGAAAACAGAGACGGAGAAACTTCGATCGAATCAATTCGGATTTCGGGTTCGGGTGGGGGTAGGCGAAGCGAAACCCCCTTCATCTTGTAGCCCAGTCCAAATATAAAGCTCAGTTCCGAAGATTGAGCGACCAAGGTGATTCCTCGAGGGTTCAACTGACTGGCGATCATCCCCTGGATGTAATTCTTAATTCGGCTTTCCGGAATTTTGATCAGGGTGAAAAGAAAAAGGCAGACAAAAAAGAAACCGGCCCAAAGGAACCCTGAAAGGCGGCTCTTTTTAGGAGCTTCTTCAATAATGACCCCAGTGGTTTCGGTTGAAGTCAGTTCTGCCATTTTATTTCAGTGTGAAACCCGAAAAAGTGACCGAGGCGTCGATGTAACCATCGGGTGTTCCGCCCGTATTCACCGTCAGTGCACGAATTTTTGCGGGACGATTCCCATTTTCCAAATTGAAAGCAAATCGAGTGAGCTTCCGAATATCGATTTTCTTGAAACTGACTTCAATCAGAGATTCTTTCGATCCGTCCGAAGTAGTTCCCGCAGCCGCTACGACCGGCTTTTCTGGAGCCACGGTGACATTGGTTTTGTCCATGCCGGCGCTTCTGGCGACGGAATCCACATGTTCAGACCAGCTTCCACTGCCGGCGTCTTGGCCAGCAGCAGCTGTAATGTCCTTTAGCCGCTTCATTTCGTCGACGGAGGATTGAAGCAGACCCAGAAGCTCGGTTTTTTCGGTCAGGTCGTTTCTCAGTTCGCGGACTTGCCAGGCGGTGGAAATGACCAAGTAGAACGCACCCAGACCCATCAGGCCCATTCCGCCGTACTGTATTGCCTGTTTGCTTTGTGGGTCCAGTTCGTCCCATTTGGCTTTCAGTTGCTGAAACCAAACTTGTTCGTTTAGTTTTTCGCCTACCTGGCCCAACCATTTTGAAAAAGCGGACGGTTCACTTGCCATACGCATCCTCCTTGGTCTTTCCGGAATAAACGACCTTCAACTTTTTCGGACCACCAAACGGACTTGCCGCATCTTCCGGGGCCGTCTTGCTCATGCTCGCAACTTTTTGATCCATCAATGCCGTCACGCGTTCCAACATTTGCGGGCTGGATACCAAGACCGTGACAGAAACGGTGTGGTCTTCGGTGGGGTTAAACGCGGGAACTTTTCCGGGGTTTGCGTTGATTGCGGCGGCACCCAGCTGGAACTGGGTCACATCGACGACCATATCTTTTGGGATCGAAGTCGAAAGGTCCCGAAGAAATTCAATCGGCGACCGGGTATTCGGAGACAAAAGCCGGGTCATTTCCCGATTCTTCCCTAATTCCGAATTGATCTGTTTTTTTAATGAAGACGGGCTGGCCAGATAGTTTCTCATTGCCGATGTTGAAACTGACCCAAAAAAATTGCGGATGCTTTTTTCAAGCTGTGTGTTCACGTCCGTGATCTTGTTTCTGTAAAGAACGCTTTCGAACGCCAGACTGAAGAAGAAACAAGTCATGACCGCGGATAAAGAAAGAAGCGGGCCTTTGAACTTGGCTAAGGAATTACCTTGGTTTTCGGAAATCTTCGAAAGTCCGCCTTTGCGAAGGTTCAGAATCGGAAAGTTCTTACCTGCGACTGCCGAAAGTGCGATCCCAGCTGCCAGTGCGAATTCAGCGTCGGTCTGTTCGGAATAAGTTACTCCGACATGAGAAAGGGACGTCAGCGAAAGCAGCGGCTGTGTCGTCAGTTTCAGGTCTTCACCAATTCTTTTGATCAATCCCGGAAGGAGCGATGTTCCACCTGAAAGGTAGGCACGGTGAATGGTTTCATTGGTCGAAGCTTTGGCAGCCAATTCAGCCTGACGGATTTCACGGATCAAAGCTTGAAGGGGTTCCATCAAGCAAATGCTGAAGTCTTTTTGTTCTTGGCTGGCTTGGGCAAACTGCGATTCAGGCAAAACAAAGCCATGATCCAGCTTTGCTTTTTCAGCCTGGTCCATGGGAATTCCATAGCGCTTACAGATCGCCAGGGTCAGATCCGTTCCACCCCAGCGGATTTCGCGGCAAACCACGGGCATGCCCCGCCACTGAACATAGATCAAAGTTTTTTCATGGCCAATGTGGATGCAAAGCACAGGTTGGTTCTGAAGATCGGGGCTTAAGATTCGGCTAAAAAGTGAACGAAAGGCCCAACCTTCACTGGTGGAAAGGTCTGGATCAATTCCATAGGTCGCGTAGGTTTTGATGTGGTCTTCCACGCGCGCCGACAAAGTGCTGGAAACATGCAGGTGGGTACCAGCCGAAGACTGGCTTAAAGTGACTGCATCATAAACCAGGTTTTCTGAATCAAAGGGCAATTCGTCTTCCAATTCAAATGCCAAGCCGGCCTGAATGGCTTTTCGGTCCTTGGTCGGAAGCAAGATGTTGCGAAAAGTGGTCTGTGAAGTGGGAAGGGCAGTGACCACACGGTCCGGTTTTTTAGGAAGTGAAAGAAGAAGTTCCTGGATCGCAGCCTGAGCGTCGCCTTCGCCAAGTTTGCGTTCATGGTATTCATGCACTTCGTATCGGCCGAAAACGGTGTCAATTTCCACCGCCTTGATCTTCGATTTGCCGACATCAATGCCCAGAATTCTCATATTATAAAAGTCTCATGAATGTGATCTGAAGGCCAGTGGACGTGTTGATTAATTGGTTCAAAAGATTGCCCGCAGGTGGAATCCCGGGCGCTCCTGGCAATCCCGAAATAGCCGTCTGTGATCCAGACGCCTGCTGATTCGCCTGCCCGGATTGTCCGACACCGCCCTGGGTATTTGCGTTGGGGGGCTTCAGTGTAGTTACCCAAACTTCCCAGGTCTTCGTGGCTGATCCGACGGTCGCTTTGACCACAATCTTGAAGTTTTCTTCGTCGGTGATGATGAAAATATTTCGGTTGGCCAGGTTGCCTTTGTACCGAGCCACTTCGGCCTGATCGCCCCGAAAAAGCGCAAAGGCGCCTTGGGCGTAGTTCCAGAAGTCAGCTTCGGTTTTAAAAAGGTGATCTTCTTGGGGGTCATCCCGATACTTAAAAAAGGCCTTGGATTCTTCTTCTGAAATCGGGTTGATCAAGGCGCGAAGGACGGTGTCTTTCATCGTGTTCACGTTGATGCCGCTGGTCTTGGACGCCGTCAGGGCGGGCGCAAAAAGATCAAAAAGGGTGTCGTCCATCATGTGAACCATGTGAAGTTCATTTAAAGAATAAAACGGGGCCTGCTTTGGGGGAACGGATTCGCGACCGGCAAGATTTCGGATCGCATAAGAACGATCTGCCCACGCGTAAATCTGGTCCATTAGGTCATCCAAATTGAATCCCCGATATTCGTCGCCGAAATCGGGGTCGGTTTCCTTTTTGTTTTGAAGAATCCGTTCGAAGGTTTCCTTCAAGGCCTGACGGGCCTGGGTCGGGTCAAACGGGGATGGGGAAGGGCTGGGGCTTGCGGTGATTCCGGGCGCGGGTGGGGTGCTGCCGGATGGTGACGGGCTAGGGCTTGCAACAAACGGCGCCAGAATCATGTTCAAATTGGTCTTGTTTGAATCCGATTCGATCGTTGCGACATAATTTCCTTCCAGGGTCGAAGTCTTCTGAAACTTGTCCAGGGCTTCGCGATCCGTCAGGTTCATCCCAGGCAAAGACGGAATCGGATAGATGAAAGGGAAGCTCCAGATTTTCTCGATCAATCCTTTTGGAACGGCTCCGGCGGCACTGGCGCCACCCCCAGCTAGTCCGCCCATCACACCTTTAACATTCTGATAGGCCTTTAGACGCAGCAGCGAAAGCTTCAATCCGTTTTTGGCCAGGTAGTGGGCTTTGATTTGGTCCAAACCGTCGTCGGCGATTCGTGCGTTCATCTGTGCGACGTAAACAAACTCGGTCACCAAAATCGTCAATAGCGCAGTCGAAGAGATGACCATGAAAAGCGCGATACCGCTTTCGGATTCCGACTGAAGCGGGCGTAAGATTCGATCAAGAAGTCGGCGAAAGCCCATGGTGGGGGATCTCCGTCTTGAAATAGAATGCGCCATCAAAGTTCAGGCGATCACCCGCCGTAGCCTTGATCTTCATTTCGATCATGTCCGGCAAAAGGTACTTGGTTTCCTGGCTGTCGGAATCCCAAGTGCTGAACCACTGCTTTTTGTCATGTCGATAATACTTAAAGTTGATTTCCTTAATGCCTGGCAAAAGGGAATAGAATTTCCAAAGTTTGTCTTTGGCATTCAGCGAACCTTCTTCATCGTCAAAAGCGCTGACGTTAACTGACTTTCTTAGGATTCGGGTTCCTGGAATCGCATCCGGGGACTTGTCATCAATGATATCGTAAGAAATTCGGGCAAATTCGCTTTCTTTCGATTCTTTATAGATTCGAACGTTGGACAACGACACAAAGCTCATGGACTTGTCATTGCCCTGAAAGCGGGTGGGTCGGATACCGACGGAATTCACGACTTCCAGGTAAAACTTGGTTGCCGTAGTGCCCTTCCCACTTCCTTGAATGGCAGCCATTTGGTTTTGGGTCAGGACGGCACCCGACAAAAGCCCCGACGCTGCTGGGTCGTTTGGAATCATCAAAATGGGAGTGTAGATTTGGGAAACATCGCGATCAACCACGTTCATGGCTAAGCGAATTCCGCTGAAGAAATCGCCTTCTTCGATCAGCGATTCGCGAAGATTGAAAGTCGAAGTCGTGACTTGATAAAGAAAAAGGCTGATGAAGACCAAGATCGCGATCGAAATCAAGACTTCGATCAGCGTAAATCCGCGGTTGTCCTTCAGGATCTTCACGGCCTTAATCATCCGCCGATCCTCCGGGCGAAAGATTGAATTGGGCGTTGTAGTCCACCCAATAAATTGTGACGGATTCGCTCAGTGTTCCAGATCCCCGCTTCCAGCTGACCGTGATTTCCACTTGGCGAAGCGCCGTTTTCAAAAACTTGGTGATGATCTGCCCAAGCATTTCGGCGATATTATTGCCGCCAGCGGATGACCCACCCCCACTGCCGCCACCGGATCCGTCTGCGCCCGTTGCCGAACTAGAAAGGGAAGTTAGATTAGGAAAAGCGACTTTCTTGATTTCGCGCTTCCAGCTGTAATCTTGGAAAGGTTCATCGAAAGCCCCGGACTTTTCCGTGCCGATTTCCTGGAAGGTTTTTCCTTCCAGTTCAAATTCGGTCTTCGTGACGATCTGTTTGAGCAACATTGCAACCGTATGGTTTTGACGCGTGCGGATTGACGAATTGATGCTATTTCCTTGGATTCCCAAGATCGCAGTAAAGCAGATCAAGACGATCGCCAGTGCGATCATCACTTCAAGCAGTGTGAACCCATTTTCACTGCGAAGCGGTCGCCAGTTCATCTTTTTCAACTCGTCTTTGGAAAAGTCGGGTTTTGCCGACGGTTGGAGTGATTTCCAACGTAAAATGATTGTCCGAAGGATCCACGATGTGGATCAAAGTAAATTCTGAAAGTCCGTGCGGGAAGAAGTGGGTGAAAGCCTTTCCTTCCTTAACGGGTTCGGGACCTTGCTCGGTGATGATGTCTTCAAACTTGACGCCGCGAGGTAAGCTTTTCTTGCTGCGGGTTATGGTGCTGTCCATCGAAAAGCTGGATGTTGCTTGAACTTCTTTCTTTGTGAAACGTTTGCGGCGTTCTTCTTTTTCTTTGGAATCTTCCGAATCCAGAAGCGCCATGGCTGGGCCCGATTCCGCCCAGTATTCACCTGATTTCAGATCGTAGGCCATCCGATGAACACGACCGGTGATGGTCGCCGCATTGTATGCTTCGCGAATGATCGAGGACATTTCCCGCGCAGCTGAATTCAGCGACACGCGGTTGAATCCCGAAATATTGGGAAGAATCATCGCGGACAGGAATCCGATCAACGCGACGACCACTAGAATCTCAACGAGCGTGAATCCCTTATCGGAACTCACGCTCGTTGAGTTTTCCAAAGGATTAGTCCAGGTCGTTTGAAGAAATGTCCTTGGCAAGTCCATCTCCACCTTCTTGCTTGTCCTGGCCCAGGGATCGAATTTCGTACTTCACGCCGTTGTCACTTGAATACATGAACGGCCCGCCGAATCCGTCTTCAGGAACTTTTTTAAGATTTTCGCCCAGGTAGCCACTTGGGTTGTAGTTTTTGCAGTCCGACTGAGGCTGAATCAATGCTTCCAATCCTTGATTGGTCAAAGGGAAACGTCCGCAGTCGCGGTAATAGTCTTTCAGCGCGTTGCCGATGTTGCGCATTTGAATCTTGGTTGAATCCACTTTTGCCTTGTTGAAGTTTCCGATGATGTTCGATCCAACAAAAGTTCCGATGATTCCGATAATCGCGATGACGATCAAAAGTTCCGTCAGCGTAAAGCCTTTTTCATTCATGGTTTTCATTTTCTGCTTTCTCCTCGTTCGATGGTTCACTTGGGTTACTTTTTCAAATTGCTCATGTCCAGAAGCGGGATCATCACTGAAAGGACGATGAATCCGACCATACCGCCCATTCCGATGATCATCAGGGGTTCCAAAAGCGAAGTCATGCCTTCGATCTTGGTGTTGACCTGCTCCTCGTAGGTGTCTGCGACGTTCTTCAGCATATCAGGAAGTTCGCCCGTTTTTTCGCCGATCGCGATCATATGAATGACCATGGGCGGAAACTCTCCGCTTCGACGAAGCGGGTCAGCGATCGATTGACCTTCCGTGATATTTTCCCGCGCATTCTGAATCGCTTTCGATATGGGCCCGTTGGCGACCAAGTTTTTGGCGATGTTCATCGCAGTCAAAATGGGGACGCCGCTTCCTAAAAGGGTGGCCATCGTGCTGGAAAAGCGCGTCACTGCGACCATGCGAATCAAAGGTCCAAATATCGGAGTCTTTAAAGTAAAGGCATCCCACTTCGCTTTTCCTTCGGGGCTTGCCAAGAAACGCTGAAATGTGACGACCGCAGCCACAAACGCACCCAAGAAAACATACCAGTAGGTCAGCAGAATATCGCTGACGCCCATCAAGAAAAGGGTAATCGGCGGCATCGGTTTGTTCATGGACTGGAAAATCTTGGTCATTTGCGGAATGACGAAGGCGAAAATGCCGATCATCAAAATCACGGCCACGCCCATCATCAATGCGGGGTACATCATTCCGCTGGTGATCTTGGACTTCAGGCGCATTTGCGCTTCTTTCATGTCAGCCAGTTTCAATAAGACCAGCCCCAAAGTTCCCGAACTTTCGCCGGCTTCCACCATGTTGATAAAGATCCCGTCAAAAACCTTAGGGTGCTTGGCCAACGACTTGGCCAATGAAGAACCTTCGTTCACGTCCTGACGAACTTGGGAAAGCGTGACTTTCAGCGAAGGAACTTCTGCCTGATCCATCATGGCCGATAGCGCGTCGACTAGCGGAATATTCGCCTTGATCAAGCTGGCCAACTGACGGGTCATCATGGCGATGTCCTTGCCGCTCGCTTTTCCGCTCATGAAAGGAACCGAACTTCCTTGTGCTGCTTGCTTGGCAAGCGTGCGTTCTGAAATATCGGTCACCATCAGGCCCTGTTTTTTCAGTTTCTGGCGCGCGGCTTTCTGGTTTTCAGCTTCGACCAAACCTTTGGACGCTTTCCCTGCGGTAGAAATGGCTTTGTAATCGTAGATCGGTGCCATTAGTTCTCCGCGTGGGTCGCCCTAGCCAGTTCTTCGATCGACGTGACCCCGGAAAGAACTTTTCGGATTCCGTCTTCGCGCAGGGTGACCATTCCGTCTGCGATGGCTTGCTTTTTGATGACGCCGCTATCGGTTTGTTTAACGATCAGGCCGCGGATGGC
This sequence comes from Bdellovibrionales bacterium, assembly GCA_016786465.1. Lineage (GTDB taxonomy): Bacteria > Bdellovibrionota > UBA1018 > UBA1018 > UBA1018 > JAEUWC01. The sequence goes on along the minus strand of JAEUWC010000016.1, from coordinate 80,996 downwards.
ATCCGTAATTTCCATCAGTTCTGAAATCACGGTTCGTCCCGCGTAACCGCTGTTCGAACACGCAGGGCAACCTACAGCCTTAAAGACAGTCGAACCCGCTGGAATAGTCGTCAGGCCCATCTGTTCTTTTTCAAAGTCGGTTGGCGTATGCGGCTGTTTGCATTTGTTACAAAGTTTTCGAATCAAGCGCTGAGCAACAACGCCAAGGACTGATGAAGCCACCAAGAACGGTTCAATTCCCATATCGAAAAGACGGGTAACCGATCCAGGCGCATCGTTGGTGTGTAGCGTGGAAAGCACCATGTGACCGGTCAGCGATGCGTTGATCGCGATTTCGGCCGTTTCTTTATCCCGGATTTCGCCGACCATGATGACGTCTGGGTTCTGACGAAGGAAGGCACGAAGTGCCCTTGCAAAAGTCAGTTCGATCTTCGCGTTGACCTGAACCTGGTTCACACCGGGAATCTGGTATTCGATCGGATCTTCGACCGTCATGATGTTTCGTTCGGGACTGTTTAACTTCACCAAGCAGGCAGAAAGGGTGGTCGACTTTCCGTGACCGGTCGGACCGGTGACCAGAATGATTCCGTACTTTCTGAAAACCAATTTTTCGATCAGGTCGCAACTTCGTGGTGAAAAACCCAGCTGTTCCAATTTAAGAATGGTGCCGGTTTGTTCCAAAATACGCATGACGGCCCGTTCGCCGTACGCGGTCGGAACCGTCGAAAGACGGATATCGATATCTTTGCCGGCAATCTTGATCTTGATCCTGCCATCTTGGGGCATCCGTTTTTCCGCGATGTCCAGCTGACCCATGACCTTGATCCTGGAAACGATTGCTGAATGTGCGCGCTTGGGTTGGCGAATGACATCGTAAAGGACGCCGTCAACGCGATACCTGACGACGAATTCCTTTTCAAAAGGTTCAATGTGAATATCAGAAGCCTTTTCTTTGACTGCACGAAATAGAAGAGAGTTCACGAATTTAATGACCGGAGCATCGTCTTCGGTTTCGAGAATATCCATCGGACCGTCTAGGTCCAGGTTTTCGTCAAATTCGCCTTCGATCTTGTCGACTAAGTTCGCGGTGTTTCGTTCGTAAACGCGGTTAATTGCGTCTTGAATCTTGCCCGACGTCGAAACCGCTAAGCGAATTTCAAGACCGGTCAAAACCCGTAAGTCATCGACTACGGATTCTTGAAAGGGGTCGGTGACCGCTACATGAAGAACGAAACCACGACTGGTTTCTTCTTTTCTAAATGGGATGATTTCCTTGGTCTTGGAATAGTTGATCGGGATTCCCGTGACTAAGGTTGCATCGATTTCGTTGGGCTTTAGGTCTTCGACAAAAAGGATTCCAAGCTGCAGGCAAAGCGCTTTCATCACTTCGGGCGCCGTGACCATGTTCTTGCGGACTAGGATTTCTCCAAGCAGCCCGCCTTCGGTCGATTGAATACGAAGCGCTTCAACCAGCTGTTCCGCTTTCAAGCCGGCGTGCTTGATCAGCAGCTCGCCCAGCGGCTGAAACGCAAGCGATTCGGCGCTAGGTCCAGTCTGTGGTGATGCAGGCGTTTGAGCGTCCGCCATTTAGCCGGTTCCTCCTGGGGCAGGCGGAGGAGGCGCAGGCGCTTCTTCCATTGGACCAGCAGGGACAAACCCTGGAGACGCTGAAGGAGGTTCAGCCACCGGTTGCGCTTCGATCGGAGCAGCACCGGTTTTAAATTCCCTCGGTGGCGCCTTGATCATTCCACTTCCTTGGCCACTTCCTTGGCCTTCTGGCTTGGTCGCTTCTTGTTCAAAAATATCCATGTCAGGAGCAACCGGAGGTCGATCGATCGTTTGAACCGAAGGTGGCGCGTTGTTCATTAAGGTCGAGACTTCTGGCAATCCACGGATCATGCGATCGCGCTGTTTGCGATGAGGATCGGTTCCACCTGAATTCGTTTCCAAAAATTCGTCGCGTTCGGCCAACTTTTTGTCCAGCAGTGCTCGAACTTTTTCAAACGGACGCAGAATGGTTGGCGTAATGAAGATCAGAAGATTGTTCTTGTTCGTTTTCGAAGTTTTCGAACGGAACAACCAGCCCAAAACGGGGATGTCGCCCAGGATAGGGACCTTTGATCCGTTTTCAGTGACCGTTTCACGGGTCAATCCGCCGAAAACGACGGTGTCCTTATCGGCCACCACGACCTGGGTTTTTGCCACGCGTTCCTGCGTAGGAAGCGCGAACTTTTTGATTTCATCCGGCAACTGACGGCTGGTGAAGTCAGCAAGCTTTGCAGTGACTTCCATTTTCACGAAGTTGGAAAGCTTGTTGATTTGTGGCTTAATCTTGATCGAAAGCGAAACGCGCTTGTCGACAAAGGATAGGTTTTGTCCGACACCTTGAACCAGGTTTTGTTGTGGAACAGGAACGTTTTCGGCCGATTCGAATTCGGCTTCTGTGTTGTCCAAGGTCAAGATCTGCGGGGTCGCAAGAACGTTTCCGTTGGCATGGGTTTGAAGTGCTTGAATCAAACCACCAATATTAGGAACGGTGATGGATTGCCCCCCCACGGTGAAAGTTTTATTTCCACCGGTTCCGAATCCTAGGGTCAGACCTTTTGCGTTCAAGCCTTGTGAAGCATAGAAGGCCTGAACGTCAGCCGCGCTCGGTGCCAAAGCCAAGCCACTGGTCGGAGCAATCACGTTTGCCGTCCAGTCCGAATCGCGTCCCACGGAAACTTCCATAATGACGACTTCGGCGTAAACTTGGTCGCGCGGAATATCCAGGCGGTTGATCACGCGTTGAACGGTGACAAAGTCCGCAGGACTTGCCGTGACGACCAAAGCGTTCGTGCTTTTGTCAGGAGCGACCTTGATCGACCCTTCGAAAAGAGTGGTCTGGGTGGGGTTCACACCCGTTCCGGTACCGCCTGCAGCGCCGCCTCGAGGCCCTGAATTCTGAGTCAAAGCATTCAGGGTGTTTGCAACTGCTTCGGCTTCTGCAAACTGCAGATAAACCACGTGAACTTTTCCACCGCCCACGTTCGCAGGAAGCTTTTGGTCCAGTTTCGCAACCAGTTCACGTACTTGGTCCGCACCTTTTCCGTTGGCGTGAACGATCAAAGTATTCGTTCTTTCGTCAGCGATGACGGTATTGATGATGCCGCCTTCTTTGGTGCGACGGGCGGCAAAACGGCTACCGCCCGCACCGCCGAAGCGGGGGGCGCCGCCCCCGCCGCCGGGTTGACCCGCTGGAGTTCCGGGGAGAAGCGAGTCGATCAATTTTGAAATTTCAACCGCAGATGCATACTTTACGGGCACCACTTCGATGCCGGCGTCATAGCCTTCGACGTCCAAGATTTCCAAGAACTTGGACATTTTCGAAATATTCGAACCCGTATCGGTCACGATGACGGTATTCGTCTGTTCGTAAGGAATGATCCGCGAGTTTGCCGGCATGAAGCTTCTGAAGTTTCTGGCAACTTCTTCGGCGCTTAAGTACTTCAGCGAAAAAAGTCGGGTGATCAAAGCATCCGTGTCGGGAGAATAATCGCCCGTGTAGGTCTTCAGCTGCTTATCGCGAGCATCCCGCTGACGCGCGATCCGAATGTATTTTCCGGATGGAATCAGTGCGAAACCGTTGATGTCCAATGCCGTCAAGAAGGCTTTCCAGGCGTCGCCCACGGTGATGGGTGAATTGGAAATGATCGTGATCTTGCCTTTGACATCTTTGTCCAAGATGAAGTTCTTGCCGGTCAGTTTTCCCAGGGTTTTTGCGATGTCCATGATGTCGGCATCAGGAAAGTTGAAGTCGGTGATGACTTCTTTGCTTCCTTCGGCTGTTTCGTCATCGATGCGAAGTGCTGCGGGTTGGTTCTTCTGAATCACACCGCCCGGAAGTCCGCCGCCGACTTTGATTTCGTCAGATCGACCGCGACCCCCGCCACCGCCGCCGCGACTACCACTTCCACTGCCGCTGTCTGGGGTAAAATCGTCTTCAAATGATCGTGGTGCGGTGCTTGCTCCACGGTTGGATGGGGGAGGAACGTAATCTTCATCTTCGTCATCGTCGAAAAAGTTCGAAGGGGCTTTGCCGCCGCCGCCCGGAGGTGCAAACGGGTTACTGAAGGATTTTCCGCCGCTTCGGAATCCGCCTTCGTCTTGTCCGTAAGCGCTGCTCCAAAGGCTTTGTGCCAAAAGAAGGATCAGGGCCAGTACGCCCAAATAAGCGGTTCCAGCCGCTAGGCGATCCATCCAGGTGTGTGTCCGAGTTTCTTTCATAGTGGTCCTATTGGATGTCATATGAAACGTCCATGCGCCTTCCGTCGCGTTTAATGCACAAATCTAAGTTCTTCGCGGTTTTCAATTCGCTCAAAAGTTGAAGAGCCTTGGTCGGGTCGTTCACGGGGTCGCCATTTAGCCCGCAAATCGTGTCTCCGTTTTTCATGCCCAACTGGTCATAAATACTTCCCGGCACGATCTGAAAAATCTTGTAGCCGGCTGGCTGACCGTTTTCGATATTCGGCACAGCGCGAGCTTCGGTCAGGACCTTGTTGATGTCTTGAAGGGATTTGTCGACGGTTGCCCGGGAAACCATGAAATGCGTGGGCGAAAGCGACTGAATGCCGGTAGTTTTCTGTGGCGTCGAAACCGAAATCTTCGCGCGCGAGGCGTACGCGTCTTCCGGCATTTCGACGTATTCTTTTTTGCCTGAAGTGATGTTGGTGAAAATCACGCGGCGGGCTTCGACTTTTAAAATACGAGCTTTCGAAGGAATTTCATCTTCCACGCGAACAGGGAAAACCGCCGAAGCCGATTTGTCTTCGATTGTTGCAATTGAACGAAGTTCGTCGCGCAGAATCAAGGTTCCGACCAAGTTAAATGGAAGAGATGTTTTTTCAGGCGGAGCGTTCGGATCTTCCGCGGGTTGAATGACTTCAACTTCCTGGCCCGGTAGGCGTCCTTCGCTATTGAAAAGGTTTCGACTGACGATGACATCATAACGATCCGGGCTACGTTGCCTTGCGTCCTGCGTCTGAGGAGCCGACTGAATTCGCGTGACAGGAGGATCAGGAACCAGGCCTTCGACGAAGAAGGCAGAAATATTGGCCAGAAGGTAGGCGCAGATCAAAAGCGTCAAACCTTTGCCGTAAAAGCGGATCGCATCCCCTTGGAACGCTTGGCTGAGCCATTCCAGAATCGCAATCGGGTCGAAACGATCGGGAAGACTTTCCCCTAAGTCTTTGGGCAAGACTTTCTGGATCTTTTCGCGGATCCGCCACTTGGACAGTGTTTCGCCGAATTTCTGAATCGCTGACGGACCCCGAGAAACCGCATCACCTTCACCGCCGCTGGGACGTTTCGAAAGCTTTGCAGAAATCCCGTGAGTTACGGATTTCACTTTTTCCAATAGCTGTTGGATGAAATTCTTTTTTCCGCCGTCGTCCATGAGAGGGTCCAAGTTTTAAAAAGCAAGATGGGTGCCAACAATCGACTCTCCTTTTAAGACGCGCTCGCCCGCGTGTACGAGATGGAGCAGCCGTCAACGCGCCGCGCCCGACAAATTGTCAGAGAATTACTTTTGGCATGCTTGGCTTCGACAAAATGTCATGTGGGAAAGTGTTGCTTGTGAATTCAGACTAACGGCGTAAAAATCATCGCTATGAGCGAAGAAAACAGCAGCAGTTTCATGAAATCCTTGTTCTTTGGCGAAATCCGCGAAGATCTGATTTTTCCCTATCCGAAAGCGTCCGCAGAAGTGGGCGACACGGTTCGAATGGTTTTGGATTCGATCGACAAATTCGCGAAGGAGCACGTGAAATCTTCCGAATGGGACGAGAAGGGGCAGATGCCTCGAGAAATCATTTCGTACATGTCGGAACTGGGGATGATGGGAATTGCAGTTCCCGAAGACCTGGGTGGATTGGGGCTTCCGCAGATTGGTTACGCGCGGATCATGCAGGAAATGGCGGGAATCGACGGAGCGCTTGCAGTCACGTTGGGCGCGCATCAGTCGATCGGCTACAAAGCCATGCTTCTTTTTGGAAACGATGAACAGAAGAAACGTTTTCTTCCACGTTTAGCCAGCGGTCAGTTGATTGCGTGCTACTGCTTAACGGAACCCGGAAGCGGCTCGGATGCGGCATCGATCAAGACAAAAGCGGTCTTGAGCCCAGATGGAAAGCACTATTTGATTTCAGGCAACAAGCTTTGGATTACCAACGGCGGAATCGCGAATTTCATGACCGTCTTCGCGAAAGTCGAAGTCGTCGAAAACGGTGAAAAGAAAGAAAAAGTCACTGCATTCGCGTTAGAACTTCCGGCCGAAGGCGTTTCGGTTGGCCCGGCTGAACACAAGCTGGGGATTCGGTCGTCTTGGACCAATGCAATTCATTACGACAACGTTAAAGTACCGGTAGAAAACATCATCGGCGGCGTCGGTGCTGGTTTCAAAGTCGCCATGGGCGTGTTGAACCACGGACGTATGGGGTTGGCTGCAGGTTGCGTGGGCGGAGCAAAGAAAGCCATCGAAGCTTCTGTCCTTCATGCCAACGAGCGCGTTCAGTTTAAGAAGAAGATTGGCGAGTTCGGAATGGTCCAAGAAAAAATTGGGCGCATGATGATGAACTGCTATGTCGCCGAAAGCATGGTTTATATGACCACGGCGCTGGTCGATCGTAAGACAGTTGATTATTCGTTAGAAAGCGCGGCGGCGAAGATTTTTGCAACCGAAATGCTTTGGGAAACTGTCGACGAAAATCTACAGATCTGGGGCGGAAACGGCTTCATGAAGGAATACCCCTACGAGCGCTGGCTCAGGGATGCACGCATCAACCGGATTTTTGAAGGAACCAACGAAATTCTTCGAGCCTTCGTTGCTCTATCGGGAATGCAGGGTCCAGGGCAAGAACTGGCGGGGCTAGCAGAAGCGATCAAGTATCCATTGAAGGGCTTGGGTCCGGTCAGTGACTTTGCCATCCGTCGCGTGAAGCGTAACTTGATGGGCGTGACTATCACCAAGGCACATCCGGCCTTGAAAAAGTTTGCGGCGATTTTGGAAGAATACACGACCGAATTCGCCACCCAGGTCGATGTCCTGATTCAGCGCCACGGTAAGAACATTTTCTTGCGCCAGTTTGCCCAAAAGCGAATCGCCGATATCGCGATCGACTTTTACGCAATGGCTTGCCTGCTTTCGCGCGTGACCCGTGCGATCGAAGAAAAGGGGCTTGAAAAGTGCGAACTTGAGCTTGCAATGACCGAGGCCTTCTTTCATCGCTCAAATCGTCGGGTTCGGAATAATATCAAGAGCATCGACAAGAACGATGACGATTCGATGAAGCTGATCGCCGCAAAAGCTTACGAGCTAGGGAAGTATCCGTTTGAAGCTTTCGCAGACTGATTCAATCTGCCGAACTTTCGGACAGGTGTTTCTGGACTAATCGGCTAGGTCAGGTGTTTTGGGCCCCAGATTCGTTTTATCCGGGCCCGGCGCCGGATGGATCGAATCGGTACTGGCACTTGAATTGCTGATATCTGGGTCACGAGCACACTTCTGCTCGTGCCGGTCGTCCCCGACCGGTAGCCCGCCAAGTGATTTCTTAGAAATACTTTGGACGGAATAAAAAACCCTTAAAATTCAACGACTTATCTTTTAGGAAATGATGCGTTATGTTTGACACACCCGTCTACCTATGTTAAGTTTCGTCGGTCCTGAATTGCGCCTTTTGGAGGTTCTCTCAGCATGTTCAAGGTCGGAGACAGTGCAGTTTACCCAGCCCACGGAGTAGCGGTCATCAAGCGGATTGATGAGCGTGAAGTTGGCGGTAAAAAGAAAAGCTTCTACGTACTTCAAGTCGTGGAAAACCAGATGACCATTATGGTTCCCACGGACAACGTGGACCAAGTGGGCCTTCGCGAGATCATTTCTCAAAAAGAAGTTCTGAACGTTTATAAAATCTTAAAGAAGCGCGACGTCAAAATTGACCAAACGACCTGGAATCGTCGTTATCGTGAATACATGGAAAAGATTAAGACGGGTTCCGTCTACGAAATCGCAGAAGTCCTGCGTAACCTATTCCTTCTTCGTCACAGCAAAGACCTTTCGTTCGGCGAACGCAAGATGCTGGACCAAGCTAAGCAACTTTTAGTGAAAGAAATCTCTTTGGCGCGAAACGCCAAGGAAGAAGTCATCGAGCAAGAAATTCAAACCATTTTCGCCAGTTAATCCGGGTTTCAGGTTATCCTGAGCCCAGATGAGCGCCGGCAAAATTCGCGAAATTCGCTTCACCAACACTCTTTCCGGGAAAAAGGAAGTTTTCGTCCCTCGGGTTCCGGGAAAGGTCAGTTTCTATTCTTGCGGCCCAACCGTTTATAACCTGATCCACATCGGAAACCTTCGTGGCGGCGTCGTCGCCGACATGGTCTTTCGCTATTTGACGCGAATTGGTTACGAAGTGAATTACGTTCGAAATTATACCGACGTCGACGACAAGATCCTAAAGCGCGCGAACGAAGAAAAGACGACGGCAAGCGCGGTCAGCGAAAAGTACATCCGTGAAGTGGAATTGGATTATTCGGTCGCTGGAATGATCGAACCTCACCAGAAGCCCTGCGTGACCACACACATCCCCGAAATCATCACGCTGATTCAACGAATCATCGATCAAAAGAAAGCTTACGTTTCGAAAGACGGAGAAGTCTTTTTTTCAATTGGGGATTTTCCGGAATACGGAAAGCTTTCGCATAAGAAAGTGGAAGACCTTCAAGCGGGAATGCGGGTGGAAGTGAACGAACAAAAGCGAAACCCCTTGGACTTCACACTTTGGAAGCCTGCCAAGCCAGGTGAACAGCTTTCGTGGGATAGCCCATGGGGCAAGGGTCGCCCGGGTTGGCACATCGAATGCTCGGCAATGTCTTCCAAGCATCTGGGGGATCAGATTGATCTGCACCACGGTGGGATGGATCTGACATTTCCGCATCACGAAAACGAAATCGCTCAAAGCGAAGCGGCAAGTGGTCAGGCACCCTTTGTCAAAATCTGGCTTCACCACGGCATGCTGAATTTCGGCAACGAAAAGATGTCAAAAAGCCTGGGCAATACTTTTCAGGCGCGAGATTTTTTGAAGGCCTACGGCGGGGAAGTGACTCGGTACTTCCTGCTTTCGCTGCATTACCGTGCTCCGATTGACTTTGGCGAACAATCCATCGAAAGCACTTTGACCAGTTTGCAGCGAATTTACGAAGCCAAGGCAAAGGCACTGGAAATCACCAAGACCAAAAAGGCGATGCCGGATTTACGTGCTGAAAATTTGTGGGGAGAATTCGCAGCCGAGGCGCAAAAGACGAAAACTGAAATCGACGAAGCGTTTGCAAACGATTTGAATTCGGCTGGGGCGCTAGGGGCTGTTTTCAATCTGATCCGTTCTTTCAATCGGACCCTTTCAGAACCCATGGCGCAGGCCACGCCCGCCGCCATCTTGGGGTCGCAAGCGTTGATCGAAATTTTGGAAAAAGACATTGGCGAAGTTTTGGGTGTTGGAAAACTTTCGCCCGAAAAAGCTTTGGCAGACTTGGCTGCGATTCGTTCGCAACGCCTAAGCCAAAGTGGCGTGAATCGGCCTAGCGATGACGAAATTCGCGCGGCGATTCAGGCCCGTGCCGACGCCAGGAAGGCCAAGAATTTTGCCGAAGCGGACCGGGTCAGAAAAGATCTGGAAGCGCGGGGTGTGATTTTGAAAGACGGCCCGGGTGGAACGACTTGGGAATTTAAATAGGGAGGATCGATGCCTCTTTTTACGGATCGAAAATTCGATCTGAAAATTCCATTTCAACCCACGGGCGATCAGCCCACGGCGATTGCGTCGTTGGTTGACGGATTGGCCAGCGGGCGAAAGTCTCAGGTTTTGCTAGGAGCAACCGGCACCGGCAAGACGTTCACCATGGCGAACGTGATCGCCCAAGTGAATAAGCCGACCTTGATTCTTTGTCACAACAAGACGTTGGCTGCGCAGCTTTTTAGCGAATTTCGGGAATTCTTCCCGAACAACGCAGTGGAATACTTTGTCAGCTATTACGACTACTTTCAGCCGGAAGCCTATATTCCGGCGACGGACACCTATATTGAGAAAGATTCTCAGATCAACGAAGAAATCGACAAGCTTCGGCATTCGGCAACCCGTTCACTTTTGGAAAGAAACGATGTTGTGATCGTGTCTTCGATTTCGTGCATTTACGGCCTGGGTAGCCCAGAAGCCTACGAAGGCCTGCTTTTGTATCTGGAAGTGGGACGGGAAATCAAACGCCAAGAAATGCTTCGAAAGCTGGTTGAAATCCAATACAAGCGAAACGACGTGGACTTTCACCGCGGAACTTTTCGCGTTCGCGGTGACGTGGTTGAAATCTTCCCGGCCTATGAAGAAGAACGCGCCGTTCGCGTCGAGTTTTTCGGCGATGAAGTCGAACAGATTTCGGTCATCGATCCCTTGCGCGGCATTCGGATGGAAAAGATCCCAAGAATCACGATCTATCCAGCCAGTCACTATGTCACGACCCTGGAAAACCGCAAACGCGCGATCGAAACGATTCGGGTCGAACTTCGCGAACGGATTCAACAGTTCAAGCAGGAAAATAAACTGGTCGAAGCCCAACGGATTGAACAGCGCACGATGTTTGATCTGGAAATGATGGAAGAACTGGGTTTCTGCCAAGGAATCGAAAACTATAGCCGCCACTTAACGGGTCGAAACCCAGGGCAGGCACCGCCGACCTTAATCGATTACTTTCCGAAAGACTGGCTTCTGATCGTGGACGAAAGTCACGTCACTGTGCCGCAAATCGGCGGGATGTACCGAGGTGATCGAGCGCGGAAGATGAATCTGGTTGAACACGGGTTTCGTTTGGTTTCAGCCCTAGATAATCGCCCATTGAATTTTGAAGAATGGGAAGCGGCGCTGAATCAGACCGTCTATGTTTCGGCCACACCCGGCGAATACGAACTGACCAAAAGCGGAGGCGAAATTGCCGAGCAGGTGATTCGACCCACGGGTCTTTTGGATCCGATTGTGGAAGTTCGAGGGGCGTCGACCCAGGTTGATAATCTTTTGGATGAAATTCGGATTCGAGTGAAAAAAGGGGATCGCGTACTGGTCACGACGTTGACCAAGAAATTGGCTGAAGATCTGACCAAGTTTTATCAAGAAAACGGAGTGAAGGTGAAGTACCTGCACTCGGACATCGATACTTTGGAGCGCATTGAAATTCTGCGCGATCTTAGACTGGGAACCTTTGACGTTCTGGTGGGGATCAATCTTCTTCGGGAAGGATTGGATCTTCCCGAAGTTTCATTGGTAGCGATTTTGGATGCCGACAAGGAAGGCTTCTTACGATCGGCAAGGTCGTTGATTCAAACGATTGGCCGTGCGGCCAGAAATGCAGATGGTCACGTGATCTTGTATGCCGATAGAATCACGGATTCGATGAAAACGGCCCTGGATGAAACCAGTAGAAGACGCGCAATCCAAGAAGCTTTCAACCTAAAGCACGGGATTACGCCACAGACAATTCGAAAGGCGATTCCCGCCCCGATCGCTTCGGTGGACGAAGAAACTGGGGAACCGTTAAAAATTCAGGACAAGGCAGCGCTTGCAAAACGCGCACTTCGAACGGGTTCTGGATCCGGTCACGGAAGAAGCGTCTGGCAGGCGGCGGATTCGGGTGCGGCACCTGGACCAACCACCGTCATGGCAGGCCTGGACCAAATTGATCAGGTCGAAGTTGAAAATCAAATTCGGGAACTGGCCGGTGAATACTTCACGTCGTTTCAAAAGGTGAAGGGGTTTGCTTCCAAGATGGAAAACGAAATGCGAGAAGCGGCACGGGCGATGAATTTTGAAAAAGCCGCGGACTTGCGTGATCGCGTGAAACGTATTCGGGCATTGGCCCTGATGCTGGCTTAGTCAACCGTTCGCAACCCGCGTGCGGATAGGAGAAAAGACGATGGTAAAAAAAGCAGGACCTTCTAAGAACCGGCTTTCCAAGGAACAAAGTCCCTACCTGAAGCAGCACGAAAACAACCCCGTGGATTGGTATGCGTGGGGACCTGAAGCCTTGAAGAAGGCCAAAGACGAAAATAAGCCGATTCTTTTAAGTGTTGGCTACAGCGCCTGCCATTGGTGCCACGTGATGGCTCACGAAAGTTTTGAGAACGAAGAAACCGCGAAATTGATGAACGAATACTTTGTGAACATCAAAGTCGATCGAGAAGAACGTCCCGATCTGGATCAGATCTATCAAAACGTGGCTCAAGTCATGACCCAAGGGGGCGGATGGCCGTTGACTGTTTTCCTGACCCCGGATCTTAAACCTTTTTTTGGCGGAACCTATTTTCCACCGGAAGACCGCTATGGTCGTCCAGGATTTCCTAGGCTTTTGAAAGCGCTTGCGGATGCGTACAAGAATCAGCGCGAAAACGTCGATGAAAACGCGGCCAAACTTTTGGATGCGATCGAAAAATTAGAATCGACCGATACTGAAGCGCTTCGCGACCAAAGTCGCCATTCGGGTGGGCTAGTGGGATCGGCACCCAAGCTCGCTTTGAAAGATCTGGAATCGGTCAGTCTTCGCGTTTTGCAGGGTGTGGATTTTGTCGAAGGCGGAATGATCGGGGCGCCAAAGTTTCCCAATACGATGACGTTTCAGTTTCTTTGGAGAATGTCGAAGGTCAGTTCGGTGGAAGGGGCTAGGGAAGGGGCTTTGGTGGCGTTGACCAAGATGGCACGCGGAGGAATCTTTGATCAAATTGGCGGAGGATTTCACCGCTATTCGGTCGACGATCTTTGGGCGGTGCCACATTTTGAAAAAATGCTTTACGATAACGCGCTTCTTTTGAAGCTTTACGGAGAAGTCTTGGCTACGGATTCGGATTTGCCTTCTGAGATCCGCGATCTATTCGAGTCGACGCTTCAGAAAACACTAACCTATTTGGATCGCGAAATGCGAACGCCCTTTGGTCTTTTTATGGCCGCACAAGATGCGGATTCGGAAGGACACGAAGGCAAGTTCTTTGTTTGGAATCCTCAGCAATTGGAAGACGTTTTGGGCAACGGGCCCGACTTAGACCTGGCCAAGAAGTTTTACGGTGTGGATTCGACAGGAAATTTTGAAGGGGGAATGACGGTTCCGTATCAGGCCAAGACGCTTTCCGAAATTTCCGCAAGTTCGGAAGATTTAGAAAGGATTCGCCAAAAGCTTTTCAAGGCACGAAGTCAGCGAGTTCGTCCCGGGGACGACGACAAGGCCTTGGTGGGTTGGAATGGGCTTTTGATCAGCGGTCTTCTTTGGGCAGGAATGGGCCTAGCCCGATCGGCGGATCAAGGCCGAAAAAAGTTGGGCCAAGAATCTGTTCAGTGGGCTGAAGAAGTGCTGAATCATTTGGTGAAGTTGACAAGAACTTCTGAAACCCAGCGTCTGCCTGCGATTGTGACGGAAAAAGGTCCCCGGTTGAACGGGTATTTGGATGACTACGCATTTATGGCGCAAGCGGCGCTGGATCTTTCACGTTTTTCAAAATCAGCCGAAACACGTTCGCGGGCTTTGGATCTTTCTGCGGCCTGGGTGGATGCTGCACTATCCCGATTTGAAGACGATGAAGGCGGTTTTTTCTTTACCAGCGATGATCATGAAAAACTGATTCAGCGACCCAAGTCGGTTCATGACCAGGCTATTCCTTCGGGAACCGCAGTCCTATTGCAAGTGGCAGCCGCATTGTCTGAAATCTTGGAAGATGACCGGGCGTCCCGCTTTCGAGAACGCACGCAGTTTCATACGGAAAGGCTAGCTGGCGGTATTCTACGCCGGCCCTTTGGTTCGTCTGAATTTCTGTGTCACCTGCTTCAGGAAGTGATGGGGCCGATCGCTGTTTCTGGTCCGGATTCAGGTGAACTTTTTGAATCCTTGGGTCAGGCAACGCCCTTTACCTATTGGAAGAAGGAAACTCAGAAATGGCTGGTCTGCCACCAACAGGCATGTGGTGCGCCCCTGGATTCGGTGGAAGACGTCAAGATCGATGTACGAATGAAAGTGAAGCCAGTCGGCGCCTAGCCGTTTTTCGGACTTCAAAAGGAGCAGGCACCTTTAGGTACCTTTTAAACGACGACGCCCAAGAATTGCGCGCGAAGTTTGATGCGATTGATGTTCCCGCCAGCGTCCCGTGGAATATGGTCGGTGAAGACGACGACCTTCGGAACCAAGTCACCCGACAGACGTGAGGCGCACATATCGATCACGGCCTTTTCGTTAATCGGACTTTTTTCAACTTTGACGACTGCAGCGGCCACGACGGGGCGGCCGCGTGAATCCTTTAGGACAAATCCAGCGGCGTCTTCGACGCCCATCTGGCCCTTCAGGGCCCAATCGATTTCTCCAACACCTGTGATCACGCCTTGTTCAATGATCAATTCGTCGCGTCTGCCCAAGAAGTACAGGCGCATGTTTTCTTCTTCGCCTTCGATTTTGGCGTAGTCGCCCGTGTAAACCCAGCTTCCGCGCAGTACGTTCTTGGTTTCTTTTTCACGATCCAAGTAACCCGTCATCGCCGCCGGGGTCGAAACGGCCAGGTACCCGACGCGTTCGGAACCTTCGATTTCGTCGAAGTTTTCGTCCATGATCTTGTATTTCAAACCTTGCAGCGGTTTTCCGATACAGCCGCGGATCCGGTTTTCAAAGTGTTCGGTGTAATCTTCCATTGCCAAGGTCCAACCGGATTCAACTTGGCCAAAAATATGGGCCACAGCGACTTTCAAAGTTTCGAATGCGCGTTGAACTTCGGGTTGTAGGTCCCCAAGGCCGACGAAGACGGATCGGACCGTTGGGATCCCCTTGTGTTCAGCCCTGCAGGCCAGAAGTAGCTTCAAAAATTGCGGAGGCGAGCCAATCAAGCGGGTGACTTTCGAATCCTGAATGTATTGCAGGAATTCTTTGTTATCCATGCCGTGGTCAACGACGATGCTGCCGCCGGTAAGGATCGGAAAAAGCATTCCATGGATGAACTGAAAAGGGTGGGCCCAATTGCCAATGGACATGATCCTGTCATTGGGGCCTAACTTGTAAGCTTGTTTCAGCGGAGTTATCGCAGCCGCTAGGTTCTTGTGGTTGTACTGGATGTACTTGGGTTTGCCCGTGATTCCCTGACTGCGAAAGATCACGACAATGTTCGTGTCCTTGGGTTGGTGTTCGGGCGCAGGCGTGAAAGTCGGATCGTATTCCCCGCCTTGTTTCTTTTCGATTTCAACAATCGGTAGATAGATTCGTTCCGTGTTCAGCATTTCGCGAACATGGTTCGTCAGATCATTGGTGACAAAAATATGAGTGCACTTGGTTGTGCGAATCCATTCAGCGATTTCAGCAGGCGTTTTGTCAGGATCAATCGGAATGATGGTTGCGCATGCATTGGTCAAAGCAAAAAAAGCAGCGGCGACGCCTGGGCTATTTCTGCAGATGAAGCCAACACGCGCCCCATAGCCGATTTCGTGAATCAGAAGATATGAAAGCTTGGCGACTCGCGTGCGAAAGTCGGCATAGGTCATGTCCTTGCCTAAGAATCGAATAGCGGGTTTGGACAGATCGCGCGCGGTGTTGACGACAAGAAGCTGAGATAGGATCACACCCTAATTATACTGATCAAAGAACTTCGCAAAAGCCTGATTTGTCAGTTTTTCTAAGAACCTGAGCTTCGGTGGTAGGTGAATCGCCGACTTATTTGCGGATTCCTGGACGTCTTCGTTGGCCTGGGCTACCGCGTAGCGTAAATCTCCGGCGTTATCCCCGGTCAAAGTCGCAAATTGCAATTCGACTTGGACACGTCCGCGAAGAGCTTTCACCTTGAAGACCTTTTCGACTTTACGGTGGGCTTCGCCGCGTTCGGCGGCCATCTGCGAGTCATCGACGATTTCGGAAGAATACCCTTCGTGTGTGTCTGCGTCGAATTGGATCACTTTAGCGCGAAGCGCAATGTCCGCGCCCGCAGCTTTTGCAAAGGCCTTCCAATCCGAAGTGTCCGTGCCCACTTGGGTTCGTGCCTGGTCGATTTCCTTTTTGGAAACCAAGATGAAAGTTCCGCGCTTGATCAGTTGATTGACCAAAGCGACTTCCACAATCGCCGTCTGGGTCGATTCCCCTTCAACTTCGACCAAAGCCACCTTTTTGCCTTCGTAATTCGAAAGTTCAGGCGTGGTCTTTTTCCGGGAAGAAGCGCAACCGGATGCCACCAGGGCGACAGCAGCAGTCAGAATCAAAGACCAGGACACAGTTCTTTTCATAAACACCTCGATCATCTCATTTTCGGCACGAGCACATTTCTGCTCGTGCGCCTTAGGAGGCGGGGGGACCGCCGTGAATCAAAACTTTAAGATCCATTTCGAACAATACCTCAATCTTATTCGGGTGCATGAGCTTGCTCACGATTCCTTCTCCAAAACTGGGGTGTTTGAGCTTCTCACCGAGTTGGAAGGAAGACTTGGCGCTGTAAACCTTTGCGGTCATAGCCTTAGCTTCGGCCATTTTCCGCGCCCATTCGACCTCCACAGGAGTCGACCGAGGAGTCGAAGCACCACTGGCCGTTTTTCGGGGCGGCGGGGCCATCTTCGGATCGTTTACGCCCTTAGGCGAGCGGTAGACGTGTTCCTTTCGGCAAGTGCGGCATTGAACGCGTTTAATCTGATCGCCCTGCATGGCCACGATGGTGTGGTTCAAATCCATCCGGCAGCTGCTGCAAAAGGCGAGGGTGTCTTTTCCGACGATGCTGGTTGCGCTGTTCATAGAGAAGGTTAATTCTAAGCCTAGCCCATGGAAAATGCACCTTCCAAACCCAATCGACACCCGCTGCTTGAAGCTGCAAAAGCGGCAAGCTTGTCGCCTGGCGTCTACTTGATGAAGGATGAAAATGGGACGGTGCTTTACGTCGGCAAAGCAAAAAATTTGAAGAACCGACTAACGACCTACTTTCAGCCAGAAGTTCATCCCATTCCCAGAATTGAAATGCTGGTTTGTCGGGTTGAACGCTTCGACGTGATTTTGACGGAAACGGAAGACGAAGCGTTGATTCTGGAATGCACGTTGATCAAAAAGCATCGGCCCAAGTTCAACGTTCGACTGAAAGACGACAAGGCTTACCCCTATTTGAAGATCAATTTGAACGACCCTTTTCCACGGATCGAATGGATTCGTCGCGTGAAGCGCGACGGGGCAAGGTACTTTGGGCCATTTCCCAGCGCTTATGCGGCTCGTGAAGTGATGGAACTTCTGAACGAATCGTTTCGCCTTCGTGATTGCTCGGACAATACTTTTCGCCACCGAAGCCGCCCCTGCATCCTGTACCAAATGGACAAATGCACGGCACCTTGCGTGACCAAGATTTCGAAAGAAGACTATCGAAGCACCATCGCCGAAGCGATGGATGTCCTAGAAGGCAAGTCCGACCGACTGATTCGCGAAATGCGAGAACAGATGGAAGACGCGTCCGATCGGGAAGAATACGAAGAAGCAGCGACGCTTCGTGATCGAATTCGAAATCTTGAAATCGTGACGGCGACGCAGATGGCAGACGAAGCCGGTCGTGATCGAAATCGCGACGTGGCCGCAGTGGCACGTAAGGATTTGGAAGCGCATGGGGCCTTGTTGCAAATCCGGGGTGGTCGCATGGTCGCCGTGCGCCACTATCAGCTTCAAAACACCGATCCATCGCAGTCGGACGCAGATCTTCTTTTTGACTTCTTGGCCCAGTATTATGCCGCGGCTGACCAGGCGGCCGAAGTCGAAAATTCCCGTGCGCAAGCCGAAGCAGAACAAGGATTGCCAGCTGGACAAGCCGATTTGCCCCATGCATCGGGCTTGGGCTTTGAACCCGGTGGCCCTGCTTTGGCTAGACCCAATGAAGTGCTATTGGCATCAGCACCCACGGACCCTGAACTTTTAGAGCGAACCTATGGAATCAAGGTTCGAGTCCCAGAAACGATCGGTGAAAAGCAGCTGATCAGCGTAGCAACGACCAATGCTCAGCACGCCCTGGAACAAAACGCGAAGAGGGCAGGGGGTCACAGCGCGAAATCCTTGGAAGAAGTCCAAGAAAAACTACAGCTGACGCGCCTTCCTCGCCGAATCGAATGTTACGACAACTCGAACATTCAGGGAGAAGAAGCGGTCGCTTCGCGGGTCGTTTTCATCGATGGGGCTCCGGACAAGAATCTTTACCGGCGTTACAAAATCAAAACCGTCGAAGGCGCAAACGATTTTGCGACGATGCGCGAAGTTCTGTCTAGGCGATTTAGCCACACCGATGAAGAACTTCCGGATTTGGTCGTGGTCGATGGCGGAAAAGGCCAGCTATCCCAGGCGACCGCGATTTTGGAAGAACTGGGAATTCAGGGATTGGGCGTGGTCGGGTTGGCAAAGGCCAGAACCGAAAGCGATTTTCAGGCGACGGAAGTCAAACAGTCCCATGAACGTATTTTCATTCCCGGGCGCAAGAACCCGGTGAATCTTTTGCCGCACACCGAAGCCTACAAATTATTAGTGCACGTGCGGGACGAAGCGCACCGCTTTGCGATCAGCTACCACCGACTTCTTCGGCAAAAGAAAAGCTTGGCTTCCCAAACAAGGAAGAAATCATGATTTGGACAATGGTCGATGGGCTGATCGTGTTGGGCTACATCAGCTTGATTCTTTGGGTGGGTCTAAAAGACAGGCGCCTAGCCCAGGGGCGTGGAAAGAAAGAAACGCTCAGCGAATTCAGTTTGGCCGATCGTCAGATGCCACTTTGGGCAGTCATCGCGTCGATCATCGCCGCAGAAACCAGTGCGGGCACTTTTTTGGGGACCCCCGGAGAAAGTTTTGCTTCAAGAAACTTTACCTACTTGCAACTGGCCTTTGGCTTGGTCTTGGGTCGGATCATCATCGCATTTCTTTTTTTGAAACCTTTTTACAAAGCCGGAGTTTATTCGATCTACGAATATCTTGAAATCCGCTTTGGTCCACGCACGCGAAAACTTTCAAGCGGACTTTTTCTTTTCACCCGAACCTTGGCCAGCGGGACTAGGTTGTACATCGGTGCGATTCTGCTTGCGGTGGGGTTTCGCGCCTTAAGAGGCGGCCACGGCAGCGCCGAGGAAGAATGGGCACTTTACGCGGTCGCGATTTCCGTGATGACTGTATTGACGGCGATCTACACCACCCTGGGGGGGATTCGTGCGGTGATTTGGACCGACACCATCCAGGCTTCATTGATGGTCTTCAGTTCGGTTGCGACTTTCTTTTTCCTTTTGTCGAAGATTCCAGGGGGCTGGGCAGGCGCCGGCGAAGTTTTGGGGGGCTGGGACAAGGTTCCGTTTCTGGATTTTGGCCCAAGTGACTGGAGAGAATTTCTTCTTTCGAAGTACACGGTCGGTGCTGCGATTTTTGGTTCGACTTTCACGACGCTGGCAACCCATGGCACCGATCAAGACATGGTTCAACGGATGCTGACGGCAAAGGATGTTCAACGTTCGCGCTGGTCCCTGATCGTTTCAGGAATTGCGGACATCCCGATTGTCTTTGTTTTTTCGGCACTGGGAATTTTGCTTTGGGTTTTTTATCAGAAATTTCCGGACCCCAGCCTTCCGGTGAAATCCAACGAAGTTTTTTCGCACTTTATTTTGTTTGGCTTGCCGCCGGTTTTGCGCGGGCTAGTGATCGCAGGGGTGTTGGCTACTGCAATGGGATCGCTGAGCGCTGCTTTGAATGCGCTTGCGACCAGTTATGTTCGTGATTTTCACAGCGACACCACCAGTGTTCGGGCGGCAAGGGTAGCGACCCTGGCGATTTCAGGAATTTTGCTGGTGGTTGCGATCATTACGGCGGGCTTTGTGGTTTGGATTCCCGATTCCAGAATCATCCCAATTGCGATCGGTGTTTTTGGATACACCTACGGAGGTGTGTTGGGCGTTTTTCTTTTGGCCATGCTGACCCGGAATCGCGGATCCGATCGTTGGAACGGGCTGGCCGTTTCGGTTTCGATCATCACGGTTTTTCTTTTAACGGGGCCCCCTGGAATTCCTTTGCCCAGCTGGGTTCCGGTTTTAGCTTTTCCATGGAGAATTTTGGCGGGAACAGCCGTTACCTTTATAGGGGGTTTTTGCTTTAGGACCCGCCCAGGCTCAAAAAGTCATTAGGCTAGCTTCTGCGCTTTATTAGATCCAAGGCATTTCCGTGTCCTACCTGACACAGTTCTTTCGCGATTTCAGGGTGGTAGAATGAACTGTAGGGGAAATGTTTTATGGGGTACTTCCGGGGACGCGGAATCCGCGGTTTTTGGGTTCTTTCGACTTCTGCAATTTTGACAGGCGGGTTGAGCGCGTGCTTCAAGCCCGATTTCAAGATCGCGCGTTCTGAACGAGAGCCAGCAGCGTCGGCTTCAGCGTCGCCATCCGCAAGCCCAAGCCCGTCCGTAACACCGAGCGCTTCACCCAGCGCTTCGGCTACACCGAGTGCTTCACCCAGCGCTTCGGCTACACCGAGTGCTTCACCCAGCGCTTCGGCCACACCGAGTGCTTCACCCAGCACTTCTCCGTCACCGAGCCCGACTTCTTCGACCTTGGCTTGTACGGTCGCACCGGGAACGGGTTGCGACGTGATCCTTTCGCCGAATTCAAGCGGGGCATTTAACCTAGACGGGCGCAGTATTGGTGCGACCTTCTATGCGGGGAAGAAACTTTGTATTCCTTCGCGTGCGCAACCCTATCTTTATTTTTGGATGTACCAAACGGGAGGCGAAGAGAATCGTCCCGTCACCGTCACAAACTGTGGTGGCAAAGTCGAATTTAAGAAGAACACTAATGGTCCGGTCATTAGTTTTGAACAATCCAGTTACGTGCATTTGACGGGAACCGGATCGTCGGCTCACGAATACGGAATCTTTGTTCAACAGACGATCGTGGCTCCGGCCCTTCAAGCATCAGGTCACGGCGTTGTTGTTCAACCCGGATCTTCGGATGCGGAAATTGACCACGTCGAAGTCGCCGGGGTCCCGCTGACTTGGGATGCCCAAGGTAAGCCTTTGATGTCAGGTGGATTAGGAATTGCCGCTGAAACCTACCCGCGGTGTTCGGACGGTAAGTGGGCGTACAACACCTGGGAAATGAAGAATATCAAGATTCATCATAACTACATTCACGAGGTTCGTTTAGAGGGTCTGTACTTAGGACCTTCCCACTGGGGATTTGTACCTGCCACGGGATTCTCGATCGGATTCCCAAACTGTCCTCAGTACTACGAGGCCAGTGGGCGAAACGTCGTGGTCGAAAATAACATCATTGAAAACACCGGGAACGACGCATTTCAGGCCGGTGGAGTGGTCGATGGACTGGTCGTAAAAAATAACATCATCCGAAATTTTGGATTGAACGGAGACGAAAGTCACTCGACCGGAATTCAAGTTGGCGGGGGATCCAAGGGCTGGGTTGAACGAAACTGGGTTTCGGCCGACGTCGCTTACCGCACCCAAGGTATTAAGCATGGGGGCCTGGATGGAACGACTTATCTCAACAACGTGATCGCCGGCGTTCGTGTGGGAGTTGCGCTTTTAAGTCAGTCCGATATTGTCGCGGGACTGCCTCAGGGGCACGCCTATTTCTATCACAACACTTTCGCAAATATCGAAGCTGAAGCGATCAGCGTCTATTGCACGCGTCTGGGTCAGGTTCATTTCACAAACAATATTTTCGCAGGCTACGGAACCCAGTACTACACGGGAACAGGTCCGAATATTTCGTGTATCGGAAATTACACGCAAACCAACTACTTGAATGCAAGTCAGGCGGCTGCAAAGTTTGTCGATCCTGCAAACCTGGATTTTCACCTTCTTCCGAATAGCCCGGCTGCAAATACGGGCCAATCTTTGTTAGGAACCGTGGATAAGGACTACGACGGAAATAACAGAACAGGGCAGTATGACCATGGTGCTTTCGTTCACTAGGTGGCTAGTTCCCTTGATGGGACTGGTCCTGGTGGGCTGTCGTCCCGATTTCAAGGTATCCAAAAATGCGACTGTGACCGGCCAGCAGACTGGGGCAAGTCCAAGTCCGTCGGTGGTGCCATCACCTTCGGCGTCACCCAGCGCGACCCCTTCGCCATCGCCGTCTCCGTCTCCGTCTCCGTCTCCGTCTCCGTCGACTTCGATTTCTCCATCGCCGTCACCTTCTGCTAGTGCGAGCGCAGTCGCGTGCACCCTGAAGTCAGCTGGCGGGGCCTGTGACTTGATCTTGGGTTCAGGAAGTGGATCCATTTGGGAAGACGGCACTTCAAAGTCGGCAGGCTACTATGACAATAAGATGGTTTGCATCCGTGCAGGTTCGTACACCAGTGGAATTGGATTTAATAAAGTGAAAGCCGCCGCGGGTCAGCCGGCGACTCTGATCAATTGCGGGGGACAGGTCAAAGTTTCGTCCACGACGAACGTCCCGTTTCGGATTGACGGAAGTCGCTACTTGCGTCTGACCGGCACGGGTGACCCTGCGTACGAATACGGAATTTATGTCGGTCAAGCGGGTAGCGGATCAAGTCACTTGGATTTAAGCGCCGGAACTTCCGACGTTGAAATCGATCACGTGGAGGTGACGGGATCTGGGCCAAATCCGAATAATGGATACGCCGGAATCGCTTTTCGAAGTTATCCGACCTGTAGCAACTACCAACGTGGAAGCTTCACGATTCTTAACGTAAAAATTCACGACAACTTCGTTCACGACGTAAACGGCGAAGGCTTCTATATTGGACAATCGCACCACGGTCTAGTTTCGGGGCGTGGCTACAATCCAGGGTTCAAGAATTACGATTGTAACGGCGACAGTGTGATGGACACCCTGATAGAAGCCGATGTCGACGGTTGTTGGGTTGAAAAAAACCGCCTTGAACGATTAGGCCGAGACGCCATTCAGGTAGCGGGGGCCATCACTGGATGCTTGATCGCGGACAATGTGATTAAGGAATGGGCGACCTTGAACGCCTGGGGGCATACAGGTGGAATCATGGTGAATCCGGGTACGAAAGCTACAGTTCTAAGAAACTGGTTGGAAAATACAAACCCATATGGTGCCGGATTAACCCATCAGGGTTTGGGCGACAGTTTGTACGCAAATAACGTGGTGATCGGCGCTGCAAACGGAATTCAGTTTTTGAGAAACACGGATGTCAATCTTTCGATGGTCACGGGTCCGACCGAATTTTACAATAACACCCTGGTCGGTAGCGTGAACGAATCGATCTATCTTTTTTGCAACAACACCGTCACAAGTGGGGTCGTGATTGCGAACAACCTGTCGGCCGGTTATGCGTCGGATCGTGGCGCAAATGGAAACAATTTTTCGTGTTACGCACCGACCAGTAATATTTTCTTGCCCACCCTTGCTGGCGCTTTTTTTGCGGACGCCGCCAATGGAAATTTCCAAATTCTTCCAAGTTCGCCCGCGCAGAACACGGGAACTGCTTTTCCCACGAAACTGACCGATGACTTTTTGAAAAATCTGCGATCGACGACGACCCCGGATGTGGGCGCTTTTGAGCTTTAGAAACTATTTGGGCAAAACTTGAAGTCGAAAGCCTTTTTGGCCGGTGATCCGAACCGCTTGTCCGGGCTGAACGGGCACTTCCGAATCAAATTCCCAAGATTCTCCGCGTACGTGGACGCGCCCCGATTTTCCGTCGCCTTCGATGATTTCGACAACAGCGTTGTAACCCAAAACCCCCAAGTCGTCCCCGCCACCGATTTTCTGCCTTGCCTGAAGGCTTAGTTTTTTCGCGCGGCCAGCCAGCCAACCAAAACCCGCAGCGACAGAAAAAAGGATCAGGCCAATAGGGATCCAAACCTGCGGGCTGATGACCCAGTCGGATTGGGCGGGGTCGACGACCCAGATCAGTCCCAGCACAAAAGAAACGGCGCCGCCGGCGGCCAAAAGTCCGTGCGAAGTGACCAGTGCTTCGGCCAGAAAGAAGATGATCCCTAAGCCCAAAAGAATCAGGCCGCCGGTTCGAACGGGAAGCATCTGAAAGCTCATGAAAGAAAGGATCAAAGAAATCAC
Source organism: Bdellovibrionales bacterium (assembly GCA_016786465.1). Taxonomy (GTDB): domain Bacteria; phylum Bdellovibrionota; class UBA1018; order UBA1018; family UBA1018; genus JAEUWC01. Next base: position 56,907 of record JAEUWC010000016.1, on the reverse strand, counting down.
ACCGACGATTCCGGGCAAGGAAACACCAGGAGCCGAAAGTTCAATATAGATGCAGGCCATCGCTAAGGAGAGCAAGATTCCGGCGATATTTGGGTCGCCTAAAAACTGAAGAATCCGCTGCGCAAGCGGCATCGTCTGGGACACAACCCGGGTTTGGGCCGCGTTTGAAATCTCCTTTTTTCCTTCCAAGAAGCGAAGAATTTCGTCGGTGTTTGCCGTCAACCCGTCGATTAAGCCATTCTTCATTGCTTCTTGTGCTGAAAAACTTTTCGAATCCCGAACCATGGCCTCTGAAAACGGGATGCTCCGCTTTCGCTTTTCAGCCAACCCCCGCGCAAATGCCGCAGTGTCTTGGGTCGCTTTTTCGCCCATGGCGCCGGGAATGTCCTTTCCGCTAGAATCGACCGGATGGGCCGCGCCGATGTGGGTTCCTTCAGCCATGAAGGCGTGGTGCGCGGCCAAAGTCAGAAGGGCGCCCGCTGAAGTCGCTGCCGCCCCTGTTGGAACCACGTGAACCACGACTGGAATTTCAGAAGCGTCAATGACTTGGGCCATTTCTTTCACGGATGCCACTAGTCCACCCGGAGTATCCAGTTCCACGAGCAAGGCCTTGGCCCTTTGTTCGCGTGACTGTTTCAGTGCGTACTTCAGAAAATCTAAAGTTCCGGTGTTGATCGTTCCTTTGATTGCGATCTTCATGACCCAATCGTCTTGGGCCTGAACCGCGGTTGTCAAAAGAAAGAGCCCCAAAGCCAGGCGGATCGCGGTCATTTATTTAATCCGTTGAATGATGGGTTGTAGGTCATTCCAAACTTTTCTTTTTTCCCGCGCAGGATCTGCCGAGCGAAGAATCTGGGAAGGATGCAGGGTGCGGACGGAACCCGCAAGCTCGAGGCTTTCATCCATCACCACGATGGTAAGCGGCTGAAGTTCCAGAATCTTTTCAGCGGGGCCCGCGGTCGGATCGATCCAAGTAAAGTCGTCCGGGCTTAAGCCCATGGCCTGGGTTAATTTCAAGAAAAGTTCCTGCACCGCTGAATCGGTCAGGGGTGCTCCCACAAAAGCGACCTTCAGTTTTCTTAAGGAAGGGGCAACAGCGCTTGGAGATTCGACGATGATCCAGGTGGGATCAGGGAGAAAGTCTTTAAAGGGGGAATCGCCCGAAGCTTGAAGCATGGTCGGTATATACCGGATGCTGCCGCTTCGGGCGAGTAGAGAATGGGCAAGATTTGCCCAAGCTAACCTATTGAAGTCGATGAAGGATGCGTCGCGCCTTGTTTCCACATTCGGGGCAGCGAGCGGATTCTTCAGTTAAATTTCGGTGAAAGTCAGTCAAATGCGTGAAGTGAAGTCGGGCCTGGCAGATCACGCAGTGGTTGTGGCGCTTGATCATTTCCTCGGCCTTTCCGAAAAATTCAGTGAATGTTTCGGACGCAAACTTCTGGTTCATTTCTTCTTCGTTGTCGTTTTCAAGTTCGCGGTTCACTTTCATCACCTCGCAAAGAACGCTTCGGTGTGAGTTTGGGTTTTCTAAACGGTCATTAATTGCCTAGTGAAAGAACCTTTGGCATGATGAAAACACATGGCCATCTTCTTGAAAGTGCTGCGCTTTTTGCGAGGTCGATACCACCTGGATATCCCATTTTGGTTGATCGAATATTATCCGCCTTTTTGGTTTATGGGCGTCCGGATCGAAAGTATCACCCGGGATTATCGAACCTTAGTCGCCAGCCTTCCGCTTCGTTGGTATTCCAAGAACCTTCACGGAACGATGTTTGGAGGGCACCTTTGCGCCGCAGCTGATCCATTTCCTGCACTGATGTGCGGAAGAATCATCGGAGACCTAGATGTTTGGAGCAAGGTCTGCAGCGTCGAGTTTAAAAAGCCCGCCCGATCGCGCGTTTTCATGAAAATTGAAATCACCGATGAAGACATCAAAGAAATTCGAAAGCAGATCGAAACCTATCAAAAGGCTACGCACACTTTTCGCTTTGACTACCGCGACCGTAAGGGAACCTTGATTGCCGAAGTCAGCAACACGGTTTACTTGAAGAAACGGGCACGCGAGCTGCCACAAGCTTTCTAAAGCCGCCGTATCAAACGATGGCGATGCGGTCTTCGACCTTTTCAGCCTGAGCCATTTTCACGGCCGTCGCTGCGATTGAACTTCTTTCTTCGCGGCTTGGACGAACGACGCGCGAATACAAAGTCAGGTCCTTTGAAAAAAGGAACTTGAAAAGAAGAGCAGTCCAGGACTGATAGCTGTGAAGGCTGTTGTAAAATTCGGGCGCCATCGCCTTAACCTTGGGCAGTTTCGACCAAGGCACCATCATCAAATCGTGGTGTTCGTTATGATAGCCGACGTTGTAACAGGTGTAGTTCAAAGGACCATAGTAAGAATAGGTCTCTTGGTTTCCGTAAGTCGTGTAGTGCTCTTGGATCCAACGGGCTCCGACAGGGTGCAATCCCACCGAGAAAAGAGCTGAAAGCACCAGGTAACCGACAGCACTCCAGCCCAAAGTGTACGCGACCGCGGCGGTGAAAAGAACTTGGGTTGTGACGTTGACCAGGGCCCAAGAATCGACCACTTTCACGTTTTTCAAACGGGCGGGGCGAACGACGCCTTCGATGACAAAAAAGAAAAGAAGCCAAAGGATTTTCATCACTGTGGAATTTCCAACGACCTTGGCTTCAGTCGGTCCGGAAAGATCAGCATCGCGATCAAATTCACCTTGGTAGCGGTGGTGCAAAAGGTGGAAGGTTCGGAAACCCTGAGAAACGGGAAAAATAATCGGAAGGTTCGCCACCATTCCTGCGAACCGATTTGCGATCGTTCCCTTGAAAACCAAGTTATGAGTCGCATCGTGAATCATCACGAAACAAGCGTGGTTCAAAAGTGCGCCGACGAACCAGGCTACGCCCAAGATCGCCCACCACGGTTGTTCTTTCAGCAAGAAGGCCAAAGTCAGCTGAAGTCCGACTAAAAGTAGAATGTGAAACATCGTGCTGGGTGTGTTCCCAAAAAGCGTCTTCAGTTCGGGATACTTTTGAAGCATCTGCTTTGCGCGACCGATATGGGGTTCTGCGTAATCGACCTTTTGAAATCCAGCATAAATGTCTTGCATAGGGCGCTTAAGCTAAACGGCTTTGGCAGGAATGTCTATTGGGTGCTAGGTTCCGAAGTATGAATTCTCCTCAAGCTTTGTATCTTGTGCGTCACGGATCAGCGGATCGCGCTTTTGAAATGCGTCCCATCGAAATACCGCAGTCAGAATCGCTTAAAGAAGATCAAGTTTTGATCGAAGTAGAAGCGTCGGGTTTGAACTTTGCGGACATTATGGCCCGTCAGGGTCTGTATCAGGAAGCGCCGCCCATGCCTTGTGTGGTCGGGTACGAAGTGGTCGGCAAGGTAGTGGGGTCGAAAAACGCGCGCTTGCCGTTGGGGCAAAGGGTTTTGGCGTTTACTCGTTTCGGTGGATACGCTTCCCACGTCGTGGTTCCGGCCGAAGTCGCGGTTCCAATTCCTGATTCAATTCCTGCTGCAGAAGCCACTGCGCTGGCGACCCAGGCCTGCACGGCCTATTATGCGGCTGAAGAAATGACCCGAATTCAGCCGGGCGATCAGGTTCTGGTTCAAGCCGCTGCAGGTGGCGTTGGCAGTTTCTTGGTTCAGTTAGCGAAGCTTCGGGGCGCGACCGTTTACGGGACCGCAAGTTCGACGGAAAAGCTGGAAGCGCTTCGACCTTTCGGGCTGGATGTTCCGATCAACTACGCAAAGGAACCCTTTGAAGTCGCCTGCCGTCGCGAGCTTCAAAAGCGCGGAAAAAAAGGAATGGATTTGATTTTCGATTCGATCGGCGGTTCGGCGGTGAAGAAAGGGCTTTCGATCCTGGGGCCTGGCGGACGGATGGTCTGCTTTGGTGCGGCACAGATGTCGTCTGACCGTAAAAACCCGGTCCAAATGCTGAAAGTCGTTCTGGGGTTTGGGTTCTTGCACCCGATCCAGATGATGATGAATTCTAAAGGCCTGATCGGGATCAACATGCTTCGCCTTGCCGATGATCGCCCAGACGTTTTGGCGCGCTGTATGAAAAATGTGGTCGAAATGACTGCGCAGGGCAAACTTCGGGTCTTGAAGGCAGAAGCCTTCCCCGCCATCGATATCGCGCAAGCCCATGAACGTTTGGGATCTCGCGGGTCGATTGGAAAAGTCGCTTTGCTCTGGAAGTAGGGTCAGGTTACATTCCAGTCATGGAAATCATGAGCGGCGGGATGCTTTTTCTTTTGATCATGGCGGGCTTCTTCATCTTGATGAGTGTCAAGGTGTTGAACGAGTACGAGCGAGGTGTCGTTTTTCGCTTGGGACGAATCATCGGTGCCAAAGGCCCGGGTTTGATTCTTCTTTTTCCAATGTTGGATCGGATGGTTCGCGTCGACATGCGAACCGTGACGATGGATGTTCCTCCACAAGACGTGATTTCGCGCGATAACGTGACGATCAAGGTAAATGCAGTCGTTTATTTCCGGGTGGTCGAACCGAACCGAGCCGTGATCGAAGTGGAAAACTTTTTGATGGCTACTTCCAAGCTGGCCCAGACCACTTTGCGATCGGTTCTGGGGCAAGTTGAATTGGATGAACTTCTTGCGTCTCGCGATTCGATCAATCAACGGTTGCAAACGATTTTGGATGGTCAGACCGAACCTTGGGGTGTGAAGGTTTCAAACGTCGAAGTGAAGCAAATCGACTTGCCGGTCGAAATGCAAAGGGCAATGGCTCGCCAGGCAGAAGCCGAACGTGAACGCCGCGCCAAGATCATCGCTGCCGAAGGTGAACTTCAAGCGTCCCAGAAATTGGCTGAAGCCGCGGAAGTCATGGCCAAAAGCCCAATTTCTTTGCAGCTTCGCTATTTGCAGACGATGCGCGAAATGTCCAACGAACGCACGACAACGACCATTCTTCCTTTTCCCATCGACATCTTGAAACCCTTCTTAGGAAAAAGCTGAAAATGAAAAATCTGAATCGTATTTGGTTTGCGGCTACATTGGTTTTCTTCGTTTCTCCTGCTGTTCATGCAGAACTTTGGCAGGGTGCCAATCAAGTTCGTCCGAAAGAATTCGTAGCCGGCGCATTTGGCACGATTGGCTTTAGCCCATCGAATTTTCGAGTCACGGCCCAAGGGATCTATGGCTTTGGATCAAAAGCCCAAGGTGAACTGCGATTAAGCGCGGGTGATGGTTCCGCAGCTCTGGGCGGCTACTTTAAGCACCACTTTTTGAGCACCGATTTGGTGAATATTGCCCTTTGGGCGGGCGCCAGAATTCAGTCGGGTTTTGGATTAGAAGGCGCTTTGATCATGAGCCACGCCTTTCCGAAGTTTGAACTTTATTTCGGGCCCATCGTCAGTCTGTTTTTTGGCAGTGGGTCTTCGGTCTTTGGAATGGGCGCGATTCCAGGCGTTTCGATCCCCATTTCCAATAAATTGAAGTTTTACGGCGAAGCGGCCTTGAGCTTGGTCAAGTACCAGAACGCCGTATCCGGCGGGGTGCGATTCTACTTCTAGTTCTAGGTCTTCTTGCCTAGAATGAAGCAGTGCTAAAGCGTTCGTTAATTCTTTCAATCGCCTTGCTGGGAATGACCGACTGGAGCACGACCGCAAGCGCAGGAGCGCGAATGGCTGCCCGGCTGGGGCACCCCGTTGCGCCGCGAATCCGCGTTCGGCTGGAAGCTAAAAAAGAAAGCTTCGATCTTTCCGGTTTTCAACTGAAGATCACGGATCATCGGGGTCGATCGGTCGCCGGGCAATCTGCCGTTTCAAAAAGTACGATTCGGGTTCATTGTTCAGGTGACCAGTTGAAAGTCCAAAGTTTGGATCCTGGGAAAACCGGGATCGCGCTCTTGCCTGAAAAAATTCAGATTGAATCCGCGACGGGCGTGGTCCGCTTGGAAAACGTTCCCCATCGCGACCGCTTGGTTATTTATCATGCCAAGGGCTTGTCCCGCGGCTGCGAAGTCGTGAATGAAATGGATTTGGAAGAATACTTGGAAGGCCTGGTGAACGCCGAATTTTCCGCCAAGTGGAGCAGTGAAGCCGTGATGGCCCAAATCGTGGCCGCCCGAAGTTACGCTCTTTTTCAGATCCACGCCGCCAAGGCCAATCCGGCCAAGCACTTTGATATCGAATCAACCGTGAAGGACCAGGTTTACGGCGGGATGCTGAAAGAAGACGCCGAAGCCACAAGGCTGGTTTCTGCGACTCGCGGAATGGTTCTTAGCGCTTCGCGCTTTTCTTCAAAGGCGATGAAGGCGTTCTACCATTCGACTTGTGGTGGCTTGACCGAACTTCCTGAAAAGGTTTGGGGGTCTTCTGAACCCGGGTTCCACAGTCGCGTCCGTTGCGAGCATTGTAAGTCTTCGCCCCGGTTTTCTTGGAGCCTTTCGGTTTCGCTTTCCGATCTTCAGAAGCGGATTTTGGACGCGATGAAAAAAGAAGGCCTTCCTCGTGACTGGGAAAAAGTCATTTCTTCGGCCGAAGAATTTTCAAAATCAGCAAGGCTTGAAAATGTTGCGGTTTCTGGCGCAAACCATCCGGCACAGAATCACCGCTTGGATGATCTGATTCTGACGTGGCGTTGGAAAGGGGGGCGAAAGATCGTCCCGCTTTCCGCCCATACTTTTCGCATGTGGATGGGGCCTGACCAGATTCGCAGCACTGCATTTTCAATGACCGCAAAACCCAACGGATACTTCTTTAAAGGCTTAGGCAACGGCCACGGTGTGGGAATGTGCCAATGGGGAGCAAAGGTCATGGCCGAAAAAGGAAAGAAGATGTCCGAAATTCTTTCGCTGTATTACCCCGATGCGACTTTACGAAAGTTTTGGTAGGCGATCGGCATGTTAGAAAGAAAGGTCGTCGTCGGCCCATTTCAGTGCAATTGCCGAATTCTGGTTTGCCCAAACACGGGGCACGCGATGGTTTTGGATCCGGGCGATGAATCGCAAAAGATTCTTCGCGAGATCGAAAAAGCGGAAGCCGATCTGAAAAAAAAGATTCAAGTGAAGTACTTGATGCACACCCATGGGCACCTGGACCACATCGCTGCCACCAAGGATTTGAAGGCCAAGCTGGGCGCTGAAGCGGTGATCGCCATTCATGGGGATGACGAACCTTTGTATCAGCAGTTGAAGATGCAAGCGGGTCTTTTTGGACTGCCTTACGGCGATCCGGATCCGATTGAAAAGCGGATTGAACATGAAGAACGAATCACGCTTGGGGATTTGAAATTGGATGTGGTCCATACGCCGGGACATTCACCCGGAAGCGTTTGCCTAAGACTTCATCAAGACAGCGCAACGGGTGCTTCTGAAAAGTTGTACACCGGTGACACTCTCTTTTACCTGTCGGTTGGGCGTACCGACCTTTGGGGCGCTGACGGGGATCTGATGTTTAAAATGATCCGCAGCCGAATCCTGACCCTGGATGGCGATACGAAGGTTTGCCCAGGCCATGGTCCCGATTCGACGATTGGAACCGAAAAGAAACAGAATCCCTTTTTAAGCTGAATTGCGGTAGTGGGTTTAGGTATCCAGATGAAACCCCTACGTTTTGAACTTCAGAAATCGCTTTCCAATAGCGGAACCAGCCATGCGCGTGCGGGCGTGATCGAACTTCGCGCGCAGCCATCGGCAGGGCTTGGCCCCGATGCGTGGCACCGAATTGAAACGCCGATGTTCATGCCCGTGGGCACGCAAGGCACGGTCAAAGCCATGACCACCCATGAATTAAAAACCGCCGGCGCGCAGATTATTTTGGGAAATACTTATCACCTGTACCTGCGCCCCGGACACGAACGGGTTGAACGCTTGGGTGAACTTCAAAAATTCATGAACTGGAAGGGACCGATCCTGACCGATAGCGGCGGGTTCCAGGTTTTTTCGCTTTCGGGATTGAATCAGATCGATGACGAAGGCGTGACATTTCAGTCGCATCTGGACGGAAGCAAGCACCGCTTTACGCCCGAACTTTCGATGCAAATCCAAAAGGGACTGGGCAGCAATATCGTCATGGCTTTTGACGAATGCCCGCCGTATCCGGCGACGCGTGAACAGGTCCAGGCAGCCATGCGCCGGACAGTCGCGTGGGCCAAGCGGGGATTAGCCGTTCCATTGAAAGATCACCAAGCACGCTTTGGGATTTTCCAAGGAGGGCTTTACGAAGACCTTCGTTATGAATCGCTGGAACAGATTTCAGAACTTCCTTTTGACGGAATGGCGATTGGGGGACTGTCGATCGGTGAATCGCCCGAAATGATGCAAGCGATGTGTCGCGCGGTTGCACCGAAGATGCCGGAAAATAAGCCGCGCTATTTAATGGGAGTGGGTCGCCCCGAAGATCTGGTCGAAGGGGTGCGCGCAGGCGTCGATATTTTCGACTGCGTGATGCCGACCCGAAATGCCAGAAACGGCCAGCTTTTCACTTCCCGCGGCAAGGTGAACATCAAAAACGCGCGCTACGCGGATGATTCTGGGCCTTTGGATCCGGAATGTGACTGCGAAACCTGCCGCGAATACTCGCGTGCCTATCTGCGTCATCTTTACATTTGCGGCGAAGCGCTGTCTGCGCGACTCAACACTGTGCACAATATCACTTTCTATATTTCGATCATGAAGCAGATGCGCCAAGCCATCCTTGCGAATCGTTTTGACGATTGGGCCAAAGCGTTCTATTCAAAACAGACCGGAGGCGGAAATTCATGAAATCACGCGGAATTCGCGCAGTGTTGTCTTCTTTAGTCGCAACTTTATTCACGGCAGCTGCAGCTTGGGCAGACGCAGTGGCGCCAGCTGTTCCTTCTACGGACGGTGCAGCGACTGCAGCGGCGGGGGCTAATGCCGCCGCGGCAAACCAACCCAGCTTCTTGATGTCGGTCGCTCCTTTTGCCATGATGTTCGGAGTCATTTATTTCTTGATGATCCGTCCTCAGCAAAAGCGCTTGAAGGATCAACAGGAAATGATCGGCGCTTTGAAGGATGGCGACGAAGTACTTACGGCCTCGGGTATCTTGGGCAAGATCACTGGAATCGCAGAAAAAGTAGTCACCCTAGAAGTTGCACAAAACGTACGCATTAAAATTTTGAAGAGCCAGGTCAGCCAAGTGATCAAAGGCCAGATCAAAGATCTGGCTTAAGTCACGGCCCGGCAGAAAAAATAGGAAATCTTCATGACCAAAGCATGGTGGGCGAAGCTCGTTGTTCTAACCTTTTTCATTGGGATGGCGGGCGTTTACGTCTATCCAACTTTGTCGAACATGGACGTCGAGAAATCGAAGTTCCCGTTCAAGCAAAAGATCAACTTGGGCTTGGACCTTCAAGGCGGCCTGTATCTGGTTTTGGGTGTCGACTTTAATAAAGTCTTCAAAGACGTTGTTTCTCGCCAAGTCACTAGTCTTCGCGATGGCTTGAAAGACAAAGGCATCACCCCGAAGCGAGTCGAGTTCTTGAAAGAAAGCGCCGTGGAAGATCCACGATTGATTCTGGAATTCGATCCAGCCAAGCGCACCGAGCTTTATGATCTAATCAAGAAAAGCTACTGGACCCTGCGTCTGGCCGCTGAAAAGCCAGGCGTTTTTGAATTGGGACTAAGCACGGAATACCGCGCAGAAGTTCGCGACACGACGATCAATCAGTCCATCGAAGTCATCCGTAACCGAATCGACGAATTCGGCGTGGCAGAACCCGTGATTTCTTCACAAGGTTCGGACCGTGTCGTGGTCGAACTTCCGGGCGTGAAAGACATCGATCGCGCAAAGGATCTGATCGGCCGAACTGCGAAACTGGAATTCCGCATCGTCAACACCAAGGCGATGGATCCAGGCAAGGTTGCTGAATTGGTTGCGTCGATCGAAAAGGAACACGGGATTTCGTATAAAGAAGGATCGAAGTTTTCGGACTATGTTCGTCTGATCAACGAAAAAGCGAAGGGTAAGATTCCCGCCGATAGCGAAATCGCGTTCGAAAAAATTTCGTCGATGGAAAAATTGGCGCGGGCACGTAGCGGCGAAACCCCAGCAAAGGCGAAAGACAAAGACGCTGGCGCAACCTACACGCCTTATCTTTTGTTCTCGCGCGCGGACGTGACCGGGGATGACCTGGAAGACGCACAGGTTTCCTTTAACCAAGAAGACCGAATGCCGAACGTTTCGTTCTCATTGAATCCACGGGGTGCGGAAACCTTCGGCAAGCTGACCACCGAACACGTCAATGATTTCTTGGCGATCGTTCTGGACAACATCGTTCACTCGGCACCCCGAATCAACGGGCCCATTCCGGGGGGCCGCGGTCAAATTACTTTGGGTGCAGGAAACCAAGAAGACGTACTTCGCGAAGCAAAAGACTTGGCGATCGTCCTTCGTGCCGGTGCTTTGCCTGCCCAATTGGAATTCTTGGAACAGCGGGTGGTTGGACCGTCCCTGGGACAAGATTCGATTCAAAAAGGGGCTAAGGCAGGCATCGTCGGGATCTTAGCTATCTTCATCTTCATGATTTTCTACTACCGCGGAAGCGGAATGGTCGCGGCGTTTTCGCTTCTTTTGAACGCGCTTTTCATTTTCGCAATCCTGGTGGGAATCGAAGCCACGCTGACGCTTCCGGGTATTGCCGGGATCGCGTTGACGATCGGCATGGCCGTCGACAGTAACGTTATTATTTTCGAGCGGATTCGAGACGAACTTTCTGAAGGAAAGAGCGTTTTGGCTGCCGTGGAAGCGGGCTTCGGAAAAGCGTTTAGCGCGATTTTCGACGCCAACATCACTCACGGAATCATCGCTGTGATTTTGATGACCTACGGAACGGGACCGATTCGCGGATTTGCCATGAGCCTTTTGATCGGCATTTTCACGACCTTGTTCTGCGCAGTGACCGTCGCGAAGTTGATCTTCGACGGCTATCTGTCGGCTAAACCTGATTTGAAAAAATTGAGCATTTAATAATTACAAAGGACCAACCATGTTTCATTTGATCAGTCCAAATCTGAACATCGATTTCTTGGGCAAAAGTAAGCCCTTCGTTTGGCTCTCGACCGCAGCTGCGATCGCAAGTGTCGTCAGCCTTTGGACCCCAGGTCTGAACTACGGCATCGACTTTACCGGTGGCGCCGAAGTGCAGATCAAGGTTCCTGCCGACTGGGACATTTCCAAGGTTCGTAGCGAACTGACCGCAGGGGGGGTGAAAGACCCGAACGTGGTTCAGATCGGTCAGCCGACGGACCACGAATTTCTAGTCAAAGTTCAAGCGGCGCCCGACAAGTTGAACCAAGTCAGCGCTGACGTTTCGAAAGCTTTGGGCGCCAAGCTAGACGCCAAGCAGTTTGAAATCATGAGAAACGACGTCGTCGGCCCTGCCGCCGGTGCAAGCCTTCGTTACACCGCGTTCTTGTCGATCTTTTATTCGTTGATCGCGATTGTGATCTACATCACCTTCCGATTCGACTTTCGTTATGCTCCGGGCGTTCTTCGCGCGTTGCTGGTCGACGTCGTTCTGACCTTGGGCGTTTGGGTTTTGCTTCGCCGTGAATTTAACCTGACCGTTCTGGCTTCGATTCTGACGATTGCCGGTTATTCCTGTAACGACACGATCGTTATTTATGACCGGATTCGCGATTACACCAAGGCGCACCCGGATTGGGACTTGGCCAAGGCGATCAATCGTTCGATCAACCTGAACTTAGGCCGTACCGTTTTGACGACCGCCTGCACGCTATTCGTGGTGGTCAGCATGTACGTTTTGGGCGGACCGGTTTTGGAAGACTTCGCTTTGCCGCTTTTGATCGGCTTTAGCGTTTCAGTTCCGTCGACCATCTTCGTCGCTAACCCAATGATTCTTTACATGGAAGAACGCCGTCTTGCGAAGGCGCGCGCCATTGCCATGGGAACTTCGGGCAGCCGCAAGACCGCAAGGGCGTAATGGACCGGGCGAACCGTAATGGGCTCGCCCCGATTTAGAATATGGACCGGGCGAGCCGTAATGGGATCGCCCCGATTAAAAATAATGAATGCCAATTCCACCACTTCTGGAGTCGCCTGGCGCCACTTGAAACAAAGGCCCTGGGAATATGTTTCAGAAGCGCCCGATACATTGGCAGATCGGGCGGAAAATCCGGCGGAAGCGATTTCGCGCGAAACGGGTTTAAGTTTGCTCACCGCGAAGGTTTGCGTTCAGCGTGGCTTAAAATCGGCAGATCAAGTTCGGGCTTTTCTTTCCCCGCGCCTTGAAGGTCTGACGGATCCTTACAAGATTCGGGACATGACGATTGCAGTCGATCGCCTGGTTCAGGCACGAAGCGAAGGCGAAAGGGTTCTGATCTTTGGCGACTATGACGTCGACGGGACGACGGGTGCTGCGCTTTTAAGTTGGGGGTTTCGGGACTTCGGGATTCAGTACGAAGCCGTTCAACCGGACCGATTCAAAGATGGTTACGGACTGAACGTCGGGGCGATCGAAGCGGCGCATGGGCGGGGGATTCGCCTGGTTGTGACGATTGATTGCGGCATTACCAGTTTCGCGGCGGCTCAGCGTGCCAGTGAATTGGGAATGGACTTGATTGTGGTGGATCACCATCAAGTGGATCCCGAAAAAGGCTTGCCGAAAGCCACTGCGATCTTGAACCCTCAGCGCGCGGACTGCGAAAGCGGTTTAAAGATGCTTTGCGGATGTGGCTTGGGATTCTATCTTTTGCGCGCGCTTCGCACCCGCGGAAAGCAAGACGGTTGGTGGACGCTTGGGCAGGAACCGAATCTGAAGCGCCACCTGGATCTGGTCGTCATGGCCACAGCCGCCGATATGGTTCCATTGATGGGCGACAACCACATTCTGGCCCGTCACGGCCTAGAAGTTCTGAAGTTCACAAAAAAGCCGGGTGTCCGAGCACTTTTGGACGTTTGCGGGATCAGCGAAAAAGCGGATCACTTAAGCCCCAGTCACCTGGGCTTTTCGATCGGACCCAGAATTAACGCTTCGGGCCGCTTGAAAACTGCCGGAATTGCGCTATCGCTTCTTTCAACCGAAGATCCGGTTCAGGCGACTGAACTTTCGTTGGAAATCGAAAAGTTGAACAAAGAGCGAATGGAAATCCAGAATCAGATCTGGGACCAGGTCAAAAAAGTCGTTGAACAAGGATTAGCCGAAGGCAAATTTCAAAATGCGATCGTCGTCGGTGACGAAACCTGGCACGAAGGCGTAGTGGGGATCGTTGCATCGCGGGTCACTGAAACCTTTCATCGTCCTGCTGTCGTTCTTTCGTTCCGCGGTGACCACGCCAAAGGGAGCGTTCGCACCTATGCAGGAAAAGACGTTTTGGAAGCTCTTCGCAAGTGCGCCGTTCACCTAAATGGATTTGGCGGCCATCGCCATGCTGCCGGGGTCAACCTTTCGGTTGAAAACTTGGCGGAATTTCAAACGGCCTTCAACGAAGCACTTTCGCCCGAAACGTTGGGGATCGCCGGTGTCGAAGACCCAGAAGCCCTGGCGCTTCAGCCCTTGAAACTGGACGCGAAGGTTCGCCTGGAAGATCTGCGTTTTTCAGTTCTTCAAGAAATTGAAAGGCTTGGCCCCTTTGGTCCTGGAAATCCGGAACCCGTGTTTTCAGTGACCGCGTCTGCAAGGCAAGTCAAAGTTCTGAAAGAACGCCACTACAAGTTTCAGTTGGTGTCGCAGTCGGCTTCGCCACGCGACTTAAGTTTGACGGCAGGGTCATTGATGGAATCGATTTGGTTCTACGCGGCCAAGGATGTCGAAGCCGCTACCCTTTCCGAACCCGCCGAATGGGCCGGAGTTGCCGAGTTGAACCGTTTCAATGGACGCGTGACGCCCACTTTCCGCGTCAAAGATCGGAAACCGACATCCTTGCTTTGAATCGGGCTTGGGTTGAATCATAATGAAAGATCTGATGAAAAAACTTCCTGTAACCGTGCTTGCTTCGATCTTGGTGTCACTTCCTGTGACGATCGCAGGGATGATTTTTTGGGCGCAAAGCCCGTCCCCAAGCCCAAGCACCAGCCAAGCCGTAGCGGACAGCATCCAAATCCCAAAAACCGCGCAAGAAAACCTGACGCCAGACGAAATCAAGATTCTTCATCGGGAATTTTCGCGTGCCCAGAATTCTTACAAGAAGGCATTGGAACATAGCCAGAAGCAGGATCTGAAAGCCTTGGAAGCTGCCCAAAAAGCGAAATGGTCCGAATGGAACAAGGCTGAAAAAGAAAAGCGTCGAGAAATTTGGAAAGAAAAGTCCAGCGGGGCCGAACGTCGATCTTACGTGAAGGATCGCGAAGCCAGACGCAAGATCCTGGACACCGAACAAAAAGAAGACCGCGCCAAGTACAAGAAGGACCAGGAAGACAAGCGTGCGGCTTGCAAAAAAGACTTAGAAGAAAGGGCGAAAGCCTTCGAAGCTGATCTGCAGAAGAAAGTCCGTCCATCTGACGACCTTTGGTTTCCGAATCAGTGCTAGGTCGTAAACCAGCGCGCTTATGACCGCAGTCGTTCGACTGAAATAACGCCCTTTTTACCTTCCAGGGTCGAAGTCATTTTCTGCAAATGGGCCAGATCGTTCACTTCTACATCAAAAAGTGCGACGGCCTTTTTGTCCTTGGTGGTTCGAATATTTGCCGAAGTGATGTTGACGCCCAAAGCGCTCATGGCCTGAGACATGATCGCCAAAAGCCCCGGTTCATCCATGGAAAGGATCCGGATGCGCACCTGGCGCTTAAACGGTGTTTTCTGAGACAGGTTCCAACGGACATCCACCTTGCGATCACCATCACTGTCGATCGCTTTTGGGCAATTGGCCAAGTGGACCGTCACGCCGCGGCCGCGCGTGATGAAGCCCGCGATGCTGTCGCCCGGAAGCGGATTGCAGCACTTGGCAAAACGGATCAGTACGTCATCCAGTCCTGCGACCGAAATGGCATTTCGTGATTCGCTTCGGCGCGTGGCCGACTTGAATACCTTCTTTAAGAAGCTGTCTTCTGCGGGGGGCGTTCCGTCACTGGCTTCTTTGGCCTTCTTTTCCAGGATTTCCTTAGGAACCAGAAGCGGGATCAGGTGTTCTTCGTGGTATCGGCCATAACCCAGACCCACAAATAGTTCTTCGGCCGTTCTTAATCCGCGGTCTTGAGCGGCTTTCAGCAAATCGCCCGACTTTTCCACTTTCGAAATCGAACGGTCATAGGGCCGAAGCGCCTTATCCAAAAGTTCACGGCCGATTTCCAAGGCGCGGACGCGTTCTTGAGTCTTGATGAAGGCCCGAATCTTCGCTTTCGCGCGTGAAGACTTGGCGATTTTGAGCCAGTCTTTAGATGGTGTTTGTGATGGGCTGGTGATGACTTCGATGGTGTCGCCGGACTTTAAACGGTGCTTCAGCGGTACAATTTGTCCGTTGACCTTCGCACCCACGCATCGATTGCCGACATCCGTGTGAACTGCGTACGCAAAATCCAGCGGTGTCGCACCATGGGAAAGTTCTTTGACTTCACCCTTGGGCGTGAACACGAAAACGTCTTCGGCAAAAAGATCGATTTTGACGGTTTCTAAGAATTCGTTCGGATCCTTTAGGTCTTTGTTCCATTCGAGCAGGCGATTGACCCAGTCGACATTGTCGCGCGAACGCATGTCGAATTTGCCTTCTTTATAGCGCCAGTGGGCCGCGATTCCCTGTTCGGCAACCGAATGCATTTCTTGGGTCCGAATCTGAATTTCAACGCGTTCGCCGCTTGGGCCGATGACGGTGGTGTGAAGGGATTGATAATTATTCGCCTTGGGCATGGCGATGTAGTCCTTGAAACGCCCAGGCACCGGCTTGTAGGTCGCATGGATCACGCCCAGGGCCTTATAACATTCGGTAATATTGTCGACGATGATTCGAAACGCGAAGATGTCGAACATGTCGTCCAGTTCGACCTGGCGACGCTCCATCTTTTTGTAAATCGAATAAAAGTGTTTCGCACGCCCAGTGACGTTGGCCTGAACTTCGTATTCTTTCAGCTTTTCTTCCAAAATATGGCAGACGGTTTCAATGTAGCTTTCGCGTTCGCGTTTCTTTTTGGAAATGGTCTGCGCCAGCCGGTAGTAAATATCCGGGTGCAAGTAGCGCAGGCAAAGGTCTTCTAGTTCGATTTTGATCCAGCTGATACCCAGGCGATTGGCGATGGGCGCGTAAATATCCAGGGTTTCCTGGGCCGTCGCACGCTGCTTGTGATTCGGCATGTGTTCCAGCGTCCGCATATTGTTCAAGCGGTCTGCAAGCTTTACCAGAATCACGCGAATGTCCTTGGCCATGGCCATGAACATTTTTCGAAAGTTTTCAGCCTGCTTTTCTTCCGAAGTACGGAAGGTGATCTTGTTCAGTTTCGTGACGCCATCGACCAGTTCAGATACGTCTTTTCCGAATTCTTTTTCGACGACTTCCAGGGTGACGCCCGTGTCTTCAACAGTGTCATGAAGAAAGCCGGTAATCACGCTAGGCAAATCCAGGTGAAGTTCGGCAAGCGTTTGCGCGACGTCGGTCGGATGAATGATGTAGGGATCGCCGCTGGATCGCATCTGGCCTTCGTGCGCTTTTTCGGCAAATTGATGGGCTTTTCGAACGATGTCCAGGTTTCCTTCGGGATAGTACGAACGAATCGTGTCAATGACGGTTTGAAGATTGGCTTCTTTGTACTTGGCCATCTTCTTATGACCCCACTTTCTGGGTCTTCACCATTTTTTCGACGGACTTCTTCAGTTCCTGAAACGCGCTTTCCAACTGATCGTTGACGACGGTCTGATGAAACTTAGGAATTTCCTTCATTTCATCTTTGGCATTTTTCATGCGCTTCTGGATGCTTTCATCCGAATCGGTGCCGCGACCTTTCAACCTTTCCAGCAAAACTTCAAGGCTGGGCGGAGTAATAAAGATCGAATAGCAGTCATCCGGGTACGCTTGGCGCAATTGTTCGGCGCCTTGTACGTCGATGTCCAAAAGAACACTTTTTCCAGCGGCCATTGAATCCCGAAGTACTGCGTGCGATGTGCCGTAATAATTTCCGTGAACTTCGGCCCATTCGGCGAACTTCTTTTCAGAAATCATTTTTTTGAATTCGTCAGTCGATACAAAAAAGTATTCGACCCCGTGTTTCTCCTGGCCCCGTGGCTTTCGGGTCGTGGTTGAAATCGAAAGTACCAAATTAGGAACTTCCTTTAAAAGCCGGGTGCAAAGCGTGGATTTGCCCGTCCCACTGGGCGCCGATATCACAAAAAGCTTGGGGTAGTGGGGCGCTTTCACGGTTGAAGGGTCCTATTCCAAATTCATGGATTGTTCGCGAAGCTGTTCCAAACGCAGTTTGATTTGAACGGCTTCAGTGCTCATGGCCAGATCCTGAGCTTTGTTCGAAAGGGTATTGGCTTCGCGATTGGTTTCCTGAAGTAAAAAGTCCAGTTTACGACCGATGGGCCCTGAACCGCCTAGGGTCTTTTTCAAATGATCCAGGTGCCCTTGAAACCGATCCAGTTCTTCGGCGATGTCGGTTCTTTCCAAAATCAAAGCCAGTTCCTGCGCGATCCGGGATTCCAAAACCGCTTGAACGGATTCGGTCGAAAGGGGGTAGGCCTCAAAAACTTTTTTGACCCGTTCCGAAAACTTTTCTTTCAATTCGGATTCGCATTCGCCGCGGCGTTTTCTTAAAGAAACCAGCGCTGATTCCAAATCAGAAATCGCGCCCATCAAGACTTTGACCAAAGCCTGACCTTCGTGTTCGCGCGCTGACCGCAACGATGTCGCGGCTTTCGAAACAATCGGTTCCAGTTCTTTCCACGCCGTTTCCTGCGCGACTTCCGTCTGCGTTCGGGTCATGACTTCGGGAAGTCCCAGGATCAAACCTAAGGATGGCTTTTCAGAAAGCCCCAGTTTCTTTCCCATGGCTTCGATCTTGGCAAGATAGGCTTGCGCCAGTTCCAGGTTGATTTCGCCCATCATCGGGCTAGACCCTGATTCAGATTCTGAAACCCGGTCGATGCGAAATTCCATTGAACCGCGGGCGAACTGGTTTTGAAGAAAAGTGCGAAGCGAATTTTCAACTGCCAAAAGTTCACGGGGAATTCGAAGCTTCAAATCCAGGCTTCGGTGATTCACGGTTCGGATTTCGATTCTGTATTTTCGTCCTGCGATTTCGCCTTCGGCGGAACCGTAACCCGTCATGGACTGAATTTTCATGCGTTGCCGTCCCCAGTACCGTCTGGGCCAATTTCGGCGGAATCGTCAAAGCCCGAAGCCGGGGTGTGGGCTAGGGCGAATTTCCCAATCTTTCGAAATTTTTCTAAGCGACTGTCGCGCAAATCCACTGTCTTTTTTGCAGCCTTTGGGGCTTTGTTCGCCTTCGACTTAGATGCCTTACTGGTTTTTGCGACCTTGGCGGCAGGTTTTTCAGAAGCAAAACCGTCGATCAGCGGGGCGAAGCTTTTTTCCAAAGCTTTCAAAACCAGTTTGAAAGTCGCTTCCCAGTCGCGGTGTGAACCACCCAAGGGTTCTTCAATCACCGAATCAATCACGCCCAATTTCATCAGGTCAGGCGGGGTCAGGCGCATTTTTTCAGCCGTGCTTTCCGCTTGCGACGAATCACTGAAAAGAATGGCTGCGCAGGATTCCGGAGAAATCACGGAATAAGTCGAATATTCAAGCATGGCTACGTGATCAGCGACTCCAAGTGCCAGTGCGCCGCCCGATCCACCTTCGCCAATGACTAGCGCGAAAACGGGAACGTCGACTTCGAACAAAGTGCGAATGCTTTCAGCAATGGCCTGAGCTTGGCCGCGTTCTTCGGCTTCGATTCCTGGAAAGGCACCAGGGGTATCAATCAAAGTCAAAATGGGCATCCGCGAACGCTTGGCCAAATTCATCAGGCGAATCGCCTTGCGGTAACCTTCGGGCTTGGCCATCCCGAAACTGCGTTCCATCTTTTGCTTTGTGGTGCGGCCCTTTTGGTTGGCTAGGATCATGACCGGAACACCTTTGAACGTACCCACGCCACCCAGAATTGCGGGGTCATCGCCGAAAGTCCGGTCGCCACAGATTTCTTGGAAGTCCGGAAAAATCGCGTCGACGTAGTCGCGCGCGTAGGGGCGATTGGGGTGACGTGAAAGTTGAACGCGCTGCCAAGCGCCCAGGTTCGCGTAGGTTTCTTCAATCAAAGCCGCGACCCTTTTTTCTAATAGCTTGATCTCGTTACCGAAATCGACGCCTTCTTGTTTGGCGATGTCCCTAAGATCTTGCAGCTTTTTTTCCAAAGCCACGATGGGCTTTTCAAATTCAAAGAAGGCTTCCATTTCCTTCTTTTTAGCACGAATTAGGGTTTTCGTGTTTTCCAACCTGCGACTTTACCGTCTTCGAAATAGACGGTCCGGTCGGATTGGCCACCAAAATAACGCGATGCGACTTCGCGGTAAGTCCAGCGTTGGTTCCCGTGATCGGGATTGCCCGCGATAGCGACGTCTCGGGGTTCACCCCAAGAAGCCCGAACTTGTTCCATGCTCATCCCGATGGCCAGGTCTCGCACATCCACTGCGCGTTGAATCGAAGCGGCGCGGGTTTGAATTTCATCTGGATCCCCTGAAGCATGCGACGCCATTTGGGCGGATGCCGGCGAACGTCCTTCGCGAAGAAGCCTTGCCGATTCGACAATCGGGTCGACGTATTCTTGTTGATTGAATTCGATGCCCGCGCAACCTGCGATCGCAACCGTCAACCCACTGACAAACACGACTTTCTGAAAATATTTCGTCTTCACATCTGATTCATCGGGGTGCGCAAAGAAAATCTGTAGGCTAAAATAGAAAAGTTATGGCGGACGAAACCCCAGCAACAGATCCAAATGCATCAGCAGCAGCGGACGCCGCGGCAGCTGCCGCAGGTGGTGGCGCGCCCGCTGACGCCGGCCCAGAGCCTCAAGGCGTCGACGCAATCGAAGGCGCTGCAGCCGATGCGTTGGGCGCATTGGGTGGAGCGCTTGGGGGGTTGGGCGGACCGCCTGCTCCGGCGCAGAAACCTCCGGTCGACACAAAAACAGTCGACGCCGCCGTCGACGCGGCAAAAAATGCCGCCCAAGCTGGAAAAGCGGCCATTGAAAATGCGGCCGAAGCCGCGAAGAACGCAGCAAAAGACACCGCAAGCCAAGCGGCCAAGAAATTCAAGGATCTGACCGACCGCCTGAAGGCGAACGGCCCGATGATGTACCTTTTGACTTCGATCGTTTCTCCGGATGTTCCGACACGACGAGCGGGACTGCTTTTTTACCTGGCTTCTTTCACCGCGATTTCGATCACCTGGACCGCGGTGAAGGTCCTGACGTCCCCAAAACCCAAAGAAGGAAAGGCCGGAAGCGAAGAAGTCGGCGATTTCCTGGATCGTCAGGCTGAATTTGCCAGGCGCAAGGCTTCGACCATTGATTTAGGTGAATTCACTTTTGACGTGAAGCACAGACCGGACGAACCCAAGCCCAAGGGCGTTTTTGGCATGGCCGTTGTCACCTTGATGGCCGAATGCGACGCCAAGGAAACCTGCCAGATCTTGGAAGAACAGATCCCCATCGTCCGAAATCACGTATTGAACGCACTTTCCAACATCGAACGCGAAGAACTTCTGTCCCGTGACGGAAAAAAGAAAGTACGCAAAGCCGTGATGGATCGGATCAATACCTGGCTTCCGCGGGGACGCGTGGATCAGGTCTATGTCACTAAGCTTGTTGTCGCGAAGAAAGATCGGCCAACCAAAAATCGCCGCTTCTTGGCCCACAGATCCGGTGGCGTTTAATCATTTCGAACAAAGTACTTCGCGCAATCCCCAGCGACCGGGCCGCGCGGGCTCGATTGCCGCGCGACACATTTAGGGCGCGAAGCAGAAGGATCTTTTCCATTTCGGCAAGCTTCATCACGCCGGGTGCGCCATCAGGGCCGGGTTTAGGTCTAGCCAAGGCATCCGGACTTTTCGGCGCCAAGAAATCAAACGCCGATTCCGGGATGATTTCTTGAAACGCCCCCGAAAATCCGCAGGCTCGTTCGATCGCGTGTCGCAGTTCGCGAACGTTTCCGGGCCAATCGTGAAACTTCAATCTTTCGATCGCCTGAGGGGTCAGCGTTCGATTCAGTTCCTTGGCAAAGATCCTGGCCAAGGCTTCGATGTCTTCGGGTCTTTCTCGAAGCGCAGGAATCTGAATCGAAATCGAAGCCAAACGAAAGTACAAGTCGCGCCGAAACTTTCCTTCTTCCACTAGGGTTTCCAAGGGTTTGTGGGTCGCGCAGATGATACGAACATTGGCGTGGGACGATCGATCGGATCCCACAGGACGGATTTCTCCGTTTTCCAAAAAGCGAAGCAGCTTCACTTGCAGTTCCATCGGAAGATCACCGATTTCATCCAAAAAAAGAGTGCCGTTATGGGCTTGCATCAGTGCTCCCGCTCGATGTGAAGCGGCGCCCGTGAATGCTCCTTTTACGTGACCAAAAAGTTCACTTTCGGCCAAAGAAAGCGGCAAGGCCGCGCAATTCAACGGAACGAACGCACCCGAAGCGCGATCGCTCCAGGCGTGAATCAATTGGGACAGAACTTCTTTTCCAGTTCCGGTTTCTCCGGCCAGATAGACCGACAATGGCGTCGAGGCTGATTTTTTGACCATCCAAAGCAGGTCGCGCCCCAGCTTTCCGAAGGTCTGCCAGCTTCGAATTCCACTAGGAGCCTGAGGAAGGCCCAAGTCTTGATTTCTGGCTTGCGAGAGCGTCAAGGTCGTTTCCCCCACGCGGGCCGGAACGCCTTCTGCCCAATGTGTCAGGCGGGTGCTTAGGTCACCCAGGCGCAGCGGGAATCCGGATACTTGGGTATCAATCCAAATTTCACCTGAATCTTCGCGAATCAATCGACCTAAGCGGACTGGAACGGTTGGATCGCGAAGGGGAATCGAAGCACTGGAATCGCGCCCAATCCAGACCGGTTCGGGCTGCTGGAAGCGATGGGCAGGAATTTCGACGCGGCGGGTTTCACCGGATGGATCTTGAATCTTCAGAAATACGGAATTGGATTTTTTCATGCGGACGATTCAGCAAGTTCCATGCAAGGCTAGGTCGTTACTCAAGACGAATAGAAAGCGTTTCAGACGGCATTTGATGCTAAGCTGTTGGGGAATGACTACAAAGGACCTGTCCCGCCCACACTGGGTCGTGACCCTGGCTACTCCGGACCAGATCAAAAAAGAACTGACCCAAGGATTCCTGCACGGCCATCGTGAACCACGTCTAGCTGTGGTCGGTCGTTCCAATGTGGGAAAAAGTTCGCTGATCAATTCGCTTTTGAAAGCGGGACTGGCACAAACCAGCGCCGAACCTGGGAAAACCCGCGCTATCCATGCGTACTTTTGGCCGGCACTGGGTGGGGAAAAGAATCCTTCGGTCGTCTTGGTCGATTTGCCTGGATATGGTTACGCAAAAACGTCGCATTCGGATCGCGAACGTTGGGCACAATTCATTGAATTCTATTTGAAGACCGATCCGGGAATCGCGGCAGCTTTGGTTCTGTTGGATGGTCGTCACGGTCCGACTGCGAACGATGTTGAAGCGATTCAGTTTTTACTGAAATTTGGTTTTGACTTGATTCCAGTGATGACTAAATCCGATCAAATCAAAACCCAGAAAGATCGGTCCGCCCGTCAAAAGGAAGTTCGTGCGCAGCTTTCGGAATTGGGATTTCCGGATGATCGAAGAATTTATTGGACGTCGACCCAGGGTGAAGGAACTGGACTGGATGAACTTAAGGGAGAAATTCGGCAATGCGTGACGGAAAGAAAAGCCTAGGAATCCGCGTAGGGATCATGGCGCCATCGGCGCCCTGCGGGCAGGTCGAACTTGCGCTAGGCGTGCGCAGGCTTCGCGATGCAGGTTTCGAAGTTTTCGTTCACCCACAAACCAAAAAACGAGGTCCTGATTTTTGCGCCGGCACCGATCCGGATCGTGCGCAAGCTTTCTGGGATTTGGCGATGGATGATTCTATTGACGTGATCTGGTGCGCGCGCGGTGGTTATGGCGCGTTTCGCATGATGCAGATTCTGGATCGTATGGCGAAGGAAAAGGGGATGGCTGAAGGACCTAGAAAGAAAAAGACACTGGTGGGCTACAGTGACGTCACCGCTTTGCACAGTTACGTCGGACCGCGGTGGGGCTGGCGAACCATTCACGGATGGATGGCAGGGACCCGCGATTTTTCTTCGATGCCGGAAAAGGATTTTGATCGATTGGTTCGAGCCGTTCAGGGTGCAGACGCCTATTTGACGGAAACGGGGTTAGAAAAAGATCGCCTGACTTGGCTTTCTTCGCCCAAAGCAAGCGTGCCGACTTCAGGCATTTCAGGAAAACTGGTGGGTGGAAATCTAACGGTTTGGCTTAGCCTTTTTGGAACGCCCCTTGCGCCTGTAGAACCTGCCCCGGGTGAAACCCGAATCCTTTTTTTAGAAGAAATCGACGAAGCCCCGTATCGCGTGGATCGCCTGGTGAATCAATTGGTCGCGTCCGGCGGCTTGAAAGGTGTTCAAGCCGTGGTCGTCGGTACGATGACGGGTTTTGAAGATCGCGTCTTTCAAGTTCTGAAAACCGAAAAAGATGCGTCTAAGAAAAAACCCCAGATGAAACCATTGCGTCCCAAAGTCGCAGGCCGAAGATCCTTGGAAGTCGTGTTCAAACCGATCTTGGAATCTGGAATCCCTGTGGCCGTCGGACTGCCCATTGGGCATGGGGGCGGATCGCGCCCGCTACCCCTGAATGTCAGCGCCCAAATCCAAGGGGATCGCCTAATCGTTAAGACGGTATAAAAAGTCTATAAGTATTTGAAAATAAAGAATAAAATAGGTTTAATTTTACCTAAATAGGGCTGCCAATCAGGGTTTTTACGGGTAACCTAAATAGTGGATCTTGGTATGATTTGCCGATTTAGGGGAACCCAGCTTTTGCTTGTTCTGGTGCTCGTATCTTCGAGCGCGTGCAGCGTTGTTTTTAGAAATCGATCCGCAAGCACCAGCACTTCTTCAGAAGCGCCCAGCTTTTTTCACGGAACATTGACGGCAAGTCCACCGACCTGGACGGCCGCGCTTTCAAACACGGTATCGCGTATTTCAAGCGCGCGTGCGGACATGGACGTGGTGGTCGCGTCCGACGGCAAGGTTTATGTCATCGGCGGATTCTACGACGACGTGGGCGACACTTCGGGAATGAACGCGATGAAAGAAGTTCATCGCTATGATCCAACCACCGAGCAGTGGACGTCGATGGCGCCCATGAATCAAGCCAGAACCCTTTTCGGTACGGTCAAACTTTCCGATGGCCGGATTTGGGTGGGTGGTGGTTTGAACTGGGTGAACGGGGCCCATAGCTATTTAAAGACCACTGAAATTTACGACCCGGCTACGGACACCTGGACCAAGCGCGCCGACATGCCTTTTGACTTGTATCGATTTGCGGTCGCACATTTCACAGCTAGCGATGGACTGGACCGAATTGCAGTGATTGGTGGAAAACAGAATACCGCTACGACTGTGGATACCATTTATATTTACGACCCGGCTCGCGACACTTGGTCCAATGGTCCGACGATGACGACGCCTAGGTCTGATGCGGCGTCGGTGACGCTTCCTGATGGTCGGGTATTTGTGGGTTCGGGCCTAAACGGCGGAAATAATCTTTCCTACGGGTTTTACGATCCTTTGGCAGGTACCTGGACCGATGGCGTGAATTCGATGGTCAGCGCACACCCGAAGGGCGCAGTTCACTTTGTTTCATCTGCCGATTCGGGACTGGGCTATGATTCGATTTTGATTTTCGGCGGCGGTTACGGAACCGGGATGTCGCCCAACAATACCGTTGAACGGCTTCGCTTAGACACCGGTGTGTGGAATTCAATGGCCACGATGAGCACCAGCGTTGGAACTGCCCAGATCGTGGCCGTGGGTGGGGATAAATTTCTTCGTGTTGGCGGAATCACCGGCGCAGCGAACGCATCCAGCGTTGAAGAGTACGATCTTTCTGCAAACGCTTGGACGGCCAAAGCTTCGATCCCAGCGGGCAGGGGAAGTCACGTTGCCGTATTGCTTTCGAATAACAAAATTCTTTGCGCCGGTGGAACGGCGTCGACCCGCTTAGAATCCTTGCCGAAAAATTTCCTTTATACGCAGGGTTCGCCAGGATCTTGGGCTGAAACCGGTCATTTTCACATTCAAACTGAAAACTACGTGGCTCGGAAGTTGGCCGACGGGAAAGTCCTGAAGTGCGGCGGATATTCAACCCTGGTGGGGGCGACGATTGCCGATTGTTTCCTATTTAATCCTTCCACCGGAAACTGGGACACGGTCGGCAAGATGACGACGCCTAGAAAAGATTTCACAATGACCGTGCTTCCTAGCGGAAACGTTTTGGCTGCTGGCGGAGAAATCGACGATTCGTACACGGTCACCAACACCGCGGAAATCTATGATGCTTCAACCAGAACTTGGACGGCGACGGGAAGCTTCACCAACGCAAGACGTCACCACCGGGCGATTTTGCTTTCAGACGGTGCAACTGTATTGATCGCCGGCGGAAATAACGGCGCAACGACGGGCGGAACATATTTTACGAATGCTCAGAAGTATTCAATCGCGGGTGGAACTTGGTCCAACGCAGGCACGATGAACGCGAATCGGGGCAATCACGTATTCGTCCTTTTGAACGACGGCCGAGTTTTTGCGCACGGAGGCTTTAGCGGTGCGACAACCAATACAAGCGCTGAAATTTACGACCCAACCGGTGACACCTGGACGCCCGTGACTTCGTCTACGGCGGCACACGGGGCACCTTCTTTCGTCCACACAGGTACGGGTGCCAACGAACGGATCTATGTCATCGCGGGTTTCACAGGCGGGGGCGGAAGCACAACGACCGTAAACGAATACTATGATGTGACCTTGAATAGCTGGACCAGTCGCACCGCGATTGCCAGCGGACGCTGGGGGATGGGAACGGCCTTTGTCGCGAACCGCTTTATTTATGTCTTCGGCGGTCAGTTGGGTTCAGTGTCGGGGGGCACTCCGACCACGGAAGTTCGTCGTTACGATACGGTTGGCAACAGTTGGACCAATATTACGGCAATCGGAGTCAGCCAAAGCGCAGACCTTCGCTACAGTTCAAGTCTATCAACCCAGCTGGACGATGGCCGGGTCCTGATTTCAGGAACGGGCAGCGGCGTTCGGACCACGGAAATCTATTCCTTTGTGACGACATTAGGCGCTTCGGCGGTCGGGGGCTGGGATTCGGCTCACACCTTTGATTTGTTTTCTGGAATCGGGACTTTCTATACAAATTCAAAGCTTTACGTGCCCCAGTATTCGGACTTTAGCGCCGTGGGTGGGGCCGGAAGCACGACCACCCGGATCCGCGTGGTCGACCAAAACGGCGGCACGTCGACCATTGATGTGACCATCCCTTAGGGTGCATCGGAAGGTCTCGGAAGGTGTCTGACCCCCTTTTGGGATGCTATGCATCATTTTTGTCTGAAAACCGACACGTCAGTAGACGGATGTATCGACTCGGTTTATAAGCGTTAACTCATCCCAATTCGTGCCGAAGTGGTGGAATGGTAGACGCGCTGGACTCAAAATCCAGTATCCGCAAGGGTGTGAGAGTTCGAGTCTCTCCTTCGGCACCAAATCCCAAAATTCCAGGAAAAGTCTTTTAGCGGATTCGTTTCGCCAGCGATTCAAGATCATCTTCAATCGACCCGATTTCAAGCGAACCATCGTCAGCCTTTTCTTCATTCTGCGTATTCGGCAGCGGTCGCCTTCGGACGGTGCGTTCTTGGGCGGATGGTTCAACAGTGTCTTCCAAGGGGCGGGCGTCCGCAGGGCGAATCCAAGTTTTCTTCTGTTCGATCCACTTTTGGTAGCGCTCGAAAGTCCACATTCCTTCTTCGCCACCGGCCTGAAGGACGGAAAGGATTTGGCTAAACTGTCCGCTTCGAATCAGTGTCTTTGCGCCTGTGTTGGCCATTAGAACTTCGCAGACCGGAACGCGTAGCTGCGCAGCCGGATGAAAAGTCAGACGCTGGCAAATCACGCCAATCAAGCAGTCTGCCAGCTGGGCTCGTATGGAAGCCTGAAGTTCGGAAGGGAACGACATGCAGATTCGGGAAAGTGCTTCGGCAGACGTGGCAGAATGTAAAGTCGCGATCACTAGGTGTCCGGTTTCGGCGGCATTCAGGGTTAAGCGCATCGCCTCGGGCGTCCTGATTTCTCCGATCACCAAGACATCCGGGTTTTCACGCATCGAATCGACTATGGCTTGATCAAAGCTTGGGCTGTGCGTGGGAATTTCACGTTGGCGGATGTAGGAACGGCGGTTGGAAAAAAAGTATTCGATCGGACTTTCTAAAGTCACAACATGGCGAGCTTGGGTTTGGTTGATTTCTTCGATCAGCGCCGCAAGCGTTGTCGACTTCCCGCTTCCGGTAGGACCCGAAATCAGAATCAGACCGGTGCGTCTTTTAACCAGGTCCTGAAAGTCGGGGTGAAGATTGCAGTCCAACAGACTGTTTTGAAATGAAGACAAAAGCCGGATCGCAAAGCCGATCCCGCGATTCGTTTGGAAGATATGAATCCGGCAGCGGACTCCGGAAAGGGTTCTGGAAAGATCCGCCGACCCGCGTTGTAAGAAATCCTGCCAGCCGTCATCACTTAAAAGCCCTTGTGCCATCTGCCGCAAACTTGCTGGCGAAGCCACCGAATCGACGGCGACCAGTTCGCCTCGAATCCGAAACACGGCATGCGTCCCAGCTTCCAGGTGAATGTCACTGGCCGATTTTTCTTTCCCCAAACGAACCCAAGATTTCAAATCCTGCATGCACTGACTTTGTCAGGCTGGGCTGAAAAACACGTTAAAACGGGATGAAAAGATCCTTATCCGGTAAAGACCGTTTGCATGCTGCAAACATTCAGGCAGGTCTATCTATGGGAATTGAAAGGGAAATGCAGGTCAAATAGACAGAGTGGCGAAACTGCCTGGATTCGTCACCCATTTCTGCATTCCCAACCGAATACAGGCTTTACAGCTTCGCGAAATGGGCTATTTAGGCCCAGTGAATCTTCCCGACTACCGAAACTTTCTGAAAGAGGAATTGGTCGCTCGACAGAAGCGAAACCGGTCCTATTCGGCGCGCGCGATGGCCAGGGACCTGAAAGTTTCGCCGGCCTATCTTTCACAGGTTGTTTCCGGATCGCGTGCTTTAAGCGAAGATCGCGCCTTTCAAATTTCAACCCAGCTTTCCTGGCCCAAGTGGAAGAAGACCCTGTTCCTTCGTCTGGTTCGATACGGCACTTTAAAAACGCCCGAACTTCGATCTGCTGCGGCGGATGAAATCAGCGGCCTTCTTCTTCGCGCCGGCACCTTTAAGCACCGAGCCGGCTTTAAGCGGATCAACCACGATGAATTCAAAATCGTATCCGATTGGGTCCATTTAGCCATTTTCGAAATGGCTTCCTATAAAGACTTTGATGGGACACCGAAGTGGGTCGCGGACCGATTGGGTGTTTCGGTCGCAGACGCAAAAGCCGCTTTGATGCGTTTGGTAGCGATTGAACTTTTCCGGTTGGAAGAAGGAAAATTCAAACGCAGCAGTGACAATTTCCGAATGACGTCCACTTCATCAGAAGCGATTCGTGGCTTTCATCGACAGCACCTTCGCAAAGCTGAAAAAGCTTTAGATGCTCAAGATCCTTCGATCCGGGATTTTTCTGGAACGACCATGGCCATCGAATTCAAAAAAATTCCGCGCGCGAAGGCGCTGATTCGGCGCTTTAACACGGAAATGAATCAGCTGATGTCGACCGCCGACGCTGACGCGGTTTATCACCTGGCCGTGCAACTTTACCGGATCGATTCTGAACCCAAGACCGAAAGTCCTGATCGCCTATGAAAATTGGAACCGCCCTGACTTGGATTTTTCTGATGACTGCTTCTTCACCCGCTTGGGCAGGCGGTTATGTAGGTAACGGTGGGGATGGAATCGTTTGCACCGCAAGCCCGGACAACGATCTGAACGGAACCTATGCTTTGGACTATGTTTTGACCCGGACGGCCGCCCAGGGCGATGATGGGCTAGCGGTCGTAAAAAGCTGGCAGGATTCTTCACAAAGAATTTTGAAGATCTTGCAAACGAAAGTCCCGGGGCTGGTGTCTTCTTTTCAAGAATTCACACGTTTGGTTTTCAACACGGATTATTCTTTGACCCGTGTATGGGAAGCGGCCCCGTTTGGATTGACGGACCTGAATGACCAGAAAATCGCGTCACTGATTCCGCCCAACTGCATGGTGCCCGCGCCCAAGGGCGCACCCGCCGGTACGCCTGCAAAGATTCAAGTGATTCAAGCGATCATTCGGCTTTATCAGTCGTTTTCGGGATCCAAACCCGGCTATTTGGTCTACAGGTACTTCCCACAAGTCATTGCCGACCTTGACCGGCAGGCGCCGGTTCAGCTTTCATTTTTGATGGTGCACGAATGGCTTTGGGATTTAAGCACAAACGTCGAAAGAAATCGCCGAATCAATCGCTTTCTGCATTCGCGCGATATTGAAACGATGACGGCCGCACAGGTTCAGACGGCGCTTAGCGGAATGGGTTTGACGATTCCGGGCATTGCAGCCGACCCTTTCAGTCCTGACAGCTGCCAGGGCTATGCGTTGACGGAAAAAGATGTTTTCGATCGTTACGGAACGGGCCAGGTCATGGCGAATTTAGGGCAGCTTAAGGTTTCGAAGCGCGAAAAAGAAGTTTCATGCATCGCGGGATCGCAAGCCTGCAGCCCGGGCTGGACAGATGGCTTTGATCTTCCCATTTGGAAGGACAATCGCTTCTTCTTGTCACCTAGCTATACGCCGGGCGACCTGACCTATCCGATCCGATGGGTCAGCCCGGAAATTTTTCAGGCTTCTGGCATTCCGCTTCTTCCAGGCCGCGGTCAGGTCGCCTGCAAGTTCATCACGCCAACGGCTACGGACCCCAGAAACTTGGAATGCAAAATCACAGACTGGGAAATGATCTATCCGCTTTTCCGGCTTCAGTCTTCTTCAACACCGGTTGCGTCAGCCCCGACCTTTAAGGGCTTGATCACCGAAGAGTGCGCACGCTTTGAAACCTTGGGCTTTTACCGATACGGCGGAAGCTACAGTGGCGAAGTGATGGTGCAGACGGTGTTATCGAATCGGTTTACCTGGAAGCGCTAGCTGAGCTTCGGGGTCTGACCCAGTTCTTGTAAAAATTCGGTCAGATTGATGGGTTTTTCAAAGATCGCGAACTTGGTCGCGCCCTTCAGTTTTTGCAAAGTGGTGACGACTTCTGGTTTGTGTTGGTAAGGATCAAAGATGACCAAGGTTCTGGGCAGGTCATTGGCTTGGTTCAATTGTTTCAAAATTTTCTGCCAGGCGCCGGGTTCCAGGGTGTCAAGGTCGACAAAGAATCCATCGACGCGTTCCTTTAATTCAAACTTTCCTTCAATCACCGGAACCTTAACCAAAGTGACCTTCATCAAAGAAAAGATTTTTCCGGAATGCGCTTCAAGCGGTTCATTCTTGTCGGTTAAAACGCCGATTTTCAAAGTAAGTCCCGTCCACTTTAGATCGCGACGTTCCTGCATCTGAATGCGGAACAAATCGCGCATCGATACCAAGCCAAGAACTTCGCGTTTTCCCACTTCGGGCGAATGAACGATCGGAATGTGTCGGATTTCGTGTTCCAACATCAATTCTCCGGCGCGGTGAATTTCAGAAACGTCCAACGAAACGATCGGGCGGCTCATCACGGTTCGAACGGGGTGGGACCAATGGTCGCCGTGTTTGATGTAAATGATGTGTTTCATTAAGTCCCCGGTCGTAAAAACTCCGACCAGTTCTGTGGGACCCACATCCGTGTCGTTGATGATTAAGCAAAACGAGCTTTCATGTTCCCGCATCCTGCGCAGGCAATCACCGATTGAAACATCGGCACGGACCATCAGCGCGGGCGTCGTGTGCATGTGCATGAATTCAGGCTAGCGCCGGATTTAGGTCGTGTCGAATTTTTTTAAGGAACTATAAATTCACGACCGTGCTGCCCGTGATCAACGGCAGGACAGGGTTGGATTCCGCCTTCGGATAGTAATGGAAGCCGACCCGGAAACCACCCCAGTAATGGCTTAAGCCCACGCCTAGAAGTTTGTAGTCGACGTCATAGCTGGCTCCGACCGCAACCACGTTGCTGATGCCCTTTTTTCCAGAAGCCAGGTAGGCCCAGGTTAAGTCCGACTGCGCGACCGTGCCGCGAAGGAACGAAGATGAAGTGACCCCGCTGAAATTCACCGGTACGTTAAAAATACTTTTGTTCCCGCCCACAAACCAAGCGACCGAATCTCCTAAACCCACGGCAGCAACCAGGCCAGGGCTTAGGATGGTAATGTCTAGATCTGGGTTTCCGCTATCCAACGAACGAAGGTTGTAGAATTCCCATCCACCCGTCACGGCCAGCGCGAAGGGGTGAGAATCATAAACCTGAACTTTGATCTGGGCGTTGTAAGTTTTGTAGATGTCGCGAATCACGTTCGAGCTGACTTGAACTGAATCGAAAAGTCCGAAGGCGATATCCGTTCCCAAGACCAGGCGTCCAGCCGGCATCGTGTAGGGGCTAGGAAGAAGGTGGGTGTACGCAAAAACCGGGTTTTCTACAGCCTTTGATGCTGCAAATGTGGGTGAAGCGCAAAGCAGGCCGAAGGCCCAAAGTCTTAGAATTATCATTTCAAAACTATAGGGGGTTTCGCCACTACATGCAAAGGGCGCCTAAGGCGTGAAGCGCCGGTCCATCCAGTTCTTGCGAATAGATCTGAATCATTTTGTCGACGATTTCGCGCGGTTGCGCGCCGGTCGAATAGGGACTTTTCAAAGCCTGATAGCAGAAGTGGTCGGCCACGGCGATGACTTTGGACAGGGGGTGAATTTTGTCTTTGGAAATATGCCTTGGGTAACCCTGGCCCGTGCAGTTTTCGTGATGATCGTAAACAATCTGAACGACTTCACCCGAAACCTCCGGAAGCCTTTCCAGGATTTCTTTACCCCGATAGGGATGGGTTTCGTAGGTCGTTCTTTCTTCGTTGTTCATCAAAAGACGATCCTTTTCCAAAATCCGCAGATCGATTTCTTTAGAACCGATATCGTGAAAAAGTCCTGCCATCCCCAGCTTGAAAAAGGTCACGGTCGATGTCCAACCCAGCTTTTTTCCGATCATGATGCTATACACGCTGACGCCCAAACTGTGGCCGTAAAGCCAGTTCCCGTGAGAATTCAGCGCGCTCATGATTTGAAAAATGGATTCGCTTTCAGAAAGCAAAGACACATAGGTCTTCATGCATTCTTTGGCATGATTAAAAGAAGTTTTGTGGACGCCGTTGACCATCATGTTTTCCATGACGGTTTCAGTCGTGTAGCGAAGGAAGTTGGTCTTTTTTTCGAAATCCAGCGCCGTGCTGGACTTCACCATCTTGGCCAGCTTGATATTGAATCCCACCAAGAGCGCGAATTCGTCTTTCTTCGCGTAAAGGTAATCAACGCCCTTGGACTTGTAATGATCCACCCTTTCAGCCTGAATATCGTCGCCCTGGTGCGCGACACGCAGGTATTTTTCAGGGGAAAGTCTGATGTGAATCCCGATTCGAATTCCGTCGTTGGAAATGAAATCGTCGATCGGGATTCTGCAAAATTCTTGATCCAGATTCTTGGGTGTTTCGGGGGTCTGGGCGCTTAAGATTTTTTGAATCGCAGCCAAGATGTCAGCCTTTTTAAAAGGCTTGGTCAAAAAGTCGTCTGCGCCGTCTTTGAAAGCCTGCTGAGTTTCGATGATGTGTCCAAAAGCTGTGATCAGAATAAAGGGCGTTTTCTGATTCATCTTCACCCATCGCAGCAGTTCCAAACCGTCCAGAAAGGGCATCTGGAAATCGGAAATGATGATATCGGGCGATTCCAACGGAATCAGTTCTCGTGCGATTTTTCCGTTTTCAGCTTCGACAACCTGATGCTTTTCGGCTTCCAAAATCTGCTTCAAAGCCATTCGCATCTGGGGGTTGTCGTCGACCACCATGATTTTTGGCACAGACAAAAGTATGATTGGGGCAAAGTGGCCAGTAAAGGGGTGCTGGCGATAAAAAATCTTATACGAATATTTCTGACATTTACTTAATTCTTGCGGCCGTAGGTTTCCGTCAAAGAATCGACGATCGTCCGTATTTCTTTGTCGGGAATTTCTGCGCCATAGGCTTTCTTCATCTTTTGGACAACCGCTTCCCAAAACGCGCGCGGCTGGCCCCGCGGTTGGGTGGTGACATAGTCCGCAGAATGGCAAGAAAGGCAGTAAGCCTGAACCAGGTGGGAATTCTTACCGTCGATATAGCGCGAAGTTTCTTGCGGAAGATTCAAGGTGGCGACCGCAGTCGCTGCAAAAGCGACTGTGATCATACAATTTTCACCTTCGTTTTTTCGACGCCATTTCGCTGGTAACCCGATTTGTTGAAAACCGTTTCTAAGGGTTGAATTTCCGAAGCCATGCTTTCTGCCCGAACCCAAATTTCTTTTTCGCCTTTTTCGGAAAAGGTCGTTTCACAGGTCCATTCACGAAATGAAAAAGGTCCAAGGTCTTTTCCCAAGCTGGTTTTTGTCCACGACTTTCCTTGGTCGGTAGAAATTCGAACTTCACGAATTCCAGTGCCACCATCAAAAGCGATACCCCGAAGCCGGGTTTTCTTTTCAACGGAAATTTCGGCTTGATCCAGGTGGCTAGTCAAAAATGATCGGATCACCATCTTTCCGATGGGCTTGGTTCTTTCAGAACCCGGCGCCTCCGGAATTCGGTACGCCGTCTTCATCCAAAATCCGTCGAATTCATGATCCAAGACTTCGATTTGGTTTAGGTGCTTCACCCAGTAGGTTCCGAAATATCCTGGAACGACCAGTCGCAAGGGGAATCCATTCAAATAGGGTAGGTCCTGTCCGTTCATCTGGTAGGCCAAAAGAACTTCGGGCCGATTGGCGTGTTCAACGGTCAGCGCTTTCACGAAATCTGGGGTCGCAGGCATCAGGGGACGATCCAGGCCATCAAAACTGACGTGGGTTGCTTTTGAATCCAGTCCCGCCTTCTTTAGAACGTCCGCCAACCTGACACCTTTCCAGACAGCGTTGCCCATTGCGCCGTTTGCCAATTGCCCGCCACCCACGCGGGGGTTTGAAAAGCCGCGCCCATTCCCCGAACACTGGTTGACGGCGCAAATTTCGAAAGATTTGAACTGGGACTTTAGTGCAGCTAGCGTCAGCGAAAGCGGGTTTTGCACCTTGCCCCTGACTTCCAGGCGAAATTTTTGAACATCGATTTCAGTGGGCAGACCGCTTAGGTGGTAACGCACAAAAAAAGCGTCGTTCGGAGTAACCAAGCCTTCGTTAAAGTTTTGAAACGGAGTTTCCAATTGTGGCGGGCGCGAGGTCAGTCGAATCAGCTTTCGCTTGCCGGGGTACTGGACCAGGTCCCGAATTCCATTTTCAAAGGGCAGGGTCACGGTGGCAGCCGCCCTTAAGGCACGACCCCACAAGCTGGACGCGACCCAGGTCGTGGCCAAGGTTTTCAGAAAATGCCGTCTTTCGGGAAGCATGTGCCACTGGCCTAACACAATGCTTTACGGTAAGCACCTGGTGTGGACCCGTACCGAACCACTCCAAAAAAGTTTCACGTTTTCGCGCCTTTGGTCGACTTCTTTTGGTTGGTGGGCCAGAACAGGCCTCGTCCCAAGTTCTGGTTTAAGATCTTTATTTTCGCATTCAAGTTCAGTTTCTTCGAACCCTGGCGTCAGCTTGAAAAGCTTTGGTTAAACACGTTCTACAAGAACGAAGTTTTGCTGGACGATCCCATCATTGTTTTGGGGTACTACCGAACGGGAACCACACACCTGCACGAAATTCTGGTCCAAGACCCAAACCAGACCCACATGGATTTCTACGAAACCTACTTTGCCAATGCTTTCAATCTGACGTCGCGGATCTTCAAAAAAGTTTTTGGAATCATCATGACAGCTGTCCGTTATAAGCATCCTGCGCACCAGGTGCCGTTCACGTTCGATCTTTTGGGCGAAGAAGACGTCGGCATGGTGGCGTCAGGGTTTCGATACGCGGCCAGCTGGGGGCAGTTGATTCCTAGTCAGTTCAAAAACTATTTCAACAAGTTCGTCTTTTTTGAAACCTGCACGGAAGAAGAAAAACGGACGTTCACAGAAGCCTACCTGGATTATGTTCGTCGCATTTGGCTTGCGAACAAAAAGAAGAAGCTGGTTTTGAAAAGCCCGCTTCATACGGCCAGAATCTGCTATTTGAAAACCCTTTATCCCCGCGCGAAGTTTGTCTACATCCGGCGCAATCTTCATTATGTGGTGAAGTCGAATCAAAAACTTTGGCAAACTTTTCTTGAACACAATTTGGAAGATTTCACGCGCGACCAAGCCAAGGCGAATATCTTTTGGTCGATGAATAAGATTTTTGAAGCTTACGAAGCGCAAAAAGGTTCGCTTGCCCCAAACGACCTTTATGAAATGACTTACGAAGACCTTTTGAAGGATCCGATGGGTCAGGTCGAAGCCATGTACAAAAGATGGGAACTGGAACTGACACCGCAGGCAAGGGCTTCGATTCAAAAGTTTCTAGGCGAAAAACACGGTCAGAACCGCGATCGCTACAAATTCACTTCCGAAGATATTTCGGAAGTGAAAGCAGAATTGGGCAAGTGGTTCACCGCCGAAGACGTCGCTCCTTCAGTGACATAAGCCTTTTCCTCGGGGGCGCGGATCACGAATTCCTGGCAGCTTCCCGGTTTTTCCCCCAGACGCTTCATCATTCGGAAGTGCGAAGCGATGACCCCAAAGAATGTCGTTTCTTGGTAAGGCAGCCCGTATTCCAGCGCCGTGTTTTTGATGATCCTGGAAATTTCTGGATAGTGGGTCGAACACGTGTTTGGAAAAATGTGATGCGCGACGTGAGCATTGAATCCGCCAAAAAGGATTCCCATCCAGAAACTTCTGGGCGCGTAATCCACTGATGTCAGAAGCTGGTGTTCAATAAAAGAATGGGGAATGTAGCCGTTTTCTTCTTGAACGACGTAATGGGATTTTTCCGAAATATGCGAGGCCGCAAAAAGGATCAGAAGAACTGCGGACTGAAACATGTGGAAAAGCACGAACGCAGTCAAGACCGTCGATAGTTTGTAGGGTAGAACTGCGGCTGGAATTCCGATCATCAGGCCTACATAGACCACTTTCCAGGCGACTAGTTCAACAAATCGCCAAGGCGAATGTTTCAGATCGGTGACCCCGCCGAAGGTCTTCATTCGAAAAATTTGGAAATCCTTGATGAAGATCCAGTTCATCGTAAAAAGCGAATAGGCCAGCACGAAATAGTAATGCTGAAATCGATGAGCCGGATACCAGCGTACATGGGGCGCGACCCGAAGTACCTTCGTTGCTTCGATGTCCATGTCCGATCCAGGAATATTGACAAAAAAGTGATGCGCGTTCAGGTGACGAATTTTCCAAAGATAGGCATTCGGCCCCAAGGGATTAAACGTCAGGTTGAAGATCCACGAATTCAAGCGGCGGCTTGGGGTCAAGGATCCGTGAACCGCATCGTGGCTGACGTTAAACGCGACCAAAATCGTAGTCAGAGCCAAGCCAATCAGCAGGGCAAAGCTGACCCAGAAAGAATGAGGCTTCAATGCGATCTGCGACCAGATCCACCAATAGGTCGCCACGAAAAGCGCCGATTTTACAAACATCATCGGGCCACCGTGGGTGGTCATTCGGTGAATCTGAAAATGATCCTGAACCCTTTGCTTCAGCTTTTCCTGAAATTCGGCAGACACTGAAGAATCATAAAGAAAAGGCTTCACGTACTTCATGCGAACCCCAATCTTGCGACAAAGAAAATAGAAGCGAATACCGAAAGGCCAAGGGCGACGCGCAAGATTCCCCAGTCAGGCGTCACTTGGGTCGCGATTGAAAGCGCCAACACGCCCGCACCTGCAAAACGAAGTTGCCAACGTTGCGCTGAAGTCAGGTCGCGGGGCTTGCCAATTCTTGTTTTTTCTTTGGGCAGTTTTTCAAGGATCGCTGCCAGTTCTTCGGGCGTCCCGAAAAGCAAAGCCAACTTCGAAAAGATTCCAGGCACCGCCGCCATCGCTTTTCCCAATTGCCGAAAGTAAATCAGGTTTGAAGAAAAAGGATTCAACCAATTGAATCGTTCGTGGGTTCCGATGGTGATCGGGATTTTTTCGTCAAGGTCCTGGTAGGTTCCAAAGATCCGGTCCCAAATGATCAGCGTTCCTCCGAAATTCTTGTCCAAATAAGGAAAGTGGATGCCATGGTGAACATAATGGGTTCTAGGAATGACGAAAAGAAGGTCGATGCCGGGAATTTTTTTTCTGTGAATTCCATTATGGGTCAGAAACTGAAATGCGCCGCTGATCAGTTGCGCGGATACCACCCATTTGGCGTCAAATCCCAAAAAAGCCAAAGGCGCAAAAAAGACATAAATGAAAAGTCGGCTGGTCCAGCTTTGTCGAAGGGCACTGGCGTGGTTGAATTCGGCGGCGTGATGGTGGGTCACGTGCGACGCTGCAAAAAGATTCACGCGGTGGCTGCAACGATGGGCCCAGTACCAGCAGAAGTCCATCAGAACGGCCAAAATCAACCAGCTGGTCCACCGATTGGGGTCCCAACTGATTTGGGCGTAATGGGTAAAAAGCCAGTCGTGGAAAACGACAATGAAACCAAACCAAACCAGATTGATCACGCCTTGGCCGGCGCCGTTCAAAAGATTGCTTAGGGTTTCTCCGCGACGATAGACTTCAAGGCCAAGCCGTCGTGAATACAAGTATTCGATCAAGATCAGGCCAAAGAAAAAAGGTAGGGCCAGAATCATGGATTCGCCCCCAGTTCTTTCAAGTGCTGAAGGTGAAGCTTCGTTGCTTCAAACAAGCTGCCCCAGTGGTACGGCATCCCATGCTTCTGGGTTTCTTCGCGAAGGATTTGGCTTAAGCGCGGGTAAAGGTGTGACGAAGCCTGGGGAAAAAGGTGATGGATCGCGTGGGCATTGAATCCTCCCCAGATAAAATTCAAAAAAGTGCTGGTCGGGTGAATGTCGAATGTCGACGAAAGCTGCTGGCGAATCCAGGAAACGGAAAGCGTTCCTGAAGATCCGCGCGGAAATGAAACGCGTGCGTTGATGTGCGAGGTGAAAAGGCTTACCGCGGTATAAAGCGAAATCACGAAATGCATAGCCACCCAACCGGTCAGGATTTCAGCAAACCCGAAACCCGAGTACCGATAGGGTATCCAAAGGGTCAAAATGAAGTAAACCGCTTTCACGGCGATCAGATTCAGCAATCGAAGTGGTGTTTTTTTGACGACCGATCCCGCCTGACTGCCGTGGGCGTAAATCTTAAAGTCGCGGACCAAAAGCCAATTGATCGTGTAGATGAAGTAGATCCACGGCCCATAAAGGTGCTGGTAGCGCTGAAATTTTGACGGCGCTTGGTGGCGTGTCAGGCGCAGCAGCTTTCCGCCGTCGGTTCCGATGTCGCGCCCTTCCAGATTCACGTAGCGATGGTGACTTTCTAAGTGTCCAGATTCCCAGATCCAGGCGTCGATGCCGATGGATGAAAATCCCAGCCATAGGATGAATCGATTCAAGGGTTTAGGGCCAAAGACGCCGTGCGTAGATTCGTGTCCCAGGTTTAGCGCAACACCGGTGCCCACGAACCCCATTGCTAGGCAAAGCGCTAAGGCAGTGCTTGCCCCAAATGACGAACCGTGAAAACTGAGCGCCCACCAAATTCCCCAATAAAGTCCAAGGTATAAAACTGCTCGAAACCAGTGATAGAAAAGCGTTCCCGCGCGCGTCGAGCGTTGAATTTCGGTCTGCACGCGGGCTTGAAGCGCACGGAAAAACGCTTCTTCGCCCGGTGTCGCAGCGGCGTAGGAAAGGGGCGCAGTTTTAGAAATCATTCCTTTACTCATCAATCGTTCTTGGTACCATTTGAGCAGTAAAAATTCCTGAGGGGGAATCCATGAAATTTCAAGTACGATCTTTTTTCGTCTCGTTGGCAACGCTTAGCGTCGCCGTTTTTTCGGCTTACACGGTTTCGGCACCTGCTTTCGCCGAAGAAAAGTTCGCGCCGGTGGCCAACCCAAAGGCGACCTTCGCCGTTGAATACACCGACGAGATTGCTTCCCAAGAACAAATCGCAAAGTTTACGAAAGACAGCATTGATTGGGTCAAAAGCAAGCGTTCGCCTGCTGCAGCAGCAGGGAGCCCCTCTGAAAGTCTGATTTCGAAAGAATTTAAGGGGTATCGTGACCGTTATTTGGGCGCGAAGAAAACCTCGGAACTGGTCGACCTGATTGACGATCTGAACACCAATTACTCAAAGCTGAAAGAAAACGACACGAAGTTCTTCGCTGCTCGGATGTTGATGATCAAGTCCCTAGGCGGCGTGATTTGGAAGATGATTCCATTGATCGAAAAAACCCGCATGGCTCAGGAAGTTGCAGCGGGCATGCTTCGTGGCATGTACGAACAATTGGACATTCGTTTTCCGGATGCTCAGAACAAAGTGGTCTTTGAATACATGACCCAGCCTCAGGCAGGGGACACGGAACAATTCAAAACTGTTTCCGACATTCAAGACAAACTGGTCATGGCTAAGCTTTATCCGGCCATCATTTCGTCGATCAAAAAATTGGAAGCCATTGATTTGAAAAAAGAGCCGATTGTTTTTGATACGGCTCTTCGCTTTGGCGATGAAGAAGCGACGATCACTCAGTCCCACCACCGTTACAAGTGGGTGGGTGAAGCCGAACGCTTCGCTATGTTGGCGCGCCTGCATCGCCGTGCTTCGAACCTTCTTCTTTTCACCGCTTATGACCTAAATGACTTCATTCCGTTCCGTCAGACGATTGCGAAAAAGCTGGGCTTTGACGTGGTCAAGGGTGAAGTCACGGGCGCGGACATCGCCGGTCTGGATCGCAAGACCCGTACTGCGATCGCAAAGCGGTACAGCTTCCCGCTGGATTCGGCTGTGGTTTCTGTAAAGAAAATCAAAGTACCTGCTGGGTTCCCAAACCCAACGCCTTTTGGACCGGCTTGGGTCACCCTTCCGTTTTGGGTCGACGGAGCGTCCAAGGTTGTTTTTGGCGAGCAACAGTCTAAGGCCGCTTATCAGCATCTGTCGGCCGCTGTGACCTACGGACAAAGTGCGTTTGACGCCATGGTTGCCGAATCGAAAGATGAAGGCGCATTGAGTGTCATCGATCCTGCTTTGTTTGCGGGACGCAAAGACCAGATCAAAGACGCTTTGAAAACCATGCGTGCCATGATTCCAGAAGTCGTAGCCAAAGACACGGCTACGAAGGCTCCTTACACGCTTCATGATCTTTCGGGCGGCCGAAAGATCGTCGTCGACGTGAAGGGCTTCTACTATCACCCACCAAGGAACCTGACGGAACTTTTCCCAACCCAGTTTGATGCAGGCGCAGGAAAATCCGACAAAGGCGGCTGGGTCACCGTGAAAGTGGATGGCAAGGAAACTCAGTACCGCGATTATTCGAAAGGTCGCGCGATCGGTTGGAACAAGGCCGTTTACGCCAAGCTTTTCCCAGGTCTTCCTAGCGGAGACCAAGTGGACGACTATCAGCGCATTCTTCTTAGGACTTGCGGAGCCCGCTTCTTAACCAGCGGCCTTTTCGGGTTTGTGAAGTAAGCCCTTTAATAGCCAAAGATCGCCGAACAGCGAAATCAGTAGGCCAAAAAATAAGAGCATACCGAGCTTCTTAGGTGGAGCGAAGTACGCTCCTAAAAAAACCAGGGAAGACATCGCCATAACCCAGGCTGTGGCGATGGATGCCCAGGCTTTTTGGTCGACGCCGCTTTGCAGATCCCCTTTTCGGTCGCCGTAAAGGTACTGAATGGCGTTGTCGCCGGTCAGTCCGACCAGGATGCTTAAGAAGATGCAGGTCGAAAAATTGATCGGCATTTTGAAGAAAGCCATCACCGACAGCATGACCGCGGGACCCCAAATCGAGCTGAGCACGATGGGAGCCAGGTTTTTCAGCTGTCGTTTTCTGTAAGCCAAAAGCGCCAAAGTCGCGGTGACCAAGCCCACCGATACAAATAGACTTTCAAACAAGGTGTTTGAAATCTTCCCCGAAAAATCGGCAAAGGCGACCAAACTACCCGCCAAAAAGCATGCTTCGGCGGGGCAAAGGTCGCGTATCCCTTTTTCAAGCTGAAGAATCGAATTTACGTCGTAATCGCGGACATAAAGGATGCTTCTGCGCCAAGCGGGTTGGCTTAGAAATTCTTCGGCGCGAAATCGCTTAGAAACCGACGGGTGTCTGGCTTCGTCCATGACTAGCTTTCGGTCTTCGGCGGTCAAATTGCGAGCAATGAAAGCAGCGCTTTTTTCTAGGCTTTCAACATCAGAAACCCATTTTGAAAAGCGGGGGCCTTCGACTTCGGTCAGAACCTTTCTTTCCAAATCTTCAGAAGTTTCAGACGGGAAAACCAGATAGATGTGTCCCTTCCAGTCGTGAATGGACTGAAGCGTTTTTAGATCCACCAGATAGTCATGGCCGGGAGGAAAGACCCTTTCCGGAGAATCCTGAACTTTAAAATTCAATGCCGAAAACACAGCCAGTGGAAGTGCAAGAATGGCTAGGCGTGAGACCCAAATGGAAGGGCGCCAATCGAGCGCCTTTCTGATTCGCGGATTCAAAGTCTGGATGGCAACCGGGCAAAGGCGTTTTCCCTTAAAGAAGACCTTCCAAAACGGAGGGATGATCAAAAAGACGATGAACCATTCCAGTGCAGCGCCCGCAGCGGCCCAAAGACCGAAACTTCGAACCATGGCCACATCTGAAATACCTAAGCTTGCAAAGCCAATGAAAGTCGTCAAAGACGTGAAGAACGCCGGCACGATCAAGCCTCTGAGCGCTCCGAGAAGGGTTTTTCCAGATCGATGCGCAGCCGCGACGAATACAAAATCTTCCAAGGTGGCCACCCCTAGGAAGACGAAAAGGGATGTCGAAAGAAGGTCAAAGGGCGAATGAATCGATGCTTTCCAACCGTAAATGATCAATCCTGCGGCGATCATCGAGCCGATGAATAAAAACGAGACTCGAAAACTGCGGAATACGGTTGCGATGAGAATCAGCATGACCAAAGCCATGACCAGGTTAATGGTCTTT
Source organism: Bdellovibrionales bacterium (assembly GCA_016786465.1). GTDB lineage: Bacteria > Bdellovibrionota > UBA1018 > UBA1018 > UBA1018 > JAEUWC01. The sequence continues at coordinate 14,529 of JAEUWC010000016.1, read as the reverse complement.
GCGCGATTCATCCCTTGCAGCACGTACCACTGGTAATCGGCTTCGCCGGCCCAATGAATTCCCAATCCCGGAACCAGCGCTGGCAGTTCCGATTTCACGCGTTCGCGGTATTCGTCCAAGACGCCGGGGTCAAAGGTCCCGAATCGTGAATTTTCATTGGATCGAAACGTCAGATTCACGGTCAGACTTCGAATCGGTTGACCTTGCGAATTCCTGGCTCGAAACATGGGCCAAGGTCCTTGATCAAACCGGGACAATTCCGGCACGGGGCCCGGATCCGCCAAGGCCAGATCGTCTGAACATTTGGATTCATCAAAGATTCGGCCATAGGTCAGAAATTTTGGATCGGCCCGCTTCACTTCCAAGGCTTCAAAGGTTGAAAAACTGCTTTGAAGTTCCGGGTGCTTCAGTTTTTCGTGGGCAAGCCAGCGCCAGATTTCACAAACTTCCCTGCGACTAAAGTCCGTACGGCCCTGCGGTGGAATCAGGAAAACGATGGATTGGTAACCATCATTAAAAGTCGAACGGGTCTTTTTTAGGTTCTCAACCGATTCGATCCCTTCGCCCGCCATGTCTTCGGTCGAAAGGATGATGCGGACAGCCTTAAGCTGGCTGACGGCCAAGCCCAGAACCAAGGCAAAAAGGCCTAGGGTCAAGCGGGGATAGCGCAGCACAAGCCGCTGGGCTTTAAGCAGGAAGACTTCGAAGGCGATGAACATGTTTGACCTAGGATTTAGCATACCGGAATCGGTGACGCTCCGAGTAGAATCTGTTCCCGCTGTGCTCTTGAGTTTAACGCACCCTTGGGCTCTATTAAGGGGCATGCGCACCCTAGAGTCCCCAGCTCGATCTTTGGTGAAATCGGTGACCTACCGATTCTTAGGGTCGTGCGCGACGGTCGTGGTGGTCTTTATCGCGACCCACGAATGGACCATCAGCTTCGGGACCGGCGCAATGGACTTTGTTTTGAAGATCTTTTTGTTCTTTTTTCACGAGCGCCTTTGGAACCGAATCAATTGGGGCAAAAAAGACATCATCCCGGCGGTGATTTGGTTCACGGGGCTTTCGGGTGCCGGGAAAACCACGATTGCTCAGATCCTTTTGTCGCGGCTTCGCGATGCGGGCCTTTCGACTGAACTTTTGGACGGGGACGTGGTTCGTTCAATTTTTAAGGATTCAGGATTTTCCAGGGCCGAAAGGCTTCGGCACTTAGCGGGAATGGGCTTTGTGGCGTCTGAACTTGAAAAGTCAGGAACATTTGTCATTGCGTCTTTCATTACGCCTTATGAAGAAGCGCGCCAGCTGCTTCGCACTTCCTGTAAGCAGTTTATCGAAGTCTATCTTTCAACACCTTTGGCGGTCTGTGAGTCGCGCGATCCAAAGGGCCTGTATGTAAAGGCCCGTGCGGGAGAAATCCAGCAGTTCACCGGCGTGTCCGACGTTTTTGAAGCACCGGTCAATCCCGAAATCACGATCGACACATCGTCTAAGTCGGTGGATGAAACCGTCGATCTTTTGGTTGCCGAGCTTCGTGAAAAGGTGCCTTCCCTAAGGCAATGGTTGTAGCGATGAGCATGCGGGACCATCTTTCTGATCTTGAAAAAGAATCGATTTACGTTCTTCGCGAAACCGCACGTCAGTTCAAGAAGCCCGTCCTGCTTTTTTCAGGCGGTAAAGATTCTCTTTTACTGATGCATCTTTCGGTCAAAGCCTTTCGCCCGGGCAAGGGTGGGGGTCGTTTTCCGTATCCGATTTTGCACATCGATACGGGACACAATTTTCCGGAAGCCTTGGAATTTCGCGACCGTTTGATGGCGGACTTAGGTGAAAATCTGATTGTCCGAAAAGTCGAAGACTCGATTCGCGCGGGTCGTGCGGTCGACGAAACGGGCCCCTTTCCCAGCCGCAACCGTCAGCAGTCGGTGACTTTAATGGATGCGATGGCCGAATTTGGTTTTGATGCCGCCATCGGCGGGGCCAGGCGCGATGAAGAAAAATCACGCGCCAAAGAAAGGTTTTTTAGTCTTCGGAATTCGGCCGGGGCTTGGGATCCAAAAAACCAGCGCCCTGAACTTTGGCGAATCTTGAACGGACGGATGCGTTCGGGCGCGGGCGAACAGATGCGGGTTTTTCCGCTGAACAATTGGACCGAAAACGACGTTTGGCATGGGCTTTCGCGGATGAAAGTCGAAGTGCCTTCGCTTTATTTCGCACATACGCGCCGGTGCGTGCGAAGACCCGACGGAAACTGGCTTGCGATGTCGCCGTATGTGTTTCCGACACCGGATTGCGTGATTGAAGAACGGATGGTTCGTTTTCGAACGGTGGGGGACATGACCTGCACGGCGCCCGTATTTTCGTCGGCTAAAACCATCGAAGAATGCCTGGTGGAAAATGCCCAGCTTCCAACCAGTGAACGTGGAACCCGGGTCGACGATCAAACCAGCGACGCAGCCATGGAAGACCGCAAGAAAGAGGGCTATTTCTAATGGACCAGCTTCGAATCATGGTCTGCGGAAGCGTGGACGATGGGAAAAGTACCCTGGTCGGTCGGTTCTTTCACGAACTGGGGCAGATCAAATCCGATCAAGTTCAAACGATTGAAAAGGCTTCCCAGAAGAATGCTACTGGACGTGAGAAATCAGGGGTCGTGAATCTGGCTTACTTCACGGATGGCCTGCGGTCTGAAGTCGAAAATGGGATCACCATTGACGTTGCATACCGGTATTTGGATATGGCCGGGCGCCGCTTGGTGGTTGCAGATGCTCCGGGGCATTTTGAATTCACGCGGAACATGGTGACGGCATGTTCGCAGGTCGACGCAGTGGTTTTGCTGCTTGAAGGCCATTCTGGATTGAAAGAACAAACCCGCAGGCATCTGAAAATTGCTCAGTGGATGAAGATTCCTAGGATTCTTGCGGTTGTGAATAAGATGGACCTTTGTGGATTTTCCCAGGAAATTTTCCTGAAGCGGAAACAGGAAATCGAATCAGAAGCCGGGATGGCCGAAATTACGGTGATTCCGGCTTGCGCGCTCGAAGGTCATGGAATTCTAAGCTTCGCAGGCAGTCCGCTTTCGTGGTTTCGTGGCCCCAGTCTTTTGGATTGGCTAAAGCAAGTACCAGGATCTTCGGTTTTTGGACACGAAGATGCTTCGTTAAGGCTTTCAATCCAGGGAAGGGTCTTGGGTGCGGGCAGTGACGAAGCGGGAACCCTGGCCGTGATTCATTCGGGTCGGCTTCAGCGCGAAGATTGTCTGCAAACGCCCGAAGTTTCTGGGTTGGTTCAGGTTCTTGAAATTCAAATTGGCGATCAGGTCACGAATCATGCGCTTCCAGGTGATCCGGTTTTTCTAAAACTGGATCGGGAAGTAGCGGCTGGGACTTTATTGACCTTGCCTGAAAAGGGGCCGTTGTCGGCACGCCGGTGGAAAGTCGAAATTTGCCCGCTTTTGGAAAATCTGGATCTTTCCGGGAAGGAATTTTGGTTACGGACTTTGCTAGCGGAAAAGAAAGTGCGGGTTCTGCCCCGGGCTACGTCGACGCCTGGCGGTTTTGCGCAGAATGAAATTCAGGAAGCGGTTCTGGAATTTGCCGAAGATTTCGCGACAGACACCCGAGACTTTTCAGGCCAAGGCGATCTGGGTCGCTTTGTGCTTTTGTCCTTGGAAACTGGGGGCACGATTGCGGCAGGGTTTTTTCTGGGAGTTTAGGCGCTAGGCTCGTTTGTCGGAAGTATGTCGGGTTTGCAGAGCCTGTGCCCCGCGGGTCACCCTGTGCAGTTGTCGGAAGTATGTCGGGTTTGCAGAGCCTGTGCCCCCTCGGGTCATCCTGTGCAGTTGTCGGAAGTATGTCGGGTTTGCAGAGCCTGCGCCCCTCGGGTCACTCTGTGCAGTTGTCGGAAGTATGTCGGGTTTCCACAAAAGAAGTCGTGTTGGGCGCAAGTCCTTGGCTGTCACCCTGATTTCCGACACAAGTCCGACAGCTGCACAGAGAGTCCCCGGGTGGGGACGCCCGGTGAAGTCCGACACGGATCCGACACGGATCCGACACAAGTCCGACACAAGTCCGACACAAGTCCGACACAAGTCCGACACAAGTCCGACACAAGTCCGACAGCTGCACAGAGAGTCCCCGGGTGGGGACGCCCGGTGAAGTCCGACACGGATCCGACACGGATCCGACACGGATCCGACACAGGTCCGACACAAGTCCGACACGGATCCGACACAAGTCCGACAGCTGCACAGAGAGTCCCCGGGTGGGGACGCCCGGTGAAGTCCGACACGGATCCGACACGGATCCGACACGGATCCGACACGGATCCGACACAAGTCCGACACGGATCCGACACGGATCCGACACAAGTCCGACACGGATCCGACAGCTAGTTGCCCTGAAGGAAGCCTACGCCCCATTCGCGGACGATCAGGTCAGACTGTCCGGCAGCCGCCGGTATTCGACCTGGCTTGCCTTGTTCGACAAAGTCCCAAGCTTTCTTGGGTTCAGATGCGAAAAGACTGCCGTACTTTTTCAGTCCCTCTTCTGGGATCACGATGAATTGCACGCGAACAAAAGCCTTGGGCTTGGGTTCGATCTGAACCTTCGCAGCTTTGTCCAAAGTCCGTTGGTCTTGCGGAAAAACGCAAAAACGCTTCATCGGCGGTATTTTGATCGACCAGTGGGACACAAAGTCCACGATTTCTCGATCTTTGAAACCCGCTTGGTTCAAACCTTCCGCCATTTTTTCAATCACGTCTTTACGAAGCGCGCAGAATCCGGCCTGGTCTTGAAGAATTTTTTCGTCAAAGCGGTAATCGTAATAAAAGTAGCCGTATTCAGATCCCTTAGATTCAAGCTTTCCTTCCTTCAGGATTCTTCCCTTCCAGCCGTCGTTTCCATGAATCGGCGCAGCAGCAAGCAAGGTGCTGTCGTTGGAAAGTTGCACCTGGATCTTGACGCTTAAGCCCTCTTTCCCTTCGACATAAACGTTGGGCTTTGCTGCGTATCCACCGCCGTGTCCGGGGTAATAGCCGCCATCCACACCCCATCCCATCCAGGGGCTTGGGTAGAAAAAATTGGGATAAGCCATTGCGCCATATCCGTACCAAGAAGGGTAATAGCTAGGGAAAAATCCAGGTGTTCCGTAACCCATCGGTCCCATCATCGTGTTGTCTTGCATTCCGCAATAGGGGCACCAACGCGAACCCTGTAAGGTTCGTTGTTGCCAAGCGGGGTGGCCAGGACAGTTGTATTCCATTCCGGTCGTGCACTGAAACTGAGCATTGGATTTTTGAACAAAAGTTACGGCCAGAAACAGAATTAAAGGGATGGCAAGTGCGGTCAGACGTTTCATTTCTTCATCCCTTTCTTTTCTTTCGCAGCATTCAAAGCAATTTCAAGATTCAGCGTTTGGCTGGCCTTCACTTCGATGGGTTTTTCAGCAAAGCATCCCTTGGGGTGGGTAATCACCAAGTGGTACTTGCCGGGTTTGACGTGCATTTCCAGTTCACCCGTAGGAGGGACTTCCACCTGGTAGATCAGGATAGAATCCATCGAAAGCCAGGCCTGTGCGGGGCCGGCCTTGCAATCGGCGGGAGCTGAAAGCTTGGCCGTAATCACGGGTTCGTTACCCGCGAATGCCGGTGATTCAATCAGACCCAGTGCCAGAAGCGCTTTCAATAAAAGGCGGTATTCCACGCCATCTATTCGGAAATCAGCGGCAATATCTTAACGACAGGCCTAAGCGCACGGGCCAGGGGGTGCGCAGTAGCAGCTGCAGGTGCCCATATCCAGAGTTTCTCCGCCAGTACATGTCGGAGGAGGCGATCCGCATGATTGCCAGTCGGTGTCTGAACCCGAGCAATCGGCCCCGCCGTTTTGCGGGGCAGGGCTGTCACAAGTTCTGCTACGGCTTTGTGATCCGATACCGCAAGTCGCGCTGCACGCGCTCCAGCCACTCCAAGCGCTCCAGCCGCCGTTGACGATAGGAAGATCGCAGTTTGCGCCAGTCCATCCAGCGTTGCAGGTCCAAGAACAGTTGTTGTTGCCAGGCGTTCCCGGTGATGTGTAGCTTGAATTCGATGCGGGCTTGTTCGTGCAATTGGCTTCGGCGCAGGAATTGACGGTGCTGTAGTACTTACCCACAGCGGCAGTTCCGCAAGATGTCTTTGCACAACCCGTGGATGATGTGCCACCGTGACCCGTGTAGTATTCGCCGATTCCGGCATTTGTGCACGCGCCTTGCGTGCAGCCTGCGCTATTGGTTCCACCACTGCTAGTCCAATAAAAGCCCGTCGCGGCGCCGCTGCAGGTTCCTACCGGACAGGTAGCCGATGTTCCACCCGTGCTGCTTGTATAGTACTGGCCGTTGGCTGCGTTTGAACAGTTGGTGCACGAGGTTCCCGTGTATCCACTTGAACTTTGATAAGTACCCGTTCCGCACTGCGGGCAAGATGTGCCACTGACATACCGTCCCGCATTACAGCTGACGCTGCTGACTGGGCAGGAATCCGTGGTCAATCCGGAAGTCGCAGAAAAATTGGTTGTGGTCGCGCCAGTCACTGGTGTGCAACCCGTACAGCTTCCGCCGGTGAAGCCGTTCGAAGGCTGGTAAGTTCCGGTTCCGCACTGAGGACATGAAGTGCCACTGACGTATCTTCCTGCGTTACAAGTCACGCTGGAAACAGGACAAATGTCAGCGGTTAAAGCGCTTGAACCCGCAAAATTGGTAACCGTCGCGCCCGTTACACCCGTGCAAGCCGTGCAAGTCGACGAAGTTGTTCCGTTCGTAGGCTGATACTGGCCAGTGCCACAAGCACTGCAAGTCGTTACCGTCGGACGGCGATAGCCTGCAGAACAAGTGACCGATCCCAGCGAACAGTTGTCGATGCCACCCCCGGTTGAACTGAATGTGGTTGAAAAGACTCCGGTCGCTGAATAGGTGCACGAATTGCAAGTCGGACCGAAGGTCACACCGGACGAATACTGGCCGCTGGTGCAAGCGACACAGACGCCGCCGCTAAGAACGGTATCCACGTTGCACATGACTTGGGTTGTGGTTGCAACACCGGAAGCTTCACTTTCAGAATTCACGGCGCGCACCCTAAAAGTATTCATCACGCCCAAGCTGATTCCACTGGTGAAGTTATAGCTGCTGGCGACCCCGGCATTGATCCAGGTTCCGCTATTGTTGATTTCAACTTCGTAACGGTTCACGTAAGCCGGCGTCGCAGAAGGCGTCCAGTTCAAACGTGCGCTGGTCAAAGTCAGGTTGTCCACATAGGGCGCAGTCGGTGCCGATGGGACGGGTACGTCGACGGTGACGTTCACCGTATCTGTCGAAGCGCCGCCTTCAGGATAATTATCGCTGACCGTGATTGTACAAGATCCACCACCGACCGCAGCGTTCAGTGTGGTCGGATTTGAAGTGGATGATGTCAGGCTACCGCAGGATCCCGCGGTAATTGCAAAGTTGTAGTTCGATGTCATCACGCCGCCGCTAGCAGTGACACTGGTCGTGCCGCCAGCTGTCGGCGTGCTCGATCCAACGACCACGTCCAATGCGGGATACACGGTGACGGTTGAATCAGCAGTTTGGCCGGTGCCTGCGCGATCGGTGACACGGACAGTGACAGTGCCCGCAGATGAAGGCGTATAAAGCCCGTCCGTTAAACCGATCGTACCATTTGCCGGACTGATCGAATACTGATAGGGGGGGACGCCGGTTCCAGAAACGGCTGAAAAAGTTTTACTTCGGCCGACGGAAATCGCCCAAGTGGACGGAGTGATTTGAACAACCGGGTTGATCGTAAAAGAAACCGTCGTGTTGGTCGAACCGTCTGAAATATTGACTTCCGCAGGCGTCGAAGTTCCGACAGCTGACCCGGTTACTGTAAATCCGCTTCCATAATTGACCGTGCAGGAAGTCGCAGTACCTGTGCAACCTGACAGTGTAATGGGGCCACTGGAAACGGTGACCGTGAATGGAGTCGTTGCATCGAACTGCGGAATTCCACCGGTAATCGTAAATGCCTGCGAGTTTCCGGCAGCAAGTACAAGCGGACCCGTAGGCGATGGAGTAATCGTAGGCGGTGAAGCAACGTTGATCGTGACTTCCGAAAATGGCACCGATCCTACGGAATCCGTCAAACGGAAGGTAACGGGGCCGGCTTGGTTTGCAGCTTTGAAGGTTGCGGTGGTTGCGGCCCCGCCTGCGAAAGTGAAAGTACCAGCCGGAGGCGCGGCGCTGACCCTTGAGATCACGTAGTTCTGTACCCCGCCGCTAGCGGTCAGGGTCATTTGTTCTTGCAAATTGATACTGGTCGAACTTGCGGAAAGATTCAAAGCAGGGCGAATGCTCAAGACCGTGCTGACTGAATTTGGCGTCGGAGTATGGCCGTCGGTGACGGTGACCGTGCAGCTTCCGCCACCCACCGTGGCAGGTGCCGTGTACTGGCCACCTGCCGTGATGGTTCCGCAGCTAGCAGAAAAATTATAGGTGGTGTTGACACCGTTGGTTGCCGAAAAATCGATCTTATTACAAGGAGCGGCTGGACAACTGGTACCCGCGCCGTTGATGGCGATGCTTCCTGAACTTGGAGAAAGGGCAAGCGGAGCGTTGACATTGATCGTTGTCGTCGCGGTATTTCCGATCGAATCCGTGATGGTCAAAGTCTGCGAGCCGACGGCGCCAAGGGCGGAATAGGTGGTGTCACTTCCCGAAGGATTGTTGATGCTTCCGATGGTCGTCCCTGCGTTCAGCGTAAAGGTGAAAGGTCCGATTCCCCCGCTAGGAGTCAACGTCAGTTGGTTTCCTTGTGCCAGCAGAACGCTGGGCGGAGTCATGAGTGGCGCGTAGACCCGAATCGTCGAAGTAGCCGTATTCACGCCCGTTGCATCGTGAACCGTAACGGTTTCGATGGCACCGTGGGTGGACGAAGGTGTGTAATTGAAACTGGGTCCCGAACCAGACGCCGGTGTTCCAGCGCCCGTGCGCGTCCAGGTGTAAGCGGCACTTTGATCGCCTCCGTTTGCGCTGAACGGAATCGCAGCCGAACCGATCTGCCAATCATAAGAAGGAGGGGTAATCGAAAGGGGTGGGAATACGTGTACCGTCGCACTGGAAACGTTCCCGCGACTGTCCATGACATTGACCACTGCAGTTCCCGACGTAGTCGTCGCGGTAAATTCTCCAGTACCGGGATTCGTCACAGAACCGCTTGGCGAAACAGCGCCCATTGAAAAAGTGTAGGGGCCTACGCCGCCTGAAGCTGAAAAATTGAAGGCTTGGTTATAGGCCAGGTACTTCGTGGTTGGGCTAATCGCTACACCGGGAACGATTTGGAACCGGTAAGTCACTTGTTGGCCTAAGTTGTCTTGCACCAAAATGTGGACGGGGTTGTCCGCGCCCCCTGGTACTGTCGCTGGCGCTACATAGGCCGACGCAGTTCCGCTTGGAGAAGTGATATTTCCGTAAGGGACGGAAGCAAAATTAAAGGTGTAAGGCGCTTGGCCGCCCGCAGGTGCCAACAAAAATGTATTTCCGACTGGAAGGACTTCATCCAGTGTCGATCCTCCGAATCCAGCGATCACGTTCACAAAAGCAAACGCTTCATTGGTTTCCGAATCGCGGACTCGGATGACTGCCGTACCCGCAACCGCGGGGGCAGTGTAAAAACCCGTGCTTGCATTGACACTGCCAAGTCCCGAAGAAATGGAGAACGCATAAGGAGGAATTCCTCCCGTCGCTCCGAACGCGTGAGTCATTCCCTGGCCAACTGAAATCGTCGGAGTCGTGAATGCGATCGTTTCAACAATCACGATATTCATGGTGGCGGTTGCGCCTAAACTATCGACGACCTGTAACGTAACGAATTCGCCCTGATCCGTGGGGACTGCACGAATGACATCCATTTCAGCTTCGTAGATTCCAGTCGCAGGATTGAAAGTCCCGCGTCCGCTGGTTTTGGAAAGCGTGTACGGTTCAGAACCGCCCGCGACCAAGGCTTGAAGTTGGTTTCCTGCGGTCATCACTTTTGAAGTCGGAACAAAGCGAAGCTCGTTGGAAATGATCTGGCTGGATACGCCGATGGTTCCGTTTAGGCGTGGGGTACAAGACACCAGTGCGACGGCAAGGCTAGCCAACGCTGCGACGGTCGAAATTTTGGAAAAACCCTTCCAAATCAAAGCGATTCCCCCTCGCTGTCTTATCGGGAAAGCCCCCCATCGGACTTAACCCACCCAACTTATAGTTTATCAATTTTGTCAGATATTGGAAAGGATGGGAGAATTCTTGGCAACCTAAAAACCCCTTTTGTTTCATGCAATTAAGGGTGGGAGCTGAAATTGTTAAGTGGGCTAGTAGAAATGGACTAAGGGCACTGGCTGAAAGGTCGCGTCGCAGCGTTGCTGTCGCCCGTATTCAAGCCATTGGCCCATGCGACGGCATCGCGGCAGGCGATGGTTTCAAGGGTTCCAGATGGCAAGCCACATTCAGCAACAGGACGGGAATACGCATTGGTGTCTGTCGGATACGAACGCGTCGCATCTGCAATTGCACGGTAGCAGGCGATCTTTTCCGACGAAGAACCTGGGTTGCCGCACTGACTGCGTGGAAGCGAATAATTGTTCGATGAAGAATAGGAAGCTGCCGCCAGGGCAACAGCATTGTAGCAACCCATTTTTTCAGTCGACCCACTTGGGCTGCCGCACTGACTGGTCGGTAAACTGTAATTGCTGCTGCCTGAATAGCTGGCAGCAGCGACAGCGACAGCGGTGTAGCAAGTCAGTTTTTCCGGTGAATTTGCAGGACTTCCGCATTGGCTGATCGGATGCGAGTAAGCATTCGACGCCGAGTAGCTCGACGTTGCTGCAGCCACCGAAAAGTAGCAGTTCATTTTTTCAGTAGAATTAGACGGATTGCCGCACTGACTGATCGGATGTGTATAAGAATTTGAAGCCGGATACGAACCAGTCGCTTTTGCTACGGTCTTGTAACATGCGGCTGTTTGGTCGGTAGTCGAAGGCGATCCACAGGTTGAAACCGGTTGCGAATAGGTATTCGAAGCGCCGGTGGCCAGCAGAGCGTTTGAAACGGTTCGGAAGCAAGCAACCTGCGTGTCCGTTGCGTAATTATTGAAGGTCGAAAGGTAGTTCGATTCACTGTAAGGAGTTTCGCTGGTAAAGACCTGCACATCCGTTGACATGCTAGGACTTCCCGAATTCAATGCGCGTGCGCTGAATGTGTAAATCGTCCAGGGAGTCAGGTTGCTGAAGGTGTAGCCGGTCATGGTTCCAACAGAAGTCCAAGTGGTACCGCCATCGCTTGAAACTTCGTATTCGTCTGCGTTCACGGCTGGATCCCAGGTCACCGATGCACTGGTGTTCGTCAAAGCTCCAACCAAGATGGTGGGTGCTAAAGCGGCCCCTGTTCCGGTGCAGGTTGCCGAAGCGCTAGATGTCAGATTGCCGCAGCTGATCGCGGTGCCGCTGGAATTATAGGCCTGAACGCAGGCACGGCCTACGCTTCCGCACTGTGCGTTCCCAGTGCTGGACGAAGACCATCCCACAGAAATTCCGGAACTGTTGCACTTGGCAGATGCGCTAGAAGTCAAATTACCGCAGCTGATCGCGGTTCCGCTGGAATTGTAGGCCTGAGTGCAAGTCATTCCGACGGAACCACATACTTCGTATCCCGTCGAACTAGAAGACCAGCCCACTGAACGGCCGGAACTGTCGCAAACGGCGGATGCGCTGGAAGTCAGGTCACCGCAGCTGATTGCAGTTCCGCTGGAATTATAAGCTTGGACACAATTTTTTCCGAAACTGCCGCACGCCTGATTACCGGTGCTAGAAGAAGACCAACCCACGGATACCCCGGTGTTATCGCATTTTGCTGAAGCGCTGGAAGTCAAATCACCGCAGCTAATTGCCGTACCGCCTGAATTGTAGGCTTGAGTACACTTCATTCCGACGGTGCCGCATTGTGCGTTACCGGTACTGGATGAAGACCAACCCACAGAAATCCCTGTACCGTCGCAGGTTGCCGAGGCGCTTGAAGTCAAGTCGCCGCAGCTGATCGGGGTGCCGCTGGAATTAAATGCTTGCACACAGTTTTTTCCAAACAGACCACAAGATGCGTTTCCAGTGCTTGATGACGACCAGCCGACTGATACACCTGAATTGTCGCAAACGGCTGAAGCGCTTGAAGTCAAATCACCGCAGCTGATTGCGGTGCCGCTTGAATTGTAAGCCTGGGCACACTTCATACCGACGGTACCGCATTGCGCGTTTCCGGTGCTGGATGACGACCAACCCACCGAAATCCCCGAATTGTCGCACTTGGCTGAAGCGCTTGAAGTCAGATTGCCGCAGCTGATTGCAGTGCCGCTTGAATTGTAGGCTTGCGCGCAGGTCATTCCAACGGCCCCACACTTTTCATATCCAGTCGAACTGGATGACCAGCCCACAGAACGTCCGGAACCGTCGCAAACGGCCGAAGCACTGGAAGTTAAGTCGCCACAGCTGATCGCGGTTCCGCTGGAATTATAAGCCTGGACACAGCTTTTCCCAACGCTTCCGCATTGTGCGTTCCCCGTAGAACTAGAAGACCATCCCACAGAAATTCCGGTCGGATCACAAACGGCTGAAGCACTGGAAGTCAGATTTCCGCAACTAATTGGCGTTCCACTGGAATTGTAAGCCTGGGTGCAGGACATTCCCACTGCGCCGCATTTTTCATAGCCGGTGCTGGAGGATGACCATCCAAGCGAAATTCCGGAACTGTCGCAAGTGGCTGAAGCGCTTGAAGTCAGGTCACCGCAACTGATTGCAGTACCGCTGGAATTGTAAGCGGCAATGCATTTCTTGCCCAAAAGACCACAAGCAGCGTTTCCGGTGCTTGAAGATGACCAGCCCGTGCCGATGGAATTATATAATGTTGTAAATGAACCCGAAGATCCAGAAGCGCTGACGCTAGTCGAGCCGTTGGCACGAACGTAAAGGGTATAGCTGGTGCCTTCCCAAAGTCCGGTAAAGGTATAAGAAGTCGCGGTTCCGACGTTGGTCCAAGTCGTGCCGTTTTTGGAAACGTCATACGAAACGGCACCAGTTACTGCAGCCCAAGTGATGGGTGCGGAATTGGTCGTGTACGTTCCAAGTGTCACAACGGGTGTCGCAGGGACGGTCCACACTGTCGTGGTCGTGGTTGAACCAAATCCGCTGGGGTTCGAAGGTCTCACGTACAACGTAAAGTTGGTTCCAGATGCCAAACTTGTGAAAGTGTAGTTCGTCGAAGCAGTGCTATTCCAGGTACTGCCGTTGGATGAAACTGAATAGCTGGTTGCACCGGTAGATGCGCTCCAGCTCATGGCAACGGTAGTGGTGGTGGGTGTTGCAGCCGTGATCGTGACAGCTGCTGGCAGCGTAAAGACTGCGCCAGTGGATGCGACCGTGCTTGTTCCAGATGCATTGTGCGCGCGAAGTTGAAGCGTATAGGATGTTCCGGACGAAAGCCCCGCAAATGTATAGGTCAGTGCACCTGGATTGATCCAAACGATACCGTCCATGCTGACTTCATAATGGGTTGCACCGGTTACGGCTGCCCAAGACAGTTGAATCGAATTGACGGTTGGAACTGTGCCCGAAATCGAAGGCATTGCGGGAATCGTCGTTGCGTTGGTGGTCGAATTTGTGCTGTCACCGCCGCCGTTGTTGGCCTTCACGTAAAACGTGTAGGTCGTTCCGCTAGAAAGCCCTGTAAAATTATACGTCGTTCCTGCGACAGCGTTCCAGTTACTTCCGTCGTTTGAAACAAAGTAACCACCGGTTGCACCGGTTACTGCCGACCAAGTCAAGTTCACCGACGTCGCTGTCGGTGTGGCGCCAGTAATCGTCGGCGCCGCAGGACGTGTTGAAACCGTCGTCGTCGTAGCAGTACTGACACCGACCACGTTTTCAGCTCGGACGTAAAGTGTGTAGCTGGTTCCCGAATTTAGGCCCGCGAAACTGTACGTCAGAAGCGCACCGACATTGGTCCAAATCGTTCCGTTGGTAGAAACTTCGTAGCTGGTTGCGCCGGCAACGGAATTCCATGAAAGATCCAACGTCGAAGCCGTCGAAATCGTACCGCTAATCGTGGGTGCGGCTGGCACCGCTAAGGTCGTGATGCCATACGAAGTAATTGCGCCATCACCACCGGCGTTGTAGCCGCGAACGTACAAGGTATAGGCCGTTCCACCGGTCAGGCCCGTGAATAGGTACGAAGTCGCCATTCCAACATCCACATACGTACTGAAGTTGTTCAAGGAAACCTTGTACCCGGTGGCATCCGGAACGTTTTGCCAATTCAAACGAACTTGGCTGGACGTCAAAGAATCGGTTTGTGGAGCGCCCAAGGTCGGTGCAGCAGGAACGCCTTGGGTGACGGTGACGGTCGAAGAAGCGACGTTACCCAGACTATCAGTCACGGTGACGGTACCTGTTGAAGCAAATGAACCGCTGGTAAAAGTGGTCGAAGTCGCAGCCGACG